>CAVYSN010000018.1:0-133534 GCA_963771165.1 uncultured bacterium | reverse complement strand
ATAATTTTCAATGATTCCGTTGTGCACCACAACCAGCTCCCCTTTACAGTCGCGGTGAGGATGCGCATTCTCTTCTGTTGGGCGTCCGTGAGTCGCCCAACGAGTATGACCCAGCCCGTAATATCCTTCGATAGGATCGGCCAGAATCACGTTCTCCAAATTGGCAAGTTTTCCGGCGCTTCTTCGAATGCTGACGCCATTTCCGTTGACGACTGCAATTCCAGCGGAGTCGTAGCCCCGATACTCCAAACGCCGAAGTGTTTCAATTAATATAGGTACAACTTTTTGTTGTCCGATGTAACCAACAATTCCACACATAAGGAAGGTCCAAGTTTAAGGTTCAAGGTTAAAAGTACATCTATAATGTAGTTTCTTTTCCGAGGAATTGGAATAGTAAGTTTAGCGAATTTCGACGGAAGTGCCGCTGATTTCCTGTCTGGGCTCGAGACGGCCCTTCAGGTATTGCGCGAGAAATTCTTCCAGTCTTCCGTAATAATCGAGGATATTCGGTTCACGAGTCCACCCGTGACCTTCATCCGGATAAACAAGATAGGTCACGGCAGCTTGTTTTTACGCAGTTCCGCAACGATGCGGTCCGATGCTTGCTGCTTCACCCGGGGATCATTCGAGCCATGAGCAATCAGGATCGGAGCGCGAATTTTATCCACATGGTAAAGCGGGGATATCTTGCGGTTTCCTTCCGCGTCATTTTCAGCATCAATTCCGATTCGACGAATCCAGCGTTTCTTGACCGGTTTCCAGTATGGCGGAAAGGAACTAAGCAGAGTAGCCGACATCAGAAGGGCCAACCATTTCGGCACCCGCAACGTATAATTCGGGAGTGAAGACCAGTCCGCATAAAGTGGCATAGCCGCCATAAGATCCGCCGTAGATCACGATTCGTTTCGGATCGGCGATCCCTTCTGCAATCGCCCACCGTACACCGTCTGTTAAATCATGCTGCATACTGCCTGTGCACCACTGGCCCGTTCCCGCATTCATGTACTTCAGTCCGAATCCTGAGGAACCGCGAAAATTAACTTGCAGCACAGCGTATCCACGGTTCGCCAGCCATTGAACCTCGCGATCAAATCCCCACTCATCTCTGTACCAGGGTCCACCATGAACAGAAATCACCATCGGGAGTGCCTCAGACGCGCGGATCTCAGACCCGCCCTGACCTGTAAGGGGGAGTGTCAGGTAGCCCACAAGCTTCATTCCATCCCTGGCTGGGATCACAACAGGTTTCCTTTCGGGCAAAGAATACTTTGAAAGTTCCGGAAAAGGATTCACCAGCGGTTCGAGCTTCTTTCCATCCCGCGCGTAAAGGAAATAGGCGGGCGGTTTTCTATCATTCAAATACTTCACGATCCAGAGCGTATCCTTTACATCGCGGCTGGTGATTTGAAAAGTCCAGAATCCTGTTGCTTCAAAAAAGTAAGATCCGCGCTTACATTCGGATCGATGCTCTTGTATTCCGGTTTCAAGTAATTGAATGCAGCAGCCTGAGGCGCTCCCGTCTGCTTGTTTGTCAGGACTTCGTACCGGTCACCCGTATTCCCACAGATCTCCGTTCGGATCTTCCGCCAGACACTTCCTGGATCTTGCCGGTCGCAGCATCCATCCTTACTAATTGCGTAGTATCGCTGTTTGCCGATGTTGCAGCGTAAAGGCTCTTGCCGTTCTGACTGAATCCTGTTACAAGGGATCCTCCGTTGTATTGTCCGAGAAACGGAGTCTTCTCAAAAGGAGTTACGAGAAGATCGCGCCACGGTTTGTCGATCGCATCGCGAACGCGAATTGCTGTAGACAAGTCTTCTTGAAAAGCAGTCGCAGCGCGAATCCTGAAATTCGTATCCGTGCTCCATCCGATCACATCGCCAGGGTTTTCCGCTTCTAACGTGACAGCCCCCGTTTTTAAATGAACCCTGTACATATCGAAGAGTTTTTTATCTTTGAGGTTCAGGCCAATCAACACCTCTTCAGGATGCTGATCGTCC
This sequence comes from uncultured bacterium, assembly GCA_963771165.1. Lineage (GTDB taxonomy): Bacteria > Acidobacteriota > HRBIN11 > JAKEFK01 > JAKEFK01 > JAKEFK01. Next base: position 131,534 of record CAVYSN010000018.1, on the reverse strand, counting down.
TTCAACAGGTTCGTTGCTCGAACGTCCTGAAATGGAGTCAGATCACGAACAACCTCTGTCTGAAGATCGACTGATTTTAAGTGATCGTTTTCATCACCGGAATTGTCCTGAAAGAACAGGATGTGTTGATCGTTGAAACCCCAGTAGTAATAGAAAATTCCGTTTCGTTTATCATGAGTGACCATACGGTCATCTGGTTTGTCGACGCTTTTCACCCAGATGTTTAAGACTCCCTCCGGAGAAGGGGCCAGATAGGCAATTCGGGTCCCTCCCGGTGAGATCAACGGATCATCTTTTTCCGGATTTCCCAGAAGGATTTTTCGAGGAATCAGCGGAGTACTCTTCCGCGAAAACGATCACTGGCGAAAGAATCAACAAAAGAAGGATAAGTTTTTTCATATTTTTTTACAGAAGAAAGCAAAGGAAGCAAAGCTATTTTAATTCTTTGCTACCTTCGCTATCTTCTGTAAAAAACCGCCGGCAGTACAATCTATTTCTTCTTAGGTTTCCAGTTTGTTTTGTTGACCTGCCGGCCGCGTGCAATTGCGAGCGAATCTGGCAGGAACATCCTCTGTGATGCTGGATCCTGCTGCAACGTACGCGCCCTTTCCAACTTTCACAGGTGCAATCAATTGCGTGTCGCTTCCTATGAAAACATCGTCTTCAATTACGGTGGGATGCTTCTTCTCACCGTCATAATTGCAGGTGATCGTTCCCGCGCCGATGTTTACGTTCCTGCCGATCGTAGCATCTCCCAGGTATGTTAAATGATTGGCCTTGGAACCCTCTCCCACGAATGTTTTTTTTAGTTCCACAAAGTTTCCGATTCGAACGCCTGATTGCAAATGCGTATCGGGACGGAGCCTCGCAAACGGCCCGATCTTCACTCCCGGTTCCAGGTGGGCGGAATCCATCGAGCTGTTTTCGTAAATGATGCAACCTGCGTCAATGTAAGAATCCGTTATCCTGCAATTTGGATGGATGATCACATCAGAACCAACGAGCGTGCCTCCTTCCAGATAGATGTTCGGATAAAGCGTAACGTCCGAGCCGAAGCTGAACATCTATGTCGATAAATGTTGTAGAGGGATCAATCATTGTAACGCCGCGAAGCATCCATTGTTCGTTGATCCGCTTTCGAAGGATGCATGTTGCGTCAGCGAGTTCCACTTTCGTGTTGATACCCATCACTTGATCGGGAGGAACTTTCTGAGGTATAACGGGCCAATTTCGCTCCAGAGCGAGAGAAATCACATCCGGTAGATAAAATTCTTTCTGCTTATTTTCCTGCTGTACATGCGGGAGTAGCGCGCGCAGTTTTAGGAATGTCAAAAGCATAAACACCCGCATTCACTTCCCGAACGGCTTTTTCTACTTCGTTCGCATCGGCTTCTTCGATAATTCGTTCGATTGTTCCCTGCGGGTTCCGGATGACGCGCCCGTATCCTGCTGGATTGGATAAGTCCATTGTCAGCAGAGTAATCACAGCGCTTCTTTGCTTATGAAGTTGGATCATTTCCAGCAAAGTGGAAGGTTGCAGCAACGGAGTATCTCCACTGAGAACAAGCAAAAGGCCATCGATGTCAGGATACTGTTTGAGAAACTCGGAAACGGCATGGGCCGTTCCGTGTTGCTGTTCCTGAATTACAAATTCGATGGACTTCCCGGCGAGCGCTTCCATGACCTGATCGCGCTGATGACCCACCACGACGGCACACGTTATCGGCGAGAGTGCGGACAGGGCATGCCAAACATGTAGAATCATCGGTTTGCCGCAAAGGGGATGCAGCAGCTTTGAGAGCCTCGACTTCATCCTTTTGCTTTGACCGGCTCCAAGAATACAGACGTGCAAATCCATCCTTAAATTTTACCACGGAGACACGGAGCACACGGAGCGAAATAGAACAGATATTTTTTCCTCGGTGCCCTCCGTGTCTCCGTGGTAAAATTTATTCGTAATGGAGGGCGAGAATAGGATCCTGTTTAGCAGCGCGTCGCGCCGGATAGAGTCCAAAGAATAAACCCACAGATGAAGAGACAGTGATCGCGGCGATCACGGCGCCGGGGGATACGCGCGCGGGAAGTGGAGATAGTGCGTTGACAAGGAAAGCGACGCCGGCGCCGGCTACTATACCGAGCGCGCCTCCGATCAAACAGAGGACCACCGCTTCGATCAGAAATTGCCACAAAATGTCCTTGCTCCGCGCGCCGAGAGCCTTGCGCAGTCCGATCTCCCGCGTTCGTTCCTTCACGGACACGAGCATGATGTTCATCACGCCAACGCCTCCAACCATCAATCCAATGGAAGAAATCACAACCATCACAAGATAGATGGCGCCTGTGATCTGCTTGTAAGTTGTCATCATGTTTTCAGGAGTAACGATTGCGAAATTGTTCGGCTGATCGGCCTTCAAACCCCGCTGCCTTCTGAGCACAGCCGTTCCCTGATCGATCGCCGCGGGCGCCAGTTCCGGGCTTTTGGGAATTGTAGCGATATGAAGTCCGTTTTCCCGATACGTGCTGGGAAATAATTTCAAAAACGTGGTGAAAGGGATTGTAACGTAATCATCGTTCGATCCGCCTGAAAAGCTGTTTCCTTTCCGCTCAAACTTTCCAATTACCTGAAATTTGTAGCCGCGGGCAAGGACCGATCTTCCCAATTGGATCCACGCCACCGGGAAAGAGCGCCTTTGCAACATCGTCTCCGATCACGATGACAAAAGTCGCATGCTGAAGATCCGTATCTGTGATGAAGCGTCCTGAGTCCACGTTCATGTTGTTGCATTCCAGAAACGTTGGCTCCACACCGCCGAAGGCAAGTCCGCTTGTTTTTTCGCTCCTGTATTTCATCTCGATACCGAAGTGATAAGCTTCGGAGGAAACGGCCTTGATGGCCGGAGCATTTTCACGAATGGCAACCGCATCCTCATAATAGAGAGGCTTGCGCATTCTCATTTCGCGCGTTGGTCGGCCGAAGTGGACCATCTCTTCATGTTGAAACTGAATCAGATGTGGTCCCATCGATTCGAGTCTCTCGACCATACTGTTATTGAGACCTTGAATGATGGAGACCATGCCGATGACCGTCATGACGCCGATGACGATTCCGAGAATTGTGAGAAACGCGCGGAGCTTGTTACTGCGGATCGAAAAGATTGCTTGTGAAAACGCTTCTTGAATTGTGCCAATGTTCCGTTTCATTCTGTTCTCAAAGCAACAATCGGATCCAATTTAGCCGCTTTCATGGCCGGCCACATGCCGGAAACCAGGCCAACGGAACAGGCGAGCAAAAGGCCGGCGATCACCGGGGCCTGGTTCCAGACTGGAAGGGAGCGGACTGAACGCGGAAATGAATTTTCCCGCCTGCAGCTCCCAGCAAGACTCCAATTGCCCCACCAACAGCCGCAAGAATGACGGACTCCAGCAGGAACTGGCGTTTCACATCTTTACTCCGTGCACCAAGAGCCTTGCGTAACCCGATCTCAGAAGTTCGTTCGACAACGGAGACCAGCATGATATTCATGATCACGATTCCCCCCACAACAAGCGCAATGGAAGAAATGCCGATCATGGCGGCAAACGCGCCCGCTGTAAACGTTTGCCAGAGTGAAACGAGCGTATCTGTGGTCAGAATAGCGAAACCATCATCATCGTTATAGCGGCGGTGATGCTTGGAACGGAGCACAACTCGCGCTTGATCCTGAGCCTGCGCCATTTTGGCCGCATCTTCAACTTTCACAAGAACGAAAACAGCTTCGCGCTTTCCGAACACTTTCTGAAATGCGGTGATTGGAATTTCCAAAACGATATCGCGATTCTCTCCCAGGAAGCTGCCGTACTTCTTTAACACGCCAACAACCCGGAACTTTCTGTTATTGATATGAATGGTCTTGCCGACCGGATCGATTTGCGGAAACAGGCTTTGCGCAATTTCGTAACCGAGAACAGCGGAAAAAACAGAGTGCTCTTCCTCCCATTCTGTAATGTGCCGACCTGAAGAGAGTTCCCGATGCGTCACAGATGCATAATTAGCCGACACGCCATTGATATTCGGGTCTTCGATCTTTTGACGTCCCGCGGTGACGTCGATCTGAATCTGGTTCATAAAGGAGGGCACGAACGAAAATGCAGCGACGTGAGTGCACAATTCACATCCCTTTTTTACAGCCTCCATGTCGTCCAGTGTGAGATCTTTACGCTTCATGGCAGCCACCCATGCTTCATGACTCGTGATGACTCCGAACCGGTCGATCTGAAAAACATTGCTGCCGGATTCCGTGATGGTACTCAGACACATAACGGTTCATCCCTTTGATCACGCGAAACGACCGTGATCACTGTTGTAACTCCGATGATCACTCCAAGCAGAGTCAAAAACGTGCGTAGCTTGTTTGTTCGGAAGGATGCAAAAACAAGACGGACTGTTTCCATAAAGTTCATGCTGGAATCACTTGCGCAAGCTGGTACCGGGGCTACATTTTTGCCCCATCAAGCGCTCCTCGCTTCGTTAATTCTGTCTTCTTCGACCTTGCCGTCGCGCAGCCGGATCACGCGACGCGCATGAGAAGCGACTTCGGCATCATGAGTAACCAGAATGATCGTGTGACCGGTCTTGTGAAGCCGGTCGAATAAAGCCAGAATCTCCTTTCCTGTATTGCTATCGAGATTTCCAGTGGGTTCGTCCGCCAGAAGAATGGAAGGACTGTTGATCAGCGCGCGAGCCACAGCAACCCGCTGACGCTGTCCCCCTGAAAGCTCATTCGGCTTGTGCTGCATACGATCCGTTAGATCCACTTCCTTTAAAACTTGCTGCGCGCGCTTCAGCCTTTCTTCCGGATTCACGTTGCTGTAGACAAGCGGCAATTGAACGTTTTCCAGTGCCGTGTATCGCGGAAGCAAATGAAACGTTTGAAAAACGAAGCCAACTTCTTTATTCCGGACACGCGCGAGCTCATCATCTGTGAGTGAGCTAACGGCCTGTTCATTCAGCCAGTACTCGCCCGATGAAGGAGAATCCAGACAGCCCAGAAGATTCATCAGTGTGGATTTTCCGGACCCGGAGGGGCCCATAATCGCAACGTAATCCCCTTTCTCAATCTCAAGACTGACACCGCTCAGAGCATGAACTTCTTCATCACCCATCTGATATTTTCGGGTGAGATTCTGCGTGCGGATAATGATCATTCCTTTTCTTTCTTATCTTTTCCTTCTTCCGGCTTTTTGATTTTTACAGCATCTTCATTCTTCAAATCACGAAGTGTTTGATAACTGCCCGTAACAATCTGTTCACCGCCTTTCAATCCATCTGTTATTTCGATCTGCATTTCGCCCATGATTCCCGTTTTCACAGAACGAAACGTTGCTTTGCCGTTCTGTACAAGAAACACGCCTTCCTTTTCGCGATCTTCTTTCTTGATTTTGTCACGCTCTTCCGGTTTGCTCAGATCTCGCACAACAAGCGCCTGGATCGGCACAGTCAAACAATTCGAACGAACGGCCGTTGTAATTTCGCCGTCTGCAGTGAGCCCTGGACGCAATTGCACTCCGGGGTCTCTTAATGTGATCGTGACTTTAAAATCCGTTGCTTCTTCGCCTCCGGCCGTTTTCACAATTGGACTGTTTCCGATTTCAGTGACTTCCCCTTCGAATTTCTTACCGGGAAAAGCATCAACCGTTACAACAGCCTTCTGGCCCATTGCAAGATTACCGATATCGGTTTCATCCACTTCCAATTCGGCTTCCATAACGGAAAGGTCCGCTATGGTAAGCAACACAGTACCCGGATTGTTCATCGTACCGATTACAGCGACTTCCCCTTCTTCCACTGCTCTTCGAACCACAACTCCACTCATAGGAGCAACCACTTTTGTTTTGTCGAGATCGTCTCTGGATCGATCCACATCCGCGATGGCCTGTTCGATCTGGTTCTGAGATGCGCGCACGCCTGCCTGCTGCATTTCGAAATCCGTGCGGGCCCGTTCATACTCGTCCTGCGAAATGAGTCCCGTCTTGTCCTCCCACATTCGTGACTTGCGTTTCCATGTTTGCTCGGCCTGCTTAAGGCTACTGCGCGCTGAATCCAGATTCGATCGCGCCCGCCGGAGCGCCGCCTGTGAGTTATCAAGCGCCGCCTGAAAGGGGACCGGATCGATCTGTAAAAGGAAATCTCCATTTTGGACGGTATCCCCTTCCTCAATGGACAGTTTCACGATCTTGCCCGGAATGCTGGCGCTGATATCGACTTTCTTTTTGGGCTCAATCTTGCCGGAAGCAGCCACCAACGAAACCAGATCCTGCCGCTTGACTTGATCGATTTGAACTTCAATCTCCTTTCCACGGCGCTTCGAAAGGTATGTAGCAACAGAAACAGCCACCAGAACGATCAGGACTATAATGATCCAGAATTTTTTCTTCTTGAATATGCTCATCTTTTTCTATGTAACGCCCCACCTCTTGCGAACTACGTAGGGGCGCCATTCATGGCGCCCGATTACTAAGTTTAAGGGATTACGGGCGCGCTGAATCGCGCTCTTACTATTGACGCTCAGGAAAGCCGAAAGTTCATTCTAGAAAGCTACTTCCGTCCCTGGAACTTTGATATCATAACAGACTCCATGGATCCGGTTACACACGGTCTGGCGGGCGCGGTAATTGCAGAAGCAGGATTTACGCGGCATCTTGGAACGCGATGCCGATACGCTCTTGCAGGCTCCGCCATGTTCCCAGACATCGATATCATCTATCGTTTTCAGGGCTTGCCGACATACATCGCCAATCATCGCGGTATCACACACTCTTTTCTGGGACTGATTTTCAGCGGTATTTTGATCGGCGCTCTTTTTGCAAGGTTCGATGAAGAGCGCAGGTATCTGCCCTGGATAGCCGCAACATGGGTCGCTCTTTTCAGCCATCAGATTCTCGATTTGATAACATCCTACGGCACTGTTGTGCTCTACCCATTTTCCACGGCCCGCTACTATTTTGATTGGGTTTTCATTCTCGATTTGTTCCTGACAGGAATTCTTCTCGTCACGGTGATTGTTGCCCGGCTTCAGCCGATTTGGGCCGCTTCACGCGCAAAAAAAGGTATCGTGATCGCGGTTTTCTACATTGCATTTTGTGCGTTCAATCACACGATTGCAGTGTATCAGCTGAAGACATCAGCAGAGCAGCATAAAATTCCATACACCCGGGTTGCTGCGATCCCACAACCTTTTTTCCCCGTTCGGTGGTCAGGCATTCTCGACGCCGGTTTGCACTATTATCAGATTCCATTCTTCAGTTTTCAAAAACCAAAACCCCCGTTTGATGTATTCACGAAAGGTACCGGCTCCTACCATGAACAGTTAGCACGCTCATCCGAGATGGGGCAGCTTTACTTCTGGTTTGCGCGTTATCCGGTGGTGGTGGAAAAAGTGCGCGGTAAGATTCATATCATTGAATTTTCGGATCTGCGCTTCTATATCCGTTTGCACCGTTTCCCTGTAAGGAAACCGTTCGTGTTACATTTTGAATTGGATGAAGCAGGTAATATTCTGGAGAGCCGTTTCACGCGGTTATAAATATGGAAATTAGAACTTTGCATACATTAGAAGAGTTCCAAAGATGTGTCGACATCCAAAAAGAGGTGTGGGGCTTTGACGACCCTTATGACATTGTTCCTTTACCGCTTCTGGTCGTTTCCGAACGAAACGACGGTATTATTCTTGGCGCGTTTGAAGGAAGGGAGATGATCGGATTTGTATACAGTCTGCCCGGCACACACCAGAATCAAAAGGTTCAATGGTCGCACATGCTCGCTGTCGTTTCATCCTTGCGAAACACGGACATCGGTTACAAGCTCAAGATGGCCCAGTACGAATCGGCCCGTGAAAAAGGATACGATGTCCTCGAATGGACGTACGATCCGCTGGAAAGCAAGAATGCCTACTTCAATCTTCACAAGCTCGGATGCATCGCAAAAGAATACGAAATCAATATTTACGGAATCACATCAAGCCCGCTGCACTCCGGCACACCAACCGACCGCTTGATCGCGCAGTGGCCAATCCCTCTCTTGAAAAAAGAGATCCCGGAATTCAAAACACTGCCCTCAGCAGAATCACTCATTTCAAGCACTCATTTTGAAAACGGAGCTTTGATGATCGACAAGATTCACGTGGATCGATCCGAGTGAATATTTGTTTCTGGAAATTCCTTCCGATATGCAGCAATTGAAAACCGTTTCTGCTGAAGCTCCGTTATTGTGGAGGCTCGAAACCAGAAAAGCTTTCGAACACTATTTGAATGCAGGTTATGTTGTCTACTCTTTTCTGAACTTTCGGGACGAAACTCCACGTCGCAGCTTTTACGTGTTTAAGAAACTGTAGTGGCAGAGCATTTGCCGTGTAACCAGACCAAAACTTCGTTTCGCAAAGATGAATTGCAACCAGTGTATGCGTTCCGGTTTTTGCAAATGCTCTGCAGAGCAATTCCTACCGCGAAACATGTTCATAAAACAACAGATTCCCTAATTCGTAGAGTCATGTTTTCCGGATTAAACGGGAATTGCTCCGATATTACTCAAAATAAATATCTTGCTAACAGCAAGTCTGAAAAATAGAAGACCAGAATTCCTGCAAAAAAAGCGAAAGAAAGACTCAAGCCGCGGGATTCATTGATGATTGGGACAAGATCGGATGCCGCGATGTAAAAAGTGACGCCTGCTGAAAAGGGAAGGGCATAGCGCACGGATTGTGAGAAAAAAGAGATTAGGACTGCTCCAAGAATTGTACTGACAGCAAGAACAGCCGAAGCGGAAATAGCAGTTCGTCTGCTCCGGCCGCTTGCGAGCATGATCGAGGAGATCGTGAAGCCTTCCGGGATTTTGTGCAGCACAACAGCACCAAAGATCAAGAGTCCGAGTTTGGGAGAGATCAGAAAACCTGCGCCGATCGAAATTCCATCGAATAGCGTGTGGATGCTCAAACCGATGATGGATGAAATTCCAACAAGCGGATTGACCATCGCCTCTGAATGAGTCTCTTCTCCGAAATGAAAATGAGGCACAATCGTGTGCTCAAAAAAATGAATGGTTAGATACCCAACTAAGAAATAGATGGGAGCTTGATCCGTGAGCTTCAAACTCTCCGGTATCATTGCCAGTGCTGCTGCTCCAAGCATGTATCCGGCGCCGAATGAGATCGTGATTCGAAGAACCTTCCAATCCCAATGCGGCTTGAGCAAAAGCAGCATTCCGCCGGCTACCGTAGCACAGGCGGCAATCAAAACTGTCGTGATCGAGAGCCATGTCATTTGAGATATCTTATGGTTAAAGGTTAAAAGATAAAGGTTAAAGGTGTTGCGCTCACGCACTTTTCACCTTTAACTTTTAACCTTTAACATATCTTTCCACCATTGGAACTGTGCGTGGGCTTGAACTTGAAACCACTTTTCACCGTGATGGTTCTGCAACCGAGTTCGCGCGCTCTTTTCAATAGAAGAGTGTCCTTGTAAATCGAATCGATCACAATTTTCCCTGCGCGCAAATGATCCGGATTGACTGGCATCTCATCAGAATCCCAACCGACCGGTGTCGCCTGGATGAGCAAGTCATAGTCAAAATCTTTCAGGTCTTGCAGGCAGCCCCGATCTTGCTTGAAATTCCAGGGCGAGCTGCTTTCCCCTTTTGAATGCTGCGATTCAAGATCAACAAATCCGAAGCTTGCGGCCGAACAACCGAAGCGAAAGCTCGTGCGGAGGCTCCGGCTCCAATGATCACAACTCTCGATCCATGTACAGGTACATCTTGCAGCAATGCAGAAATGCCTTCCAGATCGGTATTTGTTCCGATCCATCGGCCACTCACATGAGCGACAGTGTTGCAGGACTTGAGGCGTTCTGCTTGCGGTCGTAATGGAATCCAGATAGGACAGGACCTCTTGTTTGTACGGATGCGTGATGCTGAATCCTTTGCGATTTCCATTTCGGAGCATTTTTGAACAATGCAGCAAGATCCTTGCACGTGGAATGGGAGGTAGATCCACGGCAAATCCGCTTCGGCAAAATTCTGATTTTGTATTTCGGGGGAACGGCTGTGCGAAACAGGATTTCCCACAATTCCAAAAAGTGAAACATCACGGGTTGTATCAAACCTCTTTAGCCGGAATGTATGAAGCAATTGCTCAAACGTGAACTGGCCAGGTCCGGTGGCACGTCCGGATAAAGAGGCGTAAATCCATGGCGCGCCATTCAACACGGACGCGATCCGGCTGAAGGCACCGATTTCGCCTGCAGCAAAACAGATTCGCGAGTGGTTTGTTCCGATGGTTCAGTTCCAGCAACCGCGTGATTGTTTCATAATCCTCCGTCTCTAAAACAATTTTGGTGAGGTGCCCGCTGCTCAGCTGATTCCAAATCATTTCAGGATCTTGATGCGATGCATGAATCGATTGGATTGTGTTTGGTTCGGTCGCTTCCCGCTGTTCCACATCCACGTAATCTGCATAGACCCGGTATTGTTCAATCAGATCCGGTCTGCCGTGCGAAGTGAATATCAGAGGTTTGGATGTGGCGCCTCGAATGCTCGTACCGTCCGGCTGGTCACTTAAATCAAGACGAATCTCGAATAAATCGGCATCATTGGTTCGAATCGCATCACAAATTTCTTCGGTTGTCCCGTAAAGCGAAAGACAGATGCGAGGTTGACTCATCGGAGCAGAGCAACGATCACCAGACCTGTGCACAGGATGGCTATGCCGTCGCGCCAGCCGAATACCGGCTGAAGGTAGGAACTCCGTTTGCTGGAGTAACCGAACCCTTTTGCTTCAAGCGACATCGCCATCAAATCAGCATTTCGCAGACTGTAAGAGATCAAAGCAGCGAGAATCGGCCCATACTTGCCAATCTTTCCAGCGAGTCCTCCGGATTCCAGATCCACGCCTCTGGATTTCTGAGCGGCCACAATGGTTTGCAGGTTTTGATAAAAAAGCGGAACGAGACGAAACCCGAGCGATAAAGCAAAAGCGACTTTATATGGAATTCCGATTCGCGTTAAAGCATAAGTAAATTCTTCGATACGAGTAATCGTTACGAAAAGCAGGCCTGCGACCACGAATGTATCGACCCTTGTCGCAAGCACGATTGCATTATCGAAACTCCAGGGCCAACCGCGAAACCTGGGAATGACAATCCAGATTGTGAAAGTAAAGAGCCAGAATATCAAAAGCATTTTCCAGAATTTGCGCAGATTCCCTCCACCCCGCGCAAGCAAAAGCAGCGATACATATGAGACGAAAAAGATAACAGTGACCCAGGGCGTCTTTGAAAGAAATGGAATAACGATCATCAGCAGCAGCAACAACAGTTTTGTAACCGGATGCAGTGAATGAAGTGGTGTGCTCGCTTCTTTGTAAAGATACATAAGCTATTTTCGCTTCTCGTCTGTCTGAGGTGGAACGTTGATGCCGTACATATACATCTGTTCGTCACCGCTCAGAACACGTTCCAGCTCCAGAATGATAAAGAGCACATTTTCGTGCCTTACAACGGCAAGCACCAAATCAGACCCCTGTTCTGGAGGCGCTTGAATGTTTTCCAGTGGAATTGTATGTACCTGGTCGGCTTCATCTACAATCACACCCACTTTCCCGTGGTTGATGCGGAGGATCAAGATCCGGGTCTGCATTGTGTTCCGAATTTCACGAAGACCCAGACGTTTTCGCAGATCGACAACAGGGATGAGCGAACCGCGAACATCGATCAATCCCTCGATAGCCGGAGGAGCGCCCGGAAGCGGTGTAATCTCGCAGTAACCGATCACTTCCAGTACCCGATGAATTTCCACTGCAAATTGCTGTGAGCCGATTTGGAACGCAACAAATTGCATCGACTCCGCCATGGCAGCGATGTTACCACACAGCCGGCACACTTTTTAAACCTACAGTTACAGGGACTTTTGTAACTCCAGAACTACAGAAAATCGTCAGGGAGCGCGAAATTTTTTGACCTGGCGATCTTTAAGGCCTCACGTCTGGTGGTAAATATTCAGTGGAGCCGATCCAATCCAAACTCCCTATTTTGATCGTACATCTTGAAAAGAGATGAACGTTGGATAGATTTCATTCAGAAGGAAACACATCAAAAGTATTTCGCTGAAGAGATTGAAGGAGGAACAGTGATTCACAGACACAAATTTATTCTGATAGTTCTATGCCTCGTTTTCGCTGGAAGCTTGCATGCAGCGGATCACCTCGATTCGCCCGGCTTGACGCCTCCAGGTGGAGATACTCGACTGGATATTAATGACGTCTACGTATTTCAATCACCTGGTAATGCGAACAACGTAGTATTTATAGTAACTCTGAGCCCGGCTGCTGGTGTCATTGGAGAAACAACTTTTCATCCGACAGCCTTTTACGAAATCAAAATTGATACGAATGCAAATGCATTGGAGAACCTGACTTACCGCATAACCTTCTCCAAAGCGGATTCGGAAGGTGCTCAACAACTCGCAGTTAGAAGACTTCCTGCAGGCGGAAAATCGACGATTATCGCTTCGGGCAAAACAGGACAAACTTTGCCCGTTCATGGCGGAGGTCAATTCCTGGCCGGACTGTTCGATGATCCGTTCTTCTTTGATCTGGACGCTTTCCGTGGTGTAAACGGCCGTTCTTTTTGTGATGGCCAGGAAGTCAATTTTTTCCTTGGATTTAACACTCTAGCACTGGTTTTGGAAGTGCCTCGTTCCGATGTTCCAGGGGACAGCAACATCGGAATCTGGGCGAGAACAAGATTAAAAAATCAAATTGACCGCATGGGAAGACCGGGAATCAATACGGTATTTATTCCGGCCAATCCTTTTGAGCCAAACGAACCCTCGCAAAAGAAAACATTCAACAGAACAAAACCACGCCTCGATCAGAAGAAATTCCGGCCTGAGGTTGTTGATACACTTGAGATTTTCTATCAAAGCGGCGATCCTGCAGTGGCTGGTCTTGCAGACGTGTTATTGCCTGATATTCTGACTGTCGACACTTCTTCAACAGCGGGATTTCTAAATGGCCGAAAACTGGCCGACGATGTTATTGATACGGAGCTAGGGCTTGTCACAGACGGACAGGTAACCAGCGACTGTGTGGGAAATGATTCGAATTTTTCAAACACATTTCCGTACCTTCAATCGGCAAATTGATTGAAAAATCATGAACTGTTACAAAATGTTTGCAGGTTTCATCTTTCTGTGGGTGTTTTTTTTGGGCCTTCTTCCCGAGTTAGTTGCACAAGAATCGTTGGTTTCCGGGAGTATAGATTCGTCTATTCATTCGATGGAGAAACGGGTTCAGTTGCGACCCAACGATTTTTTTGGCCATGCGGCACTCGGGAAACTGTATTATCGAAAAGGTCGACAAACAGGGGCCGTACGTTACTATCAGGATGCCGAATCAGCTCTGCAAAAAGGTCTTGAGCTGCGGCCGGATGAGCAAAGCACGAAACTCGATTTGGCAACCGTATATGCCGCTCTACATCGTTTCCAGGAAGGACTTCGTCTAGTTGAAAGCATGGCTGAGAAACATCCCGAGAATCCTGAGATTCTGGCAGTACAAGCGGATCTATTGCTCGAAACCGGCGCTTACGAAAAAGCCGGCGCAGTGCAACGAAAGCTTACAGAAATAATTCCTGACCAACCGGCGCTTCTGGCCAGACAGGCACAACTCGAAGAACTTCACGGGGAACTCTTGAGCGCTTTGAAACTCATCCAGAGAGCAGTGATGCAAGCGAACAAGGAATCTCTTCGCCCGGAGATACGGGCCTGGTACCATGCCCGACTCGCCGATCTCTACTTTCACACCGGGCGGTTGGCGGATGCTGAAAAGGAATTTCGGCATTCCCTCGAAGTATTTCCGGACTATTATGTGGCTCTTGCCGGATTGGCAAATGTTCATGAGGCAAACGGTAAAATCCAGGTGGCAATTCGTCTGAATGAAAAGATTGCAGATATCACTGAGGCACCCTCAGCCTTCGTGAAACTCGGTGACCTTTATAGTGGATTGTCTAATTCCGAAAAGGCTTCTGAATATTATGACACCGCTGAAAAAATTCTAACGAGATCCGAGCTCGAACAATCCATCTTTTCGCGCGAGCTGGTCTACTTTTATTCCAACAGAGAAAAAAATCTGAAGACCGCGTTGGAGATTGCTGCCAGAGACCTGTCAACACGGAAAGATATCGGTGGTTACGATGCACTCGCGTGGGCGCATTATAAAAATGGACAATATCAAGCAGCTGAAAAAGCTATGCTTGAGGCACTTAAACTTCAAACAAAAGAACCGGACTTTTACGTTCATGCCGCGTTCATATTCCGAGCGTCAGGTAGATTGGAAGAATCAAAACGCTACGCAAGTGCGGCACGTAAAATGTGGCCATTGCTCGTTGCGGACGATCTCTCGGCGTTAGCAAAATAACGTACGTTCACAGCCGTTCAGAGGAAAATGGCAGCCCGAATGGGATTGTGCTTACGCAATTCGTGGCGTTTTGATTGCGTTCTCAATAAACTAAAAGGGAATGCAAGCACATTTTGAGCGATTCTTTCAGCGCTATAACCTGCCAAAGGGACACCCTGATTTACTGTTTCTCAAAGATCTTGCGAAAGCATTTTCAAACCTGCCCTATGAAAATGTAACAAAAATTTTGAAAGGGGCGCGCGAGTCAAGTTCTCAGGACAAATTGCGAGGAACAGAAGAGGTGTTGGAAGACCATTTGCGATGGAACACAGGCGGCACATGTTTTTCATTGTGCAATGCGCTCCAACAAATCCTTCGACGCTGCGGATTTGACTCATCCCTTGCCATGGCCGACATGCACTACGGCGCCAACATTCATTGCGCGATCATTGTCACGCTGCAAGAGGGCAGGTATCTTCTGGATCCCGGCTACCTGTTGTACGATCCGATGCCGCTACCGAGAGTCCAATCGACCCATAAAACACGAATGAATACAGTCGTGCTTCAAAATGAAGGTGATGAGAATTATTCGCTCTTCACTCAGGAACAGGGAATTCAACGTTGGCGATACCGTCTTCGCACTCGACCTGTCTCCCAAGCGGAATTTCAAAAACATTGGATTCGTTCCTTCTCATTGAACAGCATGGAACATGTCATGCTCACGCGCCTCGATGAAGCGGGCCGCCTTTACTACCGGAAGGATCGACTCGAAATGGTGTTTCCCGATCGTCGCAGCTCGCAAAGAATTTCGATCGCGGACTCCGAAATCCTTTCGGAAATGTTCGGCTTGCCTTCGGACTTGATAAGACAGGCACAGAAGGCGTTAATCGGATAATATGGCAAGCCCCTCCCCACCTCTCCCGGTCAAACTCTTTGTCGTGACGATTCATAACAATGAAACGATCCGAGATTCGGCCATCAGCCAATTGAGAGTGGAGTGGGGCGAAACTGATTTTGAAAGCGACGATTTCGATTTTGATGAGACGAATTATTACCAGGATGAGATGGGAACGGGACTTTATCGACGCTTCTATGCTTTTCAGGATCTCATACCACCGGATCGCATTGTAGAAGCAAAACTTCATTGCAACGTGACGGAAGAACGCTTCATGCGGGATAACAAACGGCAGGTGAATCTCGATGCGGGCTATCTGGACACCTACAAAGTCGTCCTTGCATCCGCGAAATTCGGGGGTCAAAAGATTTACTTGCGCGACGGAATATACGCCGACATGACTTTGACAATGTACAAGGGCAGGTGGGAGGCGTTTAACTGGGGATTTCCAGATTTTAAGTCGCGTAAATACGACGATGTTCTTTGCAAAATGCGCGACCTGTATAAGGTCCAGATGCGTGAGCGATGAATCGAGCCTCTACATGCGTCCTGGCGTTTCAAAAAAACTTTTTTCCATGTTTTTACGTTTCTTTAAGTGAGGGAATCAAAAAATGAAGATTTTGTTTCGAGCGCTGTTGCTCTTTCTGGGCTTTGTAGTGGCTCTCACTGTGATTAAGTTTCTGTTTTTTAAGCTATTCTTCTTCGCTCTATGGGTGGCCGCCATTGTGTTTCTGATCTGGATTGTTTCTGCCTTTGTAAGACGAGCCTGAAGCTTACAATTTCAGAACATGGCCCCCCGTAATAGCTGTGATCGTTTCGTATGTTTTCTTGACTTCAGGATGGTTGGGAGCTACATGGTGCAGCCCGCTGATTTCACGGATTGCGCGTCCAAAATGTCCGGTCTTCAACGCAATATTCACAAGCGATAAACACCTTTCCACCGAGTGCGGGACAATTTTCTCCGCACGGTCGCATAGTTCAAAGGCTTTCTCCGGCTCATTCATCTGGTAGTAACTGTATCCGAGCAAAAAAACTGCCCCTGAATGTTCCGGATGGGCGGTAGCAACAATTTCGAGGTGCCGAATGGCCTCTTGAAATCTTCTGTTTTTTAAAGACTCCACACCTTCCTGATAAACATCGGCCATCCTGGCCGGAAGAGATACGGAAGTATTCAGTAACGATGCATAATCGATTTGATCCGGTGTTTTAATGACAGCAGCAGCCCGCAGCCGGTCTTCCGTATTCTTCACCGAAAAACGTTGTGAAAAGAGAAAGACGGACAGAACCATAAAAATAAGCGCCGCTGCGATGGAAGCGTACTGAATCCAGTTTCGACGGGAAGCCGGAGTGGTTGTTGTTTTTGGTGTCTCACAGCTTTTGAGCCACTCTGTTTCCTCTTTGCAAAACGAGCAATCACGAAGGTGTTGTTCAATTTTAAGATGCTCCGGCGCGGATAACCCGGCCGGCGCAAAAACATACTTGTCCAGATTTTTGCTGGAAGGGCAGCTTGTATAAATGATGGTTGTTTCGGCTATTTGAAACTCTTGATCATGATCCAATTTCTTTAGAAAGTTGGAGCAACAGACGCATCGTTTCAAATGTTCACGGATGATCGCTTCCAGTTGAGCGTCGAGCTCCTTTTCCACATACCGGCCGAGTAAAAAAGCTCGGCCCTCTTCAAAAGAGCCGGCAGTCTGAGAAGCGTAAATTGCAGGTTCAGTACACCGGTTTAAATCTGGAGACATTCTTCTTGTCCTTTAGTTGCCGTCAGATATCAAAAACTTCTGACAGTCCCTTCTCCTTAAATATGAGCGCCAATAGCTTTTTGCCTTTATGGATCTTCGTTGAGACTGTGTTCAAGGGAATTTTCAGCTTTTGAGCGATCTCTTCGTAGCTATCGTCCTCTAAAACTCGCAAGCGTAAAGCTTCACGGTATGCTTCCGGCAGGCGTCCGATCATCTCTTCAATGATCTCTCTCGCTTGCTTGACTCTGTAAAAATATTCCGGGCTTGATTCTTCGCTACCTGCGACATCGATCGGTTCTGAAATCTGCCTGTACACTTTTCCACGTTTGAGAGTGTTTTCCTTTCTGAATTTCTGAAATATTGTCACCCGCGCGACCTGATAAACGTAGGTGCTTAAACGTGCATCGCCACGAAACTGGTTTTGTCCGCCAATCAACTGAAGATAGATTTCGTGAAGTATTTCTTCACGATCGTCCGGATTCGACAAGAGAGTGTCGCAGCAGTCCCTGAATGGGCTTGGAGTTTTTGAGATATTGGACGAACAGTTCTTCGCCCGCGGCTTTGTCTCCGGATCTTGCGCGCTGCAGAAGATCGATTTCGTGATTCATTTGTCCGGCGTCACAAACGGTTGAGATGTTCCTGCAGCAATGCCCACGCCCGTTGCTACATGCTCCCTTTCTGTTTTCATGTTTCCGATCGCTAAACGAAGTGTGATCTTGTTATGCAACTTCGTGTGCGAGATGTACATCTTCCCTGTCTGATTCACCGAATGCATTAGATTTTCATTCAGTTGATTCCAGCTTGTCAGGAGAAACTTGCGCGTCAGGCTTCGCGCGAAAGCAAACTGTTGAAAAAGGCACCGGGGCCATCAATTCGAAATCCTTTGATTGCCGGACCCACTCCGCAAATTCTTGTGCCATCGAAATATGTTTCCGAAGCACTTTTGCAGTCCTTCTACGCCATACATGCGGATCACCATCCAGAGTTTTAAGGCGCGAAATCGTCTACCGAATTGTAAACCATAATTCATAAAATCCTGACTTCCTTCTTCATCCGTTCGCAGATACTCGGGCAACCAGACTGAAAGCGCGACGAAGAATTTCCGGTCGTCCTTGTATAAAACGCAGTGCAATCAAAGGGAACGAACATCCATTTATGCGGATTCAAAAGAAAAGAATCGGCTTGCTCGCATCCTTTTAATATCCATTGTTTTTCAGGAAGGATCGCGGCCGGTCCTGCATAAGCGGCATCCACATGGAGCCATACATTGTATTTTCGGCAGATTTGCTAAGATTTCAGGCACAGAATCCACGCTTGTTGTGGATGTCGTGCCGACGGTTGCGACAACGCAGGTGGGGCGCGCCATCCTCCGATATCCTCTTGAATGGCTTGATCGAGTGCTTCCGGTCGCATGCGAAACTCATCATCAACAGGAATTTTTCGTATTCCCTTCAGTCCAAAACCCAGAGCGATTGCTGCTTTATCGTCGCTGCTATGAGCATGCTCGGAACAATAAACACGAAGGCGTGGTAAATCGGAACGCCCTGCCATTCCCTCCTCACGAATTCTCAAACCGAGAGCTTCGCGCGACGCTGCCATGGCACAAAACGTGCCGATGGACGCCGTATCCATGATGATTCCAAACATAGGGACAGGGATTCCAAGCATCTGACGCAACCAGTCCAGCACCACAACTTCTAATTCTGTAGATGCGGGACAAGTTTTCCACAGCATCGCGTTGACGTTTAATGCGGTCGACAACATGTCCCCGAGCACGCCGGGCGGAGAGCCGGTGATAGCGAAATAGGCGTAGAAGCTCGGATGATTCCAATGTGTAACACCGGGCAGAATGATTTTTTGAAAATCATCCATGACCTGGTCAAAGGACTCGGCCTTTTCCGGAGGTTTTGCCGGAAGCGCATGAGCGATCTCGCCCGGCTTCACCTTCGAAAGGACTGGATACTGTTCACTGTTGTTCCAGTAATCCACCATCCAATCTTCGACTTTCTGAAGGGCTTTCCTGTAATCTTCCATAAGCAGCGATTGTAGCTGCTAACCTCCAAGACGCCAAGTAACTCCAAGATTCCTTTTAATGTCAAAACATTTTGGCAACGTCATGTTATTCCGGCGCCTTGGCGGTTACAGCTGCAAAGTTGACAGCGTGGGAGCGGAAAACGATAATGAACCACTCAGGAGAATAAGTATGGTTACGCGCGAGCAAGTCAATGAAGTTCTAAAGAAATGCTACGATCCGGAGATTCCGGTCAACGTTCTTGATCTCGGTTTGATTTACGACGTGAATATGGAAGAGGAAAGGGTCAATGTAAAAATGACATTGACCGCCCCCGGTTGCGGAATGGGCCCCATGATTGCCGAGGATGTCAAATCGAAACTGTTGGGCCTGCCTGGAATCAAAGAAGCAAAAGTGGAACTGACATTCGAGCCACCCTGGAATCCGGAAATGATGAGCGAAGATGCCAAAAAGCAGCTTGGCTGGGAATAAAGATCATTTCAGATCGCAGATTATTGATTTCAGATTGAACGCCGGCGATGCGCCGGCGGCATCTTAGAAGTGATTAGACGCCTTCTCAAACGCGTGGTCCTGGTTTTATTCTGCCTGATTCTTGTACTGGCCGCATTCCTCTTTTTCTCGATTCGCAGATCCTTCCCTGAAATCAACGGCGAACTGCAAGTCGGCGGCTTAAAAGCCTCTGTGGAAGTGATTCGTGACCAGTTTGGAATTCCGCACATCTACGCGGAGAACAGGGATGATCTGTATCGGGCCCAGGGATACGTTCACGCTCAAGAACGTTTCTGGCAAATGGACTTCTGGAGACACACCGGAAAAGGACGGTTGTCGGAATTATTCGGCAAATCGCAATTGGAAACCGACCAGTTTTTGCGAATGATGGGTTGGGCGCGCGTTGCGCAAAAAGAGGTGGAACATCTGGATGAAGTATCACAATCCATTCTGCAAGCCTACTCGGAAGGAGTGAACTCCTATCTCGCTGATCATCAAGGCAGCAAGTTGAGCCTGGAACACGGAATCCTACGGCTGACGAATCGCAACTATAAGCCGGAACCCTGGACGCCGCTGGACAGCATCGTGTGGGGCAAAGTGATGTCGTGGGACCTCGGGATGAATCTTTCAACAGAAACTAACCGCGCGCGACTGCTTAAGTACATCAGTTCAAAACAGGTAGAGGAACTTTATCCGCCTTATCCATCGATCAACCCGTTGATCCTTCCACACTTTCCTACTCCAGTTGAAAGCCGCGTCTCTGTGCCCACAAACCTGCAGATTGCCGATTTGCTGGAAAACCTTCCCCTTCGAAACGAACCGGAATCCGGCATCGGCTCAAACAATTGGACCATATCCGGCAAACGAACCATTTCCGGAAAGCCGCTTTTAGCAAACGATCCGCATCTGGGAGTGCAAATGCCGAACATATGGTTCCAGGTTCATTTACAATGTTTTCCTGAAAATGAAAATTGTCGCTTCAATGTAGCCGGTTTTTCGATGGCAGGAGTGCCAGGAGTCATCATCGGACATAATCAACGGATAGCCTGGGCGTTTACAAACATCGGTCCTGATGTCATGGATTTGTATGTTGAAAAAATGAATCCCCAGAATTCGGATCAATATGAAGTCAATGGAAAATGGTTGGATGTCCGGAAAGTGAACGAACAGATCCGGATTTCTGATGGAACATCGGAGCCGGTTCATGTTCGATACACACGGC
This sequence comes from uncultured bacterium, assembly GCA_963771165.1. Classification (GTDB taxonomy): domain Bacteria; phylum Acidobacteriota; class HRBIN11; order JAKEFK01; family JAKEFK01; genus JAKEFK01. The sequence goes on along the minus strand of CAVYSN010000018.1, from coordinate 110,731 downwards.
ATGGTCCGATCCTTTCCGATTACTCAAAAAACACCAAAGACATCAATAAAACGGCCACGACGCAAATGCCGCAGTCCTATGCGATTTCTTTGCGCTGGACAGCTCTGGAACCATCCACAACCTTTCCTGCAATTTGGAAGATGAATCTGGCGAGAACCTGGCAAGAATTTCGTACGGCTGCTTCTCAGTTTGATGTCCCTTCCCAAAATCTGATTTATGCTGATGTGGATGGTAACATCGGTTATCAGTTTCCGGGGAAAATTCCGATTCGCCGGAAAGGGGACGGAAGATATCCTGTTCCAGGCTGGACCGATGATTATGAGTGGACCGGGTTCATTCCGTTTGATGAACTGCCGCGCGATTTCAATCCCGATTCAGGGTATCTTGCAAGCGCCAATAATGCAGTGGTTTCCAACGATTATCGTCACCTTGTAACGATGGATTGGGATTACGGCTGGCGCGCAAAAAGGATTGTTGAGCTGATTCAGTCGCAAAAAGATGGGATCGGTGCGGAATTCCTGAAGAAGATGCAAGGGGATAACAAGAATTACAACGCGCAACACCTTGTTCCAGCACTGATTGAACATTCCATTGCAGGATCCTCATCTCGGACAAATCCGGAGCATCCTGGGAAATTGGGATTATCAACAAAGTCCGGATTCGGCGGCGGCGGCTTTATTTGAAGTATTTTGGAAGAACCTTCTGGAGCAGCTATTTTACGATGAACTCCCCGCGAGCTTACGGCCGGGAGGTGGTAGCCGCTGGGTCGAAGTCGTGCGTTTGTTGCTCGATAAACCTGATGACATTTGGTGGGACAATCGAAAAACCTCAAAAGTTGAGCGCAGAGAGGACATATTAAAAGAAGCCTTTCGCAAAGCCGTTCAAGAATTGGAAGAGAGAAGCGGGAAAAATCCTGCAGGATGGCGCTGGGGCGATCTGCACACGGTAACTTTTCGAAATGGAAGTTTTGGAGAATCCGGAATCAAGATACTTGAATGGATCTTTAACCGCGGGCCTTTTCCCACGGGAGGCGGGTCCTCTGTCGTAAATGCCACGAGCTGGAGCGCCGCCGACTCGTATGAGGTCACAGCGCTACCTTCTATGAGAATGATCGTCGATCTTTCCGATTTCAACCAATCCTTTGCAATCCATACCACGGGACAATCAGGACACGCCTTTCATCCGCATTACATCGATATGGCTGAACCCTGGAGAAAAAGGAAGTATTATCCGATGCTGTGGGATCGTTCCAGGATTCAGTCGAATGCCGAAGGAACGCTGCGTTTGGTTCCCTGAAATGAACAAGGCTAACCGCCAAGATGCCAAGGGCGCCAAATGATTGGCGGTTCGGATTTGAGCGTCGTTGGAGGGCATATTGAATATAGGTCCGTTTCGTAGGAAAGTTATAACGTGGCAATCGAGATAAATAACCTGACCAGGAGGGAAGCTGACCGTCATTTGGCCAAGGGTAGCTTCTCTGATTACATGAGACACAGGGAATTTCAATTCTTGAACGAGATCGTGCAAAGACTTTTTCCGCAAGGAATTCAACGATATCTCGATTTTGCGTGTGGAACCGGACAAATTCTGTCCCGTATGGAGAAAATGGCTGAAGTCTCGTACGGTTTAGATTTACGACAATCGATGATGGAGGCGGCAAAAAGAAAATGTAAAAAATCCCAGTTTGTGGTTGCGGACGTTACAAATGATGATTTGAAGGAAGTGGAACCTGTTCATTTGATTACTGCATTTCGATTCTTTGGAAAGGCTCACAACAATCTCAGGCGCTCCGTTTTTACAAAACTGAACGATCTCCTGGTGGACGGAGGCTATCTGATTTTCAATAACCATCGAAATTCATGGAGCGCCATCAGCAGCTATAAAAGATTAGGCAAATATCTGGACACCTACTCGGACTTGAATTATTGGAAGATCAGAACACACTTGAGAGTAACCAACTTCAAGCTTATCCGCACTTATGGGATTGGAGCCTGGCTTCTTTCGCCCGATTTGAACACTCACGCTATCTGCAATTCCAGGCTGATTCAGCATCTCGAACCAATCTCCTTGCTCCCATTCGTTGGTCCATTTTGTCCCGACATGATCATGGTTGCGCAAAAGAAAAAGAGGACAATCACTAACATAGAGGGCCAATCAGAGGTTTTTTCTTCCAACCAAAATTCCACTTTCGAGCAGGTGAATAATCACAGTTGTAACAATTACCATGACCAGGAGGGCGAAAAATCTCATCCTTGAACTAAGGCTTCGCCGGAGCAGATAACAGAACACTTACAAGAGCCCTATGGGGTAGTGTTTCCTCCTTCGCAAGTGGATGCTTCGGGCAAGGAAGCAATGCGCTGAAGTTCGATCTGCGGTGTACGCGCCAGAAAATCTGTTTGCGAAAAGCTGGAGCGGATCAGTTTCAAATTTGTTTCTTTTGTATAGGGCTGCAAATTCGCGCGAATGTCTCCGTGGGTATTTGCTTTCAAGTCGAACACGAGTACTGGCGTTGCGCAGGAGAAATCCAGTGACTTGATAGCGAGCGTGCGGATCACAGGAATAGTGCGTGTGCGGAAATGAATCTGTCCGTTGTCGATTTCGTAAACAATGCTCCATTGCGTAATCGCGCTATGGACGTCAGCGAGCGATTCGAAAGCATAAGCCACGGGATCGCCGGATTGGAAATTCTTAACGCGCATTGCCGCCCGCACAAACCTTGCCTTTGAGCCCGCGTCCTGCGGGATCCAATTTCTCTTTCCCAGAAACTCGAGTGAGTCAGCATATAAATCATTGGTTAGAGCAGCGACCGGCAAATCCTTACCGGAATGAGTCACCAGCTTTCCTCCAATGAATTCGATCGTGGCCACCGCACCATCCCTGTCGGCGACCAAGTAATGCAGCGGTACCTTACTCTGAATGCGCACCTTTGCATCATTCGCAATGACATCGCCAACTGTTCTTGCTGTGTCCAGTTGATACTGAATCCATTCCAGACAGTCGACCGCAGGACGTGAATCAGCACGGGGGTAACTCGATCCATCAGCCCACATCAATTCGATGACCAATCCGGCTTCATTCATTCCGCCGGTGGGAAAATTGCGGCCGTACTGATTGAAGGTAACACTGCCGAATCGGGATATCCATCGCGCAGCAACCCTATGATTTTTGACACCGGTATCGGAAGCGCGAACGGCGCCTCGCTTGTTGACTAACAGCAAACCATCTTCAAAACTCCAATCGTAATTTTTCGCAAATACGATTCGACCATTGTGTCGCAAACACAGAGTCGAACATGCATCGGTGGTAGGCATGGAAGACACAATGCAAAGAATTAGAGGCAGGAGGAGAGTCGAAAAAAGAATGCGCATCGAACACCGGATATCCTGAAGCAAATACATATTTCCTTTATAAATCAACAAGGATTCCACAGATTACAGCAACTTCTGTTCCAATTTTCCAAGACGAGACTCTCCGACCGGCTGTTCATTTGTGGGATTTTTCTGTTCATGTCTGAGTACCTCCTTGGTCCCGATCGCTGTCGCGATGGCCAATCAGAGGTTTTTACCTCCGTCCAAAACTCCACTTCAGAGCGGGTGGAGTGATCACGGTAGTGACAATGACCATGACAATGATCGCGGAAAATGTTGATTTTGAAATAAGGCTCTCGCCCCCGATGGATAATCCAAGCCCTATATTTGCGAAAATTAATCCTACTTCGCCGCGAGGAATCATTCCAATACCAACGCTGAGTCTGTCGATGCCTTTTCCGAACACTCCCAGCGAACAAACCTGTTTTCCAATAATTGCTGCGCATGTTAACGCCAGGGCGAGGCCAATCATCCCGGGTTCCGCAAAAGAGCTCAAGTCGGTTCGCATTCCCATTAGGACAAAGAAAATTGGAGAAAGAAAGGAAACAATGGGATGAATCAATTCATCCAGTGCGTGTTCTCCCTTATTCTTGAAGTCAAGGTAGTTAGCGTCTTCCAGAATTAATCCGGCCGCAAATGCTCCAACGATCGGAGCCAATCCCACTTCACCGGCTAGCCACGAAAGGAAGAAACAAAACGAGAGTCCGGATGCGAGCAAAACCCCACGAGCTTGAAGTTTCGAGGCGACAGAAAATAATTTTGGAGAAAGCCAGACGCCGAGAGCCAGCGAGCAAAAAAGAAAGAGTAAGGCCTTCGCAAAGATCCATGCTGACGCAAGAACAGAAATCGATGTTCCCGAATTTGCTGAACCAATCATTCCGGTCACGACGGCAAGTACGACCAGACCCAGGACGTCATCGATAACGGCGGCTCCAAGAATGATCCGCGCCTCTGTACTTTTCGATTTCTTCAAATCCTGCAAAACTCTGGCTGTTATACCCACACTTGTTGCGCATAAGGCAGCTCCCAAGAAAGCGTGAACGTACACACTCGAATCCGGCAACAACCACATGCCTACCAGCCAGCCAAGAAAAAAGGGAGCGGCTACCCCAAAAGTGGCGACGATAAATGAAGGGATGCCTACCTTTAACATTTGAGGAACGGTAGATTCGAGTCCAACCTCAAAAAGTAAAAGCAATACGCCGAGTCCGGCCAATGTGGCCATTGCTGAGTCGGTTTTTATCGGTTCAAGGCCGGTAAATCCAAGCAATGAAAGATTTCCCAGGAGGACACCGATCATCAATTCACCAAGAACAGATGGCTGACCGACCCTCACCGCCAGGTCGCCGCCGATCTTTGCCGCGATCAAAACGATGGCAATGAAAAACACCAATGAAGCAACGGGATCCTCATGCAGGCTGGAAGCGAGCAGCAGTACTGTGTTTAACACTCTTTACCTCGAATAGTGTACTTTATTTGAAGTTCAAACTTTCAAGTTGTCGCAAAAATCAAAGAAGATGAACGCGAACCAAACTGAGATCCTCGTTATTGGTGCAGGTCCTACAGGATTGACTCTTGCTTGTCTTTGTCACCGGCTTGGGCTCGACACGAGAATCATCGATAAGAATTCCGGACCTTCAAAAACCTCTAAAGCCATTGGCCTGCAGTATCGTGTGTCAGAAATTCTGGCACTTATGGGAGTTGCGGATCGATTCGTGAAAGCAGGAGGCAGTCCAACACCAGTGAACATCTATCACGGTTCGCGAAAGCTCGTTACATTCAATTTTGATTTGGGCAATCGTCAAAGTGGCAAAGAAGCGTTTGCACCACGTCCGATTCTGATTCCACAAAGCGAAACAGAAAGGCTCCTGGGTGATTTATTGCGGGAGCGCGGCGGAACGATTGAATGGAATACGGAATGGGTCGATTTCTTTCAGGATGTCGATTCGGTCCGATCAAGATTGCGACTTGCGGATGGGAGTGAGGAATGGATCTCCTCTAAATATTTGATCAGTTGCGAAGGGGCGCACAGCGCTGTCAGGAAACAAGCCAACATCTTATTTAAAGGGAAAACTTATCCATTGGCTTTTGTGATTGCTGATATAGACATCGATTGGCAACTCAATCACAATGAAAACCACGTTTGGATGCATCAGGATGGCTCTTTTGCTGCATTGCCTTTGCCTTCCAGAGAGAATCAATGGCGATTGTTCTTTGAAATTTCTGATAAAACTCCGTCGGTAGGTGAGCCAACGCTCTCGCAAATCCAGCAATTGATAGAGACCAGAACCGAAAACAGTGACCTAAAAGCCCGAAATCCGGAATGGTTATCGGAATTTCGCCTCAGCTGCAGGATGGTTGACCGCTATCGATCTGATCGTGTTTTCCTGGCCGGGGACGCTGCTCATATTCATAGCCCAACCGGCGGGCAAGGGATCACAACAGGCGTGCAGGATGCCATCAATCTTGGATGGAAGCTGGGCCGGGTCCTGCACGGAGCTCCGAGCTCCCTGCTGGATACTTATCAAGAAGAGCGACTCCCTAAAGCGAAGGAGGTACTGTCGGAAACTAACCGAATTACAACTGTTTTTTTTGCGGCCGGAGGAGTCATGCGTTTGCTGCGTGATCACCTGATTTTACCGGTCTTGCGAATGAAAAGCGTGCAAAAACGGATGTTCGGTAAACTTTCACAGCTTCACGTAAATTACCGCAAAAGTACTTTATCGCAGCAAGACACCGGCTGGAGAACGTCAGGTTTGAGGAGCGGGGATCGTGCGCCCGATGTTGTATTCGAATTCTGTAACTCCGGCAAACGAATTTCGCTTTTTGAACTTTTGCAAAATTATAGACCGGTGGTGATCATTGGACGAGATCCGCGATTGGAGGAAAAAGAGGTCGCGTCTCTTATGGATGCATTGATCAATCTTGATACGGAAGCTTATTTTTTAGAAACCCAAACCGCTAGTCGGTCACTAAATTCTGAGCGCTGTATCAAGGATCTGCACGGAGATTTCTCTGAATTTTACGGATTGAAACAGGAATTTTTATTGGTCATTCGTCCGGACGGACATATTGGACTCATTCAACAACCTGTCGATATGACCTCACTAAGAACATACTTTAAGAAAATCTCCTCCGGCCGACTTGTAGAAAAAGAATTTCAAAATCTTCAAGATTTTTGAAGGTATCAGGAACACTGCTGACGGCAGTTGGCGGTTGCGATAAAGGTCCGCAGAGCGGTTACCACCTTCCTGATCGCCCGTTATCCGGACGGCCATGGACATGATTGTGCACAGTTTTTTTTGATTTATTCTGGATGCATGCAGCAACCACAGTTGAGCCGGCGCCTGGGAATGATTGCGGTAACAGCTGTGGTTGCCGGAAACATGCTGGGGTCCGGGATTTTTTTCACTCCAGGACAGCTTTTTACCGTTTCACAGCATTCCTGGCACGTCTACTTTTTCTGGACGCTTGCCGGATTAATAACGCTTTGCGGAGCATTAACACTCGGTGAATTGAGTGCGATCGTTCCTGAGTCGGGAGCCACTTTTCACATCATTCGTGAAGCGTTTGGGGAATTCTGGGGGTTTGTAAAAATCTGGGTGGAAATGCTCATCAGTGGCCCCGGATCTGTTGCCGGCATTGCAATCGTGTTTGGCGAGTACCTCTCCATAGTCACAGGATTCCATGCGCCGGTCAGTTTTGCGATCACTGCCATCCTTTTTTTCACAGCGATCAACCTTCGGGGAGTTCAATGGAGTGGAAGAACGCAAATCATACTCACTTCCGTGAAAATCGCGGCGCTGCTATTCCTGATTTTGGGTTGTTTATTTTTAGCCGACCCCGTCGAACGGATCTCAACGCCGGACAAACCCGATTGGGACCTGTTGGCGCTGCTGCAATTTGTCGGCCTTGGCGTTGCAGCGGTGCTTTTTACGTACGATGGATGGATCGACGTTACGCATGCTGCAGGGGAAGTGTCCGATCCAAAGAAGAATCTGCCACGTGGCCTCATAGCCGGCGTTACTGGAATCATCATTCTTTATCTGATTGTGAACTTTGCTTTTCTGCGAGTGGTGTCTCTGGAAGAAATGAGAGCGGAACCCAATCTAGTCGCGGCAAAAGCGACAACGAAGTTTCTCGGCCAGGCTGGTTCCTTCTTTTTGAACTCGCTGATCTTGATTTCCATCTTTGGCGCGCTTGGCGGACTTTTGATGACCTTACCACGTTTATTTTTTGGAGCTGCTTCGCTGTACTCCAATCGGTCGATCGCGTTTCGCGGACTGGCGGCGGTTTCTTCAACTACGTCTGTTCCGTTCGGTTCCATTCTTTATTGTGCAGCGATGTCCATTTTTGCTCTCCTCTGGTTTCAATCGTTCAGCCGGCTGGCAAATTTTTTTCTTGTTTCATTGCAATTCATCAACATTCTTATGGTGGCATCCATCTATCGCTTAAGAAAAAAAAGCAGCGATGGCTATAAAACTCCGGGATATCCCGTTATTCCATTCTTTTACATTGCCGTGATGACACTGTTTTTGATCAACGCGATCTATTACAATCCAAAAGACACTTTGGTGGGAATTGCCCTCACTCTCACATGTGTCCCTGTTTATCTCTGGATCAGGAAATTGGATCAAAGATGAAGCATTTTGGTGTGCCGAACGAGTTCGGAAATTTGAGACGAGTGCTCATGCATCGTCCTGGGGTTGAGCTCGATTTGGTTCGAATGAGCAATTTGGAGGAATTCCATTTTGCGCGCCCCGTGAACAGGGAGAGATTTGTCGCTGATTACGACGCAATGCTGGATCTGTTTCGCAGCCATGGAGCGGAAGTATTGTTATTAAGAGAAATCCTCAAAACCGATTCCGACGCAACAGGTTATATCGATCGAAGACCGAACATGACCTACACAAGAGACCTTGCAAAGGTGTTTTCCAACGGAGCGGTTTTGATGGGGCCGTATTTGAAAGGGCGGAGGGGGGATCAATGGATGATGGAACGCGCTTTTCAGCGTCTTGGTGTTCCGGTGATCGGGGCGATTGAACCACCCGGATTCCTGGAAGGAGGCGGCGTCACTCTCATCGGGGAAGACACAGTCGTAGCATCCCTGTGCGATCGCGCAAATGAAGTAGGAACCAGCATGCTTCGCGATCTGATTCTTGGAAAAGATGTGAAGTATTTTTTGGAAGTGCCGCTCCCTTTTGGCCATATCCATATAGATGGAATCTTCATGGTTCTGGATGAAAGGTTGGCTCTTATATATAAGGATGCATTTGAATATTTCCTTGCAGGCTTTACGAGACGGGAAAATCAGGACACCAGCATGTTCTGTTTCTTGAGTTTTTAGAGCAACGTGGCTTTCAACTGATCCACATAACGGACGAAGAGCATCAGGATGGGCATTTGAACGTGGTGGTTACGCAAAGATCGCAAAAAGCTGTTGGTTTTGAGCGAGCTGCTCGCGTTGCTGAACTGATGAAAGGATTTGGGTGGCAACTCGATCGCTTTCCTGCCGATGAATTATTTCAAGGACGTGGCGGAGCCCACTGCATGACCTGCCCTGTGCTCGTAACCTGACCGGTTTTTCCAATCGACGCTCAATCCGAAAAAGGAAACTCCTTTCATAGAACCTGCTGGTGAAATTCGAGGCCAATCGCTGGAAAGCAATGTCGATTTGTGAATCTTCAAAACGACTACTTAATACAAACCTAATGGAGAGGAAACTATGAAATACATTTGCCTCGGATACTATGACGAGAGGACCTGGGAAAATATTTCGGAAACTGAGCGAAACACCTTGATGGATGAATGCTTCGCCTACGACGATTTGCTTCGAAAGAACGGTCACTTTGTTGATGGGCAAGCGCTCCAAAGCGCTCGGAATGCCACAACCCTGCGATGGAAAAACGGTAAAGTTTCTGTCATCGATGGCCCGTATGCCGAGACGAAAGAACAATTGGGCGGAATCCTCGTGCTGGAAGCCACGGACTTGAATCACGCCATCCAGTTGATGTCGAAGCACCCGGGTGTGAAGGCAGGACCCTTCGAGATTCGCCCGGTTGAAGACATGACTGAAATAATCCGGGAGAGCGAGCGGCGCCGCAACCAGCCAAGATAGAAGAGGTGCTTCTATGTAAATCGCAGATCGTATTCAATACAAGAATCAGCTCAGGGCACGCTGCCAAATTCGTCTCAATCGCTTTTTCATAGATTGGATAAGCGGTTCGTTCGCCATTGCAATGAAAGGAACACCCAGTAACCTTTCATCGCACGTTATTGTCGGATGCGCACCACTCTTGTGGTAAAAACACCTCAGGATTTCTGAAGCCAGGCCCTTAAGAATGTAACCACCGTTTTGATCGGAACGTTGTTACGAACAAATGAAAATGTATATGAGGCGCCCAGGCTACGATTCTCGAACTATTGCTGAAAAAGTGGACATGTTTCGGGCGTGCCTAAATGGTAACGGACGTGGCCTCATCCGGACAATTTCATTCGGAAGTTGAGAGTCTGCAATATCAAACCCAATAGTGCGCAATTTCCGGAAAAGTTTTGAGCACATCGGTCCGGTTCAAACGATCCAGCATCCTTGTATATTCAATGAGACTGGGCATTCTTTCCGATTGATCCTCCGCGTTCATGAATTCGAGAATGGCTTTCAACCTATCGACGATTTGTCCAGCCAACCGCTGTTTCATATACTCGCGGAGCTTCTTTGTAACTAACTCCTTGTAATCGGCGGGAAGAACCCGGATGCTTTGGTATGCCGGGTAGTGTACAAGACTGGGGTGAACGTAGTCCTGAAGGTCTGTGAAATGCTTGCGTTTTCGCAGGCCGCTCTGATCGGCCCAATCGAGAACTTCTGGAAGGCGATAGATATTGAGAGCTGAAGTTGTGAAATTAAAATACGTAATCGTGTTCTCCGCCAGGCTGTCGAACTGGCGGATGTTTGCTTCGATCTCATCCCAATTCGACGGATGCCGGATATAGTTTGCTACGGCGCGGATGCCATCGATGCTGACCATGAATTGGACCCTTTCAAACTGCTCCCAGTATCGGATCATCTCTTCGGGAAAGACTGTTCCATTGGTGTGATAACGCAGGCGAATATGATCGGACTCCCCCATCTCACAGCAGGTCTTTACAAATGCAAACTGTTCCTCAATGAGAAACGGTTCGCCACCAGCCAGGATGATCTCTTTCACATTCGGCAAAAACGTCTTCAAATTCAACCAGAATGCGGAATTGCGATACCACTCGAAGCGGCTTGCGTCGATTTTCGATTTGGATTTCCACTCGTCTTTCAGTCGCCGATCCTGGAAAAGCTCACTTAGCTTCCGGGCGGTCTGTAGCCAGTTGCTTGACTCGTGGGGCCGGCACATGATGCACCTCAGGTTGCAAGTGTTGCCAAGCCGTAAATCGATGTATTGCATAGCAGCATCGAGCGCGCCCTCTCTTGAAGTTGTGCCGACCAATTCCTGTATTGCGTTGTGACCCAACCGCTTTTTCCAGACCTCGTTTTCGACGATGCGATGAGATTTAAGACCGTGCGCCTCTTCACGATAACAGCGTTTGCAGGCCCCCACCTCCTTCCCCATCAGCATGCGGCGACGGGCATCCTTCACATACTCGGAGTTCCAGTAATCTGCAAGAGTTTGCTCATTGAGATTGACGCCGCTTCCACCGGCTGAGACGCAACACAATTGAACACTGCCATCCGTCAGGGTTGCCGCATGGACCCAGGGTAGAACGCAGAAAGTCTTGGAAGTCATATCTCCATCATGACATTTTAGGAAGATAGTGGAAAGCAATTGCTTCTCTGTGAATTGGATCCGGGGAATGGGTGAAGTGTACGTTTCCCGTGGTTATGCGAGAGCATTGACTGCACGAACTGCGTCCTCGGATCTTAAGTAGAGGATGCATCCATATCGACCTTTGCCATCGGTGATTGCGCTAGTAGCCATGGCATGAATGTGATCCTGCTGGAGTTTTTTGTGAATACCTGCAAGAACTCCTGGTTCATCTTCTCCCTGCACGATCACTGCGGGATAAGGTCCAACCAGTTGAAGTCCTGCTTGCCTGGCAATTGCCAGCAACATCGACGCATCTTCGGGAAAGAGGGTTAGTTGAGTGCTTTCCGGCCCTACGGGTATCGCATTGATAGCCAGAAAATTAACGCCGAGGTTTGCAAGATTGTCCAGGACCTCATATGCTTCGTCGGCTCTCGTATTCATTGTGACATTGAAATATTCCAGCATGCGTGCATTCGGCATAAGACGCCATCCTCCTTCCTTGTATTTTGGCCACTGGCAGCAAATCGGGAAACAATCTCAAGTATACGCTACGGAGGGAGAAACTATAGCTCGGTCAGGTCCATACGCACGATTCGGGCAATCATCAACAACCGCTGGTTATTTGTTCACGGGTTGACCGACAAACGAAAAACGCCAACGCTCATTTCTGAACGTTGGCGTAATTTAAGAGCGGGGCCGACGGGACTCGAACCCGCGACCTCCGACGTGACAGATCGCTACACCATCGTCGAGACGACGAGTTTCAGGTATCCAAAATCGCCCAAAATGAACCAATTGAAGCGCAAAAATGCAAACAAAATGCAAACGGAAATTTCAGAAACTCATCCGCGTCGTTTACTATTTGAAATTCTTGCCCCAGTACAAAAATTTCAGATACACTTGGGACTTCATCGTATGGTTTGCCAATTCACATTTCAAATGCACGACCAAAAAGCAATTGGTTATCTCCAGCAGGCCCATTCCAGTCACGGAAGGAAAGTGGGAATGAGATGACGTCTTCATTATTTATCCAACCAGCTGCTGCGCTGCTAATACTGTGTCTACTTTCCGGCTATGCGTTATGCCAAGATGATTTTGAACCTATTCCAAAGGACAGTGCTGCGAAGTATCACTTTGACTTTGCACGAAACTTCTTCACGAGCCCGGAAGCCGAAAAAGCAGCACGGGCCGACTACTACGCCGGATTGAAGGAGCTAGAAAGTGTGAAAGGAAAAGTTGCGGCCTCGTCCGAGAATCTGCTTGTTGCACTCAGACTTTACGAGAAGGTTCTCGTCGAGTTCATCCGGCATTACACTTATCTGTATCTGCGTTACGCTATCAATACTAAAGATAAGGCAAGCGATACGGAAAGTTCCGAGCTGGATGCGGAGTTTGTAAAACGAACTACATTTCTGCAACAGGAGTTGATGCGGATAGACGAACCAATTCTGAACCAATTCACCAGGCAAAATCCGGCACTCAAGGTTTATCATTTCGCCATTGAATCCGCGCGCCGTTATCGACCGCACACGCTGTCACTAAAAGAGGAAGAAGTGTTGAGTATCACGTCACCCCTCAATATTGAATGGCAATCTGTTCTTTATCAAAACTTGTTGCGCCGTACTACGTTCGGGACAGTTAAAACACAAGGCGGCGAACTAGACGTTCGAAGGCAACGCGCTGCCATCGTTAGCCATCCTGACCGGGCGGTGCGTGAGGCGGGATTCAAAAATTTATATGCAGGCTACGCTTCGCAACGCGACCTTTACGCTTTTACATTGATCAATTTGATTCGAGCGCGTAATCGCCTCGCACAATTGCATCATTTTGATGATGGACCTGAAGAAGTTTTTTTCAAAAGCCATTGGAGCAAGGCAGAAGTCTCGAAATTGTTGGAGCAAATCAGCAAGTTGGCGGATGATTATAGACACTATCAACGATTGCGTGCCGAATATGCTAAGAAGCGGTTGGGTTACGCGGACGTCAATTTGTGGGACGTGTCTGCAAGTTTAAGCGGCGAAAAGGTGCCGCGCTTTACCATCGAACAGGCAACTAAAATCATTAGAGACGCATTGTCGCCACTCGGCTCTGAGTACGCACACGAACTCGCCTTATTGCTTGATTCTTCTAACGGACGCATGGATATAGTTTCCGGCAGCGACCGTAGATCAGGCGGTTTCTCCAAAGGTTTTCCTGGTGTTACAACAGTCTTTTTCAGTGGTGGTTTTGCAGGCTATTACAATGACATGCGCGTGCTAATACATGAATCAACCCACGCCATCCATCGCCAATTGATGAAGAACAATCGCGTATTGCCCGCATATGCCGAAGGCCCTCACTTTCTATTTGAATCGTTTGCAATCTTTAGTGAACTTCTGCTGCCCGATTATCTATACGAGCATGAATCCGATTCATCAAGAAAGCGGTATTTTCTTGAGCAGTTTTTCGAAGGCAAAGGAATGACAATGTTTTCCGTCGCCCAGGAAGAAGCCATAGAATTGGCTATTTATGATGCGGTTAAACAGGGCAAAATCGAAACGGCTGATGACCTTGATGCACTGACGAAAGAAATCAGCAACCAGTATTCAATCTGGCCCGCTAAACATGATGAATTGAAGATGCAGTGGATAACAAGCACCCTTTTTTACGAAGATCCATTGTATGACATCAATTACGTTTATGGCGCTCTTCTCGCCCTAAAGTATTACGAGATGTATACGCGCAATCCGAAACACTTCGTGCCACGCTATATTGCTCTGATGAAGAATGGATTCGATGCACCTCCCGTCAACTTGCTGATGCGATACTTGGATATTAACCTGCGCGATCCGCGTCTCGTGACAGAAGCAGTTCGACTGCTCGAAAACAAAGTCAATCTGCTGGAAACGGAATATTCAAAATGAGCTTGCGAATCATCAAGATGGTAATTGAACGCAGCCTGCCAGGCAGTCTGCTAGAGGTCTCGCGCTACAAGCTCGCCGGTCTGGAGATGAAAAATGGGCTGAGCGGTTTTTGCAACCGCTCAGCCCATGATAAGGCGGGGCCGACGGGACTCGAACCCGCGACCTCCGACGTGACAGGCCGGCGTTCTAACCAACTGAACTACGACCCCGCGCAATTTAGATATCGATTGAAGAGTGCACTAGAAGCGTCTCACAAATCTGAAATCACAAATCGTAATCTCGAATACACGTAATGGGCGGTATAGGATTTGAACCTATGGCCCCTGCCTTGTAAGGGCAGTGCTCTCCCGCTGAGCTAACCGCCCCCGGAATTCGTTTTGAGCACTCGAAGAATAGTATACGCCTGCGGGAATTGTCAAGAAACAGTAACATCGCCAACCACATTCAATTCCGCAAGCGTTTACACCTTTCAAAACCAATAGTCCTTATTCTGAATATGTCATCGGTTGAATGATGAGTCATGAATTCAATAGAGTTGGTGGTGAAAACAGCGGCGCAGTGAGTTGAAACGCTATCACTTGCTGCGTCGCCCTTCAAAGCAAGCGCGGGTCGCTAGTCTGAACAGTGCGACAATTGATAAATGTCGGCCTCAGTACTAGGGACCCGCATTTGTTTTACGAGTGCCAGCAATGAGCAATGACTCATGAGAATCAAGAAGGTTGTTCATTTTTGGAAGGAAGTCTGCCATAGATCCAGGTTAAATCCATCAGCCGTTTAGAAAGCGCCGGTGTCACCTGATTATTTCTCAAGCGCCATTCCCAATTGCCCTTTGATTTCGATGGCAGATTCATTCGCGTTTCTTCGCCCAGATTTAAAACATCCTGCATCGGTAAGATGCAGAGCCGTGCCACTGAAGACATTGCCAGTCGAATCAAGGCGTCGGCAACTGTTCCAGCGTTCACAGGATGACCCAGATACTGTTGCAACCTTTCGCGAGCCGGTCGCATCTGCTTCCTTTTCATACCAACCTCGAATTGTATTGTTATCATGAGTGCCGGTGTAAACAACACAATTCCGTACGTAGTTGTGCGGAGCGTAAGGATTGGTCGGCAAATCGTGACCAAACGCAAACAATAAGACTTTCATTCCGGGAAATCCAAGTTCCTCCATCACCTCTTTTACATCCGGCGTGATGAGTCCAAGATCTTCGAGAATCAAAGGAAGAGAGGGCAATTCTCTTTTCAGTATTTCAAAAAACTCTCTGACCGGAACATGAACCCATTTTCCGTTAACTGCGGTTTCTTCTTCCGCTGGAATCTCCCAGTAGGCGACCAATCCCCGGAAATGGTCCAAGTCGGAGTAGATCGCAGAGCTGCAAATTGTGACGAAGACGCCTGATCCACCATGCATATCCGGTCTGTTTTAGCGCATCCCAGTTGTATACGGGATTGCCCCATCTCTGCCCCGTCTCACTGAAATAGTCGGGCGGTGCGCCGGCTACAAACAACGGCTTCTTGTTTTCATCCAGTTTAAAAAGCTCCGGATGTGACCAGGCATCGGCGCTATCGAGACTCGGATAGATTGGAATATCGCCGATGATTTTGATCTTTCGTTGATTCGCAAACTCCCGAACGGATTCCCATTGTTTGAAAAAAACGTACTGGAGGAACTTCGATCGCAAGATCCTTTTCTGCAATTTATTGCGAAGATCAGAGAGCTCCTGCTCATCGCGGTCCCTCACCGGCTGGGGCCATTCGAACCATGCAACTTCCTTGTAATGGTCCTTTAAGGCGGCAAATAAACTGAAATCTTCCAACCAGTGAGCATTCGTGCTGCAGAAATCTTCAAAATCGCGATCGTTTTCCATCTTCGCTTCAGCACGATGAAAAGCCTTTCGCAGAACTTTCGCTTTCCAATCCACCACCGCTTCATAGTTCACCCGATTCGTCCGGAAAAGATGGCGCACCTTCCAGATCGGTCTTGTCAAGCAAACCGGCCTTGGAAAGCTCTTCGACACTGATGAAAAGAGCATTTCCGGCAAAGACTGAAAAACTTGTGTAAGGAGAATTTCCAAGAAAAGTTCCCGTCGGATTCAGAGGCAAAATTTGCCAGTATTGCTGGCCTGATTCGGCCAAAAAATCGATAAATTTGTAAGCCTGCGGCCCCAACTCACCGATACCGTAAGCGGAAGGAAGCGAAGAAATGTGGAGTAAGATGCCGTTGCCGCGATTTTGCATAACAGTACACAGAATACTGTAGCTCTACAGAATGAGCAAACTTCAGGCCGGGATAATGGTCACATCTTCCTTTTGCGTTTCACTCAGACTTGTCGGACTTCGTTGCTGAATGGACGCCTCCGACTTTACAGAAGGAAGCGCGGGTAACGTCATTCTAACTGTCTGCGTTTCGTCTTCGACCGTCTCAACGATTTCACGACTGGACTGATACCCTTGCAATGTGAATTCAACTGTGTGTGTCCCGGAAGGCACTGTGATTCTCAGCGGTGTTTCTCCGCGCTGGTCGCCATCAATCATCACAGTTTGCGCCGGCTGGAGTCGATTCAGCTTTTAAGGTTGCAAAACGTACGGCCGGCTTTTGTTCTTCCGAAAGTTCTGGAGAGGGCTTTGGAACGCTTATCGCGGGCGGTGGGCCTTTTACCTTTTTGCGCAGCTCGGCCGCAAGTCTCTCCTTCAACTCCAGAAGTCTTCGCTCCGGGCCAATTCCTGCCCTGCCAGTCTGTTCTGCTGTATACTGAAAATTATGAACGCCAGGCTTGTTGCGGTGTCTGGTCCGCAACAGGGAAGCACGTTTCCCCTCTCCGGCGACAGCATGTCCATTGGTAGAGATTCTACGAACTGGATTTGCATTGCAGACGCTTCCGCTTCCGGCAGGCATTGTCTGATCACAAAGAATGCCGAACAGTTCAAAATTAACGATCTGGAAAGCAAAAATGGAACTTCTCTTAACGGTATTCCAATCCGCGAACGGCTTCTGCAGCACGGTGACAGAATCGAGTTCGGCGACTCCGTTTTTCTCTTTCTATTAGCGGAAAATGAAAGCCCGGGCGCTTCTCCTTTTGTTGATGAAGGAGTGGGCGTCATTCCAACAACCCGCCTCCGTCTGGAAGACGCGCTCTATCTGGAGCCTGAGAAATTGCTAAGCTCGGTGCCCTTAACTGCGCGAGTTACGCGAGGTCTGGATGTGCTCCTGAAATTGAGCAGAGCACTCCAATCCTTGCATGATTCCGGGTCCATGTGTCTAAAAATCTTGCAATCCGTTTTTGAAATCACTCCGGCTGAAAGAGCTTCGATGATTCAAATTCACCCGCAATCAGAGGAAATCGAATCGATTCAGACATGCAGTAGAAACCTGGAAAAATTGGATACACCTGTGAGCCGGACTGTGATTCGCCTTGTGCTGGAAGAACGAACTGCGTTTCTCAGCAATGACATTTCAAAGGAATCCAGGATATCCTCCGACAGCCTGCCGGAACAGAAGACCGCCTCACTCATCGCAATTCCCATGATATTTATGAAACGCATTCAGGGTGTGCTTTACATGGACTCCGGTGATTCCAGAGTTTTATTTGATGATGACCACTTGCAATTGACGTCTGCAATTGCAGCGATCGGGGCAGTAGCGCTGGATAGCTTACGCCATCTTGAACGTCTAGAACGCGGTCACAGCCAATTGATAGAGAACCTCTTAATCACACACAGTATGATCGGCGAAACCGATTGCATGAAAAAAGTCTATGGATTGATCACAAAAGTTGCGCCCGTCGATTCAACGGTTTTGATTTCCGGCGAAACGGGCACTGGAAAGGAATTAGCCGCCACAGCGATTCATTTGAACAGTCCCAGATGCGGGAAACCTTTCGTAGCGATCAACTGTGCAAATCTGTCGGACACCCTTCTGGAGAGCGAGCTTTTTGGACATGAGAAGGGCGCATTTACCGGAGCCCACGCCCTGAAAAAGGGAAAAGTAGAAATTGCTGACGGCGGAACATTGTTTTTAGATGAGATTTCAGAACTCTCCCCTTCCCTGCAAGCTCGTCTGCTCCGAATGCTGCAAGAACGTGAGTTCGAACGCGTCGGCGGAACCCGACCGATTCCTGTGGATATCCGGCTTCTTGCAGCTACGAATCAAGATCTTACCGCAGCGTTGTCCGCAGGTAAATTCAGACAAGATCTTTATTTTCGGCTCAATGTTGTACAGCTTGTTTTGCCGCCACTCCGCGACCGCAAGGAGGATATTCCACTTCTGGCTTCTTACTTTATCGGCAAGTACGCGAAAAAATGTGGGCGCAAGATCTATGGCCTTTCCCAGGAAGCCCGCCGTTGCCTTATGAATTACCGTTGGCCTGGAAACGTTCGTGAACTGGAAAACACAATCGAACGGGCTGCAGTACTCGGAACCGAAAATGTGATTTTACCGGAGGACTTGCCCGACTCTATGTTGGAAATCAGCGATCCAGAAGGGCCTGTCATTCAGTATCAGGAATTGCTGAGAGAAACAAAGCGAAAGCTGATTGAACGGGCGTTGAAGCAGGCTGACGGAAATCATGTTGAAGCTGCACGAAACCTGGGGATGCATCCGAATAATCTTCACCGCATCCTGCGAAATCTGAAATCAAACTTAGAATAGAATTCACGCGACGATTCTACTTTGTTCCGGATTTCTTCGATGGCTTCAGTATAGCGTTTGTCTGCGATGGCTGCGGCTTTGCAAGACCCAATGGTGATACAATCCGAATCATGGCACTCGATGCCGGAACGCTTCTGGATGGGCGATACCAGATCAAATCTGCGCTTGGCGCAGGCGGAATGGGTGAAGTTTATCGTGCACGGGACCTGCGACTCAACCGCGATGTTGCCATCAAAGTACTTCCCGAACAGCTGGCTCAGAACACCGCGGCACTGACTCGATTCGAACGCGAAGGCAAGGCTCTGGCCGCGCTCTCCCACATCAATATTTTGACAATCTTCGATTTCGGCACTGAAAACGGTGTTTCCTATGCCGTCATGGAGCTGCTCAAAGGGGAAACTCTGCGCACCCACATGAACCGCGAAAAGCTGCATTGGAAGCAGGCGGTTGAAATCGCTATGCCCATTGCTGAAGGGCTTGCCGCTGCGCACTCACAAGGAGTCATTCACCGGGACTTGAAGCCCGAAAACATTTTCATTGCTTCGGACGGCCACGTGAAAATTCTGGATTTCGGACTGGCCCGCTTCGAAACAATAGATGCATCGGAACAAGAGTCCTCCCTGGAGACTGCTTCGGCCGCAACAGAAAAAGGAACAGTAATGGGAACCGCGCCGTACATGTCCCCCGAGCAATTGCGCGGGCAAACTGTCGACGCGTGCAGCGATATCTTCTCGTTCGGATGTGTGCTGTACGAGATGCTGAGCGGAACCCGCGCTTTTCCCCAAACAAGCCGGGCCGATCTTACGGTTGCGATCCTCAAAGAGGATCCTCCTGCCCCATTGCAGATTCCTTTGGCCCTGGAACAAGCTCTTTCCCGTTGCTTGAAAAAGAACCCGGAGCAGAGATTTCAATCGGCACGCGATCTCGCCTTTGCACTCAAGATGTGTCTTTCCGGCTCTGAAGGCGGGATAGCGGTAGCTATCACGCCGGCTCCAGCACCGACTACCGCACTGGCGCCACGCGTCGCTGTCAGACGAACTCTGCTGATAGCCGGCGCCCTTGTGCTGGCTTTAGTTGCAGCAGCCGTGTATCGGTTCCTACCGTGGGGAAAGGAAATCAGTTCTGTGGCTATCTTGCCGTTTGCAAACGGCAGTGGCGATCCGGAGGCGGAATATCTGAGCGACGGTATCACTGAAAGCATTATCAATGATCTCTCCCAATTGCAGCATCTCAAGGTCATGGCCCGCGGCACTGTATTTACTTACAAGGGCAAGGAACCAGACCCCCGAAAAGTGGGTAGTGATCTGAACGTGGAAGCGGTGGTCACGGGACGAGTCACTCAAAATGGAGATACGCTGGTCGTCAGCGCCGACCTGATGAATGTATCGGACGGCGCTCAAATGTGGGGCAGGAAGTACACTCGTAAGATGGCGGATGTCCAGTCCGTGCAGCAGGAAATCTCCCATGAAATTGCAACCAGACTCAGATTGAAACTCACGGGCAAAGAAAGAAAGATCCTGGAAAAGCGCTACACGGAGAATACAGAGGCGTATCAACTGTACTTGAAGGGGATTTTTTTCCAGCAGAAATACACGTCTGAGGGTTACGAAAAGAGCCTTGAGTATTTCAGGCAGGCAATCGAAAAAGATCCCGCGTATGCCCCGGCGTATGCGGGAATGGCCAACACCTACCAAGCAATGACAAGTGAGGAAATCTTGTCTCCCAAAGAAGGATGCGAAAAACTAAATGCGGCAGCCCGGAAGGCGTTGGATCTCGATGAAGCGCTTGGGAAAGCACATGGACAATTGGCGGGCAGCAGGTTTGTTTGCGATTGGGACTGGGCAGGAGCTGAGAAGGAATTTCGGCGCGCGATCGAGCTTGCTCCAGGAGATGTAATGACTCGCTCGCGCTACGCGCAATTCCTGCGCACCTTGTCACGATGGGATGAAGCCCTGAAAGAGGCTAGAATAGCGCAGGAAATTGACCCGCTTTCCGTTGGGGCCAACAAGACGCTCGGGGCTACCTATTACTATGCCGGCATGTACGATAAGGCCATCGAGCAGTACCGCAAGACCCTCGAAATGGATTCGGGCTACGCGGAGGGGCACGATCTCCTTGCGGATGCCTATGCGAAAAAGGGAATGTACAGCGAAGCCATTCAAGAGGAAGAGAAGTTCTTGAAGCTTTCAGGCGATGAAGAAGGCGCTGACACTCTGGTTCAGGAGTACGCAGATCATGGTTATCAGGAAGCCAGGCGGCTGCAGTTCAGCAGAACACTCGAGATTCTTAAACAGGCTTCTCAGGAGCAAGATGTTTCACCAATGGCCTTCGCGACGATCTATGCCAACCTGGGTCAAAAGGACGATGCGTTTGCCTGGCTGGAAAAGGCCTACGAGATCCGAACTACATGGTTGGCCACCATCTCGACCGATCCGCAGTTCGAGAATCTTCGTTCCGACCCGCGCTTTAAGGACCTGTTACGACGCATCGGCTTGCCATAGATCTGCGGGAAAAGCGATTCTACTTTCCTCCGGCTTCCCGGATCGCACAAATGCATGTGCGTTTGAATTCACTCTGCGTAGTCTCTTGATTGCGTTCCGGACGGAAACCCTGAAATCCGTAGCTGACTCCAAACGTCAATGCATATTTAATCTGGTGTCCGTTTTTTCCCGAGCGCGTGTGAATCATCCCGCCATAAACATCCATCGCTTCATTCAAAGAATAGGAAGCGCCCCCACCGAAATTCAGATAGTTTGTTGTCATAATCCGGTCGTGATTAAAAAAATAGGGATTCGTGGCGTCGGCAGGCAATCCGTATTTCCCTGAAGTAATGTCCGACAGATCCACCCCTCCATGCGTCACCTGTCCGGTCACCAACCCAAATAAACGGACTGAAGGCGTCAGGAAGTACCCGAACTCCAGGTCGGCATTGCTGGTCCGCGCGGAAATATCCAAAATCTTCTCATTAAAGCCAAAAGAGTATCTGCCTTGAACATAGGCGTTTGGAATCAGAGGATCCAAAACGCGTCCTGCATAAAGCCCAAATTGGAGTTTTTGCATATTGATTCCAGGAGCAGAATGAGCAAAGGACTCGTAATCATGCGACGGAATGACCGCACGGACGAACGGAGTGATCTGCAATGGATTGCTCACAACGTTATATCGAACCTGGATGCTGAAGTCCTGAAATGCGGAGTGAGATTTCCCGTCATCCAGCGGAATCGTGAATGTCCCATCTCCATTCGGGATTCTGTGTGGCTTCAACCCATCGTACCTCGTGGTTACAAACGGCAAACCAACGGTGAATGCCAGCTTATCAGTGAAACTGTAGCTGAAATCCGCTATAACGTTATTCGTAGAGATCTTGCCGCCGGAAGGATCCTGTTTCCCCTGACTGCTGAGATGATTATCCACTTGAATGACCTGATAGTTAAACGCAATCGCGCCGTCTCCTTTTGGAGGGATCCAGGCTTGCCCGTAGCAAACTGCGGAAATACCGAAAAGGGCGAGAAGAAAAATCCTGGTGCAAAAATTGGTATTCATAGCATCCTCCTATTTCGACTTGCAGATTTGCGGCAGTCCTTTGATCCTTGCTTCCATCACCTGGTCGATCACCTCAACAGGATGCCTCTTTTTACCATTGATCTTCAAGATGCACTGTTGTTCCTTATTCTCATCTTCCTTGCTCATTTTGAGCGTAACGGGTAAGACAGCCGGCTTTCCGGGAGTGATCAGAATCCGATTCCCCAATTCAGCAACGTGCGATAGCGGGATCAGGACAACATCGAATTTGGCCGACTGAAGAGTCGAAAATAGACCGGCTTCATCTGAAATAGATCTCACTTTGTGTCCCGAAGATTTCAATATCAATTCGAGTTGATGACTCACTTTCGCATCTTCCATATAAATCACAACGGAAGACGGATGTTTAGCAGGGTATGCGCGATCATAACGCAGCCCCCGCCCAACGACCAGAAACTTATCACCACAGGCGGCTGCCTGGCTCCCGCTCAAGAAACAAATGAGTATGACGATCAAAACCGCGTTTATGCTGCGCATTGTTGGCCTTCCTTTTGCTTAACATTCATCGATCTGCAATCTGAATGCCAAAACGAGTTCGAGGAGTGGACGAGAAAATGAACCGCTTAGGGCTATCACTTTGATATACAGACTATCAAAGTGATAGCCTGACGTGTCGATTGACAGAGGATCGAACGGAGGTCTATTCTGCGAAAAGTGAAATTCTTCCTCTGCTTTGCATTTTTCGTACTGACTACAGCTTTTCATCACGATTTAGCGGCTGAATTCGCAACAAAATCGAATCGCCTCAAGCAGGAGATCAGCCCTTATCTATTGCAACACGCAGAGGATCCCGTGGACTGGTATCCGTGGGGAACGGAAGCCTTTCAAAAAGCCGTTTCTCAAGACAAACCTGTGTTTCTTTCCATTGGATACTCATCCTGTCATTGGTGTCACGAGTTGCAGGCTGAATGTTTCAACGATTCTGAGATTGCGCAAATCATGAACAAAAATTTTGTGAACATTCTTGTGGATCGTGAGGAGCGACCGGATATTGATCAGATCTACTTGAATGCTTACCGTACTATCGAAGGAGCGGGCGGCTGGCCGTTAAATGTAATTTTGAATCCTGATCAAAAACCATTCATGCTGATCCCTTACAACCGCCCGGACAAATCTGAGTTTCTTGAATCGATCAGAAAGGTTACAGATATTTGGAAAAACAGCAGACAGGTTGCAACAGACACCGGGGAGGAAATCCAACAGGTCTTACTGCAAACGAACAAGCCCGGCCCGCACACTCCAGATGTTCCGATTTTACACGAGGCGTATCGGGAACTCGCTGAACGGTTTGATCCTGTTTACGGCGGTTTTCAACCGGCTCCAAAGTTCCCGAGCCCTCATGAGCTTCTGTTCCTTCTCAGATATTGGAAACGAACGGGAAATCGAAAAGCAATTGAGATGGTCGAAAAAACTCTCCAGGGATTAAGACGCGGTGGAATTTATGACCAGCTTGGTTTCGGATTCCACCGATACACAGAAGATAGTTTCTGGCTCCTCCCCCATTTCGAAAAAATGATTTACGATCAGGCGCTTCTCGTGATTGCGTACGCGGAAGCATATCAGGCAACCGGTCAACAGGAATATAAGAATACAGCAGAGGAGATCCTTTTGTATGTTCAGCGCGAGATGACAGACCCTTCGGGAGCATTCTACTCATCCGAGGATGCTGACACGGATGGAATCGAAGGAAGTTTTTACAGCTGGGATGTTTCGGAGATCAGGAAGCTGCTCAAAGAAGATGCGGATTTGATACTCAAGTTTTACGGAATTCAAACAGCAGGAAGTATTCTCAGTCAAAAAGTTTCGATCTCATCAATCGCAAAGGAACTGGGACTGAAAGAAGATGACGTAAAGAATCGCATCGAAAAAGGTCGGGCTATTCTCCTTGATCATCGCAATCGAAGATCTCATCCACAAAAAGACGATAAGATTTTAACCGATTGGAATGGGTTGATGATTGCCGCTTACGCCAAATCGGCGCAAGCTTTTGGAGAACCCCGGTATGCCGAAGCTGCGAAACGGGCTGCCGATTTTCTAACAAAAACTCTTCGGCGAAACGATGGCGGTCTTTTGCATCGGTACAGAAAAGGAAGCACAGGAATCAGTGCTTATTTGGACGATTACGCTTTTTTCATCTGGGGCCTCATCGAGATCTATGAAGCAACCTTCGAAATTTCTTATCTACAAACGGCTATCGAGATCAATCAATATTTATTGGATCACTTCTGGGATACGAAGGGCGGATTCTACCTAACTTCTGATGAAAGCGAATCATTGCTGTATCGCTCAAAGGAAATTTATGACGGCGCAATTCCATCAGGGAATTCAGTGGCCGTGTGGAATTTGCTCCGGTTGGCGAAATTTACGGGAAACCAGGATCTGCACAAACGGGCGGAAATGATTTCACGATTCTTTTATCAGAATTTGATGGAAGCGCCTTCCGCTCATTGCCAGTTACTGGTTGGAATCGATTTTCAGCTCGGTCCTGTTTCTGAAGTGGTAATTGCAGGCAACTCGGATTCCACCGATACCCGGGAAATGCTACGAGCTGTTCAGTCCAGACTCTTGCCGGGAACAGTGATTATTCTGCGCGCGGGTAAGAAGCACAACACAGCGTTGGATCGCATTGCGCCTTTTACGATGTATCACGCTCCAATCGATGGAAAGGCGACCGCCTATGTTTGCCGGCAGTATGTTTGCAGAACACCAACGACGAACGTCCTGCAAATGATGCGTCTGCTCGAGTCACCTTAACCATATAGCATAGAGATAGAATCTATTGACTCTACTTATCCAAATGGTTTAAAGGTAATACGATGGACAACGGAAATATAGAGATCAAGACGATCAGGTTTTGGAGATCCTGCGAACCTTGAAAAAGATTCAATACGGTTCTGTGAAGATCACCATCCACCCATCAAAAATCGTGCAAATTGAGGACTAGAGAGAAGCATCGATTTGAAAGCACTCATCTGTGAAACAGATTTGAAATTGACTTTATGACGTCAGTTGCGTCAGCTCCCGATGGGAGGATTCATTGCAGGTGGCGTCATTGGGTTTGGCGAGGGTCCGTTCAGTCCTGACACAATGCCATTTCTTGCCAAATTCGATCCCTCCTCGCTCGAATTGATTCCGCAAGACTCCTGAACAGGATACAGTTTCAGAAAAATGAGTCATGGATGTTTGCGATCTAAAAGGGTTGAAAATAAATGAACCGAATCAAGTATTCGTTTCAGATATTACGTACCTGGATACCCAAGAAGGATTCGGTTATTTAACATTGGTCACTGATCTCTATTCGCGAATTAAAAGAGAAATCTCCTTCTCTCCATCATCTCCATATCCCCTTTCTTACACGAGCTTGAACTGCTGGGTTGCGGCTTTGCCGCTTTATGTCTGCCCTGAAAATGAAGCTCTTCGGCAGGACCTTTGAGCAATTTTCATCATTGCGGATGTAACTCGCGTTACATGAAAAACTTTGCGTTAAACTTTTACAAGCGTTACGGTTTACTGGGTAGAAACAATTCCCGGGTTGAGTTCCGGCTGAAGAACGGACCCTTTCGCAAAACGGTTGAGCATCAACCCGGCAAAAATGATCAGTGCACCGAGCCATTGAAGGAGCGTTAAGCGTTCACCAAGAAAAATCATTCCGATCAAGAGTCCGGCGACAGGAGTTAAATTGGAATACACGGATGTTCGTGTGCTCCCGATCTTCTGCACGCCGTAATACCAGGCGGAATAACCGTAAACAAGCGCAAGCAAAGCGGAATAAAACACTGCTGTCCATCCCCAAAATCCGATCTGGCTCCAGTCCTGATGCTGAAAGGATGGAATGGATAAGGGGACAATCAAAAGTGTTCCGAACAATACAGTATAGAGTACGTAGTGTCGCGACGAATAAGCGGTCACGAGTTTCTTTGAAAATGCCGTATAAAGAGACCAGCTAAACGAAGCGAGAACCACGAACAGATCACCGAGATTTGTGGAAAAATTGCCGAGATGAAAATCGCGCGAACCAAAAACGATGCAGACAATTCCGCTGAATGACAACAGTATTCCGAGCCACAAACGGCCCTTGACCTGTTCGATCTTAAGCCACTTGCTCAGTGCCGCTGTAAAAATCGGCGTTGTGCCAAGAAGAATCGATACGTTGGACACGTAGCTCAGCTTGACTCCATAGATGAAAAGAAACTGGTAACAAGTATTGCCGAGAACCCCCAGAATAAAGAGTCTCCACAATGCTTTTTTCTCCGGTGGATTTTTAAGAACATCGCGATAAAGAAACAACATTGTCAGCGATGCGATTGTAGAAGCGCAAACAATTGAAAACCACAGGGTGGAAGCTTCGCAAAGCCACCTTGATGACGCTGATGTTGGCTCCCCAAAACAGGATCATGCAGAGGAGAATCACATCGACTTTCGAAAACCGTATTTTCATTGAGTAAGTATTTTAACGCAAAGTCGCAAAGACGCAAAGATTCATTTCATATATTTTTGAACTTTGTTATCCTTCGCGTCTCCGCGTTAATTCATTTGCGTCCGGTGGAGCCAAAGCCGTTTTCACGGCGGGAAGTATCCGAGAGCTCGGCTTCCTGCAAATGTACGCGCACGACCGGCATGATCACAAGCTGTGCGATCCGGTCATGATGATGGATTGTCTTTGGTTCGGCTGTGAAATTGGCGAGAATGATTTTTACTTCGCCGCGATAATCGGAATCGATTGTGCCGGGACCGTTCAAAACGAACAGTCCTTCCTTTAAGGTCAGTCCGCTCCTGGCTCGAACCTCGCCCTGATAACCGTGGGGAATTTCAATGGCAAAGCCGGTTGGGATCAGCGAGATACCATACGGGGCAACGGCTAACCTCTTCCGGAAGGCAAGCATATAAATCCGCACCGGCTGCCTCTTCTGATTTGTATTCCGGCAATCGGGCTTCCGGATGAAGGCGTTTGATCTTGATAACCATTAAAAGCGTCGCATGGATTGAAACAGAGCGAGGATGGATCCCGCTGCGCCTACCACAAAAAATGTAAGACCGATGTAAGTACCGATTACATAAACCTGCGTTTTTGGTTTCACCAACAGGTTTCTCCATCTGATTGAACCGGCGATTCTGAGGAAACCTGCTACCGGGAGTGTTTGCTCTGAGATCAGTAAGTACCTTCATGGAACACACAAAAATCAGGAAGATTCCGATCAGCATTAGAGTTGCAAGAATGTACAGTACTTTCATCTAGTGTCCGAAGCTCAAACGTTCAAACTCCCTCATCAATTTCAATCGACTTCGTACATCGGCAAGAATCTGACCATGATCAAAAGCCAGTTCCGGAAGCTCATTCATATCGAACCAGCCGCAATCAGCGGCATCGTCTGCCGCGTTGGTCTGTGGCTTCTTTTCCAGCAAGGACCAGTAAACAATGGAAACCGTTCGACCTCGTGGGTCCCGGCCCGGATCACCGTAAGCACCAAATTGAGTTAAAGAAACGTTCTCAACGCCCGTCTCTTCCCGAAGCTCGCGTTTGGCGGCATCCAGAACCTTCTCATCATCATCGACAAAGCCGCCTGGTAACCCCCATTTCCCTTGAAACGGATCATTCTTGCGCCGCACCAGGAGAACCTTATTTCCTGCGATTAGAATTGCATCCGCGGTCAAATGACA
The DNA here is from genome assembly GCA_963771165.1 of uncultured bacterium. GTDB lineage: Bacteria > Acidobacteriota > HRBIN11 > JAKEFK01 > JAKEFK01 > JAKEFK01. The sequence continues at coordinate 82,780 of CAVYSN010000018.1, read as the reverse complement.
GGTTGAACGGCTCATCAGGGCCATTATAGCGCAGACAAAAGTCAACCGCTCTGCTAAGTTCAGAAGATCAACGGGCCAGAACGTCCAGGGACGAGGTTGGGCCGCGCCTGCGGCTCTGTGGGGCCGGCAACTCAGGACCATGTGTCGCCACTGTTCCGGAATGGCTTTGGCTCCATGAACGGCTCCCAGCAGCGCTCCAGCGATCGCTGCGTTTGTATCTGCGTCCGACCCCTGCATAACGGTGTCGACGATACCTTCTTCTAAGTTATTAGAATGAATCAGTTGGTAGAATGCGTTTTGGAATGCCGCGATCACCCAGCCTTGATACGTTTCGGGCCGGTGGGAGGATGCGCTTTGCAAAGCGTTTAGAACAATGGGATCGATATTGTTGCTCTCGGCGAATGCTTGAACGGTTTGGTAAACCTGTTTGGGAGTGTGCCCCGTCGAAATCGCGTCCGCAATGGCGATGCAATACAATCCACAGCATTGTTGGCAGACCAGATGAGGATGGGTGAGCGAACTTTCAATCTGCGCCAGCGCAAATAAATCATCGAAAGTCATCTTATAACCGTAAATTCCCAGGGGGCTTATCCGCATTAAAGATCCGTTTGCCTGGCTTTCTGTGGATGCATTCGCCTTCATCGTCTCGGCTACGCGGTTCTGAGTGACGTGTTGTCTCGTTATACCCTGGATGGCCTGCCGAATTGTGTTTCCGACATCGAAAGGTTGGCTTTGGTAAAACCAGTAATGATAAGCGGCAGCGACCTTTTCATTGTTGTACACCCCTTCCTGGACGATGCTTCTAGCAAGCAAAAGCGCCAACTCCGAATCATCCGTGGGCTGACCGGCCATTAGAGTAAATGGACCACCATCGTTCATTCTTCGCAAACCATCCGGATAACGATTCCGGATCTCTTCTGCATCCTGAAATTCGACCTGACTGCCCAATGCGTCGCCTGCAACCTGTCCGATCAACGCGCCATGGGCACGCAACAAAGTGGGCGTATCTTCGATTGCTTCACCCGGGTTCAAACGTGCAAAAAGAAAGGGTGAATTGGAATAAACTTCCGTTTTGTTAAAATGCTGCGATTGAACGGGGTGCCAGTTTCGCCCCCAAAGATCTTGAACGAGATCAGGATGTCCGCCGAAACATCGCTTCACCTTGCTGGCGCCATCGGCCGCGTAAGTCACCTCTTCGCCATCTTCATTTAGAAAGATTCCACCTGAAGCTCGCAGGAGGGCGTGTCCCGCGGCATAGTCCCAATCCCCAGGGCTATGCCACGATACAGCCGCCTGTCCATCACCAACAGCCGCAAGCGCCAAACGATAAGCAATGCTGGGAAATGCGCGATAACGATATGGATGGATGCAACGCAGCAAGGTCTCCATCAAATGTTCTCTGTGTGCGGAAACGAGGAGAATGATCTGTTTCGGGCGGGATAAATCCCACATCGGCTTCACAGGTTTTTCATTTCTCATCAGATCAGAATCTTCGGCCCAGCAAATCAGGTCGCCGTTGTCATCAGGTGATGTGTATGCGTAAACCACGCCCAGCACAGGAACACCTCTCCGGACTAACCCGATGGAAACCGCGCTGCCGCGTGCGCCGCGTAAGTACGATGAGGTCCCGTCATTCGGATCGACAAGCCAGACAAGATCCTCTTCGGCTTCCACGGAGCCGGTCTCTTCACCGCGATATCGATAGGCCGGAAATGCTGCAAGTAGCCGTTTACGAATGATCCATTCTGCTTCCTCATCCGCTTCCGCATGAGCTTTCTCCCCACGTGGCCCACCAGGACGATGAAACTCACGACGCAAAAGTTCACCCGCTTCCAGAGCTGCTTCTATTGAATCGCGTAACTCTTTCTCGTACGCCAATCAGATCTCCTTGGCTGAAATGTTTTGCGGGCACGATGAATCGCGTCCCTACAAAATTTCTGCAACGGTTTTTTCTGCGTGTTGAATACAATCCGGCAACCCGACACCACAGAATGCATTGCCCGTCATGTACAACCCGCTATTCAATTTAATCAAATGATCAATCTTTTCAATCTTTACCTGATGCCCCACCTGGTATTCCGGCATCGCCTTTCGCCAGCGGAAGATTCGACAAAATTCAGGAGTCTTATCGATTCCGGCAATTCGTTTTAACTCATTCAAAACTTCCGACTGAATCTGTTCATCTGAACAATCGATCCAGGTTGCGGCATGATCTCCCGCCGATAAAAGTGCGGACCAAAAACAGATCGTCCGGAGATCGGCGAGGAAATTTATTTGACACATATGTGCCTGCCAGGATCGAGCGCCGTTCGGCGGCCGGTACGAGCCATCCAAAACCTTTCCGGTTCAAAGCGGAAAAAGCCAGCACGACAACGATCGCTGAATTTCTGTGAATCGAATTCCATAAAGCTTCGACTTCTGAAAATTCAGAAATTTCAAGCAAGGGCAAGCGGGATCCCGCAATCACAATCGCATCGTAAAGTTCCTGCCCGATCGCCCACTGATCTCTTTTCCTGTTTATCTCTTCAACGGGCTCTCCCATTTTCCAATCAGCGGAAATCTTTTCTTGCAATCGTGTGATTAGCGATTCCATGCCCCTTTCCAGTGTCGTAAAGAGACTTTCGGATGGAGCCTTCCTTCGACGCATGAGTTGAAGGATGATGCTTCCTCTTTTTTGCATGTCCCAAATCTGGGGAAGAGCGCTTTGCAGGCTCAAACGATTCACATCGGCGCCATAGATTCCGCTGATCATGGGTTCAGCTATCTTTTCCAGAACTTCCGTGCCAAATCTGTCATTCAAGAAATCCGAAACCGTACAATCCTGTTCCCGTGGAAATAGAAAAAGATCGTTTAAAGACTCCAACTTACCGGGCCATGACAAAAGGTTGGTGGCAACCAGCGGCTTTAACCGTGTAGGAACCATCATAAAAAAACCGTCCGGCAGCTCCTTCAATTCCTTTTGATCAAAAATGAATGTTTTACGCAAATGATCATTGGAGCCGACAAGTTCCGCGCCCAGACCAATGGCTTCACACAAACGGAACAGCCGATTTTTTCATCGTTAAAAATGAATCAGGGCCCCCTTCCACAGTACAACCGGAGATGTTTTCACTTCTGATCACTCCGCCAGGACGGATTTGTGAATCGTATACTGTAATGGATAGGTCCTTCTTGCGAGCTTGAAGAAAATAGGCAGCAGACAATCCTGAAATACCTGCACCAATGATTGCGCAACGTTGAGTCATTGGACGGTAAGCTGATAAAGAAGCTCAACAAACAAAGGAGAGTCGTTCAAAGAATCGGCTCTTAACAGCTCGATCCCTTTTTGGGCCGCATCCTGGCGGAACTGGATGTCGATGTCGTACAGAATCTCCACGTGATCACAAACAAATCCGATCGGCATGATCACAACTTTAGAAATCGATTTAGAGGCAAGCTCACTGAGGCGGGCTTCGACTGTTGGCCCCAACCATTTTTCTGAAGTTAAACCCTGACTCTGATATAGCAAATCGCCAATCCGTGAGATTGCAGGCTTTAGCGACCAGAACGGCGGTCTCTTTTACCTGGTAATCGTACGGATCACCATCCGCAAGAACACGAGCGGGCAAGCTGTGTGCGGTGAAGATCACAAATGCTCCCGGGTGCTCCCGCAGGGTCTTCTTCAATTGAGCGGCAAAAGCAAGGATCAACTGCGGATGTTTTGCATAGGACGGAACGACCTTGAATTGCAATTCTCTATCTGCAACCGCGTCCTGCAGCGCCTTTTGATACGCTCCAATTGTCAAATGAGAAAATTGTGGCGCCAGACAGATCGCAGTTGCGGTGCGCACGCCGTCGGCAACCATTTGATCGACGGCATCCCTGATGTAAGGGGCCGAATGACGCATCCCGAAATATACTTTGCGCGAATCAGAATGGCTTTGCAGAAGCACCTGAAGGGCTCTCGACTGGCGCTGAGTCCATTGCAACAAAGGGGAACCACCGATCAGCCTGTAACGTTCCCGGATCTCATCCATCAAATGCTGATCCAGCGGACGTCCGTGACGGATCCTCAACACATAAGGCTCCACGTCATCCAGATTTTCCGGTGCGCCGTGTGCCAGGAGGATTACAGCTTCCATGATTGCACTTCGTTCACAAGCGTCTCAACATTTTCGATCGGCGTTTCAGGAAAAACTCCGTGACCCAAATTGAAGATGTGCCCGTGCCTTCCATCCGCATCGGAAAGTATCTTTTGAATTTCCGAACGCAGAGCGTCTTTGTTCATCAGAAGATGCGCGGGATCCAAATTCCCTTGTATAGCCCGATCGCCAATCTGTTCCCATGCCCGTTTCAAATTCACACGCCAATCTACGCTGATTACATCGCCGCCTGCTGCACAAATCAAGTCGAGATAGGAAGTCGTTCCTGTTGAAAAATGAATCGTTGGGGCTTGCACCGCTGTCAGAATCTTTTTTGAATACGGCAAAACATATTCTCGATAGTCTTCAGGACCCAACACGCCTGCCCAGCTATCAAACAATTGAACGGCCGAAGCTCCGGCGTTGATCTGTTCCTGCAGATAAGAAGCGGTAATAGCACTGATTTTGTCCATCAGCGCATGCCAGACTCCCGGCTGGTGGTATAACAGCTGTTTCGTTTTTAAGAAGTGCCGTGAGTGGCCTCCCTCAATCGCATAACTTGCAACAGTAAAAGGAGCGCCTGCAAATCCGATTAAAGGAATCGTTTGAAGTTCTGAGACTGCAATTCGAATCGCATCCAGAACGAACCCCAGTTTCTCTTTCACTTCAAATGTTCTGAGATTCCCAACGTCCTGAGCGTTTGAAATGGGATTATGGATGACCGGACCCTCCCCTTTTGCAAACTCCAGATGCAAACCGAGTGGCTCTAACGGCAGAAGAATATCTGCAAAAATAATGGCAGCATCCATTGGAAAACGCCGGATCGGCTGAAGAGTCACTTGAGCCGCCAGCTCAGGTGTCTTGCACAAAGTTAACAGGGAATACTTTTGGCGGAGCTCGCGATATTCAGACATATATCGCCCGGCCTGCCTCATCAACCAGACCGGTGTGTGGTCCACCGCTTCCCTTCTGCATGCTTTCAGGAAACGGCTTTGGTGCAACAGATCATTCATGATGCAGAATCATATAACAAAGTGGTGCGGGCGTCCCGCCCGCAAAGCTTATTACGCGGACGAGATGTCCGCGCCACTCTGATTTGTTGTGTTGCAAAAAGGAACAGTTCCGCTAGAATTTGTCCATGTCTAAAGTTGCAGGAACTCTCATGATCCTTTTAGGCGTATTGACCATCCTGGTTGGCGTGAAAGAAATCAATCCACCAAGTCAGCTGACTCGTTACGCTGCGTGGTCTTCTATTGGGCTGGGGGCGTTCATTCTGTTTGCAGGGTTGGGCCATTTCCGGGCGCCGCACAAATCCTTTTTGATCAGTATCCCTATCCTGATTACTTTTATCATACACGTTTACTGCCTCGGGTTGTTTTACAACGTGAAGAACCTGACCCTCTTCCTGGGAGGCCACATATTGGCAGTGATTATGATTCTGGTTTTGAGTTATCTGGGGTACCGTAAGATGCGGGCCGCTACTTAGATGCATCTTGTAAAGGAAACTGAAGAACGATCGTAATACCTTTTGGGTCGCTTTTTTCTGCACGGATGCTTCCTCCGTGCATTTCGACAATTCGTTTCGCTATAAAGAGTCCGAGTCCGGACCCTTCTTTACCAGTTGCTCCTCTACCTCGAAAGAAGGGCTGAAAGATTTTATCAGTCTCATGTACATCGATCCCTGAGCCATGATCCACACATTTCCAAATGACAAATTCGTCTGATCGCATGATTTCGATTCGGACCTCTTCGCCCGGATTCGAAAACTTCAGGGCATTTTCCAGAACATTGATGATCGCACGCTCAAGCTGATAAAAATCACCCGTGATGGATGCCGTACCGCTGGTCGTGATTTGGACCTCCGCATGGCGCGCGAGAGGTTCGACCTGTTTGATCGCCCTTTCCGACACTTGCTCCAGCGGCACAGGCTCCCTGGTCAAGGGAGGATTCATTTCAATTTTTGATAAGATGAGCAACTGTTCAATCAGTTTTTCACTTTCTGTAATTTCCTGTTGTATGTGATTCAGCAGGTTTTCAGTTTCCGGCTCGCCACGAGTTTTTTCCCTCAGTAGTTCAAGCGCGATCCTCATGCGAGCAAGAGGACTCTTCAGCTCATGAGAGATCGAGGCGAGAAATTCCTTCCTTTGTTCCAGCATTCTTTGAAGATTCTCAGCCATTGTATTAAAGGTGGCGGCCAGATCGGAGATTTCATCTTTGCCGCGAACGCGGGCACGCTTTTCCAGGCGGCCCTCCGCCCAGTCCTGACCTAATCGATGCAATTCGCTTACGGGTTTTGTCAATCGCATGGAGAGTGGAAAAATCAAAATAGCTATCGTGATCAGCACAATGATCAGCGAAGCAAAGACTGGGAATCGCGGAAATCTTCTTCCAGTAATAAAACCTCTTTCTATTACGGCAAGTTGGCTTATGCTTCCATCCGCTTTTTTCAGTGGAATGATCACGTACGGAGACGCGCGACGCCTCATCGAGATGACTGTTTCACCCGTTTGCGCCCGCGCAAGATCTTCCCTTTTCAGGAATGGCATCACCGATTTTTGATTTGTGAACAGGACCCGGCCGGAATTTTCCATAACCCAGAACCGTAACGGAGAAATACGCCGTAACCTCTGTAGAAAGTCGCTGCAAGATCGGGATTCCCTCACCTGACAGGCCTCTTCATACTCTGCCAGCAAAAAACGGGCGTGAGACTGCAATTGCCCTTGCAGTTCATCACGAACACGTTCTGTGTAGAATCCGTGGATCATGATCGAGACAACTGCAATCGTCAGAATAAAGACGAGCAGAAACCAAAAATACAATTTTCGATAAATCTTCCCAACCATACTTTTACCGCAGAGAACGCCGAGAACGCTGAGTTATTAGGAGATTTTCTTCTCTGCGTTCTCCGCGTGCTCAGCGGTGATACATCAGTTCTGAAAACGGTACCCGGTACCCCAGACGGTTTTGATCCAGCGAGGATTTCTGGCGTCAGGCTCAATTTTGTTCCTCAGTCGCGAAATATGAACATCGATTGAACGATCGATTCCATCAAATTCCCGGCCCGAAACCAGGTCCATTAATCGTTCGCGAGTGAATACTTTTCCCGGATTCGAAGCAAGGATTTTTAACAAACGGAATTCCGCCGATGTTAGATCAATCGTTTCACCTTTCACAACAAGTTTCTGGTTTTGGGGATTTAGATAGAAATCCTCGTATTCAATCGCTTTTAGTTCGCCGGACCAGCCGGGTGCTGCTCCTTTTCGTCTCAAAACGGCCTTAATGCGCGCGACAAGCTCCCGTGGATTAAAGGGCTTTGCCAGATAATCGTCTGCTCCGAGCTCCAATCCGATAATCTTATCTTCATCGGCGCCGCGTGCCGTCAACATGATGACAGGAATCGTGGAGTCATTTCGGATTTTTCTGCACACGTCGAGCCCATCCCCATCCGGAAGCATAATGTCGAGCAAAATCAGATCGAAATCCTGGTTTCTCAAGCTGCGAATCCCATCTTTTGCCGTATTCGCAATGACGACCGCAAAACCATGCCCGGACAGATACGTCTTCAGCAATTCACAGAGCCGAATATCGTCGTCAATCAAAAGCACCGGGATGTTCATTGAATATCATTATAGGTCTTTCCAATCGAGCAGCTTGGCCCATTAACAATTCTTAACAATTGAGTAAAAGAATCGAAAATCAGCGTCCGTACATTAAGGGTGAAAGGTTAAAAGTTAGGAGGTAAATGAAAATGAAAAAGGTTTTGTTGATTGGAATTCCCGTAGGAGTCGTAGCTTTGCTGATTACAACGTTTGCGTTTGGTTTCGGTCGCCATCGCCATCACGGAATGATGAAGGACTTTGTCATGTACCGCATCGATAAACTGGCAGACGATCTTGATTTGAATGCTTCCCAACAAGCCAAATGGGATACGTTCAAGAAAGATCTGGAGAGCAGCATCGAACAACGGAAAGATAAAAGAAAAGAAATTCATGATGTAGTAAAGGCGGAACTTGAAAAGAGCAATCCTGACTTCACGAAGATCACGCCAATGGTGCATACACAAATCGACTCAACCGCCCAGTTTGCTCACGATCTCGTCAATCGCGTAAACGAGTTGCTGGTCGATCTGACGCCCGAACAGAAGCAGAAAATCTCTGAACGCATCATGGAATTGCACGACCACCACGACTGAAATTCCAACATCCGGGTAGTGGCGGGTCTTAGACCCGCCCCTACCAAAGGATGAGGCAAGAATTTTGACGCCCGTGATAAAATTCGGGTTTGAAGATACAAAAATTACTCGTTTTCGGTTTCGTAATTCTGCTCGCCAATACCGTCTATCTGGCGGCCAAAGCAGATCCCACCATTTTCTACATGAGCAATGTGCTCTTTCATTTAGGATTCGGGATTTTTCTGCTTGCACTATTCGTATTTTATCTTCGCAAGAATTTTCGCCCGATGAGTCTACTGGGAAAATTCGCGACGATTTCATTGCTCGTCGGCACGGTTCTGGGAATCGTGATTATGGGCACAGGGGCACATCGCCCTTACAGATGGCTTCTGCACTGGCATATCGGAATTACATCTGCCGGATCTGTCATGCTGATCGTTTACCTGTTTCAGAAGTTCCGCCAGAAAAAATGGGCAACCGGCCGTCTGGCGTCCGCTCTTGCCGCCGCGGTTCTACTACCTGCCATCGTGATGTCTTATCAACGCGGACAAAACACAACGACCTATCGCATCGTAAATCCTAAAGTTCCTCCGGCAAGTATGTTCGAAGAAGGGGACGGACCAAAGGGGCCATTCTTTCCTTCTTCCGGTCAGACCAATACAGGCGGCAAAATTCCGTCGAACTTCTTTATGACCTCGAACATGTGCGGAAGATGCCATGTGGAAATCTTTAAACAGTGGAACTCTTCTGCACATCATTTTTCTTCATTCAATAATCAGTGGTATCGAAAATCGATCGAGTACATGCAGGACGTTGTTGGTACCGGTCCATCGAAGTGGTGCGGGGGATGTCACGATCACGCGGTCATCTTCAACGGAATGATGGACACGCCCATCAAGGAAATCGTGAATAGACCTGAAGCACAGGCAGGTTTGAGCTGCACGTCCTGTCATTCTATCGTGCATGTCAAGAGCACGATGGGTCAGGGTGACTTCATGATCGAATACCCCCCATTACACGACTTGGCAGCCAGCGACAACAAGCTGCTTGAAAAACTCCATGATTTTCTGACATTTACAGATCCCGAACCGCACAAGAAAACATTTATGAAGCCTTTCATGCGCCAGGATCGAGCCGAATATTGCTCGTCCTGTCACAAAGTTCATCTGGATGTGCCTGTCAACAGTTATCGATGGTTCCGCGGCTTCAACGAGTACGATAACTGGCAGGCGAGCGGCGTTTCCGGGCAGGGAGCAAGAGCATTTTATTATCCGCCGGCGCCATTGGATTGCGGTGGTTGTCACATGCCGCTAGTGGACGCAAAGGATCCTGCCGCCGTCAACGGCAAAGTGCATTCGCATCGCTTTCCGGCTGCGAATACGGCCCTTCCCTTTGTAAATCGCGATCAAGAACAGTTCAAAGTGATCGAGGATTTCTTGAAAGCCGACCAGGTCACCATTGACATATTTGCGTATTCGAAGGCAATTCCAATCAAATCTACGGAGGTTCGCTCCTCGGAAGGGCCTGAGCTTGCGAGCACATTTGCAATCGGCGAAGAGTCTTTGTCATACGGATCGACACAGGCTGTGATACGGGAACCTGTAGAAGTGATTGCTCCGCTGGACAAGGTGAACGCAACGGTTGCGCGTGGAGAGGAAATACGAATCGATGTGGTCGTTCGAACACGGAAAGTGGGTCATTTTTTTCCGGGTGGAACGGTGGATGCCTTTGATGTCTGGCTCGAATTGCAAGCGACAGATGACACAGGCCGCATCATTTATTGGAGCGGAAAAGTAGAGGATAACGGCAAAGGGCCGGTAGAAAAAGGAGCGCATTTCTATCGAGCGTTGTTACTCGATGAGCATGGGAACCGGATCAATAAACGAAATGCGTGGGCCGCGCGATCGGTCGCTTATGTGAGGTTGATTCCGCCCGGCGCCGCCGATACAGCTCATTTTCGCCTCCAGATTCCAAAGGATGTTGGGAATAAAATTCATCTGAAAGCAAAACTGAACTATCGCAAATTTGCCTGGTGGAACACCAATTTTTCTTTTGCAGGCATTCGTGATCCGAACCATAAGGATTTTGCTCTGGGGAAGGGTTACGATGATGGACGTTGGATTTTTGAGGGTGATACATCTAAAGTGTCGGGTAAGATGAAAAAGATACCTAATTTACCGATTATCGTGATGTCGCAAGATGAGGTTGTGTTGAATGTGGGCGATCAAGCGGAGGCAAAACACCGGAGCCGGATCCGCTTTTGCGCGAACGATGGAACGATTACGGGATCGGACTTTTACTGCAAGGTGATTTAAGAGCGGCAGAGGCGGCATTTCAAAAGGTAACTGAACTGGATCCGAAATACGCAGACGGATGGGTCAACATCGCAAGAGCGCGTGTGCAAGAAGGAAACATGAAGGGAGCGCAAGAGGTTCTTAGAAAAGCTCTTGAACTATCCCCGGATCTTGCCAAGACACACTTCTTCCTTGGATTAACGTTCAAAGCGCAGGGCAAATATGATGATGCGCTCAAACATTTCCGGAAAGCCGCAGACAAGTATCCACGCGACCGCGTTGTTCGAAATCAGATCGGCAGAATGCTATTCCTGCAGCGAAAGCACGAAGACGCCATCGCGGAATTTCAGAAAACACTTCTGATAGATCCTGAAGATCTTCAGGCTCACTACAACCTGATGCTCTGCTATCAGGGTGTTGGAAATCACGACATGGCGGAGAAGGAAAAGGTTTATTATCAACGCTTTAAGGCAGATGAAGCTTCGCAGACAATCACAGGCCAATACCGACAGTTCAATCCCGAAGACAACAATGAGCGCCAGCCGATTCATGAGCACACCTCTGCGCACTAGCTTCCTCTTTCTGACGATTCTCTTTCTGGTGTCTTGTGGGGAGGAGAAAAAGGCTACTGTGCCGGCAGAATCACCAAAACCTTCGGGTTCCGCAAGCGTATCCACTGTTACCAATCGCTTCACGGATATCACGGCGGCGGCAGGGATCCGGTTTGTTCATAACAATGGCGCATTCGGAAAAAAATATTTGCCCGAATCGATGGGCTCAGGATGCGCTTTTTTGGATTACAACAATGATGGTTATCAGGACATTTTGTTGATCAATTCAATGGACTGGCCGGAACGCCGCAAAAAGCCTTCGACGATGGCGCTTTACAAAAATAATCAAAATGGAACATTTACGGATGTCACTAGAGAATCGGGTCTGGCCATAGAGCTTTTTGGATTCGGTACGGCTATTGCCGATTTTGACAACGACGGCGATCCGGACATTTACGTGACGGCATTGGAATCGGACCGGTTGTTTGAGAATCTGGGGAACGGAAAATTCTCCGACATCACCAATCGCGCAATGCTGACTGATTCCGATTTCGGATCGAGCGCAACGTGGTTTGATTACGACAAAGACGGACGACTCGATTTGTTCGTTTGCAATTATGTGAAATGGAGCGCGGATAAGGATCTATTCTGCACACTCGATGGCGTAAACAAGTCTTATTGCACGCCGGAATCATACCCCGGGGCAACATCCAGGTTGTACAGAAATCGCGGAGATAAGAGTTTCGAAGATGTAACCAAGAAAACTGGATTGTACGATCCCACAAGCAAAGCGCTGGGTGTTGTTACATTTGATTACAATCAAGACGGATGGGCGGATCTTTTCGTAGCAAACGACACACAACCAAACAAGCTCTACCATAACAATGGAAATGGAACCTTTACTGAAAAAGGGATCATGGCCGGTGTCGCTTTCAGTGAAGCCGGGGCCGCTCGTGCCGGTATGGGAGTGGATGCCGCAGACTATGACGGCTCCGGATACCCCAGCCTGCTTGTTGGGAATTTCTCAAACGAAATGCTTGCGCTCTATCACAATGAGGGAAGCGGCTTTTTTATCGATGAGGCGCCTGCCACTACTGTTGGACAGGCCAGTTTGCTGACTTTGACTTTCGGCGCGTTTTTCTTTGATTTTGATCTCGATGGAAAAGAGGACATTTTTGCGGCCAATGGGCATGTCCATGATGACATTGAGCGCGTTCAACAGCAGGTTACCTACGCAGAAAAGCCGCATTTGTTTCGAAACATGGGAAACAAACACTTTGAAGTTGCAACGCAGAAAGTCGGCACAGATTTATCCAAACCAGTTGTGGCCCGGGGCGCAGCTTATGGCGACATCGATAACGACGGCGACCTGGACATTCTCATTTCCACAAATGGCGGACCCGCACGGCTGCTGCGAAACGATAACGGCACCCAGAATTATTTGCGTGTCAAAACCACAGGGTCGCAAAGCAATCGGGATGGTATCGGTGCACGGATCACTGTTCATCTCAACGACGGAATCAAAGCATGGAAAGTGGTTAAATCAGGCGCCAGCTATTGTTCCCAAAGCGAACTACCGGTCACTTTTGGACTCGGCGATGCATCAACAGCAAAGCTCGTGGAAGTGGCCTGGCCAAGCGGAAAAACGACTCGCATGGAAAATGTCCCAGCCAACCAAACCATCACCCTCAACGAATAGGAAATTTAACGCAAAGGCGCAAAGGCGCGAAGATGTTTTATTTTTCCTTTGCGCCTTTGCGTCTTTGCATTGAATTTCCTAAGTTTGGTTTGACGATGCGAGTGTTGTAGATTTTCAAGTATTCCTGATGTGCCTTATCCGTTGGATACTGGTCTTTTGAAGAGTAAGGATAGGAATGAATGCCCTGAAAAGGCAACGGTTCGACTGTTTTTGAATGAGCCGTGTTAAGATCGCCATCTTTAATCCAGCCATCACTGTAAAGAAGGAAATCACGTGTCCAGCGGGATGGTAAAACCGGGGCCCGGCTCGCATCGAACCGTATTGTAATTTCATCTCCAGCATTAAAGATAATGAACTGGCTATCCGACTCCTGCAGTAGCGGAGTAACATCCCCGAAACGGGTGTACCGGCCGGCGAGATCCCTCCATCGCGGCGTTGTGTCGACCTCGGAGTAATCGAACCAGTGTGGTCCCAGCACATTCTTGCGATACATTTTTGAGAAGCCACGATAGTGCAGGTCCGCTGACGCCGGGCGCAGGGCCGTCAACCGCATCGGTATCGACGGTTCATTTTTTGTGAAAAAGATTTCATCCCAATAGATTTCCATTGTCGTAATAATGCGCACACGATGATCGTCCGAAAGAAACTTTCCAGTTAGATCGACAATCATGGTCTTATCTTTTCCCATTGGAAAACTGATCGACGGCATAATGGTCTGCCAATTTCCGTTTCGATCAGGCACCTGCAAATAAGGCGCAACGGGTTTCAGTGCTGAGGATTGTGATAGAGCAACATTGATGCTGGCGTCGCTCGGAAAAATCCACCCTCTCAAAAATAAGGTCACCTGATCCGAAAAGTGCAGCCTGCCAAGATTCAAGATCAAAGCATGTTCTTTTGTGATTCCCTGGTACCTGGCCGGCTGGAGCTTCCCTGCATAGGAATCATCGCTCGTAATAATCTGAGATCTTAGATCGGTTCCCTGTTCGTCCGTTGCGGTGATGGGATAGATTCGCTCGGAAACGGGGTAAATTTTGAGAGGCGGAAAGGGAGGTACAACAAATTTCTCATCAATGAACACTTCAACGGTGTTCGGATGATCGACAGCAATCAATCGACTTTTATCAATGTATGCGGTTTCCCACAATTCTTCCGTGATCTGAATATTGTAAAAACCATCCTTCGCTTTGAGCTGCGAACCGGAAATTTTCAAAAACTCATCGGAAGAATTTGGAAAAGCGTAAGCGGTTGATCCACCCATAATTCCGAGAGGCATTCCCAAAGCACTTTTCCACATTATATCTGTAACGAATTCATACCGCTCGCCATTCCAGGCATAAACAAAGGGACAGGACCCCTTCAAAATTTGCTTTTCCAGCAGCACCTGATTGCTTTGCGGTTGAACGTGATTTTGCGGAACGCCATTGGTCCAGACCACGCGCAGGACATCTGCGCTCATCCGCTTTCCCAATCCAAAATGCGTTACAGGTTCAGTGACAACGCGCAATTGATAAAGGTCGCCTGCTTTTACTTCGATTTTGGCACCAATGCCGTTCCGATTGTTCTTGCCGCTGCCTGTTCCCAATCCGGATAGAGCCACTTTCAACCAGCGATTTGCATTGCCTCCGTCGTTCCTCAAAAGTAGAACTTTTTTTGCGTCATCCGTTAAGATCAAGTCAAGGTCACCATCGGAATCGTTGTCTGTCACCGTCACACGGCTAAAGTTTCGGAGGTCAGGAGAAAGAATAGAAGAGGCGTCCTGAAACAGGCCGGATCCGTTGTTACGAAAAAGATATGACCGGTCTCCAGTTATAAGAAGATCTTGAAACCCGTCATTATCGAAATCTATGAAAGAAGAATCGCGTCCCCTGGATTGGACAACAATTCCAGAACGAGTGTCTTTCTCAAAAAAGCCGGTGCCTTTATTTCGAAAAAGAATCGACTGCTCGCCCGTAGTAAAGATGTCGAGAAACCCATTCGAATCATAGTCGGCAACTGATACGGCGCGAGAAAAGCCTGACAACCCGCTCTTGCCTGTTACATCCTGGAACCTGCCCTGTCTCAGATTGTCGTAAAGGGCATTGCCTGCGCCAGGGTCAGCAACGAAAAGATCCACATCGCCGTCATCATCGAAGTCGCCAAACGCCCCGCCTGTACTTTGACCTGCGCGAGCCAGTCCCATGGCATCTGTTTGATCGACAAAAGTTCCGTCGCCATTATTCCGGAAAGCTTTCGCCTGACCCAGAGTGTACAGATCAAGATCTCCATCCTGATCAAGATCCAGAAAGAGTGCTCCAGCGAATTTGCCGGTAATTTCGTAGAGCCGTTTTTGATTCGGATCACGAAACAACAGAGACGTCTCACCAACCACACAGGTTTCAAACGTGCCATCGTTGTTGTAATCCACAGAGATCTGCCTTGCGACACCAACCGATCTTTCCTCCCCTTTAACGAAACGGATATACGTTAACGGTTGGCTCTGAACCTGACTGGAAAACTTGGAGCTGAAATGCAGCACTGGAAATCCCATCAATGGTCCTCCCGGACCGGATAGTTCCATGATGCCCGCCTGGTAGATTGGAGTCGGCTTCAGGAAATTATGAAACCCGATAACCGACGGCAGAGCTTCTACAGTATTCGAAGAATGGAGCGAATTCTCGGCTCGATTGAAGAAGATCTCAGAACCTTGCGGAAGTTCAGGAACAATTTGCCTGATCTCTCGCAGCTGAACGATTGCCTCTTTTGGTTTGTGATTACGCACGAGGATCTCGGCAAGCTGTAGTCTTGCCGGTAGATTTGCTGGAGCCGTAGAGACGATCGCACTCAAGTTCTGTTCGGCTTTTTGATAGCGATCCGCAGTAGCACTGCGTAAATTCAATTGGGCCAGCTTGTATTGTGAAGCGACATGCTGGGGAAACGAGTGTACCGATTTCTGAAGCTCTTGCATAGCAGCATCGGGCTTTCCAGATCGTTCAAGAATCTCAGCAAGAATCAGGTAGATTTCCGGTTCATTCGATAGCTCCAGTGCCTTTCGCGCATATTTCTCCGCCTCCGGAAAACGGCTTAAACGCAGGTACGTAAGAGCAAGGTTCGCAGGACCGAGAGCTTCTTCAGGCGCAATGTCGGCCAATTTCTTAAACTCCCGTTCCGAATCTTTCAGAAGATTTTCCTCCAGGTAGGCAAGTCCAAGGCTCCGGATGGTAAGCATCTGACGAATTTTTTCCTGCTGAGGAGGCTGGTCCTTTTTGCAAGTCAGAATGCTGGAAACGATAATGAAGAGAAGAATAAGGAGCGCAGCCTTCCAGGCTACTTGGCAGGCAAGATGCTTGCGGCCATTGATGCGAGCGGGGCCCCCGCGCTTGTCACTCTCTTTATTCATAAAAGGGACGCTTCGTGCGAAACGCTTTCAGATGAGTCTTAATCCGTTCCACGAGCAGCCGGCGCCGGTTTGCTTCAGCAGAAGCGAGAGCCGCCTCACCCGCCTGAATTGCCCGATCGTAACGACCTGTTTCCGCGTAAGCAGCAGCAAGAATGTCTAATGTTTCAGCGTTCGGATTTCGTCCGGCTACACCTTCCGCCAACCGAACCGCCTCTGCTCCGTTGCGTAAGGATGCATCAGAACTTGTAGCCAGCAACCATGCAAGTTGCATGGCAAAATCGGGGTTTTGCGGCATCTTCTGCAATCCTGTCCTGTAAGCTTCAATCGCACTCTTTCGATCTCCATTGCGAACATTCAATCTCGCGAGATGCAAATAGGAAAAAGGAGCAGCCGGATCCGTGTCAATAGCCTTCTGGATCATGTCCAGAGCTTCCTGTTTTTGTCCCATTTCATACAAAGCGGATGCCAGATTGTTCATGCTAGATGTAGATTTCGGATTCAGCTGCAATGCCTTCCTGTGTTCGGCTGCAGCTTCTGTGTATTTTCTCTGGGATATATAAATGACTCCAAGTGTGTCGTGATATCGAGGATCAGGCGCCGCCTCAACAGCCAGCTTTAATTCCTGCTCAGCCATCCGATAATCGCCTCTTTCAAGAGCAGCACGACCGCGTAAATCATGCCAGTAGGAACTCTCGCCTTCCTCCATCAAAGCCACTTCCATTTCGTCTTCGAGAGCCGTCTTTTTTGGCAATTGTTGTGAAAACAGTAATTGTGCGTTGGCCTTTTGAGGTTCATTGAGCCGCCTGTAGACTTCAGCCATCAATCCATAGGCTTCGCCGTGCCGCGGATTCGTTTGAATGGCTTTCTGCAGAAGAGAGCCACAATCTCTAACTTGTCCTTGCGTTAATGAAATGCGCGCCAATCCCACATACGCATGCGAGCTTTTAGGATCGATCTCCAACGTTTTAACGAATTCCCTCCCTGCCTGTTCCAGACGGCCGGAATCGAGAAGTGCCTGTCCGTATCGAATTCTCCCTGCAAGGTTGTTCGGACGCAGATTCAAACTTTGTTCGAAGTCCTTTAGAGATTCCTCCGCTCCTCGATCGTAAAGCATGATCGCGCGGTAGTAGGGCCAACGCGCATCGGAAGGGTTCAACTCCCCGGCTTTCTTGTAACAGATCATGGCTTCATTCTCCAGATCGTGAACATCCAGATTCATTGCGAGTTTGCCCCAGGCGTGTGCCGAAGAAGGATTCGATTTGACTTCGTTTATGAGTGTGCGAATCTTATCCACAACTCTCTTCTCGACGCCTTGAAACTCCCTTTCTGATAATGCATTCAACATCTCTTCAGGAGTTCTGGGAACCGAAGCAGTTTCAATCTGTTTTTTTGCTTGAGAAAAGTACCAGAAGCCGACGCCGACGGCGGCGACGACCACCAGGACACCTAGGAGGATCCACTTCCACAATGGAGATGGTGATTTGACTTCAACCTGCGCCTGCGGAGCAGTCTTACGCTTTTTCTTTGAAGATGCGCTCATTTTACCGGACTCGTTTTGCCTTTCTCTTTTTCTAACGTTATCAACTGATTCGCTTTAACTCCCGGAAAATTTTCTGACTTCCCGTCCGGCCAGATGATTGTGATTTCATCAACCGATTCTGCGTCCCCCAGTCCAAAATGCACGCGGGGATCGTTGCTCGTTAAGTAGCTGTATGCCGGTTGAACAATCCGTTTCAGCTTCTTGCTGGAGACGGTAATCACAACAACGGCACCAATCGCATCTCGATTCCACGCCCTGGCGCGAACCATGATCCAGCGACCCTTTGGCTTTACATCGTTGCGATAAAGTCGCGCAGGCTGGCCTACATTCGTGACCAATAAGTCGAGATCGCCGTCCTCATCCACATCGGCAAATGCAAGAGCACGACTATTTTCAATGTCTGCTGCAAAGCTGCCGGCCAAGTCGCTAACGTTGCGATAACGCCCCGTTCCATCATTCTCGTATAACAGGTTAGGCTCAGCGTAATCGTCCCAGTATTGCCGGGAATCATTCTGAACTAATAATGGTCCCCGCGTCACTCTTCCGTTGACCACAGCGGTATCCAGGTCCGTGTCGTTATCATAATCAAAAAAACCTGTGCCAAAACCGGTAAAGGGCATGCTCGATGCGCCAAGATTAGAGACGGCAGTATCATCCTGAAATCCGAGGTGGCCCATATGCCGGTAAAACGTATTGGTTTCATTCCGCAAGTGAGTCTTAAACAGATCGAAATCTCCATCTCCATCGACATCGCCCGTGGTGATCCCCATGCCCGCTTCCGATTGACCCAGGGCGTTCACGGCTGCACCCAGCGCCATTCCCAGATCTTGAAACATGCCATTCCCTTGATTCACCCAGAGATGTGCCGGTTCGCCATCATTCGCAACATAAATGTCGGGATAAAGGTCATTGTTAAAATCAGCGCTCAGTACACCCAGTCCTTTCCAGGAAATGGATCCAATGCCCGATTGCAACGAAACATCGGTGAAGGTGCCGTTCCCGTTGTTTCTGTACAATTGATCGGGTTGCCCCTGAAAACCCTGTGGACCACAATAGTCCTTTCGACCACCTTTATCCGTACAGGTGATGGCCGGATCATACTTCACGTAGTTTGAAACATACAAGTCGAGAAAGCCATCGCGATCGTAATCAAGAAAGGCAACGGAAGCTCCCCAACCAGGTACTGTCAATTCCTGCTTGCTTGGTGATATCTGTAAACGTCCCATCTCCATTGTTTCTAAAAAGTTGATCGGGCCCGACATTCGATACATACAAATCCACATCGCCGTCATTCTCAATGTCTCCAACCGCCATTCCCATCCCGTATCCTGTGCGGGTAGAGCCAAATGCTTCTTCAGTAACATCTTCATAGTTACCGGATCGACTTCTGCGAAACAGATGATTTTTCAGTGGCGCTCGTGAATCGGAACCGTGCCGTTGGCCATTCACAAAATAGATATCCAGATCGCCATCGTTGTCATAATCCAAAAAACCGCCGCCACCACACATAACTTCGGGAAAATAATAACTGCCATCTACGGCAGGATCCTGTACAAAATCCAGTCCGCTCTCTTCCGTAATGTCCGTGAAATAACCGTGGGGAGATGAAGACTTGGAATTACAGCCGCAAAATGAAACTAAGATTAAAGCAAACAATGAATATGCGACTGCATGGTAGCCTGTCAAAAAACGAAATGGAGTCATCTTAACGGCCTTTTGCTTCCTATGCCAAAACACTTTCGAATAGCTTGGAACGGCGTTTGCGGGACTGGAAGTCCGCGCTACAATCGCATTGGATAACCTCGCAGGCGATCCAAAAACAACTTTAGTTCTTTTCAGCTTGCAATTTTTGTTTCAGCTCAAGAATGTCTTTTTGATTCGGGCGTAAAGCCAGGGACTGTTCGACCCTTTCCAGAGATTTCGCCGGTTGATCCAATCGATAGTAGATATCGGCTAGCAAATTCAACGCTTCCACTCTTTTCGGCTCTTCGATCCTGTATCTCTCAAACATACGGAGCGCATCTCCATACTTTTGTGCGTAGTAATACGACCAACCCATCAACCAGAGAACTTGAGTGTTCCTCGGATTTTTCACTTCCAGGGGTGATCCGAGTTCAATGACTTTTGGATAGTTCTTCTCTTGCAATGCCGCGCGCATCAATTCATAAGTCACACCAATGTTATCAGGATCCTTTGCATGCGCGTCTTCCAGCAATGCTCGTGCTTCTTTGGGACGCTTTAACCTCATAAGCTGCTGCGCAAGAGTGTAACTATGGTAGCCGGAGTCGAAGGCAGGAAGTGCTAAAGAAAACTTCCACACATTTGGCGCGGGGTCTGTAGCGACCGTAAATGCAAGAGGTTTGCTGTGCGCGATTGTCTTGTCATTGTCGCGTAATTCGACAGTCAATGTTTTAGACCCAATCGAAACGGTTGAAAGCGCAAGATCTTTTTGAATCTCAACAAAGTTTCCTGCGAGCTGGGAGGAGCCGATGTTGACAGGTTCCACTTGATCCGATTCGACGGTTTCGCCGGACCGAATCACGTAGTGCAGCTCGAGATTGCCGATTCGCGCGTAAGTATCCGGAAAAATCACCTGATGATAAAGCATCATCGGATTCTGTTGTACGTACTTTGCCGGAAGGTTCGGGATCAGGACCTTATTGCCGTATTGAAACGGTCTTATTTTCGTATCCTGCGGAGCCGCTTCAATTGCCCGAACAGGAATCACCGTAGAAATCGAAGGAGCAGATTGTTTGGAGAGGTCCGGTATTTCAATTGTATCTACGAACGTCACTGATTTCTTCGATATGTTATTGGAGACAATCAGGGTCAGATCATATTTGCCCGGTACAAGAGGTCTTCTGCCTTGATACTGAAAGGGCATTGTTTTGATTTTTTCAAACTGCTCCTTTGTGATCTTGATTTCATTGGTTCCTACAATCTGTTCAACTTCCGTCTTATCGGGAGTCGTGATCAAACCATCCACAGTAAGGGATGTATAGTAATCCTCGTAAGAGCCGATATCGAGCTTATCTGGCTCATATTCCACGGAATAATCGATGTAATAATCACCCGTTGGTGCTTGAAACCAGAAGATCCCGTCATGGATTCCCTCTGTTCCGATCGAATAATACACCTGCACCCTCGGGCGGTCTTTCAGGAAATCATCTACATAACGTCTTTTACTAATATCGTAGTTCCGCGCGTTTTGCAGTTTGGCCATGATGACTTCCGTAGAAACACTGGTGCCGGGATTTGACGGATCAGCGCTTTCTGATGGGATCGAGCTCACGGAAGAATGAGCGACTTCAGGATCCACATCCCGGCGTAGCATATCGTACAATTGATCCTCTGGTTTCAGGGAGGTTTGATTTCGCTGGATAAAAAGCTCCCGAATGCCATCGGACACCGGCGAATAAAGTCTGTAGGGGGGTAAATTATCCTGCTGATAGAATAACAGGTACAGGGAGCTCGGCAAGCCAAAATCGCGGTAACCCACATAGTGCCAGAGTTCCATGGGAACAACATCGAAATGGGCAGGAATGCGTTTGGTGTAATCCGGTTTGCCCATCAAAATGTAGACCCGGCCTCGGTCCGTTCGCCAACCCGCCATCGCAGTCTCGCGACCGTAAAATTTGTTCGCGTACTCAAACCGTTTGATATGTTCTTCCTTGAATTCATTCTGGACCGTCCCGGGCGTCGGATCACGATTTTCCCAGAATATGTCAATAAAACGTGCGCGATCTTCTTCTTTTTCAATCGAAAGGAACGCATCGCGCTCATAATCGGACATGATCCAGTGCACCAAATCAAGAAATTTCTGATGCTCGGCTGAGACAGGAAATTTTTTCAATTCTTCCGCAAAGGCTGGCACTGCGATCCATACTGCTATTAGAACGATTAAAAACTTTTTCATGATTACCTCTTCGTACTGACGGCAGCTAAAGCTGTAATAGTTACAATTTTTTACCGCTTAGCTCGCCGACAGACTTCGAATTAAGACTTCTCCAAACTACCTTTGTACTTGCTGCAAAATTGCATTTGCTTCCTGATCGCGCCCCATTTGTTTATAGGTCGAGGCCAGCATTACGTAGCCGCGAGGATCCTTCGGAAGCAATTGCACGACTCTTTGAAAACAGTTTGCTGCCCGTTGAAGTTGTCCTGCGTGGCGATATAAAAGTCCAAGATTATTGAAAGCCTTGAAATTCTCAGAATCCAACTCCGTTTCTTTTTGATATTCCTGTATTGCCGCTAGAGCGTCACCTTTTGCCTCATAGATCAAAGCAAGATTGTAATGCAACGTTTTGCGTTCCGGCGTCAGATCAATTGCTGCTCTGTAATGCTTCTCTGCATTTTCAAGATCGCCGGCTCCGAAATAGTTTTCTCCCACAGTAGAATGAAGCGCTGATTTTGCTTTATCGGTTTTCGTATTCGCCAGAAAACGCTGATATCCTTCCATCGCCTGCAAGAAGTAAGGGCGTGCCTGTTCCGGTTGATTCATCTGACGGTACAAATGCGCAATTTTCAGACTGGCATATAAATGTTTCGGCTCATAGTTTAAGACTTTTAGAAACCAATCCAGGGCTTCTTCCTTTTTTCCCTGGAGCTCATAAGCATAACCCAGGTTATAAAGCGCCATCGTGTGATCGGTTCGCAGAGCCAGAGTCTTCAACAATTCATCGATTGCTTTATCGAGTTCTTTTAGACCAATATAGCTGACGCCCGCCATGAAGTGGGCATCCGTCATGGCCGGGTCCTCCTTCAGAACTGGAATGAGCATATCGATCGCTTCCCTGTACCGCTGTGCCTGGGTATGCGCGGAGGCTAACTGGAGACTCCTGGCCAGATGAATCTTGTCCTTTGGATCAGTCTTCCTGCTTTCTGCAGTGCTTTGAACGTTGCTTCCAATATATCCCAGGGCGCGCAGTCTTTCTTCGGTTTCCGGATCCATTTTTTGTGGGCGCTGCAAATCCTTACTCGAATATTTCGCAATCATCTCATTCAGCTGATCGTGTAAAACTTTCGCATAGTTTGATTTTTCCTGAAAAAGATTGCGGGTTTCTGCCGGATCCTCAATGCGGTCATAGAGTTCGGGCTTCGGCGCATCGATATACTTGTATTGCTCCGTTGTTATGCTTTTCACCGGACTCCATCCGTAATGCAATTCCGCATAAATGCTTTCACTGTATGATGTCTTGTTTGCATCTTTCTCGCCGTTGATCAGTGGGAGAAGGCTGGTACCTTGAAGGCCTTTTTGTGCCGGAATTCCTGTGAGATCCAGGATCGTCGGCAAGAGATCGATATGGCGTGCGATTCCTTTGATCCGTCCGCTCTTTGCTCCGGGAACATGCAGCAGAAGGGGAACATGCTGAGTACTCTGGTAAACAAACATCGCGTGCGTGAGTTCTTCGTGCTCGCCCAGACCTTCACCATGATCGCCCGTAACGACAACGATCGTTTTTTCTTTCAACCCCAATGATTCCAGCTTGTTCATTAACTTATCTATATAAACATCCATATAAGCAATCTCACCGTCATATGGATTCTCCTGATAATTGGCCCTAAAAGGTTCAGGAGGATCGTAAGGATCATGTGGATCATAAAAATGAACCCAGGAGAAGAAAGGCTTATTCTTATGACTTTCCAGCCAGTGTTCCGCTTCGATTTCCGTTTCTTCGGCAGGCCTTTGCGCATCTTGAGGGTTCAATTGCTTGAATTCTTCCAGATTAAAATTGTCGTAATAAAAATCGAACCCTTGATTCAACTGCCAACGTGAATCGAGAACAAAAGCAGAGACGAAAGCGCTTGTAGCATAGCCGTTTGATTTCAGAATTTCCGGAAGCGTTGTGATTCCTTGATCGAGGAAAAAGCCCGCGTTGTCCCGTATGCCATGACTGATCGGCAGCAATCCGGTGAGCATAGAAGTATGTGAGGGAAGAGTTAAAGGCACGTGCGAAATTGCATCTTCAAAAACAAAGCTTTCATCGGACAATCGCTCGAGGCCGGGAGTCTTGACCTTGTCATAACCATACATCGGAAGATGATCGGCCCGTGTCGTATCCAAGGTGATCAACAGGACATTAAAATTCTTATAGTCGCCGGTTTGAAGTTTGCGGGTGGACTTAAGAAAAAATAGAGCAGCCGCAATGGCGAGGACTCCCACGATAGCAGCACCAAGAATTTTCCAACGATTCCCGGAACCTGATGTAGACCGGCTGAGGCTCCTCAATTTTCTGCTGGTCGATTTTCCTTCTTTTTTTATCCGTCATGGTTTCAGCAGATGCTCAGCAAGAAGGAATTGTCAGGCGTGTGAAAAAAGCCGAACAGATAGACGAGGATTTAAGCGATTTTTCATCGTGTTTCAAATCCATGAGTATAAGAGAATCACCCGGATCTTGCAATTGAATGATCACCGTCTCTCGACGACAAAAGGTTCGAGACTGTCCAAAAAGTAGGGGCGCGATTCATTGAGCCCGCAGTCCCCGAACATCAGCCCGCGAGCGCCATAAATGTGGCCCCTACTTCCTACATTTCTTTTTCCAGTTTTTGTGCTAACAGAAGCTCCTTTCTGGATTCGGATGGGTTTCCGGCCGCTTGATAAGCGTCACTCAAAACATAATGCCCGAAGATCTGAAGCGATCTGTCCGGATTCAACGAGAGTCCTTGACTGATCAGTTGGATTGCGACAGGAGCATTTCGCTCATGATCCAAAACAGCCTTGGCGAGATAAAAATAGCCTCTGGGGTCTTCCTGGCTTACTTGAATCATCTTTTTAAAAGTGGCGATTTCCCGGCGTCCGTCTCCGACCGTACGAAAAAGGATCCCTAGCCGCAATAAGTATTCCGGTTTGCCTGAGAATCTTTCATACTGTTTCAGCATCAACGCAAGTGCTTTTTGGGCCTGATTCTGTGACTGGTATACGCCGGCAAGCTGGATATACCATTTTGCTTCCCAGGGACGGTCTCTAATAAGCTCAGACAAAAGTTGTTCCGCTTGATCCCATTTCTCCAGAAGAAAATAGATTTCAGCGAGCATCGGTTTCGCTTGATCTGCATCGCCCCGTTCTTCCTGTACTTTTCTTACAAGCTCAACCGCCTCCTGATTCCTGTTTGTTTTTTTGAGGAACAGAGCATAGTTATACAGCACAAAGTACGAAAAGCGCTGCTGAAGCGCATGCTGATAGGCTTCCAAAGCTTCTTTTTCCCTTCCGGTGGTTGAGTAAATTCCTGCCAGGAACGTGGAAGAAACGGAGGAATCTTTGACCTCTTTCAGCACCTTTTCGGCTTCTCCAAATCTCCCCAGACCGGCGTAGCATTTGGATTGAAGAATCTGAATTGGCTCTGTCGCCTTTCCTGAATCCCTGATGATTTCGTCAATCATCGTTAATGCCTGTGCATATTGTCCTTGCTGAGTAAGGTTAGTGGCCTCCAGAATACGCGTCCAATCATCGATATAATCTTTCGGATCCTTACGATAGTCCCAATTCTCCTCAGAGAACTGTCCACCGAGATACCCGAGCGCAGCGAATTGCTCGAGTTGTTCGGGCGTCATCTCTCTTTGCTCGGATTGCACCGCTGAACCTCTGTGGATTTCGCCATACTTCAATAGCTTCTGTTTCATCTGCTGAGAAAGAGATTTTTTCTCTTCAATGAGATTCCTGCTTTCGGTTGGATCTTTGGCTAACTCATATAACTCAGGCCTGGGCGAATCTATGTACTTCCAGGTTGCATCCTGGATGGAAATAATCGGGCTGACTCCCAGCTGAATCGAAGCGAAGTAAGATTCCGAAAGCGCAAACCGATTTTTTTTCCGGGAATCTCCGCGGACTAAAGGGGCGAGGCTTTCCCCTTGCATTTCGTGGTTCACCGGCAATCCTGCGAGATCGAGCATTGTAGAAGGGATATCCACCAATTGCACGAGATCAGGGATGACTTTCCCCTGCTGGCTGTTCGGCACGCGGAAAATCAAGGGCACAACAAGCGAGGGTTGGTACAAAAAGAAACCATGTCCGATTTCACCATGCTCCTGCAACATCTCACCATGATCGGAAGTAACAACCAGAATTGTGTTGTCCCAGAGATTCTTCTTTTGCAGAAATCCGAATAGCTTTCCCAGCACGTCATCGACGTATCGAATTTCCCCCTTGTACCGTTCCTGGTTCGTTCCTCCCTTCGGGAAAAATGGAGCTGGAGGATCGTATGGATCATGAGGATCATAAAAATGAAGAAAGGCGAAAAAAGGTTTTTGCTCGGTGCGTTTTTCAATCCAATTTTCGAAAGAGTAGAAAACTTCTTGTGCTCTTCTCTCGATGGCTCCAAGATCTTCACCCCGAACGTCGGATCTGCTGAGAAAATCATCGTAATATTCAAAGCCTCGGGCCAATCCTGTCGTGCGATTGAGCACCATGGATCCGATGAATCCCGCTGTGTTGTATCCATGCTTGTGAAAGATTTCGGCAAGCGTGGGAATTTCTTTTCGCAGAATGTCTTTCACGTTATCCCGAACGCCGTGTGCCACGGGATGAAGACCCGTAAACATGGAAGAATGAGACGGCAGGGTATAGGGAATTTGGGAAACAGCTTTCTTAAAAAGGATTCCCGTTTTCGCAAGATTCTCAAGATGGGGTGTTTCCACTCCTTTCTCGTCATACAATCGCAAATAGTCCGCTCTGACGGTATCCATCGAGACAAACACCACGTTGTAAGAACTGGAAGCTGCTTGACTCTCCCTTCCTAATAAAGAAATGAAATGCCGCATACCCGAGAATCGAAACAAGAGCCGCAATTCCTATCAGAATTGCGCTTCGTTTAGCGTATGGTTTCCCCGGAATCCCCCGTTTCTTTGGCGAAGTCGCAAGCTTTGCGTTGTTCAATTTTTCTTTTTTTCTTATTCGACATGATGATTGCCGGATTCCTCACAGATGCGCGCGATGAATCGCCCCTACCTCTTATTGAAGTTTTTGGATCAGGGAACGGACTTTCGTAAGATCGGATCCGTAACGATTTCGCGGCGCGTTCTTCTCAAATGTTTTCAGCATCTCAAGAGCTTTATCCTTCTGTTGCATTCTCCAGATAAGCGTAACCCAGATTCAGCATGGCATCATAATTCTTATTGTTCTCCTTTAAAGCCAGAGTCCAGTTCTTGATCGCTTCATTCCAGTTCTTCCTGCTGGCATAAATAACACCTAAACCGTTATACGCGCCCGCCAGATGCGGGTTTGCCGCAAGCGCGGCCTCCAGTTGCTTCTGCGCAAGATCAAATTTTCTTTGCGTCAGGTAAAGTGTTCCCATGTTGTTTAATGTCATTGCATTGGAAGCATCCAGATCAATGGCCTTGCGGAACATGTTTTCAGCTTTTCACCGTATTTGCTCATTGCCGTGTAAGTCATACCAAGATAGTTCAGATTATCGAGGTTCTGAGGATCTGCTTTGACGGCCACATTCAATTGCCGAAGCGCTTCATCATAGTGCCCTGCTTCGTAAAGATACAATCCCAGCTTGCTGAGGATTCCGTTGTTGGTGACTCCATTGCTGATGGCTTTCTTCAGCAGTTCGGCTGCTTGATCGGGAAAACCGAGCGAGCTTCGGATAAAACCGGCATGCTCATAGGCGACAGAATAATTCGGACGTTCCGAGATAATCTTCTCCAGAATATCAAGCGCTTTCAAATCGTAACCTTTATTAAAATAGCTTAGTGCCGAATCAACCCGGTTGTGAAATGCAATCAGTATTTTCGGATCATCATTCTCGCTGTAGTTTTTTTTCTTGCTCGAACCGCCTGTCACATAACCTAAAGCTTTCAACTGCTCCATTGTTTCCTTGTCGACTTCGGCCGGTTTCGCTTGTTGTTGACTGAAGGGACGGTAGTAATTCGTAAACTTCGTCTGCCACAAATCACACAGCTGCTTGTTGTCGCAGAGATTTTTACTTTCCTGTGGATCCTTACTAATATCGTAGAGTTCACGCGTCAGGCAGCTCGATGAATTTCATCGTACCGGAATAGAACCCTCGTAACGGCGCCCAGCCGGCGTTTAAATGAAGCGACAGGGATTCGAAATAGGAATCGGTTACGGTTTGTGAACCGCCCTCAATCCATTTGGCGAGTGAAATTCCTTGAGTCCTGGATGGAAAGGAAATGTTTTGAAGAGCTGCGATGGTCGGCGTAACATCAACAAGCGCGACACGGCTTTCTACGATTTTCGGTTGAAATGGGGAAAATATCAAAGGAATTCGTAAAGTGCTTTCATAAGCAAAGATCCCATGTGTCTTTTCTTGATGCTCACCAAGGCTTTCCCCATGATCTGCCGTCAACACAATCAGTGTGGTTCTTTCCAGTGAATTGTCTCGTAAAAACTTCAGCAATCTTCCGATCTGTTGATCCACCTGTTCAATTTCTTGTTCGTATGAAGATTTGTAAGGAAAATGGGGATCGTAGAAATGAACAAAGGTGAACCAGCGGCCGGATCGCTTCAATTGAAGCCACTCTAAGGCAGCATCCGTGACGTCTTCGGCAGAGCGCTCGGGCATTGTGATTTCGTTGACATTGTTGACCGTAGGATAGCTGTCGTCATAAACATCAAATCCTTGATCCATCCCAAATCGGGAATCCAAAGGAAAAGCTCCCACAAAGGCGGCGGTGTTCATTCTGTTTGTCTTAAAAACTTCCGCCAAGGGTGTAGATTTTCTGATCCAGATAGAAACCGCCGTTATCATGAACACCGTGAGCTGGAGGAATCAAACCGGTCATCATGGACACATGAGATGGGAGTGTAAAAGGAGCTGGAGAAACTACATTTTTGAAAAGTACTCCGGAACGCGCGAGCGAATCAATGTTGGGAGTTTTCACTTTTGTTGATCCGTAGCAGCCGAGATGATCGGACCTCAAAGTGTCAATGCTGATCAAAAGAACATTATCGAATGCTGCTGCTGACGTGCACACCAACAAAGACAGGCCAAGGATGACTAAAATTCTCATCGAGATTCAAATCCATGAATATAAGAAATTAACCGCCATGGCGCCAAGTCCGCCAATGTTACCAAGAAGATCGTAAGTGTTTTTTTTGGAGAACTTAGTGTCTTTGGCGTCTTGGCGGTAAATTCTCCCTACTTTCCGATTCTTCTTTCAATAGCAGCCAGAAGGTTTTGGGCCGGCTGAAAGTCCGGTTTTTGCTGCACAACGTGTTGCGCGAGCGTTCGAGCCTCTTCCAGATTTCTATTTGCCATCAGGTCTGTTTCTGCGAGTGAATATGAAGCTTGCAAGTCCCCCGGAATAATCTTCAGCACGCGCCGAAAGGCTTCCATGGCCCGATCCAGTTGTCCGATCTCACGATAAAGCAAGCCGAGATTATTCTGCGCCATATAGCTGGAAGGATTGATCTCGATCTCTTTTCTATATTCTTCGATCGCTTTGAGAGATTCCTTTCGCGCCTCATACATCTGCGCGAGATTGTAATGCAGCGATGGCTCTCGCGGGGTCAATTCTATAGCGGCTTTCAGATTCTTCTCAGCATCATCCAACGCATTTGCGCTGAAGTATATTTCGGCCAGCAAAGCATAGGTTTTCGAACGAGCGGAAGCCCCTTTGGTCTGACGCAAAGATTGCTGATAAGCGTCGACAGCTTTTCGGACGTAAATGTCCGCCTCGCCCGGTTGGTTCGTCATTCTGTACAATTTCGCAAGGCCCACAACCGCCGGAAGGTAATCTTTATCAAAATGGAAGATTTGTTTGTAATAATTCTCAGCTGCAGCATACTGTCCTGTTACTTGATAGGCATAAGCAAGATTATAAAGAGCCTTGATATGGTCCGGCCGGAGACGGATGGCGGCATGCAGCTGTTCGATTGCCTGTAGAAATTGCCGGAGATTTGCAAAAGCCATCCCTGCCAGAAAATGAGCTTCCGCGGCGTTCAGGTTTTCCTGATCCGGATTCTTTATTAGAAGAGGGGCCAGTTTTTCGATCACGAGAGGGTAATTCTTTTCATTCATAGCCGCATAAGCTTCTGCCAAATAACGGTGGAGATACATCCGATCTTTCGGATCCGTTTTTCGGCTTTCCGGTGTCGACTTCACTGTTGTTGCAACATAACCCAGAGCCCTTAGTTTCTCTTCCATTTCCGGATCAACTTTAGCTGATGATTGCAAATCCTGCGTGGAATCTGTCCCAAGAATGCTTTCAAGATCTTTGTTGAGTTCTTTCGCAATAGAGTCTTTCTGTTTGATGATATTGTTACTCTCACTCGGATCGCTTTTTCTTGCGTACAATTCCGGACGGGGTGCATGGATATATTTGTAATCACGTGTGGTTATGCTCATCAGAGGGCTCCAACCGTAGTGCAATTCTCCGAACTTGCTTTCGCTGTAAGCGGGCCTTTTGTCACTTTCTTTTCCTTGAATCAAATTGATCAGGCTTTTTCCTTGCATCGCAGGGTCCGGTGTAATGCCGACCCAATCCAGCAGCGTAGGTGCTATGTCGATATGCCTTACAAGGCCAGGTATCGATTTTGGTGTTCCCTGCGGGAGCCTGATGAGAAACGGAACCCTGATTGTACTGTCATAAAGGAAGATTCCGTGTGTCAGCTCCCCATGCTCCCCCAGGCTCTCACCATGATCTGCCGTCATGATCAAGATTGTTTTTTCCATCAGCTGAAGAGCTTCTAATTTAGCGATCAATTTCCCGATCGCTTCATCCGTGTAGGCAATTTCGCCATCGTAAGGTGCAGCCGCGTATTCGGTCTGGTAAGGCACCGGCGGCTTGTAAGGATCATGTGGATCATAAAAATGAACCCAGATGAAGGATTTTTTCTCTCTGTTTTCAAGGATCCATTCTTCAGCCTCTTTCTCTGTATCAGCAGCGCGTCTTTCGACTCCGGTGCCAGGCGACTCTTCGATGCCGGATTCTTCGAAGTTGTCAAAATAGAAATCAAATCCTTGATCCAACTTGTATCGCGAATCGAGAACGGCCGAGGATACAAAAGCGGCTGTTGTGTAGCCCTGTGCTTTCAGTATTTCTGCGAGTGTTGTGATCTTAGAATCTAGAACGAATGTGGCGTTATCTCTGACTCCATGCTTGAGCGGTAGAAGTCCTGTGAGAATGGAAGTGTGGGACGGGAGGGTGAGTGGAACCTCCGCAATCGTATCTTGAAATACGATGCTGCTTGCAGCGAGATTGCTGATGTGTGGAGTTTTGACGCCGGTGTAACCATAAACAGGAAGGCGATCTGCACGCAAAGTATCGATCGTAATTAGGATTATATTCTTGTCCTTAAAAGCGCCCGGACCAAATTCGCTCATGGAATACTTCTTCAGAATCACATATAGAACGACTCCAACAATCGCGAAAATAGCAATGGGGATAGCGATTCGGAGGTTTGATCGTTTGGCATCCTGCGACTGAAGAATGATAGGGCGCTCTTCCTTTCTTTTTACCTGTGGTGGTTTCTTGTTTTTTTTCTTCGACATTCTGAGTCACCGCAGAGGGCGCTGAAAAAACAAAGGATCTAAGAAAGTTTAATTATAGTTCTCTGTGGGATCTCTGCGTACTCTGCGGTAAAACGATATGGCAACAGAAGCACGCGGGCGCGATGAATCGCGCCCCTACGGCCACATAAACTTGTAGGGGCGACATTTATGGCGCCCTGTCCCTAATTTGTGAGTTGCTTTAGTAGAAAAAGGGGTAAAAAGAAAAAGGGGCGATGTTTTCACATCGCCCCAAAAGTAAAAAGCACTTAGAAGCTGTACTTGAATCCGAGACGCACGGCGCGAGGAGAAAGGTTCTCCTGCAACGCGTTGAACGTAGCGGTGGTTACGCGGCGTTGTCTCTGAACCACGGTGTTCGAGTTCGTAACGTTGAACACGTCAACGGCGAACGTGAAACGACCGTAATTGGAGAATTGAAACACCTTCTGTACGTTGAAATCCAACGTGAAGATGTTGTCGTAACGCAGATCACCAATCGGTTGAAGCAGAATCAAACGCCCTGCAGCGTAGAATGCGGAAAGGTTGCCTGCGGCTACCTGACCGAATAGAGGCTGAGGGAAGCCCTGCTGATAACGCACGAATCCGCCAACACTCAAATCCCATGGGAACTGGTAAATACCGCTTGCGCGGAATGTCCATTCTGCATAGGGGAACACACCGGTTTTTCCGCTGCCGCCGCTGACAAATGCATACGGCTGGTCATCGTAGAAACCGTCAACAGCCGTAGGATCCGCATAGACGTCGCGAACGCTGATCCCGTCACCTGTGACGACGAAGAAAGAATCTCCACCGTCATAGTGCGCTTTCTGGCGTTGAACCGTAACGAAAGCGTTGATCATGAAATTGTTGCTCATGCGCTTTCTTCCGCCGAAATCAACACCATCGTATGTCTGGGTGTAGCCATCGATTGTCTTCAACAGTTGTGTACCGTCATGCTCGAAACGTGATGTCGCTGTAAGGAATCGAGAAGTTTCCGTAATCCGGATGTGAGAAATTGAAAACACCGGCTGGAGCATAATCTGCAGCAGTGACACCAAAAGGCACAGCTTGCGTGAAATTGTCATAGTTCCGATGGGTATAAGATACGTACAAAGCAAGGTCTTTGACGACTTCCCGTTCGAAACCGACTACGAACTCATCTGTAACTGCAGAGTCAATCTCACCAATCCGCTTGAGTGCATCGAACTGTGCCTGATCGAATGGACCAGGCCGCAGCGCCACCGTAGTATTCACGGATTCCAGTGACCTCATCAGGTGATGACCAGTCGATCTCCGTTTGCGTTGGCGTAATACAGAATGACCCCGTTGTACGAATAGGTGGGATTCGCAGTACTGATCGTAACCGACAGTGTATCCATCGTAGTAGCGTGCATAGTTACCACGCACGATGGTTTTGCCGTCTCCGGTCATGTCGTACGTTGCTCCTAAACGGGGAGAAATGTCGGTAAAGACGTGAGCTGCAGGTCATTTCCCGCGAAGTCGACACCGGAAATGAATAGCATCAAATCCCGCCGGAGCAGGAATCGATGCAGCCTGGTTTTCACCAGATCCGCTGTCAACACGGAAACCGAGGTTTAACGTTAAACGATCCATGCGCCACGTGTCAGTCACATAGCCGCTGGCACGATAGTAATTGACCGTACCGTTGATAAACCGCTGTGCATAAAGATAACCCGCAGTCAGCGGTCCACCTGTGCGTCGTCTGATAGTAGTCAACGATCAGAGCGCCGTTTCCGTAGCTGCTGAATGTATGACCTTCAGAAGCTTTGTATTCGAATCCGAACTTGAATTCATGATCGCCGCCGCCCCAGTTTTCTTTGAACCAGTTCAGGTCGACGTTGAAATCATGGGAAGGACGATCAATCGGGCTCACGTTGAAGGATGTATCTTCCCAATGTGGAATACCAGCGAGATAGATCATCGGAATCTCGCACGGTGTATCTGCGGCGCAATTGCCTCCATTCGGAGCAAGCTCAAAGCTCAATCCGATGTAGCCGTAGCGGCCATTGAAGATCGTATGGTCATTGGGAATGTAGGTATGCTGGCCGGTCAGATTCCTTCCAGAATCGTTCCGGGGCTACCCTGTTGCCAAAGGGTTTCTTCTGACTGAGTCGGTGGATCGAAACCACGACCGTCTTTTTCCTTGGCGCCGTCAAAGTATCCGAACTGGGATTCATTGGCGGCGTTGGCATTGAAATTCATTTTGAAGTTGATATCAGTCAACTTCGTTTTGTCCTGAACGGACTCCTGGTGAAGGCGTTAAAGTTTCTGGTAAACAGATCGATCTGGTTTCTGCGATAGGCGCCCCATGCAAAGAGTTTATCCTTTACAATCGGACCACCGATATCGAAACCATACTCATAAACCTGATCGATTCTGTTAGAGCGTGGTATTCCCGCTGCAACTAATTCATCCGGGAGTGTTGTCGCTCTGCATACTATCGTTTGCCAGATAGTAAGAAGCATTGGCTTCCCACTTATTTCCGGCACGCTTTGTAACAAGGTTCACCACAACACCCTTGGCTCCAACAGAAGCATCCATACCACCGGACTGGATTTGGATTTCTTCAAATGCGTCGAAGTCGTAGTAAGTTGGTGTTGCACCGAGAGCGAGAGGATCTGTTGCGTTCACGCCGTCATAGTTCCAGGCATTGTCCGCGAACGACGCGCCACGCGCAAAGAAACCTGTCTGCTGTCCCGATTCGGAACCTGCAATGTTGATGCGATCGTTATCCACACCGGGGGTCTGTTCGATGATGACCCATGGATCGCGACCGCTGGGAACTTTATCCAGATATTCACGGTTGAATGTGGATTCATTTCCCGTTTTCTTGGTATCCACAACAGGTGTATCTGCGACAACCACAAATTCTTCAGCCAATGTTGGCCGGAGTGTGATTTCCAGGTTCACCGAACTTCCAATCGAAACCCGCACGTCTTCTTGACGGACTTCTGTGAAGCCTTCAATCGAAAACGTCACAGCGCAAGTTCCGGGAGGAATCGCCGCAAAACGGAAACCACCGGTTGGACCGGTCGTAGCCGATTGAGGCTGGCTCAGCGAATCGCATTCTAGATTAACGCTTACACCGGGCAGCGGACCACTTTTATCATCTTGCACTTTGCCAAAAATCGTCCCTGTTCTGGTTGAAACTTGTGCCAGAGCAGGGTAGGTAAATGCGAAGACGAAAAGGGCCACCACGAGTGCAAGTAGGAGTTTACTTCTCATGGCTCCTCCATAGAGAGATTAGAGTTAATTTTGAGCTTAGTGGGAGATTCCCCACTTTGTAGGTTTGGAACACGCATGATGCTTGAGCAATCAGCGTGCCAATCAGGGCGAATACAATATTCATTTTATAATGAAGCACTTACAGGCCAATTCGGAAGCATGAATTGCCGCTTTGATCCAATATTTTGAATGAAAATGGATGGATCCATCTGTAATTTTGGAGAGAATTTGTCCGCAATCGGTCTGTTTTTGTCCCCACTGTTCCCCTTTCAAATTGGAAAGCGATCAGCGACGAGCGATCAGGAATTTACCTGGAACTGAATTCTCGCTTTCACTTTCCGCAATCCACTCTTCACTTCCCCACTTTCCTGATGTGAGCACACGAGTGGAATGATCCAGGCTGTTTTTGAACGGGTGAGATCTTATCACAAAGAGAAAGGGCTATTCAATATACCCTTTCCGATGTCTTACACGAGCCCCGGGGCGATCCACTTTTACTTCAATTTTGTGGTAGACGCCCCGTTTTGGCGAAA
The DNA here is from genome assembly GCA_963771165.1 of uncultured bacterium. Lineage (GTDB taxonomy): Bacteria > Acidobacteriota > HRBIN11 > JAKEFK01 > JAKEFK01 > JAKEFK01. Next base: position 47,795 of record CAVYSN010000018.1, on the reverse strand, counting down.
CAGGAGCGTTTGCGCAGAGCCAGTATTGCTGGCTCATGTCCGTTGTAATTTCGGCCATGCCTTTCGCATAATTTTGCGAATTTGTAAACGCTGTTCCCCCGGTTTCACGGGCGATTGTAACCAGAGAATCCTGAAGCTCTTTTTGATAATTTACCGTATTGAATCCAAGCGCAAGTTGAATGGAGTCTCGTTCCGGACCGCGATCGTAGGCAACCAATCCCCTTGCATCGATGGAGTAGATGGTTACATTCAGCCGGTTCAGAATGCCTATTGTTTTTTTCACTTCCAGGTCGAATTCATTGGTGGGATGATCACGAAAGTTCAAGTCTTCCGATCCGATAATGGATGAACTTTCGACTGCGCGTTCAATGATTTCAAAATAGTTTTGGCCGGGCCGCATCGAAAAGCCTCCGCTCACATAAATCATCACCAAGCGACCGTCATACTGATTGCCCTGTAGATATTGAGCGATGGACAAAAAGGAGTTTAAAGTAAACCGGCTGAGGTTCTCATCTTGCGATGCGTAGGATTTCGCCAGGCCTCTGGCCTGGCGAATCTGTTCCGGATTTCTACTGCCCCCAACACCGGCGCCTGATTCGATTTGCCGTGTCACACCGCCTCTGCCAAAATTCAGGAGTCCCAAAATCTCTTTCTCATTATTGCGTACTCGTGCATCGAGTGTTGCATTCCCCTTCATTCGATCAACCACGTTGATGAGAGCTTCCTTATTCGAAGTCATCTTTTGAACCACACCAAGATGCACGGTTGGAAGCAGTGCAAAGACCATCCCCTCATCATTGTCCGAGAAGTTGCTGCGCATGAAATCAACCATCTGAGCCTTCAGATAGTCAACACTTCGCGGTGAACTGTTCAGCAAATCAAAGAAGAAAATAAATTTTCGCTTCTGACTTTCGTCGGCTGTTGATTCTTGATCGGCGTTCGCGAAATCAAAAGGATCGTATACGGCTTTGTCAAAGCAGCGAATGTCCGCTTGCTTTCCATCGATCATCACCCTGAAATCTTCAGCGGTGAGGTCTGGAATGACGCGATCATTCTTATCGGTTACTTTGACCCAGATTTCCAGAAGGTCGATTCGGACTTCTTCTTCTATTTGCGCGGAGGCAGGAAAAATCGGGAGGAGAGAAACACAAACAACAAAAAGAAAAAACTTGCGCATAACCACCTCGGTTATGGGAATTGCAAAACATTCTACTCGCAATTTGCTTGGAATGCAAAAGAGCGTTTGAATGAAATATATAGATGAAAATAAGTTTTGCTACAAGAAAGGTCTGAGTGCTGTGCGGCTATAGGTGGGAAGAAACGGTTGGCGGGCAACAGAGGCCCGCCCTCCGGAATATGCTAGGACTACTTCATTGTATCGAGCATTTCTTGCGCCATTTTTGCGTTTTCGGAAGTTGGATCCAACTCGATTACTTTTTGAAACATCTGCTTGGATTTTTCATTGTCCTTCACCGAAAGATAGGCAGCTCCAAGCTGGAAATAAGCATCGACCATTTTGGGATCGAGTTCGACAACCTTCTCCCAATAGCGGATGGCTTCTTTTGCATCCTGAGCGTTGTAAAAACCGACGGCTACATTGTATAGCGCGTTGGGATTGGAGGCCGTTTTGAGGTCCATCCCTTCAAGAAGTTTCTTTGCGCCATCGACGTCCTTTTTTGCAAAAAGAATTTCAACGGCTGCGAGTCGCGCATCCGAATTTGCGGGATCTTTTTCCAACAGTTTATTGTAAGACTCTAATGCTTTGTCCTGATTTCCCATTCTTGAATAAAGATCACCGATTTCCCCCCAAAGCGCATGAAGCTCCGGTTTCAGCTGCATCGCTTGTTCGTATTTCGCAATCGCGCCGGCGTAGTCCTTGTTATCGGCCAGAGCGCTTCCTTCCAGGATTAGAGCACGACTCGGATCGGCAGGTGCACCGGATTGCCCGCCTGGCTGGGCCGCCGCCGGGGCAGCCTTTGTCATCCTTTGTAGCGATAGAGTGACCGGCTTGTTATAAGCAGATTGCTGGATCTGGTAAGAGATCTGCTTGGTCTCGTAACCCTCTTTTGTAAAGTCGATATTCCAGCCACCTCCCGCGATCCCATTAGCCACCCATTCTCCTTTATCGTCTGTTTTCACCTCAAAACTTGTCTGCAACCGTTCGCTGGAAAATTTTACAGTCGCATCCGCAATGGGTTTGCCGTCTTGATCGGTTAAGCTGCCTTTGACGCGTCCTCGTCCTTTGGCCGCTCCGCTCTGCGCCATAGCATCAGCGCCCAGAAAAAGGGACACCATCATAAGAACTAAAACAAGTGAACGTATCTTCATTGTTACCTCATCCACAATAAGTTTCCATAAAATAAGCAATGGTTGATTCATATCTGTTCATTGCTCGAATTGAAAGCACCAAAAAGAGGATTTAGAAAAGTATATTCCAAATGACGCAGTCTGGCAAACTACTCAACCGACGTCCGGACGTCTCGAATGACTTCCTTATTCTGTTTCCTATCGAACACGTCGACCTGCAATCTGTAGATCCCTTTCGTCAGGTCCGGCATGGTTTCGATCGTCCAGAAAAGTTCCACACCTCCACGCTGCACAAGTCTTGGCTGTTGCATGAGGCCAAACTTATCTATTTCGATAGACGTTCCATTTTCTCCGAGGATCTTGAAACGAACGGAAGGATATCTGTCACCCGGAATGAAGTTGTACATTTTGAAATAAACAACCTTACCCTTTTCGGCAGCTTTCATGCTTGGCGAAAGCTCGGGAGCGAAAATACTGTTACCCATGCTATAGGGATAGATGATTTCTTTTCCTCTCCTGTTTTGAGTTTGATCAGGCTTCGGCCAGAATACCCAATCAAAATTAGAGGAAGGGAAAAACGGATTGCTCAAAAGAAAATCGGTATCTTTAAAGGAAATGCGGCCGGAATGGGTAATCGTTTCGCCCGTTTCGGTATTCAATACAACCGTTCGTACGATCACAGGTCCACGACCGGCGAAGAGCACATTCCACACTTTTAATCCTGCCTTATCCAGTTTTTCTTTCAATTTTGGATTTGTGAGATCCAGGGAAATGGGAACATTGTAAAAATCGACGATTGTACCATCCGGTTCAATCGCAAAACCATAGAATTCAATCTGGAGTTCCTTCAATTTTGTTTTCAAAAGCGTATCGCCGATAACTTCTGTAAAAGTCAATACGCGGTTGAATCCGTCATCTAATATGATATCGGACCAGAAGCGGTGCTGATCAGACGTTTGAAAGGTTTTGTAAATGGCCTCGGCAACGTGAGCTTTTTTTTCAAGCGGAGAGTAATCGGATACAGGTTTTGGTGCAAGCCATCGCAGCGGCGCATCAATTTCGGCATCCAAAGCTTTCAGTTCAACCGTATGCAGCTCATGGAAAGTCTTTTCAATGTTACCCTCCCAACCGACGACGTAAAACGACTGATCGGATGTCAGGATTAGGGGAATAGCGGACGCAAATTCCTGCATCTTTTTATAAGCGCCTTTGGATTTTTCAGCGAGGTCTTTCAGGAAATTATTGTCCTGCGCGGCGGGATCAAATACATAAACATGGCCGTCCGTTCCTTCGATTAACCTGGCTACTACATTCGCGTCGTTTTCCCGGCTACGCTTTGTTTGAGGGCCTTCTTTCGCAATGGCCTCGAGATTACGAGGCCCAACTTGAGTAAGTTCTCGCAAGGTCTTGTGGTCTTGCTGACCATCGACTTCTTTTTTCTCCTCTCCTTTACTCAATTCTTTCAAATCGACGCGAAGGCCTTTCACGTCCGTTCCCGGGCTGAAGAAAATCACATTTTTTCTTCCGTGCATTGTTGAAAGTAAGGAAGACAAATCGACAAGCCCCTGTATATATAAAGGAGCAAGCTGATCTTTTACGGATGCATCGACTGCGTACGTTTTAAGGTTGGTCAGAAACTCCTCTTCACTCAAAAGGTCGATCGGAGCAGTCTCCATTGAAAAATTGGAAGGGTACAAATTTCCTTCCGGCCCTTCCACCGATCCTGACAGCACGACCTCGCCCATCGCGTTCCATCCCGCGATCAGCTTGGATCGATCAGTTGTAAAGCCTGAAAAAAAACGGAGTCCATCTTCATTTGTGATCCCAGCAACTGCGATTAGATCCTCTTTCGGAATCTGCGCGACCAAATCCTGTGCAAACTTTCGCGCTTCAAGGACTTGCGAAGATGAAAGGTGCAAAAAGTCAATCAACAATATGTATTGCCGGCGTCCTGCGGGATGCTGTAGAACGTTCGAATCACGCGAGGCAGTGTCCACAGCAAAGAACTCCGCGATTGAAATATCCTTATCATCCATTTTTAAAGAAACATCTGCTTTCGTAACGGATTTTTGGGAGTCCTTGCTTACAAAGGTTACGTGCATTGTTGCGCTGGAAGCAAAGGAAGTAAGAAACAGAAATGCTGAGAATAAGGCAAATCTTTTCATTTTAAACATTGTAACCACCTATCAATAGAATGGCAAAATTGCTATCGCGGAGTCCCGGGGTGGGGGCAGGCAAATGCTCTGCCGCGACATTTCGTTTATTATTTAGGGTCAAATCGCTTTAGGAGGAAACATGAAGCCAAGACTTATCATCATTATAGCGGTCGCGATCTTTGCGATCGTCGTGCTTGTGAACACGGTTCTGGTCGTGCAGGCAGGGTATCTGGCGGTTATTTTTAATCAACTTACCGGCGGACTCTCTTCACGCGATCAGGGAACTCACATTCTGATTCCAGGATTGCAAAAGCCGGTCATTTACGATGGGCGAGTGCAAACCTACACGATGAGCGCCACTTATGGCGAAGGGGAAGCAAGAGGAGACGATGCGCTGGAAGCGCTGACAAAAGACGGTCAAGTCGTAAAGCTCGATGTCACCGTTCGCTTTCACATTGACAAGAGCAAGTTAACCGACCTGCATCAAACCATCGGAATCGGTTATGTGGATAAAGTTGTACGCCCTCATGTGAGAAACGTTGTTCGTCTTGCTGTTTCGGCCTATCCGGTGACGGAAGTTTATACGGAAAAAAGGATCGAGATACAGAACGCGACGTTCAGGGACTTACATCCAAAATTCCAGGAGAACTTTCTTACCCTGGATGAAATATTGATCCGTCGTGTAACTTTTTCTGTCGAATTTCAGAAGGCAATTGAACAAAAACAAATTGCGCAGCAGGAAGCACAGCGGATGCAGTATGTGCTGGAAAGGGAGCGCCAGGAAAAAGAGCGAAAGATCATAGAATCGCAGGGTGAAGCAGAATCGATTCGATTAAAAGGGGAAGCACTCGCCAGCAATCCAGCTCTTATCCAGTATGAGTATGTTCAAAAGATCACGCCGGGCGTGACCACGATCATCACAGATGGAAAGACCATCTTAAGTTTAGGCGACTTTTTGAAGAAGTGAGCAAAGATCGCGCAGCATTCGCGTTGGGAGCAGGCGCAACCGGCGATCCCTCCCTCTATATAGAGCCGCTCAATCTTCCCTATTCCTTTTTGATTGATTGCGGGAATCAGCATCTTGGCCATGCCCGTTTGTTGCGCACGCGATTCCTGTTTGTTTCTCATACGCATCTGGATCATTTCATAGGATTTGATTCCTGGATGCGTGTTCATCTCGGCAGCACCAACACGCTCCATGTGATTGGACCTCCGGGGATCGCGGAACATGTATTTCACAAAATCCATGGATACGTCTGGAACCTTGCCGAAACGGTCTATCTGAAATTTCGAGTCACGGAGTTGGATCCGCTGCGAAGTTTTGAGCTATTGCCACAGGAAAAATATCAGCTTAGGGAGATTCAGGCGGAACAACCGGTCATCGATCCGCGACTGGAGTGGTCCTTTCGCTCTGCTTCTTTTCAACATCTCAGCATCCGCTCTTTCGGGTATCGCATCTTTACGCAGGATCAATGGCGCGTCAATGAAGAACCTTTGCTGAGTTCCGGTTTGAAACCGGGGCCATGGGTGAAAGAAATCAAAACGAAAGAAAAGGGAACCGTTTCTGTAGATGGAAAGGAACGCGATATTGCTGAGCTGAGATCCCAGTTGCTTTATTTTGCAGCTGGCTACTCCATCACCTATATTACGGACGCCGTATTTCACGCGGAAAACGCAGAACGAATGATTGAGCTGGCTTCCAACAGTGATCATTTCTTCTGCGAATCCTCCTTTTTAAAAGACGATGAGGATCGCGCCGCCAGAACGCACCATCTGACGACTGTTCAAGCGGCCAGCATTGCAAGGGATGCGCGCGTTAAACAGCTTCACCTTTTTCATTTTTCAAGGCGCTATGCCGGACTCGAGCACGTTTTCTTGAAAGAAGCACGTTCCATTTTCCCGCACGTTGTGATCGGAACGAAGTAACTGTAAAATCTGCTATATTTCTACTGTAGGAGCGAGATTCATCGCGCTCGCGTTTTTCGGTTGTTGACGGCGGGCACCATAAATGGCGCCCCTATTGACTATTAACACAAAGAAATTCCACACCGGAGAAAAGTTCGTGAAATCATCTCGAAGACAATTGCGTTTATTTACGCTAGTTTCTCTTCTCTTCAGTCCTTTTGTATTCGCCGATACCACTCCCGTATTGAGCCGTACGGGAAAAGCGTTCGATCCTGCGATCCCCACAATCCGTTCTGTGCTGGGATACGACTTCGGCGAACAGATCACGCGGCACAGCGAAATGGAAAAATATATGGATGCACTGGTGAAGTCCTCGCCGAAGGTGAAAGTTCAAAAAATAGGTGAGACTTACGAAGGTCGGGCTCTGTATTACATCATCATCACGTCCCCGGAAAACATGGGACGTCTGGAAGAGCTGAGACAGGCGAACTTAAAATTAGCAGATCCGCGAACCATCTCCTCCGATCAAGCCGACGCAATCATAAAGAAGAATCCGGTTTTCGTTGGACTGAACTATTCGGTCCATGGCGCCGAACACTCCGGCTCGGAAACAGCTCTGGCTCTTTCATACTACTTGATAGCGGCAACTGATGAGGAAACGCAGGAGATCCTTCGTAATTGCGTTGTGATCATCGATCCAATGGAAAACCCGGATGGACGCGAGCGGTTCATCAGCTATTTCTATTCCACGGTTGGTGTAACGCCGAATCCCGATCCGAATGCTGCGGAGCACAATCAGTCCTGGCCGGGCGGACGTTACAATCATTATCTGTTCGACATGAATCGCGATTGGACTGTGCTGTCGCAAAAAGAAACTTTCGCACGCATCAAAGCGTATCAGCAATATCACCCGCAAATTTTCATCGATGTTCATGAGATGGGAGAAGACAGTTCGTACTTTTTTCCTCCACCAACCGTACCGCACAATCCCAACATTCCTCCCAATATGGTCGAATGGTGGAACAAACTCGGCAAAGCGGTTTCCAGCGAGTTTGACCGTCATCGCGTGGATTACTTCACAGAGGAACGTTTTGACTTCTGGTATCCGGGCTATGGGGACAGTTGGCCGACTTATAACGGTGCTCTTGCGGGCACGTTTGAGCAAGCCAGCGTACGGGGGCTAGTTCGAAAACGCTACGATGACAAAGTGGTGCACTATCACGATGCGATCTGGCATCATTTCCTATCCACTCTTGCAACCTGCAAGCTCGCTGCAAATCATCGCGAAGCACGACTCAGGGACTGGTATCGCTTCCGGGAGTCCGCCATCGAGGAAGGCGAGATCGGTCCGATCCGGCAATATTTGATCCGCAGATCGACCGACCCGAACCAGGCGGATCGTCTGGTGGAAAAACTGATCTGGCAGGGAGTCGAAGTGCGTCAGGCACAAAAAGATTTCAACGTGGATGCTTTTGGCTATTACACAGAAGGGATGTCTGAGCACACATTCCAAAAGGGAGATTATGTCATTTCCTTGAAGCAGCCGTTAAAAAGATTACTGCGGGCTCTTTTGGATAAGGAAACGCTGCCGGATAAGAAATTTTTGGCAGAGGAAGAACAGAGACGAAAGGATAAAGAACCGTCCGAATTTTACGATATCAGCGCATGGTCCCTTCCACTTGCGTATCATCTGGACGCTTACTGGTCGATGGACCCGGCGCCGGATCATGCGAAAGTCATCTCTTCCGTGCCGCAGGAAACACCGTCACTTCCATCTGCAACATTTGCTTATTTACTGGATTACAATTCCAATCAGGCCATTCAGGCGGCGGCGGATCTCCTTCAGCGGAACGTGCGTGTCTATTTCACGACAAAACCATTTACGCTAAACCAACGAAAGTACAACGCGGGTTCATTCATTATCAAAATCGCTGACAATCCCGCAGATTTGATTTCACGATTGCAGGAAGTTTCAACAAAGACCGGCTGCGATTTGAGGGAACCAACACAGCATGGACAGAAGAAGGACCCGATCTTGGAAGCAATGATGTGTTTTTTCTCGAACGTCCAAAAGTCGCGGTGGTAAGTCAAATTGCCGACCGATCCCACATCGTTCGGAGCAATGGCCTATCTATTCGACCAACGTTACGGAATTCCATTTACATCCCTCCCAACCACCAGCCTGACGAACATTGATCTGGATGACTATAACGTGCTCGTATTGCCCGATGCCGGCGGCAGTTCCAGTTATGAAGCCCTCATCGGTGACGACGGAGTCAAACTTTTAAAGGAGTGGATTCAAGACGGCGGAACTTTGATATCCGTGGCAGGAGCGGCAGCGTATATCTAGCCGATCAAGGGGAGCTTACGAACGTCAAACGAATCAAAAGCTTTAAAAAAGATTCGGTTGAACCCGTCTGAAGAAAAAAAGGACGACGAAGAAAAGGAAGAACCTGAAGAGGAGACTGAAAAACCGGATGTCATTCCCGGCGCGATCGGACGCGTGCAGCTGAACACTAAACATTTTTTGACGTACGGATACCGACAGAATGAGATTCCGGTTTTTTTGTACTCTTCTAATGTATTCGAAGCTCCGCCGGGCGAAAAACCTGTTGCATCGTATCCGTCGGCGGACCGGCTGAAAATGTCCGGTTTAATCTGGGATATCAGTTTGCAAAGACTGGCGAATAAAGTTTATGCGATGGAAGAGTCTGTTGGATCCGGCCATGTCATTTTATTCGCTGAAGATCCGACGTTCCGTGCTTACTGGGAGGGGCTCGATAAGCTTGTTCTTTAACGGTGTGCTCTTCGGTCCCAGCATGTAGGAATTAACGCAAAGGCATAACGCGGCAAAGCCGCAACCACAAAGCCTTGTAAACAATGTGGCGCGGACGTCTCGTCCGCGGAGTTGGCGGGGGACGCCCGCACCACATTGCTCAAAATCAACTGGCAGCTTAGAAGATCTTTGGGCAAAAAACTGACGTATAGTAATGCAAGGCGCCAAGAGATTATTATTTTTCCTTTGCGTCTTGGCGTCTTTGCGTTGAAGAGCTAGTTTGCCTGGTGGCGGATCTGACCGCCGACGATTGTGTAAAGCACTTTCATATCGATCATGGCTTTCGGATCGCAGGTCAGTAAGTCTTGCGGCAGCACAATCATATCGGCCAGTTTTCCGGCGGTTAATGTTCCGAGATCCTTTTCGCGGAACGCGGCATAGGCCGCATCCACAGTAAACATGCGCAGTGCTTCTTCTCTGGTCACACGTTGTTCCGGAAACCATCCACCTTCCGGTTTACCCTTGTGATCCTGCCGCGTTATCGCAGCATAAAGCCCCCACAAAGGATTGATGTCTTCCACAGGCGCATCGGAACCGCCTGCAATGATCGTTTTGTGATTCAGCAAACTTCTCCAAACGTATCCCCCGATTTTCGTTCGTTCTTGCCCGACACGATCCGCATACCAGGGCATATCCGATGTTGCATGAATCGGCTGCATGGAAGCAATCACATCCAGTTTTGCAAAACGCGGAATGTCTTGTGACGGAAAGCAGCTGCGCATGTTCAATTCTCCAGCGTAATCCGTGCACTCCAACTTTTTCATATGCGTCCAGAATCATCCGATTCGCGCGGTTTCCAATTGCATGGATTCCCATCTGGATACCGGAAGCTTTCGCTGCATTTAAAACCCTGAGCAATTCGGGCTCTTTCCACATCAACAGACCTGTGTTCTTCGGATCGTCCACGTAAGGTTCGAGCATCGCAGCGCCTCTTGAACCCATCGCGCCGTCGACCACAATTTTCATGCTGCGAACATCGCAGATAGGGCCCGTGATGCTGCGGACCTTTCTTCAAGTACTCTTCTCCAAAGGCACTGGGCATTGCGACCATCGAATAAATACGAATGGGTAGATCATTTTTTGCTGCCATAGCTTTCCATGCTTCGATGTCATCGCGTGATGAGCCGGCGTCTTGAATCATTGTGATTCCTTTTTGCAAAGCATCTTCTGCAGCCAATTTGGTTCGTTGGATTAACTCTTGCTGTGACAGCGAAGTCATTTTCGATGTCACGAGTTCCATGGCGGTATCGACAAGAATGCCTGTTGGATTTCCTTTCTGATCGCGGTGTATTTTGCCCCCTTCCGGATCTTTGGTTGCGCTTGTAACACCTCCCATCTTCAACGCGGCGCTATTCACCCATCCTGCATGTCCATCGATCCGTTCCAGAAAAACAGGATGATCCGGTGCAACGCGATCCAGATCGGATGCTGTTGGGAATTCTTTCACAGGCCAGTCATTTTGATCCCAGCCTCTTCCCTGAATCCATTGTCCTTTTTCGGTTTTTGCCACGCCGGCTTCAACCTTTTTCAAAGCTGATTCCAGATCAGGAGCGCCTACTAGATCAACGGTTACCCGCGCAGTACCCAGCGAGATGATGTGAGCATGACTATCAATCAAACCTGGATATACAAAAGCTCCTTTTAGACCGATGACTTTCGTTGAAGGACCCACCCACTTTCTCGCACCTCCTTCTTCGCCGATCCAAATGATTTTGTCTGCGCGAATCGCTAATGCTTGTGCGCGGGGCGACTCAGGATCCAATGTAACGATCGTGCCGTTTGTAAGCACCAGATCTGCCGGCGCTTCCGCAGAACCGGCTGTAGAAACCGCGGCCATTACGCATAAAAAAAGAACGATTGCTGCGAATTTATTCATGTTGAGTCCTCCTCCGGTAACACTGTGCTCAACAAGGATTTTGAAACTGAATTCTGCGGAACCGCCGGCGCTACATTCCGTTCATACAGAATCAAATCTGAATCTTTAATACGATATTTTGTTAGAAAACGAAACTCTTTAAAATCCTCCGGATACCATTCTTCAAACTTTTCGCCTCCGAGTGGATATTTCCATTGAAGGATATGCGTGATGCCGAATTTTCGAAAGGGATCTTGCGAGTTCACAAACCCACGCCACACAGGAATCACACGCAGATGATTTTCTAAACACAATTCCGGAGCCCATTGTCCTGTAATGACTCCGTTTGGCGCGCGATGTTCCAGATCACTGGAAATTGCAATGGCGTTGTATTGTGGCTTCAACATCCATGTCAGATAGTTCCTAAGATCCGACAAAACGAAAACAGCAATGAAGGCCCACGCAGCATATTTCACTTTCCACCGGCCTCCCATCACACTCCACATCAAGACCAGCTGAGCAGAATCAACAGAGATGCATCCAGAGAATCAATTCCCAATTCAGACGGCACGATGCGCCATCCTGCCCAACGATCCAGCAATACAAAACCGAGTTGAAAGACGGGCAAAAGTAAACCAGCATAAATCAAAACCCGGGAAGTGGTGGACTTCAAGCGCATCTGCGACATCCTTCAAACGAAACAATGCCATGACTGCCATCGCTGCCATTGGAGGAATGAGTGACGTGTAGTAGCGAAATGGGCGATACTTCCACAACGCGAAGAACAGTATTCCGGTAACCAACCATAGAAACATGGTTTTTTCCAACGGCTCAGTCCTGAGAACGTACGGCGGTCTCTTGCCGGCGGTAGGACACGGAGGCCCGATTGCCACTACGAAAAGCGCCAGAAAAAACCACATCGCCAAAATTGGCCAGACAAAGGATCGCAGGCGTTTTCACGAAGTACAAATAAAACGGTTGAGTGACTATGTTCTTCAAAACAGCAGAAAGTTCCCAGCTCTGTTGTGACGCATAATAAGCGCTATAGGCGCTCAAAAGTTCTTTATGTGGAAGATAATTCAGAAAGAACCAGGTAAGAGAGGACAGCACAACTCCCGCAACGAAGGAACATATTTTTTTGACTTCCAGAGAACAAAGAGAAAAGGGACGAAGGCATACACCATCAAGTATTTCGTAACGCAGGCAATCACAAGTAAGACTCCTGCAAAAAAACCGGAGAGAGGGGAGTCACGCATCAACAAGACCAACGCCAGCATGCATGCGGCAGCAGCAAACGGATCTAGAATTCCCTGGCGTCCCAAAACCATCATTGGATAATTCAACGAAGCCAGAATTGAAAAGAGAAAGCTGGTCTGTACATCAAATTGCGTTCGGAAAAGTGCGAAACAGCAGCCCGCCAGGATGAGAGAAGAGAGGACTGCAATCAAGCGAACCTGCGCGAAACCTGGACCGAACAGGAGGAAGATCCAATGTTGAATTCGCGCGAACACAGGGCTTACGATTCGAGCATCCCATTCGTCCTAGAACCATGCTGCCGAATAGGACGTCGTTCCGTGCGTTGTGGCTCCAAAAACCTTCATCGGCAAAATATCCTCCGCTCCAGCTGAAATCAGATGGTGGATCCGCTTCCAGTTGAAGGATCCGAAATCCGAGAGTGAGGACAAGAAGCAGCAGAAATGGGATCGAGACTTGCCTCTTCACTGGTGTCTGACACTAATATCCAATGGCAAACACAAAAAGTTGCCTGATCACTGCAAACAGTATGAAGAAGAGGAGAGTCGTTACGATGGAACGAACGATTGTAAAGTTCAATGAAAGACGAAGACCGTAATAAAGGAAGAATAAGAAAGTAGCAAAACCCAGAGTCGTGAAAACCCGATCCAGATACGGAACGCCCACAAACAATATGGCGAGGCAAAGTGGTGTCATGGAAAAGGTACAGACCTTCACAGCATCTTCAAACCCAAGGGGCTGTTTCCATCTTTTTGTGATGTTTTCCAGAATCAGCGAACTCAAAACGGGAAACATACTGAAAAAGATCCATTGCATTGCAGCAAAAACCAGTCCGCTCCCGACATCGAGTGTCGTGTGAATGAACGGCCATACATTCCAGATTGTTCCGCGGATCGTGTAGTTCACCAGATAACCCGCAAACGGAAAGAAGCCCAAGATGGAACGCATATCTGAGAAGCTGAGGCAGATCGCAAGTCCCCAAGTCCAGCCAGAAATTTTCCCGTTCCTTTAACACGTCCATACTGACGGCAACAAAATTCGAATGCTGCTTCATTTAATCCCCAGCCTCCGCAACATCGTTTGCAAGCTCTGCCGGCGAATTCCCAGCTCGGCAGCCGTGTGACTGATGTTCCCTTCATTGTCATTTAACTTTCTGGTTAAATATTCTTTCATGAAGCGGGTCGTGATCTTTTCCTTTGCCTGTTTGAAAGGGAGATGCATCAGGTCATCCAGAAAGCTTCCGCTGAAGCCGGAAGGCAGCTCAAGCTCGTTCGGCAGATCCTCTTTGTCGGAGAATCGGCCCGGATGCGAGAACCACGGCCCGTTCCAGCATGTTGACAAGCTGGCGGACATTTCCGGGCCAATGATACCGCATGATCAGCTTCATTCCTTCCGGATCGATTCCTTCCACTTTCTTGTTATGCTTTTCCGAAAACACCCGCTGGTAGTGTTCCACAAGCAGTGGAATGTCCTCCTTTCGATCCCGCAACGGAGGAATTTCTACATCGATCACTTTCAGTCTGTAATAGAGATCGTTTCGAAAATTTCCATTCTGGATTTCAACCAGAAGATCCTTATGGGTCGCTGATAAAATCCGAACATCGACTTCGTGAGTTTCATCACCACCCAGTCTTTCAAACTTTCTTTCCTGCAGAATCCGCAAAATCTTTGATTGCGTGTTCAGGCTCATGTCCCCGATTTCATCCAGGAAAATCGTACCTTCGTGAGCCAGTTCAAATTTACCCTTTCGCTGCCGAACCGCGCCTGTAAATGCTCCTCTTTCATGGCCGAAACAGCTCACTCTCAATCAGATTCTCCGGCAAAGCGGCGCAATTCATCGTAATGAATGGTTTATTGTGCCGTGAACTTCTTCGATGAATTTCGCGAGCCACCAATTCCTTTCCGGTTCCACTTTCTCCATGGATCAACACAGTGATATCGCTCAGACTCACCTTCTCCATCATGTCAAAGACTTTCCGCATCGCAACGGTTTGACCGAGAATCGGCCCAAATCCGGAACGTCTTTCCAACTCCTTCTTCAACTGCACGTTCTCCTGTTTCAGTTGAAGACTCTCCAAAGCCCGGGATACTACAAGACGCAGTTCATCAATATCATATGGTTTCGAGATGTAATCGTAGGCGCCTCTCTTCATCGCTTCGACAGCAATTTTTTCCGAACCATAGGCCGTGATGACGATCACCAAAGGAATCGAATTTTCGCGATGCACCTGCGAGAGCACGGATAACCCATCCATCTGCGGAAGATTCACATCCAGGATGACAAGATCGGGAAGAAGTTGTTGAATTTTATCCAGTGCCTCTTTTCCGTCCGCAGCTTCCTGGACCACAAAACGAAATTGCGAAAGCGCTTTTTTAATACCGTAACGCGATCCGGGCTCATCATCAACAATCAGCAACAGCGGCTTTTCCATTTATTAAGTTTTTACACAGAAGATAGCGAAGCAACACAAAGGATAGAAATTCTTTGCTCTCTTTGCTTATCTTCTGTGAAAAAAGTGATGTCATCAATGAACCACGACTTTTCCCGCAGGAAAGCTCAATGTAAATTGAGATCCGTGCGGCTTCAGATTAGATACTTCGATATCGGCGCCAAACTCTGTGAGCTTCTGTTTTACTACAGCCAGACCAAGGCCGGTACCTGCCTGTTTGGTTGTAAAAAAGGGATCGAAAATACGGCTGATCAGATCCGGTCTTATTCCGGGGCCGCTGTCCGAAATTACGACATGGACCGAGTTTCCCTGAACTTTGTAATTCACATCGATTTCGCCGCCGGCCGGCATTGCTTGTAAAGCGTTTAACAGCAAATTCAAGAAAATGTCCTGCAAACCGAAAGCGCTTCCAAAAACATCCGGAATATCACCGTTATACCTGTGTTGGATTACCACATTCTGCGCTTTACATTCATTTTGCAGAATCTTAATTACATGTTCCATCGTTACAACAAGCGACACATCGCCAACATCCTGGGAAGAGGCCCGTGCAAAGCTCAACAATTGGTTTACGGAATGATTCAATCGATCAACTTCATGAACAACCACACCCAGATCCTGTTTGATTTCCGTATCTTCAATCTGCTCTTCCAAAGACTGAGTGATGCTTTTAATCGAACTCAGCGGATTCTTGATCTCGTGCGCCAGAGTGGCGGCCATTTGTCCGATCGATGCCAGGCGTTCCTTCCGGGCCATGGCTCGCTCCAGTTCAAGCTTTTCTTCCAGCAGAAGAGCGGAGGATACGCTCATCGCAGTTTGCGCCGCAAGCGACTGCAGCATTTCAAGCTCCTGCGTCAAAATGGGGCGTCGAGGCGGCTTTGCTTTAAAAGAGAAAATGCCCATCAAAGTCCCCTTATGACGGATTGGAATGATCAATGTTGCGTTCAAGCTTTTGATTTCCGCCTGAACCTGGGGTTCCTTCACATCTTCCAGGCGAAGCAATCTTGACCGTTCACGTTCAATTTTCCGTACAATTGCATCGAGAAGCGGAACCTCGGAAAAAGTCGTGGCACGGAATTTAATACTTCCTTCACGAACATCAAAAATACTTAAATGAACACATTCCAGAAACAAAACTTTCGATACTGTCCTCTGGATGTAATCGACAAGAGATTGCACGCCAAATATGGAGCTGATTGTTTGTTCCAGTTCACTGAAAAGCTGATGATAGTAACCGAACTCACGAAAGAACACCTGATTCACGCGCTTTTGCAGCCATTTTTTGTAAATCGGAAAGGTCACCACAATGGCAAGAATCGAAACAGCTTCAAACAACCCGGGAACAATATCGAAATAAGAGCCGAGAAACACTGAAAGTCGCCTGACTCCCAAAAAATACATTCCAAAAATGACAATCGAAAGTGTGATGACAAAAAAGGAACGGCGGATGACGAGCTCCAGGAAGTTATATCTGTAGATAAAATACGCAAGCACCGTACTGGGAACAATGGAAGCAGCAATGCTAAGCACCTCCAGATACCCGCGAAGCTGTGGAAACTCACGTCCGCGCAGAATGTAAGTAAAGGTGGTGAGAATTGCGATAAACAGAAGGGTCGTGCCGAGAACTTTGTAAAAATGACGGAACGGCTCATCTTCTTGAATCCGTGCCAGACGCATATCAATCGTTGCGGAAATCAGTAGAGAAACGACAAACCACGAAACGTAAAGAACCATGTAAGGCGCGAGCGATTGAACGGAAGGAGCATTGGGAGAAATAAACATGGAATACAGTGGTTTGATGAACCACAGAACCGGCAAGTAAAAAAGAACAAGCAAAGAGTTTTGCAATCTTCGGGATATAAACGCCGAACCGCTATCGCTTAAGAATGCAAAGTGAGTGTGAACCAGTAACGGAGGCAGCACAGCAAGTCCCAGAAATGCAATGGCCCGGGCCAAATGAGAGAAGTGCACCCATTCACCATGCGACAAGCCCTGCAGGACCCAGGCGATGAGATTGCCTGAGTGCCAGATGACCAGGGAGATCACGAGAACGAGAAAAATCCGTTCGCTCGGACGCTTTTCTTTACGGACCATGACGAGGGTTGCAATCAATGTGTGCAGCGCCGTCCCTACGAGATAGCCGAATAGTGGTACAAGCTGAAAAAGCATATCAGGCAAATTATATGATATTAGGAGCAGTCAGGATGCCTGCAGTCCTCTAGCGCTATTCAGCAGCATTGCCGAAGGCAAGATACATTTCCTGGAAATACTTTTGGCCCTGCCGGATAAAAGATTCAAGATTGTTGAGATCTGCCTTGTTCACAATCAGATTGACTCCGCTCATAAAAGCAGAGTTCCCATCCAGGCTCTTTTGAGTCGACGAAAGGAGAACAACAAAAGTTTGTCGTCGCTGCTATCCCTCTTTTTGCATTCAAACGACCGATGATTTTCTTGGGACCTTCCAAATCATCAGTAAAAGAAGGATCAATGAGAATCAAACCATAATGTGTATCGAGGTTCTTTAAGCTATCGGCAGCAGTTGTACAGGATTGCGGATAGATATCCCATCCCTTTCAACAGGGTAGCCAGAGCATCGCCTGTAGATGGGTCGCCGCTGCAGACTAAAGCCCGTTTTTCATAGCTGAGATCATCGACAGGACCGTTCGGATGGATCGAAGTTCCCCGAAAAAGGGATTGTATCGCATCGAGAATTTCTTTCCGTGCTGCGGCGATCTGAGCATTCACAAAGGACTGAACCGACAATGGAACATCGGCAGATTCTGAAGAAGGCATCACAGGTTTGATCTTGTCTGTAGTTGTTGCTGAAGGTTTTTGCGGAGCTGGTGAAGCCGCTTGTGCTGCGGTTGCTGAGGAATTGTCTCGTCTCTTCGTTGCGTAGTGATCGTCCTGCCGCAACCGGTGCATCGCACCTTAAAGAGACCGGCCGGGATTGTCGCATCATCCAGAGTGATTTGATTCTTACAGCCCGGACAAACAACAATCATCGATCTCTCTCTTACTCCATCCAATCCGGAAGATTATCCTTTGTTTTTGGTTTTACAGAACCCTTGCGGTCCGGTGGTGCTGGCGCTGAGTCCGGTTTACCGGCATGGTCCGGCGTCGTTGGACTCGTACTTTTAGACCACTCCAACATCCAGTCCCTCTTCTCCGGAAAGGCCCAGCAAGGATAGCTCTAAATTGCCGGGATTTGTGGCGTAACTTAAAGCGGTCTCTTTTTCCAATATTCCTTGTTGAACAGCCTTCTCCAACTCCCTATCAAACGTTTGCATGCCATCCATCGATCCGTCGTTCATAGCAGCAATCAACGATTTACCTTCCTGCTCCCCTTTTGTTATGTATTCACGGGTCCTTAGTGTGGATTTCAAGATTTCAAAAACCGCGAAGCGTCCCGATTTTTTCTTTCGGAATCAGACGCTGAGAAATGACCCATTTGAACGTTTGCGCGAAACGAGTTCGAATCTGTTGTTCATCGGTCTTTGGAAACATACCGATAATGCGATCAATCGTTTTGGAAGCATCGATTGTGTGCAACGTGCTCAGGACCAGATGCCCTGTTTCCGCCGCTTCCAAAGCAATTTCAGCGGTCTCTAAATCTCGCATTTCACCTACGAGAATCACCTTCGGAGCCTGACGCAAAGCAGCGCGCAATGCCATCGCAAATGTCGTTGTATCCGAACCGAGCTCACGTTGATTAATGGTGCTCATTCTATGGGTATGCATGTATTCAATCGGGTCTTCGATCGTAACAATGTGATACGCATGCTTCTGATTGATTTCGTTGATGATCGTCGCAAGAGTCGTTGATTTTCCGCTGCCTGTTGGCCCTGTTACCAGAACAATACCCGTTTTTTCTTCCGCAACCTGATAAAGAGCTTTCGGCAAATTCAAGCTTTCAATCGAAGGAACAGACGAAGAGATCACGCGCATGACAACACCAAGCGTCCCGCGCTGATGAAAGACATTGACACGAAATCTGGTTATGCCGGGCAAAGCGTACGAAAGATCGGTCGATCCGGTAACGTGAAGCTTTCGTATGATTTCACGGTCCTGTCCCATCAGAGTCAGGGCAATAATCTCGGTCTGAAACGGGCTCAATTTTTCCATTCCTTTGATCGGAACCGGAATTAAAGAGCCATCAACTTCGACCTGGGGAGAGCGGCCAACGGAAAAATTCAAATCGGAAACATTCTCGCGGTAGCCATGCATGAACTCGAGAATGCGATTCAGGTCAAAGCCAATCATTAGATGTGGTTATTTTATCATGCCTCAAAATTCTGTGTCATCTCAGCTTCGTGTAAAAAAGGAGGATATGGAGATGATGGAGAGATAGCGCTTTAGACGCTACACCGAGGATAATTTCTGATGTAGTCCTTCTACAGAATCCTGAATCAGCTGAAATACTTCGAGTGTATAAGGAACAGTAAAACTTCGCGGATCCGGAATTTGCAGTAATCGCTGCTGGCTCGGATGATAACTTCCTAACAGCGTCGTTTTAGCGATCAGGTCCTGGCTCAAATCGAGAACCTTGGATGCTTGCCACGTTTCCATACACAAAATCAAGTCCGTATCCTGAGCCATTTCCAGGGTCAATAGACGCGATTTGTGTTCCCCAAGATCAAAGCCTCTCAAACGAGCCACTTCCACAGCGCAATCAAAAGCAGAGGAGCCGGCATGAGCAAGCACTCCCGCTGAAGCAACTTGAAGATCGGAGATCGGACTGATTGTCCAGAAGATATTTCAAATAACCCTCAGCAAGAGGTGAACGGCAAACATTTGCAGTACAGATAAAAAGAACGTTCATCGGAAAGATTCCAGTAGCCTTTGGACTGTGGCTGTTTTCAGCAAGTCGTAGTAAAGCACCACAACCATCACGCAGATCAGAAAGAAGAAACCCACCATCGTCACGCGTTCTTTCACTTTCACGCTGATTTCTCTTCGGAAGATTCCTTCAATCAACAGGAAGAAAATGTGACCGCCATCCAGCGCGGGTATCGGGAGAAGATTGATAATTCCAATATCGAAACTGATGGTTCCGATAAAAAGCAAGAACGTAGAAAGGCCTGTTTGCCGTGTTGCGTCGCTTAAACGCGCAATATCAAAGGGCCCCGAGGTCGCTTTCAGAGAAAGTTTTCCCTGAATCAATTTCGAAATAAAAACCAGATTGAGCAAAACATGATCGCGACAGGTTCGAACGCTTTCCTTCAAAGCTTTCCCGGGCGAAAGTTTGCGCAACTTTGTGGGTTCACCGGGAGCAAAGCCAAGGATCCATCGTCCGGTTGCAGGATCTTTCACCGGCTGAATTTCAATCTCTTTTGTGACGGCATTTCCGGCTTCTTTGCGTTCCACCACAATCTTCAGCGGTTTTCCTTCGCTTCTTTGCACAGCCGCGGGGGCCGCCTCAATTCCATGAATCGGAACGCCATCAATGCTGCGAATGATATCGTCCTGGCTTCAATCCTTTTTGAGCGGCTGGTTTATCCGGCGTTACGGCAAGCACCACAACATCGGTTGACGGATGAACGCCGATATAACCAAGACTATTGTTCGGGTTGCGTCCGGCGCGAATTTGTTTTTCTTCAATTTGATTGTCTCGCTCATATCGAACCACGATGGTTTCGTCCGGATGCAAAAGAGTCGCAAGCGAAACTTTCTCCCAGGTTGGGGTTTCCTTGCCATTGATGGCGAGAATCAGGTCACCAGGTTTCAATCCCGCTTTGTCCGCCGGGGCTCCCGGAGTCACCGCGCCGATGCGGCTTGGCATATCGACAGATTGAGATACCTGCAGACCCAGAGTCAAAGCTGCGGTGATCAGAACGATGGCGAGAATCCAATTGAAACCTACCCCCATAAAGAGCACAAGAAATCTTTGCCACCGGGGGCGGTTGTAAAACGAATTCGGATCATCCGGCGCGGCTTCTTGATCCTCCATGCCATGAATCTTCACATAACCTCCAAGCGGAATTGCGGAGATTTTGTATTCGGTTTCTTTAAATCGGAAGCCGAACAAACGCGGACCAAATCCAAGTGAAAACACGGCAACAGGAATTTTGAAAAGTTTGGCCATGCTGAAATGGCCAAATTCATGAATCAAAATAATGATTCCGATAACGATTAAGAACGAGAATAGTTGGGTCATAAATAACCTTTTATAAGATTGGAGTTTTTTTAACGAAGAGTCAGATCAAATCTACATTTGTACCACAGTCTTTCATCTAACGCGTTTCACCACGAACCTTGAAGATACGCTTTAAAGGCGTCGATCTTTGAGGCTCATTTTCATAACAGCATTGCCCGCCTCTGCTCTTGCCCAGCGATCAGCCTCCAAAACATCGTCCAGGGAAGGATCAGCGATCGGATGATGTTTCTCCATCGCCCCTTCCACGATTTTCGGTATGCAGTTAAACGGAATCCGTTCATTTAAAAAGCTCTCAACCGCCACTTCATTGGATGCATTCAATACAGCCGTCATTGTTCCGCCGGTTCTAAGAGCATTCTGAGCGAGTTTCAGGCATGGGAACTTTTGCAAATCAGGATCGAGAAACTCAAGCTTCCCTATTTGAGACAGATTTACGGAAGGCAGATCATTGGCCCAGCGCTCAGGATAAGTGAGCGCAAATTGGATCGGCATTCTCATGTCGGAAATGCCGAGTTGGGCAATCACCGATCCGTCAATAAACTCCACCATCGAATGAATCACGCTTTGCGGATGAATGATGACCTCGAGTTTCTCAGGAGGTTCATCAAACAGGTAGTGCGCTTCTATCATTTCAAGACCTTTATTCATTAAAGTGGCTGAATCGATAGTAATTTTACGTCCCATTCTCCAATTTGGATGAGCGAGCGCCTGATTGACAGTGATGGAAGAAAAGGAAGAAACATCTCTTGTCAAGAACGGTCCTCCGGATGCTGTCAGGATTAATTTACGGACCGTGTCCTTTTTCTCTCCCTGCAAACATTGCCAGATTGCAGAATGTTCACTGTCCACCGGCAGCAACCGGATGTTTTTCCGGGCGACTTCCCTTGAAATGATCGGACCTGCAACGACAAGCGTTTCCTTGTTGGCCAGCGCAACATCCTTTCCGGCCGAGATTGCCTTCAGCGTGGGCAGAAAGCCTTGAGCCCCGACAAGCGCTGACAAAACAATATCGACTTCCGGATGTGTTGCTATTTCCAGCAATCCTTCTTCCCCGCAAAGCACCCGAATTCCGGCTGGCTCCAGATCGGAACGCAATTCGGAAAGCGCCTGAGGATCGGCGACAGAAACGATTTTAGGAAGAAACTCCAGTGCTTGCTCGCGCAGAAGATCTACGTTGCGCCCGGCGGCTAATCCAACCACCTCAAACCTTTCACGCAAACGCCGGACAACGTCCAGTGCATTGACACCAATGGAACCGGTCGAGCCGAGTATGGAAATTCTTTTCATGTTCAAAGTAGGGGCGGCATTCATGACGCCCGTCTTCCTATGTTACGGCCGTGCGGGCACGATGAATCGCGCCCCCTACAACAACTACAATGCGGTCCGTATCAAGAAACGCCAAAAAATGAAAGGTAATAATACATTGCAGGCGCTGCAAATAACAAACTATCCAATCGATCCAGCATTCCGCCATGCCCGGGAATCATTCCACCCGAATCCTTGACCTTGACCGCGCGCTTGACGATCGATTCGCAAAGATCGCCGATTTGACCCACCACGCCGATTAAGCATCCAATAGCTATCGCATCCATAAGACCCATTTCCTGTATGAAAGTGAATCTGCACGCGATGGCGGCGACGATGCTGAATACAAATCCGGCAACTGCGCCTTCCCAGGTTTTCTGCGGACTCACAACGGGCGCCAGTTTATGGCGTCCAAAACTCTTGCCCGCGAAGTATGCAAATGAATCGCCCGACCAGATGACGATGAAAAGCATCATGAGTAAATCGGCGCCTGAAAGGGAGGCACTGTTCCAGGTTCGCAGCGCGATCAGAAAACCCATAAGACCGCCGATGTACGCCGCTCCGAAAAAGCCGAAAACGGCGGCACGAAATGCAGACGCCAGCTCGAGTCTGGAAAATAATGCAATGGTGAGCATCAACAGGGCGCCAATCAACAGAATAAAAGACCATTGCGGCCACACCGGGACCAAACTTGCGACGGAAGCAATCAAAGAGGCAACAACACGAAAGGACACCGGGATATCGACCAATCCAAAATATTCATGGAGTGCCAGGAGCATTGCAACCAGGATGACGCCAACGCAAACCCAGACAGGCGCCATCGTAACAATGGAAACCAGAATCGGAATAGCAATTGCCGCAGTGATGACGCGTTTCATTCCGTTGCGGAGTAATTCACCGTTTTAGTGATGCCCCCGTACCGGCGTTCACGTTTCTGATAATCGAGGATCGCCTGATACAAATGTTGTTTCCTGAAATCGGGCCATAGAACATCTGTCACCCAGATTTCCGCATAAGCAATTTGCCACAACAGATAATTACTGATCCGCATTTCGCCGCTTGTCCGGATCAGAAGGTCGGGGTCCGGCATCCCGGCTGTATAGAGATTTTGACTGATCATTTCTTCCGTGATCGAATCCGCATCCTGGCCCGATGAGTTTAGCTGTGTGAACATTTTCCGGAATGCATCCACAAGTTCGGTCCGCCCTCCATAATTCAAAGCAATGTTGAAAAGAAGCCCTGTATTGTTCCTTGTTTCATCCATCCCCCATTCCAGATCCTGAGCCACTTCATCGACAAGTTCACGCCAGCGTCCTATAACATGAAAGCGGATATTGTTTTCCATTAAAGTTCTAAGCTCTTTGTGCAAATACTCGCTCAACAAACGCATGAGTGTGTCTACTTCTGGTTTTGGGCGTTTCCAGTTTTCCACCGAAAAAGCGTAAAGCGTCAGGACCTTTAGACCCAGGCGGGCGGAGGTTTCAACGATTTCACGAACCGATTTGATTCCCTGCCGGTGGCCGGACACTCTTGGCAAGTGGCGACTCTTCGCCCACCTGCCATTCCCATCCATGATCACGGCAATATGCGCCGGCAGTCTTTCCAGATCGATCCGATTGTAAAGCTCTTCAGCGCTCTCTTTGCTCATCGGTATCGTTCGGTCGCGGGGTTTCGTTCATCATCGTAATCTTGATCTTGCTCTTGATCGTACTTTTTACAAGCCCGCGGTGGATGAAGCGCGATTACGATCAGAGCACGATTACGATTAGGATCGTCAATGATGATACAAGATGCTGCTGCCGACATCAATAAATCACCCTTTCCAGAAAAAGCCCGCGGGCTGCTGCGGGCACACCCACATACTTACGTTCGCCGGTTTCCAATGCCAATGCCATATGCTCCACAGGTCTGCGGCCGGATGCAATTTCCAATATAGTCCCCATTAAGAACCGCACCATCTTCCGCAGGAATCCCGTCGCATGAAAACGGAGATAAAGGAAGTGAGGATGGGCAGCAAAGGAAGAATGTTCTTCTGCATCGGACATTTCTACATTGAATATGGTTCGTTTTGTCGTCACAACATCCGTGCCTGTAGCCTGGAAAGCTTTGAAATCGTGCTCTCCTTGAATGATTTTCGCGCAATGCTGAACCAGTTTTAAATCAATCGCTGAATAATAATGGAGCGCATAGCGAAAATGAAATGGATCGAAATTCCGATTGCGGTCGATTCGATACAAATAAATTTTGGAATGAGCATCAAAGCGCGCGTGGAATTTATCTGGCACTTCTTCCAATTCCAGAACACGAATGCTGAAAGGAACGATTGCATTGATTGCAAGAATCAGACGATCGGCGGGCAGAAAATGGTCCCAATCAAAATGTGCAACTTGACCAAAGGCATGAACGCCGCTGTCTGTGCGGCCCGCACCGGTTATCGGTATCCGGCTTCTGCAGATTTGTTCAAGGGCCTTCTCCAATGTGGATTGAATGGTCGGCTCCTCTCTTTGCGTCTGCCATCCAAGAAAATCCGTGCCGTCGTACGCAATTCGGGCTTTGAAGCGTGGCATTTAGAAAAGTATAATGCGAAAACTCGTCAAAAGGATCACAAATGAATCCGTTGCACGGCGATCTTCCACGCTCATCGAAACTCTAACGTCACCAAGTTGCGAAAAGGATGTTGGGCAAAATAAGACAAACGGTCGGGCGTTATCTGCGAACAAGAAGATGCTCAATCAGCCACTCTGCAAACAGGACCGAAGTCCCGGACCGTCAACAATCTCCTTTTAGTTTTCTGAAACAATAAAGATGAAATCATGTCCCCCTACCGGGGCTAAGATCTCCGACTTCCAGGTTTCACCAAAGGTATATTGGCAACACACAACGGGCAAGCGTCAAATCGAAATTGATCCATCGGTAACTTTAACAAGGACGCATAAACTGCTGGAAAATTCAACGCGTTCACGCTGCGATCGACGATCGAACCGATGGCCACAACTTTGGCCCCTTCCGCTTCCGCAACAGCAATTGTCTCGTGAGTCGAACCGCCTGTCGTGACCACATCTTCAATCACGACAACTCGCTGGCCCGGATTGATTTTGAATCCCCTTCGAAGCTTGAACTCCGTGCCCTCTCGCTCACAAAAAAGAAATGGAATGTTGAACGATCTCGCCACTTCATGTCCGATAATGACCCCACCCAGCGCTGGACTCAAAATCAAATCGACTTCAGAAACATCGTCACGTAATTTCTGATGAATTCGTCCACCCAGATCGCCGGCAATGGAAGGAAACTGCAGAATTCTTGCGCACTGCATGTAATTGCGGGAGTGCAGCCCGGAGCTTAAAAGAAAGTGCCCTTCCAGATAAGCTTCCTTCTGGCGGAAAATATCTAGAAGTTGATCTTCATATTTCATAAACCCTCCAACATGTAAAGCCGCGCCACTTTATGACACCCGGGCGCGATGAATCGCGCCCTTAAAAGGTACTCGGCTCCACGACAGGTTTCAGCAGCACGTGTCCTTCCGATCGCGCCACATATGTTGCTGCCGTCAAATCTCCGACAACGTTCAATGTGGTTCTACACATATCCAGAATCCTGTCGAGTCCAAGTACGATCGCAATCAAAGCAGGATTCACTCCAATTTGTGTCAGAACAACAATAATGAATGGAATGGAACCGGATGGCACGCCGGCTGTTCCAATGCCGCCCAGAATCGCGAGATAGGCAACAACAATTTGCGTGCTGAGAGCAAGTTCCATTCCGGAGAGTTGAGCCAGAAAAAGGACGGTCACTCCCTCATAAAGTGCCGTTCCGTTTTGATTTGCCGTTGCGCCCACCGTTAGCACAAAACTGTTGATCTGGCGCGGAACCCCAAGATTCGTTTCCGATACACGCAAAGCGGTCGGGAGAGTTGCATTCGATGAAGAGGTAGAAAAAGCCGTCAGCATCACCGTTTTAATCCGGCGGAAAAACTCAATCGGGGGAATGCGCGAAAGCGTGCGGACGGATATCGAATAAACAACAAACATGTGTATCGCAAGGCCTGCGATAACCGTAAAGAAAAACCATGCGAGTGCTTGAAGCAAATCCAGCCCGAATCGTGCGACGTTATTAAAAAGCAGGCATGCCACGGCAAAAGGTGCCGTCTTCATGATGATGTCAATTATTTTTGTGGATGCGTGAAAAAGGCCGTCGAGTGCTCCGATGAAGGGCGCCGCGACATCGGGCTTAATCAAGGTAATTGCAATGCCGAGAATCACTGCGAATGCCATGAGATGAAGCATGTTCGGCG
The DNA here is from genome assembly GCA_963771165.1 of uncultured bacterium. GTDB lineage: Bacteria > Acidobacteriota > HRBIN11 > JAKEFK01 > JAKEFK01 > JAKEFK01. Next base: position 21,279 of record CAVYSN010000018.1, on the reverse strand, counting down.
TATCAGACGCAACGGCAGCAACCGGATTCGAGGGGATCAAAGTTTTTACAACCGTCATTAACGCTGAATCATCTGCTGTCCCCTTTTGCGCATCCTGAACACGTTTCATTGCATCCGTTCCGTAACGTTCCTGCAAAGCGGTTGCTGTGGAAGCATCCACCCGTTTACCCGGCTGAATCAGATTCACAAGAAGAATGCCGATACAAACAGAAATTGCTGAAATGATGATGGTGTAAACGAATGTTTTCAGGCCGATTCTTCCCAGTCTTCGGATGTCTCCGATTCCCGCAACGCCGACAACCAGCGATGAAAATACGAGCGGAATCACCGACATCAAAAGCAGGCGCAAAAAAAGCTGTCCGATCGGTTCGGTAATATTTTTTACAATCCATGCAATTCGCGGGTCATCACCGCCCATACCCGCATTTACAATAAGCCCTGCAGTAACACCGATCGCCAATCCAAGAAGAATCCGTCTGTGGAGCGGCATTCCGCGCGGTTTGTCAGCAGTCGTATCTTTTAAATCTGTCGTGATTTCGCGTTCGAATGCATCAGCGTCGCGATCAGTCTTGTCTGCCATGCCGGTCATTATAACGTGCTTTTCGAATATGAAACGGGCGGCGTCCCATTTGTGGGAAACACCGCTTTGGGATGAAAAGAACGCTCCCCCCAGTTGAAAAAATGAAGTAAAATTACCTTTTTGGAACAGAAATCCAACCATTACGTATTTCTAAAAGACAATGAATCAAATCAGGAGTGCTCTATGAAATCGCTTGTTCTATTCTGTCTACTTATATTCTTCGGCGGAATTTTATCGGCTCAGGAACCTGCGGAGGTGCCGGTTTCCTTGAAGCAGGTGATTGACATGGCTCTCAAAAATAACCTGGATATTACGATTGAGAGCTTTAATCCGGAGATTTCGGATACACGAGTCAGCTTTGAAAAGTCGAGGTTTGAACCTTTTTTCGCATCCAACGTCAACACGAGGGATTCCACGAATCCAACGGGTTCAATTCTTGTTGGAGAGCAAGCTATCAGCGCGAAAGATTTCACTTATAATTTTACGCTCGATCATGAACTTCAAACAGGTACACGTTACAACGTAGTTTTTAACAATTCACGAGTCGAAACAAACCAGAGCTTTACTTCCGTCAATCCTCGTTTTGATTCGAGCCTTTTCGGATCTATCACACAGCCCTTGTTGCGCGGGTTCGGCCTCGATGTTACGCAAACGCCTACGCACATTGCTGAAACGAATCGGCTGGCCGCCGATCACAGGCTTCGTCAACGGGTCCTGGATGTTGCTTTGCAGGTGGAACAGGCGTACTGGGATCTCGTTTTCTTCCGGGGCCAGATGGGTGTTCGCACGCAGTCGTTGGCTTCCGCTACTGCTCTCTATGAGAACAACAAAAAGCAGGTTGAAGTCGGAACAATGGCACCTCTCGAGATCGTGGTTGCGGAAGCTGAAGTTGCAGCGCGTAGTCAGGAAATCATCACCACAGAAAACCTGATCGGCAATACAGAAGATCGCCTTCGCAATCTTGTCACTACGGAGAAACAATCGGATCGTTGGGACGTTAAGTTTGTCCCTTCAGATGAGCCGATGGTTCGGCCCCTTACGATCACGGCCAACGAAGCGATTCAGAAAGGACTTGCGAATAATCCAGATTTGAAAGCACTCGAAATGGACCTTGTCAGCAACCGGTTGAACAAGCGTCTGGCTTCTGATGCTCTAAAACCGCAACTCGATTTTCGAGCAGAAGCCGGATTTGTCGGATTGGGCGGAGATGTACTCCTTTTGGATGATTCCGTGTTTCCCCCCATTGTCATTGGAACCACACCAGGCGGATATTCAGACGCGCTTTCTAGCATGTTCGATAACGCCACCTGGGCCGTTGGATTCATCATCGGTCTACCGATAGGAAATCGTGCAGCTGAAGCAGATTTCGTTCAGGCTGACCTTCTGGAAAAGCAAACGCAAACAACGCTGGAAAGTGCGAGACAGCAGCTCATTTTTAATATTCGAACAGCGATTCGCAATCTCGAGGCCGACTTAAAACGCATGGATGCAGCCCGCGCATCGCGCATATTGCAGGAGAAAAAGCTGGATGCGGAAAAAAAGAAGCTGGCTGTCGGTTTGAGCACGAACTATATCGTGCTGGATTTCCAGGATGATCTGGCCTTATCGCAATCACAAGAGTTACTCGCTGTCGTCGATTATGAAAAGAATTATGCGCAGCTCGAACGTTTCATGGGAGAAAATCTACCGTAACCCTGCCTCATTTTCGCCACGGAGTCATGAAGAACACGGAGATGAATGGATTTTTTTCCCCGTAATCTCCGTGGCTCCGTGGTTAAACTCACATCCGGAACGATGAGAAGATCCGCTCCACAAGCGGCTTCATTTCTTCTTCTATTTTTTTCGGGTAAGAAATGGACAGCAGATAAAGATTCCCGGAGAAACTCGTACAGAATGTTTGCAGTTCATACGGGTTCATGGGGTCACTATCTTCATAATGGGCGCGGAATCCGGTAAGGTTTTCCGCAGAATAAGGGATCAGTTCGGCCCTAAGAAAATCGGGAAAAATGAAGCTCTCCATTTGCGATAAAGCAGTCAGAAGGTCGTCGTCCTCACCCAGCGGAATTGCGCGTATTTCAACGCAGATTCCCGATCGTTCGTAACGAACATGAAATTTAACGGGACCACCAGATACTTTCGGTTCCCAATCGCCAGGGAGATTCACTTTGAATGGAAAAGTTGCCGGCCCGCTCACGGTTTTCGGTTCATCAAAGGATAAACCGGATTGTGAACTGCCGGAGGAAGGTTTCGTAAATTTCCAGGAAGGATTCGCCGCCAGATCATTTATGGAAATGCTGCCGGCCTGCTTGTCTGCGAAAAAAGCGATGGTCTCCATTGGAATCGCTCTTTTTCCCTGAAGCCACCCCACGATTTTGCCCTCTTCATTATAGAGAGGGGTCGACCGGGTGGAATAATTATTGGACTCGATCAAGATGAGGTTGTAACCCTTTCCTGAATCCAGAATTTCATGAACCGATCCTTTGCTGAGCTCCCAGTTTCCCTCCCGTTCCCGCCAATAAGAGATCCTGTCACCGGCGGCGAGAGTGCTTGAACTCGCAATCGGTGTTACGACAGGAATTTCTTCCTGCGCAGCAAGAATGGCTAGATCCATCGATTCGTTGAAAGAGATCAACCGGTTTGCATTTGTGCTTCTGCCGCCCCATTGAACCTGTATTTGAGAAGCGCCTTTCACGTCAGAATAGCTGCAAACAACCGTCGTTTCATCGTAAAGAAAACCTAACCCCGTTCGCGTCTGCTTGCCGATCTGCACGGAAGCGATCGTAACTTTGTTGACCTGGAGCATGTCTGACTCCTGCGCCGCGGGCGACCCCACCCCAGATGCAGACGAGACGTCTGTGTTACAAGAAATTTGCACAAGCAAGCACAGAATTACGCGATTGAACATCCTCAAAATTTTTTGCCGAATATCCAGGCGATCAGAATGCTCAGAAGGTAAAGAGCAAGCATGGGAACAGCCAGAAAAGTTTGGGTAACCACATCGGGGGTTGGAGTTATGATGGCCGAAACAATAAAAGCCACCAGAATGGCATATTTGAACTTGTTCAAAAGAAAATGATGATTGATAATTCCAAAACGAGCGAGCACAAATGCAAGGATGGGAATTTCAAAAATGACGCCGATGGCCAGAGTAAGTTTGCTGAATAAGGAAAAATAATCATTCACTCGAACTTCTTGTTTGAATTGACTTCCCACTTCCAGAAAATATCGACACGCAAATGGAAATACATAGTAATAGCAAAAAAGGCAGCCCGCGAGAAAGAAGAAGCTGGAGAAAAAGATAAACGGTATCGCGTATATCTTTTCCTTTTTATACAAACCAGGCGCAATAAACAACCAAAGCTGGCTCAAGAGAATCGGCGAAGTAAAGATCAACGACGCGAGTGCGGACACTTTCATGTAAACAAAAAAAGGTTCCGTCAGAGAAATGAAGGAAAGTTTGTCCCCCTTGGAGACATACTTTAAAAATGGAGCCTGAACAAAATCAAAAATAGGATTCCTGTACAACCAGCAGAGGATAAACCCCACCACCAGGGTGATCACGCAAACGATCAACCTGCGGCGCAACTCCTCCAGATGCTCCCACAGAGTCATTTGTCCTTGTTGTAGCTCTACTTCTTGAATGGCATCCATTTTCTCAGGTGTGTTGCTGAAGAGGGCTGCTATTCCGAATCCGGCTCATCCAATTCCTTTTTGATGTTGCGCTTAATCTCATTCGAAGCACGCCGGAATTCAGCCAGAGTTTTGCCTAATGACCGTCCGAGCTCAGGTAGTTTCTTTGGCCCAAATACAAGCAGGGCAACTACAAGAATGACGGCAAGCTCCTGTATCCCTATTGGTCCCATAAAGCTATTATAGAACTATGCGTCGGTTCCGTCTTGTATCGGATGCCGGCGGGCCGCGATAAGTCGCGCCCTACAAACCCGTATAAACATTGTAGAGGCGCCATTTATGGCGCCTGCGTGCGAACCCGGCCGACGTGTTCTTGACGTGAAATAGCCACCCACCTAGAATTTGGTTAGAAAACGCGCATGATCCGAATCGAAGATATCGTCGAAAAAGTCGAAAAGTATCAAAAGAATCCCGATACAGACTTGATTCGACAGGCCTATGTATTCTCCGCGATGGTTCACAAAGAGCACCTGCGGCATTCCGGTGAACCCTACCTGATCCACCCCCTTGAAGTGGCCTCGATCCTCTGCGACATGAAGCTGGATACGACCTCGATCGCGATCGGCCTGCTTCATGATGTTGTCGAAGACAGCGCCACCACGGTGGAACAAATCGAAAAATATTTCGGCAAAGAAATCGCTCACGTCGTGGACGGTGTAACCAAAATCAGCAAAGCCTCGTTCCGTTCCAAGGAAGAACAGCAGGCGGAAAGTTTTCGCAAGATGATCCTCGCTATGGTCGATGACCTCCGGGTCATTCTGGTCAAACTGGCGGACCGCCTTCACAATATGCGAACCTTGCAATATCTTCCGGAAGAAAAACGGATCAGCATTGCCAGAGAGACAATGGAAATCTATGCCCCGATCGCCCACCGTCTTGGAATGTCCAAGATCCGGAGCGAATTGCAGGATCTGGCGTTCATGCACATCGATCCGGAGAGCTATAGCAACGTCTTAAGCCGCGTAGAACACAAGAAAAAGCAGGTCGAAACATTCATCGAAGACACGCAGAACACGTTAAAAAAGAAAGTTCGTGAAAACGGCTTTACGGCAGACATCCAGTACAGGATCAAAGGAATTTACAGTATCCACGAAAAAATGCGAAGACAGCGGGTCGATATGGATAAGGTGTACGACTTCGTCGCATTCCGCATCATAACGGACAACGTCAAGAGCTGTTATGGAATCCTTGGAATCATCCATCAACTGTGGAGACCAATTCCGGGAAGATTCAAAGATTTTATATCCCTGCCAAAACCAAACCTTTACCAGTCCCTTCACACGAGTGTAGTTTCAGAGAGCTTTCCATTTGAAGTGCAGATCCGAACTCAGGAAATGCATCGCATCGCTGAAGAAGGAATCGCAGCGCATTGGAAATACAAAGAAGGAAAAGTAATCGGCGGAAAAGATGAAGAAGCTTTGCGCTGGTTGCGCCATCTTGTGGAATGGCATCGCGAAGTGTCCGATAACCGCGACTTCATGAACGCCGTGCGTGTGGAACTCTATCCGGAAGAAGTTTATGCCTTCACTCCCAAAGGTGACATCAAGGAATTTCCTCGCGGCGCTACACCGCTCGACTTTGCCTATTCGATACACACAGACGTCGGCCATCAGTGTGTCGGGGCCCGTGTCAACGGAAAACTCGTCACCCTCCGGTATAAATTGAAGAACGGAGACATCGTAGAAATTCTTACGCAGCCTCATCACAATCCAAGTCGCGACTGGCTTGGCATTGTTCAAACTTCGCGCGCGCGTAACAAAATCAAGCAGTGGTTAAACGCACACGAACGATTGAAAGCGATAGAACTTGGCAAAAAGCTGCTGGAAAAGCAAATTCGAAAACACAAACTGAATGTAAAGAAAGTATTGAAAGAGGATCAATTGATGAGTTTGCTTCCCGAATATGGTTGCGCAAAAATGGAAGACCTTTACAGCTCCCTCGGTTATGGCAAGGTGTCTGCAAAACAGATCATGGATCGTTTGATTCCTCAACCTTTGATTCCGGAAGGAGCTGTGGTGGCTCCGGTACCGGAACCACCTGTGGAAGAAGAATCAAGAATCACAGCGGCTCTTAAGAAAGCCCTGAGAATCGGGACAGAAGAAGCAGTCAAAGTCCACGGAGCTCATGATCTGCTGGTCTATCTCGCGAAATGCTGCAATCCTATTCGCGGAGAACCGATCATCGGTTACATCACACGCGGAAAAGGAATTTCCGTCCATTCGTCGAAATGTTCGAATTTGGAAAAGTTGCTTTTTAATCCGGAGAGGCGAATTGAAGTGGAATGGAGCGGCAAAGCGGAAACACCTCAGCAGGTAAAAGTGTCGATCTGGACGGAAGACAAACCGGGAATGCTGGCTGAAATTTCCACTGCAATCGTCAATTCCAAAACGAACATCAAAACAGTTCAGGCTCAGACTTTTCCTGATAAACACGGGCAGATCGAACTTATACTGGAAATTGTGGATACGAAACATCTGGATCGGGTTTTATCCTCGATCCGCTCGTTGGAAGGCGTTCTTGAAGTAGAAAGAATCCTGCATTAGAATAGGTGACCAGTAATTGGTCACGGCGGGTATAACCCGCCACTACAATCCAGAGGAAGGTGTTTCAATGAAAATTGGTCGTCATGAAGAAGGTTCTGTTACTGTCATTGAACCAAAAGGCAAGATCACAATCGGTGAAGGGGATGTTCTTTTACGGGAAGAGATTACAAGACTCCTGGGCGAAGAGAAAAAGCAGTTGGTCCTGGACCTTGGCGGCATATCTTACATGGATTCGGCAGGCGTTGGGGAATTGGTTAGTGTTTACACATCGGTCAAGAATCGTGGGGGTGAACTTAAGCTTTCTTGTTTAACGAAGAAGATTAAGGACTTGCTTCAGATTACCCAGCTGATGACGATTTTCGACACCTACGAAACAACTCAAGAAGCCGTGGGCGCATTCAAGCAATAACTTTTACCACGGAGTCACAGAGATCACGGATATACAAGTTTTTCTCCGTGTTTTCCGTGACTCCGTGGTAAACGAGTTATTCAAACCCGCCTGACATAATACGCCACTGATATATCTTGAGGTTGATTTCACGTAAGCGGCGCGACAGAATCTTGCACAGAATATAAAGGAACTGATAACTGCTTTCGACATCTCTGGAAAGCATATCTGTCAGCAACCTGCTTTCGATCGGCAATACTGTAACATCTGTATGTGCTTTTGCATCCGCCGAGCGCGGCGCATTGTCGATGAGGGCCATCTCACCAAAGAAATCCCCTTTCTCCAAAATCGCAAGGGCTTCCTCTCCGACTCCCGGAATGTATTTACTGATTCTGACTTCGCCTTCGAGAATGATGTAAAGTCGATCTCCTTTCTGCCCTTCCTGAAAAATGCTCCGGCCTGCTTCAAAGAATTCTTCATTGCTGAATGTTGCTAGTAACCGGAGCTCTTTCGAAGACAATCCCTTGTCTTTTAACAGCGCCACCTTTTTATCGAAGTCCACGGATGTCGCTTGACCGCTGAGTTGTTCTGTAATCTCCCGCTGTTCCGCTTTGCTCGCTTCTATAAAAAAGGATTTTAATAGCTCGTTGGCCTGACGAATCCGCTGTGAAAGAGTTTTCCAGAAGTGCCAGTAGAACTGAACCGCAATATGTTTTTGCGATATAAAAATGTCTTCCAGTTTTACCTTGGATAGAGAAAACAAAACGGAGTCCTCATTGGCCACTCCATCCGCTGAACAGCGGAGAGAGTCGATAAAATCCATCTCCCCAAAGAACTCCAAAGCGTTTAAGGACGCAAGCAGTTGTTCTCCAAAAGGAGTCGGCTTTACGATTCGCACAGAGCCGGTATGGATAAAATAAATGCCTTCGGTGAGATCCTCTTCATGGAAGATCACTTCGCCTGCCTTTGCGCCCCGGTGCTGAGTAATTCTTGCCACGCGCAATAATTCTTCATCGTTGAGACCCTGCATAATGGAGAACTTCCTCAGTTCTACAGCAAGGTTCAGGGAAGTCTGCGTGGCCTTTTCAATGTCCCGGAATTTTAAAATAATCGGCTCGATCGCTGAACCGATTTCCTCAAGCGTCTCCTGCTTGTGAACTGAAAACGAGTTTGCGAGCTGGAAAAAATAATCCTTTCTTTCCTGGAAGGAGCGATTGTAAAGGTTCTTTTTGTCTTCGATTTTCAGCTCGCTCAGGAGAGTGCGAATCTGTCTTTGATAGTAGGATGTCTTTGCCATATCCTCTCCTCCCGAGAGGATGTAAGCGTCAATAAAGGCTTCGAGTGCCTGATCATAATTCCTTTTTTCGTAATGAAGACTTCCGAGATGTTTGTAAATATCTTCGTAGAAAGGATCCAGATTCTTTGCTTTCGTAAATTCATCGAGCGCCTTGTTGATGTCTCCCTGTTCGAAATAAATTTTTCCAAGCAAGTACCTTGTCTTGGAGACATTTTCGTTCTTGTATTTCGCAAGTTCCAACAATTCGACAGCGTTGAGGAGTTTTCCGCGTGAATAGTAAAGCGTTGCAAGACTCAGATAGCGTTGCGCAAGCAAGTCATCTTCAGCCTTTACTTTATCAATCGTTGCCTGAAGATCCTTGTGATCTCGCAGTTCCTTCTTGCGTTGCAGATCCTGGGCTCTTCCCAGATTTAATTTGATCGCGAGACTTTCCGGAAAAAGCTTCGAAGCTGTTTCATAAAGGGAGACTGCCTCATCATACATATCCTGTTCCAGAAGCTTGTTTCCCAGGTCGCAAAAATCGTCCATTGAAATCATTTCATTATTGATTTCGATGGAATTCAGGTCCCCCGGTTTTGGAATGTCTTCCATTCTTGCCTCAGTTTAACATATGCTTATGTACCGTTTGCGGCTCGCCGGCGCAGAATGCCGCCGGGCCGGCTGCGCCAACATGCTCAAAAGAATCTCTTTCATCATTTTGTTTCTGCTCTACACAACTGCTCTCTTCGCCAAAGACCGCATGGCTTTCATTTATTACTACGGATGGTATGGCAATCCGGCGTACGACTTTGAATGGTCTCATTGGGAGGAAAACGAACATGAGCCTCCCTGGGATATCGCTTCTTCGTTTTATCCCAAGCTCGGAGCATACAGCAGCCGCGATCCTGCGGTTCTGGACCTCCACATGAATTGGATTTCACAGGCAAACATCCATGCTCTGATCTATTCCTGGTGGGGAACGGAGGATCCCACCCACGATGTTGCAGGATCCGTGCTGGATGCCGCAGCGAAATACAATCTGAAAGTTGCCTTCTTGATTGAGCCCTATCCTGGTAGAACAACAAAATCCATATGCGACGATGTCGAATTACTGATGGGGATGTTTGGAGAACATCCCGCCTTTTTGCGCATCGCAAGACCTACGATATTCAGCACTAATCCCGATCCTCGCGCAGTCTTTTTCATTTACGATCCACAGTTCAGCGATCCGGATCTGCAGATCTTAAGTGATACCGTGCACAGAAGTCGTTATGACTCGATCCTCCTGTATCAGTCAACCGACGCAACTCTCATCGAACGCTCGCACGCCGATGGAATCTTCGCGTATGAAGCTGTACTCGACATCATGCACTTTTATAAAGGAATCCAGGAATCTGTCACACAAAAAGGGGGATTATTTGTTCCCTCTGTCGCACCCGGGTTCAATGTAAAACGATATCTAAACGAGAATTCACCGCTTGTGAAAAAGCGAATGAAAGGGAAGACGTATGATGACTGGTGGGAATATACGATTGCAGCCGATCCGGAGTTCGTCGCTGTTATAAGTTTCAACGAATGGCATGAAGGCACTCAAATTGAACCTGCCATCCGAATCAGCAGAATCCAACCTCCCTATTTATCTTATGAGAATGCCTATGATAAGAATGGTATTCAGGCACAGTTCAGTTATTTGAGAAGAACCGCAAGATGGATCAAGCTTTTTCTACAACTCCCTTAAAAATCAGAGTCGCCGCCTGCCAGCAATCGCTGCAGGAAGAATTGACGACGGAGGCGCTTCAGCAGCTAAAATCGTTTTCCCCTGATTTCGTTTCTTTGCCGGAACACTATCCCCTTCCTGAGCATGTGCAAAACATTCAGCAGGCCGCGGCTCTGTTCCAACAACGCAAGCAATATCTGGCTGCGCTTTCCGATACCCTTTCCACGATACTGATCGGGGGCACGCTGACGGAACAGACTTCCGAAGGCTATTACAACACATGCTATGTATTCAACCGCGGAAACGAAGCCGGATTCTACAGGAAGGTTTATCCAACAATTCGCGAACAGGAAGTGGGTGTACTAAAAGGCAGCGAGTTCAAGATATTCGAGCTTCATGGAATCCGAGTGGGTGTCCTAATCTGTGCGGATGTTTTGTTTGAAGAATCATTTCAGGAGCTATCCGCTCTCCGGTGCCAGATCGCGTTTGTTCCCACGGCTTCACCATTTCGGCCCGGTGAAAGTATCGAAAAAAAATTCGAACGTGATCGTTCTATCTTTGTAAAAGGCGCGAAGACGATGCAATGTGCAATCGTCAAGACCTGCGGAGTCGGGACAACGTTTGGTCATCCGATTCAAGGACGAAGCCTGATTGCAACCCCGGAGGGTGTCTTAACGCGAGCGGAACCGCACCAGGAAAAGGACCAGCTGATTCTGTTTTGCCAGTCTGTAACGCCCGCCTCTGGCGGGCTCTTCGAGGTAGGGGCGCGATTCATCGCGCCCGAAATCCCTTAAACATAATACCGGGCGTCATGAATGCCGCCCCTACGTGTTTAATCGTTGCGCATCACCTGAGCAGGATCCACTTGCAAAGCTCGCCAGGCGGGCACGAGACAACCGGAAATCGTCATGATAAGAGCCACAGCGGATGCAACCAGGAAGGTGGTCAGATCCGCCGGCTTGATACCGGCAAGCAAAGCTTGCATTGCGCGACCGGCGCCATAAGCAATGCAACATGCCCAGCACTGCTCCAATCGCCGCCACGTGGAATCCCTTGTTCAATACAATTCTCAGAATGTCATTGGAACGCGCACCAAGCGCAATTCGCAATCCAATTTCGGGAACCCGCTGCGAAACAGCAAAGGCGAGCAACCCATGAATTCCGATTCCCGCCAGAAGCAATGACAGCACCGCAAAAGCACCAATGACACGGATCTGTGTTTCCCGTAAAGCAGTCTGTCCATCCACAATCTCCTGCAACGTCTGAGGGTCAGCCACCGGCATCTCCGGGTCTATCCTTTGAATGATCCTTCGAGCGGCTTCGTAAGGAGGAGATTCGTCACGACCGTGGGTTCGGATCACCAGCGCCTTCGGAACATAATTGATCAGAGAACGGTCCGGTACCTGCTTGTATGGCAAATACACCTGCGGTTCGCTATTCATTTCTAATCCACGAACACGAATGTCACTAACAACTCCAACAATGGTTCGATCGTGAAGTCCGATATTGAAACGCCGGCCCACAGGATTTTCAGCGTGATCCGGGCCAGTAAACACGGACAAAAGATTCACTGACAACCGCAACAAACGGCGAATCCAATCGTGTCGGATTCATTCACATCCCGGCCCATTTTTATCGGAATTTTCAGCGAATCAAAGAACCCAGGCGTAACAAACCGGAGGCTTGCGGCTTTTGATTCTCCAGGGTTCGGCTCGATTCCTCCTTCTTGCAAAATCGGCCAGATCCCACCACCCATCACCATTGGCAGAAAAGTGATAAAAGCAGCGTTTGAGACATCAGGAAGCGCTCGAACCTCCGATAATACGCGGGAATAATACTCAGCACGACGCGCTGTGCTTTCATATTTTGGGAATTGCACAGGCGTTTGCATCGTCCAAACATTTTCTGTGTTGAAACCTGGATCAACCGCTTGAATTCGCAATAATGCGCGTATCAATAAACCGGAGGAAATCAACAGAATCACGGATGCGGTTACTTCAGCAACCACAAACGCTGATCGCAACCGTTCTTTTCTATCTCCCATCACGGATCTTGAACCTTCACGCAGCGCACCCGTGTCGGCACTGCTGCAGATTCGCATCGCAGGAATGACTCCGAAGGCGACCGTTGTAACGCACAAAAGCAGCGCCGCAAAGCCCAGCACACGAATATCCAGCACGGTCGCTTCACCAACCGGAAGAGTTGTGGGAATCAGTCTGGAGAGTAGAGGCACACCCGCATGTGCAATCATCAAGCCCAGAACGGCTCCGGCAAAAGCAAATATCAAACTTTCGGTCAAAAGTTGACGCACAAGCCGCTCTCTCCCCGCCCCTAGCGCAGCACGCACCGTCAGTTCCCTGCGCCGTCCCATTGCACGAATCAAAAATAAATTTGCAAGATTCGTACAGGCAATCAACAGCACGCAAATCGATGCGCCAAGCAAAGCGGCAAGCATTAAACGTGATTGTCTGGAAACTCCATCGCGTAATCGCTCTACGAATACACTGATTTTCGCATTCTCCAACGGATACTCGCGCTCCAACTTCTCCCCAATGACAGTCATTTCTGCCCGAGCTTGCTCCAATGAAATGCGCTGACTTGAGTCTGCCGATTACGTATAAATAGGTGTTCGTACGATCTTCAGAATCATCTTGAGACATCCGAAACGGAATCCACAACCGTGTCTTACGATCCGGAAAAGTGAAATGTGCAGGAAGAACTCCGATCACTGTATACGGCTCATTATTTAAAATAACTTTCTGACCAAGGACAGCGCCGCTACTGCCAAATTTGGATTGCCACAGACCAAAACTCAAGAGCACAGTTCCTGAGGTCCCACTGCGATCTTCTTCTCGCAGGAACAAACGGCCCATGACCGGCTTCACTCCAAGCAATGGGAGCAGTTCTGGAGTCACCATGGCTCCATCGATCCGTTCCGGCGTACCGCGACCAACAAGATTGACTGTCGTCCCGCTGTATGCACCCACGCTTTCAAAAGACTGGCTCCTCTGCTGCCAATCCCTGTAGTTCGGCGGGGAAGCCTCTCCCCGGTATCCCTGCTGCTTCTGCCACATTCTTACAATCCTGTCCGGGTTCTCATAAGGTAGCGGCCGGATCAAAACGTGGTTGACCACCGAAAAAACTGCTGTGTTGGCCCCGATTCCAAGTGCGGTCACAAGAATCGCGGTCACGGCAAAGCCAGGTGTGCGGAATGCCATTCGCAGGGTGTATCCGATATCCCAACTCAGTATGTCCCAGTGAACACGCGCAGCGTTTTTTAGAATGCCGCCGATTTCCTGCAACCAGAAAACCAGAACAGGTAAAAAACCCGTCGCGTCGCGTCGTCCTTGCTGGAACACACTGCAAAGCTCAACTCCATATTCGGCGCGAAAAGCGGCCGGATATACATACAAAAGGATTTTGTAAAGAGTCATGCTTTACCAGGTGCGAATCCTTTTAAGCGGGCAAGCTTGATCAATTGCGTCAACCTTCTCAGCTCGGCTCGGATGACATCGGAACCGAAATTGGTAATCTGATAATACCTGCGACGCTCGTCATCTTCTTCGGGCGCAGGACGCCGTCGTGACTCAACAATCAATCCCTGTTCCAGCATCCTCTGGATCGATCGATACAAAGTCCCGGCGCTGAGCTTTACCTCGCCTCCGGTCCGTGCAGCAATATCCTGAATGATTGCATACCCATGCAGCTCGCTATCCCCAAGCGCCATCAAAATGTAAAACGTAGCAGATTGCAAAGGAAGCATCGAATCCACATCGTATTCTTTTTTTGACATGTTTGTATTATATCCGCAGTGGTTATATTGTCAATGGTTATAGTATAAGGAGCGAAGGCATCATGCCTGCAAAACAGCCGTTTCGTAACGTCGTGCATTCATCCTGTCCCTCACAGATTCCCAGACGAACAACTGCGCTTCTAAACTCTTCCATATGCTTAAATTCATTTCCATCCTCTTCTTTTTTGTTTCAACAACTTTTGCAACCGAATACGGAAAAGTCGAAAGCCGAAAAATCGCCGATGATGTTTACCTGTTCACAACAACACCTTACGGTGTGGGATTGAGCGGCAATTCAATTGTAATTCTGAGCGGAGACGGCGTCTTTGTGTTCGATACAAACGGCCTTCCGCAAACAGCAGAGACCATCCTGAAAGAAATTCGAAAGCTCAGCGAAAAACCGGTTCGATATGTGGTCAACTCACACTGGCATTGGGATCACTGGGCCGGAAATCAGGTTTACAGGGAGGAATTTCCGGCCGTAAAAATCATCACACATGAAAAAACTCTTGAACAAATGTTGCAGGTGGAGCCGCGATGGAACGATCAGGGGTTGAAAGTGGGACTACCGGGTTACCTCAAGGAGCTTGAACAACAACTGGAAAAGGCCAAAACGGATAAAAAACCGGAGGCGGAAATAAAAGAACGGGAAGAGCTGGTGAATGCCGCCCGAAATTTTCTTGCACAAAAGACTTCTTTGAAAAAAACATATCCCGACGTGACATTCAGCAGTTTTATGACAATACAGCCTGGTGGACGGGAGATCCAAATTCGTCACGCACGCGCCATCACTGTTGGTGACACGTATGTATATTTGCCCAAAGAGAAAATTCTGATCACAGGCGATGCTTTGTTGAGTCCGTATCCCTACGCGATCGGCGGAGCCTATCCCGCTGACTGGCTAAAGACGCTTGAAGAATTCGAAGCCTTGAAGCCGGCAATCATTATCCCGGGTCATGGAGAACCACAAACCTTGGATTTTTTGCAACAGAATATCCGCCTGTTCCGTACCATTCTACAAGGAGTGAAAGAATCCAGGACTTCCGGCTCTACGGTCGATCAAACAAAAGTCACGATCGGACAAAGGAGCAAAGAGCTCGCATCTGTATTAGGAATTTCCGATGAGCAAATGACAGCAGAATTCAAAGCTTATTTCCTGGATGTCTTTGTCACGCGTGCCTATCGGGAACTGGATGGGCCTCTCAGCGACCTGCCGGACGGATTGTAAGGAGCGCAGGCATCCTTATTCTTGCATGATTTTGATTGCAGATTGAGAAGACGAACAGATGGCGGCAATCCGCCCGGGACTCCATCAACTCTCACGGAGTTGAAATCAGACGTCTCAGCTACCACCCGCGTAACCGATCGTCACCTGACCATTTTCAACAATCACCGGAACTTCGCGGACACCTTTTGAGAATTCAAGCATCCTCTTTAATTCCGATTTGTCCTGCAAGACATTGATGTATCGAAAGGGTTTTCCGGCGTTTTCGTAATCCTGTCTCGCGGCCCCTGTGTATGGACAGCTGTCCTTGCCGAAAATTAATGTGACATCACTCATATTGCTTTCCTTGCTGCGCTTCAGCATGTTCAGAACGTCCTGCTTTTCCTGTTCTGAATAATAGTCCACATTCGATTGGGTTGCTTCAATAATCCGATCGATCCATGCAGCAAAATAATCTCCTGTCCTTCTGAATACGAACCGGCTGTCCTGCCAGGTAACGTAAACAGGATTCGTGGTGGCGTACGGATAAATATCAAGCACGGGATAAGTTGGTTTATCGTTCCATGCGCGAAGCACATACCATCCACTTTCGGAAACCGGAAGCGTGCCTGAAAAATCTCCACTCCTTCGGTCTCCTTTGAGTTCGAAAGTCTGCACGACTTTTCCGTTACTCACAATCTCCAGATGATCAACAGGAATGATCGATCGTAGAGTTGCCTGAAATTTTACTTTCTGCACCATTCGGAAACTGAGATCTTCGCCCGGATCCTTTCCATCGATCGTAAACCAAATCAGCGGACCATTCGTTACGAAGCTACGTCCTTTGCGAAGATTGCTCATTCCAGGTATCCGCCTCCAGAGGTCCGGTATGATTCACATAAACGCGATTCGTACCGACCGGACCGCGCAACGATGCAAAGTTCGCCATCGCATCTGTTCCGGCCCCGGCCGCAAGTCGAAATCCTGAATTGAGCAACCGGTACCACACTTCTGCTGTCGCTCTGTGATCGCTAAATCCAACGACTTCGAAATAATCGACCACTCCAAGCGCGACGCCAGCAGGCAATTCATGTACCAGGCGCGTATTCCTGTCGGCAGGATCGGGAACCGTGTCGAAAGGATGAACGTACCCCACAAGCGCACCCTGCACATGTGCAAGTTCACCGATCATGGAGTTGGACGGATAAGGGCTGGCTGCTCCGGTGTTTGCATAAGAGCTGTAATCGGGAATCAGGTAATTGTTTTTCAGATTCAGAACTCCCATGTGCCCCCAGTAACTCGTATGAAATTCCTGACTGTGAACAAGCATTTGATCTGCGTTGGAAATCGGGTCGGCCTTGGGGCTGTAATAATCGATGTCCGGAATCCTTTGCTCTTTGTTGACCACAAGATTATACACAACTGGTAGATTCTCCGCCGCCGCCTGCTTCATCAATCGTTCCGGATTGTTTCGATAAGCGCCTCCGTAATTCATATGAACGTGAAGATCGCCGCTGATCCACTGCTTCCAGTTTTGCGGCAAGTCTAGAAGTTTCAATCTGACGTCTAACTCCTGACGTTCGTCCGGAGCAAGATTCAATTCGACTTTGGCCAATTCGTGCTCGAAACCCTTCATGACCTCCACAGTGACTTTACCGGCAGGCACACGGATCTTTGACTTGCCCGTTGTATGGAAATAGTAAGGCTCGAAAGAGCGTTCCGAACGCACGAAGGAATCATCGCCATGGATCCAAGCATCCTGCGGAGCATAATTACGTTCGTCTTCTCCCGTGATGGAAACTCGAGCAGGAGTGGATTTACCGGATGGATCAAGAACAGTCAAGGAAAGAGTTGCCATCGGAATCATGTATTTGCGTTCTGTAATCTTGAGTTCCTTTTGTGCTCCCCCTACAACGTCCTGAATCCACAGCGATGTGTTTCCACTCTTGTTGGAAATGAAGGCCATTTTTTTTACATCGCGAGAATAACGGGGTGACGTGATATCGAACTCGCCATAAGTCAGCGGGAATGGATCACCCCCTTCCGATGTCATAACCCAGAGTTGGTGCCACTGCCGCCCCAGATAGGAGCTATAGATCACCCGTTTTCCATCCAGTGACCAATCAGGATGCGCTTTCCATGCCGTTTCTTCGTAACGGATCGCTCTTGCCTGAGCGCCCGCTTCGGCTTTCATTCGCCAGAAACCGCCACTCCCATAAATGTTGCCGCGATTCGAAATGAAAATGATTTCGCTGCTGTCCGGTGACCACGTGGGACTCAGCTCATGATCGAACGGACTGTAATAATATCTTGCGACAACACTCTTTCTTTCTTCCGTCAGTTGTTGAATGATAGGCGCACCGGTCCCCTGCAATTCTGCAAGAAAGATATGAAAACGTTTATTATGCGAAGTCGAAACGTACGCAATTTTCTTCCCATCCGGTGACCAGCGAGCATCGACATTAACCGCGCCGCCTTGCGTGATCGGACGAGCCTTTCCACTTCCTACTTCCAGTAACCACAGTTCCACCGCATCCTTGTCGTACCGCGAAAATACAATCTGTTTCCCATCCGGTGACCAATCCGGTTGATAGTCATATCCGGGGCCAGCTGTTATCTGGCTTGCAATTTCGGAATCGATCGGTTGCATCCAGAGTGAACCGGCCATGGCAAATACCACGCTGAGCGAATCGGGAGACCAGGAAACCGCAGATGGGCCGCTCGTCAACTGCGGCAAATACATTTCGCGGTAATAGTATGGATGTGGAACGTCAATCTGCTTCAGTACAGGATCGCGCTGCGCAAACGCCGGTAAACTGAGGCTGAGAAGAAGAAGGAAAATTGTTGCTCTCATGACGCAAGATTCTAGCGCAAAGGCGTCAAGACGCCAACAAGACCGGTATTTTACCTGGCGTCATTGCGTCTTTGCGTTGAAGAGCTAGAATCATAACGAGAGGAATCATGACAACGCTTGCAGCAACTCGAAATGCTCTGGGGATCGAGCTGACCGATCTGCACATTCACCTCGGCGGCGCTGTTTCGCCCCACACGCTTTGGGCTCTTGCACATCAGCAAGGCTTTAAACTTCCTGTCAATAACTATTGGGAGTTTGTTGAGTTCATTACGATTGATCCAAGCAAGATTCATTCGCTGGACGACTATCTTAACTATTTTCATTGGACGGAAAAGATTCAGAGCTCCCCAGAAGCAGTCGAGCGGTCAGTCTACGAAATTATTAGTAAGGAGTTTCGCAGTTCCAACGTTACTCAGCTGGAATTGAGGTTTAATCCGATGAAGAGGAACCGCGGCGGTGAACAGGATCTGGACCATATCATCCATGCCGCATTACGTGGACTGGACCGTGTGGTGCTGGATTATCGAACCAAAGCCGGTTTGATTTTCTGTCTGGCGCGTGAGTTTCCTTATGAGTTAAATGCGATCATAGCCGAAAAAGCAATTCTCTATCGACACCGCGGGGTGATTGGGATAGATCTCGCGGGCTCCGAAACTCACCCAAATGATTTCCGGAAAGATTCGCTAAAATATGCCGATCTCTTTCGTCGAACTCGCGAACAGGGTCTTGGAATCACAGTTCACGTGGGTGAAACAGATAATAGCCCCGCCTCCGACGTTCTGGAGATGATTGAAATCGCGAATCCTCACAGAATCGGGCATGGCATTCAGGCTGCATTCAATGAGCTCACCATGACGAAATTACGGGATCAGAACATCTGTCTGGAGATTTGCCCCACTTCTAACCTGCAAACTCATGCTGTTAGCGGACTTGAGCAGCTCGCTATCGTGCTCAGGAATTTCAGCGATGCCGGAGTCCCTTTCACAATCAACACAGACAACCCTTATCTCTCCCATACAAACCTCCGTAGTGAAATTGACCTTCTGATCGCAAACAATATCCTGGGAAAAGAAGAACTGCTGCAATGTTTTGAAAACGCAAAAAGATTCAGCTTTATTCCGAACTAGCCGCATGCAGGCAACATGCCTGCGATCCATAGTGCGGGCGAAACGCCTGCCTTCCTTACAAAGCGTCCAGAAGAATGGAATTCTCTTCGGGAGTGCCCAGGGTGATTCTGACAGCATCACGGACTTGAAAATGGTCAACCAGAGCTACCAAAATGCCCCTTTGGAGAAGCCTTTCGTACAGTGCCGGGGGATCCGGCACTTTCAACAAAATAAAATTGGCTACCGATGGAATATATTCAAGACCTCGTGCTGAGAATTCCATCTGCATGCGCTCGCGCTGTTGGAAATTTTTTGTGACGCATGCTTTCACGTGCGCCTGATCATCCAGTGCAACCATGGCAACTGACTGAGCAAGGGAATTTAATCCATAGGGAAGTGCTACACGATTTAAGTGAGAGGCGGCTTCTGCGGAACATGCCGCATAGCCAATGCGAAGACCTGCAAGACCATAGACTTTTGAAAACGTACGCAGCACGATCAGATTGGAATGTTCAGCGATATCACCAACGCTGTCCACCCCCACCGGTGCGTATTCTCGATAAGCTTCATCCACAACTACTAATACATTAGCTGGAACACGATCCAGGAAATTCTGCAAATCCTCCCGTTTTAGCACTCTACCGGTGGGATTATTGGGATTGGCGATAAAAATCAAGCGTGTGTCCGGATGGATTGCCTTCAACAGACCGTCCAGATCGTAGTCATGACCCGCTAGACGCACAGTTTCACAAACGCCGTTTACTGTATGTGCCGCCATGCGATAGATCGGAAAAGTTTCGTAAGCTGTGAGGCATTTCTCTTGCGGTTGCAGAAAGGTTTTCGCAATCATTTCCACAACCTGTGTTGAACCATTTCCAAGAACAATCTGAGCAGGATCCAGGTTGAGCATTTCGGATAATTTTCTTTTCAGCGGAGCGCCGTGGACCTCCGGATATCGATGCAATTCCGATGAAGAATCGGTCAAAACCTCGATGGCCATGGGAGATGCCCCGTAACAATTTTCATTGGAGGCCATTTTGATCAAACGTTGCAAATTGTATTTACGGAGTAATTGCTCTTCGCTTTGCAAAGGAAAATTCGGGAGTGAAAGAATCCCAGGCGAAACAGAAAAACGCATTAACGGGTCTTTCCAGTGAGAAAAGCCTTGACTTCCTGCGGGGTTAGATGCCGGAACTGTCCCGGTTTCAAGTTGGTGTCTTGAAGCGACCCGATAGCGACGCGCCTTAGTTTCAAGACATCATGGCCGACCGCTTCGAGCATTTTGCGAATCTGATTTTGTCGGCCTTCTCGAATCGTAATTTCCAGCCAGGCATTTTTTCTTGTATCCAGCACTTTGACTCTTGCTGGAAGAGTTTTGCGGCCCTCAATCATAATCCCTTTTCGAAGTTTATCGAGTTTTTTTTCCCGGGTATTCCTTTGACTTTTACCCAATAAACTTTGTCAATGGCGCTGGAGGGATGTTGAATGCTTTGGGCAAGGTCACCGTAGTTGGTCATGATCAGCAGACCTTCCGTGTGATAATCCAGACGACCTACCGGATACAACCGCACAGGAAAACTATCCACAAGCTGTGCGACTGTGGGACGCCCTTCGGGATCTTTCAAGGAAGTGATATAGCCGTCAGGTTTGTAAAGCAGGATGGCAATCCTGGGCTGTTTTGCTCGATCCTTTTCCCATCGACTTCCACACGATCGTTATCGGGATCCGCTTTCGAACCAAGTTCGCGCACGATCTTTCCGTTTACTTTGACCCGGCCTTCACGAATCAAATCCTCTGCTTTCCTGCGGGATGTGATGCTGGCCTGCGAAATGATTTTTTGAAGTCGGCTTTGCATAAAATTCACCGCGGTTGGGGTGATTCATCGCGCCCGGGTTATCGCATCCGGTCCTGCAGGCACCATGAGTGCGCCCGACCTCAGCGTCTCTGCGGTTATTCCTCAAAAGGAGGTTCGAAAATATCGATTTCCTGATCGGAATCGGCAGGTTGTGATTCCTGAACCGGCTCTCCCGGATCCATTTCGGTTGTACCTGATGATTGGAAAATTTCCGGCGAAACTTTTTCCCCGATTAATTCTTCGAATTCCGATAACTGAGGCATTTCGTTGAGA
>CAVYSN010000017.1:0-346656 GCA_963771165.1 uncultured bacterium | reverse complement strand
GAACAGATCGATGCAGCGCTGCGTGCAGCAACGGCCGGACTCAAAGTGCAACAACGTTTGAATCTCGTTACCATGGGAGAGGCGTCCGGTTCTTTGACCGCGCGCGAGCTGCAAATTCTGCGATTGATCGCGGATGGTGAAGGCAATAAATCGATCGCGTATTTGCTGGGCATCTCGCAGCACACGGTGAAATTCCACATCAGCTCGATTTTTGAAAAGCTTCAGGTTTACAACAGAACCGAAGCAGTGAAAGCCGGAATTACCCGCGGCCTGATCTCGATTTGACTTGTTTTAGCTTTTCTCCACTCCGTGTGCTCCGTGCCTGCGAACGGGCGTTTCTCGACTTCATTGTTGGGGCGGGTCTAAGACCCGCCGGCCTCCTCAGACGCGCCCCACAGATTCGTTTTCTTTCAGGTCAGCTCAGCGCATGGCTCCGATAAGATTCAGTTTCTCTTTCCGGGTAAGTTTTTTTAACGCAAGCTCGCGCTTCAAGGCGTTTCCGCGTGTTTTACAATTTTCAGAATATACAAGGGCCACCGGCCGGCGGGTCTTCGTGTAATGAGCTCCGGTTTTTGATGAATTGTGCGCTATCAAACGCTTTTCTAGATTATTTGTCGTGCCGATATAAAGCGTCCCGTCAGAACACTGCAGTATGTACACAACGTATCGCACGAACTCAATTGTACACTGCGATATTTGTGCGTCTGAGAAATAGCAAGAAGATTGATTTTTCTCTAATTCGAAGATTCGAAGTGTGGTTATCGTATATGTGTTTAGTTCTATGCTTCCCAAAATTCTTTTTCTTCTGCTGGCGATGTTTGTGCCTGGATTTTGGACGCAAACGACTGCCGGCGTAAAAGATAAGCTAACGACGTGCCGGGTGCCGAACATTGAAGAGGAAGTACTGTGCGGCAAACACGAGGTTTATGAGAATCGCGCGGCGGCACCGGGAGGAAGATCGCTCTCAATATTGTTGTTCTGCCGGCAAAGACAGCGGATGTCGCGAATGATCCGCTGGTGTTTCTTGCTGGAGGGGGCGTAGTTCCCGCTACGCGGTACGCGAGCTACAACGCACGCGCGAAATAGGCGTAAGGGTGGCACTCGGTGCCCGCGAAGGAAATATTCTGAGTCTCGTCCTAAAGCAGGGATTCAAGATTGCAGCCACCGGGATTTTCTTGGGCATTGCGGGAGCCTTTGGCTTGATGAGTATGATCGAAAAATTGCTTTTTGGTGTGAGTCCGCTGGATGCGGTGTCGTTTGCGGCGATTGCTTTCTTCATTGCATTGACAATCCTGGCCGCCTGTTACTTTCCGGCGCGAAGAGCCGCAAAAATCAGCCCGCTAGTCGCATTGCATCACGAATAAGGATTTAACGCAGAGGCGCAGAGTGAACGAAAAATCACGATCGTTTGATCACGATCGTGCAGAGAGGATCCCCCTTATGCATACAGCTCGGCTCGGAAATCGAGATGCTCTCTTGATAATACTTCGCGAGTCCTTTTGCGATCCCTTTCGCTACGAAACACATCTTTCGCTGCGAACCATACTCAATGACGACCTCGTCTTCTGATGTTCGAATGGACTTCAGCATTGGAGGATGAGCATAGCGGTTGTGCAACCGTACCACGCGGTGAATTTCATCTTCCGTATGCTGAATGACATCAAGAGTTTTCCAGGCAGGGTTGATAACGCCGGCATACATTTGAAGCAGATCAGGCGCTATGAACTCTCCAAAATCTTCCAGGATTGCGGGAATCGGCACTTGCGTAATTTGCGATGCAATCACTGTCAATTTGATCAACTCGCTGTCCGGATAATCAGCCATCAATTCGTAGGTCCTTGCTCCCATGTCGGCTTCCGATAAAAGCCTATCCCAGGCTTCGCGGCCGCCCAATTTTGTTTCCACATACTTCTTCAATTCGAAAAATATCGTGCCATGCATAAGAATTAGTCTACCACCAGGCGAATTTGCAGAAGAATTTAACGCAGAGACGCGGGGGGCGCAGAGATCCCAGAAATCTGGTGGGTTTTTGTGGATCTCGCCATCTGCCTCGTATGTAAAGAGTTTGTGTGAGGTGAATCCAAAGATCTTCTAAGCAACCCACCACGCGGGCGCGATGAATCGCGCCCCTACAAACGCAATCAGTAAACCTTGTAGGGGCGCCATTTATGGCGCCCGTGTCATCAGTTTCAGTTGCTTACAGACCTTACAGGCTCGCCTTGAAGGGGCGGACTGTTTTACTCATGTTACCCTGTTAAGTGTGAACACAACTCGGCCGAGTCCGGTGCGGATGGTTGCGGCGTTGGTATTGCTGGCCTCCATTATTGCGTGCAGCAACAAGGACCCGCTGAATCTGCTGTTAGAAGATCTCGAAGAAGCAGCAGAAAATCGTAACGTAGACGCATTCAAAAAGAGACTGGCTACGGACTTTATAGCCAACGACGAGATCAGCCGGGAGGAATCGCTTGCCTTATTGCGTCGCTATTTTCTGGCGTACGAAAGAATCACAGTGGATGTCACAAACGTGGAGCGTTCCAAAACAGGAAACCGCGTAAGTTTTCAGGTCTCATTTTCAGGGAACGTCAACGCAGCATTCAACTTGCAAAACCTGCTCCCTTCCACGGCTTCCTATCATTTTGATCTGCGATTGGTGCAGGAAGGCGGCTCACTGAAAGTTCAAAAAGCGTTCTGGAAAAAAGTCTCCGGCTTATGAGCGATCCGTCACTGTAAAGCCTTTTGGGCAAACCTCTGAAGGTCAGGATCAGCCATATCGATATTTACCAGAATGGTTGAATTCAGTTCAGCGGAGGTAATACTTTACTATATCTATATATTCAGTTATGATTTTACAATGAAAGCAATCAGCTTGAAACTTGATGATAAGCAATTGAAGTTGCTGGATGAAGTATCTCGCGCCACGAATATACCGAAGTCAGCACTTGTCCGAAAGGGGATTCGCCTCGTTCTGATGCAAGCGAAAGAGGATGTCATTACGACCGACCTCAAACGGGAAATCGATTCTATTTTGCGTGAAGACTCGAAGCTGCTGAAGCGACTTTCCAAATCGTGAAATATCTTTATCCAAATCAGGTTTTGTATTTGCACGAGCGCATCCTGCAACAAAGCGGCGGTCTCGTCGGCTTACGTGACGAGAACCTGCTCGAATCTGCAATTTACCGTCCTCAGGTCACGTTCGGCGGTACAGGAATTGTATCCGGATCTCTTTAGCAAGGTCGCAGCGCTCGGTCATTCTCTGATTCAAAATCATCCTTTTGCAGATGGCAACAAACGAACAGGGTTTGAAGCGATGCGATTGATGTTACGTTTGAATGGATTCGATCTAAAGGGGACGGAGAAAATGAAATTTCAATTTGTGATCAACGTCGCCACAGGCAAATATACAGAACAGGAAATTGCCGATTGGCTTCAAAAAAGATGCAAACCGTACCGATAGATCCACGGTTATTAGAGGAGAAATAGGTGAAACGAACTATTTTTCCGCTCTAATAAGTTGACTGATGGCCGGTTAACGGCTGCCCAAGCCGCCGACAATTTCGCAACGTCACTGAGTCAGGCAGGCTTGCTCGGCTGCGCGTTGTAGGATTCTTGCTTTTCCTGCGTCTATGGAAGCTGTGAACTTGAATCCGACCGGCCTTCTGTGAAGCAACCTGGCGTAGAAGCAGCTGGCGGTGAGATAAGTGCCCATCACGGATGGATGAATTCCATCCGAAATCCAAAGTTCCAGGCCAGGATCCATCTGCCTCGCCTTGAGCCAGGCAAGTCCCACCGGACAAACTTCGACAGAAAGTTCATGCCCCACCTCTTGATATCCCAGTTTCAGTCTTTCCTGCATTCCCTCAAAAGTGCGCGTCCCCGGATCCTGCGCGTTCAAGTTGTCCCCATTCCGATAACCCCACGTCATAAAAAGCAGTGTTTTCGCGGAGGTTCCTTTCGAAGCTTCTTTTAAAACACGAACGCCCTCCTTCATTTGTTGACGGGAATGAGAATAAGCAGGGTACTGGCTTTGCTCCTGCAAGATAATGAAACTCCACATGCGGCTTCGAATCTTATCCACCGCCTCTTTTCCTGTAGCGTGATCGAGCAGGCGTGCTCCGTTTCTGAGAACAGATTCTGTGTGTGTTTCAATCCCTGCCTCCTTTGCGAGAGATTGAAACATCAACGGAAGATTATTGTGCGAGGTAAAACTATTTCCAATGAACAGAATGCTCAGCTCAACATCCGGCCTGTTTCCCTGAACGGAGCTGTCCGAACAGGAGAAGCCGAATACCAGGAACGCCACAAACAGCGCTGCGGCAATTCTGGAAAACATAATAGTGAGACGCGGGCGCTACGAATACCCGCGCCCGCACTGCTTCGCTACTACTTCGTTCCGCCGGGCGGAGGGGGCAATCCTGCAGACACATGAGAGTGGGAGACAAGCCATTTGCCGCCTGAGCCTTTAAAAACAAGGGTTAACCTCATGGGTGTTGTCATCGGCTTGCCATCCATGTCCATCTGGGAATCGAAGGTCCAGACTCCCCACGCCGAATTGCCGTCCACGTTTAGAGCAATGTTTTTCTGGTTCATCAGCTTCATGTTCATCTGCATGGACTCCTCGAACGCCTTTTTTGCGGCAGTCCAGCCAACGTGAATCTGTCCTTCTCCTGCGTCGATATGAACCGCGGTTTCATCGTTTACGTGTAGCTTTTCAAAAGCTGCCATGTCTTTCGCGTTCAGCGCATTAAAGCCGCTTTCCACTAATTTCAACAGCGTCGCTTTATCATCGGCAGCAACCGACGATGAAGACAACAAGAGCAAAGCGACGATACCCACACATGCAATGAAAAATCGAGTCATAGAATCCTCCTTTTACATTATCTTAAACCGAAGTAAGACCGGGCATTATAAATAGTTTACAGCAAAGATTTAACGCAAAGACGCGAAGACGCAAAGTTTTTTTTAACGCAGAGACGCAGAGTCGCGGAGAAAGAACAAACTAATTCTTAAAGCTTTGCGGCTTTGCGTTAAGAGCTAAAATCATGGTTCGTTCACAGAGGAATCCCGAAACCCTGGCAGGCTCGATCCGTAAAGAGGGTTGGAGTGTCGACAAGAATGTGCCCGGGATCCCAGTCCTTCTTTTGTCGATTTTGCGGTAGCCCGAACGACTATCCCATGTAAGATGAACCATCACAAATTCTCATGGAGGAAAACATGATCAAACTACACCCGTATCTCAATTTTGCCGGTAACACGGAGGAGGCGTTCCAGTTTTACAAATCGGTTTTCGGCGGAGAATTAAGCGTTGTCCGCTTCAAAGATATGCCGATGCCGGGCGCGCCTGTAAGCAAAGCGGATGAAAACAAAATCTTGCACATTGCATTGCCGATCGGAGAACAGATCCTGATGGCGTCGGATGCAATCGGCGAATGTGCGGGCAAATTTGTCACAGGAACGAACACCTACATCACCATTGTTCCGGACAGCAAAACGCAAGCCGACCGAATTTTCACTGCCCTTTCTGCCGGCGGGCAAGTAGAAATGCCGATGGGCGATCAGCCATGGGGCGCATACTACGGGTCGTTCAAGGATAAGTTTGGAATCCAGTGGATGATCAACTACGAACTTCCGAAAACGGGCGAACGGAGTAATTAGGAAGGAACGCAATGCGAAAACTCACAGCATACAATTTCCTCAGCTTGAATGGCTTCTTCAAGGGTCCGAATGAGGATATCAGCTGGCATCAACATCGCGAAGAGCAGGCAAAATACTCTGAGGAAGCGCTCGCTGCAGATAACATTGTTGTTTTCGGACGGAAAACATACGAGATGATGGCCGCCTTCTGGCCTACCCCGATGGCGGCAGAGATGTTTCCGAAGGTCGCCGAAGGAATGAACCGCGCTGAGAAGATCGTCTTCTCCAATACACTTGCGAATGCTTCATGGCCGGGCTCTCGAATCATCAGCGGCGATATCGTTGAATCTTTGCGCACGCTCAAAGCCACACCTGGAAAGGACATGACAATTCTCGGCAGCGGCAGCATCATCAGTATTTTCACTGAGCACGGATTGATTGATGGATATCAGTTTATGATCGATCCTGTCGCGTTGCCTGAAGGCGTTCCGGTTTTTCACGGTATCAAACGAAAGATTGACCTGCGACTGACGAATTCCAAAGTGTTTAGGAATGGGATTGTGTTGCTGGAATATGAACTGGCGGCAATCAAGCTTGCCTGACTTTTCCTTCAAACGCTTGTTCCCAAAGGACGCGAAAAAAAAAGGGCCGCCGCAGATCATTTTAAATACTTATCCAGAAAGAGACGAATGGCTTCGTAACCGCGAATTTCATTCGCCTTTTTCGAAAAACCGTGTCCTTCATCATCAAAGACAATGTACTCCACCGGCACATTGTTCTTTTTTACTGCCGCGACGATGTCATCTGATTCCGGTTTGATTACGCGCGGATCATTGGCTCCTTGCAATACGATGAGCGGCTTCTTGATGTTATCAGCATGGAACAAAGGCGAGATCTCGCGCAGGAAATCTTTTTGCGTGCCTGGATCGCCGATCTCTTTGTAGATTGACTTACGGAATGACTCCCAATACGGCGGAATGGATTCCAGCGTCCGCACCCAGTTAGAAACCCCGAAGATGTCAACGCCGACATGGAATACATCCGGTTGGAACGCCATCGCCGCGAGCACCATGTAGCCACCATAGCTGCCACCGAGAATTCCGATCCGCTCGCCGTCCACCCAGGGGAGTGACTGCAAGTATTTTTTCGCTTCTACAATGTCCCATAACGGCTCACGGCCATGTTTGCCGTCATCCGCCGTGTAGAAGGTTTTGCCGTAACCTGAGCTTCCACGGTTGTTGACTTTGATTACGGTATAGCCATGGTTGACCAGATACTGATGCAGCGGAGTGTAACCTTTGCGTGCTTGTCCGCCAGGCCCGCCGTGTACCTGCACAATCGCCGGACTCTTGTTGTTGGAGCTGGCTTCATGCGGTTTCAGCAAAATCGCTGGAATTTCTGTGCCGTCAAATGATTTATACCGGACGATCTGACCTTCTACGAGATCTGACTGCGCAATCTCGGGATTCATGCTATCCGTAAGCGTCGAGATTTTCCCGGTGGTGAAATCATACACATACAGGTTCGCAGGCTCTGTATCACCATCTACGTAAAACGCCATCCTCTTCTCTGTGCGTGAAACGTGGACTTCCGTAATATCACCAACCGGCATCTTTGGCAGTTCAACCGGTTTGCCGGTTTCGGTTTGATATACGATGATTTTTGTGCGCGCATTTTCGTTGATACCTGTCACTCGATATTTCCCGTTATCCGAGAAGTAGGTGTACATGATGTCCCAGTTCGCTTTCTCAACCGTTTCCTTTTTGCGGGTAGCCAGATCATATTTCGCCACATAGGCGAATTCGTTGCTGTCATCCGTCAAGTAGTACAAATTCTTCGATTCCGAATCGAATGCGGCCACGACGTTCTGCATTTCTCCGTTGTGCGCTGTAATGTTGTTCAACTCTTTACTTCTCATGTTGTACAGCAAAACGTCCGAATCCGCAGTGCTTGTGCCGGGTTTGGTAAACGCAATGTGGTTTTCATCATCGGAGATCTGGCCGAATTCAAAGCCCTGCGTGTTTTCAAACAGCTTTGTCGATTTGAAATCGTGTACTGTCATCTTAAAGACGTCGAACATCCGCGAATCCCGCTCATTTACGCCGTAATAAAATGCATTGCCGTCATGGCTGAAACGATAAAACTGCGCTTTCACTTTGTCGCCCGGTGTGAGGTCCTTTTCCTGGCCGTTGTCAAGCACGTAGATATGATCATTTTCGTTGCCACCGCGATCATAGCTGTACATCAGTCGTCCATCAGAAGGGATGAAACCGATAACGTAAAAGCTCTCCTTATCAGAACTGGTAAGTTGCCTGGGTTCCCCGCCGTTCACCGGGACTGCGAAGATGTTGAAGATGCCCGTTTTGTTGCTATGAAACGCAACCACCTTCTCATCCGGCGAGAACGAGACACCACCGATCTTTGTGGTATTCATAAACTGTTCAATCGTATAGGTCTTGACCTGTTTTTTAGTTGCAGGTTTCGTCTGCGCTCCGCATAGAGCGGGCTGCAGTATGAACAACGTTAGAAGCGCAGTAACTGTCACGTAAAATCGGGCCGGGTTACGCATAGACCCTCTTGTTCGGCGGATTGAAATTGTTTTCATTATACGCGATGTAAATCAACCGCCAAGGCGCCAAGGTCCGCAAGGCTGAAGATCAAGTTTGTATAACGCGAAGGCCGAGCAGTTTTTCGAATGGATTGAAGTCGCGATCGGAATGCAGGAGTGCAAAATCCTTTGATAGACAGAAAGTGGCAATCAGGCAATCGATGGTCTTGCTGACAGTAAAGCCACGGTCTCGCAGATATCGGAAGTTTTGCGCGCTGCGGACAGCATTCTCTTCCCCAATCATTCGAAACACTTCAAAATTCAGCAACGCCTTTTTTGCATGACGAAAGTCGTTTTCCGTTCGAAAGCCCTGCAACACTTCTGCAAGAATCAGATCTCCGGTAACAAATTCGGTTTCTCCGAGATTTGCGTACAAATAATTCGTCTGAGGTTTTCGAATGCCACGGAAGAAGTCAATCCAGACAGACGAATCAACGAGTACCGGCAACGCGCGCCTTCCTCAAATCGTTTAAGTCGCCATCCCAATCCAGCTTTCCGCGAAGCTCTCTCACGTTTCGCTGGCGGTACATCCGAATCAACACCCGCAAACCTTCCTCTACCACTGCTTTCTTCGTCTTCAAGCCGGACAACTTCTGCGCCTGCTTCACAAGAGTGTCGTTCAATTCGATGTTCGTTCTCATGTGTATAAAGTACTAATATTATACACATTATCGGAAACGGGCCAATCGGCAACCATTTTTAACCACGGGAGCACGGAGTTTACGGAGAGAATGAACCGCGGAAGGTTTCCAGGTTCAGTTCGATTTCTTGAGGGCTTCGGTCCAATTCAGGACAAGTTGGAAGGGGATCGCTATTGTTTTCTTTTCAGCGAGTACCATTAGAACTCGCTGTCCATCCGGTGAAATATCTCCGCCAATTGTATTTTCGGGAAAGCTAAAGATGGGACGCCCCGCTTCATACTTGAATTCCGTATCGGCTGAGACCGCAACAGAAAACACTTTCATGCCTGCAAAGTAATACAGTTCTTTCCCGTCGTTTCGCCACTTCATGATATTGCTTTCTCCACTTGTGACCTGCCATTGACGGTTCGATCCATCCGAGGGTCGAACATGGACTTGCATCTGTCCGGAAGAATTCGATTCATAACCGATCCATTTGCCATCGGGAGAGAACCGACCGCTCCCTTCGTGGAAAGGAGTCTCTAAAAAAATCCGCATCTTTTTACTGCCGTCCGTTGGAATCAACCAGAGGTCATGATCACCCCGCGGGCTTTGTGCGCCGCAGAGGACCCACTTTCCATCAGGAGACACATCCGTCACAATCACCCAGCGATCAGGCGACAGAAGCAATGTTTCGACTCCATCCGAAATCGATTTTTTATAAATACTCCGGCCGGTTTTATAGACAACGAACGTTTGATCCCGAGACCAAATCCCGGGATTGGTTGGATCGGCTTGAAACGTAATTCTTGAGTTCCTGCCATTCGAAAGTTCATAAATCCAGAGATCGCTGTCCCGAATCTGACGATCGTATCGATTCGCAAGAGCCTTTTGACCATCGGGTGAGAGTTGAATCCCTCCGCTATAGAAGGGTTCGACTGGAGTTTCCACACGGTTGCCCATTCGATCCAACCATGTCAACCGTGATAAAGGGGAGAATTCGGGCCAGTAGGCGAGCATTCCGTTGTTTGAAATAGTGAAGGAGGCGAGACGCTTTGCCGGGATAAAATCAATTTTTTCCTGCAGCACGACCATAGGTTCTCCTTCCACTTTTGCCTGTTCAGCGTTGTAACGCTGTGCGATCAGATTTCCTTCACGATGAAAAAGTAAATAACCGGGCGATGCATAAGCGAGATTGGTTGCGTCAGCAAAAACGTGTAGCACCTTCTGCGACTCGAGGGTACCGGCAAATATTCCTTCGGGTTTGCCGTCCATCTCCAGGAATAGGAAACGCGAACCGTCCGGAAGAAAGATGGGCCAGCGATGACTTACATTGGGCGCTCGCTGGTTTCTGTGTTACCGGTTCCGGCTTTCCTCCGGATGCAGGAGACCTTGAAGAGCTGGCCGTACGGACTCGGCGCAAACAGTACGATGCCTTTCCGGTTCCATGTACCCCCTCTTCCTTCCGGCGCATCACAAATCGTTTGTGAAGGGCCGCCGCCGATGCTCACTTTCTCTTAATTTTCCGTTTGCAAAAAAAGCGACCCATTGAGAATCGGGAGACCAGAAGGGAAAGAAGCCATTTTCTGTTTCCGGCAGCGGCCGCGCGGAAGGTTGATCCATCGTCCTCAACCAGATCCGCTTTTTTCCTGCGTGCAAAGCATTTGAAACGAATGCCAGGTTCCGACCATCCGGAGACAACGACATTCCACCATCATCCGGACTAAAGGATTCCCCTTCGGGCATTTCGATCGATGCGCGTAGAACGGACTTCGGTACCGATAACATACGGTAATACAGGAACGAAAGCACAAGGGCGGCAACTATCGCCAAAGACGAAATGGTTTTCCACAAATGCGACCAGATTTTTCGCGGAGGAGGAGCAACCGCGGACCGAACCGTGGTTTCGGATACGCTGGATAAAGATTCAATTGCAAACGCGATATCGCTTGCGGATTGAAAACGCTGTTCCGGATCCTTTTCGATACAGTGCTGCACGATTCGTGCAAGCGCGGGAGAGACATTGCTGCTCGTCTGTGTGATTTCGGGAGGGTCCTTATGCAGGATGGCGCTCATTGTATCGGCAGCCGTTTCACCGCGAAACGCCTTCTGACCGGTCAGCAATTCATACAGAATTCCGCCGAATGCAAAAATATCGGATCTGGCATCAGCCGGTTTCCCGCGGACCTGTTCCGGCGACATGTATCCGATGGTTCCCAGGATCATGCCCGGTTCTGTTCCCGGCGTGGTTGGAAGCTGGGTCACCTGTCCTGACGGTATTTCCTGCTGTGTGAGTTTCGCAAGACCAAAATCCAGAATTTTTACGCGGCCATCTTTGGTGACAAAAATGTTTTCCGGTTTCAGATCGCGATGAACAATTCCTTTTTCATGCGCTGCAAAGAGACCGCGCGCAATCTGCAGCGAATAATCCAGCGCTTTGCGATAAGGAACACCTTCCCGTCCAATTTTCTGCCGCAATGTTTCCCCTTCCAAAAGTTCCGACACCAGATACGGACTGCCGTTGCTTTGGCCGATGTCGTAAACGGAAAGAATGTTCGGATGATTCAAAATTCCGGCGGCGCGCGCTTCCTGCTCAAAACGCTGCAGACGATCGGGATCAACCGACAAATTGGAAGGTAATACTTTAATCGCTACTTCGCGGCCCAATCGAGAATCCTGAGCGCGGTAGACCTCTCCCATTCCACCTGCGCCGACTGGTGAACCGATTTCATACGGACCGAGCCGGGTCCCGGCCTTCAAAGTCATTTCCCCATTATAGTGTATTCAAAGTCTGCATCTGCCGGAGCATCCGCTTCCTAAGTAAAAAAGAATTACAGGTCCGACCGTCATGGGGAACTCTGCGATTCAAGAATCAATTGCGAATCCGTTCGGGATCCACCCAGCCGGGAGGGATCCCTTTTTTTCGTGCATCTTCAAGTAGCTCTTCGTATTCTGCCTGCGCCTTCTCCAGTTCTTTCGCAGCTTCTTCCGCTTCCATACAGGCTATGCGTCTTTGCTCTTCGTATTGTTCTGCACTCAGCTTCACGTATGCCCCTTCGTGAAGATCCTCAATGTCCGGTATGACTTTATCGCAGAAGCTCTTATTCATCTCGTAAGCCTGCTGTGCTCGTCTGATCTGATCATCGATGCGTAAAGCTTCGCCGTTCCAGACTGCTTCCGCTTCGTTTTCTAGCGTTGCATCTTCTTCGAGTTCATTTTCTTAACGCGACATCATCCGGGCTTTCTTCGTCACCAAGGATCGTGAGTTCCGGCATTTTTTCAAGATCCTCTTTTTTGTACAAGCGAGGTTTTGTTTTCGGCTTCTCAACGCCTGTTGCATCCGATTCGACGGGCTCAGTCTCGCCCTGGTGAGCAGGAATAGTATCT
Source organism: uncultured bacterium (assembly GCA_963771165.1). Classification (GTDB taxonomy): domain Bacteria; phylum Acidobacteriota; class HRBIN11; order JAKEFK01; family JAKEFK01; genus JAKEFK01. Next base: position 334,410 of record CAVYSN010000017.1, on the reverse strand, counting down.
GTTTTCTTATTGCGGTCCTGCGTTTTGATCGAATCGATGTTGTTTTTCTTGATGTGTAATTGCACACCTGAAGAATCTTGCAGGATCATCACTCCCTGGTTTTCGCTGACCACTTCGCCACTGAGTATTTTGCCGTTTTTTAGTACAATCTCATAGGCAAAACAAGACGATGCCGTAAGAAATACAAGAAACAAGACAATCCTTTGACACCGCTGCATGAATCCTCCTCATACATCATCCACATACAATATAAGGCCTGTTCCGGATCACTCGTGTAACCGCCCTCCGCATCACAAGGAAGAACATGGAGTTCACAGAGTTCTCGGAGAAAAAATGAGAATTGGCTTCTTAATAACTCCGTGTACTCCGTGGTTACTGGATTGGAAGCAAGCGTAACGAGAACGCGATCGAGACGATTTCGCCAGCTTGCCCATCCGAAGGATTCATGCGTTTCGCCACCGGCCGGTTTATAGCCGCGTTCCCGCAGATACCGGATAAGACGGCGATTTGCTTCCGGGATGTCCCAGTTTTCCCGGCTTGTGCGAAGGTCATACAGACCCCAATCCAGATAGATTTGTAGCGGCTGTTCCTGAGCCGTTTTGATCGCACCGCGAACCATTTCTTCATCGCTGCTCAGCATGAACAATGATTGAGAACCAAACGCGCCGAACAGTCCGGGATGTTTCAACGCAGTCATGAAAGCGTCTGGACCGGAAAAACCGTTCGCGAGAATCGCGCGGTCCTCTGGATTTGATTTTGTGCGGTAATGATCATCGATAAATTTCACGACTTCTTTTCCCAGGAAAGAAACAATCAACTCGTAATACTGGGCGGGGGCCTGCGGTGGGTTCTCTCCCAGTTTCGCTTCACCCACGAACGCTGTAATTGCGCGCCGCACGAACGACCCCTCAGTTGATCCAGCGCATTTGTGAAAAAGCCTTCGATGCGTGCGGCCTCGCCATCCAGTACGAATAGCAGCGGATAGCGTTCGTTGCCGGATTTGTATCCCGGAGGCAAATAAACATTGACCTTCACGCTGACACCTTGTGCAGGGAGGAAACAATTTCTTTGGATTCGATTACTACCTCGCTGTTTCGGTGGCGCTTCCGCCGAAAATGAACCGTCTTTCCACCCTGGCATCGTAAATATGGACACATCCTGACCGCGCGCATCCTTTGTCTTTTTTGCATTTTTGGGATCCGGAATCTGTTCCTCGTAATTTTTCACGAACCTGTACGTGATCATGGCATCCGGTTCGAGTTGAACGTGATACCAGAACAGGTCCGTATCAGGAACGCGGTTCATCGGTTCTTCCTGTCTTGCTCCGATCATATCTCCCGTAATGCCGATGTCCTTTGCATCGCCGCGATAAAGGAAGTAAACATGATTCGGCCATTCCACGTGCGGATACGAAGTCACGCCCGAAAAAAAATTCTCGATCGTGGCATTTTTGTCCGTGGCTTTATCGATATCCGCAAGAAAACCTGCAAACCGCGCGGATAATTGCGGAACAGAAACGGCCGATGTTGGAGCCGAAGCAACAGAGGTTTGTTTCTGCCATTCGATGCGTGCGATCTGTTTCATACCGCGCGCAAAGATTGCGCCCGATGAAAAACTGGGAGGAGTCCAGGATACGGATGACAGATCCACTTTCCCGCGTTCGGTCCACCCTTCCGGACTGGCCGGCCCCATATGGACCGATCCTTCCTTTGTTTGAACCACCAGATTGCCGTCCACGATCATCAGAAAACCATCGCTGACTGCTCTACTCCTCCATACATTTTCACCGGTCGCAGCGTTCACACAGCTCAAAACCCGGCCGTTGAAGCCGTAAAAATTTCCGTTGTGATAAACAGGAATGCTGTATGTGGTTTTGAAAACAGGCGCCGTCCAAACTTTTTCAACCGTGATTTTGCCTTCACCACTGGAAATCAAACGGATCAAGGATGAGGAGTCCGGCTTATTCTTGAGCAGCATTCGTCCTTCCCCCGCAGGAACGACAACCAGGCTTTGGGCGGCCATCGGATTCGATGGTCCTTCATGCGCATATTCCCAGACGATTTCTCCTTTGGCTGCATCGATTCCGAATATTTTTGTGTCTCCGGCGGCCACGACAATTTCCTGTTTCTTCCAATTGATTTTGACGGGAGATTGATAGTTGAGTGTGTCATTGCCGATGGACCACAATTTCCTTCCTGATGCGGGATCAAAACCGGCGATGAATTTGTCCTTTGCGCCCACCTGAAGAACCAGCACCCCTTTTGAAATCAAAGGGGAGGATCCAAACCCGTAGTAGGGCTTTTGAACTCCTTCGTTTTGGGCAAGATTGGTTTCCCAGACCTTTTTCCCTGTCCGCAAATCCACGGCGATGAACTCGCCGCGTGGCGCAACTGCAAATACTTTTGCATCAGCAATGGCCGGTGTAGCAATCGGACCATCATGAGAACCGTCATGACCTTTGTAGGTTTTAGCGATCGCGATTCTCCAAAGTTCTTTGCCGGTTTTTTCATCAAAAGCTGCAAGGAGATCGTTTTTGCCATCGGAAAAACCTGTGACAGCCACACCATCGGAGATGGAAACTCCCGAATATCCCGATCCGGCGGCAACAGACCAGGCAACCTTTAAGCTGCCTGCAGGATCTTCGCCAAACTGAACTCCTGAATTGGCGACGCCATCTGTGTTCGCGCCGCGGAACGAGGGCCAGTTGTCCGCGAATGCAAAAAACGGGGTGAAGAGAAGAATGAATAAAAGCGAAGCGGTCTTTGATGTAAGATTCATAGTCCCACATTGTACACTGACGGAGCCCAAAGGAAATTTCACTGGGGCCGGAGGTTTGGAGACAGTTTCAAGCTGCAGGTTTCCGGTGATGAATTTTCGTTGGCACAAGAAGTTGGCTCGTGTAAGAAAGGAGATGAGGGGATCATTGAGATATGGAGATTTTAAGAGTATTCCCTTATCTAAATTTAAGAGCGCTCCAGGGTCTTCAGGGCATTTTCGAGATCCTTTACCAACCGATCAGCGTTTTCGATCCCTACAGATAGACGGATCAGCCCCATTGTTGGGTCCTTGTCGTCCCGTATTTTCTTTAGCTCGTACGGAATCTCAATCGTAGACTCCGTTCCGCCCAGGCTTGTGGCAATGCGAATCACACCAAGGGTATTGACGAATTTTCTTGCCGCAACCAGACCACCTTTCAACTCCAATGAGATCACGCCACCGCCACCGGACATCTGCTTGCGCGCTATAGCAAAATCGGGGTGGTTCTCCAAAAAAGGATAGCGAACCCACTGAACATGCGGATGACGGGATAAGAATTCAGCAACGACCAAAGCATTTGCGCAAATTTGTTTCATTCGCAATGCAAGTGTGCTCAATCCACGATCCAGCAAGTACGCAACATGCGGATCCAATACGCCGCCTGTTAGTTTTTGAACCGCATGGATTGTTGCAATAACCTTTGCGCTACCGGCGATTGCGCCGCAAAGAACATCGGCGTGCCCCGAAAGATACTTTGTAGCGGAATGCAAAACAAGCGATCCTCCATGTTTTAAGGGGTTCTGTAGAACAGGCGTGGCCAGAGTGCTGTCCACGATCAGCAGAATATTATTTTTCCGGGTTAGGCCGGTCACGGCATGGAGATCGATGATATCCAGCGCCGGGTTTGAAGGAGTCTCCACGTACAGAACCTTCGTTTTGGCCGATATGGCGGACTCAACTGATTGAAAGTCATGGAAATCTACATAGCTGACAGCGACATTGAATTTTCTTAAGAGCACATCAAGCAATGTCCGGGTCTGTGAAAATATTTCTTGATGGCAAACGATGTGATCACCGCTCACCAGCAGCGCGAACAACGAACAGGAAATTGCGGCCATTCCAGATGAAAAAAGGAGTGCGGCTTCTCCGCCTTCGATTGTCCGGATCTGTTCGGCTACCGCCTGGACCGTTGGATTGCCGGAACGAATGTAAAAATAGGGTTGCCCGGAAAGAATGATTTCCCGCATTTCCTCGCTGTGATCGAACTGGTAAATCGTTGATTGCACGATTGGAGGGTGGATTGGTTTCATGATCTTCCGATATTAAACGGAATCTTACGATCTCTTGATAATCGCGAAAGATTCAGTCGGCTGTTATTTGGCAGGATACAGTTGAAGTAAAAAAAGCTTTCTGTAAGAAGATGATGGAGATCGTGCTTTCGGTTGCCCTAAAACCGGCTTAATATGAGTCTCCCTGCTTTAGCGGATTTTCTCTGGTGTTTCGAAAGTCTATTTTGATCGTCTGGCATCCCCATTCGAAGCAACCTTTCGTCACATCAAAGTGCAGATGAGGCCCCGCGCTCGCACCGCTGTCCCCGCTTAAGCCGATAGGCTGATTCTTTTTTACATCGTCTCCAACAGCAACCGTTACGCCATTCTGTGTCAGGTGGTAATATCGAGCGTAAGTTCCGTCGTCATGCCGGACGACGACAACATTTTCTTCTCCTGCTTTTCTTGTGCTATCCCTATGACTTTCCTCAAGATGAACGACTTTCCCTGAACGAGAAGCATGAACAGGGGTGCCGACTGCCATCTGAAAGTCATAAGCAAATTCGCAATGACCTTTATGTCCCCAGGGTCCGTTGTGGCCCTGAAGAAGTTTATGTGATTCCTTTTGGGAGTAAGGAAGGACATATTCCGAAGAATCTTCCGCGGTGAGAACAGCAGCCTGAATAAAAATCACCAAAGATACACAAATCGTTATTCTGAAAGACAATGATCACCTCACATTCTGTTGAGGAGTAGGACGCAAAAAGCATTCAGAATGTTTACAAATCTTCAAGCGAACAGGTCGTTGGAGCTGACAGAACCTTGGTCACAATCTTGGTGGCAAGAAACGGCTTATTCCGCTATCATAATTTTTGTATCGGCGCAGGCTTGTTTTGTCACGCCGGTGGCCGGGTGAACTCCAACGTTGGGCTGGTATTAATGCGTCGACAGGTGTCCATTGGCATTATGAAAAGATGCCGGACGAAAAACATTCGACGATTTATCATCCGGCTGCGCTCAAGGCGTTTCGTTTAGTATTCAAGCCGGCGGACGGTGTGTAACTGGTTGGCTTGTTATCGCTCAGTTTTCTTTATCGGATCCCTCTTTCACGCGTGTGTCTGTCGCGATCCAGTTGATTTCCCATGTCTTGCCTCCATCATCCGAAAACGCCTGTTCAAATCGGCAAGAATTGGGAGTAATGTCCGAGATGACGAATCGAACAAGGATGGCACGGCCATTATATGTTTCCTGATTGAAAAACTCGCCGCGCCCGTTTTTGAATTCACCGATCGTAGGTTGCGCTCATCATACCATCATGGCTGCTTGCGAAATTGAGACTCCATTGGTGGGAGTCAGGATTGTATAGACGCAGGCTCAGGCCTTCAAAGTGACCTGCCGGGCCATCGGCCACGAGTTCCACCAGATTCGCGCGGCCATTCCAAACCTTTCGGACAACTGTAACACCTTCATATTCCACCCAGGTAGTGGATCCAGTCAGGGGACGCAGGCGCCGCGACAGGTGAGTTTTCCAGGTACCAATCTCGAAGTCAAAATCGTGTTGCCCATCCCGTTTCGTTGGACTGTGCTGAGTGTTTGTTTCAGATGCGTTTGACTTCTTTTGTGCGTATGCATGGGGTTGCAAGATAACAACCATGATGCATATCAGGAGAATAATTTGTAAATGTTTGGGTGCGTTCTCTCCGTGCATACCTTTAACCTTTTAAGGATCAGGAGAAATATAATCTGAATTTAAGATCTCGATCAAGAAGGTACCTTCAGGTAACGATACTCGGCTGCAGTAGGGTGCATTCTTATTTTGAGTTACCCGGGTCTCAAGATTCTGTCCACTTCGCGGCCCAGGTGGATAACGAGATCCGGCAATGCCTCGATATCTTTTAGAGATGTGCGGAAGTTGACTATGCAGGCACGAAGTGCGAATTTCCCATCGATCACGGCGTTCGAGAGATAAGCCTCCCCGCTGTTTTGAAGACGGGTGAGTAATTCTGTGTTCAATCGATTCAAGTATTCCTCCGTTTTCCCGGAACCAGATTTAATATCAGGAGGAACGTAACGAAAAGTACTGATACTCAGGCAATGCGTGATGGCTTCCAACTCGGGTTGTTTCGCGACAAGTTCATAAAGTTCCTTCGCCAGATGAATATCATCGGCCAGCATTTGTTCGTAGCCTTTTCGCCCGACGTGCTGTAATGCCAGCCAGACTTTCAGCGCACGGAAGCCGCGCGAGTTCTGCGGTCCGTAATCGAGATAGTTGATGGCTTCCACGCCGAAGTGATAGTAGGCAGGATGATAGGCAAATGCCTCGCGCAATTTTTCGGAATCCCGAACCAGAGCGCAGCCTGCTTCGAGCGGCGCGTACAGCCATTTATGCGCATCCACTGCAAGGGAATCCGCTTCGCTCAGTGCGAGCAAGTCAGGCGATGCATCCGGCAACATCGCTGCAAAAGCTCCATACGCCCCATCCACGTGGAACCAAAGATCCTCTTCCAGACAGATCTTTGCGATTTCAGGAAGTGGATCAATGGCTCCGGTGCTGATCGAACCTGCTGTGCCGATCACGATAAATGGATGATCTCCCGCCTTGCGATCCATCCTGATCTGTTCTCTTAATTTAGCAACATCCATCCGTAAATCTTTATCGGTTGGGATCCAACGTACGCCATCGGTTCCAATACCGGCTATATCGGCAGCTTTTTGGATCCATGTGTGAGTTTCTTTCGAGCAGTAGACTCGTAATCTTTTTGTCTCGCTTCCATGTAGACCCGCGGCGCGAACATCCCAGCCAGATTTTGCCTGACGCGCGGCCAGGAGGCAGACGATGTTTGCCATGTTCCCACCGCTGACCAGAAGTCCCCCGCAGTTGATTGGAAAGCCAAGCAGTTCTGCGATCCATCGAATGGTCTGGGCTTCGATTTCGCTTGCCATAGGTGAAAGAAACCATGCACCGGTGTTCTGATTCACAGCCGATGCGAGCAAATCTCCCAGAATTCCAATCGGCGCGGCCGCGGCGGTGATGTAGCCCCAAAATCGCGGATGACTATTGAATAGGGAATGATTGAATAAAAGATCGGTCACGCGATCCAGTAATTTCGCAGGATCCGTTCCAACGTCCGGTAAAGAGCGTGATGATTTCAGCGCCTCGCGAATCACCGGAGGCGCTTCACCAGGCGTGACAGGACGCATTGGAAATGAATCCAGAAGTTCAGCAATACGATCCACAAGATGATACCCGATTGTGCGGAAATCATTCGTTTTCATTTCAATGGGGGCGGTGCGCTGTTTGTTCATCTTTATCTCCTTGAGCAAACCTTCGAAACAGATCGGTCCGTGGCTGAGGGGCGATAGGAATCCCGCGTTTGCCGTGGAAAGATTTATACAACCGTTTGGCTATTTATTGCAATTCAGTTTGACAAGATTGCATTCATGGTAAATCCAGTTTGGGTTATGATGTCTTGAGCGCTGCTACACCAGAACTGTGGAACGCTGGATCCCGCCTTTCGCTTCAGAGGACAAGGGACTGAATGCTACAAAACGTCAATCGCGCTAATCGTATCGCCGAATGGAAAGGCGGGCATTACAAATGTAAACCGGGATCTTCTGTTCAGTCTTTCTATCCTGCGGTAACATTTAAAACAAAAGGAGGCTCATGATGGCGGATCGTGTGCAAAACAATGGATCAATTCCTGTAATCGCGGAACTGAATCATCCACCCCGGGACGGTTGTTTGCTGGTGATTTTCGGTGCTTCGGGTGATCTCATGAAGCGATTGTTGATGCCTTCCCTGTACAATTTGACCTGCTCAGGATTGCTGCCGGAGCGGTTTGGTGTTGTGGGTGTAGGGCGGAGTCAGTGGACCACCGACTACTTTCGAGAACGGATGGCTGAGGATATCAGGAAGTTCTCAACGCGCGCGCAGTTCGACGAAAAGGCCTGGAACCAGTTGTCCTCTCTGTTGCACTACGCTTCCGTTTCCTTCGATGATCTCGAGACTTATCGTGCTCTCGATCAATTTCTTGCTTCGCTGGCATCTCAAATCGGAACAACCAGGAACATTCTTTTCTACCTGGCAACACCGCCTAATGTTTTCGGCGCGATTTGCGAAAACTTAAATCAGGCCGGCTTACGGAAGTCAGATGCAGGTTGGCGTCGCGTGATCGTTGAGAAGCCATTTGGTCACGATCTGGCATCGGCAATCGAATTGAACCGTCTGATTTTGCGATACTGGGATGAAGATCAGATTTACCGCATCGATCACTATCTGGGAAAGGAAACAGTCCAGAACATTCTTGCTTTCCGGTTCGCGAATGGAGTTTTTGAATCCGTCTGGAATCGCCATTCCATCGATCATATTCAGTTGACCGTTTCCGAGTCTGTGGGTGTAGAGACGCGCGGAGACTATTACGACAAGTCGGGTGTTCTGCGCGATATGATTCAGAACCACATGTTTCAGATATTGTCCTATCTATGCATGGAACCGCCTTCTTCTTTTCGTTCCGAGGCGATCCGAAACGAGAAAGTGAAGGTGTTGGAGTCGGTGCGAATCCTGAAGCTTGGGAATGTTGCCGCTCATGCGGTTCGCGGGCAATACGGCGAGGGTCAAAAACCGGATGGAACGCGCATGGTCGGTTATCGCCAGGAAGCAAAGGTCGATCCTGAATCCAAAACAGAGACCTTCGCAGCGATGAAATTATTCATTGACAACTGGCGTTGGGAAGGCGTTCCCATTTATCTTCGCTCCGGGAAAAGCCTTTGGAAGAAAGGGACGGAAGTTGTGATTGAGTTCAAGAGAAGTCCTCAAAGCATTTTTCGCGGAACGAAAATTACAGATGTGGAACCGAACCGCTTGATTTTTCATCTCCAGCCGGATCAGGCAATTGAGTTGAGATTCCAGGCGAAAATTCCAGGGCCTTCGATGGAGCTTCAGGATGTGAATATGCGATTCGGATACAGTGAAGTGTTTAAAGCGGCTCGCGGAACGGGTTACGAGTTTTTAATCCACAGTGCAATGGCCGGCGATGCAACGCTATTTTCGCGCACCGACCTTGTGGAGGCTTGCTGGCGAATCGCTCAGCCGATTCTCGATTTCTGGCAATCCGAGCCGGCGCCGGAGTTTCCAAACTATCCGGCCGGTTCGTGGGGGCCGCCATCCGCATCCGATTTGATTGAACGGGACGGGCGGAGATGGATTGAAATCATCAACTACAATGCCCTTCAGCAAATTCCTTTATTTCAATCGGCAGATCCGCAGTTTCTCAATGCTCTCATTCTGTTGTTGAAACCGGTAATTTATGCTGCGGGTGAAGCCATTGTTCGCAGCGGTGAACCTGGCAGCGAAATGTACATCATTAGCCGTGGAGCGGTTGAAGTTCTTGACAATAGCGGTAAGGCCATAGCTCAAATGAAAGAAGGCAATTTTTTCGGAGAAATCAGTCTACTTTTATCGGAGCCACGCAATGCAACCGTCCGCGCCGTAACACAATGCGACCTGTTTGCCTTATCGAAAGAGGACTTTCATAACGCTTTGCGGGATCATCCGGAATTTGCAAGCGTGGTGTCCGATGCGGCCAAGATGCGCTATAAGGTGGAACCGTCCACCGGTATAAAAACTCCGTAGGGCGGGTCTCCGGCCGCCCTTACCAGAACGGCTATTCACCGTGACTTAACGTGAATTGGATCAACGCGAATATGAAGTGGATCATGATTGTCTGCGGTCTGCTCACGTGTTCAATGGTCTATACAGCGATCGCTCCACAGGCGGCATTGAGATCTACGTTCGGTGAATCGCTTGAAGGCCCGCTTGCGGGGATTATCGTGCGCAATTGGGCTGCGTTGATTGTGATTGTGGGAGCGATGCTTATCTATGGCGCTTACCATCCACCTCTGCGTCCACTGATTCTGATTGTCGCAGGTCTTGGTAAACTGATTTTTATTGGACTTGTTCTCGCGCATGGTACCGGATACCTTCGGCAACAGGCTGGACTTGTTGTCGCAATCGATTTCGTGATGATCATTCTTTTCGCTGGCTACCTTGTGAGGATGCGCCGTGGTCTCAAACAAGGGTAGTGGCTTGACGGTCAAATCGCGGAAAATGCTCTGCCGCTACTTTGTTACACACACGAAGATCGTGCCGTCTGCCAGCGGACTTGGAAATTTTTTGACTGTTTTAAAATTATTTTGAATGCTTGCCATAATTTCAGGATAGACGGCCTGAACATCTTCAGGGATCATGTAGAGCAACCAGGTCCGTTCAGAATTTCTTCGCACCTCGTTTAACGTTTCGATGGATGTGACCTCTGTGAAGTTCGTCCTGTAGAATTTGCTGTAGGGGTATACGACTCTGCCAACTGTTACCACCGCATCGCCGGGGCGTCTGTTCTCTTCGACGAAGTGCTGCGCCCCAACGAAATCTTGCTTGGGAAGATAAGCCACGGGTATCGAAAAAGCGGAGACCAGAATCAGACAACAACAGAACAGAAGTCCGGCTTTGTCTGCGCGCGCGGCACGGGAGGGGCTCATCGGGAGCCGTTTCGCTGCCAGTTTTCCGATCGTCATTCCTCCTCTTACAACGATCAGAGCGCCGAATCCAAAAGTGAAAAAGAAAAATCTCGGCCAGAGCGGATGTCCGAGCGCAATGATCACAATCGATCCCAGGACTGGAGGTAAAATCAGCAGCCATATCAGCAGAGGCTTGCTTCGCGCATAACTCCACAAGCCTGCGAAGAAGACCAGGAGGGCCGCGAGAGCTGCAAAGCTTCCCATGAAGCTGACCTTCATTCCTCTGATCAATTCCCTTAATGTCCAGAGCGGATTATTCCAGATGGCTACGGTCCCTTTCATTCCGATCGTATTTAGGAATTGCGGGAGGACGAGGGCATACAACTGGAACGCAAGAAGGCCGGCGAGAGCGAAGCCGAGAAGCAGTCCGGTCCAGCGAATCGCGGGCTGGGGGCGGATGAAAGCAAAATACAAGTAGATCAAGAAATGGCCTGCCGCTATAAAGATCATGATGAATTGAGTGAAGATGCCAAGCGCCACAGTGCAGGCATAGTAAATCCACAGCCTGGTTTGGCTGCCGGAAAGGGCGCGTACAAAAAACCATGATGTGAAGAGTGTCCAGAACAGCAGGCCGGTGTACCCACGGGCATTCTGGCTGAACCAGATATGATAGTACGACAATGATAGTAGAGATGCGGAAAGAAATGCCTCACGTCTTGTAGACAATTCCTTACCGAGAACATAGAGGGCCCAGATGCTTGCCACGCCGAATAGAACGGCCGGAAGCCTCATAGCCCAGGTATTTTCAATTGGAAGATATGTGAAAAGGCGTGCAAGAATAGTGAAGAGAAGATGCTGATTTTCAGAATCGTAAGTTGTCAGCAGCGCTCCGAAGGGGAGCGTCAAGTACTTCACGTACATTGCAATTTCATCCAACCAGAGCCCTTCACCCAGCTTGTAAAGACGGAGTCCGGTCGAGACGATGAGCAAGAGCCACAAAGGAATCCTGTAGGTATCTCTTGGATCGGTTGTCGCTTGCGCCGTGCTTTGCCACCCGAGTCTCTTTCGGATGTTCTGAGCGCTCAAAGCAATCAGAACTGTCCCGAGAGTCACAAGCCCCACTCTAAAAAGCAAGGCTCCAGTCAGGAGCCGTCCGGCTAAAACAGGATCCTGTGGAAGCTTCCGGAAACACTCAATCAAAAACATGGATGGAGTGATCAGGCCAGAAAGGATCAACAGAACGCCTGCGGAAAAACTCTTGCGATCAAACATTCCTATTCAAAGTGGTGCGGGGGCGTCCCGTCCGCGCCACATTCTTCCCGCACCCATATGCATACATAGATTCACTGTTTTGTTTCTACAACGATCGCGGGCGTATCGAGTTGCTTCAAGGTCTGGTTCAAGGCTGCCAGATCTTTATCCCAGAGATCTTTCAGTTTTTGTAATTCTTTATCGATCGCAGCGAATAATTCCGCCCGGACGGCTTTTGCCTGAGCGGTGGGTGCATAGTTTCCGGCCGTCGCTGATTCAGTAACGGAGGCAAGTTTGTCGTTCAATCGAATCGGAAAGTTCAATGGATCCTGGCTGCTTTTATTTTTCGTCTGGTATAACTGTTCTTCCACGGCCGTCATTTTTTTATCGAGATCGGCTGCGGCATCTACAGCGGGTTTGTAGCGTTCGTTCGATTTTAAGCGTTTTTTTAAATCATTCAATTGATTTCGAGTCGCGCGTATTGTTTTAATTTGATCGTGCATCTGTGTGAGCTTGTCACGTGATTCCAATAAGAATTTAAATTGCTCTTCAAGATCCGTCTGAGATGCGATGGATCGCGGGTCGGCCAGGATTTCGAACGGTTTTATTTGCGTTTGGTCAGCGATCGTCAATCGTACCTGGTATTTTCCAGGCACAACGCGAGGTCCTGCGATCCCGCCTTCATTCCACAGGACCAAACCATCAAACTTTTTCGCATCTTCCAATTGCAAATTCCAGGTAAAGCGATTCCATCCCGGAAGAGGTTCCAATTTTACTTCTTCCTTTTTTTCTTCCTTTTCTTCGGTCTTGTCTATTTTTTCTTCTTCCGTTAAAACGGTGGGCTGCCTGGATTCCGGTTGCTCCTCACCGGCGGGTTTTGCTTCGGCCTTCGGGGGTTTCGCCTGCACTTTTCCTTCAAATGTACGAAGCACTTTGTTGTCCAGTCCGAGGAACTCCATTTTTACAGTTGTTTCTTCCTTTGCTTCCGGGATCAGAAACTGGACGGTTAGACCGTCCGTCGGGTTGGTCCCCATGTTTCGGGGAGATTGAAAGGAGGATGCGCCCGGGATTCGATAAACCTGTGGTGGTGCGAATAAATGAAGTTTCGCACTTGAAATTTCCGGATTCCATTCACGCAAGGGATTGAGGTCATCCAGAATCCAGAAGCCTCGTCCTTGCGTTGCAACGATGAGGCTTGCGTTTCGCAGTGCCATGTCTGTGATGGGGACAATCGGCAGCTTTCCTTGCATGGTCTGCCAGTTTGTGCCATCGTCAAATGAAACGTAGATACCTCTTTCTGTGCCTGCGTAAAGCAAACCGCGTCGCACCGGATCCGCGCGTATCACCCGGGTGAAATGGTCCTTGGGAATGCCGTTCGTAATTTTTGTCCAGCTATTGCCGAAATCTGTCGTCCGGTAAAGATAGGGTTGAAAGTCATCCGACTTGTACATTACAGCAGCGACGTAGAGTCCTCCTTTTTCAAACGGATGAGCTTCGATGCTGTTGATCTGGATCCATTGCGGCATGTTTTTGGGAGTAACATTTTTCCAATTTTTTCCGCCATCCTGAGTTATATGAATCAAACCGTCATCCGACCCGGCCCATAGGAGCCCCTCTTGATGCGGTGATTCGAGAGCCGTAAAGATGGTTCCGTAATACTCGACGCTTGTATTGTCTTTTGTGATTGGTCCACCGGAGGAACCCAGCCTGGATTTGTCATTGCGGGTCAGATCGGGGCTGATGATTTCCCAGCTGGACCCTAAATTCGTTGATCGGAACAGCACGTTCGCTGCTGCGTAAAGCGCGTGCGGTTTGTGCGGCGAAAAAAAGATTGGAAAATTCCATTGAAATCGATAGCGATAATCTTCAGCACCATGCCCCATTGGATTATCAGGCCACGCATTGACATCGCGAAATTGGCCGGTTTTGTGGTCGACCATTGTTAAATATCCACCGTAAGAACCGCCGAAAACGAGATCAGGATTTTCCGGGTGCGCGACCACGTAACCGCTTTCTCCACCTGCTGTAGGTTCCCAATCGCGAATACCGATTCCGGAATCGAAAACAGAACGGTGCCGAATTCGTAACGCCGTGTTGTCCTGTTGTCCGCCCAGCAGTCTGTAAGGGAAATCGTTATCGGTGGAGACGCGGTAAATTTGCGATGTCGGCTGATTATCCTGGCCCGTCCAGTTCTTTCCCCCATCGTTCGTTACGTTGGCTCCTCCGTCATTCCCTTCGATCATCCTCAAAGGATCGTCCGGTGAGATCCAGAGGTCGTGATTGTCGCCGTGTGGCGTGTCGATTCTGGTGAATGTCTTTCCGCCATCTTTGGATCTTTGAAACTGAACATTCAAAACGTATACGGCCTCTTCATCCTTGGGGTCCGCATAGATACGAGTGTAGTACCACGCGCGCTGGCGAAGAGAGCGGTCTTCGCTTGTAAGTTCCCAGGATTCGCCGGCATCGCGGGACCGGAACACGCCTCCTTTCTCTGATTCGATGATGGCGTAAAGATTGTTCGGATTCGAAGGAGATACGGTGATTCCGATAATTCCAAGAGTTCCTTTTGGCAGTCCCTTATTGCGGGAGATGTTCAGCCATGTGTCTCCGCCATCGGTTGATTTCCAGAGTCCCGAGCCATCTCCTCCGCTCTCCAAACTGTATGGTGTCCGGCGAATACGCCATGTGGATGCATAAAGAATGCGAGGATTTGTCGGATCGAGAATGAGATCCACCGCTCCTGCATTGCGATTGGCAAACAGAATCCTTTCCCAGTTATTGCCGCCATCTTTGCTGCGATACACTCCTCGCATTTCGTTTGGGCCAAATAGATGTCCCAGCACAGCTGCATAGACAAGATTCGAATCTTGAGGATGGACGCGAATTCTTGGAATGTGCCTTGAATCCGCAAGGCCCGAATGTTTCCAGGTCTTTCCTGCATCCGTAGATTTCCAGATGCCATCACCATGCGATACATTTCCGCGAACGGTCTTTTCGCCGCCTCCCACATAGATCACGTTCGGATCAGAATCACTCAAGGAAACCGCGCCGATGGATCCGCCGAAAAAACCATCGGAGATGTTCGTCCATGTATTGCCGGCATTCAGAGTTTTCCAAACTCCTCCACCGGTGGGGCCGAAATAATACACAAGAGGTTGCGACCTGATTCCGATCACCGCTGCGCTTCGGCCTCCCCTGTAAGGTCCAACTTCGCGCCATTTGAGATCTGCGAATGGTGAACCACCTGTGGTGTCGGATCTCAGAGCTGCCTTCGCGCCGGCTAATGATGGATACGAAATTAAGAGCAGTAACAATATTGCTGAGAGTCCAATGCAGTTCGCGAAATATTTCTTCATGCTCCTCCTACCTGAAGCGGATGATTTGTCCGGATAGTCCTTTGATTATACCCACTCGTTCCTGTACTCAAAGTATGCAAATCAACGTACAATGATGAAATTCCAAGATAAAGGAGAGATTGATGAGAATTCAAAAAGCTGTGCTTTTGCTGGTCGTTTTAATGAGTTGCGCATTTGTTTTTGGCGAAGAGCCGCAATTGGACACTAAAAATGCGAAGGCGCTGCCGGCGGATGGCGGAGATCCGGGTAAAGCCTATATGCAATACTTCAAAGCCATGGATACGGGCGACCTTGCAGCTTTACGGAAGCTTGTTGTTGCTGAAGATGCAAAGATGATGGATAGTCCCGAGTTCAAGGAAGCATTTCCGATTATGAAATCGATGCACGCTAGAGAGATCAAGATTTTAAGCGGCAAGAGCGATGGTAAGGTTGCTGTCCTGGAAGCTACAGGGAAAGACCCGGATGGAAAAACGTCCAAAGGTACCCTCATGATGTTGATGGAAGGCAAGGAATGGAAAGTAAAGAATGATGCATGGGCTACGGACATGAATCAGTAGCGTCGTGGGCGCGGCCCTTGAATCCCAAGTCGCCTTGTAATAGCTTCTCCACTGGAGGACAGAAACCATGATAACGAAAATTTCTCGTGTTCTTTTGATTTCAGGAGTTTGTTTCTTACTTCTGTCTGTTTCGTTTACACCACCGACCCAGGCTGCGGTGCAGGGAATCGCGCGAGTTTGGGAGGGCCGGACAACACATGCCAAAGCAGATGCCTACGAAACGTATCTAAAGGAAGTAGGTCTTCCCCAAATGACTTCGGCCAAAGGAAATGTTGGAATTCAACTCCTTCGCCGACCTACTTCTGACGCCGTTGAATTCGTTGTGATTTCCTACTGGGAATCGCGTGAGGCGATCAAGAAAGTGGTGGGCGAAGATATCGAACGTGCGATGCAGCTTCCGAGAGACAAAGAATTCTTGATTGAGCTTGTAACCACGGTTCGTCACTATCAGGTTGTTCATAGCCAGTAAGCTCAAAGTTGCGTCCACAGCGTTTGTAAGTTTTCTACCGACTGAATGATGTGTGAGTGCGGCTCTCGTTCCAGTTGTTCTTTTGTGTGAGCACCGGATAGCACTCCGATGTTATAGCGAACGCCGGCATTGTGCCCTGCTTGCAAGTCAAGTACCGTGTCGCCGACATTTGTCACGGCATCAGCGTTGCGGATGCCACATTCTTTCATCGCGCGAAAGATCATGTCGGGAGCTGGACGTCCCTTCGGAACATCATCGCCGCAAACAACGGCGTCGATCAAGTTTTTGTCCCATCCGGTCGTTGTAAGAATGATTTGCATCAGCGCTCTGTCGAAGCCTGTGTTCAGCGCAATCAGGATCCCTTTTCTTTTGAGATAGTGAAATGTTTCAGTTGTTCCGGGTACTTCTTCCGCGCTCGTTCGATACGCTGCTAAAAGCTTGTTGTGAAACGTGCGATAAATTTCATCAGCAGCCTCAGCGGTCGGGACAAAACGATGTATTGCTTCTCGCTTGGACGCGCCACGAATCTCATGAATCTCGTCTTTCGTGATCTTCATTCCGTGATTTTTCAGTGTTGAGATAAACGCCGCGGAAACCTGTCCTTCATCTTTGATTGTTGTACCGGCCAGGTCAAAGACCACTAATTTTATGTTGTGCATAAAAGGCGGGCACAATAAATCGCGCCCCTACAGAAGCCATCATAGGACATCAGCGTGCGCTGGCCCGGCTAAATCGCGTCAGGTGTTGAAGAATCGCATCCTGAGCACTTTGCACCGTTTCAGTAGGCGAACTGAAGTTGTTCGCAATCATAACAAAAGCCATCAGTTCGCCATCCAGCGTTCGCGCGTATCCTGAAAGAGATCGAACATTCGAGAGAGAACCGGTCTTCGCATGAACATTGTTTTCGGAAGGTGTACCTTTTAAACGGGACCGAAGAGTTCCGTCAACACCTGCGATCGCAAGAGCGTTGTAGAAAACTTCAAATTGAGGATCGCTATGCATCTTATTTAACAACTGGAGCAGCCCATTGGGAGTGACGTAATTGTAACGCGACAAGCCGGAGCCATCCATGATGATGAAGTTCTGAGGCGCCACATCAATTTGTGCAAGGATGTTTTCGACCTGTTTAATTCCTCCGGAAAACGTGCCTTTACCCAGAGTTTTTATGAGTGTTTCAGCGTAAAGATTCTGGCTCACCTTCAGAAGGACAGAAAGGATTTCACGCAACGGTGGTGATCGATGAATAAACAGTGGTTTTGCGTTTTCAGGAATTTTGTAAAATCGATCGCTGCCACGATAGGCCTCTCCCAACACCGGAATTCTGTTTGCGACAAGGGATTCCTTTAATGTGGATGCAAAATACGCTGCAGGATTGTGGACTGAAAAGGAGCCATAATCCTGACCGCCTGGTGGTAGTGTTCCGGTAGCGTAAACGGTTCGTGTTTCAGGCTTGTAACTCCAGTCCACGCGGGTCTCCGCGTTCGATGCGACATCGATGTCGTGGACGACCGTCACGTAGGAAGAGTCCGGTTCCTTTTCCACCGTAACCGGTTCCTCCTGCTGCCCGGCATGCAATGTAACAGTGATTGCATTTTCTGCGAACTGAAGCGCGGCCACTTCCGTTGCGTAATAATAGGGGAGATCATCCCAGGACCAGCCAAATCCGATCCTTTCATCATCAAACGCGTCATCGATACCAATTACATCTCCCGCGATTCTTGAAATGCCCAACTGCCGCAACTGAGTTGCCCAATCGTTGAAGATGCGAAAGTGATCGCCATCTTTAAACCGTGAAGAGATCGTTGGATCACCGCTTCCGATCACAATAAGATTCCCGTTCAAAGTGCCGTTTTCGATCACGCCATCTGTTTTTATCTCTGTCTCGTACGTAAAATCAGGGCCCAATCCTTTCATGGAAGCGGCGGCCGTGATCAGCTTCATATTGGAAGCAGGCATGAGCAACTTGCCGGAGTTCTTTTCATAGAGGATTTGTCCGTTTTCGAGGGATTGAATCGACAAACCCCAGAATGCATTTTCAAAAGCAGGATCTGACAGAACAGAGTCCAGCTGAATTCGTAATTCCTGAACCGGGTCACGCTGGACAGGCCGGATTACAGTGGTTTCCGGCGGACGCCTGGCGCAGGCGAAAATGAACAGCAGAAGCGTGAGTACCGTGTAGCGGAAATTCTCTTTTCTATGCATCCGAATCACTGATAGCATAGCATTACTGATTTTCAGTGCAAGATAAAATTTTGGCGCGTCATGGAACAGGATGAATTCAGGACAGAATCGAGGTCGTTGAAACTTATCTTTCACGGCCGCCCAGGAAGAACAGCGCGGCGATCAGTCTTATTGCAATTGCTATTGTTTTTCTTTTTTCACTTGTTTACTGGGGAAATTCTTTTGGTCTGGCCGAAGAACTGATCATCGACCGGGATAAAGTTTTCGGCTCGCATCAATACTGGCGGTTATTCACCGGGATGCTGATTCATGCGGACGTCAATCATTTTTTGTCGAACGGGCCGGGCCTTTTTTTGTTTGGTTATCTGTTGTATGGATATTTCGGACGCAGTGTTTATCCGGTTGCAGTAATTCTGCTCAGCACCGTTGTGAATTTTATTTCGATCGCAACATACTCACCCGGCGCCAGGTTACTGGGCGCTTCAGGGGTGGTTTATTTGATGGCGGGGTTCTGGTTGACTCTGTTTGTTTCCGTGGAGCGACGATTTTCGATTCCCAACAGGCTTATTCGATCATCGGGTTTCGCTTTCATCATGTTACTGAGTTCCACATTCGATCCTTCTGTGAGCTATCGTACGCACTATATTGGATTCGTTACAGGGATTCTTTTCGGCATCACGTACTTCATTCTGCACAAAGAGCGGATCCGGGAAGCTGAAATAGTTGCATACGACTGAAACTGATGCGTGCCAAAGACCGATCAGAGGCCTATAGTTTGAGGATGGAAAATATGGAATACGAGTTTGTCATTTGTAAGTCTTGTGGAAAACAGAATCGTGTTTCAACAGAAAAGATTGAACTCGGTCTCCAGCCGAAGTGTGGAGAGTGCGGACAGCCGTTAGCCGCTGAAGAAAACGGCAGGGCCGGATGTTGTGACGGACAGCAATTTTTCCAGTCTTGTTGAGAAAGCCGACACTCCTGTGCTCGTTGACTTCTGGGCTCCCTGGTGCGGCCCGTGTCACGCACTGGCGCCGGTGATTGATCAACTGGCTTCAGAATTCAAAGGGAAGATCCGTGTGGCCAAACTGAATACGGATGAGAATCCTTCCGTATCCTATCGTTTTCAGGTTCGCAGCATCCCGACTCTGATTATTTTTCAGAGATGGCAGGGAAGTCGATCGTCTGGTTGGTGCGTTGCCAAAGGCGCAAATTGCTGCGCGATTGCAAAAAATTCTAACGTCGTCGGGATGATTTTGACATCGTAAGAACAGAGGTCCCAAGCCGGACAACTTGCCTGATTTTAAACAAAAATAAAACATCTCCTTTCCAAACAATTTATCTCTGATTGCTCGAAGTTCAATCGAAGCAAGACCCAATAGTACTTGGTCTCCTGTTAAGGTTTTCAGAGGTTGTAATTGTTGAGGTTGACTCTACGTTTGCCAAGAAGAGGTTTCCATAAATCACCGATTGTTTTGAGACGTTGTGGAACGTTGTCGAATCGAAAATCCTCCATGCGGATCCCTGATTCAATTTCCTCCCACCGCACAGGCGTGGACACAGTAGCGTGAGGAGTAGGCCTCACGGAATAAATGGAGGCAAGTGTTCTTCCCCAGGCATTTTGATTGTAATCCACCAGCACTCGTTTGGGAGGACGCTTAGCAACACGATACTCAGCAGTCAATAATTCGGGATAAGTCGTTGCCAGCCATATCGCCATAGCCTTCGCAAAGTGCCAGACTTCTTTTTGAGTGGGGTTTCGTTCGATTGGAATGTAAACGTGGATCCCGCGGGATCCGGTCGTCTTGGCATAGCATGGAATTGTGAGGGCCTTCAAAGTGTCGCGCACAATGAGAGCAGCTTCACAAATCTGTTGGAACGTTGCCCCCGGGGTGGGGTCGAGATCGAAATGCAGAAAATCAGGTCGATCATAATCATCGCAACGCGAATACCAGGGGTTCAAATCGATGCAGCCGAGATTGATGATCCACATTAACGTGGGAAGGTCCTGTACGACAGGAAAGTCGATAATGTTTCCTGAACCATGGTAGATGCTGCACGTTTGAATCCACTCAGGACGTGGAACCGGAGCGCGTTTCATGTAAAAGAAATCGCTCTCGGCTCCGTTCGGATATCTTTTCATGACCATTGCGCGTTCCTGGAGGTGGGGAAGAAGATAGGAAGACACATCGATGTAGTATTGGATTAAAGCTCCTTTTGTGATGCCAAGCTTCTTCCAGAAAATCTTTTGAAGATTGGTCAGGGCAACTGAACGGCCGTCCACCTGGATGATGACGTTCTTTTCATCTTTGGGTAAATTTAGCTTCTTCATCGCCGCTTGAACCAATTATACGTGTTCGATCCTGACAGAATCATTGTTTAATAAATCATTGTAAACTCTGCCAGGTGTGTAAGAAGGGAGATCAGGAGATGAAAAGGAGAAATGACACTGGCACTTTATCACCATTCTTTCACCAAAGCTCCAACCGTTGAACGAAAACACGAAGTTCGATTATCCTCGGTTCGATCATATAATGCTGATGTACTCAACCGGTCCTGGCGGTTTGGCGGTTGCATTTTAGAAAAATGAAAATTGGAAAGTTCCAAATTCAGTTCCTGCACTGGTTCCTCGTTTTTGTTCCTGTCAGCATCATTCTTGAAATCATGCATGGGGCGCCTGTCCTCATCTTTTTGTCAGCTTCCGCGGCGATCATTCCTCTTGCGGGAATGATGGGCCAGGCCACTGAGCGTCTTTCCGAAAGAGCGGGCCCCGGAATCGGAGGTCTGCTGAACGCAACGTTCGGAAATGCAGCTGAGTTAATCATCGCAATCATCGCGCTGAAGAGCGGTCTTTATGAAGTCGTGAAGGCTTCATTAACGGGATCGATTATCGGCAACATCTTGCTTGTGCTTGGGTTGAGTATTCTTACAGGTGGAATCAAGTACGAGAGGCAAAAGTTTAACGGAACAGCAGCATCGCTTGGGGCTACTTTGATGGCACTCAGCGCGATCGGCCTTGTCATACCGGATGTCTATCATCTGCTGGCAGGAGCTCAGGCGCGTATCCACGAACAAGACATGAGTTTATTGATTGCGATCGTGCTGATTGTAACCTACGCTTTAAGCCTTCTGTTTTCTTTGCGGACCCACAAACATCTCTACGCCGGAGATGCGGCCGGCCATCACAACGCGCATCCGCCCGCCGGCAGCTTGAAAGGAGCTTTCGTGATGCTCTTTCTGGCTACGGCCGGAGTTGCAGTGATGAGTGAATTTCTTGTCGGTGCGGTTGAAGAGACGGCAAAGACCTTTGGGATGTCTGATGTGTTTGTGGGGGTAATCATTGTGGCAATTATTGGTAATGCAGCAGAGCATTCAACCGCAGTTCTGGTTGCTGCCAAAAACAAAATGGACCTTGCGCTAAACATTGCGATCGGTTCCAGCATCCAGATTGCTTTATTTGTCGCGCCAGTTCTGGTGTTTCTAAGTTATCTATTCGGCAGACCGATGGACCTTCTCTTTACAAATCTGGAAGTCATTGCTGTTGGTATCTCTGTCTGGATCCTGAGTCTTGTGTGCCATGATGGCGAATCGAACTGGATGGAGGGAGTCCAGCTTCTTGCGGTCTACATCATTCTTGGAATTGCGTTTTATTTCTTGCCTTAAGACTTCAGGTTTCAGAATGCTTTCTCACAATCAAAAATGGCTTTGAATCAAAGGAAAAAGCGATTAGACTCGTGATGACGGAGGACATGACTATGAAGAAACAGATTTATGGAACATTGCTGGCCTTATTTTGTTTTAGTGTCGGGGCATTCGCACAGACAAAGAGCGGGTCGTGCGCTCAAGTTCCGGATCATGCTGCTTTGACAGCTGCGTTAAAAAAATCGGTTGGTGTTGGCGACGCCAAAGCGAATGGCGGTTTTGCTTTGAATATGTGGGCCACGATCGTAGGTCGCGACGGTACGGTTTGCTCGGTCACCTCACACCGGTGAAAAGTGGGACGATCAATGGCCCGGCAGTCGTGTCATTTCAGCACAGAAAGCGAACACAGCAAACGCGTTTAGTCTCGCTGGTCTTGCAATCTCCACAGCGAATCTGTTTTCCGCTGTTCAGCCCGGAGGGAGTCTGTATGGACTGCAATTCAGCAATCCGGTCGATACAACGGTTGCTTATTCCGGCAATGCTGCAAATTTTGGAAAGGTCAACGATCCACTTGTAGGGAAGCGTATCGGTGGAGTTAATGTGTTTGGCGGCGGTCTTGCGCTGTACGACGCTCAGGGAAAGTTGATCGGCGCAATCGGCGTGAGTGGTGACACTTCCTGTGCCGATCACAACATCGCATGGAAAACCAGGCAGGCCCTCAATTTGCATCATGTTCCGGCAGGCGTCAATAAGAAAGGGGACAAAACTAACGACAACATCATTTTCGACATCACCAACGGAAAAAGCCAGAGTGGCTTCGGTCATCCTGACTGTGGACTTGGGGAGCGCGCTGTCGCCGAACAATTCTAAAGATAAGAGAAAAGCGTTAAAAGTGATGAATGGGTTAAAGGTGTTTCGTTTCGTTCTGTTTGAAACTCAACCTCTTGGGCTGTAAAGCCTGGGGGCGTTTGGTGCTTGCAATGAACAACGCGATAACGATGATTACAACGCTTATTGTGATTACGATGAGAAGAATGCGTGATTTTCGTTCAGCCCTTTTTGATCTTTTCTTGTTTTTCAGCATTGCCCTAAGGCAGGCAGGTGGCCTGCGCTCTTTACCAGCTTGAGGTTAACAGAAGCCAGCAACCATAAAAGTCGCCCCTACAATGAGTATACGATTTGTAGGGGCGCGATGAATCGCGCCCGCCTGCTTAATTAGTGCGATCGATGCCGACGACGGTCTTCGCCGCAGCGTTTCTGATGTAGACGTCAACACTCTTTTGCCAATTCGGATGGCCTTCGCTGTTGGTTTCGACTCGAGCAAGCAAGTAGCCGGAGTTATCTGTGGGAATGTCGAAGGCAGCAGAATTGGAGGTTTCGGCGCCTGCGATGGATGACGTAGTGTTTTTCTCATTATCGAAGCGGAACCATTGATATTTATAAGTCGCCGCAGAAGCAAGGCCGGCTTCAACACCAAGATTCCTGAATGTGAGTTTGCCGTCTGTTACAGCGAAACCATCGAGAGGATTCAGTTGATCCAGATAATAGCGGATGATTTTATTGCGGCGCGTTATCAGAGTTTGAGCCAGATATTCTTCTGCTTCCTTGTCGGAATATTGTCCCGTCTGAACGAGGGCACGGACCTTCTCATCATTGAATTGCATCACGATCTTTGTGGCCCAAAAAGAATCTTCGTTCTGCATCTTGTTAAACGCAGTGTTTGGATAAACAGGTTTCCAATTCTGAGGCTGGAAGTAGCTGGATTCAAACCGTCCGATCGATGGATATTTAGGATATTTCAGGCGGCGCCAGGGGCGATCCCATAACCCGATTGTATACGCAGATTTTAAAACGGGTTTCGATTCATAGTAGTATTCGTTACCCGATTTCCTGTCGTTTGGTTTGATGGCCGCGCTGCCAAAAGTTGAGTTGAAATCAATCAAGTAGTGCGCGATGCAAGCCGTGCCGTTCTGCTCGATTTTGCTGTCCAGTGTATTGAAGGTTTGTATTTCATCATGGTTGAGCCAGGCTGAAAAAACGTGCAATCCTCGTATTTCGCGACGGTCTTCATGCGGGAAAATATCGTTGGGATCATCCGTTCGTGTTCCATTAAACAGGAAGGTTCCGAGCACATCTCCCGGTATCATCCGGCTTGCGACAGCCTGCAAGCGGCCATCCGGAAGCGAGGCGATGCGCTTATAGATTTGTTCCACATCTCCCTGTTTCATCTTTCTTCTTCTGATCTTATCGACAATCATCATGGCGTCTGGAGAGATGCTGATGTTCTTGCGATCGATAAAAATCAAATAGTTTTCCGGAACGTTGTAGCCGAAAGCGTGAAAGAATTTGGTGCTTACGACTTCCGCTGATGTGTTCATCTGAGGATGTCCTTTCGGATCGAACTTGATAAAATAGCGATCTCCTTTCGGGTCTTCAATTACGAAACCGGGCGTAACTCCTTCGTGTTTTGCGCTGATGATGGTCCATCGTTGAGAAGGATCCGGACCGTTTCCGGTGTTTGGGCCACGAATCAAATCTTCTATGGACATCGACGTCCTGCCGATCCGGTTTGTGAACCATTTAGAATTCGGAACTTCCCCTAATGTGTTGATGTTTCCGGCGCGGGTTGGTTCTTCGTTACCGGGATCGCCAAAAGTATTCACCATCAGGTTGTAGGTTTTGCTGAATTCCACTTCTTCCACATTTCCAACCGCCTGGCAATCGGCGTCCTCCCATAAAGGATCGTCCGGCAAGAATTTCTCAGCCGAAATTGTCCAGGAAAGTCCGAGGAACAAAACAAAAGGTAAAATTTTTAGTTTCATAATCTTAAAATGACGCATTCAATTTGATATAAAAATGGATTCCTTCTACACTGCGCCCGATATCGATTCGCAGCAGAGTATCTTCAGTTGACTTGAGCCGTATTCCAAATCCATACCCGCTTTTTAAGTCACTGAAGTCAAGATCCGATGCCTTGGGGGCCACCTTGCCTGCATCGTAAAAGAGCACGAATTCCCAGATTGGATGAGGTACCCACCTGTACTCGGTTGAAATGAAGAAGATGTTCTTGTCACGGAAGCGGAATTCCGAAAAACCGCGAATGGAATCTGAGCCGCCCAGCGTTTGCATCAAGTAAAACGGAACTTCCGCACCTTCCTCGGCGTTATCAAAGGAAGAATAAAGGCGCAGGGCGAGAATCCTTTGCTCCGAGAAGAGCGGGACGTACTGTCGAAGATCAAAAGCGATTCTATGAAAATCGAAATTGCCTTCGTCGCGGTCCAGGAACTGCGCAAAAGTCGCGCTGTACATTCCTCCGCTAGTTGGATTTCCAAAACCATCTCGGTAATCAAAGAATAAACTGGTTGCAAACCTCACAAAATCGGGTTGATCGCTTAAGCCTGGCGCCGAAGTGTCATCGAAAAGTTCTCGTGTATCAGGATACAGACTGTCGGTACCTCTTCCAAGGTCAGGTTTCAAGAGTCCGACTTTTAAAAACGCTCCTACAAATGGGCCGAATCGTAATCCTGCAACTCCATCGTAGGACGTTCCTTCGAGCAGGTAATTCGTCCTATCCTCTTCCCTCGAATCGTTTCCAAGCCCGAAAAAATCCTCCTGCGGAAAATAGCGGTGCACAATTTCAGCATAATAATAAATATCTCCTTCGGTTTTCTTTGTCTTTTCAAACTGGGACAGCCCTGCCGCTCCTGAGTTCCTTAGAAAAAGTTCAGGGCTCTTTCGCAGGATGTTTCCAACCTGGAAGCCGTATTGCTGATATCCTTTTATTGAATAACCTGCGCTCACTGAAACATCAATCGGTGATTCAAAAAGGTTCGCTCTGAAATAGCGAAGCGTCGCTCCAAATCCTGCCCCTGTTGATATTCCGCCCAGGCTGGCATAGACATCCCAGAAGCGGACTCCGAGCGATTCCCCAAACCCTTTCTTTTCGAAATTGACGAGCCTCCTTTCCATTTTGCTCGGTTTGAATGGGCTCAACTCCGTTTGCTTTTGCAAACGCTTCTGTTTCCACTGCTCAGCCCGTGTGGAGGCAGTACTCGTTTCCTGGTCCGGAGCGGTCTCCTGGGCAAACAGGTTTTGAAGTGGGAAGAAGTAAACAAAACTTGAAATCAGCAGGATCGGTATCAATGAGTTCATATGTTTTTTCATTCAATCTATCAACCTCGAGGTTGAAATCGCAAACATTCTATAATACCACGCGAAATCCCACTGCTTAACTAATCAGAATGATGGGCAGAGCATTTGCCGGCCGCTGTATATGAACGCCATGGCTTTGAGTGTGTGGATTGACAAGTGAGGATGATTTTCTTTTGCAAATGCTCTGTCACTACGAGGATTCGAGAGCCTTCCTCAAGTTCTCAAGACCTTGGCGGACATTGTCTGTAGCGCCGCCGATTCCAAATCGGAAGTGGTCAGGCATTTCAAAAAAAGAACCGGGGACAACGGACGTGTCATACTTTTGTCGGAGAATTTTAACGAATTCTTCCGCGCTTCCTTCCTTCAAGCGCGGAAAAAAGATCGTTCCGAACTCCGGCCAGACCATTTCCAAAAAATAGTTGACTTTGTCAACTATTTGCTCAACCAGGGTGCGGTTGGTCTCCAGCAGTTTTTTTGAACGTTCGGCAATATGCGGGAGATTTTTCAGAGCGATCACACTGAGTAACTCGGCGGGGTGGGCCGGGGTTGAAGAAAAAAGATCGTTCAGGCGCCAAAATTTTCGAATGAAGGAAGGTTGCGCCAGGATCCATCCGCATCGCAGACCGCTGAGTCCATAAGCTTTTGTGAGACTGTTCGTCGTAATGAACTCATTTCCCAGATGAAAAGCGGAGTAGCGGACTCCTGGTGCGGGGAAGGTGCATTCCAGATAGACTTCGTCCACCAGAACGTTTGCACCCGCCTCTTTTGCGATGGCGCCGACTTCCGTAAGCGTTTTTTGATCCGTCAATACTCCGGAAGGATTGTGAAGATTGGTCATCACGATGAGTTTGGTTTGCGAAGTGATATGTTCGCGAATCCTGTCCGGTTGAATTCGAAAGCCTTCATGGAACTCACGTGAGAACCTTTTGATGGAAGCTCTCAGATATTTCGCGACCGCAAGAATCGGTTCATAAGTGGGATGTTCGATCAAGACTTCATCACCCGGTTCCAGGAGTCCAGCCATCACAAGATGATTCGCCATCGAGGTTCCAATTGCGGCCGCCACGCAATCAGGATCAACTGCGCATTTTGCGCCGAGTGTTTTTTGCAAAGGTTCGTAACCGTAGATGGTCGGGCCGTTGATTTCGAGATCATCGATTTCAATGTTCAGGTCTTTGATCGAATAGTTCGCGGTACCGCTCGTGGCAAGATTGTATTTGGCCACACTGGAAGTTTTGGCCCATTGCATGTATATCGATTGCTTATATTCGTCCATGCCTCGCCCAATAAAAATAAATTGGAATACCGAAGAGAATCAGAGCGAACCCCAACAGGCTGTCAAATGGATATCTGTACAAAGTGTTCAACACGATGATCCAGGAAACCGCGACAAAGAAGATGGTTGTAAAGGGATGACCTGGAACTTTGAAAATCTCTTTGGCGTCTGGATCTCGTTTCCGAATCAAAATCAAGGCGAACCCTGTCAATCCAAAGAACAGAAAGTCGGCCGAAATCACGTAATTCAGAATCTGTTCATATTTTCCGGACAGGGCGACGACGATGGCCACAATACCCTGGAGAATAACAGCAACAACAGGAACCCGGGTCCGTGGATGAATCCAGGCAACCTTGCGGAAAAAGAGACGGTCTTTAGACATCGCGAAATAGACTCGCGGAGCTGTCAACATTCCCTGGCTCAGGAAACCCAATGTGGAAATTGCAATGGCTGCAGCGATGATTTTAGCTCCGGTATCTCCCAGCACGGATCGCATGACGGCCGATGCCGGTGTGATGGATTGAGCAAGTCCCTCCGGACCCAACACGTACAAGCAGACAACGTTCACCGCAAGATATAATGTGATGACTCCGCAAACGCCAACAAGCAGATCCAAACGGCAAATCTCTACGTGGATTTTTCATCTCACCAGCAACGAACCCGGAAGTCTGCCATCCGCCATACGCGAAAAGAACTGGAACCATGGCAGCGCCAATCGTTGTCAAAAGGTGAGGCGAAATCGGTTCAGTTTCCGCAACCTGAACCGGCGCCTTTTCACCGAAAATGATCCCACACAAAACGAGGATCAGAATCCCGCCAATCTTCAATAGCATCAGGATCGATTGTGTGGTGCTGCCGGCTCGAACGCCGATGCAATTAATCACAGTCAGCGCAAAAAGAGCGAGCGTGGCGATCAACCAGTCGGCAACGGCGATGTGGCTGAGTTCAAGAAAATAACGAGCAAAGGTGAGCGCAACCGCAGCCATGCCTCCCGATTGGATCACCAGCAGCAACGTCCATCCGTACAAAAAGGCAGGCATCGGATGGATGCCATCGCGCAGATAAGCGTATTGTCCACCAACGTTCGGCCGTCGTGAAGCAAGTTCAGAATAGACAAAACTACCGGCAAGAGCAACCAAACCGCCGGCAATCCAAACAAACAAAATAAGAAATGGAGTGTGGACCAGCTTTGCTACCACATAGGGATTCATGAAAATTCCGGAGCCGACGATGCCTCCCATCACGATCATCGTGGCATCGAAAGCGCCAAGCCGCCGCGCCAGGCTCCGTTGATCTCCCTTTAAAGGCATTTCCATTAGATATTATAAATTGGGACACAGGCGAGTTTGAATAAGAGTAGCAGCGAAGGTGTAGGGTCGGTTCTGAGACCCGCCCAGCTTCCTGTTACTGGTCGACGCGGGTGGGTTTTAAACCCGACCCTACCTTTAACTTCGTATTCGCTTACGCGCTTCGATCACTTCCGGAAGGTCCGGGTCTGCTTCCTTCCACAGGGAAAGAAATTTCTTGTAGTTCTCCTGCGCAGCTTTTTTGTTTCCGCTCAGCTCGTACGCGGTTGCAGTCGAATACACAAATCTAGGATATTCCAGGAACGTTCGGAACCCGGGCCATGAGTTCAACGATTGCAGAATGGAAAGTGCCTTATCGTATTGCTTCAAAGCCATATAACAGGACGCAATATGATATCGGGCAAAAGCGTTATCAAGTGTGTGGCCACGTTCTGCGACGATGTTTAAGTCTTTGATTGCTTCAGGATAATTTCCGGATTTGATGTTTCGAAAGGCACGTACCCATTCGAGAGTGAACGGACGATGTCCCCAAAGATTCTCTCGGGCCACTCGGAGAGCATCTTCCGATCTGCCAAGTAAGTTTAGAGTTTCGAACAGGACATGGAGGACTTCGTCTGATTGTTTGGCGTACTGTAACGATTGTTCAACTGCCTGCTCCGACTGTTTCCGGTCGTTGAGTCCCCAGATATACAAGTAAGCCAGTTCGGCGTAATCATCAGAAAGGGCGCTGATCATGTTCGCTTTTTTTCGCAAAGCGATTTGCTCCTGTTTTGCAGCGATGGCTTTCCTGAATCTTCCTGTGTCTGCATAAACATCAGCCAGGCAGCCCTGTCCGAGCGCCTGATCCGAAAGCTCCCGTTTCGAGTCGAGTAGCTTTCTACACTCCAATTCGGATTGTTCGAATTCACCACGCATCCTGCAGATCTCGGCTCTACCTAATACAAGGTCGCTCAGATCGGGGTGTTCTTTTGCAACATTATTTAAGACTTCCTCAGCTCCTTTGTAGTCGCCCGTACTCACAAGCTGTTGAAAGAACAACTCGATTGCATCCCCTGTTTTCGCGCGCGCCGCATATTCCTGTGCGGTCTTCACGGCTTTTTCGAACTCACCTGAAGCTTGATAGGTCCAGATCAGATGCTGAGTGGCGCGTTCAAAATTGGGATCCAGCGCCAGGACGCGCAGAAAATAATCCTTAGCCTTCTCTTTTTCTCCGAAGTGATAATACCAGTCCCCTCGTGTAAACAGCGCTTCTTTCTCCTCCGGATAAAGTTTCAGGAACTGATCGAGCTGTCTGGAGGCTTCATCATAATTTTTTTCAAAATAAGCTTTGGTGGCAAATACCGAAAGCCGATCCTTTTCCGGCAGTTTGTCCGCGTTTTTCAACGCCATTCGCATGGGTTCCTGTGCGCGGTCGAAGTTCGACCAGGAAATGGCATATGCCATCCTCCAGTAAGCCAGCGCGAAGTTCGGATCGATCGCGACTGCTTTTCGAAATTCTTCCTCGGCATCCTTGAACTCCAATTTGTTGATGTTTTCTTCCCCTTTGAAAAAATGTTGATACGCTTCGAGATTCGATGTAGTGACATCAATGACTTTACGGCTGGAGGATTGAATCTCTGTAGCTTTTTCGTTGAGTCCTCTCCTCGTTTGTTCAGATAGTTGATCGATCATTTCCGGCACGCTGGATTTGCCTTTGCCTTCCTGTTTGGTCGTAAACAGGTATTCATTCTTTTCAGGATCGAGGACTTTCAGATCGATTGTGTAGAGCTGATCGAATTTTCGGATCGAAGCCAGAATCAGCGCATTGACGTTTGCCCGTTTGCAAATTTCCCTTCCGAGATGTTCGTCAATCTTTTCCGGGTTTTCCTGTCCCATCTGTTTTGTAAGGTCGAACATGCGAGATCGAGTCATCACGGAAAGTTTTTTGGATTGTTCCAACGAAGTGATCAGCATTCCTGACAAGCCATCCAGATCTCTTTCCCCTGTTTCGTTGATAAAATCTGCCACAGCAACCGGAATTCTTATGGATGGATCGGAGGCTCCTCCGCCGATTCTGCCGAACCACCAGAGTCCTGCAAGTGCGAAACAAAGCACAAAGCCGGCGATCAGCATCTTTTCAAAAGGAAATCGCCTGGCTTGATTGCGTTGTATCGGTTTCGTAAACCGTACACCGCTTGCAATTTCTTTCAGATCAAACGAAAGATCGCGCGCAGATTGAAAACGGTCATCCGGATTTTTTTCAAGACAATGCAAAATGAGTCGATCCATTTCCGGCGGAATTTCACTCGCGGTGGCGGCCAAATCCGGCGGATTGTGGTTCAGGATGGCAGCCATTGTATCGGCTGCTGTATTTCTTGCAAAAGGGCATTTGCCTGTCGACATCTCATAAAGGATGCAACCCAGCGAAAAAATATCTGTACGCGTATCAAGAGACTGGCCGCGAACCTGTTCGGGAGACATGTATCCGATGGTTCCGAGAATGGTGCCGGGCTGTGTCCCTGAAACTGTCGCCATCCGGCTTTCTCCCTGGAGTGGAGGGGAATGATCCAGCCGCGCCAGTCCGAAATCGAGAATTTTTACTCCGCCTCCCGAAGTGAGAAAGATGTTTTCCGGTTTCAAATCGCGATGGATGATGCTGCGCGAATGTGCAGCCGCCAGACCTTCCGTGATCGCGCTTCCAATTTCAATCATTTTGTTCGTCGGAACCTGTCCCCGAAGAATCTTTTTGCGGAGTGTTTCCCCTTCCAGCAGTTCCATTACTGCATAGGTGACGCTGTTGTCTGTTCCGAAATCAAAGATTGTCAGGATGTTTGGATGCGATAGCGCGGCGAGGGCCTTCGCTTCCCGTTCAAACCTTCCTAGAGCTTCCGGATCGGAGGCAAGTCGTTCGGGCAAAACCTTGATCGCAACATCCCGTGCGAGACGCGTATCGCGCGCGCGATAGACCTCACCCATACCGCCGGCACCTAGCGGTGAAATAATTTCATATTGATCCAAACGGCTACCGGGCCCTAAAGTCATCGCAACATTATAGCTGATGTTATTAACGCGTCGCGGGCGCGATGAATCGCGCCCTTACTGATGTAGCGCCGGCGGCTCACCGGCTTCCATTGACATTCTTTTCGTTGTCTATTACACATTGACTCACCATGTGTGGAATCTTTGGGATTGTGACGAAGGAAGACCAACAGCTTGGATCGATTCTGGTAGATGCAGGCAAGCGTCTTTCTTATCGAGGCTACGATTCAGTCGGTTGTACGACGATCCGCAGCGATGGTTCCATTGACCTTCGCAAGGATGTCGGGAAAGTCGATGACGTCGCCGCGCGTTATAACCTGCAGGAGATGATCGGACGTCGCGGCATAGTTCAATTGCGATGGGCTACCTTTGGTGCTCCTTCCAAAGTGAATGCGCAACCACATTTGGACTCGGATGGTGATCTTGTTGGCGCACACAATGGAAACGTCGTAAACAATGTGGAGCTTCGCAAGCAATTTCAATCCGAAGGGATGACTGTTCGCTCGACAAACGATGGAGAGTCCTGCGTTCATGCAGTAGAACGTTACATCAATCAGGGTCACAGCATGGTGGATGCGATTCAGCGCGCGTATAACGATCTGGAAGGCGACTACGCGTTCGTGATAGGTAGGGCAGGTGATGACAAACTGTACGGAGTCAAGAAAGGATCCGGTCTGGTGGCCGGAATTGCGGATGGTTTCACTTGCGTTTCTTCCGACCTTCCTTCGCTGTTGCCCTTGACTAAGAACATTGTTCGCTTGCAGGATGGTGAAATCGTTATCCTTGAAGCTTCGCAAATCCAACTGGTGAGCCTCGCGGATGGAACCACAATTGAACGGCAACCCGAAGAGATTACAGACACCATGGAGAGCGCTGTGAAAGGAGGATATCCGCATTTCATGTTGAAAGAGATCCATGAGCAGCCGTCTGTAGCTCGCGAATTGATCCATTTGTTGGATGCTTCATCGCATGTGGATCGGATGGTGGAACGGATGAAAACCGCACGCCATCTTTATCTGATCGGTTGTGGGACGAGCTATCATGCCTGTTTGCTCGGTGCCGTTTATTTCGGAAAACTTGCTCAACGAGCTGCGATTCCCATGCTTGCCCCGCAATTTATCGCACAATACGGCTGCGCGCTTACGGAACAGGATACAGGCCTGTTTGTGAGTCAAAGCGGCGAAACAAAAGATGTGTTGAACGCCGTGGAGATTGCTCAGAAGCAGCACATGCATGTTCTTGGATTGGTCAATGTGATCGGCTCCACATTGATGAATGTAAGCGAGCGATACTTGCCTCTGGCTTGCGGTTACGAAATTTCTGTTCCCGCAACGAAAACCTTTTTAAACCAGGCCATCGCGTTTCTTTATCTTGCATTGCGAATGGGAGGACATTCCACAGACATCCTCCAAGATCTTCCCCAATGGATACAGGAGGCGATCGATCTGGTTGATCCACACGTGAGCGCGTTGCAGTCAGGCCTTGCATCGAGGGGCGATCTTTATTGTTTAGGCTACGGTCTGACGTATCCCATTGCTCTGGAAGGCGCGCTCAAATTAAAAGAGGTCACTTACGCTCATTGTGAGGGTATGCTTTCAACGGAATTTAAACATGGGCCGCTTTCCGCTGTAACGGAAGGCTATCCGGTCCTCTTTGTTGCCGGACCGGAAGATGTTCCGGTTCTTGTGAGCGGATTGAATGAAACAACATGTCGCGGAGGACGCGCCATAGCTATAGGAGAAGAGGACGAGCGGCTCCGCTCGAATTGTCATGAATTGATCGTGCTGCCGAAGGCAGGCAAAATCATTAATCCGTTGCTCGCTGTTATCCCGCTCCAACTGCTTGCGTATCGCTTGAGCGTCGCTCGTGGTTTCGATCCGGACTTCCCACGCAATCTCAGTAAAACGCTCACTGTCGATTGAATCAAAAGGCACAGAGTGTAAGAAGGGGATAAGGAGAGTTGAGAGATATGGGAATAGCTCCTCAGGTATTGCAAAAATATTCGTTTTATCTCCCGATCCCCTCCATCTCCATATCTCCTTTCTTACACATCTTTCAATCAGAAAGCGAAGCTGTAACTCACACCGAGTCTTTTCATTTTGGCGAGCAGCAAGGAAAATGAGTGTTGCTGATACGAATAGGTTAGTAACGGATGAACTTTGACTCCGTCAAACAGAATCGTTGAGGACCAGTTTTCAGTATAACGAACGTACAATCCTCCGATCAGTCTTGCCTTGTCTTCGTAAGTTCCATAGGAAACTCCAATGTAAGGTGCCACCGGCCACCCGAGTTGAGCCTGCAAGTCCTTGCTGAAGGTGAGGGTGAAGGATTGTCCGTCCGGAGTCCCAATTCGGTCTGTGCTTGTATTGAAGAGAACAGCCGGGTGTGTATTTCGCTTCGGAAAGCAAATGCACATTCGCAAGCGGCGCGACTTCCTCTGCGAGTGGGTTCCATTCTAATCCGATCTGAAGGCGAGGATGGAATCTGTAATGAATGGTTGTTCTGACCTTTGCACGATCAATTTCTTCCGGAATGTACCGTCCGGCAACCGTCCATCTCTTGATGTTTTGTCCTGCAATCCCACGGATTGCCCGTCCTTCGCCGGGTCAAAGCGGTCAGGAAGGAACTTCCGAACCGCCGGAAACATGTTCCTCCTCATGATGATGCTCCTCTCCACCTGCTTGAGCGTGATGTTGTTCAAAATGCTCACGTGTGATTCCAGCCGGTAACAGAAGCGGGTCAGGCTCCGGAAGTTGACCTGAAATCAAGAACTCGATTCTCTTCTCCAGATCCTTCCGATCGGATTTTCCGATGAGGCGAAAGCGCAGATTTCCCTCACGATCAAAGATGGCAGTTGCAGGTACGGCGGTTCCAAGTCCCAGCGAAGCCTGTTGTTCGATCGTCGCATCCATCCAAACAGGAAAATTAAGCCGGAATTCTTTCACGAAGCTGTCTACTTTTGGGCGGTCTTCAGATACGTCGATTGAGGCTGCAATGAATTGCACACCCTGAGAGGCATACTTGTTTTGCAATTGCACGAACAACGGCATCTCTTCGCGGCAAGGAATACACCACGTTGCCCAGAAGTTAAGCGCAACAATTTTTCCACGATGGTCGACGAGGCTTGCACCGGACCCATCGAGATTTTTCATACTCAAATCGGCAGCCTCAAGAAATGAGGCTGCCAGAATCAGAATCGAAAAAACAAAATTTCTCACGCCTGAGCAACTATCTCCTGAAATAGGGCCGCGGGTCAAAGGCCGGGTCGGCCTCAAATGCTTTTGCGAATGCTGCAAGCGCATCGGAGTGATGATCCAACACGTAATGCGCATAACCAAGCATGTACCAGGCGGCTGCATTTTTCGGATCCACATCCACAATTCTCTGAAATTCAGCGATTGCATCTTTATAACGTTTCTGCTTGTAGAGCTTCATCGCTGATTCGAAGTTTGCGGACTGAGCCGACGTTACTTGTTCGTTCTGTGGCTGCGTTGTCTCCTGGGCCATGAGAGGAGTCATGCAAAAAACGATTAGACCCAACGTGCATAGAAATGTCTTCATGTGGGCACCTCCTTATGGCAGACGGGACGCCCTGCGCTCCATACGCCTGCGCTCCTTATATATATAATAATGCTGAAAATTCGATGGAGGGATGCATGCGTTTAGCGAACAAAGTTGCAATCATAACCGGAGCGGGATCCGGAATCGGCAGGGAAGCAGCGCTGCTTTTCGCAAGAGAAGGGGCAAAGATCATCGTTGCAGATGTCAATGAATCGGCAGGAAAGGGAGTAACTGCAGAAATACAAAAGGCCGGAAGCGAGTCACTTTTTATCCGCGTAGATGTATCCAGGGAAGCCGATGTAAGGAACATGGTGCATGCAGCGGAAGCAAATTTTGGAAAGCTCGATGTGATGATGAACAACGCGGGGATTTTTCCGGATGCCGATGTATCTGTGACCGATACAAGCGAAGAGACCTGGGATCTTGTGATGAACATCAACTTGAAAGGAGTATTTTTTGGATGCAAACATGCCATTCCCGCTCTCTTGAGAGCGGGAGGAGGATCGATCGTCAATGTCGCATCGTTTGTTGCCTTAATGGGTGCGGCTGTTCCTCAGATCGCGTACACAGCCAGCAAGGGGGGAGTTCTTTCCATGACACGCGAGATTGCCGTGGAATTTGCGCGCAAGAATATTCGCGCGAATGCTCTCTGCCCGGGCCCGGTGGAAACGCCTTTGCTGAACGCAATTTTATCCGATCCGGTCAAACGCGCTCGCCGGTTGGTTCATATTCCACCGGGACGTTTTGCCCGCCCTCAAGAGATTGCGAATGCCGCTCTGTTTCTGGCATCCGATGAATCTTCCTTTGTGAACGGCACTGATTTCCTTGTGGATGGCGGGATTACTGCAGCGTATATCACGCCTGAATGAATCTACTGATTCTGCAATAAGCGTCGGGCCTGGCTGGTCGCCGGAGATTCAGGATACCGCCGGATCAATTCTTCCAGAGCTTTCTCAGCTCCCTTTTTCTTTTTTTGCCCTAGCGAAGAAACCACCATTCCAAATAGGGCCACATCACGCGACACAAGCTCTTTTTCCTTTAGACACTCTGTAAAAATATCCTCAGCATTTTCGTAATCCTTCAACCTTAAATGATTCCATCCCATGGAAAGCATGATTTCGACTTTTTCGCCCTCCGATTGGGCGTGACCAATCGCTTTGTCATAATAGAGGTTGCTGAATTCATAAGCTCCGGATTCATAATAAAACCGCGCAATCGAGCGTAAGGTTTCCACATTTTTACCGTTTTTTGCAAACGCTTCATTCAATGAGTCCAATGGTTTGAAATTCGCCGGAACGATCTTCATGACATTCAGATGAGTTGCCGGGCCGTTAAAACCAACAACTCTGGTCAAGTAGTTTCCCCAGGAATCGGTGAACACAACTGTCGGCACCGCAACAACATAATATTTACGGACCGTCGGGGTTGCCTTGTCGAAATCCAATCTTACGTAAATGAATTTGGAGGCAAAGGTTTTTGCTTCTGATCCTTTCCACAGTTGTGAATCCATCACTTTGCACGGTTCACACCAGTCAGCCCAAAAGTCAATTAGAACCGGGCGTCCACTTTCCCGGGAAGCTTGAAAGGCTTCATCGAGGTCTTTGCGCCAGTCAATTTCCTGCGTGTACGCGTGGTTCGTGCAAAAAAAGAGAACGAGGGCAAGAAAGGATTTCATGTTTTGACTTAGGGGAAATATTAGCATAGGAGAGATTGAGCTGCGAATGCAGGTAAGATGCCTGCGCTCCTTATATCACAGTCATGCCCACAAACGCTATAATCGATGAAGGAGCAGGCTGCCTTTGCGATGAGACCCATGTAATCTTAAATTATACTTTTGATAGAAATGTTTAAAATCATACTTTCTTTGCTTTTGCTTCTCCCGATGGCCGGGAATTTCGCTGTGGCTCAATCCAGCGGACATCTTCTGCATACAGCAGTCTTTCAAGAGTATGATGCAAAGGATTACACGGAAGCAGCGGTTTTACTCACAAGGATGAAGGTGGAGGAGCCGGCGCGATACTCAGCTCTCCCGTATGCATTGCTTCATGCAAGGACTCTCGCCTTAACGAACAAGCCGCGCGAAGCACTTGCAATTTACGAAGGTTTGGCTCAAGACAATAGGCTTGCCCCATTTGTCTTGCTGCCCATGGCCCGTATTGCTGCCGATCAGGGTGTTGTGAATTCTGCTGTTCAGTATTACCAGGAGTACTTGAGTCATGCATACCCGGAGTACATTTCCGTGGCTCGCGAAGCGCTTGAGTACTGCTGGCAGCTGAAAAAACCGGACCTCTTGTATTCCACGGCGCGGGTTGTGCAGGACCGATCCACTCTAGACCGGCTTGCGCAACTCTATCTAGGCCGGACATATGTGCTTCGGGGCGAGACAGCACTGGCCAGAAACATGTTCCTGAATCTGATTGCACCCAGAAAAAAGGATGATGTCACGAATTTATCGTTAACAGAACTTGATCTTCTGGAAGGGACGACATTCGGCCCGGATGAAAAGCAACGCAGGGGACGTCTTGCTTATGATGTTTGGAATTTCGATCTGGCCCGGAAATATCTTGAGCCGGTTGCCACACAGAGCATGGAAGCCGGATTCTACTATGCGCGCACATTGTTCTTTCTTGGCGATCATGAAAACTCTAGAAAAGCTTTTCAGGTCGCTCTCGGTTTGTGGCCCGATGATCCGATGTACTCTCAAGCTCTTTATCAATACGCCAATGTGTATCTTCGTGAAGGGAATTATGAAAGAGCTTCCGAAGTTTATGAACAGCTGAAGAGCTCAGTCAAAGGAAACTTGCAGGATACAGCCGCATTCAAAATGATTTATGCGTTGCGGGCGCAGGGTCGTTTTAAGGAGGCGCTTAACGCGCTGGAACCTTATTCCAGATCACGGAACTTAACACAGCGCGGTCAGGCTTTATTTTTGCGCGGGCGTATTTATTTTCAAACGAGCCGTTTTCAAGACGCCTATTCTCAATTTGAACTTACGATGAACTTGAAGCCGTTCCTCAACAGCAAAGAATTGTTGTTGTGGAAAGCATTGACGCTGGAAAAACTGAATCGCTCAGCAGAAGCTGGAAAATTGTTTGTGTTGATCGCGAATGGGAATGACTTTTATTCGCACAAGGCGCGGGAACGCATAACAGGCAACATTCGAACAACGCCCCAAAGAAGCGGCCTTGCCATCCGCCTTCCGCAACTTCCCGATGCATCTCATGATGAGACGATCCGTTCAGAGTATGCAGCGGGCAATGTTCTGCCGGCACTCTTGTACCTGCAGCTATATGATGAGGCGGCTCAGCTCTTGCCGGACCTGGACACCCAGACCTGGAAAATTTTAGGCGTCGATGAATCCGATCGATTGGAACGGTTTCTGGCAATCGCTTACCTTGCCGGTTTAGGAGATAATTATTCAACGGCAACCTATTATTCTGAACTTTTCTTGAAAGGCCTGCCTATGATTCGACTCTCTTTGCCCTTTCACCGGAGATTTTGAAAACGTTGTTCCCGTTGCCCTACAAGGATGAAATAGAATATTTTTCCCGCCAACGAGAGCTGGACCCGTTTCTTGTGTTATCCATTATGAAACAGGAGAGCAAATTCAAGAGATTCGCAAGATCACAGGCCTTTGCGAGAGGGTTAATGCAGATCATCCCATCGACAGCTTTCAGTCTTGCAACAGGGCTTGGAATTCAGAACTTTTCGGTGGATCAACTTTATGTGCCGGAGGTAAACATTAACCTGGGTACCCGGTATGTTCAGAATATTATTAAAGAATTTGGGAATCAGGTTGAATTCATTGCAGCCGGCTACAACGGTGGTGAATCAAATGTGCGAAGATGGCGGGACAGCTCTACCCCGAACGAGATACTGGATTTCGTTTCAAGCATCGACTTTAAGGAAACGAAGAATTACGTAATGACCGTAAAAACGAATTACGAGGTGTACAAAAGGATTTATGGTGAGCCCGCGATTAGCGGCCGGACTGGAAGCTCATCGCAACCGTAATCCACACCTTGACCGGAACACCCTGCTTTGTAGCCGGTTGAAATGTCCACTGCTGGTAAGCTTTTACTACAGCATCATCGAGCATAGGATGAGCTGATTTCACCACTTTAATGTCGAGTACGCGACCGGTTTCATCGATGAGAACATTCAAACGCACGGTGCCTTGCAGTTTTCTTACTTTGGCTGCTTCGGGATACTTTGCATAGACTTTGTTGATGGGTTTTGGAGCAATCACATCAGGCCCTAGCGTCACCAGTTGCCCTCTTGTGACCTCAGGTGGTTTGGGTTTTGGCGCTTCAACAACAGGCACCGGTTTAGGAATTTCTGCGAGAACTCCTTTGAATGTGACCCGTTTCTCGAGTGCAACAACTGCAGTCCCTGAATAATCCTGATAACCGTCTTTCTTCAAAAGGATGTTGTAATTACCTGGTTTTCGATACACCGTTTTTGGAGTAACGCCAAGAACTCGATTTGCAATGACAATAAACGCGCCGGGCGGATCTGAATCGATCACAAGTGTCCCATTCACAGCTGCCGCTTTTGCCATCGTAAAAGAGGGAAGCGACGCATTAGGATTTTCGGCTGTCAACTCGACTTCCTGTTCCAGATCCTGGTAACCTTTCAGTTGCAATTTCAACATGTGTTTTCCCAATGGAAGCTGGGGAACTTCCACGGGTGTGATTCCTCTTTCTTCACCGGCAACAAATACAGTGGCTCCCGCCGGTTCCGATGTGATCATGATGCTGCCCAGCTCCGCGACGTTTACAGGACTGGGTTGAACGGGTGGGGGCGTGTTTCCTGTGTTGTCCGTTACAGTTTTTGGCGGTGGCGGCGCAGGAGCTTGAACATCTCCCGGCGGTTTTCTGAAGAAAAGAATGCCGGCTCCGACAATCGAAATGAAAATAAAGACGGCGATTGCTGCATAAAAGTAACGCTGCATCGCGGGCGGTTTGGAGGCAGGGGGGGCCGGCGTGGATTCCATCGGCTTTGACAACGGATGTACCGGAACGGAAGGGGCCTGAGCCGGAACGACCGGAGGTCGTGAAGGTTCCGTTGCCGGTTTCATCTCTGCAGCCGAGACCAGTGGATGAACATCCTGCATCATTGCAGTCGGTGCGCTGAGATGATCCTTTGGAATTTCCGGCGGATCGGATGACGTTACGAATGCTGTGGCTGCGGATGGTGGCTCGGGAACCGGCGTATGAAAGGTTCCGATCACAGTTGCAGGGATGGAATCGATCGCTGCCGGGTCGCGGCCGTTGCCGCTCGATTGATCAAGTGTGGGCGTTTTTAAGAGTTGCGTCGGGGCGCTGCCGGGTGGTTCGATCAATTCCAATTCAGGCTCAGGCTCGGGCTCAGATTGCGAAACAATCGGAGATGTGTCTGAAGCCTGAGCAGCAACATCCCTTGATTCACTTGGCGGAATGGTCGCCATCTCATCGCTCTCCGGGCTCTCGAATTCCAAAAAATTACCTGACGCCGGTACGAAATCAGCAGGTAAAGACGATTGCGGTTGAGGCCGCATCGTTGCAGGAAAATCGGGTTCGGAAACCGGAGGTGTAACCGAATAATGAGTCGGTGCTTGCACTAGTTCCGTTTTAGGAAACTCCAACTCTAAGGGCGAGTCCATTTCTAAAGGGGACTGCATTTCTTCCACCGGCACCGGTTTTAAAGTGTTTTCTTCAGATCCCGACTCTTGCAGCGCGGCGTCCAGAGCCATCTCCAATTCCGGTTGCATCTCCTCTAAAGGCACTTCATTTATGTCTACCGGTTGCAAGTCCGTTTGAACAACCGTTTCCAGCTCTACTGCCTCTCCGTTTAAGAACGGCCGTGGCTCCTCCACCATCGTAGTCGCCTGCGCGGCTTCGACCGGCGGGTGCGAGCTATCTTCCAGAATTTGTGATGTATTGATCATGAGCGTGGGCGCAGCGGGTTCCGCTTCCGCGATGTAAGTCTTTTCAAACCTTCCGGTGGAATCGTTCAAGGAGCCATCAAATCCAAACGGAAAGTACGTTTGATCAGAAGCGGGAAGGATTGAATTCAATGCTTCCAGCATTTCACGTGCGCTACGAAATCGCTGATTGGGTGACTTCGCAAGCGCCACATTGAAAAAAGAATTCCAATCTTCACGTGAAATCGCCGAACGGTTCAAATCCGTGACGGAATCGCGGGGACATCGCGCGCGATCATCATGATCGTGTTGGCCGCCGAGGTACCCGGAAACGGAAGCTGCCCGGAAAGCAAGTGATAAATCACAACGCCCAGGGAAAACAGATCACTCGCGGGTGAGACCTTTTCCCCAAGCGCCTGCTCCGGGGAGATGTAATAAGGAATGCTGAGAAGTTTTTTGGTTTGTGCCGCTGCAATCTCATCCAATCCTGCAATCCCGAAATCCGTGATCTTTACGTGAAGATCGGGAGTAATCAGGATGTTTGTCGATTTCAGATCTTGATGGATGACATTCTTCTTGTGTGCAAAATCGAGCGCATCGCACGTCTGCTGCAAAATGTTCAGGAGTTCACGACCTTTTAAACTGATGTTTCTGACGAAGGAGCGATTCAAGATCATGTCCCTCCACATACTCCATTGTTATGTAGGGAATCTTTTTCTCTTCACTTAAATCATAGATAATGCAAATGTTAGGATGATTCAGGGATGTTGATGTGCGAACAACCCTGTAGATTTTTTCGAATACTTCCGCAAAGGTTGTGGTCTCTTCCAGAGCGTACAGCTTGATGACTTTTATCGCGACGGTCCGGCGAATAACCGGATCAAGCGCTTTGTAAACCGACCCGATTGGGCCCTCACCTATCTTTTCAATAATCTCAAAACGACCGATGGTGTTTTTCTTTTCAGGCATGCATCCCCATTAGACCAATGAAAATTGTAACTTACTGTGCCAAATTGTGTCAACGAAACTCTTCTGGCTCTATGAATTGCGCCTCTGGAGGTATTCGTTTATATTGAGTCACATGAGCGGAGCAAGTCGGGAAGGGACGGCCCGATTCAAGGGTCGATGGAAGGGGCCTCAGGATCACTTCCAAGACTTTGAAGGTTTCTCGATTTCCAGCATCGGAATTGGCACGTACCTGGGTGAAATGGACGATGCGACCGACCGAAACTACGAAGCTTCTATTTCCCGCGCCATGGAGCTTGGCTGCAATCTGATCGACACCGCGATCAATTACCGTTTTCAACACAGCGAGCGAAATGTGGGAACTGCATTGAAGAAATCGATCGATAGCGGGATCGTCTCGCGCGATGAAATTGTAATCTCGAGTAAAGGGGGTTTCCTCAGTTTCGATGGTTCTTATCCTTCCAATCCATCGCGGTACATTCAGGACGAATATATTTCTAAAGGCATCTGCACACCCGAAGACATCGTTGCGAGCTGCCATTGCATGACCCCTTCTTATCTGGAGAACCAGTTGGAACGAAGTTTGACGAATCTGGGTGTGGATTGCATCGACATATACTTCATACACAATCCGGAAACTCAGCTGAGTGAAGTTTCACGGCAGGATTTTTTGCGAAGGATGCTCGCAGCTTTCAAGCTTTTGGAAAGGAAAGTCGAGGAAGGGAAGATTCAATTTTACGGAACCGCGACCTGGAATGGATACAGGGAGAATCCCGACGGCAGGGGATTTTTATCGCTGGAGGAGTTGATCGGACTGGCCAGAAATGTCGGAGGAGAGGAACATCATTTTCGTGCGATTCAGCTTCCCTTTAATTTAGCGATGCCTGAAGCGTTGCTCAGTAAGAATCAGAAGTTTGGATCCCAATCTGTTTCCCTGCTGGAAGCAGCACACCTCCAAAAGATGCTTGTACTGAGCAGCGCATCGATTCTTCAAGGACAACTAGCCAAAAACTTGCCGGGATTCGTCAATCGATTCTTCGCCAACCTCTCAAGTGATGCACAGCGTTCCATTCAGTTTGTGCGATCGACACAGGGTGTAACCACCGCGCTTGTCGGTATGAGTAAGCTTGCACATGTGGAAGAAAACCTGCAGGTTGCAAATACCTCCCGGGTCCCGTGGGATCAAATGCGACAGCTTTTTTCTGATAAATGACCTTTATAGTGGACATTTCCTGGAGGATTGTGCTCCATGCCGTAACGGCATAGAATTTGTATAACAACTCGGTGAGTCTAATAAAATGAAGATGAACCGAGGGAGGACATTCATGAAATGGGGAATCTTGTCGGGTTTCATCCTGGCAATCAGTCTCGTTGTGGTGGGGAGTTCCCTTGCTGGAGATGTGGTTTATACGCTTTGGGAAGATGATCAGCAGCAATTCTGGGTGCGTATTCAAAATGATACGGATCGTACGATTCATGTAGAAAACATACTGATCGCTTTTTACAATGCGAAAGGAAAACAAATCGAACAACGCAATGCTCCTTGTCGCGGGAACTGTACGCTGTCCCCGCATGATACTCGCGACTTTGGCCCGCATTCTTCGCCTGCAAACACGGAAAGCGCGCGTGTTCGTAACGTAAAATACTCAGTCGAATAGCTCATTGACGCAAAAGCCCGCCATGGCGCAAAGAATAGAAGGTATTTTTACTTCTGCGATCTTTGCGCCTTTGCGATTAAAGCTTTTTCCACGAGCCAGTCGGTGAGGGACAGGGGAGAAGGCGTTGAAGACGAGCAGGGTCCGCCCGAATTTTTGCGTAATGATCCTGGCGGCTGGATGCTCGATCACGTCGAACGATTGCATTCGCAACTTCAGCAGGATCTTGCACAAATCCTCGATGACGAACCTGATCGCCTCCCGGATTTTCCATTGCCTCAATAAACTCCGTTTGTGTCGCTCCCGGCAAGATGACAGTGCAGTGAATCCCTTTCAGCTCACGCCGTAAGGGAATCCATCAGACCCGATCTGCGCGAACTTCGTTGCGCAATAAGCCCCGTTCATGGGAGTCCCGCGTACGCCTGCCATCGATGAGACTGTCAGAATATGTCCTTCCCCCTGACGTTTCATGATCGGGATTGCATTTCGAATAGAGTAGAAGGTTCCCATATAATTTGTGCGCCAGATCCGCTCCATCTGTTCGGGCGTTGTTTCTTCCACGGTTGCATGCAGGCCGGAACCTGCGTTGTTGATCAACCAATCCAGGCGTCCATACTGCCGGATGGTTGCGCTAAACAAGCGGGCGACATCCTCTTCCCGTGAAACATCTGTTTGCACGGAGAGAACGTTTCCCCCTGCTTTTATGAGCTCAGCCGCCAGTGCGTCGATTCTTTCCTTGCGGCGCGCCGCCAGTACAACAGTGGCTCCGCGAGAATTTAATAAACGCGCGGTCTCACGGCCAATACCGGAAGA
This sequence comes from uncultured bacterium, assembly GCA_963771165.1. Taxonomy (GTDB): domain Bacteria; phylum Acidobacteriota; class HRBIN11; order JAKEFK01; family JAKEFK01; genus JAKEFK01. The sequence continues at coordinate 289,766 of CAVYSN010000017.1, read as the reverse complement.
AGCCCCGGTGATGACAGCAACTCTCTCATTCCATTTCATGGTGCTCAGATTATAAATGGTACAATGCATTTCATGGATGCGGTCGTTTTGGTGCTCTTCGGCTTGCTCGTGGTGATTGCCTGTTTTCTGGTGTTTTACCTGTTCCGGCAGGTCCAAGGATTCCGAAACGATTTGCAGAATCAGGTTGCGCAACTTCAGCAAACCGTGTCGCAGCGATTTGATGCGAACGTGCAGACAGTTACGTCACACCTGGGAATCATTACCGGACAAATCACAAATACTACAAATGTAGTAGCGCAGGTGGAAGGAAAGCTGGGGCAAATGCAGGAAGCTTCAAGACAAATCTTTGATCTGGCCAGGGAAATGTCCTCTTTGCAGGAAATTCTACAGACGCCCAAAATGCGAGGCGGGCTCGGCGAATTCTTCTTGAACGATTTGCTGGCTCAGTGTCTCCGTCCCGAATCGTATAAGATTCAATGTCCCTTCAAAAACGGAACCGTTGTGGATGCGGCGCTCTACATCGGAAAGACGATTCTCTGCATTGATTCAAAATTTCCATTGGAAAATTTCAGACGCATGTATAAGAGCGAATCAGAACCGGAACGGAAGATTTTGCGGAAGCAGTTTTTGAGCGACGTTAAAAAACATGTCAATGATATAGCAATCAAATACATCCTTCCCGATGAAAATACTCTTGATTTCGCGCTGATGTTCATTCCGGCGGAGAATGTCTACTACGAATTGATCGTGCGCGATCAGAGCGATCTGTACGAACACTGTCTGTCGAAAAAGGTCATACCGGTATCGCCGAACACTTTCTACGCCTATCTTCAAGTGATCTTGCAGGGTTTGCGTGGGTTTCAAATCTCCGAGCAGGCAAAGCACATTCTGTCGCAACTGCAGCAGGTGGGTAACGATCTTGGTAGACTGGAAACGGACTTCACAAAAATCGGTGGTCATCTAAGGGATGCGCAAAGCAGCTTTGAAAAATCTGATCTACGGCTTCAGAAATTGAAAAAGAAAGTGGCTACGATGGGAACAAGCGACGAGCCGGAAGAGCAGGAAGAAATGCTGGCGGGCACTCAGGCCCGCCTGCACGTAGAATAGCTAAATCACATCAAAGTTACAGATGGCCCAGTCCCCATTTTCGAAAATGACTTCAAAATCATGGACCGCAAAGCCGGAGAAGTCACCTCCAGCAAAGAGAGTCCACACAAATTCTGCCGGCGCGATTGCGTGTGCTCTGCTGAACGAACTGAAGGTGACGGTGATGTCGCCGGGATACGCCTTTGTCTTCTCAATGGTTTGTTTTTGATTGTTGATGATATTGATTTCCTTTTCTCTTCCACGACAGTTCGGGTTCATGCTCCAATCGACAACAATTTCTTCGGCTGAGAGCCCCTGCAGATCGGAATAACGCCTGAAGAATCCAACAATGATGTCCTGAATTCGCTGCGGTCGCTTTATCCGGATCGAATGAACCAACGGTTACTTCTTTTCGGTTGGCATTCTGTAAGTTGTCGTTATCCGTTACAACAAGAGTAACACTGAAAACACCAGGATTTGAAAAACGGAAGGATGCAGTCGGTCCCTTAGCAGTATTGCCGTTGCCAAAGTCCCATAAATATTTTTCGATCGTTCCATCCGGATCCGTGCTGGATGTTCCATCAAATTCGTAAGTTGTCGTGACGTCCCCATCCTTTGGCCTGATCACGATCTTCGCTGTGGGGGCCGTTCCTTCCTTCACTCGGACCTCAATCGTAGCGGTTCCGAAAGCGTCATTGTTGTCCCGGACTCGCATCGTGACAACGAATGTTCCTGTCGTTTGATATTTGTGTGTGACAATCGGTCCGGTAGCACTCTTTACCATCTCCAAAATCCCACTCAAAACCGGCAAGGTTTCCATCGAGATCGTCCGAAGTCAGGCCATCGAATGTGTAAGTCGTGTTGGTGGCTCCTGTTTCCGGATTCACATGAATCCGAGAAAGAGGCGCTCGATTGTCCAGAACCTCCAGAAGATCAGGTGTGCTGCCGGTACCGACAGGAGTGGTCACCTGCACAGGCCTTCTGCCATCACGAGCGTTGGTGTTTACGCTGAAAGCGTACTTCAATCGTGGTTGGATTGATTACGCTAAAACTTTCAATGGTTACTTCATTACCAAGAAATACCTGGGTTGCACCATTGAAATTTGTTCCAACGATCGTTCCGACCACTTTCTCCGCACGACTCACCTGGTTCGGTGTAATCGATGACACTGTGGGGGGTTGCAATTGAATTCCTGTTCCTGAATCATCATTGCAACTCAGATGTGACAAGCAACAGCAGCATATTAAGCGCAAAAATCACGCCGCGTTTCATATTAGTTGTTTCCTCCGGCCCGTGGAAATAGAAAACGGGGATTATAGCACATCCATCAAAGTTCCTCTAGAGGGCAAAATGAGCGAGATTCTCGTCCATCAGGCGCATTGCTGCTACTACCACATATTGTGGTCAGTATCGAGACTGATAGAAATAGTTGTATATTTTTGTTAATTTGTGTATACTAACTGCCGCTCTAAAGTAACCATCCGAAAATGAGCAATATAGCGAGAATCCCTGAAAGCTCCCAATGGTTTTCCAATCCCATCTTGTTATTCACTGCTCATGATTCGGAACTAAAAAGAAAGGAGAGGCAAACCCCCCTATGGTAACGGTATTCAGACGTCCCAATGTAGTTAGCAACTGGCCGGAGAATGCTCTTGAAGTGCTTCGCATGCGCTATCTCATGAAAGATGAGAACGGGAATGTAATCGAATCTGCTGATGATCGATGCTGGAGTGTGGCGGCAGAAATCGGAAAAGCAGAACTATCCTGGAAAAGCAAAGAAGAAGCTGAAGACATTACCGGCGAGTTTTTTAAGATGATGGTGGAACGCAAATTCGTTCCCAATTCGCCTACCATGATGAATGCGGGCAAAGGGAATCATTTGCAGTATTCCGCCTGTTATGTTTTACCGGTTGAGGATAGCATTGCAGGCATTTTTGAATCTGTAAAAAATGCAGCGATCATCCACAAATCGGGTGGCGGTACAGGTTTTTCATTTTCGCGAATCCGGCCTCGCGACGATATGGTTTCCACCACCAAAGGAGTTGCTTCGGGTCCGGTTTCGTTTATGAAGGTTTTTGATGCTGCGACCGAATCGTTAAAGCAAGGGGGAACGAGACGGGGTGCAAATATGGGTATTCTCCGGGTGGATCATCCGGACGTATTGGAGTTCATTGACTGCAAGCTTTCGGGGGAAGTCAGCAACTTCAATATTTCTGTTGCGATCACGGATGAGTTCATGGGCGCGTATGAACGGAATGAAACGTATGCGTTGATTTCACCGAAGACGGGAAAAGAGACCGGACGGTTGAACGCCCGTGATGTTTTCAAAAAAATAGTAGAGGCAGCCTGGCAAACAGGCGATCCCGGGCTTGTTTTCATAGACAGAATCAACAGCGGTGGATCCAACCCGATTCCTGCCTGTGGTCCAGTGGAATCCACCAATCCCTGTGGCGAGCAACCGCTCTATCCCTATGAGTCCTGCAACCTGGGTTCCATTAATCTGGGTTTGATCGTGAAAGAAGGGACTGTGGACTACGCGGAGCTGGATCGCATCACCCGATTGTCCGTCCGCTTTTTAGATGATGTCATCGAACAAAATCCGTTTCCGTTAAAACAAATCGATGACATCGTAAAAAACAACCGCCGCATAGGTCTCGGAGTGATGGGGTGGGCTGATCTGTTGTTTCAGATGCGGATTCCCTATCAATCCGATGAAGCGATTGAGCTTGCTGAAAAAATCATGCAGTTTATCGAAGAAGTCTCGCATGATGAATCGCGGGCTCTTGCGGAAGAGAGAGGCACTTTCCCGAGATGGAAAGAGTCCATTTATAAGGATCGTTATCCGTTGCGCAATTCAACAGTGACTACGATAGCGCCAACCGGAACGATCAGCATCATTGCGGGATGTTCCAGCGGAATTGAGCCGATTTTCGGTTTGTATTTCAAACATCGGCTGGGTTTTGAATTCTTCAATCCTTTCTTTGAAAAGGTAATGAAGGAAGAAGGGTTCTGGTCGGAAACTCTGAAAGAGCACGTTCGCAAACACGGAACGATTGTCGGAAACAAATCTTCCAGAGGAGCTGAAAAATCTGTTTAAAACTGCGCATGAAATCTCTCCCGATTGGCATGTGAAGATGCAGGCAGCGTTTCAAAAATTTACGGATAATGCTGTTTCCAAAACGATCAATCTTCCCAATGGCGCAAATCCGGAAGATGTTGCCAGTGCGTATATGCAAGCGTGGAAATTGAATTGTCTCGGAATCACTGTATACCGGGATGGTTGCAAGCCGATGCAGGTTTTGACACACGGCACGAAAACGGCTTCCGTTGCGGATATCCTGCCCATGAAGGACACGATGAAAGGACGTCCCGATGTGTTAACGGGTCGTACGATCAAAGTGGAATCGCCACATGGGACAGTGTATACAACGATCAATGAAAATGGGAACGGGGATGCGTTTGAGATTTTTGTGAACGTCGGAAAAGCAGGTTCAGACGTTGCTGCGGATGCTGAAGCTCTGGGCCGTAGCTTGAGTTTGATGCTGCGCATGCCCTCACCCTTGAATGCGGATCAGCGTGTGGATCTGATCATCCGTCATCTGCAGGGCATCGGTGGTTCACGGGATGTTGGTTACGGTCCCAAGCGAGTTCGATCCGTTCCCGATGCGATTGCGCGGGCCTTGCATAAGTATCTGGATTACAGAAAGGAAATGCCGAAAGGTCCGGAGGTACAGGACTCTGAACTCCGTCCGCCGGATGGTTTGGCTACAGGCAACCTCTGCATCGAGTGCGGCAGCCCGACTGTCAAACAGGAAGGCTGCGAAAAATGTCACTCCTGCGGCTGGTCCAACTGCTAATATTTTAGTAGGGTGGGTCTCGGATCCGCCCTATATTTTTGTCTTGTTGCGTTCCATTCTACGATGGTTCCAACCGCGGTTGCAGAAATTACCACCGTCCGCGAAGGGAAATGGAAGGTGATATGCAGGCTGTAGTCGTCTATCGAAGGATCATTGGAATCTCTGTCCTCGAAGACATACCGCGGCACAATTTCAAGATTCCGTGAAATAGCTGATTCGCGAGGCAACCGAAAAAGTCCAACCCTGATCGAGGCGGTGAGCGTTGAGCTCCGGATCATACTCCAACGTGATGAATCGACCTTGATACTCCTTTGGAGAATAGTCAAGCCTGAACAGTGTTCGTGCTGTTTTATTCCAGAAAACGTTGTAGCCGATTGTGTATTTTGAACGAACATAATCGTATCGTGACTTTTCCGAATCATTGAAATTGCGTTGATAGCCGAGTTCCAAAGACTGATGACCAAACCTGGATTTATACTTGAAACCCAGGAAACGATCCTGATCGATGCGATCCTGGTCGTAGTAAACGACTTTCGAGCGGTGGCCTCCATAAAAACTGAAAGCACTTCGCGGGCTGAATCGATAAGTTAATTCCGGCCGGAACCCATATTCACTACCATACTCATATAAGCCCAGTTGTCCGACGGTTTTTACTCTCCAGTTGGAGTCCAGGTCCCATCTGTACCCGACCTTAAAATCCTGGCTCATATAGTCGTCGGTGTAGGGTTCAGCGTATTCATTTCCGGCTATGGTGTAATCGACTCTCACAGATTTATTCTTTTCTTTGTTTTTCTTCTGGAAGCGCGCGGTCACTCCGTACGAGCTTCCTGTAGAAGGCTCTCTGGTCTTGCCGCTGACGACATTTCTTTGGAAGTTATCGACTACATAGCCTCTCATTTTCACGCGCGATTTGTCCGTGCCGCTCTCTTTCTCAGGTGGCTGAACCTTTCCGGGTGTGTGGGGATCCTCAGTTGAAACGCTCATCTCGATATTGCTGTTGGACTTTGCGGGGTGACTGGTTTCCGACTGCTGTGTATCGGAAAACTCGGTTGTATTACTTGCGATCCGGATCCTTAAGTCCCTTCCACTCATTAACGCACTGTATTTTGCCGCGTGTTTCAAATCAAATACGATTCGAACAACATTTGTCTTGGAAGCGATCTGCCCGAATTCCTTTCACTGTTGGATGAGTTTTCTTTAAGGATCCCGAAATCGGAAATGAAAGAAGCACCGGCCGGCAATCGATGACCAAACGATCCGGATTCTTTAGTGCGAACATATAAAATTGAAAAGTTTCGTTGGCCGAAACCACGAAGTCCGTTTCACTGCCATCCATGATTCGGATAGAACGAATTTCTACCGGCTTTCGAGCGGCAAAAACGAAAGGCACAGGCAGCAATATCGAGAGAAGAATGAGGGTTAAGATCAGGGAGAATGCCCGCAGTTTAAGGAATGCAGATCTTGAACACACAACTTTTATTGTAACGATGCGCCCTGTTGGCGTCAAAGGTTTGATACGAGATGCCTTTGGTGGGCTATGTTCGTCGACAGAGACTTCCTGATATTTCCACAATTTGATACAATTCGTTTTAAAAAAAGAAACAAGCTAACAGTTGAATGTCCCGTTTCAGGATCGGCAATGACCGGTTGAGTTTGGGACATTAGATTCACGGAGGTGCATTTTCGGATGGTAGATTCCGAATTACCGCTTGTCACGAGGCTCGAGCCACAATGGAGAGACCGGGTCTTACTCACCTTTTGGAATAAGCAGTATGGAGCTTGGGGGCCATTCTATCCGAATTGGCCGCAGTTGACGGTGTTCGAGTTCCGACCGCCACTATTAAAGAAATGAACGATGAAATGAGAACAAATCAGAACTCGGATATCTTTGTTATCAAGGAGCTTCTGTCGGAATCTCGACCCTACTGGTTGCATCTGGGGACAATTTTTTTTCTTGAATTCTTGTCAACACCCCTTTCATTGCTCGCCCCGATTCCTTTAATGCTTGCTGTGGACAGTGTTATAGGCTCCAAACCGTTGCCGGAATTCCTCCGAATCATCACGCCCGATTCGATCGAAGCGTCAAAAACGGTATTGCTCCTCTCGCTCTCGGTTCTACTTGTGATTGTTGCTCTCCTCTCAAATCTGATCGTGACCTTTAAATCATTGCTTAAGACATTTACAAGTGAAATGCTTGTCCTCCAATTTCGCGCCCGTTTGTTGAACCATGCCCAACGGGTGTCATTGGCATATCACGATAAAATAGGCACAGCCGATTCCATTTACAGAATACAACACGATGCTCCGGCTATCTCGTCGATTGTTGTGAACGGTATTACACCGTTTATCAGTGCTGGATCCATGCTGATCGGCATGATTGTGGTGACGGCAAAAATAGATCTGCAGCTTGCATTAGTGGCGCTGGTTGTCTCTCCTGTGATTGCGTATCTGACTTACCTTGTGCGTAAGGAGCTTCGGGAGCAATGGCACACTGTAAAAAGGCTGGAATCTTCTGCACTGAGGATGATAAAAGAAACGCTTGGTTCGCTCCGCGTTGTGAAGGCGTTTGGGCAAGAGCATCTGGAGCATGGTCGTTTCATTTCACAAGCCAATAAGGGGTATGGAGCCCGAATGCAAGCGGTGAAGAGGGAAAGCCTCCACGGCTTTTTTGTTGGGACAACGTTGGCAGTGGGTACTGCGGTGGTCCTGTTCTTAGGCGTCACACACGTCGAAAGCGGCGTAATCACACTGGGCAAACTGTTTCTTGTCATGTCCTATCTGGGGCAATTGTACAACCCCCTACAGTCGTTGGGGATGCAAGTGGCTACGCTTCAGCACAACCTTGCCAGTGCAGAACGGGCTTTTGTCTTGCTCACATTGCCGCCGGAAGTTGTTGATCGGCCGGACCCCCTACCGCTTCAATCTGCCACGGGAGAGGTTGAGTTTCGGAATGTTTCCTTTAGCTATGAGCCACATAGAGCGGTGCTTCACGATATATCCTTCTTAGTTCCGGAGGGTTCTCGCGTTGGGATAGCGGGTAAAACAGGTTCCGGGAAGACGACACTCATGAACCTGTTGATCCGTTTCTATGACCCAGATTCAGGTGAGATTCTATTAGACGGAATGAATATTAAGGATCATAAGGTTTCCGACCTGCGCAATCAGATTGCCGTTGTTCTCCAGGAACCGATACTTTTTTCCGGTACCGTCACGGAGAATATTGCGTACGGTCGTCCTACTGCCAGCCTCAAAGAAATTGAGGCGGCCGCAAGTATGGCAAACGTGGATGAGTTTATTATGACTTTACCGGAAGGCTATAACACCAAACTCGGTGAGCGCGGTATGTTGCTTTCAGGTGGACAGCGCCAACGTATTGCACTCGCACGGGCTTTCTTAAAAGATGCGCCTATTCTGATACTGGATGAGCCCACAAGCTCGGTCGATGTCAAGACAGAGGCAATCATCATGGATGCCATGGAGCGCCTTATGCAGGGGAGAACGACTTTTGTAATCGCGCACCGTCTGAGCACCCTGGATCATTGCGACATGATTCTCTTGCTGGATCAGGGGCGGTTACTCAAGGCTACATCGAAGCCAAGAGGGGAAGCGATTGCTGTCCCCTGAGGATGGGCCTCTCGGACGACTCGAATGACAACTGTTGTCGTTGCGCCCTACAATGTTGCTTCCTTTCCAGAAGCAGGTGGTCACTTCTGGGTGTACATGCAATATGCGGCGGCACTGGTCTTTCTTGGATACGACGTTTACTGGTTGGAGCAATTTCATACTACCGGAGATGACGTTAAAGACACTCGTCTCATATCCACCTTTTTGCGGCGGATGCACGATTTTGGGTTCGATCGAAAGGTCATCCTTTATAAAAACAAAGGTGAGGCGCCGGACTTTGAATTCATCAATATCGAAGCGCGGCAGGCCGAACGGGTTTTCAATCGTGCCGATCTTCTGATCAACTTTCACTATGGAATTCATCCGGATTTATTGTCGAAATTTCGTAGAACCGCCGTTGTGGATATTGATCCGGGTCTGCTTCAGTTCTGGATATCAAATAATCAGCTTCGTTTATCTCCTCACGATTTCTACTTTACTACCGGTGAAACCGTGGGAACGAGCCATGCTCTGTTCCCGGATTGCGGACTGCCCTGGGTTTATATCCGTCCTGGAGTCTTCCTTGATCTGTGGCCCTACGTTTATGATGAATCTTGCGAAGCATTTACCACGGTATCCAGCTGGTGGGGAAAAGAATATGTCTCGGACGGCAAAGATGTTTTATACGAAAACAATAAGCGAGTTAGTTTTCTTGAGTTTATCGAACTGCCCCGCTCCACAAAGCAGGTCCTGGAACTGGCTCTCAGTTTTGGTGATGATGAAGAAACGGAACGAGAGCGGCTGGAACGATTCGGATGGCGAGTGGTTCACGCCTTTACCGCCGCTAACGATCCACATGCCTATCAGAGTTACATCCGGCGCTCACGGGGGGAGTTCAGTTGTGTTAAACCATCTTGTATTAAGTTTCAGAATGCGTGGATTAGTGATCGCACTTTATGTTACCTAGCCAGCGGGAAGCCGGTCGTCGTTCAGGATACAGGCCCAAGTAACTATCTACCGGAAGGGGATGGTTTCTTTCGTTTTTCTACGATCGATCAGGCAGTTCAAGCGTTTGAACAGATCAATAGCAACTATGAGAGAAGTTGTCGTATGGCCCGGAAAATTGCTGAAGAATACTTTGACGCAAGAGATTCGGTAAAAAAGATCTTGAATACCGCACTATAGCAGGTCTTGCAAAGGTGAATCAATTCGACTGATTTTCGGCTTGCTTCAGGCATGACTGTATTTGCATCGCCTCGGTCGCTGATGTATTAGGAACCCAAACCTCCCAGTTTCTCAATTCGATGTGGTTTACCTTCAAAGACCGCAGCATTTCTTTGAATGTGTAAAGCTCATGATTATTTTTTTTCAATAGGATCCTATTGATAGAGCCTGACAGCAGTTGTTCCCGCGTCCAGGTAACATCTTCCGGCGAATTTATTTTTCCCTGTACCACATTGAATAAACGGCTCCTGCGTTCTGTCTCTACCTTCCCCCACTGCGAAGACAGGTAGGACAGGTAATGACCTCGTACCGCTACCAGAGAGGGGGCGCCCAACAGTCCGGACATCGGGACTGCAATTTCCGGAGGGGCCAGCATCAGATCCGTAGGTTTTGAGCATTGCACCAAAGACCATGCGACAGGAAATGAAGATCTATCCATCTTCACTTCGGGCCAGCCAAAATTCCTGAATACGACAGTATCGCCCGCAATGGAAAAAGCAATAACAACAACCGCGAGCCCCACAGGCGCAAGAATTTTCCGCAGGCTGTCATGTGAGATCAAGCGCTGTTGGAAAAAATCTATCCCGGCCGAAAGTCCAACTCCTATGATTACCGGTACCGGAACTGCCCAGAGGAGCCGCCATGAGAGTATGCTGGAATACTGTCCGATCCATTTCAATAGAACGCCGCTAAGAAGAATCAGGAAACATAAAGCGTTATACCGCAGGAGCCACCGGGCGCTCTGAAGCCTTGCCAAAAGCATAAAAAAGGGAGCCAATCCAAAAAGCGCAAGTGCGATTCGTCCCTGTGATGCTCTGAAAACGAAATGAGCGCCACCAGGACTGTCGACGTCTAGTGGAGTTACAATCGGCGTCACCCATGTGGCATATGCTAACAGCAATGGGCACCAAACAATGGCAAGGAGACCGCCTCCGAAATCACGAATCTTACTGAACGAGAGTCCGTAACAAGCTATCCACACCAGACATACGGCAAACGGCGCAACGGCGTAAGCAGTAGATGTGAGCAGACATCCGGTCCAGGTCACTAAAAATAAAAAAAGCCAGCTTCGAAAGTTTCCCATCTCCGCAAAGTCGAGTGCCGCAGAAATCAGAGCAGGAACTGCGAATGACAAAAACATTCCTCGTCCGACAAAGTCAAAAGAAAACGCACCATAGCTACGATACCCTCCCCATCCGGATAGTAGAAGGAAAGTTGCAACCAATGCGAGTCCGGCATGCTTGCCTGCGAAACGTCGAATTAATGTCCATTGCGCAATCACAGCTAGAGCTGCAAAGATGGGTGGAAGGATCAGATAATATAGGTGCAGATGATTCATACCTGAAACTTTCGAAATCGCTGCAACCAGCAGTTCATACGTCTGCAGTCGGACAGACGGGTGGTAGACTTTTAATTGCTTCACACCATGTAAGTTTTCGTACACCAACATTGGTTCGTTTGGATGCTCCAGGGCGTTGGCTACATTGTGCAAGTATTTGGCATCATCCCAATTTACCCGGTGTTCACATAGCGTAATGATCATTGATGCAATGATTACAATCAGGACGATCGCTGTTTGGTTTCTTCCTGATTCGTATTCTTTGGGGACTGTGCTTGTTGTTAGACGATCGTCAATCAGTGCCAGGCTTACCAGGACGGCAATCACATAAATAGACGCCGCAATCGGATGGCCGGGATGCCAGATGAATATCCCGGTTACGGACATCAACGCTAATATCATGACGGCGCGTGTGCCCGCGGATACTCCCTTCGGTCCGGGTTTGTTCAAGCGAACACCGCGCCATAATTTCTGCCATCCAATCGCGAGAAGCAAAAGTGCTGATGCCGGAACCCATGCGCCCGAAAGTAGCTCGTTGAAGGTACGTCCGATCAGTACGCTCACCTGAGCGTAAATTGCCCAGACCCCTAGCGCCAGAATGGCTGCGCGTAAAATGCCTGTGAAAGAGTCGGATTGCTGCATAGGCTGAAACTTTAATCTAATGGACTGAATTGGATCCAGTCCCTTCCAATGCGTCCTTCACCAGCCGGCTAAGAACTTTTTTTGAGTCGAAGTATTCTTCGGCGATTTCGTGCGCCGCCTTGGCATGAACCTCATAGTTCGATTCAATCTCGCGAATCGAACTGACAGCCTCATTCAAATTATCAAACACCTTAATCCCTTTGTCAGTCGGAAATACTTTGTCAAAACCGGTGTTCTGCAGGACAGTCGGGCGACCGGTTGCAAGATAGCATGCGGAACGGCAGCTAAACCAGCCGGTACGAAGAGCTACGTAGACGTTCTTTGCGACTGAAATTTCACCACGGCTTTTAGCTATGAATTGCTGGTATTTTTGTGGAGTTCTCGTAACATCGGGGCCATGCAAGACTTTCCATCCATTTTGAGTGAGTCGTTCGACCGGGGTTGTGTTACCCCCGACTGCGATTTCAAAAGAAAAATCAACGCGTTGGGGCAATTCCATGATCTTTTCAAACTCGACACCTTTGCCCTCATACTCCACACCGTTGTAAACAAGTTTACCCTTAAATTCGCTCCATGTGAGAACGGTCGTCCATGGTTCTCTTTTGGATGGAAGTTCATTGCCGAAGGGTTCCCATAGATCGAGAACGATCGGCATTCGAGTGGTCTTCCAATGCACCTCGAATGTTGGAAGCAGACAGTCCTCAGAATTGATGTTTTCAGCATAGCTGAAATATTGGTCGTGTGCGGTGAGAAATCCCGGCATCTTGGATGTCTGCGCCATTTTTTGTGCCATTCTGATCTGGTTGTATCCCGGATCCGTATCGATAAAGACCTTCACGCAATTTGGTGACAATTCTTCAGGGATAAAACTGGCTCCGCTGATATTGAGGAAAAGGTCTGCGGTTCTGGCGATTTCAGTGAATCTGCTCCTGCTCATGCCGAAACTCTCTTTCCCGACGTGCAAATAATGCCAACGATTTGAAAGTTCTGGCGCGTAATGCTCGAAGAACTTCTCTATATATTGAGCCGAATATTCAGCATCAAGAGTGCGCTCCTGCTTTAGCGGGTCGTAAGGCCACTCTAAAGTGTCCTCATGATAAAAAACATCGTACCCTAATCTAGCTAACCCGATCGGATATTGCAGATAATCCCAGGCAACGCCTCCAACGGGTATATATCCAACATACCCGGTAACAATGATACGAGGTTTAGATAGCGACAAAACAGAACCTATTTTGTAAACTTGAACCAATGGAAAATCATTGAGTCAGATAACCATAAACTCTGGATAGTTCAATAATTCGATCTTTGTCTTCGCCCGATGGAATGTTATCCCAGGTCCAGGAAGTATCTCGTGGCCTTGTATTGGTGCTTTTTGAAATCATATCCAGCACTTCACCACATCTGATTTCGCTTACGTTGTCCGTAATCTTTTGAAGAACTTTTTGGAGCGATGCAAGATCGATCTCTTCGACGCGGTAGCGGAGATAGATTAACGCAGGATTGGTTTCTGCGCGTTCAGCAAAACGATTCCAGTGATACCAGTAACGCATGCATCGACCGATCTCAGTATCAGCCTCCAATATTTCCGGGCGATGGGTTCGCAAGAAGTCCAGTATTTGCGGATGTTCGTTCGCCAAATAGATGGACGGTATGTAGGGGTTCGCGAAAAACCGCATTCCCATATGCGAGCGGATAACTTCCAGCGGATTTCGAATCTGATGAAGGACAACTGTTCCGTCAGGCAACTGATCAAGGTATGGAATCGATAAAAATGAGGCGTCACCCTGTTTTGCGTCTGCTTCGAAAAATGCTGTCATGGGATCGGACAAATCTCCAATGCCATACACCCTCCAGATATTAAAAATCCTCTCATGACCGCAAGGATATCCGAGGGCTGACATTAGTTTTGCCATGTAAGTCGTTCCGGATCGGCTACATCCGGCAACAACGAAACGAGTAAGAGGTTCGGTTTGAATCATTTTGTGCTCGGAAGAACGGTAGCTGTTGCTACTCCTTTACCGGGTGATAAAGCATATTTGGAATATCGGGAAAGTTGCAGTGATGAGAGAATAAACGAATGTTCCCGGGGCAAGGCCGGAGGATGCCGGAGTATTGGTGTAAAAACGATTTCTGTTTTCCGGTCTAACGAATTCCCCATCTCCGCCAATATCCTCAATTGAACAGCCGTTGAAATTCAAAATTGTCGGAATACTCACTTCATCATGTCCTCTCCAACCCGCGTTATAAGAATGTTCCAATATATCACACGCCTTTTTTGACAATCGAAAGACCGGAAAAAAACCGCGCAACAGCCACTTTTTATCCAGTGAAGCTACTGGTGCTTTCAAGGATCCCCACCAGTTCCAGTCGGGTCGAAAATCGTACCGAAATATCGTTGTGCCCAGTAGATCTGATTCGTTGCCGGCAAAAGAATCGAAGAATACGCTCCAATCACCGCTGAACCTGGCATCATATTCCACACGCCAGAGATAGCTGAAGTCTCTATTCGTTTCGGCAAACAATAACATTGGGAAGATGCAATTTCCCGGAACAATCGATTGGTTGGACTGATTCATAAACTGGTAATTCTTTGCCACCTCTTCAACGTCATATAAATAATAATCAAACGAGCCATCAAAGTATGAAGCATCAAAGTCCTTTTTAGAATTGTCATAGAGCATTTTAACATTCACATCAGCCGAACGAGATTTTTTTAACGAACGAAATTCTCTTACGATAGACTCGTTTAGATAGTGAGCCATATATAGAATTACAGTTTGACGGGACATATCGATCACCGTAGCAAATCCAACAGGGATTGTTCTACCGGAACCTTTGGACGCATATTTTCTTGCATGGGAATTTTCTGTTCTGCTTTTTGACAGGCTTGAAGAACAAGAGTCAAGCGATGTATCAATCTGTCCGGGGTTTCTAAATATACTTTACGATCTGGCAGATTTTGGGCAAGACAGAGGGAGATAAAGAAGTTGTATTGCTTCTGTTGTGCTTCGGTTCGGTTCGGAAATAAACCTGAAACCGATTTAGCGATCGTATCCATGAAATAACGAATATCGTGGTATTTTCCTATGGCGGAAGGTTTCTCATTGGCAAGAATTTTCAAATCCTTATACATGGTTTGAAATACAGGATGTTCCGTTTCTTGTGAATACGGCTCGAAATACTTGCGCAGCGACGTTTGTCCTTTGCTCGATTCTGCAGAAAAACTGAAACCCAGAAGTCTTTCAATATATTTCGCCATCTCCTCCGAATAAATCAGCCAATGTCGATTGTTCTCATAATCCTGCAGACGCGTCGTTGTTAAACTGAAGTGCTCCGGCGACCAGCATCCAACCCTCGTGCGTCCTTTTTTTTGTTTTAAAAAATCTTCTGCCGTGCTCATTAGATTCCAGTCTACGATGGTGAATTCCGAATCTCTTTGACCTGTTCCGTTGTAAAGCAGGTTGTTCGGAGACAAGTCTCCATGCACATAGCCCTGATTATGCAAACCCATTAAGAAATGTGCAATTTCAGACATGCCTTTAAAGAAATGAGGCCACGCAGGCGCATTCTGTGGATTTTTGCAAAGCTGCGCCAGCGGTTTACCAGCATATGGATAAATTACCTGACCGAGATTTTTATCTTTCCACCTTCCCTCATATTCCACCTTTTTCCGTACCGCGTGATACTTTTCCACGAGATTCTCAACCTGTTCGTTTTGTAACAACAGAAAATCGTTATTTCGAGATAATGGAACTGAGGACACGGTCAGCCTGGAAAACCGTGAATCCCTGGAGGATAATGCCTCGACGAGTTCTGTGGTTTTTCTAATTTTGTTTTGGTAATGATCGGAATTCGTTATGAGTCCAACGTAATCGTAAGGATTTTTCCGTATCGTATCCGCCGGATTCGGAAACAGACCTGGAATTCGGAAGGAGAAAGGGGGGTCGAAAGACCAGTGAAAACGTTCCATACCCGATTAGTTTCGATTGATGTTGCCAATCGGGGCATACTAATTCAGGCAGTACTTCGTAATGATCCACTAAAAACCTCCAGATCGCCCTGCCCGTAAATAGAATGGGATCCACCAGCTGATGATTTGCATAAATATTGAGGTCATCGCTGAGCTGATTCGTTTAGAAAGTTTTCCGGAATTCGGACTCATTCGATAAATAACGGCTCTCGTTTTCTTTTTCGATAACACATCAGGATTTAAGAAGTCCCACACAATCATTCCCTGCGGAGTTACTTCGAATACGCGGCCGCGGTCACTTTCCGTAATTAAAGTATTGCCGTTTGGAAGTCTTTGAACGCCGCCTCTTCTGAATGAAAAGAATTCTTTGGGAGCGGAGGTTTTGTATTCCCACACAATTCGCTTCGTTTTTGCATTGAGCTCAATGATTCGAGAGTACCCTCGTGTACAGCCGTTATCGAACAAGAGAACGTTGTCGTTTTCCAGCAGACTTGCATGATGCTGGCATTCAATCTCACCAGGGCCCCAGCTCCAGACCAGTTCGCCGGTTCCTGGTCGAAAAATACAGACCAGATTGAGTTGTCTAACAGAAAGCAGAAAGTCTCCTTTTTGCATAACGCCGGGGACATCCCTTTCAATCAACTCGATTGAGTTTACGTGAAAGACATCGGGATATTCGTTCTCCCAGGAAAGCACACCTTTCTCCTCTTTCTTCTTCAATTTCTGTTGGACGTCTTTATTTTGGGCCCATTTCTGAATCTTTTCGACCTGTTCCTGAGAGATCAGAGGGCTTAATGCCTCAAAAAGACTGATCTCTTTCACGAACTTTCCGCTTTCAGTCAGAACAGTGATGTATTCTTTGACAACGGGTATTCGAAAACCTCTTGTGGTCCACATTTCCGTGCGTCTCGTAGGAACATAAATCAGGCCGTTGGAAGAAACCGCCAGATCATGATGAAATCTGGCGTAATGTTCCCATTTGAGGGTCGAATTCCAGGCGAGTTTGATTAGTTTGTGATCCTTCACAATTGCAAACAGATCACCATTTTTCATCAGCCTGGTTGTGTGCCAGTCGTTACGTTTTACCCGTGGCACCGACCAGGAATGCACAATTTTTCCGTTCATGTCGACCAAATGTGCCTCGGATAGACTCCGTGAATTGTAAAGATTCAGCCCTTGAAATGCCTTGCCGGTTTCGAAATGAAGGACGCCAACTTTCTTAACGTCTGCTTTAGCGCTACTCCAATCTGTGTAAGGTAAAGTGGCCAGTTTTTCCAATTCGGATGGATCTGGGCCTGAATCTGGCGCCGCAAGTTCTCTCTCCGCGGTTCCATTCGAACCTTTTTGTTTTGATTGTATGGATTTCAAGGATGGCGACAGATATACAATGCCTGTCACCAATCCAAGAGCACATATAAGAAGAAATACTCGGATGTATTTTCGCAAACGATCTTATACCATAATTCGCAGATTTTTCGGGCCTTAGATATTTAAATTCTTTCTGATTGAAGAAAGGCGGAAGTTATAATGAGAACGGAAAAAACTTTGAAATGAATTTTATGGAGATAGTCCACGGGGGCTGATTCGATTGGAAGGCGTGACGATGAGATGTCGAGTCGTTTTTTGTGTATCTTGCAGGATTGCACTCGGGAAATTGCGCAGAGTAACAAATATCGCTCGCGCCCTCCGGGAGCATTCCGGCACAACGCTTTCATTATTGGCAAATTCCGGCCCAAAAGGAGTGCTCCAAAGTCTCAAGCCAGACGAACTGGCGTTGTTTGATCATATTGAGAATGCGCGAGCGGCAGACATGGCCGAGCGCCTGAAATCAATGAAGGTCGACGTTGTTGTGGTTGATACAATGAGCGTGCGCAATCTCCATCAGGTGGAAGCTCAACTCTGCCTGATACTGCGCGAGGTGATGCCGGAAGAATTGCCGAAGTTCCGCCTGAAAGAGCAGCGTCTCTGGGATCTGGTAATTCTTCCACATCCGCCGGGTCATTGGATGCCCGATCCAGGCTGTACTCTCCGCAAGAAGAGTCGAATCCGTTGGTTGGATCTATCGCCGGCCTGCGACCGGAAACGGGCGAGGTGAGACGCAAAGCCTGAAGAACGAGACTCGCACGATCCTGATCACAACAGGGGGTGGAAGCGGTGAAGACCGTGGAAATGACATTCGTTCAGACATTGCAGACCTGATTCGGGGTTTGCGTCAGAAACTGGAATTCCTGTCAAAGTAATAGAAGTGATTGGGCCTCGAGATTGGAAACATAACTCTGTGAAAGGGGTCGATGAGATTCTTAAACCGGGTCCGGAACTGCATAACCTGTTTAGCAAAGTTGACCTTGTCATAAGTGCCGCCGGTTACAATACAGTGCTTGAGTTGGCCTGTACCGACGTTCCTGTACTCCTTGTTCCCGTGCCACGTTATACAGACGATCAGGAGAAGCGTGCCAGGTTGTGGGGGAAGGGGCTCGGAATGTGTTATTTCCCGGATCAAAAGGAAATATCCGTACAGTGGATGACTGAGGTGCTTGAAAAGCGATCACGACGTCCCACTTGTTGATATGGGCCCCTCCGGAGCAAACCGCGCTGCGTCATTGATTGAAGAACTGATTCAATCTTCAAAGTAGGGGCGGGCCTGGACCGCCCAGTTTCCCGATTGCCTGTGAGCGGTGAATCGCGGTTCGAACCCGCTCCAACAGCCAATGCTACAATGATTCAATGAATTTTCAGCGCGGAGTCTTCACGTTGAGTCTGGATTTTGAGCTGATCTGGGGAACCCTCGACAAACGGGGCCCGGACGGTTTTCGAAAGACCTGTGAAGTCGAGCGTAAGTACGTCATAGACCGCCTTCTCAATCTCTTTGTTGAGTTCCGGATCCCTGCTACCTGGTGCGTTGTCGGTCATTTGATGCTGGATCATTGCACCTGTGAGAATGGAGTGAAACACAAATCCATTGTTCCTCCCACGCACTCCTGGTGTCAGGACTGGTTTGCTCATGATCCTTGCGGAGATGAGACATCCTTTCCTCTTTTTTACGGTCGTAGTCTGGTTGAGAAGATTCGGGACTGTTCCGTCCCTCAGGAGATCGGATGTCACTCCTTCTCGCATGTTATTTTTGGTGACGCCGGTTGTTCGATCGAAACAGCGAGATCGGAATTGGCTGCCTGCAAAGATGCTGCGGAAAAACTCAATATCCAGATGCATTCGTTTGTCTTTCCACGAAACCAGGTTGGCCATCTGAATGCTTTGAAGGATTTCGGATTTAGAGCTTATCGCGGTCCGGAACCGCACTGGTACAATCGTATTCCTGTTGCGATCCTGCAACGTCTTGCCCGTTTGAGCGCTGTATTTCTGGCCGCGCAACCTCCTGTTGTGGTTCCCGAAAAAACGTCGAATGGATTGTGGAATGTTCCCGCTTCGATGCTCTATTTCCCGATGCACGGAATTCGCCGCATGGTGCCGCTGAATTTGCGCGTGGCCCGCGCGATCAAAGGGTTGGATGCCGCCGTTCGCAGCAAACGGATCTTTCATTTGTGGTTTCATCCTACAAATTTGGCCGATGAGATGGAAACGATGTTCCAGGGGCTGCGAAACATATTTGAATATGCCGATTCATTAAGAGACCGGAATGAAGCTCGATATTCTTCCGATGAAATCTGTGGTTCCGCCGGAATGACCAATAAGCTGAAAACCTTCTGGAATGGGAAAAATGTTGTAATCACCGGAGCATCCTCAGGTCTTGGCGCGGCTCTCGTGGCGGCGCTTTCTCCTTACAACATTCATTTTTGCTTGCTGAGTCGAAGAGTTGAACCGATGCAGGAACTCGCCGGCAGGCATACCGCAAACGGCAGCCGATTCTGGATTCGTGCGTGCGATATCAGGAAGCGGGAAGATGTGGAAACTGCAATCGCAGCATTTGTTGATTCGTCCGGAGTTCCGGACGTTGCCTGGATCAATAGCGGTGTGGTCGGGGATACTTCTTTCGAACGTTGGGACTGGAATGTTGTCGAGAATATTCTGGACACGAATTTAAAGGGGGCGCTTTACACAGCTCATACCTGTTTGCGGCACATGGTTCCGCGAAATCAGGGAACGATTGTTGCCATCAGTTCGGCAGCCGCGATGCGCGGGCTTGGAGGAAGAGCGATTTACAGCCTGAGCAAGATCGGTCTGGCTTATTACATGGAAAGCATGGCGGCAGAACTGACCCGGATCCAATTTACAACAATCTATCCCGGGTTCGTTGATACACCAGCCAACCGGAATAATCCGAATCGTTTCTGGCTATTAACCGCGGAGGATGCGGCCCAAAGAATGATCCGAGCTGTTGCGAATGGAAAAGCGCATTACATTTATCCGCTTTCGCATGAAATTGCTCTTTCATGCAATCCGCGCGTTGCCAACTCCGCTTTATCGACCACTTGCCCGCCGCATGATGCGTATCACGCGCCCTGGGAAGTAACCTCCATAGTTACCGCAAATACGCCGGAATTTGAGAAAGAATAAACAGCTTAATTCAGCGTTCTCTGCGTGCTCTGGCGGTTGCCTCAACCTTTAAATCGTTCGTCGATTTCTCTTTCCCTGCGGCGTTGCCTTGCTTCGGATTCGCCGCGTGCCCAGTAATATTCATTGAAGTCGGCGAACCGGATGGTTTCTGCGAGCTGCGGATGCATGGTCTGGATCTCTTTCATCATTTTCTGGCAAACATGACGATAGCTGGGATGTCCCTGAGGTGTCGTGCGCAACTCAATCATGTGCATCGCTTCACGCAAATTCATTCCCATGATCCAGCGAATTTTGTAGCCGAACAGGACCGCGTATTGCGCGATTACAGGACCGAGTTCTCGATTCATTTTGTCATACAGATCCGCTGATCGTCTAAAGCACTCTTCCACTTTTTCCTGCAGGCCGATGAGCTTCAGCTCCTCTTCCACTTCGTAACCAAGTCCGCAGTGCAACAATCTGGCGTTCCTGGGTCAGCATTCGATGCCGCTGAAGGTCCCGGTAAGCGCCGAAATCAGCCTGAATATCGAACGTGAACGGGTAACCCATCTCCAGCGCGCGCCCCGGCCTGTTTCGGCGGTGAACGCGGTTTCCTGTGTACACGCGGAGAAGCCCTTCCTGAACGTCGTATGACATTTGTCGTACTATATCTAGTAATTGACGAATCGGATGTCTACTGTATGCGTAAAGACAGGCAGCGAGTGTGTGTTCGTACAACTGTTGCGCGTCGGGCGCCGGAGGCAAAAGTACGCAGTCCTTTTCGGATTCGACCGGAATGTTTTTTAACAATTCTGCGGTCACCTTGCGCATCTGATGTTCGCGCGCAACAAGATACTCATCGCGTTTTGCGCGTTTTACAAATTTCGGGATGATCTTGTCGAGTTCGCGATGGGCTTCAACGGCCCTCCTGTTGCATTCGGGGAGGTCATGGCTGTAAAGACGAGTGAGCAGATTCTGATAGAACCGTCCATTGCCGTAAAGGCCGACGTTGGTCAGCGTTGCGGCGGGCAACAGGCCTCGCAAAACATCACACGCTTTGGTTTTCAAATCGGCGTTATAGGTCATTCGGAACTGTTTTTGTAAAACTTCAGAATCCATGTCCGAATACTTTTCTGTGATTCCTTTATTACGAAGGTCGTATTCGGCTTCTTCCAGAGGCTTGAGACGTCCGAAAATATTCTGTCAGCGGGTCGACAGCCGCGCTGTACGCATCAAAGATGAAATCCATTGTGCGGACATATTCTTCCCCGACCGGACTGTTGATGATTTCTTCGCCGCGATAGTACTTGTATCTTCCCTGGGAATCTTTTTGATAGTAAAAAACGTAACGTGTCGATTGTTCTATCGGGGATCCTCCGATCCGGCAGTCCTGAACGACCTTCGTCATCAGATTCGAGATTTGCTCCAGCGCCAGGTGAGCGCCTTCCAGTTCACCGACACTGTCATCCCCATACTCATTGAGGATTCGTTCGATCAGTTCCTGCGTCCGGGTGACGTTTAATTGCCCATCTTTCAGGAATTCTTTTAAGAGCGTGCGACGCAAGCCGGTGGTTGCGCGACTGTACCGCGCATAAATGGGTCCTGCCAGGCCGGGAATGTTTACACAAAATGTATCGCCGGTCGGGTTGGTAACGTAGCGGGATAAGATTTGGACTTCTTCGGGAGTGAACTCTTCAGCCATGAGGATATTATAAACCGTAGTGGCAGAGCATTTGCGGTGCCGTCAAATATGAGCGCCTTATCCAACGAGGCATGCGCTGGCGACGAGATGATTTTTTGTTCCAAATGCTCTGCAGCTTGATTGAAATCTGCAGAGCCTTTCATCACAGTAAGTATGTTTTTGCCAACAGAAATCATCACTTCAAGGGTCCTGGCTGAGATGGAATTTGAAATGCTCGCCCGGGGTATTCGGCAATGTGCCACTACAGGTTTATCGTTTCCAGATATTCTGCGACGTGAACATTCCAGCCGTAGCTTTGCCTGATTTTGTCTGCAAGGCTCTGGCTTGCATCCGTTTCACCGTGCACCAGAAAAACTCTTTCCGGCGGGCGTTGAAAGCTCTGCAACCATTGCAGGATCTCTTCATAATCGGCATGGCATGAAAGGGCATCCACATACTCAATCTTGGCTTCGACTCTGTATTGCTTGCCGTGGATTTTGATCTCCTTCGCCCCTTCGACAAGCAGACGTCCTTTTGTTCCTTCCGCCTGAAATCCGATAAAAAGCACTGTGTTTCGGTGATCGCTGATTCGGCGTTTCAGGTGGTGCAGGATCCGTCCGGCGGTGGCCATACCGCTTGCAGAGATGATGATGCAGGGCCGCATCATTGTGTTGAGAGTTAACGACTCCTGGACCGTTTTGAGAGGTCGAACATTATCCCAGCCAAACGGCGAGCTGTCGCGCTTCCGCAAATCTTCTAATTCTTTAGAAGATTCCCCGTCATGGTGATTGTAAATGGAGATCGCTTCGATCGCCATCGGGCTGTCTACAAAAATGGGAAGGCGTGGAATCCTCTTAGCTCTCTTCCAGCTTGCGAAGTAAAAACAGCAATTCCTGTGTTCTGCCGATCGCGAAAGCGGGAACCAGCACGGTTCCTCCATTTGCGGAAGTCCGGTTGATGATTTCGCTCAGTCTTTCCAGCACATCAACGCGTTGATGCAATCGATTGCCATAGGTCGATTCCAGAACGAGAAAATCGGCGGATTGAATCTGATCAGGACGTTTGATGATGAACTGCGAAGGCCTTCCAAGATCGCCTGAAAACACCCAGGTCTTATCGTCGTAATGCATTTCAATCATTGCCGACCCGAGAATGTGGCCCGCGCGAAGAAACCGGAAAGATAACGTTTTTGACAGCTGAACCGGCTTATAAAAATCTACGGTTTTCAGCTGTTGCAAAAACTCTACTGCATCCTGTTCTGTATATAAAGGAAGAGCCGGATCGTGTCGTGTATAGCGTTTCTTATTGGCGAAAGCAGCATCTTCTTCCTGGATGTGGCCGGCATCCGGTAAAAGTAAAGCAAGCAGATCAGCCGTGGAGGGCGTACAAATGACACGTCCGCGAAAACCGAGCTTTGCAAACCGGGGCAAAAAGCCTGCGTGATCGATGTGAGCATGGGTCAAAAGAACACAGTTGACCTGAGCCGGATCAAAGGGGAGCTCTGACCAATTTCGTTCCTTCCAGATTCGGGGGCCTTGAAACAGACCGCAATCCACGAGAACCTTCAGCTCGTCCGTCTCTACCAGAAAACGCGATCCCGTAACGGTCTGTGCTGCACCGCAAAAAGTAATCTTCATCATTTAACACTCAATTTAACACAGAGTAACAGAGTTACAGAGTCACAGCGCGGCCTTTGGCCTCAACCAAATTTAATTCAACGCAATGACGCCAAAACGCCAGGATTGCAAAAGTTAGATGTTTCAGTTGTATAAGAAAAGTAGATCGGGAGATAAAGGAGATAAAGGAGATAAAGGAGGTAAAGGGGTTAAGGGAGATCTTGAATTTGGTTCTGTATTGCGCTTTTTCCGGATCGTTTCTATCCCCCAATCTCCCTTTTTTCTTTGCGTCTTGCACTTAAAGAGCTTGTTTATCGTTGTTGCAAAAACATGAATTGACCGATTAGTACAATAGAGCAATATTTTTTTTCTCTGTGTCCCTGTGCCTCTGTGTTGTCAGCTAGATCTTGCGGACGGAAACGCCCGCTTCTTTAAGCAGTTTCAGCGCCGTTTCGCCCAGAGGATAATCGTGATTGTAAATCACTTCATCGATGCCGGCGTTGATGATCATTTTGGTACATAGTAAACAGGGTGAAAAAGTGGTGTAAAGCGAGGAGTTTTTTAATGAAGTGCCGTGATAAGCCGCCTGAGTGATTGCGTTCTCTTCACCATGAGAGCAAAGACAATCTTCCAGAGCTGTGCCGCTGACTGCCAATTGATTGCAACGTGGACATCCTCCTTCGTTACAATTCTTTGTTCCTCGTGGAGTTCCGTTATATCCAGTCGAAATGATTCGTCTGTCCTTGACAACCACAGCGGCCACTTTTCGCTTTACGCAATTGCTTCGGCTGGCAACCACCTGGGCAATCGACATGAAGTACTGATCCCAGTCGGGCCGTTTGGCTTGTTTCAGAATATTGCCGACAACATCGATCACCTTGCGATGTAAGTCTTCCACTGGACCCATCGTTGATGATTGTGAAATCCGCAAGAGCCTGCGTATCTTCGATGCTTTGCTTATGCTTTGATGTGTTTTTGCTTTCTGCTTCTTCAACCCGAATGAAATCCTCCAGCGTTTTCGGGTCCTGTTCTCTTGCGCGACTGCGTATTCTTTCAAACCGCACTTCCGGGGACGCGTCCACATTTAACAATACAAAATTACCGTTCTGTTTGAGTGCAAGGACCTCAGCCGGATTACGGATCGAATCCACAACGTAATTTCTGTTAGGATCAATTTTTCTGAGCGTCAGTCGTGCCAGAATATCGGGCCCCTGTTTTTGCCGTAGATCGTTTCCTGCGGCGATGAGTGAGTCGCGTGTGATGGGAATATTTTTCGACTCCAGTTCATCCCGGATCACATCAGAAAGAGAATAGTAGTAGAAGCTTTTATCACGCAGGAAGGATGCAACTTCGCCTTTACCGGCGCCGTTTTTACCGGTTAGACCAATGATCATGCTTTTGGAAATAAAGAGGGACTTTGCTGCAGGATACGATCAATGATCGCCTGTAAGGTACCTTCGATCAGAATACCCGATGCGTGGCGATGCCCTCCGCCGCCATAGCGCGATGCGAAACAGTTCACATCCACATTTCCACGTGACCGTAAACTGACCTTCACCTTTCCTTGCGGTAATTCTATAAACAATAAAGATACTTCTACGCTGCGAATTCCACGCGCGATGTCGACGAATCCTTCAATTTCTTCCACTTCAACACCCGTTTGTTCGAGCATCGATTGAGTGATCGCCATCCAGGCCAGACGTCCTGAATGCAAATATTCCAGCTGCGTCAGTGCCACGCCGAGCAATTTTACACGCGCAGGAGAGCACCTTTCGTAGATTTGATCGTAGATCAGCTCGGAGCAAATTCCTGTAGAAAGTAATTGTGCCGCTGCAGCGTGGGTCTGTGCACTCGTATTGGGAAATCGGAATGCGCCGGTATCCGTTAGAATGGACGCGTAAAGCGGCTCCGCAATCTGCGGGGTCAATTCACACTTCATCGAATTGATCAGCCGCAAAACCAGTTCACCGGATGCACAAGCATCCTCACAGATCAGGTTAATGTCGGCGAAATCTCCGTTCAACGGATGATGGTCGATGCAAATCTTGATTCCGGGGTGATTGCGGATCAATTGAGCCATGTTGCCGAGTCTTTCCCAGCGGCTGATGTCAAGAATGAAAACCGCCTGTGCATCAGGAAGCCGCCCGATCTCATCGAAAATTCGAATTGCGCTTGTCATGTCCAGGAACCTGTACTTCCGCGGTGTCGGAGTTGAGTTTACAACCGTGACATCCTTACCCATGTTCTGGAGAAAGCGAGCCAGCGCAAGCTCTGAGCCGATCCCATCGCCGTCCGGATTGATGTGAGTGGTGATTAAAAAGCTTTGATTTTGGAGGACTACTTCGCGTGTTTTTTCAAGTTCAAAGTTCAATTTCTAACCCTTCATGTGATGCAATGGAGTCTTTGAATATGTCTTGAGCTCTTTTTTCCATCCGTTCGATTGTGGAATCATCGTAGAACGGATCGTAATGAAACAGAGCTAATCTTTTTGCGCCGGCCTGTGCCGCAACTTCGGCAGCCATATCTACAGTGCTGTGTCCAAAACCCTGAACAACCACATCCCCCTGAACGTAGTCATTCGGCATGTATTGGGAATCATGGATCAATAGATCTGTACCTTTCGCAAAACGGATCAGTTTCTGATCACCACCCGAATATCCTTCGGTATCCGTTGCATAAACCAAGCTTTTCCCATCCATTTCTACTCTATATACAAAAACCCCCCCGTTTGGATGGGCAAGACTGTGCATCACACGAACGCGAACCTGAAACGGAACCTGACTGTGATCATCTCGAAAGTAATTCAAAACCTTCGGTTCGCTGCACGAATCCTCAAACAATACGATTTCGGATTCATGGAGGCTACGAATATTCAAAACAGACGAAAGTTCCGATAAAGCGACAGGGAAATAAGGACTGACCATCGCGGTCGCTAATCCCTCTTCCAATTCAGTGTCTCTCAAACGTGGACCGAACAGATGACAGGTTGTTGTTGGGAAATAAGCAGGTTTGAAAAACGCAAATCCCTGCGTATGGTCATGATGAGTGTGGCTAAAAAGAATCGTTATCGTGGTCGGCTGGCGCTCGGTTTTGGAGCTTAAATGGTTTTTGGTTAGCTCATTTCCCAGGCTGACAATGCCTGTTCCGGCATCAAACACAATGAGGTTATTTCCAGCCCGGACTTCCACGCAGGAAGTGTTGCCTCCATAACGTACTGTGCCCGGTCCAGGCGCAGGATGACTACCGCGGACTCCCCTGAATTTTACTGTGAATTTCTTGCCGCCACCTGTCATATGAGTCCTTCAGGACCCTCTTCTAAGCTAAACCATGTTAGCAATAAAAGTTCATGGGTTCAAGCGTTGCAGTTGCAGCCGCCCTCAAACAACATCGCAGCTGACTTTATAACGCCCGCCTCCGGCAGGCTCTTGAGCTCAAGCCCCGCCAGACGCGGGCGTTACAAAATGGAGGAAAACTCAGTCAGGCAGCCCTTAGTTCGTCAATCGAGACGCCCGAGATATAGGAAATATACGCAGGAACAAGCGGTAAAACGCAGGGTGAGATGAAGGACAAGAATCCTGCCGCTACAGCTGTAATCATGTTGGCCTGATGTCCGAGGCTCGCTTCCAGGCCGACACCAAACGCAGATGCCAGCCATCCACTCATTCGCGTGAATTGATTCGTTGCCACAAGAACGCCGATGAAAATCAAAAGTAAGCCGCTCACCAGCTCAATCGTGCGGTAATTCTTTTTGATCACTTTGAAAACTCGAACGGAATAATTGAAAGCAATTCCAGTTAAAAGAAAAGGGACGCCCAGTCCTGCTGAATATAAAATCAGTAACACAATACCATCCATGATTGTGTTTTGATTTGCCGCGATGATGAGAATGGAGCTCAAGATCGGACCGATGCAGGGTGTCCAACCGAATGCGAAGGCGCCGCCGATCAGAAATGAACTGAGCAACCCAAGGGGTTTTCCCTGTACATTGATCCTTTTTTCATAGGTGAGAAAATTGATGCGAAAAATTCCTGCCAGATGAAGACCCAGAATGATGATCAAAACACCGCCCACAATGTTGATGTAGGTTTTATAAAGTATCAAATACTGACCTAGCAGACTGGCCGTTGCGCCGAGTGATGCAAAGACCACAGTGAATCCTGCAACAAATAACAGTGTATTGATGATGACTTTGCGCATGGCTCCAAGTTGCCGGCTGGAAGCCGGCGTTACAAACTGCTCAAGAAGGTCAGCAGGCAGCGGGCACCGAATCCGCTTCCGCTTCGTCCGTAAATGGACCACTCCCGTTCTTGCCAGGATGGTCCTGCAATATCCAGATGAGCCCACCGCGGATGTTCCACGAATTCGGACAAAAACAAACCCGCTTGAAGCGAGCCTGCTTCCGGGATACCGCTGGAATTTTTCATGTCTGCTATGTCACTTCGGATAAGATCCCGATAATAATCCGGTAAGGGAAGGGGCCACAGGATCTCACCGCATTGCTTTCCTGCTTCCGCAAGCTGCTGTAGAAAATGATCGTTGTTTCCCATCAGCCCTGCAACCAGTCTTCCCAGTCCCACGACCTGAGCGCCGGTTAGAGTCGCGATATCGATTAAGTAATCCGGGTTCAAAGTCTGCGCGTAAACAAGACCATCCGCCAGCGCAAGCCTGCCTTCCGCATCAGTATTCGTGATCTCGATTGTTTTTCCGTTCATGGCTACGACTACATCACCAGGACGGTTTGCCGCGCCGTCCGGCATGTTTTCGGTTGCCATCAGCAGTGCAGTAATTTTCACCTGCAGTCTTAACTCACACGCAGCTCGTATGCACGCCAGAGCGGTTGCAGCGCCCGCCATGTCCGACTTCATCGATTCCATACCCTTTTCCGTTTTCAGCGAAAGGCCTCCTGAATCGAACGTCAGACCCTTTCCGACCAAACATACGTGAGCTCTTGGGGCTCCTTCCGGTTTGTATGTGAGATGAATCATCCGGCCTGGCACCACGCTCCCTTTCCCAACGCTTAGAAATGCATTAGCCCCCATCTTGGCCAGTTGAGATGCTTTGAAAATGCGAAGGTTCAACCCATTTTTTCTGGCAACATCTACTGAAATTTCGGCAAGCTTTTCAGGATTGAGGATGTTGGGAGGTTCATTGACCAGATCTCGAACAAACATGGCTGCGGATGCAAAAATTCTGGCCCTTTGCAATGTCGAAGACCTGGCGTTCAGCGCCTGTATATAAACCGTCCGGAGAACGCGTTTAGACGCTTTCTGATGCATCAAGCGTTTAAAGGAATAGGTGGCGAGAAGCGCTCCTTCAGCAATTGCCTGAACTTCCTCATCCTCAGCCGGATCAAAGGCCAATGCAATCTCGGAAAGATTCCTTTGCTGAGCTAATCGAACCGCAGCATAGGCAGCTTCGCGAAGCTCGTTGCTGCGCCGCTCCTTCCCCGGAAAAGAAGACAAAATGACGCGCGAAGATTTTGAGCGCTGTATAGATCATACTGGCATGCTGCCGCTGCACCACGAACGCTTCTTCCTCACGAATGCGGCTGATGGATCCTTTCAACTCCGCATCCAATTTCAAACCGACCGGCGTAAAAGCCTTGCCTGGCAGGGCCAGAATCGCGATTGCATCAATTGCAGGGGATCCCTTCCAGAATTTAACGTTGGGCATAAGGAGCAAGATTATATTCTGTTTTGCGGGGTTTGCAATCTCTTTAATCGATTGATTTACCTTGATTTAGGTTATAAAACTCTGATAGAATGCCTTTCATCTTAACCGGGAGTGTATCAACACGCCGATGAACCAATGGCGTTCGAAGTCTGACCAAATTTCAGATTTAGAACAACAAGTTGCCGATTTTAAAAGAGAATTGGATCAAACACGTCAGGCACATCGCGCCTTGCAGCAGCAGCATCAAACGTTAAAAACACAGAACGACAGATTGCTGAAAATGGAGGCGCAGCACCAGAGCGCCCGTAAGAGTTTACTTGGAAAGCGGATCATTTTTTCACGCGCGGTTATTCTGTTTCCTTCAAATGTTGTGATCGGTGATCGTCTGGAAAATTGTGTATTAAAAATTTACCGCGGCAATCATTTGTTGGTGGATGATACAGCGGAACTGATCAACTGCCGCATCATCGGTCTTGAACACTACAGCGATCCAACGATTTCGCGAACAAACAGGCCATCCGGTACGATTGAAATCAAAGGCGTTTTCTACAACACGCATCCGAGACGCTTTGCCATTTCAACTTTTGAGCGAGTTGTGATCCATCGTGGCGTTCGCTTCCGCGGCAATGTTTGTGCTTCCAGCATTGTGATTCCTGAGTTGACGAAAATTCGGGGACGTTTTGCCAGTCGAGAATTGCTGGAGCAAAGAAGGAAGCGAAAACAATTGAGAAGGCTGACTTCTAACCTGTTAGAGCCGATGGATGAGGACTGTGAAATACAGATAAATAATCAGGCTCCCTGATATTCTTGTGAATTTCACAATTTCATTTGAGGTGATATGTCGTTATGAATCAAGATCGAGTTACAAAACTAGCTGAAGGCACGATTGTCAAAGGTGAAGTATCCTTTCCCGGTGGAAAACTTCGGATTGAAGGTGAATTACACGGTAACGTGAATTCAGCGGAGAGCGTAGAAGTTGTCCAGAATGGCCGGCTTCTTGGAGATGTTCTGGAAGCCAATGAAATCGAACTGCTCGGAAAAATAGAAGGGAATATAAAGACCAAGAAATTGGTGGTCAGGCCGACCGGTATACTGACCGGAAATCTAGAGGTGGAGCATTTTGTGATGGAGGAAGGCGGAAAGATACTGGGTGAGGTCAAGATGAACCTCGGAGAAGTTCGCGAAGCCTGGAAGACGGTTGCAGGCAAACGGTAACACTGAGACGGCGTCATGCGGCTTCGTCAGTGGGTATTGTCAGCATTGCTTTTTCTGGTCTCCGTAGGTTTCCTCCTATACTCTAAAGCACTTTTTACGCCGGAAAGCGTTCCGGCAGCTTTGTCCCTGCCGGCGGCAAGCGATTGTCAGGCTCTGCTTTTACCGAACAAGGACTACTATCCTTATTTAAAGCGTTATTTTCAGAAAGCGGAAACGAGCATCATTGGAACGATTTATCTTGTCAAAACCAGCAATTATCCGGACAACGAACCCTCGGATCTGTTGCGGGAATTAATCGCGGCCAGTAAGCGGAATGTTCAAGTGGATATTGTGCTGGAATACTCAGAAGATAAAGATTCTGTAGAATCCAACCAGCAAGCAGCACAAATACTTCAGAAAGCGGGAGTGAAGGTTCGGTTCGATAGTGCGAAGTTTGCGACTCATGCGAAAACCTTTGTGATTGACGGACGCTACTGCTTTTTGGGCAGTCATAACCTCACGCACGCAGCGATGTCTAAAAATGCGGAGCTTTCGATCTTTGTCGATTCGGCTGAAATGGCGAAAGAAATCACGGATTTCGTTCAACAAATTCCACGTTAACAATGAAGTGAAAACTCTCGGGATGAATCGGCGAATTACTGGACCATCCTGAAAACTCGGTCTAACTTCGTGCAAACGCTTTACATTCAAAACAAGATTCTGGATTCTGCACCGCTGCGCCTTTGTTTGGATGCCTTGCGAAAGGGCCAAATCATTTGTTATCCAACGGAAACCTTCTACGCTCTCGGAATTGATTTGGGGAATGACGACGCGCTCATCAAATTGTATGCATTGAAGAGACGGCCTGTGGAAAAAGAGCTTCCGCTCATTGCGTCCGACATAACAATGGTCGCATCCGTTTGTGACACGGGAGATTCAAGATTCGTTGATCTCGCAGCGAAGTTTTGGCCCGGTCCCCTGACTGTGGTTCTGCCTTCGATTGACCGATCGCGGACCTTTGCCATCCGAGTATCCTCCCATCCGGTGGCAAGACAAATCGCGCAGGCTTTTGGTTCGCCGATTGTATCCACCAGTGCAAATCGGGGGGGAGAGCCGCCGACATTCGATCCGAAACACCTTCCGGAAGACATCAAAGAGAACATTACAGTTCTTGTGGATGCGGGCGCTTCTACTGGAGGAAGCTCCCTCTACGATCGTGTCGCTTCTTGAAAGGCCGGGTAAAATTCTCAGAGAAGGAGCCATTCCGGCAGCTGAAATCGTATCCTTATTATAAATAGCAGCCATGCAATGAGAGTCGTGCGGTAACAGTTATGGCCAAATGCCTACTGAGAAACCATATGTTGGTTCAAAAAAATGAGATTGTTCTGTCCCCAAAACATCCATCTCTTCTTGAAAATGATTTCAGAAAATCAGATCTGTATGCGCCCGTTATCGTTAACCAGGACTCGGCTTTGATCGATGGCTACCGTCGTTATCGTATGGAAGAGAAGCAGGAAATTTTGGCGGTCCAGATGGATCTTCCCGGTATTTACGACGCCGCTCTTGAAATGAACCGCAACACGCGCGTATGGGACGAGATCGATGTATTTCTCTGGGTACGGTGGGCCATCTCGCTCGGGACTGAAAATTCAGGGTTTCCGCAAAAGAGCTATCCGAAGGAGCTGAGTCAGGCCCCGGTTGAGATGCTTTCGGCTCTCGCCAATCGGAGGCTACAGCTCGGTCAGTTGGTCAAAATCCTTCAAACTCCTTCCAGTACGTGGCGATTTTTTGCCGAAACGTTATCTTCAAGTGTGAGGCTGAACGTCAACGAAACTGCCGATTTCATCGACCTGACGTTTGATCTTGCCAATCGCTGGCAAACAAAAAATCTGAGCGATGTTTTGCAAAACCCGCGATTGCATGAAATTCTGGCCGATGAACGTTTCGGCCCTCGTCAAGCCGGTGAAGCTTTGTTGAAAGAGATGAGGAGTTTACGCTATCCTTTATATCAGCGAAAAACGGAAGAACTGTCCACGGCCTGGAAGCAATTGAATCTGGAGAGATGGCAGGCAAAAAAGGGCCAATTTCTCGATCGGGGAGTCCTCGAAATTACGATCCGGGCACGATCACAAGTAGAGATGTCGAAGCAGGTGAGAGAACTCTTTGAAAGCTTAAGCTTGCCGGCCTGGAAAGGACTTTGGGAAGTCATGACTCGTAAATCAAAAGGGGAAATCGCAATCCTTGCAGGTCTGATGATCTTGCTCTCCATCTCTATTTTTTCGCAGTTTTCAAAGGAAAGCGATATTCCCGCAACTTCCATCGAAAAACGATCAAGCATTCCGGCAAACGCTTCATCCAACGATGTTCTTGCGGTTGATCTGCTCCAGCAATCAGGCACCGGAGTTCTCCGGCGTGAAAAGAAACATATTCCAGTTTGGTCCAGGTATGAAAACCCCAATTCCTCAGCAAGAATCCGCACCCGTTCCACACGCCGGATCCAGGTGTGGCCGAGCCTCCCTCGATGCCTAAAGTTCAATACCTGGGCTTCTACTATGAAAAGGAAACAGGTTTGAAAATGGCTTCCCTTTCGAACAGCGGACGCGTTTATGTTGGCAGGATAGGACAGGTTTTGGGGGGCAAGTATCAGGTTCAGGAAATTGCTTCCGACCAAGTGATTCTAAAATTGCTTATGGAAGATGGAAAATTCATTCGCGTTCCTTTGGGAAAAACTCCTGCTTCGTATATTGAATGGAACGAGGATCGAGAATGAAAGAAGATCAAGACGCCATAGAGCTCGCTTCAGATCTCTTTCGCCGTGCTTATGAATCTCAGATGAGCGGCAGATTGGATGAAGCGATCGACCTTTATAAAGAATCGATTGATGTGTATCCCACGGCCGAAGCATACACATTTTTGGGCTGGACCTACAGTTTTCAGGGGCGTTTGGATGAAGCGATTGAAGAATGTAAGAAAGCGATCAAGATCGATCCCGATTTTGGAAATCCATACAACGATATTGGCGCTTATTTAATAGAACAGGAATTGTACGAAGACGCCGTACCCTGGTTAAAAAAGGCGATCGAAGCGAAACGGTACGAATCCTATCATTTTGCGCACTACAATCTCGGGCGCGCCTACGTTGGTCAGGGGATGATGAAGTGGGCTCAACAAGAATTCGAAAAAGCTATGGTTCTCGCTCCCGATTACGGGCTCGCGTCTGATGCCCTGCAAGGTTTGAGAAGACAGATTAACTGACCAGGCCGAGGAAACTCGAACTCTGTGCTTCGGTCCAAACGTTTGAGCTGGTTGTAGCAATGGAGATAAAAAGATAAATATAGATAAGGTAATGAAAAATCCGTTTTTTTTATCTCCTTATCTCTTTTTTATCTCCTGATTTCCCTTCTTACACAGGCGGAAAATGTTTCAATGTTTCATCGAAATGAATCAAGGTAAATTCTATGGATCTGGCCGGTAAGACCGTTTTGATCACGGGTGGAGCGCGCCGGCTGGGTCGATCCCTCGCTATCCACTTGCGACAGGCCGGTTGCAATCTTGTCATTCATTACAATCGGTCCGAAGCCGACGCTTCATCTTTGCAATCTGAAATTGGTTGCAGACTCTTTCAAGCCGACTTTGCGAAAACGTCTATCAAAAACCTGCAGGCACGGCTAAAAGAAGAAATTGGCTTTGTGGACATTTTGGTAAACAATGCCTCAACATTCTCACGTTCCGACTGGGAGGATATTAACGAAGATCTCTGGGAAAACGAAATGGCGGTCAACTTGAAAGTACCGTTTTTCCTGGCACATTTTTTCGGCAGGCAAATGAAAGCGAATGGCATTGGAAAAATTATCAGCATGACCGATATTGCTGCAGAACGCTCGTATCTGAGTTACCTTCCGTACAGCATCGCCAAATCAGGGGTTGTTGCTTTCACTCAGGCATTGGCCCGATCTCTGGCTCCGGAAGTC
The DNA here is from genome assembly GCA_963771165.1 of uncultured bacterium. Classification (GTDB taxonomy): domain Bacteria; phylum Acidobacteriota; class HRBIN11; order JAKEFK01; family JAKEFK01; genus JAKEFK01. Next base: position 255,418 of record CAVYSN010000017.1, on the reverse strand, counting down.
CAGGTGAACGCAATCGCCCCCGGGACCATTCTTTTTCCGGAACAAATGCCTGAGGAATTGCAAAAAACGATTCTTAACAAGATTCCATTAGGTCGAACATGCACGATCGAAGAATTTTTGCGAACTGTTGATTTTTTGTTGACGGATGTGGATTATATTACCGGCCAAACGATTGTACTCGATGGTGGAAGGTCTCTGACATGGTGAAGTCAATGCGCATTCCCACGTACGATTGGCATCAACAAAAGGATGCCGTTTTTGAAGATTATTTTGGTTGCGAAGTCCCGTCTCATTATGGAAATTTTGAGGATGAATACAGAAGGCTTCGCAAAGAAGCAGTGGTTCGCGATGTAAGCCATTTCGGAAAGATAAAGGTTGTCGGTCGCGACAGATTACGCTTTCTGCAAGGAATGCTGACCAATGACGTTAAAGTGCTGGAGCCAGGCAATGGCGCCCATGCGCTGTTTTTGGATGTGAAAGGCCATATTCACGCGGATATGAAGATATACGCCTTTACCGATCATGTTCTTCTCATATTGCAGCATTATCTGGTTGAAAAATTGATGATGGGCCTGGACCGGTACATCATGAGCGAAGATGTCCGCATATCGGACGTGACCGGCGATCTGTGCATGATCCAGATCCTAGGACCGGATTCTGTTTCCTTTCTGGAATCGAAAGGCATCCAGGAGCTTCCGGCAAACCTCTATGATCATCGTACTATATCTATAGCAGGGCACGATTGCTCCCTGATCCGTCTACCTTCAGGATTTGCAGTTCTGGCCCCCACCTCTGCCGCTCCAGAAATTCTGACATACTGGGACGGCCCACTGATCGGAGCCAGGGCTTTTGAAGTTTTCCGGATCGAATCAGGACTTCCCTTAATGTATCGGGATATGGATGAAACCAACTTTCCGCAGGAAGTTGGCCTGACCGGAGCCTTAAATTTCTTAAAGGGATGTTATCTGGGTCAGGAGACCATGGCCCGAATCGACGCACAGGGACACGTGAACCGCCACCTTGTCGGCATTGCCTCTTCAACCCCTGTCTCCGCCGGAGATAAGATTTTCAGGGAAAATAAGGAAATCGGCCGCATCACGAGCACGACTTATTCACTGCTGCTGAATCAGCCTTTTTCGATCGGTTACATCCGGAGAGAATTTTCAAAAGAAGGAGAAACGGTTGAAGTAGGTGGTCAAAATACTCCTGCGATCGTGCGTCCTTTGCCTTTAACAGGTTAAAACCGGTGGGATGGGCGCCCCTGCCTGTCACGTAACGAGAAAGGGCGGTCAAGAGACGGCCGGCCCACGAAGGATACATATGATCAAAAAAGTTGCTGTATTAGGCGCGGGCACGATGGGTTCGCAGATCGCTGCACATCTAGCCAACGCATCTGTTCCATGTTTGCTTTTTGACCTGCCGGGCCAGGCCCGAGCCTCTCTGGATCGACTTAAGAAAATGGATCCCGCGCCATTGTTTGATCCGGCGCTGTTGTCGCTGATCGAGCCGCTCGACTTCGGAACTGATTTCCCAAGGCTTAAAGAAACCGACTGGGTACTCGAAGCGGTCATTGAAAATCTCGATGTGAAACGAGAATTGCTCCGGTCCATATATCCCCATCTTCGACCGGATGCAATCGTTACGTCTAACACATCCGGCATTCCGCTTTCGATGATTGCTTCCGAAATGCCTTTCGAATTCAAAAAACGCTGGTTTGGAACGCATTTTTTCAATCCCCCCCGGTATTTGAAATTGCTGGAATTGATTCCGGCGAAAGAAACGGATCCCGAATTACTAAAAGTGATCGACGATTTTGGCGATCGTTTTCTTGGTAAAGGGATCGTTTACGCAAAAGATACCCCCAATTTCATTTCAAACCGTCTGGCTACGTTCGGTGCCCTCTATACTTTGAAGGTCATGCAAGAAGAAGGGCTGACGATTGAAGAGGTGGATGCACTGACCGGTCCGATCGTAGGACGGCCGAAGACCGCCACTTTCCGGTTGTTTGATCTTGTTGGGATCGATGTTCTTGGATTGGTTGCAAAGAATTTGTATCAAAACGTTCCTGATGATGAACAGCGCGAAATTTTTCAACTCCCGGATTTCCTGGAACAGATTCTGGAGCGAAAATGGTTCGGGAACAAAACCGGCCAGGGTTTTTATAAGAAAACGGGAAAGGATATTCAGGTTCTCGATTACCAGTCTTTGGAGTACAGACCCCAGAAGAAAAGTGCATTTCCATCGGTAGAAATGGTTCGGCCGATGGAGAATCCGCTGGAACGGATTTCAAATCTGGTTCGATCCAAGGACAAAGCTGGCTCTTTTCTCTGGAAGACCCTTTCTTCTTTTCTGGCCTATGCAGCAAACAGGATTCCTGAAATTTCCGATGACATCCTCAATATCGATAACTCCATGAAGTGGGGTTTCGGCTGGTCGCATGGTCCCTTTGAATTATGGGATGCAACCGGCCTTGCGGGTTCGGTAAAAAGAATGAAGGAAGAAGGGAAGAGGTTACCTCAATGGCTCGATCGACTTTTGGAGCAACCGGATCCTTCCTTCTATAGAGCTCTTAAAGGGGGCCGGGAGTACTGGGATATTTTCAGCAATGCCTACAAAGCGGTTCCACAAAAGGAAGGAATTCTGTTTCTTGACTCCTGGAAGCGCGAACATGGAACAATCAAAAAAAATGCCGGGGCAAGCATTGTGGATCTTGGGGACGGTGTTTTGTGCCTGGAATTTCATTCGAAAATGAATTCCATCGGAGGGGATACGATTCAGATGGCCCGTTCGGCTGTCGAATTGCTGGATCAGGGATACGAAGGTCTGGTGATCGCGAACCAGGGGGAACATTTTTCAGCGGGCGCCAATCTGATGCTGATTCTATTAGAGGCGCAGGAAGGAAACTGGGATGACTTAAATCTAGCAATCAAAAGTTTCCAGCAGATGACAATGTCCTTTCGTTATTCCTCCAAGCCTGTCGTTGCAGCTCCGTATAACCTTGCACTTGGGGGCGGGTGCGAAGTGTGTCTGGGGGCGGATGCTGTTCATTCGGCTGCTGAAGTCTACACAGGCCTCGTGGAAGTCGGCGCCGGTTTGATTCCGGCCGGAGGCGGCACGAAGGAAATGCTTGCGAGGCAGATGTCAAAAGTTCCAGCGGGAGGCGATTCGTTGCCGTTTCTACGAAGAGCCTTTGAATCCATTGCCCTTGGAAAGGTGTCCCGGTCCGTTCTTGATGCAAAGATACTCGGTTATTTTGAAGAATCCGATACATTCAGCATGAACACAGACCGCCTCGTGCAGGATGCTAAGAACGTAGTACTACGTTTATCGAAAGCCTACCGCCGGCCACAACCGCGCAGGGATATTTTGTTGATGGGTCGTGCGGGTTTTGCTTATCTTCAAATCGGTATCTATCTGATGAAGGAAGCGGGTTACATCAGTGAGTATGATGCCAAGCTCGGTGAAAAGATTGCATGGGTATTGACGGGTGGAGATTTGACGGAACCAACCCGGGTGGATGAGCACGTGGTGCTGGACATGGAAAGGGAAGCCTTCTTATCCTTGTTAGGAGAGCGTAAAACACAGGAACGGATTCAGCATTTGTTGAAGACCGGCAAGCCTTTAAGGAATTAACGCAAAGGCGCGAAGTCGCAAAGTAACGCAAAGAAAGATTTAGTTTTTTCCTTGCGTCGAAATAGGAGTATTTATGAAGGAAGCATTTATAGTATCGGCAGCGCGCACAGCAGTCGGGAAAGCACCCAAAGGAACGCTTCGGAATACTCGTCCCGATGACATGGCTGCGGCTGTGATCGAGGATCTGTTCCGGCGAACGCCTGAAATTCGGAAAGAGGATGTTGAGGACGTCATTCTTGGGTGTGCGATGCCTGAAGCGGAGCAGGGGTTGAACGTAGCGCGAATGGTCGCCTTGCGGGCAGGTCTACCGGTGGAGAGTTCCGCCATAACGATCAACCGTTTCTGTGCTTCAGGATTACAAGCGATCGCTTTTGCAGCGGAAAGGATCATGACAGGTTCTGCTGATTGCATCCTGGCTGGCGGCGCTGAGAGCATGAGTTTGATTCCAATGGGTGGACATCGCGTCATGCCGAACCCTGTTTTGGTTCGAGAGAATCCGAACGCTTATATTTCCATGGGGTTGGGAACGGAAGGACTGGCGCGTAAATACAACATCAGCCGGGAAGATCAGGATCAGTTCTCGCTGGAATCTCATCAAAAAGCAATTGCTGCAATCGAATCGGGAAAATTTCATCAGGAGATCGTACCGCTCCATCTTGAAGAAGTGCAATTACAGAAAGGAAAGCGAACGAAAAGGAATTTCATTTTTGATGTCGATGAAGGCCCCCGCAAAGATACGAATTTGCAGGCACTGGCAGGACTGAAGCCGGCGTTTCGTCCCGATGGGATGATCACAGCAGGAAATTCATCGCAAACCAGCGATGGTGCAGCGGCTGTGATTCTGGTTTCGCGCGAAAAAATGAAAGAGCTGGGATTGAAGCCCCTGGCCCGATATGTCAGTTACGCGACTGCCGGCGTGCCGCCCGAGCTTTTCGGGATAGGACCCATTTACGCGATTCCAAAAGCTTTGAAACTTGCGGGGATCCATAAAGAGGATTTAAAGACGATTGAGTTGAATGAAGCTTTTGCCGCACAGGCGCTGGCGGTTATACGTAATACAGAACTGAACCCCGCCGTAGTCAATGTGAATGGCGGTGCAATCGCTCTAGGACATCCTCTTGGTTGCACCGGAGCCAAACTTACAGTCAGCATCATCGAGGAATTGAAACGACGTGGCGGCGGTTACGGAATGGTTACAATGTGCGTGGGCGGCGGAATGGGAGCAGCAGGAGTATTTGAAGTATAGTAAGTAGGGACGCAATCGGGCGTCTACTGGTCCAGCTTCCGCGAGTCTCCGAGTCACGCGCAGACGCGAAGGCTCTCGGATGAGACACGAAGACGCAAATGCGCCCGTTGTCGAAGGAGGATCACAATGAGTACCGTTGCTGAAGCGATCAAGCTTGGGATGAAAGGAGGCGGCTTTTTACTGGAAGAGATTCAGCCCGATGAGACATTTGCACCTGAGGATTTTTCTGAAGAGCAGCGAATGATTGCTCAAACAGTAGAAGATTTCATGGATCAGGAAGTTTTGCCACTCGTACCCCGTATCGAACAAAAAGAATTGCAGTGTACGGTGGATCTTTTGCGAAAGGCCGGCGAATTGGGTCTGCTCGGCGTTGAAGTACCTGAAAAATACACGGGATTGGGCCTCGATAAAACTTCGGCCATGCTCGTTGTTGAAAAGATGACTAAATACGCTTCCTTTGCGGTTTCCTTCGGCGGTCATGTGGGAATCGGCACACTCCCGATCGTTTATTTCGGAAACGAGGAACAGAAAAAGAAATACTTACCGAAGTTTGTAACAGCCGAATGGATTTCTTCGTATGCTTTGACCGAAGCCGGTTCCGGTTCCGATGCGCTCGCTGCAAAAACGACAGCCGTGCTTTCGCCGGACGGAAAAGAATACATCCTGAACGGAACGAAAATGTGGATCACCAACGCGGGATTTGCAGATGTCTTCATAACATTCGCAAAAATTGATGGTGATAAATTCAGCGGCTTTATAATCGAAAAGGATTTCCCCGGAGTTACGACCGGCTCCGAAGAAAAGAAGATGGGAATTCGCGGATCCTCCACACGAGTGTTGATTCTGGAAGATGCCCGGGTGCCGGTTGAAAATTTACTGGGAGAAGTCGGGAAAGGGCACAAAATCGCTTTCAACATCCTCAACATTGGACGTTTTAAGCTTGGCGCTGCTTGCGTAGGTGGTGCAAAAAATTGCATCCACCATTCGGTGAAATATGCAAATGAGCGGCATCAATTCGGACGACCGATCGGAAGTTTCGGCGCGATCAAACATAAACTTGCCCAGATGGCGGTCTTGACCTTCGTCGGTGAAAGTATGGTTTATCGCACAGCCGGGTTGCTTGATGCTGCTTTGTCCCGTGTGAATGTCGAAAATCCCCAGGAAGCGTTGAAGGCCATGGAAGAATACGCGATCGAATGCGCGACGATTAAAGTGTTGGCCAGCGAACACCTGGATTACGTTGTGGACGAAGGCGTTCAAATCTATGGAGGATACGGATACAGCGAGGAATATCCGGTCGAGATGGCTTATCGCGATTCCCGGATCAACAGAATCTTTGAAGGAACGAATGAAATCAACCGTCTCCTGATTCCGGGGATGCTTTTGAAGCGCGCCATGAAAGGTGAATTGCCTTTGCTCGCAGCATCCCAGAAATTGCAAGATGAATTGCTCGCATTTCCCGCGATGGATGAAGAAGAGGAATCCCTGTTCTCACGCGAGCAAAAAATCGTTCGGAACATAAAGAAAATTGCATTGATGACGGCTGGACTTGCGGTGCAAAAGTACATGATGCAATTGGAAGAGCAACAGGAAATTTTGTGTCACATCAGCGATATTGTGATGATTGCCTGGGCTGCCGAAAGTTCATTACTCCGTACCCAGAAACTGCTGGCTTCTCAGGGGGAGGAAAAGGCTCGCGATTACATCAAGATGACCCGGATCTACTGCAATGACGCGATTGGAAAAGTTGAAAATCATGCAAAAGAGATTCTTTCTGCCATTTCAGAAGGAGACATCCTGCGGACCAATCTCGCTGCCATGAAACGTTTTCTAAAGTTTCAGCCGCTGAATACGATCACGTTGCGCCAGGATATCGCCGATGTCATGTTGAACGCCGGAAAATATCCGTTCTAAGATTTTTTGCAGAAGGTAGCACGGACAGCGAAGAAAGATTCATTTTTTCCTTCGTTGCCTTTTCCACCTTTGTAATAAAAAGAGGATTGAGTTATGCCATTAGTACATTTCGATCGACAGACTGTTTTCGATTTTTTCAACATTCCCATCGAAGAAGCGGAAGCTACTCTTCCTCAGATCGGTTACAAAGATCCGATTGATGTACATGACGATTTTTCAGGAGATGATGTGAAAGCGATCGCTATGACTTATGCCCATCGCAAACATCCGGATGCAAAAGACAATGACAAAGTCTCATTTGGGAGCCAGGTCAGCTACTACGTCTGCGGAATGTACACCGGCGTAGCGCATTATTACAAGGAACAGAAAGCGGAAAAAGTGTTTGAAGAATTTAAGAAGGCGTTCAAAGTGGATCCGGGTGATGAAGGCCCGGAGATCGGGGGCGATATTACTTCCGCCGAGTTCACGGTTGCGAGTATTCTGTTGCTCGAGGGTTTGATTCTACCGGCAGACGGCTCTGCCGGAGTAAACACGGCACTGGAATTCATCCATCAGCAAGCCTCACGGTTTGATCCAAATCATCTGGCCGCTGTTCAGTCCGTCCTGCGAGGAATTCCGGAGACAAAGTTATAAGACCTATTATTGAACAGAAGATACCAAAAAGAGCAAAGAAGAAAATTCTCTTCGTTTCCTCCGCGATCTTCTGTATAAAAATCCTGAAATTATGAGTACTGAAGAAGAATATATACAACAAAGGCGTCTCAAGCTGCAGAAGCTGCGCGAACTCGGAGTGGAACCCTATCCACGCCGGTTTGATTTTACACATAATATTACAGATATAGTAAAAGAGCTTCAGAGTGCATCCGCAGAAGAGCTTGAAGCCATGCACCGACGTGAGGCTGTTTCGGGACGAATCATGGCGATCCGGGGGCATGGCAAAGTCGGTTTTTTGCACATCCAGCAGGAAGGGAGTCGTTTGCAGGTTTATCTACGGAAAGATGCTCTCGGAGAACAGTTCGCCATATTTGATTGCCTGGATATTGGGGATTTCATTGGTGTGGAAGGGGAACTTTTCCGCACGAAAACCGGCGAATTAACCGTCAAAGCGGAAAAACTGCATTTCCTTTCAAAAGCTCTCCGCCCTTTACCGGAAAAATGGCACGGTTTGCAGGATATTGAAATTCGCTACAGGCAACGCTATCTGGATCTTATCTCGAATCCGGAAGTGCGTCGTATTTTTGAAGTGCGGAGCAAAATTATTGCAGAGATGCGCAGGTATTTTGATGCGCATGGATTCATCGAAGTCGAAACGCCGATGATGCAAGTGCTGCCGGGCGGCGCGTTGGCGCGTCCATTTAAGACACACCACAACGCTCTTGACATGGACCTGTATCTGCGGATCGCGCCGGAACTTTATTTAAAGCGTTTGACGGTCGGCGGGCTCGATCGTGTGTATGAGATCAACCGGAATTTCCGGAACGAAGGTATTTCTACGATGCACAATCCGGAATTCACGATGCTCGAGTTTTATATTGCGTATTACGATTATCAAGCCCTGATGGAATTGACGGAAGATCTCATCACAACGGTGGCCCAGAATGTTCTTGGAAAGGAGGAGCTCGAACACAATGGTAAGACGCTTTCTCTTGCGCGTCCCTGGCGGCGGCTTCCCATGAAGCAGGCCCTGGTGGAGCTTGGAGGGCTAACCGAAGCGCAGCTAAAGGACGAAAATTTTCTCCGTTCACTGGCAATGGAAAAAAAGATCAAGGATGCCGCAAAACTTTCGCGCGGGAAGTTGCTCGGTGAGATTTTTGAAGAACTTGTTGAGCCACAGCTGGATGGTCCGGTATTTTTGATGGACCACCCGCGGGAACTTTCTCCTTTATCCAAGTCGAAGCCGGATGATCCGGAATTGGTGGAAAGATTTGAACTTTACATGTCCGGGATGGAAATAGCGAATGCTTACAGTGAAGTGAACGATCCTGTCGATCAACGCAGCCGTTTTGAAGAGCAGTTTCGCGCGTTCGAAGCCGGAGATCCAGAGGCGCATTCCATGGATGAAGATTATGTGACTGCGCTTGAACACGGGATGCCTCCAACTGGTGGAGAGGGAATTGGAATCGATCGCCTGACCATGCTCTTTACAAACTCGGCCTCCATCCGTGATGTCATCCTGTTTCCGCTTCTTAAACCCAAAAATTGAAGAATTCAACGCAAAGACGCCAAGCCGCAAGGAGAAAGAATTTTATTTTTCATTGCGTCATTGCGTCATTGCGTCATTGCGTTAAGTTATGCGGTTTGAACTATCGATAGCGTTACGATACCTGAAGGCGCGCCGAAAACAGGCATTTCTGTCTGTGGTCTCCATGATCGCCGTTCTGGGATTCATTCTGGGAGTTATGGCGCTGATTGTGGCCCTTGCGTTGATGACAGGTTTTCAAGAAGACATCCAATCGAAGATTCTGGGGGCGAGCGCGCACGTCATGGTCTATTCTTCCGGATCTCGGGGTATCTCCGATTATCATAATATTATGCGTGTAGTAGCATCTGATCCTGCCGTCATTTCTGTGGCTCCTGTAGTGTATGGAAAAGTCATGATTTACAGCGCCGGTGGAGCGAATGGAATCATCATCAAAGGGATTGATCCAGGGCGGGAAGGAAAAGTCACGGAGCTGGCTGCGAAAATCGATCCAAAAGTCCTGTCCGAGCTGAAGAATCCCGGGGAGGAACGTGATGGGATCGTACTGGGCGCCGATCTCGCCGCGAGTTTGCGCGTTCAAAGAGGCGATCTGGTGACTCTTGTTTCGCCCGACAGTCTTCTCTCTCCGCTGGGAATGATGCCGAAGTTCAAAAAATTTCGCGTTCTTGGCGAATTCAATTCCGGCTTATATGAATACGACACGAGTTGGGCTCTTCTCAGCATGCAAACCGCCCAGCGTCTTTTTTCTCTGGGAAGCTCTGTCAGTCTGGTGGAAGCTAGAATTAACGACATCTATCGCGCGGAAGAGATCGCAAACCGGCTCAAAAAAACTCTTGGGAGCGGTTATGTGATCAACAACTGGATTCACCAGAACAAATCACTCTTTTCTGCGATGAAGCTTGAAAAGATCATGTTGTTTATAACAATCGGGCTGATTGTTCTGGTTGCTTCGTTTAATGTCGTTTCCACGCTTGTGATGATGGTTCTGGATAAGACGAGTGATATTGCGATTCTTATGGCCATGGGATGTACGTCCCGCCAGATCATGCGCATTTTTATGTTGCAGGGAATTCTCATCGGTGTTGCTGGCACGATTGTGGGCGCTGTGCTGGGTGTTGCCGGATCCTGGGTGATGGATCACTATCGCGTAATTCAATTACCGCTCGATGTTTACTTTATTCCTTACTTGCCGTTTCGGGTCCGGCCGGTCGATTTTGCCATGATCACTCTAACCGCTCTTGCGATCAGTTTTGTTTCCACGATTTATCCTGCGATGCGAGCCTCGCGAATCAATCCGGCTGAAGCGCTGCGTTATGAATGACCCTTCGATCCTGTTGCGGGCCGTCAAGGTCCATAAAACATATCAATCTGCTTCTAAAAGAATTCATGTTTTGAGCGAACTAGATTTCGAAGTCCGGTCCGGAAACATGATTGCGATTATGGGAGCTTCCGGAGTAGGGAAAAGCACGCTCTTGCATTTGCTTGGCGGCCTGGATCGCCCGGATTTCGGCGAGGTCCTTTTTCAAGGACAGGATATTTTTAAATATTCGCCGGATGAACTTGCGCGATTTCGGAACCAAAGGGTGGGTTTCGTTTTTCAAATGCATCATCTGCTGCCGGAGTTTGACACGCTGGAAAATACAATGATGCCCTATCTGTTGAACAAATACGATCGAGCACATGCAGCCTCCCGCGCAAAGAAAATTCTGGCTGAGGTGGGTCTGACAGAACGAATCGATCATCGTCCGGGACAGCTGTCAGGCGGCGAACAGCAGCGGGTTGCGGTCGCGCGCGCTCTCATGCAGGATCCGGTTTTGATCCTGGCCGATGAACCGACCGGGAATCTCGATGAAAACACAGCAGCCTCCATCTTTCAATTGTTTCGCGATCTGCATGAAAGCCGTCAGCTCGCTTTTGTAATCGCCACGCATAACCCCGATCTCGCGGCCGTCTGTAACGAAACCTACATTCTCCACGAAGGCAAACTCCAAGCGAAATAGCTCTTTAACGCAAAGACGCGGAGACGCAAAGAAAAACGATGTTTAGTGCTTTGCGGCTTCCCGCCTTTGCGTTAAGGAGCTTCCGTTTTTCGTTGCAAAACACACGTAATTTTGTTAGAATCAATACCTGCCAAGTGGCGGTTTTTTGGGGTGCAGAGGGTGGGATAATTGTTCCGCTGCTCACCTTTTCAAGTTGCAAGCCTTCACGTCGAAAAGGGTAAGGCTTGAAACCTGAAAACGTTTTATATTCTATAAAGGGTGAGCATGTTTGAGCATTATACAGAAAGGGCGATCAGGGTTATACAGTTTGCTCGTTACGAAGCCACGCAACTTGGAAGCCGCACGATCGAAACAGAGCATCTTCTCTTAGGGTTAATCCGCGAAGGAAACGGGATCACGAGCCGCATTTTCAATCGATGCAAGATCACGTTTGAAGAAATCAGAAAAGAGATTGAATCGCGAATTATTCTAAAAGAGAAAATCTCTTCCACGATCGAGCCTCCTCCCAGTCCGGATGTCGATAAGGTCCTGACTTTCGCAGCAGAGGAAGCAGAACATTTAAATCACAAGTACATCGGGACGGAGCACATTCTGCTTGGAATTTTGCGTCTGGAGAACTGCGTTGCTGCTGAAATTCTGCGACAGAAGGGGATGAAGTTGACTGTCATTCGTTCGGAAATTTCAAACATTCTGAATGAAAAAACATCGGGCAAGGTCAAAGAAGCGCCAACGCTTTACGAATTCTGCAGGGATTTGACGGATGCAGCAGCGCGTCACATGCTCGATCCTTTGATCGGGCGCGGACAGGAACTGGATCGCATTGTTCAAGTGCTATGCAGGCGTGCCAAGAACAATCCTTTACTTGTTGGTGAACCTGGTGTGGGTAAGACCGCTCTTGTGGAAGGTCTCGCGCAAAGAATTGTGGATGGAGAAGTGCCCTATCATCTGACTGATAAGCGCGTACTGGCGCTGGATATCTCCCTGGTTGTGGCAGGCACTAAATACCGCGGCCAGTTTGAAGAACGCATGAAAGCCATATTAAAAGAGCTGGCCGAATCTCCTGAAATTATCGTGTTTATCGATGAAATTCACACGCTCGTCGGAGCAGGTTCGGCTGAAGGATCCCTGGATGCGGCCAATATCCTGAAGCCCGCACTGTCGCGACGCGAAATTCAATGCATCGGCGCAACCACTCCTTCGGAATTTCGGAAACATATTGAAAAAGATCGATCTCTGGAAAGACGTTTCCAGCCGATCCGGATCAGCCCTCCTACCGAAGATGACAGCATTCAGATTCTTTCCGGTTTGAAGGAAATCTACGAAAAATTTCACAGCGTGAAATATACCGATGATGCCATCCGTGCCTCCGTCTTTCTCTCCTCCCGTTATCTTACGGAGCGATTTCTACCAGATAAAGCCATCGATTTGATGGATGAAGCGGGATCGAAAGTAAAACTCACCGGGTCGCCCGCAGCCGAGTGAAATTTCGGATATCAAGAAAAAAATTAAGTCGATCGTGGACCGGATGGAAACCGCAATACAGAAAAAAGAATTTGAAAAGGCCGCGTTTTATCGGGATGAAGAAATGCTCCAGCGTGAAAATCTCTTCATGTTAAAAGAGAAACTCACAGCCACTCAGGCCCATACCAGCATTGTTACAAAGGAAAACATTACAGAAGTCATTTCAAAATGGACCGGCATTCCGCTCAGCTCCTTAAACGAGGCAGAATCGGAAAAGTTGCTTCGAATCGAAGATGAACTTCAGAATTGGCTCGTGGCTCAGACGCCCGCAATCGATGCGGTTGCCCGCGCCATCCGGCGTTCGCGAATCGGGTTGAAAAATCCGAATAAACCGATCGGCTCCTTCCTGTTGCTCGGCCCGACCGGCGTCGGAAAAACCGAGCTGGCACGCTCCCTGGCGCGACATTTATTCGGTAGTGAGAAGGCTTTAGTCCGGTTTGATATGTCTGAATTTATGGAAAAGCATTCCGTTTCAAAGTTGATCGGCTCCCCTCCCGGTTATGTTGGTTATGAAGATGGAGGGCAATTGACCGAGCTCGTCAAACGGAATCCCTATTCCATCGTATTGCTGGATGAAATTGAGAAGGCCCATTACAGCATATTTAATATTTTACTTCAGGTGCTGGAAGACGGACACTTGACGGATTCATTCGGGAACCATATAGATTTTAAGAATACGATCATCATCATGACTTCGAATATCGGGGCAAGAATGATCGAGAAAAGGGGACGGATGGGATTCCGTGCTCCGGATCAGATGCAGGAATATGAAGATATTCGGGAAGAAGTTCTTCAGGAAGTTCGAAAGATTTTTAATCCGGAATTTATCAACCGGTTAGACGAAATTATTGTTTTCCATCCGCTGTCGGATGATGACCTGCTGAAAATCATACAAATGATGATTGATCAGATCAACCAGGATCAGAAAGAAGAGCGGCCGCAAATCAAATTGTCGGATGCCGCGATGAGCTGGTTGTTGGCAAGAGCGTGCCAGGATAAGCGTTACGGCGCGCGGCCGTTGAGACGCGCCATTCAGCGCTATGTTGAAGATCCTATCGCGAATCTGCTCATTCGTAGCGGAAATAAAAAAACCCAGAATATTGAAGTGGATACGCAGGATGATAAGCTGATCTTCAGTCCATCCTAAGAATGTTGCGGGAGCGTAATTCATTGCGCGAATGGTGCGATAAATCGCGTCCCTCAGGCTGATTCATGATGAAAAAAATTGCATTGCCTCTCGTTGTATTTTTCATTCTCTATTCCCTTGCTTTTGCCCAGGATACCGAAACCGTTTCTTCCGTCCGCGTCGAAGGTAATAAGCGGATCGCCACCGAAACATATCTTTATTACGTTTCCATCAAACAGGGTGATTCCTACGATGAAACCGTTCTCCAGAATGACTTTCGCCGGCTGTGGCAAACCGGTTTCCTCGATGATCTGAAGGTTGAAATTGATAAAACACCCAGTGGTGTCGACGTTATTTTCAGAGTCCAGGAGCGTTTGCTAATTAAGGCAATCGAATACACCGGCAATAAGAAAGTTTCTACCGATGATATCCAGACCAAACTTAAGGATGAAAATATCAACGTACGAACAGACCAGCCGCTCGACCCGTATCTCGCGCAGAGAGTAGTCAATTCCATTAACAAGTTGATGACGGAAAAAGGGCTGCAATTCGGCTCCGCAAAATACAAAACAGAGCCGATCAATGATTCTTACGCCAAGCTCATTTTTGAAGTGGATGAAGGCCCGAATGTGAAGATCGGCGACATTGAATTTGAGGGCAATGAAGTCTTCTCAAATGGAAAGCTGAAGGACCGGATGAAGGACACCAAGGAACACTGGATGTTCTCCTGGATTACAAAGAAGGATGATTTTGAGAAAGAGAAATTTGAAAAGGACATGGAGCGGGTTGAAGAGCTGTATTTTAATCATGGTTATATTAATGCCCGCATCGAAGAGCCTCGCGTGGAACTGGATCCGAAGAATAAAGAACGGATGAAGATCATCATCCCGGTGCGCGAAGGCCGCCAGTACAAAGTCGGTGAAATAACCTTTACTGGAAATACTGTATTTGATTCCGCGAGACTGATGCCGAAGGTTCCGTTAAAACCCGGCCAGGTTTTCAATCGTAGCCTGCTGAAAGAGGGTGTAGAAGAGATGCAGAAGATTTACGGAGATGTGGGATACATCTACGTTTCGATCGGTCCGGTCTTTGAACCCAAGAAGGAGCAGGACATTGTCGACGTCAAAATGGAAATCCAGGAGAACGGACAATTCTACGTAAACCGCATTGAATTTACAGGGAATGACTACACGCGCGACAAGGTCATGCGCAGGGAGATGTTGATTCAGGAAGGGGAACTGCTGAGAGTCTCGAGATTCCGGGAAAGCATCGATCGTATCTACAGACTTGGATTCTTTGAGGATTTGAAACCGAACATTACACCCGTTTCGGACAAGAACAATCAGGCGGACATATCCATTGAAGTCAAAGAGAATAAGAGAAATGAGATCAGGCTTGGGGGCGGATATAGCGAACTCGATGGATTTTTCGGTGATGTGGTCTTCTCAACCAAAAACCTGTTTGGCAGCGGCAAAATCTTTACAGTCAGCTTACAAAGTGGAACTCGTACGAAAAACTACGCTGTTCAGATCGTTGAACCTTATTTCATGGATCGAAGAATTGCGCTTGGTTTCAGCGTTTTCAGAAGCCGATACGATTACTTTAATTATTTAAAAGATACCATCGGCGGAAATGTATCCTTCGGTTTTCATATTGTCGGTGATTTAAGAGGCGCCGTTTCTTACGGTTATCAGAAGGTAGATATCGATCTTCCGACCGAGGTTACGCTTCCGCCCCCCGACGATAGTCTTTTTCCAGGCGCGGCATTATTGCAGGACGACCGCATCGAAAGCAGGATCATTCCGCAAATCTTACGCAGCACTGTCAATAACCCGATCGATCCTTCGCGTGGCACACGTCTGATCGTTTCCAATGAAATAGTCGGCGGATTTTTGGGCGGTCAGGTCAGTTATTACAAGCCCTCTGCCAGTTTCACAATGTATCTGCCCGGGTTGACAAAAAAGCAGCATACGGATATCAACGTAGAAGGAGGCTTCGCAACCGGATTTACCGGCGAAAACCTTCCATTTTATGAACGATATTATCTGGGAGGAGAGCAGAGCATCCGTGGTTATGAAGTTCGGGTTGTTTCGCCGATCCGGATTGATCCAAGGACAAACCAGCTCTTTCTTGTGGGTGGCAACAAATACTTTCTCGTAAATGCAGAATACGTCGTGCCCCTCGCCGGACCTTTGAAATTGGCTGCCTTCCTGGACTATGGAAATGCCTTCGATAACGATCATAATCTGAGCTTTAAGGATATGCGGGGAAGCACCGGTATGGAAGTGCGATTCACCGCTCCTTTCCTCAGCGCTCCTTTCCGGTTCATCTATGCAATTAACTTTAACAGGGGTGATTTGCTGATACTTCCCGAGAATAACCGTCCGGAAAGAACCATGTTCCGCTTCTCGGTTGGGACCACTTTCTAGGGTCCACCACGGAGTCACAGAGGTCACGGGGCAAACAATACCTTGCAAGCAAATCAAGAAAATTTATGATATCCTTGCGGTCTTTTACCGCATCGTAGCGTCTGTTTCCACCACAGAGTCTCGGTATCCACGTGGGAAAACATGTATTTTCTCTGTGCTCTCCGTGACTCCGTGGTAAAAACAATTTTTTTAGAGAATGGAGAAATAGTTTTATGAAATGGCTGATGTTTCCTTTACTGGTTTTGTTTGCTCTGCCGGCATTTGCCCAGACACCAGGGATCGCTGTGATTGATCCACAAAAGGTCGTGCAGAATTCTGAAATGGGCAAAAAAGCACTGGCGGAAATCAAGACGATAAAAGACAAGAAGCAAGCGGAAATCGACCAGCGGCAAAATAGCATCCAGTCCATGCGCGACAAGCTGGAAAAGCAACGGGATATCTTGAGTGCAGAGGCTAGAGAAAAGTTAAATGGCGATGTCCAGAGGGCCATCACAGACCTGAGACGCTTTTCGGAAGATTCGGAAGCCGAGATACAGAGGGAACTGGGAAAAGCGATCAAGGGCATTGAAGAAAAAGTCCTTCCCATCATACAGAAATTGGGTGAAGAACGAGGATATTCTGTGATCATACAGAAAGATCAGCTCGTTTACTTCAGCGCCAAAAATGACATTACGGATGAAGTGATCCGTTTGTTTAATGAAGCAATGGCCAAAGGGACGGCTGCACCCAAAACGAATCAGTAACAATGACGGCACTGGACATCAATGCAATCCTAAAGGCTCTCCCTCACCGGTATCCTTTTTTACTGGTGGACCGGGTTCTTGAATTCGAGAAGGAAAAGAGAATCATTGGAATCAAGAATGTCACTTACAATGAGCCATTTTTTGCAGGTCATTTCCCGGGGCGTCCGATCATGCCCGGGGTATTGATCATCGAAGCAATGGCGCAGCTGGGAGGAGTTTTATTGCTTCAGGATCATGAGCTGAAAGATCACGGACTTGTCTATCTCGTAGGGATCGACAATGCGAAGTTTCGAAAGACTGTCATTCCGGGGGATCAGTTACGGCTCGTTGTTGATGTTTTGCGCTATAAACACACGGTTTGCAAGATGCGGGGAGAAGCATTCGTGAATGAAGTGCTCGTCGCGGAAGCTGAATTCCTAACCTCCATTGTTGTTCAGAATAGCTGAAATGTCTTTGATACATTCCACTGCAATCGTTCATCCGGAGGCCCAGGTAGCCGATGATGTCCGTGTCGGACCGTATTCCGTGATTGGACCTGGTGTTCGGATCGACAGCGAAACAGAAATTGCTTCCCATGTTGTCATTGAAGGACCAACAGTCATCGGCAAGAAATGCCGTTTCTTTCCATTCTCATCCATCGGTCAAATTCCACAGGATCTAAAGTTCCATGGTGAGCGCAGCGAATTGATCATTGGCGATAATAATGTCTTTCGTGAATTTGTCACGTTCCATAGAGGCACCGCCGGTGGGGGCAAGAAGACAGTTGTCGGTCACGACAGCTTCTTCATGGCGTATACGCATGTAGCGCATGACTGTGACATCGGAAATCATGTCATCATGGGCAACGCTGCAACGCTAGCAGGACACGTGACTGTTGGAGATCACTCAAGCGTGGGGGCTTTTTCAGGGATTCATCAATTCTGCCGCGTGGGACAGTATGGTTTTGTCGGCGGTTATTCCGTGATCACAAAAGATGTTCTGCCATATTCGAAGACAGTCGGAAACAGGGCTCACTGTTATGGTATGAATCCGATGGGTTTGCGGAGAAAGGGTTTCGATGATCAGAAGTTGAGAACCATCAAACATGCTTTCCGGCTTCTGCTGCAATCGAAGCTGAATACAAGGCAGGCTCTCGAAGCCATCTCGCAAGAAGTCCCTCAAATCGAAGAAATCAAGTATTTAGTGGATTTCATTCACACTTCCAAGCGCGGCATTATTAAGTAGGGAGCGCAGACATCTTGCCTGCATTATCTTAATGCGTTTAGCACTCATTGGTATTGGACATCAGGGAAAGCATCACCTGAAGTTTCTCAAAAGCGTTCCAGACGTAGAACCGGTTTTACTCATCGACATTGTGCCTGAGAAGGGAAACACCGCAGGCAACGAATACGGTATTCCCAGTGCCGTATCGTATGTTGAGCATCTGTCAGAATTTGACGCTGCTATTGTGGCCGTTCCTACCAGTGATCATTTTGCGATCGCTTCCGAATTGATTCGCGCAGGCAAACATGTGTTGATAGAAAAACCTGTGGCTGCCACGGTGGAACAAGCAGCGGAACTCGGGGATCTGGCCGCCAAACGAGGGATCATTGCCCAGGTTGGATTTCCCGAACGTTTCAATCCTGTCGTTCAGAAAGCATTGCCTCAAATTACACGGCCCCTCTTTATTGAGACACATCGCCTTGGCATTTTCTCTCCCAGGAGTCTGGACATCGATGTGGTTTTGGATTTGATGATCCACGATCTTGATTTACTGTACCTGTTTTTGAAAGAAGAGCCGTCTCACGTTGAGGCGGTCGGTATTCCGATTCTTTCACATCAAATCGACATCGCGAATGCCCGGTTGAAATTTCCCGGGAAGTGCGTTGTCAATCTGACAGCTTCGCGAGTCAGTGATAAGCGCATGAGAAAGATGCGAATGTTCCAGCCCTATTCGTATCTGTCACTCGATTTTGCCGAACAATCCTTTTCTCAGTTTTCCCTTCAGCCGAATCTCTGCAATGCCGGTTTTCCGGATATCAACAGACAGGAATACAAACCGGAGGTGCAGGGGCATCCGTTACTGCACGAATTGACTGCGTTTCGCGATGCCGTCGCGGGCCGTGAATCGACCGGTGTTTCAATCCAGGAATCGATTCCGTCGTTGAAGATGGCTCTGGCTGTGAAAGCCACGTTTGGGGAATTTGTACCGTAGGCCTCCGGCCGGCTAGGCTCTGCCGGCTAGAAGCCGTCGTTACAAATTGCTCAGCAAGTGGTGGACGCGATCCAGGCCGGCGGTTAAATAATCTGCAGGCGTACCATAACCGATTCGAAGATAGCGGTCCATGCCGAAGTGATCACCCGGTACAATCAACACGCTCTTTTCGTCACGCAACCGCTCTACTAATTGAGTAGAATTTATGGGAAGGTCATAGCGAAAATACGCGATGGCTCCGGCCTGTGACTCGACCATGGTGAAGATCTCCCTATGGCTCCGAATCCAGTCCGCAAGTACCGGATAGTTGTTTTGCAAAATTCGCTTTGTTCGAGCGAGGATTCTTTCACGGACGGCCGGGTCTAAAGCGATCGTTGCGAGTATATTGCTCAACATCCCGGCGCCAATTGTAGTGTAATCATGATAAGACCATAGCCGGGCAATCAAGTCCGGCGGCGCTAGGATCCAACCGATTCTCAGTCCCGGCAAGGCATACGCTTTCGATAGTCCGTTTGTGATCACTGTTTTTTCGTACTTACCCCAGAAGCTGAGGGTCCTGCCCGCTTCCCGCTCGGCCCCCTGATACACTTCATCCGCCAGCAGCCAGGCATCGCTTTGTCGGGCAATATCAACCAGCCTCTTCATTTCGTTCTCTGTAAGTATGGATCCTGTGGGGTTGTTCGGATTGCATACGGCAATCAACCTCGTTCGTCTGGTGACCAGTCGCTCAATTTCATCGAAATCCGGATGCCAGTTCGTCTCTTCATGGAGCTGGAACGTCTTAATATTTCCGCGAAAGCCTCGCGCGAGTCCCCAGATTTGCATGTAATTTGGAAGCATGAAAAGTACTTCATCATCCGAGTCCACAAGGCTCCAGATAGAAAGAAAATTTGCTTCAGATGTTCCATTCGTCACAAGAATATGGTCCGGTGTGGCTCCTGGATATAACGCTGCTATGGCCTCACGAAGCTCAGGAGTCCCGTTAGATTGTGCGTAACCCAGTTCCTGTTTCAACAGCTTTTCAGTCGATTCGGGCTGTTCTCTCAAGAGTTCTCCGAGATACATGGGATGCACGCCGCTTTCTGAAAGGTTATATTCGACCCGGTTTTCCCAGGTTGATTGCATTCGCTCCATCAAGAATGTTTCAATTTTCATAGACCACCAATTTTATCACCACGGAGGTAAACGGAGAACACCGAAAGAAAATATCCATTTTGGATTTAAGTCCGTGCTCTCCGTGGCGCCGTGGTTCATGCATTATTTAATCTTTTTTGCCGTGCTGCCGCTGGGTTGTAAAAGGATGTGTGTTACCTTTCCTGATTCATCCTTTACAAACGTAAAATTGCCTTCTTGCACCGTCAGGAAGAATTTGGTTTCAGATTCCGGAAAGAGCTGGAATTCAGCTTGTTCCGGAGCCTGGGCAATCAAACGATCATCCTGTTTCGTGATTTTGATCACATATTCCGGCTCCAGTTGATATTCACCGACGTATGCATCAAAAATCTTCGGATCTACTTTTGCCTGTTTCGGCTCAATCGGTTTAAGCTCCGGATTGTAAAAGCCGGCAATCCCTTTCGCAATCGTACCCGGATTGGAGGCAGCAAAATTCGTCAGAACAACCGCAGTCAACTGGTCATCCACGTAGCGAGCGATGTAGGTCGTGAACCCCTGCCACGAACCTCCATGGGAGATGATTTTATGTTTCCTGACTTCATCGAATCCCCATCCAAACCCGTACTGCTCGATTTTTCCATTATTCAGCTTCGCCGGAGTCCACATTTGTGCGAGGCTCGCAGGTTTCAGCAGCCTATTTGTGTATAGGGCCGCGTCCCATTTTGCAAGATCCAGCACCGTAAAATATAAACTTCCATCTGCGGTTGTGTTGATCATCGGCGCAACCCAGTTCTGATTTTTGATTTCGTTCTTTTCCAGTATGTATCCGGCTGCGCGATTCGCAATGACATCGGATTCATTGATGATCCTGGTGGTATTCATGCCGAGTGGTTTGAAGATCCGTTCCTGCAGGAAATCACCGTAAAATTTACCGCTTACTCTATGGATCAGAATACCAAGAAGAATGTATCCGGGATTGCTGTAATTCCATTTTTCGCCCGGCTTAAAATCGAGAGGTAACGCCGCAATTTTTTTAAGGATTTCTTCTTCCGTAATATCTTCGCGCATGTTGATCTGGTCATACAGCTTGTTGGAAATCCCACCCGTGTGGGAGAGCAGATGGCGTACTTTTACAGTTTTCCAGGATTCGGGACCTTCCGGAAAGTATTTTGTAATCGGATCATCCAGATTGATTTTGCCTTCCTCCACAAGCATCATCACACCTGTTGCAGTGAACTGTTTTCCTACGGAGCCTGATTGATAAATGGTTTCCGGCTTGGCGGGAACCTGATGCTCAATGTTGGAATATCCATATCCCTGCGTCTTGATGATCTCTCCATTTTTCATAACGGCAATGGAAAGTCCCGGAATTCTACGTTTCTCCATTTCCGATTTCACAAAGTCATCCACCGGTTCTGCAAACGCGTTTACTGAGAAAATGAATAATGCCAGGGAAAGTATTACGACCCTTTTCATAGAATGCACCTCAAATATTATGTGTCTTACAAGCATAACATTGATTTTTCTCGACGTAACTGCGAAAATTATTCTTCGAAAACTGTGCTGAATCACCGGAGTCATCATGGAATTTCCATTTTATGTTAAGAGCGAAAGGTTAAAGAAATGGGCGGCGGATATGGCTCACCTCTGCAAACCCGAGAAGATCCACTGGTGTGACGGTTCGCAGGAGGAATATGACGATCTCTGCCGATCCATGGTGGAATCAGGAACTCTGATCAAGTTAAACGAGCAGAAGCGTCCCAGCAGTTACCTTGCCTGGTCCGATCCCAGTGACGTCGCCCGGGTGGAGGACCGCACCTTCATTTGTAGCATACGAAAACAGGATTCCGGTCCGACCAACAACTGGGTCGATCCTAAGGAGATGAAGACCACTTTAATGAAGCTTTTCGACGGATGCATGCGGGGGCGCACGATGTACGTTGTTCCGTTCAGCATGGGACCGCTCGGCTCTAATATTTCTCAAATCGGCGTTGAATTGTCCGATTCGCCCTATGTTGTTGTAAATATGCGCATCATGACTAGAATGGGCAAGGATGTTGTGGAAGTTCTGGGTGATAAACCTTTTGTACCGTGTATGCATTCCGTAGGAATGCCTCTGGAACCAGGACAAAAGGACGTGGCCTGGCCTTGCAATAAGGAGGAAAAATATATCGTTCACTTTCCGGAGGAAAGGGCCATCTGGTCCTATGGATCCGGCTATGGTGGAAATGCTCTGCTCGGCAAGAAATGTTTTGCGTTGCGTATCGCTTCGGGTATGGCTCGAGATGAAGGCTGGTTGGCTGAGCACATGTTGATTTTGGGAGTTGAATCGCCGGAACATGAAAAAAC
Organism: uncultured bacterium; assembly: GCA_963771165.1. GTDB lineage: Bacteria > Acidobacteriota > HRBIN11 > JAKEFK01 > JAKEFK01 > JAKEFK01. The sequence continues at coordinate 232,950 of CAVYSN010000017.1, read as the reverse complement.
GTACGTGACTGCCGCTTTTCCCAGCGCATGCGGCAAAACGAATTTTGCAATGTTGATCCCTCCGAAAGGTTTTGATGGCTGGAAAGTCACAACCGTAGGCGATGATATTGCCTGGATCAAAATGGGAGAGGATGGACGCCTTTATGCGATCAATCCGGAAGCCGGATTTTTCGGTGTGGCCCCCGGTACCTCCTATGAATCGAATCCCAACGCCATGGCAACGCTCGAACGTAACTGCATATTTACAAATGTGGCGCTGACTCCGGATGGAGATGTGTGGTGGGAGGGTATGACAAAAGAGGCTCCCCCGCGCCTCACGGATTGGCAAGGTCAGCCCTGGACACCGGATTCCGGACGTAAGGCTGCACACCCGAATGCCCGGTTTACTGCGCCTGCAAACCAGTGTCCATGCATGGATTCGGACTGGGAGAATCCAAAGGGGGTCCCAATCAGTGCGTTCATTTTTGGCGGCCGCCGCAGTTCTCTCGTTCCGCTTGTTGTGCAGGCAATCAATTGGAATTTCGGAGTTTATATGGCCTCGACAATGGGCTCCGAAACAACCGCCGCCGCAGCCGGCAAAGTGGGAGAAGTCCGCCGCGATCCCTTCGCGATGCTACCCTTCTGTGGTTATCACATGGCTGACTATTTCAATCACTGGTTGCAGATCGGTCGCCTCGTGCCGAATCCGCCCCGCATCTTCTCCGTGAACTGGTTTCGGAAGGACAAGAACGGCAAATTCCTGTGGCCAGGATTCGGAGACAATATGCGCGTGTTGAAATGGATCGTGGATCGTGTGCGCGGCAAAGGATATGGCATTGAAAGTCCGCTCGGTTGGATGCCGCGAAAGGAAGATCTCGTTTGGGAAGGACTGCGAGGAATGACTCCGGACCAATTCTACGAGCTGATGTCCGTCGATACGGAAGGATGGAAACAAGAGATCGACGCCCACCAGGAATTCTTTTCCAAACTCTACGACAAATTGCCCAAGGAATTCATCTTTATGCGTGAACTGATCCTCTCCAGCCTTTGGCGTTCCCCCAAACAATGGGAACTCGTGCAAGACCCTACTTAACAAAGTGGCGCGGACATCCCGTCCGCGGTGCTCGGCGGGCGAGACGCTCGCACCACTTTGATTATTGAACTCCCCTTCGGAAGCGCAAAAGATCCAGTTCCAGCTTTGCCGTGCGGATGTCGTTGAACTCCAGCAAGTGGCCTTTCGAATTAACAAGCTCGATCTTCAGAAGTCTGCGTCCATTCAATATGTCTTTTCCAGGAATGGAAAGCTTCACCCGCTCAAATTTTTTCTTCAACGGCACTTCCGCCAGGATCTTGTTCTTCAGCTTGATGAAAGCCCTTCCTTCCCGGAGTGCGATTGAATCCCGCGACCGTAACTGTATTTCTAAGGTAAGCGTTTGATTGGATGCGACATTGGGCAGCAGCAATTTCGCTTCGTTCTGAAGGCAAACGGCAAATTTTCTGTGTCCCGGTTTCCAACCCGAGAACAAATAAAGCCGGAGCGATTTGTCATCGGGGATGATTTCCTCCGGTGCAGGGATTTCAGGAAGCTCGTAAACCTTTGCATCCTGCTTTTCATAAAGCAGATGAGCATCAGGAAAAACAGTTGAGACATACTGCTGCACTTCCGGTAACATCGCATATTTGTCATGGATGGCGAGGTAGCGAACCTTAAAAAACTGGCGAAAGAATGGAGCTGCTTCACGGTCGTCATCCACGTTTTGAAGTATCCCTTTTTTCCCGTGCGTTCGCGTGAACGCTTCAAAACTCTGAGCTATAGGAATTCTTTGAAGGTAAGCTTGCTGTTCACGCAAAGGCGTTGCCCGGGCCGTTCTACCGTTCAGAAGATCCTTTTTATGCACTATCTGATATTTCATCTGGTGGGCTGCATTCGCCACGTTATTCTCAAATGGAAGAGTCAGCATGGTTCCATCGGCCATAGTTTGAATCTTGTAATAGACTTCGGGAACCTTGAATTCTGTGAGTTTCAACGGAACTTGCGAGATCTCGAACACCAGTGCGCAAAACAGGAAACCGATGACACCTGTACGCAAACTCTGTCTGGACCTGAACAGAAGACTGATTCCGAATCCGGACATCACAGCAAAGGCAAGCGCAACCATCGGTGCCGCGCGGTAAGGGAGTCTGACGTGATTCATGTACGGAATTTTCATGAGGATTGCATAGGGCATGGGGACACGACAGTTGCCGACATCAACGAACGGTCCCAGTGTGATCAGAAGAAATAGAATCCCCAGAAGTCCCATGAGAATCAATGGTTGATTCCGTTGCCGAATCGCAAAAATGAGGCCGGCCACTGCTAAAGCAAGAGTTACAAAACCGGTTGTGACTTTGTAGTGCGGCCCTGCGTATTTGAATCCGTAAATGCTTGTGGCAAGACCCGCCATGGGGCCCGCGATGAAATAGTCGCTGAGGTAAGCAGATCCCAGTGCTGCAAGGCCTCCTCCTGCTGCGTGTTGTGCGATCACTTTGTCCCGCTTGTCCTGAACAAAATGCCATCCAACCTGGGCAAGGAGAATGCCCGCAATCAACCCGCTGATGCAAAGGTTTTTGAAAAACCGTGCGCTTCGCCAGGATGGAATTCTCCATAGGCCATACGCCGTCATGAACGCAAACGAGATAATCAGAAACATCATGTAGTACTGGTTGGAGTAATAAGCGAGTGCAAAAAAAAGCCCGGTTAGAAGTGCATAACGAAGTTTTTGCGTGTCGGCCATCCGCAAAAATGCCCAGAGCCCGAACGGGATTATTTGTGTTAAAGCAAAGTTAATATGCCCGAAATAACGTGTGATTCGAAAAGGGCAAAAAGCGAACGCAATTCCAGCAAAAAGCGCTCCCGCAAAACTACCGGTCAACCGCTTTGTCAGCAAATAAGTTCCAAGAGCGGAAAGGAAGCCGGAAAGCAGAAGCCCGACATTCATCTGGCCCAGTTCGGACAGAAAAGGGGAAAGCGCTAACCCGAGAACGGAATTCACTTCAGTGTTCGTATGCAGCAATAAGCTGGTACCAACGGGATAGAAGATCCTGTCCGTAAAATACGGATCCTTGCCGCTTAAAATCCTCTCCCGGAAAATGAAATTGTTCCACGGGAACTGCCAGACGTCGGCAGTACCATTTCCGATCACATGATCGTTCAAATGAAAAACGAGGGGGTAGGTGAGCGCAACCGTCAGAACGAGATATACAAGAGCAACAATCGCCGGGCGATAGCGGCGCATGAAATCTTCAGAAAACATGAGCCCTTGATTGTACTCGATGCATTGTAGATCGGCAACGAAAGACCGTATAATTACTGCTTTTCAATGGTTCGATGAAAGCCTTAACAAAAATCATCATCGCAACGGGCCTTTTGATATCGATTGCCCGCATCTGGGCTTCTACGCGATCCACACGCAAGCTAGAGGAAAGGAAAAAGTCCGTCCAGAAAACAGAAAATAGCGATGATTATGAATTTCTAAAAGCCCTCCCGTACGTTCAGTGGAGCGATACAAAAGGGAATGAGAAACAAAGGGGAGTCACGCTTCATGACGAAAAGCTTGCGTATCAGGGGTACAACCTCTACACCAATGATGAACAGGAAGTGTACCTGACCGACATGAAGGGGAAGCGCGTACACACGTGGAAGCTTCCCGGCAAAAACAATTGCGAGTATTCGGAGCTACTAGACGATGGGAGCCTGATGGTGATTTGTGCGAATCAGGCCATCGTCAAAGTTGGATTGGAATTCCAAACCGCTCTGGGAGCATAAACTGAGAATTCATCACGATATTGAAGTATTGTCCGATGGAAGTTACCTGACTCTTTTGAGTCGCAGGACAAAATACAAATCTCAATCCGTCCTATTTGACAACATTATTCATGTTTCTCCGCAAGGTGAAGTGTTGGATCAGTGGGATACAGCTGATAAGAGCGACCAGATTGCCAAATTTCATCCACCACATCCGATGGAAACCTCCGGGGAACAGAATATTCGAAAGAAATGGAAAAAGCAGGTCAGAATTGATTACTATCACATGAACACGGTTCAACTGTTACCGGAAACCGATCTGGGAAAAAGAGACCAGCGATTCAAAGCCGGGAACATCATCGTCTGTTTTCGCAACGTAAATCTGATCGCCATTCTGGATCGCCGAACAATGGACATCGTATGGACATGGGGTCCCGGGCAAGTTCAGCTCCCACACATGCCTACAATGTTATCCAACGGGAACATCCTGATTTACGACAATGGAACGCAGCGAAAATATTCACGAATCATCGAAGTGGAACCGCTGACAGGCCGTATCGTGTGGGAGTACAAAGGAAATCCGCCGGAAAGTTTTTTTTCTCACTGGCAAGGATCCGCGCAACGATTACCGAACGGCAATACCTTGATTTGCGAATCCACCAAAGCTTTTGTATTTGAAGTTACCAGAGATGGAAAAATCGTTTGGAAGTTCTGGAGCCCGGAAGTAAAAAATACACGGCGGAAACGAATCTACCGGTTTATCAGATTGCCGAAAGAAAAAGTGGAACCGATCCTTGCAAAATTTAAACCGTAGTGGCGAGCATTTGCCGAGTAATCCCGCTAAACTTTAGTTCCGCTTTGTGAATGGTTCTTAGCATTTGCGTTCAGTAGTTGAGCAAATGCTCTGTAAAGCAATTCCTCTCCAGGAACAACGTTCATAGAAAACTAAAATCATCCATTCGGGAACTGTTATTTTTCCGAATTTACATTGGAATTGCTCTGCCATTACCGTAACATTTTTTCAAGCTCATCCAGCAACGGGATCTGTCCAATCAATATTTTTGTCCGCGCTTCGGGGACTCGTGAACCACTCCGGCCTGATCAGCTTCGGGAAAATCCTTGATTTGTCCCGATTTCGGAGGCCATTCTGCGGAAAAAGTATTGCTCTTCAATTTTGAAGGATCGTAGTCTCCCTCCATCGCCCAAGCTTCCACCCTCTTATGTGGCGATTGGGGATTGGAGTCAGTTTCAGAAACGGTCCCTTTGCTTCAAAGCCGGTCTCTTCCTGAAATTCCCTTCGGGCAGCCTCCAGTGGCTCCTCCTGATCGTCCACTTCGCCTTTTGGGATCGACCAGGCTCCCGAATCTTTTTTTTTCCAGAAGGGTCCCCCGGGATGGATCAAAAACACTTCCAGGACCCCCTTCTGGTTTCGATAAATCGAGTAATCCCGCGCTCAATTTCACTTTTTGAGGATTATAATTCATTACATGGGTGAAGTAATCTGCCCGTATTGCAAAGAAGTGTTGCAGGAAGGCGCAGTCATCCGGTGTCTACAATGCCGCACACGCCATCACAGCATTTGCTGGCTGGAGTATGGCAATCATTGTTCCGTGTTCAGTTGTCAGGGAAAACACTCAACGACAGGCAGGAAAACTGAATCAAGTATTTTGCTCATCGCCTGGTGCCTGATGAATTACACGTTGCATCTGGCTCTGCGTTTCGTAGGGCAACTGACCGGCCCTGTTCCTTTGGCCGATGTTTTTATTGTTGGTCTCACTGGAGGCTCTCATAATCGGAACCGGCTGGATCGCTTTACGATCGAGGTCCGGATCCGAACCGGCCCGCACAGTCGGCATACTTTTGTTTTCAGGAAACGCTCTGTTCGTGTCATTTCTTTTCTCGCATCTTGCCGCCCGTGGATTTGAAAGCCTCAATGCCTTGATCCGGCTTTAGGACGCAGGTGCGCCGAATTGTCCCGTTTTTACACATTCGATCCAACCCGGAGGAACGTGTGGATCAAATCACCTGAATTGCGGATTATCTCTTTTGGAGATCAGATTTGGAAAGTTCAGATGCATCACAATCCTGTAGACAAGATCCGACATCATTTCCAATGTTTCTGTTGAAAGAAACTCGGAACGGTCTGCAGACGTATGGTAGTGTCTGAAAATCTTTGGAATCAAAGGCAAACGCAAGAGCTTCCATCCGGCATATCGAAGAAACATATTGCTGTAACTGCCTTCGCTGAAACGCAGGACGCGATCCCTTTCTTTCCAGTGAAAGGCTGTAAAGCAAAAGCTATTTAGAAGACCTGCCTTCCGAAAAGGAAGATAATCCGCATAAAATCCGGGAATTCGCTTTCCGAAATCCCATGGTATTTCCGACGCTTGCATGAGCTCCTGGATCTTCTGCAAAACCGGTTGGTCCATCACACCATCAACCGGCCAGATTCCGACCGCATCTCCCATTCCACACAACTCAAAATCCAGAAGCGCATAAATATCCTCCACTCCATACTCATCGACGTAAATTCCTGCACCCACCGGTTCACGCCAGAGCAGGGTAGGCTCCTCATCGTCAAAAAAGACCAAACGCAAATGATTCTCCAGAGATTCCAGCTGCAGCTTTTCTGCAGCATCGATCAAAACTGCGATCGCCGATGCATCGTCATTTGCTCCCGGACTTCCAGCGAAGGTATCGTAATGCGCGACGAGCAACACAGATGGTTTCGGTGAATCATTGATGTCAACGATGATATTGGAGCCGTTCTGGCCCGAATAAGTGTATTCCTGCAACTGAAAAGGCCATTTGCGAAGAGCGATCTCCTGCAGCAAAATTTCACGACGTTGCTCATCGCTTTGTCCTTCCAACTTACGGATTAAATCAAGCATCTTCATAAACAAGGAATCCTGTTTGGTGCTTCACGCCAGGATACGAGAAGCAAATGGTATATCATAAATATATGACTGACGATCATTCACTAGCGATGTTTGTGGATTTCGAGAATCTCGCGATCGGTTTGCGCGATCGTCCCCGCCTGCGCTTTCAAATCGATCTTGTCCTGAAAAGGCTTGTCGAAAAAGGAAAAGTGATTGTGAAAAAAGCCTACGCCGACTGGTACCAGTATGAGTCGTATAAACGAGATATGCACGAAGCCGGAATCGAGCTGATCGAAATTCCGAAGCGCGGACACGCCGGTAAGAATTCCGCGGACATCCGCCTGTGCGTTGACGCAATGGATCTTTGTTACTCCAAACATCATATCGATACATTCGTCATTCTTTCCGGAGACAGCGATTTTTCACCCCTTGTCTCCAAACTCAAGGAAAATGGAAAACGTGTGATAGGGCTTGCGATGAAGGACGCTACATCGGATCTGCTTGTGGCAAACTGTGATGAGTTCATTTATTACGAAGATCTGGAGCGTCCAAGCGGACAGGCTCCGGCAATTAAAAAGGATCTGCCCAAAAAGAAACGACAGGCATTCCAACTTCTTGTAGATGCAATCGTCGGTCTCGTTCGAGAAAACAAAGAAGTGCTGCACTCTTCCATGATCAAAGATTCCATCAAGCGAAAACTTCCATCTTTTAATGAGTCTTATCACGGATATCGAAGCTTCACGGACCTGCTGGAGGATGCGGAAAAAAATGGGATCATCCATTTAAAAACGGACCCTCGGTCCGGAACTTACGTTGTGGTCGGTTTCGGAAAAGAGGAAGAGGAATCGCGGCGGGTCAAATAATCATCACAAACTTGTAACAAGATCTTCTGTCTGTTCCATCTGCGTGACAGAGCACTGAAACTCGGACTTCTCGTCGTTTGACCGAACGCCTTTCAGGCGAATTCATCCCCGTATGTTCTTCAAACGTGACACACGACTTCTGAATCTCCTCACATCTTTTTTTACTATAGCTGGCATGTTCATTGCTTAAGGTGAGTTTGTTGATTTTGTGAAGAAAGGGAAAAATGCAATTTTCTGCCTCCGAAGCGTGGCAAATTCCAGGAGGTTGCCCGAAGCTATCGTGACTTTCCTTGGAGTTAGGGGACTCAGAAATCAGGGCAATCTCCTGGCTTTTTTATAGACTCCGGAAGTTTTCTTGGCTCGCTTGGAGAGTAATGAGGTTGAGGGAAGGAATTTGAAGTTTGCCCTTTTTTGATAGCTGGACTTCTTCCCCTGGAAGTCGAGCATTGAAAATCGTTACCTTTCACAAATCGCTACAGGTAGGGGCGCACTCCCCCGCGCCCCTGCCACCCTCCTTACCTTTTGCGGGCTTGACCGATCAAACTTCTTCCACGAAATGGAGCAACAGTTGACACCGTGAACTCTGCATTTGATTGAAAGTAGAACGCGAATGAGGATTGCGTACGTGTGCGCCGACCCTGAAGTGCCTGTCTATGGATCGACAGGATCTTCCGTTCATGCGCAAGAAGTGATTGCTGCATTTCGGGAATTGAACCACAACGTCGATGTATTTGCAGCATCTCCGGGTAATGACAGCTCTCGTTACTATCAACTCCCGGTGGCTCTCAATGGTCCCGGAGACATGCGCGAACAGTATTCCTTTGATTTGAATCAATTCTATTTAAAAATGTTCGAAGGATTGGGGACTTTCGATCTCATCTATGAGCGCCATTCCATGTGGAGCTATGCGGCAATGGAACAGGCGCATTTGAAAGGAATTCCTTCCATCTTAGAAGTCCATACGCCTTTAATAGCCGAGCTACAGGAAGAGCTTGTTCATCGAACACTGGCAGAGGAAGTAGCGCGACGCGCTTTTAGCAATGCTTCCTGCCTCGTTGTTGCTTCAAAACAAATTCAAAAATACGTTGAGACGATACGCGAAAGGAAAATGCCGTGTTGTAGTTGTTCCGAATGGAGTCAACCCGAACCGTTTTCCCCGTGGGTTGCCTCCAGCTCTACCAAGGAGCCGGACACATTTGTCATTGGTTTTCTTGGAAATCTGAGGCCATGTCGCGGGTTGGCAGTCTTGGCTGAAGCGTTTTCAATACTTGGCGACTCGGAACTTCCGCTTGCGGCTCTTAATTGTGGGGGATGGGCCGGAACGCGATTCGTTCGAACAACAGCTCCATCAAATGAATCTTCTCGGTGCGACAATATTTACTGGAGCAGTTCCGCCAGCGGAGGTGCCCGGATTTCTGGCCTCTATGGATGTGGCTGTTGCGCCTTATCTCCCTGAAGAGTCGCTCACTTTTTCTCTGCTGAAGGTCTATGAGTATATGGCCGCAGGGCTGCCGATCGTCGCATCCAGGATCGGCCCGATATCAGAAATCATGGAAGATGAAAAACAAGGTCTTCTCGTGATGCCCGGAAGCAGTCTGGAACTGGCAAGAGCCATCGCACGTCTGATTTTAGAGCCGGCCTTGAGAGAGAAATTGGGGATTGCTGCGAGGCTCAACGCTTTGAAGAAACACACCTGGAAGGATCGCGTCGGACGAATCTTGAACACAGTCAAAACCGAACTTTCCGTTGGTTGATGTCTCAATTGTGTGAATCAAAGATCTCCTCTGTCACAAAATTGAATCGACGATAAAGCCGCCGACTGGATGAAATCGCGATTAAGTGTCGCGCCGATGTAACACAGGTTTCTGATCGAATCGACGTGGCGCGCTGGTTTTCACGCTGGTACGGATCCTGCTAAAGGTCAGAAACGGTCGCTTCATGGGAAGGTGAAAAAAACGAGCGAATTCCCCTATTCGTAAGTTTAGCGTGGCTTTGCCTCCTGAAGAAGAACGCTAAGAAACCTTCCACTCTCGCTTATTGCCAGGGGCGCTTCCCCCAGCGCCCCGCTTTCTTTTTTTATACCTTCAATCTGGTTTTGAAATCGGTAACTGCGGCCTCATGAACCTTATCTGTTCTTTCAAGCAGTTTTTTGATCCGGTAGGTTAAAAATTCTGGAAAGGACTCTTTGCTGATAAAACCATTCGCACCCATGTCATTCAAGATCTGGGATTCGGCAGGATTGTATGTCTCGCTACTAATGAGAACCGGAATGTTTTTGTGATTCTTGTAATGGCTGTTTGTCTTTAAGGCGCGTAACACTTCAAAGCCGGTCATTTTCGGCATGACCAGATCCAGAACAATAACATCGGGATGTTCTTCTGAAATTTTTTTCAGTCCTTCCTCGCCATCCTGAGCTGTCACCACTTTGAAGCCTTCTTTGGTCAACAGTTCTTCTGCAATCTTCAAAAAAGCGCCGGCATCATCGATCACAAGTACGCGGGTTGCATGATCCAGACGCGGGTGAGTGGTGGATGAAGAAGTTTGAATTTCATCCGAAACTAAATCCAGCCGAACGATTTGTTCACAGCCTAAACAAAGATAACGAACTATCTTTTCTTTCAGATCCGGAGTCGACATCCGGATACGCGAGCCACAGTTCGGACACTTTAATAGCATCTCTGCTTTGCATCTGCTTCAAGAAGCATACCACGCTTTGCTCTACCCTTCTCTATCCTCGACCGAAGAGAAAGTCCTCATCTCTTCGCACTTCTCTGTGATCAAATGTAAATGAGTCAAAACACCACAAAAAAAGAAAGGAGATGTCACGCAAACGTCATAAGTGTCTCGTTGGCGCGACATTGATTTTTGACCTATCATATGTCATCATCGTCTGACTTTTTCGACGACGCGCAGACGCGTAGACTCGCGACTCGCAGACTCAATCGAGCCGTTAGCTCAGTTGGCAGAGCATCTGCCTTTTAAGCAGAGGGTCGCTGGTTCGAGTCCAGCACGGCTCACTTTTGACTCTCGTCGGTAAACAAGCCAAAATAACTCTTCTCAATAACGCAAAATCCGGCCTAATTTCCTTGTTTGCATTTTGTTAGCGTTGAAATAACAACCTGGCAGAGGGTCATCTGATTCTGGCCACGCAGGAAAAAGAGCAAAATGGGCGTTACGATTCGCAAAGACAAGCGTTACCGTAACCGATTTATTGTTGACATCAAGGCCTATGGCAGGGCGAAAGGCAAGTAGCTTCCACCGCAGATGCGGAAACCGCGTTTAGCTTTGTTTAAAGGAAAGGAGCTGGCGGAGGGATTTGAACCCCCCGACAACGTCCTGGATCATCTGCAGTACAAATTTGAAGTCCAACAATTCGGCGTTCGGATATTTATCTTCGAAGTTGCATCCGTACATCTATGCTGTCTGGCATTCTTCGTTTAGCACATTCACATTTGACCCCCGCTGAGTGTCAGAAATTACTTTCGGGCCATTTGTTTTCGTCGCGTCATGTGATGCTCCTCCTGGAGCACCCAGGATTTGCCCTGATCGTATGACGTTTCCCCGCGCCATACAAACGAGTCCTGTTTGATATCATTGAAGGACCACCGAATCAAGGAACCATCCGTATCTTTTCCCCGGAGCACAATTCGATCTCCTTCCAGACCACCGGAGACAGTAACAATTCCTCCGTATGCAGGAGCTACGAACACGACTTGCCAGAGTTTCGTTTTCGGATCATAAAAACGGATCGAGGTTCCCGCTTTGCGCTCCTCTTTCGGATGAATCGGATAGGAGATCCAAATGTCCTGCAGCGCGCGGCCATCCAGAATCCAGCCGAACAACAGCTCCCCTTTCTTATGAGTCACGTTCCCATTGTTTGCAATGAAAGAGTAATCACAATCCCATGTCCCAACAAAACGCCCGAAAATATCCGCTTGATTACCATAAGAGGGATGAGGTCTTGGAGCGCCAAGAACAGAAATCATTTCTGAATCCGGCTGCGAAGAATTCGAATCACCAGCCATTGCGGCGCAGCTTCCCAGTAGCAAGATACAGATCAAAATCCTGCAGCAATTTTTAGACATCGCAAACCTCCACATTTCGATTTCATTATTTCTTCATTCGGGTACAAAACAATTCGGCGCCAATTTTGCCATGTTTTTCCTTCATCTTTTGAAGTTTCTCCGATCCAGTGAAAGGAATCGTCGTGAATTTCCCGGAATGACCATCTTATGAGGGCGCCGTCATTGTCTTTACCTTCATGAATGATGTCGTCGTTGACTTTTTTCCCGATCAGATGATTGATCGTTGTTGTAACCGGATTGATCCATGTAATTCGCCATGCATCGATTGACGGATCATAGATGCGCATCGTGGTCCCGTAACGGTTTCTTTCTTTCGATGGTTGCGGCGAACGAAGCTTGCGCGCGGGAACAATCAAAACATCCTGAATGGCACGTCCTTCCATGACCCAGCGAAAGTGCCATTCACCCTCTGTTTCGAATTTTGTACCGTCTTCATGGTAATCCACGACACGAACTCTCCAGCAGCCGACCAGCCATCCGTAAAGACTTGCGGAATCCGAAAGTGACGTGCCTGAAGAGAACAATGCGGCAGTGAATTCGGGTGATGATTCGTTTTGCATGGAAACGGAATTCGATTGTTCTACGAGTTGTGGATTCATGCTTGCCTCCAAAAAAGCGCAAAGGAAAGAACATTTCAAGATGACGAGGAGCAGGTAAACCATTTTTGATGGGATTTGGGGCTTCATAACGATTCCCATTATTGTGGATGCGGCGGTCAGGCCGCTATCAAAATCTTGCGGTGACTTTCTTATGGCTTTTTGCGTTTGCGAAATCTTCGGACCTTCGCGATGTTTCCACAATCTTTCATATCGCACCACAGGCGGCTGCGATTGCGGCTCGTGTCTTCAAAAAGCCATCCGCAATCTTCGCCATGCATTGCCGCAAACGGCTTAAATCACCGGTCGTCAGCATTTCCGCGGCGGACTCGACGACGGGCCAAATTACTCGATCGAGGGGGACGCCGGAGATCATCCATTTCCAGGAAAAGCGGCCTGTATCGGATTGAAGTTTTCTGTGGGTCATTGCAAGCCGCAATTCGGAGCCTGGGTAACCTGTCAAATCAAAGTGGATCGTTACCATAAAAATTATTGCGACAAAATGAAAGCGCAATAATTTGATAGCCACTCGTAGAGCGATGCGACTAGACTCAGAAGCACAGTAAATCAAAAGGAGGATGCAATGATTTCCTACGGCAGCTTTGCTCATTGGCTCGTCACTCTGTTAACCGCGGGAGACCCGCTATGACGAGAATGTTTCAATCTTTCTTTCAAGTAGCAGTAATCATCGCGCTCGGTGCAATCGCTGCGCACGGAGAGAAATTAAATAGTGCCATAGCCTTTGAGCAGCTGTCCTCGCTGGTTGGAGCGTGGACGGGCGTTCAAGAAGGGATTGAGATTACACTGAACTACACTCTTACCGCGGATGGTTCTACGCTTATGGAAGAATTCCACCCGATAAAAGGACCTGTGATGCTAACCATGTTTACGGTGGATGGAGACCATCTGATTGCAACGCATTACTGCAGCGCGAAAAATCAACCACAAATGGCCACGGAAAGAATCACTGAACCGGAGAGCAAAACCTTCGTTTTTTCTCTGGTCCGGGTGACGGGAATGAAAACCCCGGAAGACTGGCACAACACGGGATTGGAAGTTCGACTGCAAGATCCCGATCACTTCACGCAGAATTGGTCCTATATATATAAAGGGAAGACTGGAACAACGACCTTCCATTTCACGCGGAAAAAGTCAGGCTTAACCAAATCTCAGGGATAGAATTATAGCTGCTCATGAAGAATTGTTTTTATATGTTCAGCCATTCTGGATGAAGCGATTTCACGAAAGCGTTGAGGAGTCAATCCAACGTACCGTCTGAAACTGGATGTAAAGTGGCTATGGCTTCGCGTTATCACGATATTGTCGCGTCCATTGATCGCATCGAAATCGGTTACACTTTTTATGCTACACGATGGCAGCAGACTCATGTGAACACCGTTTGCAAAATGCTTCTGCAAGCACGCCTTTGAAACTCTTGATTGTAAAGTGGTCGGGCCTGAGCACAGACCGGCTCAAACTTCAATCCTCAGCGTGCAATCGAAGCGCTCGGTGCCCGAAAGGACGGTATCCTGCGTCATTTCCAGTCCCGTAAGGATAGAAGCGCCAGGGATACCGCGATCTACAGCATTCTTGCCGAAGAGTGGAATGATGTTCGCCGGCTCCTGAAACTTCGTTTGCAGAGATACGGCTTTGACCTAAACCGCCCAGACTTCTGGGGGAATGCTGCTTGCGTTCAGGCCTAAAGCCCTTGCGAAAACTGCTGCAATTTTGCAAGCCGGATTAAATAAAGTTTGGCGCCTAGCAGGAAAGTGGGTATGGAAAGCACGGCGCCAGTAATCCCAAACCATGCAGGAGGCAGATCCGGATTCGTAAACGATCCAACAAGCCAGATAAGCGTTCCGATGATGCCGATGCTCCATGCGGCTTTCATCGCTTTTTTATTAGCGACCAGTCCGCCAACATATCCGGCAAGCACCTGAAATAATGCCCTGTAACCGAGCGCCAGCATCAACATATTGGTGTCAAAGAAAGGCTTTCCGATCGGTGGAAATAGGCCGACAGAATGGAAAAACAGATCGGCGGAAATGGACAACGCGCTGGCTGTCAAGAACGCTGCAATAATCGAAACAATCATGCGTCCCATAACTTCCTCCTTATTGGCAGGCATGCCAACTGAGCGCAGAAAGTGGTCCAAAAAAATCATTTTGGGCTACCGTTTTATCTACGCATCTGCAAAAGCACGTTCGATACCAGTAGGAATTTGCATTATGGTGCACCTGACCTGCCGGATTCACGCTCCAGATGCCGTCTCTGCTGATTACAAACACGGGTATGCCAAACCGTTTGGCAATTGCAGCATCGGTTTTTGAGGGCCTCGGATCGACCTTGATTGTATGAGTGTGCACTTGCCCAAACACACCGCGAGGTAAGGAACCCTTCCATATCGCCCGATTTCTTCCGGCGAACCGGCTCCATGATAAAAAGTCATATTCCTCTTCGCTGTTCAGAAGTATCCACGCGGCCGTTTCTGTGCGATCCGGACTGCGTCCAAAAGCGGCGGCTTTCCACAAATGATACAGTGCTGCCCGGTTCTTGCATAAAAAAGAATCGAGATCCACTGCCTGCGACGATACAGAAACTCCAAACGCTGCGAAAAAAACCTGCAGGAAAATAACCATTCTCGTTCTCATGCAAATCTCAATTCGCCATTCCGGTCGGCTGATAGTTGCCCGGAACCATCCTTCCGGCAATGCATAACCGATTCCAGGCGTTGATGGTTGCGACAGCAAACGTAAGATCACACAATTCTTTTTCATTGAAATGCGCGCGTGCGTTTTGATAAACCTCTTCCGGAACGTGTCCATTTGTAAGATCTGTGACTGATTCGCTCCAGGAAAGGGCCGCGCGCTCGCGTTCGGTGTAATAAGGACATTCACGCCATGCGCACAGAGAATATAACCTCTGCTCTTTCTCTCCGATTACACGCAAATCTTTCGAATGCATATCAATGCAATATGCGCATCCATTCATGAGCGAAACTCTGAGCTGCACGAGAAACAACAGGCTCTTTTCCAGTCCGCATTTTTCAATGTAACCATCCGGCGTTTCCATCGATTCGAATAATCCGGGTGACACTTTTGCGTAGGCCAGTCTTGATTTCATATCTTCCTCCTACGCTTGCAATGCTAGATAAGATTTGACCTGTCCAAAAGAACCACTTACAATGCTTTGACTGGACCACTTTCATGAGCAAAACGAGGACTTCTCTGGATCTTTCTTTGCCGCCCAGGGACACTTCTGTCCCGGCGTATTACTGGTTGTATGACTCCTTACGGCAGGCAATTCTGTCAAATCGATTGCGTCCAGGTGGAAAACTTCCGGCAACGCGCGATCTTGCGCGGCAATATGGGCTCTCCCGCGGTACTGTTGTTTACGCGTTTGATCAGTTGAAATCAGAAGGTTATTTGGAAGGGAGTATTGGATCCGGCACATACGTGAACAAAGTGCTTCCCGAAGATTTGCTCGAGCTCGACGCTTCCAGGCACGGGAAGACTCTGGATAAATCAAAAAGGAAAAGGGTGGTATCGAATTACGCGAAGCGAGTCCGAATGTTTTCCGGTTATGAAGTGCGGGCTTCCCGGGCATTTCGCGCGAATCTGCCTGCGCTGGATCTGTTTCCAGTGGAACTCTGGAGCAAAATTATGGCGCGGCGTTTACGAAACGCTTCCAGCTATTTACTGATGGGATGCGAACCTCTTGGTTTCCTCGCTTTGCGCGAAGCAACTGCCGAATACCTCGCTGTTTCCCGCGGCGTGAAATGCAAAACTGAGCAGATCGCCATTGTTTCCGGTGTGCAAGAAGCGCTGGATCTTTCCGCCCGGCTGCTTGTCAACGCGGGAGAAAAAATATCGATGGAGGATCCCGGTTACATCGGAGCATCCAACGTTTTCGAATCGATGGGGGCAAGGGTTTGCCGAATAGCAATGGACGATCAGGGGATGCAACTTCCGCATTGCCGTATGAAAGATTCTCGCCTCATTTATGTAACTCCCGCTCACCAGTTTCCTTTAGGAGTAACGATGAGCCTGGCGAGACGTCTGGAGTTGCTGTACTGGGCTTATCAAAACAACGCCTTAATCTTTGAAGATGATTACGATAGCGAGTTCCGATTTTCAGGGCGTCCGATTCCCGCGCTTCAGGGATTGGATTCGAACAACATCGTTATTTATGCAGGCACTTTCAGCAAAGTATTATTTCCATCGCTGCGACTGGGATATATGGTAATACCTACCGATCTACTGGATCGGTTCAGCGCAACAATTTCGGTGACCAGCCGTCATGCGCCATTACTCCAGCAGGCAGCGCTTTGCGATTTCATTACCGAAGGGCACTTTGGAAGACACATCCGGCGCATGCGAGAAATTTATGCGGAAAGACTCACTACATTATTAGAGGGCTCAAGAAAAAGACTGACAGGACTGTTGGAGATTTCGTCGGTCGAAGCCGGTCTCCAGACTGCAGGATGGCTGAGCAATGGTATAGATGCCGAGACGGCCGCGGCCGCCGCTGCTGTTCGGAACGTCGAGGTTACCCCCCTGAATCGATACGCGCGCCAGCCAGTGAAGCGGCAGGGATTGCAACTTGGATTCGCTGCGCACGATCCCCGCGAAATTCGTAATGGCATTCAGGAATTAGCCATCGCTCTCGAATCACTTTCACGCAAAACAAATCGCTAACTCCGCTGCGAACTCAGCGCCTTCACAACTAGTTCGACGTTTGTGATGGCCAAGATCCTCAAGGACTTCCTACTTCTTTGAGCGGCCGGACTCTGGCCGCCTTCTCGGAAGCACCAGCAATTGTCACCATTTGCTGCGCCGATTTCACGAGCAATCAGGATAACCTGATCAAATAGGACCTGTGCTTTGTAAGGCCTGAATTAAAACTCCCGGCGGCACTTTGATGCCAGGGTTGATCACCTCATACCCATTGTTCGAAAAAAATGTATCAACAAGATTCTTGATCGCTCTTCACATTCTAAGTTTCCGGAAAATCTTTTGATTTGCGTGCGGATTGAAACGGCTTTGCACTGGCGCCAGAAACAATATGCCCGGGTTTGTCTACCGTTTGACCTATAGCGAATCCGATGAGCTTCACGTAGTGATTGCGGATCGCTACAACGATACCTTTGTACTGCAAATTTTGACGGCAGGAATGGAACGTTTCTGCCCAGATGTGCAAGAATTTTATCGATAACGGCGCCGTCTTTGATTACCGAACAATCTTCATTTGAGTCCGGCATTGGGGACAAAGCAGAGGATCTGCTTCGTCCCAGGACTTACGCCGCTGCTCGATCCATTCAGTTTCCGATTCGGCTATACGCCCACTGTGTGTTGTTGTGAGAGCGGAGCCGTGGAGTTCAACTCTGTTGCCACGATGCTCGTTGGAGTGAGCGTCATAATAATGGATGAGCTGAGCTCCCTTATTGGGAATGTGAGAAGTGACTTTGGCAATCCATTACAGATAGTCAAAGATCTGACCTGCCGGCTCAAAGAGAGGTCGCATCAATCGTTTGGCAGTGATCTTTTGGTGAGGTATTTCAGAAGACCGTTGTCTGCAAGCTGGAGTCGGGATGCAGAGGCAGGTGCATGAACAATGTAGAGGCCCACTCGTACTGCATCTTCTTTTTGCCGGATGGAGGGCACTACATAACATGAAAGGAACTCTTCAAGAACAACGACGAAACGCACCTGAGAAGAAACTTTTATCCGAGCGTAACGAAGCAGAACATGTAACTTACACCTGGCAACGACCTTTACGGAAACGTGCGAAAGAATTGGCAAGAAATCTTCTTTATATCGGATGTCTTTCATGAAAGAAAATGAATCCTAAAATTCTGTTTGCATCTAAATACGTTTGCGTTTTTTGCGTCAGTTTTGCATGATTTTGCAAAGTCTCGCATACTTTTCTCGACTAGCTCGACGAGAAACTTACAACTGTTAAGCAGAGGGTCGCTGGTTCGAGTCCAGCACGGCTCACTCTTTGATTCTCCTCGGTAATTGGTTAAAAACTGCCCTCCTCGGAAAAGTCAAAAATTGGCCTAATTTTCCTGTTTGCGTTTTGTTAGTTGGAAATAACAAACTGGCAGAGGGTTGCGTGACCTTGCCGGGCTGGCAGACGTAAGGCAAGCAGCTTCCATAGAAGCCGAAGTGAGCGTCTATACTGTTTACGAAGCTTGCCGATGCGAACTTAGAAGCGAAATGCCTGTGCTCTCACTCACGCACCTCTTAGACCGGATGAGTTTTAAATCGCTTGATGGTTTTTCTAATATCCCCTTCCTGAATTCACGCGCGCGAGTGACAAGCGGCTGTTCAGCGTCTCATTGCGGAAATCCGATGCGCTGCAGCAGTCGTTGGAATCTGGGATCAGAATGAAGACTATCAAATAGCGGTGAGGAGTTGATCTTCAAAATATCAGGAGCCTTTTGTTCGAGAGCTCTTTCCAACCAGAAGAATGCTTTGTCCTTATCTCCCAGAATGGCGTACACGCCCGCAAAAGCAACCCGATCGGCATTGGGCGAATCCTTCAACTTCTCTATCATGTTGATTGCTTCCATTTTCATGCCACAGGATGCGTATGATAATGGCAGCGAAGCTTGAATTGCCGGTTCATCCTTTAAAACTGCCAAAGCTTTTTTGAAACTGGCAATTGCTTCAGGACACATTTTCTTGAATAGGTAAGCGAAGCCAAGATCGTATTCTACCCATATAAACTCTGGATAATTCTTGCGAATTTTCAAGAATTGTTCGATAGCCCGATCATACTGGCGCGCGTCCAAATAGACGGCACCGACATTCAGTTTTAGCGATAGGTTTAAAGGATCCAATTCCTCAGCCCGTTTTATTTTCGCGATTGCTTCTTCGTGACGTCCTGCAGCAGAGAGATACAATGCGTATCCATGAACGGAGCTCAGGTCGAGCTCGAGAGTCCGCTTGTAATGCCGTTCCGCGCCGGCCCAGTCCCAGTCAAAGTTGTGAAGTGTAAACGCGAGAGCGCCGTGCGCAGTGCCATTTGTTTCATCAAGCACCAATGCTTTTAAGGCTGCCTCCTTAGCTTTCGGATAAAATTCCGGGAAACCGAAGCTCGCCAACCAGTGATATGCGCGCGCCAATGCTGCGTAAGCGGGAGCATAATCCGGTTCGATCCTGATCGCATCCTGAAAATAATTGAAGCTTCTTTTTAACGATTGTTCAACCTCTTGAATAGACACTTTGTTGACCCCTTCATTGAAATGGTATAAACCTCTCAAATAAGCTTCATTGGCTTCCGGGTTTATCTTTCTAGCGCTTGCGAGGAGTGCTTTTTCTTGTGGTGTGAGCTGAATTCGAATTTGCTCGGCAATCGCTCTAGCCACCTCACTTTGAAGACTCAGAACGTCACTCAAGTTGCCTTCATAACTGTCAGCCCACATGTGTTGATCGGTTGAACCACGGATCAACTGAGCCGTGATTCTCACTTTTTCTCCGGCGCGAAGAACGGAACCTTCCACTATGACATCGACGTCGAGCTCTTTCGCGACTTCCGGCAATCCTTTTTTACTCTTTTTGTAATGCATTGTGGTAGTGCGTGAAATCACCTTCAGCGAACGAATCTTCGCGAGTTCCGTAATTAAAGCCTCCGTCATTCCATCGGAAAAGTATTCTTGATCCACGTCTCCTGACAGGTTTTCAAGGGGCAGTACTGCCAGGGAGTCAATATGTGCAATATCTGATTCATGTGAGAAGCGACTGCTCACGTTTACTATTGTTGTTACGACCAATGCGAGTCCTACAACAATGCTGGCAATCAAGAGTGCGATTCTTTTTATTCTGCGCAGTTCTTGAGGTTTTACTGCAACGGAAATATGGTCACGAACATCCTGAAGGTCTTTTGCAAGATCCTGGGTAGTTGCATAACGATCTTCCCGATTCTTTGCCATGCAACGTTGAATGATCGATTGAATCGGTTGCGGTACCTGTGGATTCAACGAACGCACCGATTCCGGTTCTTCATTTATAATTGTGAATAAAGTATCCGCCGCCGTCTTGCGATGGAAAGGTTGTTTGCCGGTGGCCATTTCGTAAAGGATCGTACCGAAAGCGAATTGATCCGAACGAAAATCAACACTTCCTCCGCTTGCCTGTTCGGGACTCATATAAGGAACGGTTCCTTGAAGCGTGCCGGACTGAGTAATGGAAATTGAAACTGTCTCTTGCTCTCCACCGCCAGGTGGTTTAAGAGGTTTTGCAATACCAAAATCTAAAATCTTGACCCGGCCTTCGGGGGTCACCATGATATTTGCCGGCTTCAAATCACGGTGAATAATTCCGGCGGCATGCGCTGCTGCCAGACCATCGGCGATTCCAACACCGAGATTCAAGAGGAGTTTGACAGGCATCGGGCCGTCTTGTATTAAGGCGGCAAGCGTTTTTCCTTCGATGTATTCCATCACCAGGTAGTCCATCCCTTTCTGGTGTCCAACATCGAAAATGGAGCAGATGTTCGGATGCGAAAGTGCTGAGATCGTGAGCGCCTCTCGCTCGAAACGAATCCGCATCCCGGGGTCGCTGCAAAGATGGGCGGGCAGCAGCTTGATTGCGACTTTACGTTTGAGTCGTGTGTCCTCTCCTGCGTAGACCTCACCCATTCCTCCCGCGCCAAGCAGCGTAACAATTGTATAAGGGCCAATTGTCTGGCCGGGAGATAATCCTGGCTGATGATTTGTCAGTAACTCAGCCTTTACTTCTAATGCGAAAGCCTCGGTGAAACTATCTGGTCGTTTATCAGCAACAAGCAGCGCTTCGATTTGTTTTCTCAAATCTTCGTTTCCCGCGCAAGCCTGATCCAGAAACGCTTCACGTTTGTCCGGCTTCAGCTCAAAAGCCGCATCCAGCAGCTCGTCGATTTGCTTCCATCGTTTGGGATCCATATCACCTTTGAATTACATCGTAAAGCCAGGCCCTGGCTTTGCGCCATTCGCGCTCGACCATACGTATGGAGAGCTGCTCTACTTCTGCAATTTCTTTAGTAGTGAGACCGCCGAAAAATTTCAACTCCACAATACGACTCTTCTGCGGATCAAATTCCGCAAGACGCGTCAGTGCATCATCCAGCAATATGATTTGTGACGATTGAGGCTGAGCTATAACTGCAGTTTCATCCAAAGATATTTTTTGTGCAGCACCACCACGCTTGGCCCGAACACGACTCCTCGCATGATCAACCAGGATTCGCCGCATCAACTGCGCAGCAATTCCGTAAAAGTGCGCACGATTTTTCCAGCGCACGTCTTTTTGGTTAATGAGGCGGCAATATGCTTCGTTCACCAGAGCAGTCGCTTGGAGTGTGTGCCCAGGAGCTTCTCTGCGCATATAGCGAGCGGCCAGCCGGTGTAACTCTCCATATACCAGAGGAATTAACCTGTGGAGCGCTTCCTTGTCGCCATTGCTCCATGCAAAGAGCAATTGAGTAACGTCTTTAGATGAAACTGTTCCCATTGGCTGCTGCTTCGGATCTACAACTGCAGGCTTTTCAGCATTATACCTCTCCCGATGGCGGTTTTGCTCGCAAATTGGCGCGTTAATGGTTGGAAGCAGAAGTTTGAGCCACCTTTATGGAGGTACGCTGTGGTGAAAATCATAAAGCCCGCGACTGCCGTGATTATCGGGGCAATTTTATTCGGAATCACTGTATATTCAACGGGCTCAATCATATTTGCTGTCGATGCCATAGTGCGTGGAACTTTGGAGGAACTTTACCCATGCTCGCAGTTTCACGAACCAGGGGGGTTGCGAACAATATGTGATCACCGGCAAATGAGAAATGATTTGTGGCATAAAAGTAAAAAAGTGAACAAGCATGGACTGGATCACCCATAGTGCCGCCGGAGCGTTTATCGCCTGGGCCTGGCCACGCCGCTGGGCCGTTCCCAGAGCGGTTCCGTTCGTAGTAGCAGCCGCGCTACTGCCTGATCTGGATAGCTACATTGAACCTTATCCTGACTTCGGACCAGGATCTGATTTCGGGCATCGTGGCTTCACTCACTCCCTGTTCGGGGCCGCGGTAATGGCACCGGTGATCGCGCTGGTGCCGCTGTGGCTCAGCAAGGAGAAACGCAGCTACGTACGTTACACACGTCTGGTGGCACTCATCGCCGCGGGTATCCTCACACACGTGGTGTTGGACCTGCCGACTGAGATAGGAGCCAAAGTCTTTTATCCCTTCTATCGTAAAATCGTGTACCTGGATTGGTTGGGTCATATCGATTTTACTCTTTTCTCTCTGAGCGTTTTTGTGTACCTGGTGGCCTGGACGTACGCGAAGCGCGAAGCGGCTGTGCTTCGTGGAATCTTATCCTCGGCATTGCTCGCCACTTTCTGCTGGTGGTTCTTTGCAGATTTCCCGTCGTTTGCCTTGCGCGTCGCGCAGAATTTCGGCGAGCTGGAGAAGTCAACCGAAGAGCCCTTCCGCACGGTCTACCCTTTGCTTTTCGGCGGAATGCTTTTAGGAGTCTTCGCTGCATTCGCGCGAAAGGGCTGGGGCTTCCGGCAGAACCGGGCACTGTTCGGCCGAATCGGCCTGGCTGCATTCTCCATTTATCTTCTCGTTTGCGGGGCTGCCCAGTGGCTTGCACTCAACCAGATCGAGAAGTTGACCCGAGAACGCCGACTCGAAGTATTGGCGCGGGCCGCAACTCGGGCGGAGGCGTGGTCATTCGTGGGGCCTCTTCGCTGGACGGGGCTGGTACTTGCACCAGAAGGCGTCTATACGGCCGAAATCAGCCCCTTCGGCGCTCGAAGCCCGACATTCAGGCTCTTTCCGAACGCCACCGAAAACGCATTCGTCGCCAGGTCTCGGTCGATGCCCACTGTGAAAGCCTTTCTATCGTCAGCACGATTTCCGGTGAGCTGCTATCAGGTGGAAGGGAGTCAGCATATCGTGGAATTCTACGACTACGGGGCAGGCAACGGCGTGGTCCGTGTGGTGTTGAATGAGCGACTGGAGACGCTTGCCGACCGTTGGATCGGCATGACGGAATATGTTTCAAAAGCATCACCCTCGCAGACAACTCTCCCGCACAACAAGGTCGGTCCAGATATTGTTCCCCAGCCGATTCCGTGCTTTCTTCATCAGGGGCAAGGATGATCGGTTTTCAATCCATTCCTGGAATGAGGAGTCCAAGAAGTCAAAATTCAAACGGGAGTAGATCATGACCATCAACTCAAGGCATCTTTTGAAGTTTCATTTCTCAGCATTTCTAATCGCCCTGTTTTTTGCATGGAATCTGCATGCCAGCGACTGGCCGAGTTTCCGCGGCCCAAAGTTTGACGGCAGTACGACAGATGGAAAATTCGCAAAAGTTCCTGGTGGTCAACTGGCCGTTAGCTGGCGCATCGCGCTTGGCCCCGGATACTCCGGCATTTCAATTCTGAACGGGAAAGCGGTCACCATGTTTTCCGATGGAACAAACAACATCGTTGCGGCATTCGACATGAATTCTGGAGAAGAATTGTGGCGCTATCCGGTGGCGCCCGCCTATGAAGGGTATGGCGGTTCTCATGATGGTCCGAGCGCGACTCCCACACTGGCCGACGGAAAGGTATTTGCATTTGATCGGAACGGAACCTTTGTCGCTCTGGATCTGGCCTCAGGCAATGAAGCATGGAAAGCGAACATGGAAAGTTTCGGCGCACGGAAACCTCTTCATGGTTTTACGGCTTCTCCGGTTGTGGCAAAAGATGTGGTTGTTGTGCAGCTTGGCGGCGAAAAGGGAAAATCAATCGCCGGCTTCGATATCGGGACCGGGAAACTAAAATGGGCTGTAGGCGATGACATGGTGAGCTACCAGTCTCCGCTATTGATTCAGTCAGGCAGACGCCAGCTCGTGCTGGCCGTTAACGACAAGAAACTGTTTGCGATCGATCCGTCCACCGGCACTGTGGTCCTGGAATATGAACATGGCGGTGATGATGCCGCTGACGTCATGATTCCAGCTCTCCTGGATGAAAACCGCGTGCTGCTTCGCAACAAATGGGATTCCTCCGACCTCATTCGGCTGGTGAATCGTGCAGATGGCATACTCAGCGTAGAAAAAATCTGGACAAAGGGCGTTTTCAAGAATTCCCTGTGCGTGCCTGTGTACCATAAAGGATATCTGTACGGCTTTAACGGCCGCGTTCTTACGGGCGTTGATGCGTCAACCGGCGAGGTGAAATGGCGATCCAGGAGCGTTGGAGATGGATGGGTTTTGCTTGTAAATGATCAATTGGTCATCCAAACGAAAACGGGCTCCTTGCATGTCGGGCCTGCCTCACCCAGCGGATGGAAAGAAACCGCGCGTGTGGATCTGTTTAAGGATGTTTCGTGGACTCATCCTAGTTTTGCAGGTGGAACCATTTTCACCCGCAGTCAGAAGGAACTGGCAAGATTAGAGTGGCGAGATCAGCCCGCATCCGTCGCGGCTGCCAGCACATCTATGTCGCTACCGTCCAATTCTGAGTTCGGGAAATTCCTGACTGAAGTTGAAGCATCACAGGATAAGAAAACCGTAGTGGACAAGTTTTTCGCCTCGAACAAATTCCCCTTAGTGGAATGGCCCGACCGCGTTACCTTTGTATACCGCGGAGCCGTTGAGGACCTGGCCATTGCCGGGGACTTGCAGGGATATGAGGGCGAAGTTGCCATGCAGAAGGTTCCCGGTACTGATCTTTTCTACTACACAACCCAGTTGGAACCTGATGTGCGCATCAACTATCGCTTTGTGAAGAACTATGATGAGATGATTTGTGACCCGGGTAATCCCAGAGCCACCAAGGATGGTTTTTCAGGCGACCCGCTTTCCTGGATCGGAATGCCTGCCTGGAATGAGCCCGCACATTTGAAAGAAGCGCCGGCAGGAAAACGCGGCCGGCTCGAAAAACAGGAGATGGCAAGCAAGATCCGGGAAGGTGGATCGGTCAAATTCGAAGTGTATCTGCCCCCCAATTACGATAAGAGTCAGGCGCGTTATCCGGTGGTGTACATTTTTGACGGTACTCTCGCGTTATCCGAGGGCAAAATTACTACCACTCTTGATAACGTAATCGGGAATACTGTTCAACCCGTAATGGCCATATTTCTGACGGAACTGAAGACAGGACCGAAACCTCAGGAAGAGCGGATGGAGGAAGCGAAAGCGATCTCCGATCTGCTGATAAAAGAAGTGATACCGTTTGTGGATTCCCGTTACCGCACAGCTCCCAACGCAGAATCCCGTGCGATCATGGCATCTCTTGCAACAGGATATGATGGTTTCCACACAGTTTTTAATAATCCGGGTGTTTTTGGAGGCATCGCTCTGCAGTCGATCATGATCGTGGAAGACGACATGAATGAGTTGATCCCTCACGATGCAAAGTATCCCCTGCGTGTTTATTTGGATTGGGGACTTTACGATGCAAGATCCTATTCCGCAGGGTGGGATTTGGGACGAAATAACAGGAAGTTTGATGCCTTCTTGCGTGAACGCGGTTATCGTCCGGCCGGCGGCGAGGCGCGTGACAGCTACGGCTGGGCATCCTGGCGCAACCGGACAGATCGCTGGCTTGCCGCGTTGTTTCCAATCACGAAACCGTAGCGGCGGTTGATTCATGGCGGAGACTAGGCGATGATGATGGCAAGGATCATAGGTTTCCTTAGATCTTATAAACGCGTCGCTGTTTTCTTGTTGCTCTTCCTGGTCTTTGCTTATTCGGCGTACCAGTTCATATATCCCAGCACCTTCGGGCGCGTCTATGATCTGTTCGGCGTTGCTCTTCCCGTGATTTTGATTGCGAGTCAGTTCTACTGGATTCGGCGCGTGCGCGAATTGGGTAAAAGGCTGATTACGAGTAAGCGCTGGCGCAGGGTCCTGGGGGTGGTGGGGCTGATCGTCTATTTCTTCCTGCTCGCTTACAACGAGCTCGCAGGTGAGGAGACGTTTATGGGCTCTCGCTTGACCCTCCGGGTGGTTCTGCTGGAAATACCCTTTAAGTTGTGGATGTTGGGTTCATTGCTTGGATTTTTGGTCGCCATTTTATTATGGATTGTCGATCGGGTCGTGCGCGCCGTTAGTTGGACTTTTGAGAAGTGGATCATTTCTCGCAGGCCCGAGCTCCCCTCTCCTGGCAGGCGGCGGTTCCTCAAGCAAACGGCAGTTGTTTTGACCGCTGCCCCCTTTGTTGCCGGCGTCTATGGGCTTTTCTATGGCCGCCTTAACCTCGAAACAACGCATCAGCGCATCGTACTCCCCCGGCTGCCAAAGAGCTTCGATGGTTTCCGCATTGTCCAGCTTTCTGACATCCATATTAATGCTTTCATGAGCGCCGAGGAGATTCGCAGATACGTTGCTATCGCAAACCAGGCGAAGGCGGACCTCGTGGTGCTCACTGGGGATTACCTCACCTGGGAATCCGCAATGGAAGGAAAAGTGGTGCAAGCGCTTTCGGGTCTCAAGGCTCCGTTCGGCGTTTTCGGCTGCCTCGGCAACCATGAGAATTTGACTGAGACCCAGGATTCCATCACCCGCCTTTTCGCCGCAGCAGGCATTCACATTCTTCGCCAGGCACACATGCCCATTCGAATGGGGGGCGAAGCGTTCAATTTGATTGGCGTAGACTTTCAGAGTCTCTTCGGCGGTCGCTTCGACCCGCTTTGGCCACCAAGTGCGTACTTGCAGGGAGTCGAGCCTCTGGTGATGCCAGATACAGCCAACGTTCTGCTCAGTCATAACCCCAACACTTTTGACCGGGCCGCCGAACTGGGAATTGACTTGACGCTGGCTGGCCACACCCACGGCGGTCAAGTGACCTTGGACTTCATTCACCGTGGCCTTTCGCCCAGTCATCTGATCACGCCCTACGTCCGAGGGTTGTTTCAAAAGAGCGACGCACAACTTTACGTCAACCGCGGCATCGGCATCCTGGGCGTCCCCGCCCGTTTCGGCGCCCGGCCGG
The DNA here is from genome assembly GCA_963771165.1 of uncultured bacterium. Taxonomy (GTDB): domain Bacteria; phylum Acidobacteriota; class HRBIN11; order JAKEFK01; family JAKEFK01; genus JAKEFK01. The sequence continues at coordinate 205,795 of CAVYSN010000017.1, read as the reverse complement.
AGATCACGGTATTGGAGTTGACCAGAACCTGATTATGTGAGTTGAAGACAACACCACAATTTGGGCTCTATGGTGTATCCATTCCTTAAGTTAATCGCTGCGTTGACTCAAGGAATTTCACATTGATGTTACCGATCGCTTGGTGCTCTTGCCTTTGAGAAATGAAGCTAAAATTCTGTTTGCGTCCAAAGCTGTTTGCGGTTTTACCGCGTTGCGCTCCGCTACCAATAAAGACGTCCTGCATGTCCGGCAATTAACCCCTGCATGATGCTCGCCGCTCTTACCGCACCGTCTGTTCAGCAACCTGCCTCCTGATATGCAGCAAACGGTGGTGATTTTAAGCCGCCATTGCTGATCGCAAAGCCCAAGGTCAAGTGGTTCATACGCCTTGCCGCATTTCGCATTCAGCTCGACTGCGCGCAAACCCCAGTTTCGGATTTGCTGCACCGTTTTTTCCGACTCTACACCGGATTCAAATCGGAATACGTAAAGCATGCCTATTTCAGCGGTAGCATCAGCATTATTGGGTTGGAGTTGAAGAGCTTTTTCAAACGCAGCCAGGGACTTATCGAAGTACTGTGGCTCGTGACAATCGAATGGATCATGAGCAGTGGCCCAAGTCGATGATCTCTGAATCAGTTGCTCCTTTCTTCAGCACAGGAATCTTCTTAGTTTTTGTTCTCATTTTTTTATCAATCTCTTAAAACGTTGCTTTTGCTTTTCGGTCATTCGATTCATGTGAAAAAACTTGAAGGCAGTTCTCTCTGATCAAGCGTCTCATTGCGGAAATCCGATGCGCTGCAACACCTGTCGGTACTCTCTTGGGGAAGACCGTGTTAACGAGCAAATCGCAAGAATGATCTCGACAACGTCCATTGCCGGCACGAATACCTGGTTTCGTTTTCTTGCAATGACCAAACTAGACCGATCAGGGCCGCTTTTTTTCCGGTGAGATGCTTAAATCACCCGGTTGTGACATTGTTCTTTGCCGCCCAGCGCGCGGAGTCTAGAATCGTAATTAAAGAGTATGACGTCAAACATGAAATCGACCACGGGCCTTTGGTGTTTGAATCGAGTCGATCAATTCGTTACAGGAGGTCTTATGGTAAGAATCTTTATTCCGATCTTTGTTCTTGGACTTTTACTCTTGGTAATTTCATTTGGCAAGACAGCAAATCAGCAGAGTCATTCCGCCGACCGGGCGGAACCGGACGTGATTACGAATTCCATCGGCATGAAGTTCGTACGGATCCCTGCCGGCGAGTTTATGATGGGTGCGGAGGAAGATCGAGGTGTCACTATGGACGCGTTCCCCTACGTTGACCCTGCGCTGCTGCCGCGTGAATGGCCAAGGCACAAGGTACGCATCACAAAGCCGTTCTGTATGGGGCAGTATGAGGTGACGCTGGGTCAGTTCATGATGTTCCGGCTTGATCGCGGACTATCGGATCGATGCAGAGCGGGACGGCAAGCCGATGACGGGATACGGCAAGAACGGCGAGCGTATCGAATCGACAGCGTTTCGTCCGTGGGCGCCGGGGTGGAACGTAGAGCCGGACCATCCGGTGGGGTACGTCTCGTGGAACGATGCTGTCGCATTCTGCGATTGGTTGAGTCGAAAAGAGGGTAAGAAATACCGCCTACCCACCGAGGCCGAGTGGGAGTACGCCTGTCGCGCCGGCACAAGCAGCAGGTACTACTGCGGGAACTACCCGGAGGATCTCATTGGTTTTGCCAATGCGGCAGATGCGAATCGGGCGGTGGAATTTCCGGGGAAAACTGTCGATGTGTTCGATAAGTCCGGCAAGAAGACGGGGGAGCGGATTCCATATCCTTTTCTGTCGCGCCAAGATGGCTACGCCTGGACGGCCCCGGTTGGTCGCTTTCGACCGAACCGTTTCGGCCTGTATGACATGCATGGAAATTCCTGGGAATGGTGCTCCGATTGGTTCGGCGAGGACTATTACCACCAATCGCCAGCAGAGGATCCTAAGGGTCCGCCGACAGGCACTGTGCGCGTCTCACGTGGGGGCGCATTCGATAACTCCCCCTTTACACTGCGGTGTGCGCGCCGTGACGGCGGCACGCCGGAGTCGCGTGACTGCCACGACGGTTTCCGCGTTGTGCGTGAGCCTTAGCCGGGGATTCTGGACATAGCACGTTTGAACTTTCTTTTGCTCGAAACAGCGAATTTGCTCGTGCGTTAACTGGCGGAAACGAATCTCGAAATTCATGCACCATACGATTCTTATGACGTTTTTTGAAATCTCTCATACCGCGGTCGCAATGTGCTCCGCCGGCATCGCGCTTTTCTTGATCGGAGTACTGTCCGCTAAAAACGAGATTGCGCAGGCTCGCGGGTTTGAAAAGATCGTGGCCTTGAGCAATTTGTGTTTCGCTATCCCGCTGGCGGTCTTCGGCGCACTGCATCTCTTTGGCGCACGATTCGTGATAGACATCGTCCCGGTCTACATGCCATGGCGTTTGTTCTGGGTATATGCCGTCGGATGCGCGTTGATCGCCGCGTCCTTGAGCATCGCCGCCAAAATTGGCGTACGCTGGTCCGGCCTGCTGTTGGGAATCATGATGTTTCTGTTTGTCGCGATGATCCATCTTCCTGGAGCGCTGCGCCACCTGCACGAAAGAATTCTCTGGGTTATCGTTTTCCGCGAGATGTCGTTTGGCGCCGCCGGGTGGATTCTTGCAGGAAATGCAATGGACGCGCGGGCAAGTTAAGAGCACGCTGATAACTGTGGGGCATATATTGATCCCGATGACTGTAATATTTTTTGGCATTCAGCACTTTCTGCACCCGACGGCACTTCCCGGAGTCCCGCTCCAAAAACAGATGCCGGCATGGATTCCGGGACGCGTGATCATTGACTACATGACAGGCACAGCTCTTCTCGTTGCAGGAGGAAGCATTCTTCTGAATACAGAAAACGCGGACCGTGGCAGCCTTTGTCGGCGGTTGGATTTTGCTGATGGTTCTCATCATCTATGGACCCATCTTGATCGGAGCGTCATCACAATCAGGTATCGGAGTCAACGTGGAGGGGATCAACTATTTTGCCGACACGCTGCTCTTCGCCGGAGTCCTCCTGGTGCTGGCGAGCACGACGCCACGATCCGATTGACCTTTACCCTCATCCAACTGTTGAAGGCCCCGTTCAACCTGGAGCCTGAAGTAGAGTTCTGCCATGATATCTTCAAGGTTGCGTCATGAGGTAAGGATTCAACAACCTTTAAGACTTTTTACGATTGGCATCCTCTTATCCTTCTCAAGACTATAACACTTCTCCGGCGAACCGACCATAACCGAAAGGCAATTTTGGGTTGCGCCTGGTTGCATTTTTGAGTCTATTTTCCCCTATTTTCCCTCATTTTTCCGAGCGGACTTTCGTTGCAGCGACGGTGAGAGGCACTTTTTTTAAGCAGAGCATCGCTGGTTCGAGTCCAGCACGGCTCATTTACGATCGGGTGTGATTAGAATCCTCTTGTAAAGCGTAATCATCTCTTCCGCGATTTTTTTGTGTTCGGCGGAGACCCAAAAACGTGATCCATCTTCCTGCGTGAAGCGGACGAATAACCGGGGTACGCCAGTCTCACCCTTTAGGACCACAAGATAAGCGCCGTCTTCTCGTGGCAAACCATCTACAAGGACGTTCTTATAGCCTTCAAGATCCATTGCTCGCGATGATATACCAACTGCCACGACAAAATCGAGCACCATCATTCCATAGCTCTATCTCAAGCTCCAATGCGATGCGATCACGACTGTCGATCCGGCGGTCAAGCATCCTGAGATCGTTCCCCAAAGAATATCCACTATCGTCATTTTTAGTGACCAACCAGCGATCACGGAAAGATTGGTCAGATCGTACACGCCATAAACGACGAAACCGAAAAGGGCACCCCACATCATTGCTTCAGAAACCCTGCCTCCAGCTTTTGGAATGGCAAAAAAGGAAAGGCCGATTGCCAGAAGCACATAAACCAAAATGGCGGCTGGCCAGTTCAATGATAGCGATTCACCGGAGCGGCGAGCGAGGCTGCCAAGTTCAGATCGATAAAATCGGGACATCAAAATCGCAAACCACAAGAAATCAAGCGCGGCAAGAACAGGTAGAGCAATCAAGGTCAGTTTCATGTATAGCATGGTTCGATCATATCGGCGTTCCTCAACAGATGCCACAGGGTTGTACGAAAATGAACTCCTATTTCTTCAAAGTACGATACCAGCTGAAATTAGCAGTTTGTTAGGATTTTCCCGTCGGGCGTGACCTTCCAGATTCCAGTGCCACTAATAATGTAGAGCGGAAGACCAATTCGACCGCGATAGCTATCTTTTCGCGCCGGTTTGGGATCAGTTACCACCGCATGCGTGCGCGCGAGTGCAATCGTTTTGAGAGGGACCGGACCTTGCCAGTATTCTCTGTTTCTTTCACGCGAAGTGGGCCATCGCCGGATGTTGAAGAACACGAGAAAAATGAGTTTGTGCCTCATTCTCACCTCCCGAACGGAGCGGAAAAAGGCTGGTCAGCCGGGTTTGCACCGGTACTTGTTTCGTCACGATCGCGTTCGGTGAGGCTTAGTGCAATTCACATACGGGGTGAATTCTCGACGAGGCGTGGTTGTTCGTGGGCTATCAAAATCAATAGTCGAAATATTAGTTCAATAGCGCGTGCAGTATACTGAAACTCTTATGAGTGCTCGAATTCTTGCTATTGCAGGGCCTCAGAAGGGATCCAGATTCCGCTTGACCAGCGATCAGACAATCTTGCCGAGGCTCACGTTGCCTACGCTGGGATGTACAGTTGGAGTAGGACTGGGACGCAGAAGAAAGGGAATGCAAAAGAGCGATTGAGCTGAACCCGAACCTCGCAAAGGATCTCCTGCGCAGGTGTGATCTGCTCTGAGGCATGATTTATTAAGAGATCCAATCGACAATATGAAACACGTTATTTTCTACACCAAGAAAGAGGATTTAGAAGTGGAGGTCGGACGAGTTTGGAATGAAAACGGTGAGCTGAAGGGCACTGTCAATGAAATCTTCTTGGACGATTTGAAAGATTGGCTGATGAAGTCCGGGGAAGAGATCGAAGATTACCTTGCAGGCCTCCACACTCGGTTTGATGGAACATTCCTTTATGCCAGCCCGTACGAAGAGATTTTGCCATAGGTCGATTATTTCGTAAGAGCTTCACTGAGCTGCTGAGCCTCACCCGAATTCAGGAAGAATTCCATAGCGGTTACCACACCCAGTTTCCTTACTGTAATCACAACACGATAGTGCTAGTCTACTCCAACGGTTGCGCCTCTCGTCATCGCCCCTCTCTCTTCTATGACTGCTCGTGAGGCAGGACTCTTCTACTTGAAGTTTTTTTCGGAGTTGAAACTGCACTCAACCGACAGTAACATTGTCGGGGCGACATTTCATTTCTCACAGAAGGTTTTCAGGCGGTCCAGTGCTTCTGCCCATGCGTTTCGTGCGGCGTCTGCTTCTTCGCGCGCTTGAATTCGCGAAAGATTCACCAGCAATCCCGTTTTAGCTTTCCCTTTATCCTGAAACTGCGCATCCACAAGCACAGGCGTAGAAAATCCAGGACTATTCAAGGACAAACGGATGTCTTTGTTGTTCCGCACCCGCAGATAGGTTCCGGTATCCCCCTCGTTGGTTTCCAGTGTTCCGCCTTCGCGACACTCTGATTTGACTGCTTCGCCGAACCATCGACTCAGGTTCGCTTTGTTGCTCCAAGCATCAAACACTTTTTCTACCGGTGCCGCGATCGTTTTTGTGGAGCAAACAAAATATCCTTCGAGCAAGCCGTCTTTCTTGCGAAGGTTATGATGTTTTTCATACTCAACAGCAATCGTGGTGCACCACCAGGGATCGATCTTCTGATCATAAAGATGGTTGTTGATATTGCGGCGTCCTTTCTTTAAGCCATCCCAGGCATCCAGATCGCGATACCATTGATCCAGGGTTTTGCCGGTCGCTGCTTTTGCTGCTTCATTGGTTACAGGATGATCGGAAGCAATTTTATATTTCATCGTAAGATTCTCCCTCACACTTCTATTCAACGGGATTCCGATTTCCTTTAAACTGGATTCGAAATCCCCGAATCAGCTAAGCATGAGCTTTCGACCCAGCCTATATTTTCGTACGGGAGTCGGGATAGATAAAAGCATAATTCAAGGAGTTTAACGCCTGGAGTCAAATTTGGGACATCATACTCATTCATTCTGTGACTGCTATACGGGAATGGAGATCCGACATTTGTATACATGCGACACAGCGTACGTGTAGTTAAGAATATGGCTGCGGGAGTAAGTGCCGGTTTTGTAGCGACTCTTCCAATGACGGCCACGATGGTTGCGATCAGAAATATGCTTCCATTTTGCTGTTGATCCGAAGAGTCCTAAATTACCGCCGGCGTAATCGGATGAATCAAGTGGTGCGGACGTCCCGTCCGCCGGGCCATCGCCGTATTCAATTTCGGCCCTGGCGGATCGAGCCGTCCGCACCACATTAAGCTAAACTCTCCCGTCGACATTTCGTATCCATTCAAATGAATGGTACACTCTTCGATCAAAGTCTCCCCGATTGTCTATAGTGGTTTAACAAATGTCTAGCTGTAACGCCTGTGGATTCGAACTTTTTCAGGAGGGCAAGGCCTGTCCGGCATGCGGTTCCTCCGAACAAGCGTCGTTGACTTTGATTCAGGAACCAAAGCTTTCTGTAGAGATAATAGAATCAGGAGCGACACCAAGATCATCCGGCGGACGTTACCAGATTCCAAAAGGGCAGCTCATTGGAGAACGCTATCAAGTCCAAAAAATGATTGGGCGGGGCGGAATGGGATCCGTCTATGAAGTGCAGGATCTGAAAGAGAACCGGATTCTGGCTCTAAAAATATTGAACCAGGTATCTGTTGAAGACGATAGCGAGCAGCGCTTCATGCGTGAATTTGAGATGCTGGCTAAAATCAATCATCCCGCGGTCCTTAAAGTTTACAGCTGGGGCCGCTATCAGGACCAACTTTACTTCGTATCCGAATTTGTTTCGGGCAGGGATTTGAAGAATGAGATCAAAACCCGGGGCCCGTGGCCCGCTGAAGAGGGAGCGAAACTGGGGGCTGTCGTTGCCGATGCCCTTGCTGTTGCGCATTCCATGGGTATCGTCCACCGGGATATTAAGCCTCACAACATTATGATTGCCGGCGATGGCTCCTTTCGATTGCTTGATTTTGGCGTCGCGCGAGAAACGGGCGCCGGAATGGAAACACTTACAAAAACAGGAATGATTGTCGGCACTCCGGAGTATATGTCGCCCGAGCAATTTGGAACGCACCGAGTTGACGAACGAAGTGATCTCTATTCACTGGGCGTTGTGCTATTTGAACTCTTGACAGGTGAGATTCCCTTTGGCGGAGAATCTCCCGTGGCCATCGCAATGAAAGTCATTCAACAACCCGCCGTCCCTCCGCAATCAATCAGAAAGGACATCCCCGAATGGATTGATCGTATCGTTGTAAAGTGCATGCAAAAGGACCCCAATGATCGGTACGTGAACGCTTTCCAGCTGGCGGAAGACTTAAGAAAACCCAGCGCTAAAGCCAGGCCATTCATGCGACGGCTCCCCAATGGAGATTCGGTCGTTGTGGATACTAATGAAGATGCAAAATTCACTTTGATCCTTGTTTCTGATAACGAGAAATCGTACTGGTCTGTTTCAATGGCGCTTCGCTTTTCAGATAAATTCTATAAATTGCAGGAGATCCTTCCACCCGGAATGAAAGGTCCGCGCTGGTATTATCATTTTTCCCAATGGCCGGAAAAGGAAATTCTGCGAGGCTTGATCGATTATGATCAGCATCTGTCAGAAACAGCGACCGGAAAGCAATCTTTTTTCAAAAAAATCTTCGCAAAAAAATAGCCTCCGGCCTTTCTTCCTGAAAAATTCTGCCCCATAGTCTTTTGCCGCTTATAATGGATTCTTAAACGACTATGAAAAAGAAAGTGTCCGTTGGATTGGTCCAGATGCATTGTGGCAACAACGTGGACGTCAATATCAGCAAGGCTACGCAGGGTATCCGCGAGGCGGCGTCCAAAGGCGCACAAATTGTCTGTCTTCCGGAATTGGTTCACTCTCCATACTTCTGCCAGAAGCGGGACGACAGTTATTTCGCTCTTGCGGAGCCGGTGCCGGGTCCGACAACTGCAATCCTGAGCGAGATTGCTGCCGATTGCAAAGTTGCTGTGATTACTTCACTCTTTGAACGAGCTGAGAAATTCTACAATACGGCAGTGGTGATCAATGCCGGCGGACAATTGGCAGGCAAATACCGGAAAATGCATATTCCCGATGATCCGGCCAATCATTACGACGAAGCTTATTATTTTGCGCCGGGTGATCTGGGTTTTCACGCCTTTCGTACGGAATACGCCACCGTTGGTCCAATGATCTGTTTCGACCAGTGGTTTCCGGAAGGGGCCCGGATGGAAGCAGACGAAGGAGCGGAAATCCTCTTTTATCCTACGGCGATTGGCTGGCCGGTATCACAAACAAGAGAAGAATTGAACCAGGCCGAGAACAATATGTGGAAAACGGTTCAGATCGCGCACGGGATCGCGAACAATTGTTTTGTTGCGGCAGCAAATCGAGTGGGAGTGGAAGACCGGTTGAAGCTTTTGGGGGAGTTCCTTTGTCAGTGATCCCTACGGAAGAGTGCTGACCGCTGGCGCCGGCAAATGCGGAGGCGATCATTGTTGCGGAATGCGATTTGAACGTAATCGATCAGAAAAAGAAGGATTGGCCTTTTCTGGAAGCTCGCAGAATTAAGTATGAGCAGACCAGATATGTCTTGTAACAATTTGAGGTGGTGATGGACCGTGTGTAGAAGCTCTCAACCCCCACCTTTCCTCCCTCCCTTCAAAAGGGGAGAAATCATTCACAGTCTTGTGTTACCCCGAAAGAGAAAGATTAAGAATCTTAAATATGTACAGGATGCCAGCCGAGTGGGAGCCGCACGAAGGAACCTGGCTTGCATGGCCGCATAACGAAAGCCACTGGCCCGGAAATTTTTCTCCGATTCCGCGTATCTATGCCACGATCATTCACGCTCTTGCGACCAGCGAAAAAGTCTTCGTCTGTGTCAACAACGAAGCAATGGAAAAGGCAGCGCGCAAGGTGCTTCAGGAAATAGAAATCAGCTCTGCACTTCTCGAACAAGTATTCTTCCAGCACATCCCGACAGATGCTTCCTGGTCTAGGGACCATGGCCCTATCTTTGTAAAGGATCAGAACGGCAATCTGGTTGTCACCGATTGGATCTTCAACTCCTGGGGAGGCAAGTATCCGCCATGGGACCGTGATGACGCCGTGCCGCAGCACATTGCAACGATTTTCCAATTGTCCCTCGTGCAGCCCGGTATCGTTTTGGAAGGCGGCTCCATTGATGTGAACGGCAAGGGAACACTTCTGACAACAGAGCAGTGCCTGTTGAATCAAAATCGAAATCCTCATTTGAGCCGTGAGCAAATTGAGGACTCCCTGCGCCGTTATCTAGGCGCAACGAACGTTCTCTGGCTGAAAGAAGGAATCATCGGAGATGACACAGATGGTCATATTGACGACATCGCGCGATTTGTGAATTCGAGTACTGTGGTTTGCGTGGTGGAGGAAAACAAAGCCGATGAGAACTATGAAATCCTGAAGCGGAATTACGAGGTTCTCAAAACAATGCGAGATCAGGATGGTTCCCCACTGAAGGTTGTAACGCTTCCGATGCCCGATCCGGTCGTTTATCAAGGTAATCGTTTGCCTGCAAGTTATGCAAATTTTTACATTGCGAATCGCGCGGTCATCGCTCCCACATTCCGGTGCAGGCAAGATGAATCTGCGCTCACAATCCTTCGCGAGCTTTTTCCAACCCGCGAAGTGTTTGGCATCGATTGCGTCGATCTCGTGTGGGGCCTCGGAACCTTGCACTGTTCAACCCAGCAACATCCGCGCAGATAAACCCCGTACAACTTTTCTTGAACGTTATTTGCATCCTGTTAACTTTGGACTTTGTTCCCTTCGCTTCCAAGGCCGGGTCTCTTTCAGTCGGATTCAGGTCGTGACCCGGCAAGCCACCGAAAGCGTGGATCTCATCCGCATTCGCTATCAAGAAGGGTTGGCGCCGTAAAGGAGTTTCGAGGTTTTTGTTTCAAAACCACGAATGGTGTGACGAGTCCACACAGTGGTTTGTTTCGACATCCAACAAATTGATTTCGCTAATCATCGGAAATAATCGCTTTAGATTGTCGAATCGGGCTGAAAGAGGACCGTTAACTCAATGTCACTGATCGCCGGAACCCAGTCGCTGTGCAGTAGCCCATGCTTCAGGTACAACACTTTGGATTTGTGGAAAACCTGCGGCACAGCCGAATGAATGCTTTTAACGCGCGAAAGTACGGTACACGGTTCAGCGTGGAAAAGGGCCAGTAACGATTTGTCCTGACAACCAGGGTTCTAATGAGACCTGTCTCAACCATAACAGGATGGCAGAAAGACTGCCGCCGAATCAAACGATCCGGAAATTCGAAGAGCCATCTCGTTGATCCCCTTTCCGGGGCCGATCCGTTCCGATTCAACACTCTCCTGGCCCGTCTCATCACGGAAACGTAGTCAACACTTGGCTCTCGGTTCTACGCTGATCAAAGATCAAGGAGGTACGAAAATGAAATATGTTGTTGCGCTCTTCTTCCTTCTGACTGCTGTCTACAGTTTTGCTGCGCAGAACGAAATACCGATCACGACTTCATCCCAACAGGCACTGGAGCTCTATCAAAAGGGACTACATTATCTTGACGTTGGAAGGGGCCTTGAATCTCGCGCGGCATTTTTAAAGGCCGTCGAAAAGGATCCTGCTTTCTCGCATGCTTATTTTTATCTTTCTCTAGCGTCTCTGTCGCCGGAAGAGTTTAAGGAAAGCCTGGATAAGGGAATGAATCACATTCAGGGAAAGTCCGAAGGCGAAAAGATGTTGATTCAGATCGGTCAGACTTTTCTTGATAACAATGCAGACAAAAGAATCGAGCTTTCAAAGACGTTAACCACCAAATATCCCAACGCGCCTCGCGCGTGGATGAGACTCGGATTCTCAGAAGCAACGTTGAATCATCATGTTGAGGCGCGGAAAGCATTCTCAAAAGCGCTTGAGCTTTCACCACGCCTTGTTGGCGCGCATTATGCGCTTGCTTTTTCGTATCTCTTTAATGATCCGAAAGATTTCAATCAAAGCGCAGGAACATTTTGAGCATTGCATCAAGCTGGAACCGATGGAAGCAAAAGGATATGAAGGTCTGGGCGATGTTTTACGAGCGAAAAATGAATTGCAGAAGGCGCGCGATGCATACTCCAAGGCTCTTCAAACAGATGCGCTCTTTGTCGGTGGCCAGTTTAAAGAAAGGGCACATCAATTCTTTTCTGGGCAACTTTGATGAAGCACGAACCGATTACGATAAAGGAATTGCCGGCGCCGAGGATGTCAACAAAATCAACTATGCCAATTTTAGAGCGTTTACGTATGTGCATGCCGGACAACCTGCAGTCGCGATTCAGGAGCTTGAAAAGCTTCGCAATTCGGCAAATAGCATGAAATTACCCAAAGAACAGATCCGATGCAATTGTGCTTGGCACACTCACGAGTGAAATCACCATTGCGCTCCATCATAATCTTTTTGATGAATCACAAAGAATCCTGAATCAGATGAGAAAACTCACGGATGAAACGAACGCGCGCGTAGCCGATGCAAATTTTTCTAATGGTCAGAATGCAAACCTTCTTTTGCTGGAAGGACAGCTTGCAGCCCGTAAGAAAGATTACACGACGGCTCGAAAGAAGGCAGAAGAAAGTCGCAAGCTGGTGGAACAGAACAGCAATCCGCGCCGATTGGAAGGTTATTACGGTTTGCTCGCACTGATCGATCTTCTACAAGGCGATCACGCAAAAGCAATCGACTCTTACAAAAAGGCGGATCTGACAAACATCTATGTGAAATACCAGATGGCACTCGCTCAAGAAGGTGCAGGCAACAAGCAGGAAGCAAAGAAGATTTTCAGTGAAGTGTCCCGTTGGAACTTTAACACCGTCACCTTCGCTCTGATCCGTAAAGACGCGATGCAACGATCATAGCTTTAATGGCGGGTCTCAGACCCGACTCGTGCGCTTCGTCAAACAAGAAAACTTTGGGTGACGTTTGGTCACTCGTAGACCCGCCCCGACAAACCACCATATAAACCCGCCCGATACGACCGCAGCGGAATGTCCGCGACTTCCCAGCCGGGTCAGCTCCCGCGAAGGGTCATCGGCGTCGAGATACCCGATCTCGCTGTTGTTCCGCTGATTGTGCCGGTCGTGACAAAAGCATTGCCCAGGACAACGTGTGGTTTTAATCTGCGTGCATGTTCGAAAGCGATCTCTACGAAAGCATCACGGAGTACTTGTCTCGCCTGAAAAATGTCGCCGACATCGTTGATAAAGAGATTTATTCGTTCCACAGGAAGCGCGCCGGAAGCAAAGATGTCAGTGATTGATGGTCCATTTGTGGAAACAAAAGAAATCCTGTGCGGGGCCTTGAATCCGGACGGATCTAAGTAAATGCAAAAGGGAAAATAAACAAGGAATGGCCGACCAAAAAGTGAAACAGGTCACGACGCATATGAATGCATTGCTTGTCACAGTCGCAATTAACCTGTTGCCGGATGAGGTGGTCCGCCAAAAACTTCCACACGACATCGCCGCTACATCTCCTTAATGTTTTTCTGCGATTGTCTCTGGTTGAAAAGATTCACATGACTATTCAGGGTTTCGGATCGGCGATCTTTTTCGCCGTTGCTTGCCCTCCTTGCTGGTATACAGTCATCGCTGTGACTTTACCATCCGTGTCTGTTTGGAAAGTTAGCCAGGATCCCGAGCCTTCGTAAAAGAAACTGGAGTCGGACATTGGTCTGATCGGCAAAGGACTACCGGTACCGCGTTGCGTATACAGAACGGAGCCGGCTCTGATCACGCGTCGATATTGATTTTCTGCGATCTGGTAAGTTCCGGTAAATCGATCCAACGCCTCCAATGGCAATTCAACAATTTTTCGTGGTGGAATCATTTGCGCAAACTCCACTGCGATCTTCCCTTCAGAAATTTTTTTGCCATTCAGGAAATCTTTGACCGCTTCGGCAATTTTCGGAGAAGAGAGGAACAGTGGATCGCTGTGTCCCGCTCCTTCGAGAATCAAATGTTGAGCGTTCTTGAGTGTGGCTGCTACGGCTTCCGCGTTTCTGACAGGCGTACGGCCATCCAGAGTTCCGCTGATCAAAAGCACGGGGATTTCCGATTTCAAAGGCGCGCGAAATGAATCCCCGAGATCCTCGATCCCCAATCCTTCGCAAATCTGCAGAAACGGAAAATTGATTGCATCACCGAGAAGCGTGGAAGCCGACTCTGAGCGAATCCGATCGATCCATTCGTCACCTGCTCCAGAGGCGCAGTCCATGGCGATGCTCATTGCAGGGAAGAGAGGTCCGTTTCGCCTGGCTCCGCTGACAAGAGCCAGAGAGGTCCAGTCGCCTTCCTCCAACCGCGCCACGAAATCAGCCATTCCTGAAAACGAATCGGGGCCGGCCAACATATCTGCCAGAGCTGTTTGCAAATCGAACTTCCCTACTGTTACCTTTGCAGTCATTCCGTTCAGTGGATGCGTCAGCGAAACCGTCTTTGGATTCCGTTGCAATTCGTTTAAAAGTCCTTTGATCGAACGGAGCAAGATCAGGAAGCTCGGCTCGAATTTTCGGATCTTTCTGCGCCAGTTCTGCAATTTGTTCCATCAATTGCTGCTGATCGGATGGTAAGTTTTAGTGTGTGATGCAGGGGCTCGACTCCGGCAAGAATCGCCCTTTCAACAAATTCGCCATGGTATTTCATTGTTGCGAGAGACAAGTGTGTTCCATAACTAATCCCCCAGAGCCGGATCCTGGAGGCGCCCAGTGCCATGCGGAGATCGTTCAGGTCAGCTGCGCTTCTCGCGCGTGTTGTATGCAGACAAATCAATTCCGGCGGTGCGATGACGCTCAAAGCATTTCTTTGACTGCGTCTGCCATGATTTTTCCTGCGTTGGTGGGATCCAACGGTTGATCGAAAGGGAGCGCGTACGTTTCGTTGCAGTTCAGGTCCGGTTCGCTCATTCCGGTTCCTCGCTGGTCCAGCGCGATAACGTCTCCGAATTCCCGCATTGTCATAAACAACGCGAAGCGTGAGCCACGAGCTGCACCAATCCCCGATCCTCCCGGACCTCCGGCAAGAAAAATGATCGGATACTTTTGTTCCGGTCTCGTGCTCTTGAATCGGACAAAGCGCAGAACAATTTTGCGATTGCTTTTCGTCCTCCGGTTTTCGGGTACCGTCAGTTCGCCCAATTCAGCATCGACTGTCGTCCCGTCATCTGCTTTGAATTCGTAAGGCTTGATCTGGATCGACGATTCGGCAAGAGCGCCAGCCGTTACAAAGATGATGCAGGCTAAAGCACAACTCCATGTTCTAGCAATGTTCATCAAGATGAGGCCTCCTCAGTGTTTTAGACTGGATCCAATGGAATTCGGTTGCTGGCCACATTGCATCGTCCGACCTTTTGGACAGACCTTTTATTTTCTATAGAAAAGGGGGTCGATACAGAAGCCGATTCAACGGCCGGTCGTTGCAGTGTGAACGTCGAGCTTGCGATTTTCGTATTACACTGCATAGCAAAGGAGTGTGGCGACTATGGGTTTCGAATTGTCCATTCAGAACCTTTCCAAGACTTATTCCAATCGAGTACAGGCTCTAAAAAATGTGAATCTGCAAATTCCCACTGGCATGTTTGGTCTGCTTGGCCCAAACGGGGCCGGAAAATCAACGTTGATGCGCACGATTGCGACTCTTCAGGAGCCGGATAAGGGAACGATCCGGCTCAACGGAGTGGATGTTCTCAAAGATAAGGATGCGGTGAGGCGAATGCTGGGATATTTGCCCCAGGAATTTGGTGTCTATCCAAAAGTATCGGCCGAAACGATGTTGAATCATTTTGCGGTTTTAAAAGGAATTGCAAATTCGCGCGAACGGAAGGAAGCGGTTCAGTCTCTACTTCATCAAACCAATTTATGGGATGTTCGGAAAGAGAAGCTCGGCAATTTTTCGGGCGGGATGAAGCAGCGTTTTGGAATTGCGCAGGCATTGCTTGGAAATCCGAAACTGATCATCGTGGATGAACCGACCGCCGGACTGGATCCTGCGGAACGGGTTCGCTTCCACAATCTTCTCAGTGAAATCGGAGAAAATATCGTCGTCATTCTCTCCACGCATATTGTCGAAGACGTGAGTGATCTCTGCAATCGCATGGCCGTCATCTCGCGCGGCGAAGTCCTGTTAACCGGAGAGCCTGCACAGGCAATTGAGGGTTTGCGCGGGCGCGTTTGGAAGAAAACCATTTCGAAAGCCGATTTAAAACAGTATGAAAACCAGTTTCAGGTTATTTCAACGCATCTTTTTGCAGGACAAACCGTGATTCATGTTGTCAGCGATGGCCGCCCGGACGAGAGCTTCACGGATATGACCCCGGATCTCGAAGATGTTTATTTTTCCACTCTGAAGAAGAGCGCTGCCTGATGTTTTGGGAAATCCTGCTCTTCGAATTTCGTTATCAGCTTCGCCAACCCGTTTTCGTGATCGCCACTGTCCTTTTCTTTTTGTTAACTTTTGGAGCCATCACAACCGATACCATTTCGATCGGCGGCGCCATCGGCAGTGTCAATCGCAACGCGCCTTTTGTCATTATGCAGATCCTGCTTGTGATGAGCGTGCTTGGAGTCTTTTCCTCAACAGCTTTCGTAGCGAATTCGACGCACAGAGATATAGAATTCAATACGCAATCTCTTTTCTTCACCACACGCATCACAAAAGCAGATTACCTGATTGGACGTTTTCTCGGCGCAAGCCTGGCAGCATTTCTTGTTTTCTTCGCTGTGGTCCTGGCAATCATCATCGGAAGCTGGATGCCATGGCTCGAAAAGGATCGCATCGGACCCTTCACAGCGTCGCCGTATCTGTATTCGATGTTTGTTCTGGTGCTGCCGAATTTGATCATCACCGGCATTATTTTCTTTTCACTGGCTGCACTCACACGCAGCATGCTGTACACGTACGCCGGAGTGGTTGGGTTTTTCGTCGCGTATGCAGTCTCATCACAACTGCTGAGCGATATCCGCAATCAAACGTTAGCGTCACTCCTGGATCCCTTCGCTCTTGCAGCTGCGGCCACAGCCACCCGCTACTGGACTGTATTTGAGAAAAATAGCTCTGTTCTTTCAGCCGGTGGGATCATTTTTTACAATCGACTGGTCTGGCTTGGAATCTCGATGATTGTGTTTGTCATTGCATACCGGAAGTTCCGCTTCACAGCAACGACTGAGAAAAGAAAGAAGAAAAAACTCGATGTAGAATTGCCGGAAATCGTACAGCCTGTCGCGCACATGGTCCCGGTCACGCAAAACTTTTCGTCTAAAGCTTCGCTCCAGCAATACTGGTGGCAGACCAAACTGGAATTCTTCAGTGTGCTCAAGAGCGTTCCTTTTATCGTTATTTTGTTTCTCGGCGGTTTCAACATGGTCGGGAATGCGTCCGGACTGGAACAACTTTTCGGCACACCTGTTTTTCCAGTAACGCACCTGATGCTCAACGTGATTGGGAGCGCATTCCTCCTCTTCACATTTCTGATTTTGACTCTATACAGTGGTGAGCTGACCTGGAAAGAACGCTCCTTGAACATCAGCAGTGTTACGGATGCGCTGCCGGTGCGCGATTGGATTCTGTGGGCTTCGAAGCTCTCCACATTGATTCTCGTGCTGATCGTTGTGTTCCTCGCCGGCATGCTGACAACAATCGGAATTCAACTTTATAACGGCTATCATAATCTCGAAATCGGCCTGTATTTCAAGAGTCTTTTTCTGGAAACCAGTGTCCCCTTTATTCAGATGGCGATTCTTGCGCTCTTCCTGCAAACAATGGCTAATCACAAATACCTGGGGTTTCTGCTCATGGTGCTGTATCTGGTCAGCACTTTCGTTCTCCCTGCCATGCATCTGGAACATTATCTGTACAGGTACGCAGGAGGTCCGGAAGCCCCCTATTCAGACATGAACGGTTACGGACACTTTGTGAAGCCGCTCTTCTGGTTTTCTCTCTACTGGTCTTTTGTTGCTGCAATTCTTGTTGTGATCATCCATTTATTCTGGGTGCGAGGATCCGAAACGCTGTTCCGGCTTCGTACGCGAATCGCCCGGCAGCGTTTCGGGTCGATTGCGCTAACGGCTCTCCTGGTGGCTGTGATCGGCGCATTACTTTCGGGGGCTTACGTTTTTTACAACACGAATATTCTCAACGAGTATGTGACCCAGGATCAGATTGAAGAAAGACAGGCCGAATTCGAAAAACAATACAAGAAGTACGAAAGGATACCAATGCCACGGATCATGGATGTCCGCGCGGATGTAGACATTTTCCCGCAGGAGCGTGCCGTTTATGCTCGGGGAAGGTATTTGCTGGAAAATAAACGGACGGAACCGATCGAAACGATTCACATCAACATCAATAAAGATTTGAAGATCCGGAAATTGGAAATGCCGGGCGCAAAAGCGCAAACAGAAGACAGCAAGCGGGGCTACTATATTTACAAACTCGCGCGTCCAATGAACCCCGGGGATCAGATCGTGTTGACCTACGATCTCGCGTGGGAAAATCATGGGTTTGTAAACAGCCGTTCCAACACGAAGCTCGTTTACAACGGAACGTTTTTTAACAGCGGCGATTGCTTCCCGCATCTGGGATACTCCCGCGATTTCCAATTGGTCGATCCGTCCAAAAGGAAAAAGTATGGACTTCCTCCGGTGGAGCGATTGCCGAAATTAGAAGATGAGGGGGCCCGCAGGGATAACGCGCTTTCGGCGGAAGCGGATTGGCTTCGTTTTGAAACAACTGTCAGCACAAGCAGCGATCAAACCGCCATTGCTCCAGGATATTTACAAAAAGAATGGGTACAGAACGGACGGAGATACTTCCATTATAAGATGGATGCTCCGATCCTTTCTTTCTGGTCCTACCTTTCGGCGGATTACGCAGTCAAACGCGATTCCTGGAAGGACGTGCGAATCGAAATCTACTATGACAAAGCTCATCCTTACAATGTGGATCGCATGATCGATGCAACAAAAAAATCGCTGGATTACTTCACCTCCAACTTCAGCCTGTATCAATTCAAACAGGTGCGTATCCTGGAGTTTCCGCGCTATGCGCGTTTCGCGCAATCGTTTCCCAACACAATCCCATTTTCGGAAAGCATCGGATTTATAGCGAGGATCACCAAGCCGGAAGACATCGATTACGTTTTTTATGTGACAGCTCACGAGGTCGCGCATCAGTGGTGGGCTCACCAGGTGATCGGCGCCAACGTGCAGGGTTCGACATTGCTTGTGGAGTCGATGGCTCAATACTCAGCGCTGATGGTGATGGAAAAGCAATACGGACCCAATCAAATGCGCAGATTCTTGAAGTACGAGCTGGACCGCTACCTTGCGGGTCGTGGTGGCGAACTGGTTGAGGAAGAACCGTTGATGCGGGTCGAAGGTCAACCTTACATCCATTACGCCAAGGGAAGTCTGGTGATGTACGCATTACGCGACTACATAGGCGAGAAACAACTCAATCAAGCGCTATCACGTTTTGTTCACGATAAGGCTTTTCAGCAGCCGCCGTACACGAATACCCGGGAGTTTCTGACTTACATCGCGCAGGCAGTGCCGGAAGACAAGAGAGCCATTCTCACCGACCTTTTTGAAACCATCACGCTTTACGATTTGAAAACAACAGAAGCGAAATCCACGCGCCGTCCGGATGGAAAGTACGATGTGCAGTTTACTGTGGAGGCCAAAAAATTCCATGCCGATGGGAAGGGAAGGGAAACCGAAGCTACGCTGAATGACTGGATCGATGTGGGAGTATTCGGCGCAAAGAAAAAGAACGGCGATGATAACATTCTTGCCCTGGAGAAAAAGCAAATTCACGGCGGTTCAGTGACATTTCAGTTCATTGTGAACGAACCCCCCGACAAAGCCGGCATCGACCCGCTAAACAAACTGATCGATCGCAACCCGGACGACAACACGAAACAACTGTAGGCCT
Organism: uncultured bacterium; assembly: GCA_963771165.1. Lineage (GTDB taxonomy): Bacteria > Acidobacteriota > HRBIN11 > JAKEFK01 > JAKEFK01 > JAKEFK01. The sequence continues at coordinate 186,542 of CAVYSN010000017.1, read as the reverse complement.
CAACGGTTCCTTAACTCTTTAACCCAGTGATCTAACGGCGCAAGGGCACGGGCACCTTGACCAGTATCTATGCACTATGCATAATGCATGTATGAGCACAAAGACCATTTCCTTAAAGATGGAGGCGTACAAAAAGCTGAAAGCAGCCAGGCGTTACCCCGAGGAATCCTTCAGTCAGGTTATTCTCCGGGCGACCTGGCCGGAAGAAACAATCACAGCAGAAGAGTTTCTTGCGAGGTATCGTAAGCATGGTCCGTTTTTCCAGGAGAATGAGCTTGCAAAAGTGGAGAAATTGAAACGTTCGGACCGCCCCCCAATCGATAAATGGAAGAATCGCTGATCCTCGAAACAACATTTCTCATCGATTTTGAACGAGAAATGCATCGAAAAAAGGAAGGCCCCGCGGGACGCTTTCTATCGGGACTTCAAGATTCAAAACTGTATGTGACCTTTACGATTGCCGGTGAATTAGCAGCCGGGGCCACCCTATCAAACAGGATCCGATGGGAATCCTTTCTTGAGCCATTTCAGGTCCTGGACTGTACAAGAGAAGTCTGTTGGCAATACGGTCAGTTGTACCGTTATCTTCAACAGAACCACAACTTAATCGGCAGCAATGATTTGTGGATTGCTTCAACGGCTGTAGCTTATGCTCTGCCATTGGTGACACGAAACGTAGAGCATTACAAGAGAATTCCTCGACTGGAAATTATCCCCTACCGATAGCATAGGCCGATTTCTCCCTATGGGAAACATACCGTCCGCGGTCTGCCCGGTAGGACCTCAAATGTAGTAGTCGATGAAGAGTTTTCCGGGGTCCATCTCCAGTGATTTCACGAATTTGTTCCACTGTTTGGTGGTGATGTTGTCCGGTTTCACCTTTTCATCCGGGATGTTTTGCCAGTCAGCGCGGATTAAGCGGCCTTTGGTTTTCTCCAGCAAGCGTTCTTTCAGCTTGGGCGCGGGCATGTCCCAACCTTTTTTGCCGGACCCTTTCGGACGGCGCGCGAATTCTTCATCCACCGGGATTGCAGCAACCAGTTTCGACGAAGTCATCAGTTCGAGTCCCCGTTCTCTCAAAGTTGCGTTGTGGCTTCCGTGATGTCCCACTTTGTAAAACGTGATTTTTTTCAGCAACTCCTCCGTCGTCACGGTCTTCTCGCCTCCATTCGCTGAGGGAATTTTCCATTCCACTTTATCCCACGATCTCCAGTTTCCGATTTCCGCATCGCCAACAAACAGAAGCACATCCTCTGTCTCTTTCATTTCAATTGCGAGAACAAGGCTTGTGTTGTTTTGATGATCGTCCAGTTGCAAAGCAAGTCTGGCAGCGGAATACAACCAGTCGTGATCAATCCTGCGCCAGGATTCTTCCTCAGCCAGATATCTGCCGAAAAGTTTGGGCCATTCATCCACCAATCTGGAACGCATGGGCCATTGCAAGGTTTCGATCAAATGGCGAAAATACAGGATCTTGAACTTCACCCTTCTCTTCGGCGTGCATGGCTTCCAATGCGGTCAAAAACGCATAATCGGGTCCTGCAAGACCATACATATCCGATTCCTGCTCATTGTAATAAATGTCTTCGACCGTTTTTGGCGGGCCAAGCACATACACGCGAACATCCGGGAGCCTGGGCGTTTCCATCACCTGGCCAGGCTCACAATATTCCGGTGTTGGATCCCGCTTTGTGACTTTATTCATCGCCTCTTCAGTCCTTACGGAAAATCCAATCAAACCGGAAAGTCCACCAAAGAATCCAAGAATGTTCGCGACTGCTACTCCTCGTCTTTGTTCTTCTTCCGCCAAATCACTGATCTTTCCTAACGCCAGTTGTAACGCAGTCAATTTCTTTTTCTTTCGTTCTTTTAGAATTTTTTGTTTCGGATCTTCAGTCCACGCCACCCAGATCTCTTCCATGCTCATCTCATCGAAAGCCTTTTGGGCCTGCAAGAATCCGGACACATGGTCCCAGTGCTCGTGTGTCACAACGACAACGTCGAGATGCCCTTTCGTTTCGGCCTCGATGTTGTCTGCAACTTTACGGATCTTATCAGCGCCTCCGGGCATTGTCTGATAAACACCGCAATCGATCAGCATGTGGCGCAGCCCTTCGGCAGGTGTTGAATGTCAGCAGAAAACAGTCACCGAGACCTTGCTTGTACATTCGCACACGCAAGGACCAGTTTGGATTCGGAGGCATGGTTAACTCCCAAAGCGATGAAGCATCGCAAATCGTTCGCCGGCTTCCAGGAACGGCGTACCTTGGAAATACAAGTGTGATTTGAACTCCCGCCTTCGTTCCAGGAAGCTCGCCATCCGGTTTTTCCGCCGCTCGCTCCGGATGTTTTTGGTGATTGAATAACGAACTTCGAGTGTATTCTGGTCCGCAATCAACGTAGCACCGCCCGGAAACAGAAACGTTTCTCCTGTCTCGCTTGTTTTCCTGCGTTCCTGGATCACCTGCAAGATGACTTGCGATTGAACGTTGTTGAGCGAACCGATTTTTTCCGAGACTCTCAATGCGCGAACTTCAAACCTTTCCTCGCCTGTCGTGAAGTCAAGGCCCAGCTCGCGCCCGAGCTGTTCGCGTTCATCGGCGTTCAATTTTTTGATTCTGCCGGCCAGATCATCTTTGATTCTTGCTCTCCACAACCGTGCAAGGTGAAATAACCGTTCGCGTTCGTGGGTAAGCTGTTTCAAATCTTTCATTTCCGGAATCGCCAAAGAATGCCTGATTGTCCATTACGTAACGGACCTGTTCCGTGAACGGCCGAATCGAACGGAACAGATCGCGAAGAATGTCTTTTGGGCCACGCGTATCCGCCCAGCGCTCAAATTCCATGGGAAGCCACTTTAGAAGCTGCGGTGATAACGATCGTAGATCCAGCGGATAGATTCCCCATTCTTTAAAAGATTCAACAAAAGCAACTCGATACGACGGATCGCCATTCGGTAACACTTCGAAATCCGCGGTGATCAACGCTCGCAAGAAATCTCCGAAGTCGACATCCACCGGCGGGCAATAATCGAGAGCGCGGATGCACATCCTGAGCACATGTTCTGCGGCGGAAGCTGCTTCGCGAGCAAGCCGGTTCACGAGATCCGGATGGCAGCGATCCTGCGGGAAGCACTCCGGTTCCGCCTGTTGCGATGCGAAGGAGATCGGCCGTGTTTTTGTTATAAATACGAATGAAGGCATTGAACACCGCAGCAACCAGGAGCGAGCCTCTTGCGTGAGGCTCGTACTCTGTGCGAATACAGCTCGGGATCCGGCTTCTTCAACTTCCACCCTTTTTTTGTATAATCCCCGATCGCATCCCGCAACGCGCGGCGCGATTCTGTTTCCTGACCGAATTCCTGCGCGAGCTCACCCAGCAGATTTTGCGTTTGCAAATCTCCACGCGTTTTCGCGAGCTGATGATTGAGCACACCGGGTAATGAAAAATGCTGGAAGAGCGCGACCAGATCGGCAAACGCTTCGTGGAATGCGAGCATGTCTGCGTTTCCCTCTCTGTTGAACTCGCGATGCATTCCATCCAGCAGCGCGTGACTCATCTCATGCGCGATGATGTCGTGAGACAAGCAGGTAAAGACGACATTGCTCGATCGGCGATCCGATGCCGGAAAATAGCCGAAGAGAAGCGCTTTTTTATCCGGATGATAATACGCGTTGCTTTCACGCAGCGCGTGCGGATAGATTCTCAAATGCTGAACATACCGGTCATCTTTTTTGCTTCCTTCTCTCATATGCGGGGACCACTCCGCTTTACGACCAAGGGCGATCTCAAAATTCTGGATCGTGCGCATTCCCACCGCATACACCATCTGCTGATGATAGTTTGGGTTCCCTTCCGATGGCGGCATCCCATCGGCCGCAAGCAGTTTTGGTTCGTTTAAATTCACTGGAGCATAAAAGCAGCCGCTTGCAGGATCGTGATCAACGACCTCCAGATACTCTCCAACCGGTCCCTGTTCGAGATCCTCCCATCGAACGTCCACTACAATCTCATTCATTTGCGCTGTGTCCAGCTTGCGTGAAAGAGAGGGGTCAAATGCGTAGCAACGCAACCGGCGAGAGGAGGGATCGCCAGATTTGACAACTTTTTCTTTGGCGCCTCTGAGTGGCTCCGCTTGTGGCGGCAATTTTTTCCTAAGGTGTTCTTTGAGGGTGCGTGAAGCATACGGGCTTTCAATCACCGCCTCCACGAAACGCTCCATATCTTTAGGTGCGATCTGCCTTGTATCCGGATCGCGAATGATTTTCTCGACCTCTTCATCCAATTGAAACAGCTGCGTCGCTTCCTGCGCGAGCATTTGATTGCGCAAAGTCGGAGCGGCGCCGAGTCCTGTGATCACACGTAAAAACGAAAAGATTGCCGAATCTTCAGGCGTCTTTGTCACATTGGCGTTCGGTTTGATCGCGAGAGCATCTGCTGCTCTCAGCGCGCCCTGTCCGAAATACTTTTCACAATCGGGCAGAGTTTTGTCCGCTGAATCGAACAGCGCTTTGCGAACGGCTTCGACAACCTTCCACTTTCTCCCAGCCCTTCATCTGCGGTTTGTACTTCTGCAACCAGAGAGCTGCAGCAGCCGCGACTTGCGGTGTGGCGGCGGAGGTCCCCTGTCCATCCATATCCACGATTTGTCCGCAGTTGATTTCTGCCCACGGAACGTTTGGAGTGAATGCAGCGATGGCGGTTTTCATCTTTTTGCGCGGACCGTAGTTGCCTGACATGTCTGTCCAGCCGACGTTATCGCGGATGTAAGGGGTCGCGATCGGCCATGATCCCGCATGCGGCGATCACGCGATTGAATCGTGCAGGGAATACGATCCGTTCCGGACTGCGAAACTTGTTATTTCCGGCTGCGCTGACGATTGTGATGCCGGCTTCGTAGGCGCGATTGACGACTTCCGCCCATGCGCGCGACGCGGTTCCTCCCATGCTCATCGAAATAACATCGACACGATCCTGAACGTTTCCGTTCGGCGCAATCAAATAGTCGACCGCTTCCGCAAATGCGCTTGTGTATAAAAGGATGACGGAAGTTGCGATCCGGACCGGAATGATTTCCGCGAGGGGTGCTCCGCCTAAATAGTTCACCGTTGATTTTCGCTCCGGCCAGTAATCCGATTGTTGCCGTGCCATGCCCGGGATTATTGAACAGACCTCGTTCGTACGGATCGGACGCATCGTTCGGGGGCTGGCCATCATCTACAAAATTCCTTTGCAGATTTTTCAGAAGATTTTGAGGCAGAGTCGCGTGCTTGAAATCGATCCCTGTATCGAGTATTCCGATCCGGATCTTCGTTGCATTTCCTGCAAGTTGCTGGCGCGCCTTTTTCAGTTGCGAATAATTCTGTTCCAGATGCCACGCGAACGCATTCCCTTTCGGAAATCGATTCGATTCCTCATTCTTCTGGCAAAGCTCACCCGGAGCTGCGCCGAGTTTTCCTTTCTTGCGGGTTACGTGATTCTCTGTGATCCATTCATGCGCGACATCCGGCTCGGCATAGATCACGCCACCCGGGCCACTTTTCTGGATCGCGCGATGAGCAGCATCCCAGATTTCGCCCGGAGTTGCAGCAGCACTGGTTTCTGCAAGATACCATCGTGGCGCAATCGCGAAGCCTTTCTTCCGAGATTTTCATTCGGAAGCAGTGGACGGATGTCGAACTTGCTGCCGTCGATTCCAAACGGGCGGCCGCGCAGCTTGTTCTCCTGCGCCGGAGTCATTTTGAGGAGAAGCCGGGCCATAGATTTGTCAATATAGTGAATGCAAATCGCTGGCCATATCGCATCGTCGAAAGTTGTGTTGGCCTGTGTTGACGATTGCTACAGATTGGAGGAGTCAGGGATATTAGAATGTTTTGAGAGTGTAATTTTGGTAAACGGTTTCGCTACCATCCGCAGCATTTTCCCGTTTTATCCGATGGCGGCGTTACGGTATGAGTAACGTTGAAACTGGAGATGAACACAGAGGAACAGCTAAGAGATGCGAGAGCCGGCCTGAAATCGTTACTCTAATGTTACGTTATCGCCAACTCGGATGATTCCAGGCGTGTGTACGACAGAAAAAATAGGCCACAGTGTAGGTCCCGTTCGATGATCGTTTTTGCCCTGTCACAACACAAACATTGGTGTATTTCCAACCTGATCTGATAACGTATGTGCAATGAGCATCCGATTCACCCTCGTTTTATTTGGGATAATGCTGGTGCATGCGAATTGCGCGATAGCGAAACGCTATTCAGCGACAATTTTGAAGGGGACCTGCGCCAATGGAAAATAGTCAGCGCACCGGATGTCGTGATTCGCGACTCGAAGGATCCTGATCACGGTAAAGTGATGGTGCTCATTCCCAACGGCGATGTATATGCACTCGTGCGAGGATCTGATCGTTGGAACGGCATACGAATGGAAGGGGACGTTCTGTTTCCGACCAATGAGTCCAATTATCTTGGGATCATCTACAATTTTCAGGCTGGCGGGAGCCGGACCGAATTCGGAAATATTTACATCAAGGGGGACGGCAGTTATCTCCAGGTAAATCCTCACCGGGATTTCAATGTTGGGCGAACTATGTATCCGGAGTATCACGTAGATCTGATTGGTCCTGCAGCCATACGAATTGGAGAATGGCACCACTTTAAAGTCGAGGTCATCAAAACCGAATGTCATTTTTACGTCGGTGACATGATAACGCCTCAGTTAACCTTTCCGGTGAAAAGTTTAAACAGCAGTGGTTTTTTCGGATTGCAGCCAAGATCCGTGGGAGGGGAAGTTTGGGTCGACAATGTTGTCGTTGATTCCATCGACTCGTTTACGTACAAAGGGCCTCGCCGCCCCGCGATTCCATACGAAACAGCATCTTTGCTGACGAAATGGGAACTGATCGGTCCCCTGGAAAAAACCGAGGACGATTTCGCCCGCAATCCGAAACACAGTCCAGATTCGTGGCACCCATTCGCAACGGATGAACGTGGCGCAGTGATAACCGGAATGATCACTGATTATCGGGGGCCACGTACTGTCGCATACTTCCGTACGCGATTTCACCACGATCAAGATGAAGAGTTCATCCTGCATATCAGCACTGTAGATGATCTTGCGATGTGGGTCAATGGACGTTTTTGGTGGTTTATTCCACGCATGGATCAGGCCTGGTTCGACTTCTGGAAGAACCCAAAACATGTGGGGCAACGGATCCCGATTCTGCTGAAAAAAGGAGAAAATCAAATTGTCCTTCGCGCCCGTGGAGGAGTCTATGCTTCCGGTGGATTCTATGCCGCGCTGGAAACTCCGAAATGATCAACGTGCTTTTAGAGTTAGGATAAGAAAAACCATTCTGGCCGGAGACCGATTGGAATGTGTCAGGAATTCAGTAAATGACTGATGAGTTTGAAAGAGTTAATCGACGACTGGTTCCGCGACCAAGATCCAGCCCCTGGATTCCGGTTACAAACCTTCTTCCTTATAGATATAGTATCGGAATTTGCCGCCGGATGTTGCGTGCTTTCTCCGGCCTGCAACTGTGCGTTCTTGGGATTCCAATTCCCACACCTGAACGTCCCATTTCTCTCCATCTACAAATGCTCGACTAAACAGAAATGGCACGGTACTTGCCATTCCTGGCATCGATGATTGGCTCAATCCTACAAGACATCCGGTTTTGCTTCAGAATGATGATGAAAAATCCGGGCTTCAGTCTGGTTGCTATTTTCACGCTGGCGCTCGGGATCAGCATCAATTCTGCTGTATTCAGCATCGTGAATGCGGTTTTACTCCGACCGCTTCCTGTTCAGGACTGGAAGCGAGTAGTCGCTGTCGCCACTGTTGTGCAGCGGTGAAGCTCTGGAGCGGCGGGGTAGTTCCTACGTAGACTATCTCGATTGGCGAGCGCAAAACGGGGTTTTCGATGAGATAGCTGCTTATACGGGTGACTCATTTACCCTCACAGGTCTCGGACAGACGGAGCAAGTCCAGGCAGAATTGGTATCCGGGAGCTACTTTTCTGTCGTTGGAGCAAGGCCGGCGCTTGGCAGAACATTTCTTCCGCAGGAAGAGCGTGTGCCTCTTTCCGATCCGCCTGTGATCATCGGCCACTCTTTCTGGCTGCGTCATTTTGGAAAAGAGAGGAACGCGATTGGGAAGATTCTTCAACTGGATGAACAGAATTTTCGAATCGTTGGCGTTTTGCGGGAAAAGTTTTCCGGCATGGATGGTGAAACGGAGATCTGGATTCCAATTGCCGCTTACACCCTTTTGGGTGAGCCAAAACTTGTGGAAAATCGCGGGACCCGCCAGATCGATGTCATTGCGCATCTGAAGCCGCAGGTAACGATCGAGCAGGCGACTGCTGAAATGTCAGCGATCACGAAGCGTCTGCAAAAAGAATATCCGCAGACGAATCAAGATTACGGAGCGATCGTGGTTCCGCTCCGTGAAGAATTTTTCGGAGACACAAAACCGCTGCTTCTCACGCTTTTTGGCGCCGTCCTGTTTGTTTTGTTGATTGCGTGCGCGAATGTTGCAAACCTGCTGGTTGCTAGAGCGACGGCGCGCCAAAAAGAGATCGCTCTTCGCACCGCGCTCGGCGCAGGAAAGAACCGGATCATCCGGCAGTTATTGACTGAGAGCGTACTGATGTGCCTTGTGGGAGGCGTCTTTGGCTGGCTGCTGGCCATGTTGTTTGTTAAACTTCTGGTTGTTCTGAATCCTGTGCCGTTGCCCGCATTTGTGAAAGTCGGGCTGGATTTACCGGTGCTTCTTTTCACGATTGTGATTTGCGCGATGAGCGGCATTTTAATGGGACTCGCGCCTGCATTTCATGCGTCGCGTCAAGATCTGCAGGGCGCGATGAAGCAAAGCGCAGCAAATACAACCGGAGCATCGATCGCTAAGGATGTGCGCAATTTTCTGGTGGTTGCTGAAGTTGCTCTTGCCGTTCTGCTCTTAATTGGAGCCGGGCTCCTTGCGCGGAGCTTTCAACGAATCCAGGACATTCCGCTCGGTTTTGCGCCGGAAAATCGTCTTGCCATGCGCATTTCCTTCCCACGCATAAAGTACGAAGGAGAAAAGGCCTGGCAGCTTTCAAGCCTGTTGCTGGAAAGAATCGAATCGATCCCGTCTGTTAGCTCTGCTGCACTGACAAGCGACATTCCGCTGGAGGGAAGAGCGAGCGCGTCGATTCTCAGTCTGGAGACGCCGTTTGTCGAACGCGGTGTGCGCGCATACGTGCATGCTGTCAGTCCGAAGTTTTTCTCCACCACAGGAATTCCTTTAAAGGCAGGCAGATCTTTTCAAGACATCGATAGGCCTGATTCACCTCTTGTTGCAATTGTGAGTGAAAAAATGGTGCAGCGTTACTGGAAAAACGAAAATCCGATCGGCAAGCGGCTAAAATTTGGCAAGTCCGTTTCTTCTGAACGTCCATGGCTCACGATTGTGGGCGTCGCAGCAGAAGTGAAACACAGAACAATCGTGGATGATCTTTCCGAACCGGATGATCCCGAAATTTATTTGCCGCTTTCGCAGAGTGTGGCGCGCAATGTCGGACTGATCGTGGGCACGGAAAGAGATCCTGCTTCTATGACAGCAACACTTCGGCAAGACATTCAGGCGATCGATCCCGATATCCCCATTTTTGCAGTGACAACGATGCAAGAACTCGTGCGAAATGGAACGGCCGGATCGCGCTTCAGCGCGTTCCTGATGATCGTGTTCGGTGCGCTCGCATTGACTCTTTCTGCAATCGGGATCTACGGAGTTTTGACGTTTCATGTGACGCAGCGCACGCGCGAAATCGGTGTGCGACTCGCCCTCGGAGCTTCACCCTTCGCCGTTTTCAAGATGATTCTGCGTCACGCCCTACTGCTGACAGTGATCGGCCTCTCCATCGGACTTTTTGCGGCGCGAGGCTTAAGCGGCCTGCTCGCCGCTCAGTTGTATCAAATCAGTCCAACCGATCCATTCATCTTTAGCTGTATCCCCATCTTGCTGCTGATTGTTGCATTCATCGCTATTGTTGTCCCCGCCCGCCGCGCCATGACTGTCGAACCGGTCGTCGCCCTGCGAATGGAATAAGCGACTCATTCAGTCACTGGTTGGCCGATGAAATTACTATGTTTCCTATGTCCGGGAGGAGTAGTAACATTTTTCTGTATAGATCAGGAGGAATCATGTTAAAACCGGGCACGAAAGCGCCATCATTTGAACTAATGTCTGATGACGGGAAGAAAGTTTCTTTGAAAGATTTTGCCGGCAGGAAAGTTGTCCTCTATTTTTACCCGCGCGACAACACACCGGGTTGCACCAAAGAAGCCTGCAGCTTCTCCGAAAACAACAAGCGATTGCAAAAAGCGGGAGCTGTTGTGATCGGGATCAGCGCCGATTCCGTGGGATCGCATCAAAAATTCAAGCAGAAGTACAATCTGGGCTTCACTCTGCTTAGCGATCCCGATAAGGAAGTGATTGAGAAATACGACGTGTGGAAAGAAAAAAACATGTATGGCAAGAAAATGATGGGCGTCGAACGCACAACATTTATCATTGATGAGCAGGGCAAAATAACGCGCATCTTCCCCAAAGTCAAAGTCGAAGGACACACGGAAGAAGTATTGAAAGCTCTTCTGCCGGGTTCATGACGTCCCTCTGTAACCAGGACTTCGACCTGTCTATAATAAACCTGCATTCCACTTCAGTTCTTGATGAAGGGGCATTTTTCACTGAGAGGTAAGTCCATGCGAAATGTGCATCGCTTTGTTACGGTGAGCTTATTCATTGTTTTGATGAGCGTGATTGTTGTTGCGCAGAATCCGTATGAGCCGGACACGCCGGAACCGGGTTCTGTCGAAGCCATTGCCCGCTATACAACCGAATCGAAATTCGGGAATCCGTGGGTGGCATATGTTCCGGATTCATCGAAAGTGCCGTCCCCTACGAAATATCTGGGACACGTCGTGGGCGCAGCGGGCGACTTATCGCACACGCAAAAGATCTACGGTTACTTGCGCGAATTGGCGCGCGCATCGGACCGCGTAGAAGTAGAAGTGATCGGAAAATCAGAAGAGGGCCGGGAAATCCTACTGGTGCTTGTTTCGGATGAGCAGAACATCAAGAATCTTGCACAGCTCAAGCATGCAACAGCCGCGCTTGCTGATCCGCGCAAAACATCACCGGAAGAAGCGGAACGAATCATCGCGACGGCCAAACCGATTTACTACTTCAACGCCGGCCTGCATTCCACAGAGACGGGAAGTCCGGAGATGGTGATGGAAATGGCCTACAGACTTGCAGTCAGCGAACAGCCGTACATTCAGGAGATTCGGCGGAATGTCGTGGTCTTGATCAATCCGGTCTCTGAGCCGGATGGCCGCGACAAAGTTGTCGACTGGTTCTACCGCTACCTGAAAGGAAAAACCGATTTCGACAATCTTCCGAGGCGCACTCCTCCGTTCTGGGGTCAGTATGTTTTTCATGATAACAACCGCGACACGCACCAGCACGCATTGAAGCTCACGCAGGCAGTCCACAAAATGTTTTACGATTACCATCCGACTGTGATGCACGATCTGCATGAGTCGATTCCACTGCTTCTCATCTGGAACGGGACGGGTCCATGGAATCCGAATCTGGATCCGATTGTGATCAACGAAGCATTTGAAACGGCGCTGCACGAAATGACAACGCTTACGGGATTTGGAATGCCGGGAGTCTGGACCTGGGGTTTCGGCGAAGGTTGGGGACATCATTATCTCGATTCGCTGGCGATGAACCACAACGCTCTGGGACGCGGGTATGAAACGTTTGGCAACTCGACCGCTGAAACTGTCGCGCGTGTGCTGCGACCGAACGAACGAGCGTTACGTCGACAAGCCTGTCACGGAATCGGACTGGTATCGTCCCTTTCCGCCCGATAAGAAGATGCAGTGGTCGCTGCGCAACAACACCAACTACATGCAAACCGGATGTCTTGCCGTTTTGAGCTACACGGCAAAGCATGGCCAGGAAATGCTGCGCAATTTTTACAGAAGGGGATACAACTCCTGGCAGAAAGGCGTGAAGGGGAACCCGTATGCGTTCGTGATCGCGCCCGATCAAGGGGATCGGCGCCGCGTTGCGCAAATGGTGGAACTGCTGCGCAGTCACAGAATCGAAGTCCATCGCGCAACAGCAGCGATCAAAGTCAAAGAGGGGGAGTTTCCGAAAGGGAGTTACGTTGTGACGGCTCGATCAACCGTATCGAAACTATGCTGTGGATCTGCTCGTGCCGCAAAAATTTCCGACCGACTCGCCGTATGAGCCGTATGACGATATCTCCTGGGCGCTCCCGGTGCATTACGGTGTTGAGGCCAAAAGGATCGATGATGCTGCAATCTTGAATGTATCGCTCGAACCACTTCCCGATTCGCTTGTTGTGCGCGGGGCACGTGAAGGGGAATGGTCCTGTGTTTTTGTTGAAAGATACAGGGCAGGAGTCGTTGCTGGCAGCGCGTGTGCGACTCGCGAATTTTAAGATCGAGATTGCTGAACAGAATTTCAAAGCAGGTGGAATCGATTATCCGCGAGGTTCCTGGATCATAGCGGAGCAGGAAGGATTGCGGCAGACGCTTGAGCGAGTTGCGGACGAATTCGCGCTCGATTTCGAAAGCGCCGCCAATTCCCGGATGTGAAACGGCACCAGTCACCAGCTCCCACGCATCGGCGTTTGGAGCACGTGGGCGGATACGGAATCGGTCGGCTGGATCCGGTTGACTCTCGATCAGCAAAAAATTCCATACACATACGTTCGGGATGAAGAGATTCGAGCCGGCAAGTTGCGCGATCAGTTTGATCTCATTCTGTATGGTGAAAATTATCTGGATCTAAAAACTCAAATTCACGGAATCGACCCAAAGTTCGGTCCGATGCCCTACACGAAAACAACGCAGTTCACTCATCATGGAGTTCCTGTTGCTTCGGATGACATCACCGGCGGGATTGGCTGGACCGGGATGGCGAACCTCGCAGCGTTTCTGGAACAAGGGGGACTACTGGTAACACTGGGGAACGGCTCTGCGCTTCCGCTGGAAGGGGGACTGGTGCGCGATGTGCGCCGCGGTAGCGAAGTCACTTCACCCGGAGTGGAAATCAGTACCAAGTTTATTCGATACGATCACCCGCTCGCATACGGTTATCCCGAAACCACTTCGGTCTTCCGCCAGTCCTATCAGGTCTATTCAGTGCGTCCTGCGGATCGTCGCTGGATCGTCATGCAGTGGGGAACACGCCTGCCCAAATCGGAACGTGAAGTCGAAGAAAGCGATCAGGAGGATAAAAAGGAAGAAAAGAAAGAGGAGGAAACGACAATGGTTGTGAGCGGCGGCATGAAGAGCACGGATGATTTGGAGGGACATGCTGCGATCCTGGATCTCCCGGCGGGTCGCGGACACGTGATCGCTTTTAATTTCAATCCCATGCATCGTGACCTGAATCACTCGGACTATCGCCTGCTCTGGAACGTGATCCTGAATTGGTCGACTCTCCCGGCGGCAACGCGTTAGCTCTTTAACAAAAAGGCGCAAAGAAAAAGGGAGATTGGGAGATAGAAAAGATGGGGGAGATGCTTTTCAGAGACCGGCGCGCAAGCGCGGCGCAATTCAAACGAATCGGGAAAAAGCGCAATACAGAACCACATTCAAGGTCTCCCTTATCCCCTTTATCTTCCGATCCACCGGAAAGATTAAAACTGGGATTTCAGGATGGCGCGGAGGTGCTCACGATACTTGCGGCTCAGGGGAAGTCTTGTCCCATCCTGCAGAACAACGCGGTAATCACGATGGAACCATTGCTGCAGTTCCACAATCTGGTCTGCATTGATGATCGCGCTCCGGTGAATCCTTACAAAAAGTGCCGGATCCAGCTCCTTTTCCAGCGCACGGATCGGTTGCCGGATCATGTAGGATTCTTTCCGCGTATGAATGCGAACGTAGTTATCCTGCGCTTCAATCCAATGAATATCGCCCACCCGGACAAAGAACACTCTTCCTTGCTCTTTGACGGCAATCCGGTTGAGATATTTTGTTTTAGCCTGCAGTTCTTCTAATAGAGTAACACTTCGTCGCGCCCAATCGTTCGAAGTGCGTTGCTGAAGCTGCGATTTTGCCCAGGCAACTGCTTCTTCGAATCTCTTTCTCTTGAATGGCTTCAAGATATAGTCGCACGCATGAAGCTCAAAAGCTCGCAGGGCGTATTCGTCATAAGCCGTAACGAACAGCACGAGCGGTCTGGCTTCCATTTTTTTAAGTACGGTGAGCCCATCCATGCCAGGCATTTGGATGTCGAGAAAAACAAGGTCTGGTTTGCATCGTGCGATGGACGAAGATGCTTCTGCTCCGGTTGCACATTCGGCAACGACCTCTACATCCGGGTCGCTTCGAAGCAGTTCACGAATCCGTTCACGCGCCAGCTCCTCATCATCGACAATCACGGCCCGAATGGATGCTGTTTTATGCATTCAAGTTCCTCTTGAGGGATGGTTCTGTATAGAAGGGAATCTCTATTTCCACAAGCAGTCCATGTCCGGTTGCGCTGTTGCTGAGTCGAAAATGATGATCCGTCCCATAAAGATTTTCCAGTCGCTCCCGCACATTTTTCAAACCGATCCCCTCGCCATGATTTTCGTGAAGCCCTGGCCCATCATCCAGAATTTTGAGATGCAGATGGCCATTGCTTCTCTCTGAATGTATTTCGATCCGTCCAGATTCCGTTCGTGGCGCAATTGCATGCCGGATGGCATTTTCTATGATCGGTTGCAGAACCAAATTTGGAACCTGTGCGACAAGAGTACCCGGATCAATGTCGAATTGAACTGTCAGGCGGTTCCGGAACCGAATTCGCTCGATTTCCAGATAACTCTTCAGGAATTTTAACTCTTCTTCCAGACTTATTTCCTGTCCTGAATGTTTTTGCAAAGTCAGGCGAAGGAAGTTCCCCAATTCCCCGATCATTTCGTCGGCTGATTCTGCATCCCTGTGAAGCAACGCGGAAATGGAATTTAAAGTATTAAAAAGAAAGTGTGGATGAAGCTGCATCTTTAACGCGTCCAGCCTGGCTTCCGCAAGTTGGGTCTTCAGATCTGCTGCGCGCCGGGAGTAGGCGACGGCCTGGTGGGCTGTGATCACGATCCAGTACACAAGAATTCCAATATGAAAATCAACAGTGAAGATCATCTGAAAGATTGTTTCCGGATCGAATTCGTTATTCCGGATCGATTCGGGGAATAGATGAAACAACGTTTCGCCCAGCGGGTGTTGCAGAGAGAATACTTCGATGGCCCTCCAAACAAACCAGTACAGGACTGAAAAAAGAGCGAGATGAATCAGGGACAGCAGTGTGCCTGCAATCATATGCTTCACGAAGAACATGCGTCGCGGGCCGGGATAAAGAGGATAACGCCTGCTGAGCCATAAGATGATGGGAAACAGGAGTGCCCACAAACACCATCTGGTTAACTCCCAGCTGATGATATTGGGCCAGGCCATAACTTTCCCGAGGTGCATGCTCAACAGTCTCATCTGGCCTGAAAAAATCAAACCGATCACTACGCAGACAAGCAATACAGGGAGTGCTTTCCGGAAGAGATGTGTTTGCATTACATTTAAGAGTATTTCAACAGTCGATCAGAAGAAAAGATCACTTGTGGCGAATGGTCCGAATCCGTCCGCGACTTGTCTGTAAAGGGTGTGAATGGGATCACTCTGTTTCATCCACGAATGTTCTAAGGTGAGCTGCCGATTCGACTGGTTTTTCCAGCGGCAGCCAGTGACCGGAATCCGGAAAGTGAAGCACTTTTCTCGCCCCGTAACGTTCTGCGAAACGCCGCGAAATGTATGGATCGCGGTCTCCCCATAACACGAGAGTTGGCACCTGTGCTGTAAGCTGCAGCAACCGGTCTTCCCAACCGCGGAAATTTTCAGGATTGGTCGCCCTGTATAACTGCAGCACCATACGCTTCGTTCGAGGTGTAATGCGCGAGAAGGTGTGCCGGATCTGTTCGTCCGTTAGAAGTCTCGAACCTTGTTTCATTGCATTTCGAAACGTGGGCCAGATCATTGTTGCCATGCTGATTTCGCCCAGGATTGGAGTCCGCCAGATTTTCGCCCAGAAATGCCATTTAAAATCCGAAAAGAAATTGGTGTTCATCACACAAATGTGCCTTACTTTAACCGGGTTCTGAACCGCCCATGCAAGACCAAAGGGGCCTCCAAAATCATGCACCACGAGTGAAAGAGGTTTATCGATTCCGGCTTGTTGAACGACCTGATCCACAAAGGAAGCCATGGCAGGAAGTGAAGAATCGAAATTGTCCGGTATCTCAGAGTCACCAAATCCGGGAAGATCGGGCGCTATACATCGAAAGGAATCCTGCAATTCAGAGATCATCGGCCTCCACAGATCGGACGTGTCCGGGTTGCCATGCACAAAGAGTACGGGCGGCCCGTCCCCTTCTTGTGTGATGTGAATTTTTCCCATGGTACGTTATTCCGTAGTGCGGGTCTCAGACCCGCCCGTACTTAATTAACGATCAATGAGAATTTATCATGAAAGTCGGAATCATTGGATCGGGTGATGTCGCAATTCTTTCAATTCCGTTGGAAATGCGTGCATGGTAAATCCGCAGTTTCAGGGGGGGAAACCAACCATGTTCATTTGCGGCAACGACGATCAGGCAAAAAAGACAGTAACGCAGATCCTGGATCAGTTCGGCTGGGAAACGAATGACATGGGCAGAGTAGAAGCGGCCCGCGCCATAGAACCGCTTTGCATCCTGTGGTGCATACCAGGTTTTTTGCGGAACGACTGGGTTCATGCGTTGAAAGTGTTGAACTAGTCCCGATGCACCTGGCAAACCGCCAACCGCCAAGAAGACAAAGGTCGCCAAGATTGTTTTGAAGATGAAAGCTTTTGACGCACTTGGAGTCTTGGCGGTTTACAGCTTTTCTAAAGTCTTTTTGGCGACTTCAATTGCTTTTTCTTTTGGCTTTTCAAAACCGAACACGGAGATAACGGCCTGAATGTTTGTGCCTTTAAATGTCTGCAGTTGGTTCATGCCGAGCGTCCAGAATGCGGCATCGCCGACTCCGGTCACGTCTTCCACTTTCATGCCGCTATCGATCATTGTTTGTTTTGCATACTCGGGCGAGTTGTCTCCCTTTTTTCGAATCCCTGACTGACATAGTTAGAGTTTTTAAACCGTCGGTCGATTCGTAGGTGCAGTGAGAGAACAAAACATTCGGATCCTTCGGAGGAGCTGGCCCCTTCTTTGGCTCATTCAAGGCCTCGCCGATGATTTTCTGAATGTCATCCTTTGATAGAAGTCCGCAAGCGTCGGCAGCCGTTTTAGCAGATTCTTCCCGTGCAGTGACTACAACAACAGCAACCAACAACAACACTGCGCAAAATGCTGGGAACAAGATCGTTTTCAATGGTGTCTCCGTTAAAAACTAATCCAGTGCCGCGTGAGATAATCACTTAACGTAAGCACGATCAATACGGCAAGCCAGCCGAAGCCGGTGATTACAACAACCCAGATGGTTCGATCGCTGTATCGAACGTGCATGAAGTACAACACGACGAGTGTTGCTTTTGTAAAGGCGATCGTAACAGCAACAATGACATTCAAAGGACCAAGATCATAAAATGCGGTAAACACCGTGAGAAATGTAAAGACAATCAGAATTGAAAAAATCAGGAAATAGATTTTTTTGGGAACAACGTGTGCTGTTGTCATAATTACCATCCTGTAGGGGTGATTCAGACCCACCCGTTGTAAATCAAATTCAATGGCGGGTCTCAGACCCGGCCATACACTAATGTCTGTTGATCAGATACAAAAATGGGAACAAGAAAATCCAGATAATGTCGACAAAATGCCAGTAAAGACCGGTTAATTCAACCGGCGAAATAATATTCAGGTGTGTATCGCCCCTTCTTTGCGTAATAAACGAGTCGCAAAAAGGATACCGATTCCAATGACCATGTGAAGCGCATGGAGTCCGGTCATAATAAAATACAATGAATAAAAAATCTCCGCCGGGCGTTTGATCGCTTCTTCAAATTGAAAGGAAGGTCCTGGAACCAGATGATGGACAAATTTGTCGTTGTACTCCACCACCTTGACGCCAAGGAAAACCAGGCCGAGCACAATTGTGCCGATCAAATAGCCGATCAAGCCTTTCCTGCTTCCCAATTGAGCCGCGTGAACGGCCAGTGCCATAGTCAGACTGCTGGCAATCAACACAACCGTATTGAATGCGCCAAATCGTAAATCCAGATGATGGCTCGCCGCGCCGAAGGCTTCGTGATACATATTCCGGTAAACGACATAAGCGAGAAAAACCCCGCCAAAAAACATGATCTCTTGGGCGACGAACACCCACATTCCCAAAGAGGCAGCCTCACGTTGCTGCTCAGCACTGTCAAAATGGTGCAAATGTTCCGGCGTGCGACGAATCAGACAACTTTCGGTTCCTCCTCCTGTGCGTACTGGTAAGCTTCTTCCTTAACAACAGGCTGTTCATTGAAGTTGTATGTCGGCGGCGGAGAAGCCGTCAGCCATTCAAGACCTTTTGCATTCCACGGATTTGCAGATGCGGGAGGGCCATATCGCATCGACCATGTCAAATAAATCAGCGGAATCAAATAGCCGACTGCAAGAATGGAAGCGCCTGCGGTGGACATCACATTCAAAATCTGCCATTCATCGGGATAGAAATGATAACGGCGCGGCATTCCAAGATATCCCAGTAAGAATTGCGGGAAAAAAGGTCAGATTGAAGCCGATAAAAACAATCAAAGCGCTGAACCGTGCCCATCCTTCCGGATACAGCCTGCCGCTGATCTTCGGCCACCAGAAATGAAGGCCACCGAGATACCCCATGATGGTTCCGCCGACCATGATGTAATGGAAATGAGCAACAATGAAATATGTGTCGTGTACGTGTAAATCGACTCCCAGACAGGCCAAAAATAGACCGGTCAATCCGCCAATCGTAAAGAGTCCGATGAATCCAAACGCATAAAGCATCGGCGTGTCATAGGAAATGGATCCTTTATAAAGCGTTGCCGTCCAGTTAAAGACCTTAACAGCAGATGGGATGGCCACAAGGAAGCTAAGGAACGAAAAAATCATGGCGCCATATACGGAAATTCCTGTCGTGAACATGTGATGCGCCCAAACGAGAAAGCCGATGAATGCAATGGCGAGACTGGAATAAGCAACGAACTGATAACCGAAGACTCTTTTGCGTGAGAAACACGCCACAAGCTCACTGATGACTCCCATTGACGGAAGAATCATGATGTAAACAGCAGGATGGGAATAGAACCAGAAAAGGTGCTGAAATAAAACAGGGTCTCCGCCGAGACGAGGATCGAAAATTCCAAGACCAAAAACACGTTCAGCCACAACCAGCAGAAGTGTAATGGCTATGATCGGCGTCCCGAGAATCATGATGATGCTCGTGGCATAATGTGCCCAGATGAAAAGCGGTAACCGGAACCATGTCAGACCGGGAGCGCGCATCTTGTGGATCGTCACAATGAAGTTCAAACCTGTCAGAATGGAAGAGAAGCCTACAACAAAAGCGCCAAGTCCTGTGGCCACCACATGCGTGTTGGAAAAAACAGTGCTGTAAGGCGTATAGAATGTCCAACCGGTGTCAACGCCACCGGCAACCATCGCGTAAATGGTGAATAGTCCGCCCAGAATGTAGAGATACCAGCTCAACAAATTGACACGGGGCAGTGCAAGATCTCGCGCGCCGATCATCAGAGGCACAAGAAAATTGCCAAGAACCGCAGGAATGGCGGGAATCAAGAACAGGAACACCATGATCACACCGTGCATTGTGAATACTTTGTTGTAGTTCTCCGATTGAAAAAGATCACCTTGAGGCGTCAGAAGCTCCAATCGGATCAGAGTCGCAAAAATTCCTCCTATGGCAAAAAAGAAAGTGACCGACATCAAATAGAGAAGAGCAATGCGTTTGTGATCCGTTGTTAGAAGCCAGGACTTCACACCGTAAGCGACGTTTAAATAATTGACCTTGGAATCTTTTGATATCATGGCTGTTTCGATGATACCTCTTGTGTTGGAGCTTTGAGCGATTTAATGTAAACGATGATTTGCATTAGTCCCTCTTCAGTGATCAAACCTTCATACGTTGGCATGATTGCCTGATAACCGGAGACGAGTTTAGCCGCCGGATGAACGATCGATTCGCGTAAATAATTCTCATCCACTTCGATCGTCTGGCCATCTTGCATCGCAACAGATTTGCCAAAAACGCCATGAAGAGACGGACCCCGGCCGATTGCCTGCTGTTGATGACATGTCACGCAACCGAGTTCCTGGAAAAGTTTCTCACCTGAAGCAACAACCGACAATTGCGGTCCCCCACTGAGCCATGTTTGAAAATCATCATCCTCCATGGCGACTATGAATCCGGTCATGCCTGCATGTTTCGTTCCGCAATACTCGGCACAAAAAAGCTTGTATTTACCCGGCTTGGTTGCCTGAAACCACATTGTCCTGTATTTTCCCGGCACCACATCGTACTTCACACGGAACGCCGGCACAAAAAAACTGTGGATCACATCCTCCGTTGCCATTGTCAGTTTCACGGGACGACCTACGGGGATGTGCAGCTCATTGATCTCACGCTTTCCGGAGGGATGTTGAAATTTCCACATCCACTGTTTTCCTACAACGTAAATGTCCATTGAAGCGTCAGGAGGGCGGCGCTGTTCGAAATAGATGCTCGCCCCCCAGGCGAAAATAACTAAAGCAATTCCTAAAGGAATAATGGTCCACACGAGTTCCAGCACGATCGACCCATGAACAGCTTTCGGCCTGTCTTCAGCGCTGCGACGCCGGTATTTCACTGCAAAATAAATGACAAGCGCAGCGATCAGCAAGGAGAAGAAGAGACTCACGGCGATCAAGAAATAGATAAAGTGCATCCACTTGCCCGGATAAGGTAGAAGCACTTTCAGGAAATAACGGAAAATTTTCAAACATGATTTTCTAACTGGTCTTTTCGCCGCATTTTCAGAATGAACCCGCCGAGAACCAACAGGGTGGCAATCCCTCCGAGACGAATCAGGTTCAAGGCATGAGCGCTGTATTTGCCCACCGTTGGATCGTAATGAAAACAATATAGAAGGAGCTTGTCCGCGATGGAGCCGATTTTGCTTTTGGATGCATCGACAAGCGCGAAACGTAAATCTCGTGATGAATAATCGATTCCGTAGAAGTATCGCGCGACTTTCCCTTGAGGTGTCAGGACCATAATCACGCTGGCATGTGCGTATTGATCGATCTTCGGATCGTAAACGTATTTGAAACCCACAGCTCGCGTCACCCGTGATATGGCATCCTCGCTTCCTGTCAGGAAATGCCAGCCTTTTTCTGCCTGTGGACGCGCGTATTCTTTCAGGTAGCCTGCCTTTTTAGCTGCTGCCAAATCTGGAGTTTCATCCGGATCAAAGCTGATTGTGATGATGTCGAATTCCTGCCCCGCCGTGAAATTCATCGGCCTCAAGCTGGTTATTAATCCATTCAGCACCTGCGTGCAGAGCATCGGGCATTCATAGTAAACGAGCGTAAGAATGACCGGCTTTGTCCTTTAATAAACCGCCAATGCTGACATCTTCCCCTTTTTCATTTTTGAAATGCGCATCGAGTGGCACCTGCGCGTTCAGGAGTTGCTCGACATCGACTCCCTTCAGAGGGCCGGGCGTCCGGCTCTGGGCGAATGCAGTAAGAGCGAAGAACAACAAAGAAACCGCTAGAACATATTTCGTGCAAACGTTCCGTGGCATTTGTAACGCTCGAGAAGTGGGCGTTACAAACACATCATCGGTCGCTGGAGGTAGCTTGATGTCATTGTGGCTCTTCCTCCACAGGGTTCCGGGGGGGCGGCTGCCTTTTCTTTTTGCACAACGAGCTTCATTGCTTCTGAGATTGGAATTCGAACGACTCCTTTTTGAGAATCGACCCATCCATAAGAATTCAAAATCTGATCTTCAGCTGCAGCCCTTTTCTTGTAATCCTGAATTTCATTGATTTGCAATTGAGGATTCGGAGGACGTTGATTCTTCTGAAACATCGGTGAAGGTTTCGGGTCTTCTCTTGCTTCTCGTGCTTGAAAAAAGTCAAATGTGAGCCACATCAAAAGATGAACAGCCACAGCAACGACAAGCAGAATCATGCCGGCCTTCATCACACCTGAAAAATTTACATCGCCCAGTTGTTTATCCATGTTCCTCTTGCAGATTAGGATCATTCACAGGAACCAGCGGCCACGATTTTAGTTGCTTGAAGAAGAACGCAAGCCAGATTCCCCCCATTCCAACGGGCAGCAAAATATCAAGAAAGTGAACCGTTAATCCGTGCGGGATGGAATTCCGGACCAACCATCCAGTAAAGGTCTACAACCCGCATGACGAGCACGCCAATTGCAATCGTTGAAAGGATGCGCGGATTCTTCTTCAGGTCACGAGACAGCAACAAGAGAAACGGTAAAGCAAAATGAAACAATACAAGAAGCAAACCAATCATCTGCCATCCATGAGTCAATCGATGTTTGTACCATGGTATTTCTTCCGGAAGATTTCCCGACCAGATGATCAGAAATTGCGAAAAGGCCAGATACGCCCAGATCATAATAAAGGCGAACATCAGTTTCCCGAGATCATGAAAGACTGTGCTTGTCATTACATCCGAAAGGGGTTTGTACTGCATTAGAATGGATGTAATCGCAATCACAAACGCAAATGCGCTTAATACCTGTCCGACAATCACGAGCAAGACCATAGATCGTTGAGAACCAGTGCGGCTCTAAAGACATCATCCAATCAACGGAGGCAAACGTCGCAGTCAAGCCATACAGAAGCAAACCGATTCCACCAAGGAACTGAAACCTTGACTGCAAATAGAGGCGTCGATGCATCATCCTCCTGTTTCGACCATTTATTTAGTAAATAAGCAAGAATGAGCCATACAGCGAAATAAAGAGCGGTGCGTCCTAAAAAGAAGGGCACATTGAGGTAGAGACTTTTGTGCTGCAGGATCGCATCTGCTGCAACTTTTTGTCTGATCCGTCCAGACATAAATACTCGTTATGCCGGGAATCAAAGGAAGGAATAAGAGCGCGAGAAGCGGAAACGTGCGCGTTCCCGATTCGAGTAGTCTGCGAACCGCAGCTCCCCAGCGTCCGCCACTCAGATGATGCAACAAAGTGATCGCCAGGGATCCGAGAGCAAGTCCGATCCAGAAAACGTACGCGAAAAGATAGGATCGAAAGAATTGAGCAGGACTTAGAAAAGCCAGGATGAAAGATAAGCCAAGCACGATGACGCCAATCAAGAAGGATCTCCGTTGGAAGCGTTCCAGGAGGGCTATCGCGGTCTGGGTTTCGGTCATTGCGTTCTCCTGGAGGCTTCCAGTTTCTGCTTTTCTTCTTCCGGAAGATCCGCGAGCGTTGCATTCTGGCTGATTTGCAGGGCACGAATGTAAGCAATGATTGCCCAGCGATCTTCCGGCGTCACCTGATCGGAATAACTCGCCATAACACCAAATCCGTTCGTCATGACATCGAAGTAGTAGCCCACCGGAGCTTCACGCAAGCGATCGATGTGGAAAGATGGGGGCCTTTTGAATCCCCGTTGAACGATCATTCCGAGTCCCTGGCCTGTTTTATCATGACAGGGGGAGCAAAAGATGTTGTACCGTTCCTGACCGCGCTGAACGAGCTGTTCATCCAGCTCCATCGGAAAAGTGTGAACCGGCTGGTTGTTGATTTTCCCTGTATAGAAGTGATCATCCTCTTTTAACTGGCCGCGTGCGACCGTCCCTTCCACAGGCGCCCGGGAGGAACGCTGATCTGCGAAAAAGCTGCTTTGTTCCAACGGTTCGTATTTGGGCTGATCATGCATGTCCTGCCGGCAGGCAGTGAGCCCGAACAGACACGCGAATACAATTGCCGGCGGTGACGCCGGCCCCAAAAAGCTGAATACAAATTTAAAGATCAACTTCAGATACATTTCTTGGAGTCAGGGTTTCTAAGAATCTTCTTGTTTTATCGAGATCAAATTTGGGATCGATTGCTTCAATGCAAAGAAAAAAACGGTTTCGTGTTGCAAGCGCAAATCGGCTCACGTTAAAAACCGGATGATATGGCTCCGGCAATCCGTTCAGAGCCAGCATTCCAAGAACGGCGGTCAGGGCAGCGAAGAGTATTGTTGTCTCAAATGTCGGTGGAATAAAAGAGGGCCAGCTATATGCCGGTTTGCCCCCAACGTTGATCGGATACTCAATGACGCTGACCCAGTATTGCAGCCCGAATCCGGCCAGGCATCCAAACAAACCGCCAAGGAACACAAGAACCGGAAGTTTTGAATGATGGAACCCGATTGCTTCTGATAATTCTTCAATCGGAAAAGGGGAATACGCATCCATTCTTCTGTAACCTTCTTCGTAAGCGCGATGAGCCGCCTGCACGAGTGCGGTTGGATCCTCGAATTCCGCCATCAATCCGTAAATACCAGATCCGTTCATTTTTCTTCCGTTTTCATTTCGTCTGTTTTCACTTCGGCTTCCGGAACCAGCGTTCTCATTTCAAATATCGAGATCATCGGCAACACGCGAATGAACAAAAATAACAATGTCAGGAACAGACCGATTGTTCCCAGATACATCGACCAGTCGTATTTCGTTCCTGCGTAATATCCCCAGGAGGAGGGGAGAAAATCGCGGTGCAAACTGACCACAACAATGACGAAGCGCTCGAGCCACATTCCGATATTTACGATGAGGGAAATGATGAAAAGCATCGGAACACTGTTTCGAACTCGCGGCAGCCAGAACAATTGTGGAATCACAACGTTGCACACAATCAGCATCCAGTACATGTTGGCGTACGGTCCTTTGAAGCGATTCAGGATCATGAATTTTTCATATTCATTGGCGCTATACCACGCCATGAATGTTTCCATCATGTAGCCGTATGCAACGATCAAACCGGTGGCCAGCATGACCTTGGCCATATTCTGCAGGTGCCTCATCGTAATGAAGCCCTGCAAGCCATACAGTGCGCGAATCGGAATTGCGAGAGTCATCACCATCGCGAATCCGGAATAGATCGCGCCTGCCACAAAATAAGGAGGAAAGATGGTTGCGTGCCAACCTGGAATGATGCCGACAGCAAAATCAAAACTTACAACCGTGTGAACCGAAACGACGAGTGGTGTCGAAAGCCCGGCCAGCAGGAGATAAGCGGTTTCATATCGATGCCAGTGTTTTGCCGAACCTCGCCAACCCATAGCAAGAACGCCATAAATGATTTGGGAGATTCGGTTTCGTGCGCGATCACGCAACGTCGCAAGATCAGGAATCAATCCAACAAACCAGAACAAGAATGAAACCGTTGCATAAGTCGAAACCGCGAAGACATCCCAAACGAGAGGGCTGCGAAATTGCGGCCAGATCCCCATTGTGTTGGGGTAAGGGAAAAGCCAGTATGCGAGCCATGGGCGTCCCATATGAAGCAACGGATAGAGTCCGGCGCAAGCAACAGCGAAAAGCGTCATTGCTTCTGCAAATCGGTTGATCGACGTTCGCCATTCCTGACGGAGGAGTAGAAGGATTGCTGAGATCAAAGTTCCGGCGTGGCCGATACCGATCCACCAGACAAAATTGACAATGTCGAACCCCCATCCGACCGGAATGTTGATGCCCCA
Source organism: uncultured bacterium (assembly GCA_963771165.1). Taxonomy (GTDB): domain Bacteria; phylum Acidobacteriota; class HRBIN11; order JAKEFK01; family JAKEFK01; genus JAKEFK01. Next base: position 160,754 of record CAVYSN010000017.1, on the reverse strand, counting down.
GATCCCAACACCCACAAAAAGCAATTTTGTGATCGTAAAAAGCATCAAAAGCATCAGCAGAAACACAACGCCAAAGCCGATGAACCACCCGACAGGAGTCTTTTGTGTCAGAACGATCGCGCTGATTTTATCCGTGACGCTTGCGAAGGTATGACCTGGTTCAATAACCGGTGTTTTCTCGCGAACGACGTCTGCGTGTGGTTGAGGATCCGTTTTATCCATCGTGATCCGTCTTGGTTTGGTGGCCGTGGGGCTCGCCCCGGCCGGTGGGAATTTCGGGATTCGGATTTCGTAAATTCGCGAGATAAGTTGTTCGGGGCCTTGTATTCAAATGAGTGAGCAGGCCGTAATTCAAGGTTTCAGCTTTGAGTTTAGCCACTTTGCTCTGCGGATCATTGATGTCACCGAATACAATTGCCTCCGCAGGACAAACCTGCTGGCAGGCAGTCACGATCTCTCCGTCTTTTACTTTACGATTCTCTTTTTCCGCTTCAATCTTTGCGTAGTTGATCCGTTGCACACAATAAGTGCATTTTTCCATGACCCCGCGTGTGCGAACGGTTACATCGGGATTTCGCATCATTTTCATGCTTGGTGTTTTGATATCGGAATACAAAAAGAAATTGAAGCGCCTCACCTTATACGGACAGTTGTTTGAACAGTAACGGGTTCCGACGCAACGGTTGTAAACCATATCGTTCAAACCTTCGGAACTGTGGACCGTTGCATGCACGGGACAGACAGGTTCGCATGGCGCGTTTTCGCAATGCATGCAGGGTACCGGCTGATTGAACATGATCGGTTCGTCGAAATCTCCTTCGTAATACCGGTCGACCCGAATCCAGTGCATCTCGCGCTGGCGAATCACCTCCGTTTTGCCAACCACCGGGATGTTGTTTTCTGAAACACAAGCAATCACACACGCGTTACATCCGACGCATGCGTTGAGGTCGATCGCCATTCCCCATGCGTGTCCCTTATAGGGCCACTCCGGATACAAAGTTTCATCTTTCGGCGGATCCGGTTCGATTTTCTGGGCGAAGTCCGGCTGCTCCAAATACTCTTGCAACGATCCCGTTCGAACAAGATGGCGCCCTTCCATGCTTTGATGCGTTTGAGTGCAGGCAAGTGGAATCCTTCCACCTGTTTTTTCAATCTTTCCGCCGGATGCATTCCAGGGAGATTTGGATGTTCGAATCGCATACGCATTAAACCCGGCGCCGTTACCAACACGCCCGGCTCGCGTGCGGCCGTATCCAAGATGGACCGTTACAGTATTGTTCGCCTGACCCGGCGTGATCCATACAGCGCCACGAACCGATCGACCTTCACAGCTCAGCTGCACTTCCGAATCGGAAGTCACTCCAAGCTTTTCTGCCGTGGAGGGACTGATCTGAATTGTGTTGTCCCATGTCACCTTGGTCATCGGCTTCGGAAGTTCTTGAAGCCATCCGTTGTTCGAAAAACGTCCGTCATGAATCGTTGGATCAGGAGCGAAGGAAATTGTAAAACCTTCTGTAGTGGGGCGATTGATCGCGCCTGCGTTACCGGTCACGTTCGCAGCTGTGGTTCGCATCTGCAGTGAAGTTCCGGCGATAACGCCATCGTGCAAGGAGCGTCTCCAGAATTTTTCGAAATCGGCCGGCACCTGTTCCTGCCAGTATTTCCGCACCAGGTCATAACCATTGGCGTCCGATACGCCGGCCATGGCAGCCAGGAATTCGTGCGCGGACTTCCCGCCATAAAGCGGTGTGATCAGTGGTTGAACGATGCTGATTGTTCCATCAAATGCGCGAACATCGCTCCACGCTTCCAGAAAGTGTGCTTCCGGCACGTGCCAGTGGCAAAGATCAGAGGTTTCATCCTGATAGCTGCTCAGATGAATGCGCATCGCGACCTTATTTAACGCCTGCGCGAAGCCAAAATCGACCGGCGCGTTGTAAACCGGATTTCCTCCCAGCATGATCAGCGTATCCACGATGCCGCTGTTCATGTCACTCACCAGCGCTCGCAGCGATTCCATCTGATGGACCGGTCGAACTTCGATTGGATCCGTGTAGATGACAGTCTTGCCGGCGTTTTGCAGACTTTGATTGATAGCTGCTACGATTGCATGAACTTCTGCCGGGAGAGACTCGCCCGCCAAAACGATGGATGCACCGGGATTCTTCTGCAAGTCTTCGACAATAGGCTTCAGAACAGATGAGGGTGCTCCCCCCTGCACGATGGCGGCATGCAATTCCTGAGCGATCTCGATGATTTCATTCGGATTTTTTCTCCACCGATGATCGGCGGTTGCGCCTGTATTCGATGGACTGCTTTCGAAGGAATAGAGTCGATTCATTGTGCCCTGGCCACCGCGAACTCTCCGCCGGGAAATGAAATCGCGCGTGTATCGCACATGTGCCGGACCACAGCTCAAGAAATCAGCTTCTAAAGCGACCACAACAGCTGCCTGATCGAAACGATAGTACGTGTTGACAAAATCACCGAAGGCCAACCGGGCTCCTTCGCGGCTGCTATCGTTCGATACCGGCTCATATTGGTGCCACCTGGCAGCAGGTAATTGTTTGAGCAGGTCTTCGATCTGGCGTCCGAGTGTTGGGGATGTGACTGTCTCCGTAAGAATTCGAAGACCCGCACCGGGACTTGGGCGATTTTTCTCAATGCCCATCCGTAACCGCAGAATATGCATGAGTCCGCTCCAGGAGCTGATGCTACCCCGGTCAAGAATTGCGCGAGAACGATCCGGATCATAGAGCGACAGGATCGTAGCCTGCGCCAATGCATCCGTTGCTCCCAAACTCGCAGGATGGGAGGGATTCCCTTCGATTTTTGTCGGTCTTCCCATGTGACTTTCGACAGCAGTCCGATAGCCGCGCCGCCCAATTGCATTGCAGTCGCGAAGTAAAGCGGCTTTCCAGGAACAAGATCTTCCGGTTGCCGCACGTACGGTACAATCGTTTCGGATGGTTGTCTCGTGCAGGCGGTGAGTCCCGCCAGAGCGAGCGATGCACCCATGATTTTCAGGAAATGACGTCGACTGACTCCTTCCGACCATTCCGACGCATGTTCAGGAAACTCGTTGTATAAGAAATCCTGGAACTCCGGAGCATCGGCCAATTCTTCCAGGCTCCTCCAGTAGTGTGGCCCCGTCTTTTCAGCAAGCCGTTTTCTCAGTTCTGTCAGATCGTAGCGTTCATTCATCGGTGACACGTATTGCAATCGGTTAACAAACGTTTGTCCGGTGTGTTGTATTTCCTTTTGAGTTCCTTTCCCAGCGCAAGCTGATTTGCCGGTGTCTTATAACTCATATTGAATACCTGTTCTTTGGGGCGCAGGTAACGTTCAGGTTCGCGATGGCATTCCAGACACCATTCCATTTGAAGCGAAGCATGTTGCCACATCAATGGCATCTGATCGACTTTCCCATGGCAGGTGTCGCATCCGATTCCTTTTGTTACGTGAATGCTGTGATTAAAGTAAACATAGTCAGGCAAGTCATTCACTCGCGTCCATACCATGGATTCCCCGGTTCGAAAGCTGGATCGAACCGGATCCAGATAAGGACTGTCCAACCAGATCTGTGAATGACAATTCATGCAGGTTTTTGTCGGTGGGATGCCTGCAAAGTTGGATGTTTCCACGCTCGTGTGGCAGTAACGGCAGTCGATTCCCATTCCACCGGAATGATGGGCATGGCTGAATTGGATCGGCTGCTCGCGCGCAACCTCAGCCTGAGTGATGTATGGAGAGCGGTTGATTTCGGCTCCCACCCAGGTCAGCCCCGCGAGTACGAACAAAAAACCAAAGATCGAAAACTTCGAAATGGTGTTCGTACTCTGGTGGAAAATCTGAGCCATACAACACGCGCCAAACCCATCCGAACTATATCGTATAGGTTTAAAAATGCAAGTTTGAAAAAGGAAGAGAAACGTCTAAGCGCTTTTGCGTTAAAGTGTTTGATCCCCTTTGGAACACGGGCGCCATGGATGTCGCCCCTACTATGTTTATACGGTTGTAGCGGCGCAATTCATCGCGCCCGCGTGAGTCTGTTGCTAAGGTTGCTACGTCCGTCCTTGATCCTGTATCCTTGACTTATATAAAGGATGGAAAATTCATCCGGCGTGGCAATAACGTCCGCCCCCCACCATTATTTAGCATAGGAAATCAAAATGGAAAATAAAGAACAGGTTTTGGGACTTCTTCATAACAAGCTGCTGGCGTTGCATAAAACTCTTGTCGACATGGAACGGGAATCGTATGAGCGTATCCATGGGCCGGTTCAGAGCGTCGCCTTTCTCAATCTTCTGATGCAGGACCTTGATTATTCCTGGCTCCGCAAAATCTCGGAGTTGATTGTTTGGATCGATGAAGTTCTGGATCCGAAGGAACACACAGTAGACATTGAACCTGAAAAGATTATCGAACAGTCTCGCAAGCTTTTGAATCCCGTTGAATTGGGGGATGATTTTGAACGGAAATACCAGGACGCTCTTCAACGCAATCCGGATGTCATCATGGCGCACCAGGAAGTGCGAAACTTATTGAAACAGGTCGGTTGAAAGAATTTCAGTTTTGGCCGGAAGCAGAAGATGCGTTGTGCATTGTGCGAACGGGTATTGAGCCTCCGTACTCTTCGGCCGCCGTCTTGCTGCCGAAGCAGGCGAGCAAAAGTTCCCCGTCAAATACCTGATACTTCGAATTGTTTTCCCGAATGGTGATCGTAGTGTTCATGTGTGCTCCTTAAAGAAAAGTAATGAGTCATGAGCACTGAGAATTTTCCCGTTAGGTCTCATTGCTCATTGCTCAGCACTGATCTATAGGACGATGACTCGATTTGATTCCGGTTCGTTCAATTCTTCCCCTTGTTCCAGTTCCAGTTCAATCTGTATCGTGAGAGGGACCGGTTCCCGCCTTTCCTCTTCGTCCTTCTTCTTTATTTGATCAATGATGAATGCATCCAGCATTTTCGTTTCACTCTGAGTAGAAGTTAATCCCGCCACGCAGAAGGTTCCATCAATAAGCGCCTGATACTTGTGTCGATTCCCGAACGCGGAAGATGTCGTAAAACGACGATTCGTGCTCGAGAGCGTGGTAAGATGTCAATGCATGGTCGGTAAAACTCTCGGGCGATATCGAATCTTTGAAAAAATTGGATCGGGCGGATGGGGAGATGTTTACAGAGCGCGCGATGAACGTCTTGATCGCGATGTTGCCCTCAAAGTTCTGTCTCAGCGAGCCCTGGAGGAAGACTCAAGCCGCAAACGCTTTCGCAAAGAAGCGCTCGTTCTGTCCAGACTGAACCATCCAAATATCGCTACGATCCTGGATTTCGATACGCAGGAAGGTCTCGATTTTCTTGTGATGGAGTATATCTCAGGTACCACCTTGCATGATCTTGTAAGCAAAGGCCGCCTGGAAGAAAAAGACATTATTCATTACGCGACACAAATCGCGGCAGCGCTGGAGGATGCGCATCAGGTGGGAATTGTTCACAGGGATTTGAAACCAAGCAACGTTCTGGTGACGCCAAAAGGACAGGTGAAAGTGCTGGACTTCGGACTTGCCAAGTTGTTGCACCCGAATAACAGTCCGGTGACTCACCTGACCACTGAAACCAATCTGGTTGTCGGAACATTTCCGTACATGTCTCCTGAACAATTACGCACGGAACCCCCGGATGCGCGAAGCGATATTTATTCTTTTGGAGTCACTCTTTACGAAATGGCGACCGGACAGCGCCCTCACCAGGAAAGTCAGCCGATTTCCCTGGCGGATGCAATTCTGCATAAACAACCAATCCCTCCGCTTACAGGTTCGTCAGGACCTATCGCCACGTCTTCAAGAAATCATTTTGAAATGTTTGGAGAAGGAGCCGGAGAATCGTTATCAATCCGCCAAAGAGTTGCTGACCGATTTTCGGCGAATGATGACCCCTTCCGGATTCTCCGCAATCCAGCATTTGACGAAACCACCTTCCAAAAGAAATTGGCGCCGCGCTGGGATTGTACGCAGGAGGCGTGGCTGTTCTTCTTGCAGTCAGCGCTCGCTCTATTTTTCAGCAACCTGCGACACTGCTTCCAAACCTGACGGATCAACGTTGAAAATCAAATCCATCGTGGCGCTCCCCAGTAAAGTGTATGGAAGCGAAGAAAATCGTTTTCTCGCGGATGCAATTCCGAATGCGCTTTCGACACATCTATCGCAGGTACAAGGATTGGAAACCAAACTTCCACCAACAAACATCGAACTGGAACGTGTCGATGGCGATCTAATGAAGCTGGCACAAGCGTATGGAGTGAACGCTTTGATCGCTTCATCCATCACGACAGACAAAAACCGTTTTATTTTGAACGTGCAATTGATAGAAGCCGGAACGCGCCGTTTATTGTGGAGCCGCGATTACGATGGCACCAAAGAAAATTACCTGGGGCTCGTACAAACAGCTGCAGATGGTTTGCGTTCCGCGCTGCATCCAACAAGCTCACCTTTGCCTGCCGGCGAGTCTTCCCCGGGAAGCAATGATGCGGAACTTGTGTTCCAGCGTGGATATTTTCATATGCGCTCATACGCCAACTTGAAGAAACCGGAGGATTTTGACAATGCCTTTCCGATCTTCAGCACGCATTAAGGCTCGATCCAACCAATGCGCGTGCAGCAGCAGCGCTGGCCCGGCTCTATGTCGCTCGATTGGAATCAGGCGCCCCGTTACGTGAGGTGCTTCCGGAGATCGATCGTTGGGCTTATCATGCGTTGAAGCTGGATCATCGTTGCGGCGAAGCGTGGCAGGTTTTGAGTCTGGCTGAAGAAATGCGTCCTAATAGCGATCAGCGCGAAACGATTGGACTATTCTTTGAAAGCGGCGACTTACGCGAATCAATCCGGATACAGCCATCATGTCCTTAGTTCAGCGTTATCGAAGAATTCGTTTGTCATGGCAGAAGAGGCGTCCCGTGAAGCCACACGCCAGGAACCGCTCCATCTGAACGGTCTACTGTTTCGTGCTGGAATACTTTCCAGACAGGGAAGGCCGGCCGAAGCGCTTGTTCTGATCAATCAAGTGTTGGCTCTACAAAACGACATGCCGATGGCCGTTCTTATGAAGGAGTGGCTGCTGTTGCGAAACCATCAAGTCCATGAAGCTGAAAAATTTGTCGCGCCGCTGGACACCCTCGTTGCCGAACGACGTTTGCACCCGGGATGGGTTGAGTTCGGACGTGATTGGTTAGCTTTTGAGAAGAGTGCTGCCGCCAACGATAAGAAAAACGCGCAAGCCACACTGGAAAGATTGGTAAGCCAGGCACGTGGCGAAGCGCCGCCATTTATGCGCTGGGAAATTATTACAGGCAATGTTCTTGATATTCAAGCGAAAAACGACACACCTGCGGCAACTCTTGAAACGCTTGCGATTCGTGCGGAAAAGGGAATTCTGGAGCCTTACGATTGGTTGATTCTGAGTCCGGAGCTGGAATTTGGTAAGAAAGGAGCCGCAGTTTAAAACAATCGTGGCACAGTCGCGGAGCCAGTTTGAAGAAATGCTTTCAAGATTGGAAGAGGCAAGAGGGCGCAAAGAACTGCCAGCTTATCTTGAAAAGCCTCTTGCGCAAATGTCCAAGCTACTAACTGAATAGTAGTGGCAGAGCATTTGCCGCGTATTCCGCCAAACTTTAGTTCCTGTTCTAATGAATAGTTCTTAGTTTATGCCTTCCGCGTTTGAGCAAATGCTCTGCAGAGCATTTGCTCTCAGAGGAACGTTCATAAAAAAATAAAATGATCCATTCAAGAGTATTGTTTTTCCGGATTACATCGGAATTGCTCTGCCACTACCGTCGCAAAGCGGCCAGCAATTTGCTCCAAGCGGAGTGCCGAGACCGGTGCACGGATCCCAACCTGGAGCCGCTTTGTAGTTGGCGCCGGTATTTCCTTCCGTGATATCCGTTAGTGTGGAATTCTCTTGATACAGGAGTGGATTCAAAAAGCCGATGTTTTTGCCAAGTTCCTGATTGAGCCTTGCGATCAAGCCTGCCCACATAGGAACAGCGGAACTTGTTCCTCCCATCGTGACACTGTAACCACCCACAATCATTCCATATCCGTTGCCATATCGGCTTTGCCCGCAACATCCGGTACGCCACGCCCTTTTTCTGACGTCTTGGACTCAATATCAGCACCGGATTGCCAGGACGGTATGTCGAAAAACTTGCTGACACCTCCTCCGGTTTGCGCAAGATACGTCGGCATTTGTTCGCTCCAGACAACTTCTTTGAGTGGTTGATCTGTGTTCACCCAATGAGTTCCTCCGCACGAAAGCACATTCGGACTCGAAGCAGGGAAGTGTACCCGCGGCGAACCGTTTTTGTCTGGATCCGCACCCTTGTCGCCGGATGAAAAACAGATTGTGATACCTTTCAATGCGGCGTCCTGAAAGACCTGATCCATGGAATGCATAAAATCAGGAGACAGATTTTCTTCCACGGCTCCCCAGCTGCAGGAAATGACTCGTAGGCGGATGTTGCTTGCTATGAAGTGCGGATGTGAGACCGTTGTATTTTCCCTGAGCATTGTTTGGGCGCAAAATAAACAACAATATCAGCTTCGTTGGCAAAGGATCCCGCCAATTCGATATCCAGCGTGGCTTCGATTGTCCAGAGTGCCTTCGTCAGATCCGATGAGTCGATCGTTGTCCTCTTCGATTCATCAGGAGTCATCCCCATCGCATCCAGAATTTTCTTGATCAGCTCGACGGAAGCCGGATCGTTCTTTTGTCCATCCAGCTCAATCGTTGTATATCTTCGGCATCTTGAGCTTCAGTTTCTGGAAATAGTCTTTCAGATCGGAATCATAGAAGCCGCCTCCGAGCTCCACAATCGCGATCCTTTGTCCCTGCCGTCCGTTTTCACAGGGAAATCGTAAGCTTTTGCGACTTCCTCCGGATTGGTGTGACGTTGCGCAGGATTCACTCGCGCAAAGGCGTGATGCGTCATCAATGCTCGATTGTCCAGACCCAGAACCGCCTGAACTATATCGCCCAGTTCTGCAGGAATGCTAATCGCGTCCTCATGTGATCTGTAAGTCAATCCTTCATGACGATGCATTGCAAGTTTTACCCGGAAGGCCTGACTGAATGCCCTGGATGGTTCCTGAAAGCACAACGCATCGCCTTTCCCGGCTTTTCTCGATCACTGAAAGACCATGTTCTTTCGCGAACTTTTCGATGAGCGTCAAGATCCTCTGTACGCGCCCCATGCCGCTTCGAAAATTCTTCCGAATCGAGATGAAGGCGTTGGTGTGGACGCAACACACCTAACTGTTGGATTGCGTTCTGTCTGGCGGTCCCGGATGCGGCCGAACGAACCACGATCGTAACAGTGATGATTTCATCCGATGCAGGAACAGCGCGTAGTTTGCGCGCGCCCGGCAGGATGAACAGGCCGACTGTTACTGAGCTTCACCGCCGTTAGGCCTTTCTGCTTTAAATACAAACACATGTATCCGGTTCATCTTCTTCGTGCAAACTGGTCACGTTGTATCGTTTCTTCAAATGATCGTGGAGTTCCTGTTTGGTGAATTTGAACCCTTGCTTCTTTCCTGCGCTGACGACCTCGTCCCAACCCTTCTTCAACACAGCGCGCATTTTCTTGTCTTTGTGAAGATGATCTACAAATGCTTTGGCATCTTTACTCGAAGCAGCGCCTTTCTTCGCACCTGAAGAAGAAGCTTTACTGCCGGCTTTCGCTTTTTTGTTGTCGCCATTCATTCCCCTCCATTTTCGTTTTACCACAGAAGTCACGGAGTCTTAATCTGGAATCCTGATTGCTCAGTGACTCGGACCCGTGGTTCCAATATTAAATCAAGAAGCGGTTCTGGTTCAATTGGTTTTCCTGCAAAGGTTTTTTCAGCCAACCAAGGCGGACCGGAACATCATAGAGTCTTCCGGGCGCAAAACGAGCCCAGATCTGACGCATACCCGGCACAATCACTTTTACTACGGGCAGTCCCACATCCTGTTCTCGTTTGATCCAGCACAAATATTTCCATCCCGTGATTTTTTGCAAGATGAACACAGGTTCGTACATCGGCGCTCCTAGTGTTTTGTGTTCTGAGTTTTTGTTTGTGCTAAACCTGGATGTCGGCCTGAGAAAAGTTTCATCCGGCACCGATCGCGTGCGACTTTGCGTTGATATTGGGTTTGGATTCGCGCCGGAAGGAATTGATTCATTTCTGTTATGGCGCGTGTCAACGCAAGAATCGGATCGAAGTGCGCTCCGAGACCCATCAGGAAATCTGGGCTTGCCGATTGATGTTTGGCGGAAAGCGCGGCAAAACAGGGAATTTCGAAATCAGTTCGTGATATCCAGCACCCACAGCTCGCGACCGTACTTTCTGATAGGACTCGCTCAGAGTCCGCTAAGCCAGGGGAGATCAAAACTCTCCAAATCGACGCCCGGCCTTTCGATTCGATTGAACCACCATATTGCTGCAGCGTCTCGTTCAACAACTTCCAGAAAGCCGTTCAGGATTGCTTGTTCCAGAGTATCTCCTGCTGCGTTGCCGTTCGAATCCGCGCGACAAAAACGTTGTTCGGCCGGCAATGGATAACCGTAGTAACAATACGCCGTGGGGAGATACCGGAAAACATGGTTCGTTAAAGACCAGACGGGCGTCCATTCAATTTGCCGTTGCGGATCGAATTGTACCGGTACCCAATCATGATCATCGGTGATAATTGTTCCGCTTCAACGCTCTTTGTACTGTGTTTCGCTAAAGTTCAGACAGGAATGGATGGAAACCGCTTGTTCACGTAATTCGTGAAAACTTTTTTCAATGCGAAACTCTGTTCCGCGATAAGACTCCCGAATATCGTTCCAGCGCTTCACAGAGAGCGCCAGTCTTAGCCTGCTCTTCTGTCAGACCTTTGCCCCAGCTTTTTTGCGTCAACCCCTTTTTGAGTAGATTCCCCTTTTTTAAATTCGGAATGAAAATATGATCCGCCACAACAGAGTAAATCACCCCATTTGTCCCGGCGTGCTGGGATTTCATTTCATCGATGATTCCTGTTCGTACACTGATGTGATGCTCATACTTTTGAAACGTGGTCAAACCGTCGCTTTGTTCAGCGGAACGTTTCGTCTTCAGAGGCGCGGGCGGGCCGATCACGATACCGCAGGTGCTGCAATCCGCACGACGCATTACAGTATGTTTCTCCAACTTCATTTCCTTGATGTCCAATGTCAAAAGATAAGTTTGCTCCTGTTCGATCTTATCGGCAGTGATCCATTTCAGAGTCTGTAATGCGGTGAGATTCATTGCCATATCTGTAGCCGGACCGATCGCAGATGGGGCTTGACCATAGTAACCATTAGCGGATAGTTGGTGTGCTTTGATGAATGCATCGACTCGACGTTTTTCCTTCAACCGTTCTGCGAGGCAGTTCCAGCAAGCGGTATCGGGCGGCGAAAAGAACGGACCGATCCATAATACGTTTCCAATGGGTTTTAAAATGATCCAGGGGAGCTTCTTCTCAACTGCGATTCGATTGAATCGTTTCAGCTCATCCTGCAAGTAATCATCCACAAGGACAACAGTAAAGCTGCCCTTTTTTGAGACGGTAATGCCAAGCTGCGCAAGGATCGATGTGAATTTTGTTCCGGAGATTTGACTATATGAAACGACTCGCGCTGAATTTCTGTGCAACGCATTTGCAAACTGTTCCGGCTCCACATTCAGCGAGTCGCGATACAATTCGAGACCGGTCGGCAGCGCGTGTTTCGCGTCTAAAAGATATCCTTCGGCCTCCAGCAACAGAAGTCCGCATTTGACATCGGTCACAGTTGCTTCCGTCTTTAAACGGCTTGCGATTTGGTGAGTCGTCCTTTTTCCATCTATCAATGGCGCGAGGAGGTACAGGATTCGGCCCTGGATTACCCGATAACCGGATTCCTGAACGAAGAAAACGAGATCGGGTGGCGTGACACCGACTCGAACATGGCTTTTGAAGCGAGGAATGCGAATCACAGACGCTCATTCTATCGCGGTTTCACCCTACACTATTTATACGGCTTGTAGGGGCACGATGAATCGCGCCCGCGGGCTAATTCATGTTACATTCACCAAACAAAGGAGGATTGCACGCATGAGCTCAATCCACTGGAAGAGGTACGCGTTTTTGTTTAGTCTTCTGATCGGGGTTCACCTGTTCTCAGAAGAAGTCTTTCGCAAACCGCGAGCCGGTGACATCGGACTTCGCATCGGGGTCCTTTCTGCAGGGCCGCTGAATTCCATTACGGATGTACAGGGTGTTCAGGTGGGCCATACAACTATCATTCGCGGCGAGGACATTCGCACAGGCGTTACGGCTATTTTACCGCATTCGGGCAATCTCTTTCGTGAAAAAGTTCCTGGAGCTGTTTTTGTTGGCAATGGTTTCGGAAAATTGGCAGGGTCCACTCAGGTGGATGAGCTCGGCGAAATTGAAACTCCGATTCTGCTTACATCCACGTTAAGTGTACCGCGTGTGGCGGATGCTGTGATGGATTACATGTTGCAACTTCCAGGTAACGAGGACGTACGCTCGATCAATCCAGTTGTTGCAGAAACAAACGACGGATTATTGAACGATGGACGAGGGCGACACATCACGCGTGAAGATGTCTATCAGGCGATCCGGCACGCAAGAGGCGGAGCCGTTCGGGAGGGGGCTGTGGGGGCAGGTACCGGCACCATCGCCTATGGATTCAAAGGAGGAATCGGCACAGCATCGCGCAAATTGCCGGTGTCGCTTGGCGGTTACACCGTTGGTGTTTTAGTTCAAACCAATTTCGGCGGAGTCCTGACGATCGGTGGTGCCCCTGTTGGAAAAGAATTAGGCCGGTATTACTTGAAAGAGGAGCTGGAAGGGATGAACGAAGCGAAATCTGCCGGAGGTTCCATTATCATGGTTGTTGCAACGGATGCGCCTGTGGACGCACGAAACCTGAAGCGAATGGCTGCGCGCACAATGATGGGGCTTGCAAAAACGGGCGGATCCGGAGACAACGGAAGCGGTGACTACGCAATCGCTTTTTCGACAGCGCCGGAAAATCGTATACGATCAACGGCCCAAAAGAGCGACCTTTACAATCGACAAGATGCAAAGTTTCTATCCAATAACGCCGTGTCGCCGATATTCCTTGCAGTGATCGAAGCGACAGAAGAAGCAATTTACAATTCTCTTTTTCAAGCCACAACGATGTCCGGTCGTGGCATTACAATCGAAGAACTTCCGATGGAATGGACAATGGAAATCCTGCGTAAATACGGAGCGATACCGAAATAATATTTTTAGAGTTTGTCATGCCGGCCTGTTTGGGGCACCGACCCAATCATCAAGCTCTGCCGGCGAGCCGGCGCTACAAATTTTCCAAAAGATCAAGGGCGGATTCCCAGCGATTTGTAAATCTCCGAAGACTGAAAAATGATTCCGTCCTTAATTACAGTTTCTACTTTGCGAATGTCGCTGATATTTGAAATTGGGTCCCCGTTCACAACAATCACATCCGCCCATTTTCCCGGCGCGATCGAACCTGTTTCTTTTTCCCGGCCCATCACTCTGGCGCTACCAAGAGTTGCAAGCTGAAACACGCCGGAGGCCGGGATCCCCGCCTCCACATATAGCTCAAGCTCCCGGTGAAATGCGAATCCGGCAAGCGAATCTGTCCCGGCAACAATCGTAATCCCTTCATCGTGAAGTCGTTTTACCATTTTGAGAACCGCGCGAAAAGAGTCTCTATATCGTTGATCCATTCCTTCGGGTACGGGAAGTCCGCCTAACAAGAACCCGCGTCGAATTTGCGCGGGAAAACGATCAGCAACCATCGCAAAACTCTGTGATATCCGGCCCGCTCGATCCGTGAATAGACCTTCGAATGCGTTCACGGTCGGATCCAGTACAATCCCTTTTTCCTTCAATAGAGTGATAAAGCGTTTGACAGGCTCCGAATTCAGGTCCAATTCCGCTGCATTTTCCGCGACCGCTGTAAAGCGAAGAGGAGTTCTTGTGTCTTTTACAGTATCCGCAAGAAAATTCAGAAATAAAAAATTTGCGTGCTGGATTTCGTCGAAACCAAGATTCACAACCTGTTCGGCCGTCATGTAAGCAGGAACATGACCGCTGACCCGTAAATGGTGCTTGTGTGCCTGTGCAATGATGACTGGAACAAGATCAGGTTTCAGCGAACTGTAAATTTTGATTTGTTCATAACCAAGTTCCGCATAACGGTCTACTGCGCGGCGCGCTTCTTCTTCCGTTGCAACGAGCACTTTAGAAGGCCCGGCATATGGTCCTGGCCCATCTATGAATCCAGCCAGAATCACACGCGGCCCGAGACTTACTGATTGATCGAATTTCTTTTTCAATGCCAGAATTGTTTCTGTTTCGTTGGCCAGGTCGCGTACGGTTGTAACTCCTGCAGCCAGATGAAGCAGACCATCCACTTCTTGAACGTGCGTGTGCATGTCCCACAAGCCGGGCAAAAGCATCTTTCCCGTCGCATCGATCACCGTGACATCTGAAATCGCAGGCGCCTCCTGATCTGTGGTAACGGATTCAATCCGATTTCCTGAAATCACAACCGTCATATTTTTGCGAACCCGACCCGACTCTGAGTCAAATAGATTCGCGTGTTGAATGACCACTTTGATCTTCGGCCGTTCAGAAAGCTGTTTGGCCAGACGGCTGAAGCGTGAAGCTGTAAATTCATCCTGCGCTTTTTGCAATTCCACGGCAGTCTCTTCCCAGCCATCCTCGATTGTCGTTAGCCATGGGCTTACGGAGGCGAAGAACGTCTCATCATCGGTCAACCAAACCGATGAAGGCAGAAAGCTGAGCCCAGAAATCGCATAATGACTCACTTTCTGCTTTGCTCCCTTTGCGGCAACAACAACATCTCCAACCTTCTCCAGCTGCGCCTCTCCTTCCGGAAGCAACTTGATTTTATTGCCGGGCGCTTTCAAGAGCGCTGATGCCAGCAGTCCCAGCTCTTCCGGTACACCATTGATGCTGACATAGAAGGATCTCGATCCCGCATCCTTTGAGTCTTCTTCCGATTGATTCTTCCACGAAGCTTTGCCCGCGTTCGATTGAAACGTTTCTTCGATAGGACTTTTGAAGTAATCATTTCCGCGAATGCTTACTTTTGCCGGGAGTCCGTTACTATCCAGAGTCATCCGGCACTCGATTTTCGGCCCGCGTCCCCTGTCATTGAATTCGTAGGAGAAATTCCTTGATCCATCGTTGCCAATTTCGGTCTTTTGGGATCCTGCGCGGTTGCCGACCAGAAGAATTGTGTAGTTCTTCACAGTCTGCGCGCTTAACGGAATCGCGAGCAGAACAGAAAAAGAAAGGATGAGATAAATTCGCAGCATCATTGTGCACCCGTTTTCCAGTGATTGGCTCTGAATTGCTGCCATTGACCAGCACTCATGTTCTCCATCTTTTTCAACGAGAACTTGAAATTCGTCCAGTTTGGGTTGTCCGGCACCTGGATTTCCAGATCTTCAAAATGTTCTTCGCTTTTGTTTACTCAGATAAAACCGCTTTTGTGATCGAGACCGGCGCCTTCGATGCTGTACTTTCGGCAATCCTTACCGTTCCGTTTTTCATCATGAAGATACTGAATCGTGACCTCACCGCGATACCGCACGGATGGTCCTTCCTCGGCAAAAGTGGGATCTGCTAACCCGACAATCAGTTCCCCGGCAGGATCTTTGAGATGCCTGAACGCGAAATTCAAGCTGGTTAAGTCAAAGTTATAAACGTGGACCGGCAACAAACCAAACTCGATAACTTCCAGCGGACGGCCCTGGGCAGGGATCTCCACTTCCATTTTCTTCTGGTCAGCCAAAAACTTAATCTGCGCGGCCAACACTTCTTCTGTACCGGATAAGACTGCATACGAAAAGAGAGCCGACGCTTGAAAATGTTTCCAATCCATATCGCAGAGGACATAACCGGCCCGTGTTCCCGGTTCATGAAATTTGAATACCTCCAGTTTATCTTTGCTCGCAACATAGATCGAAATGTTCTCAGGATTTGTGCCATCGATGTTTGTCTTCACATAGTGATAAGCAACATCGGTTTTGATTTTCTCCGGCTGAAACACAAATTTGTTCACTTGAGCGGCGGAAAAAGACGAAAGAAAGAAAATGCAGGCAAGGATACCTGCGCTCCTTAGTAACATCATTGTTTTACACCTGTTTTAATTTCTGATACAAAAACAAAACTGTCGTTACGCGGCTTCCATGAATATCGTTTGTCGATGGCAAAAACATCTTGATCTATGTAAAGCGGCACCCACACAACGTCTTCCATAACAGTCTTCATGACGGATTGAATCAAGTTTCTACGCCGCTCGAGCTGCTGAATCCTTCCGCTTTCTTCAATAGCCCGATCCACTTCGGGATTGAAATACTCACCATAATTCATAAAACCATATCGTCTCGCCGCATCTAGTGAATGCAGACAGTTGTCTGTAACATCGCTTGCATCTCCTGTCGGACTCCCAATCCGGGAGAGGAAAAACGTGTATTGATGCTTCCGCAATCCCGGTAGAATTTCTGTATCGGGAAGCACTTGCAGATGGACTCGAATTCCAGCAAGTGCAAGATGTTCTTTCACAAGCGTCCCGGCTTGTTCAAAAAGTTTTCGCACGTGCAAAGTTACATCAAAACCGTCCGGTAATCCCGCTGCTTTCAAGAGCCTTCGAGCTTCCTGTAAATCATGACGAGCCGCCGGAATCGCCGGATTGTATCCGAAAATGAAAGGCGGCAGAGGCTGATTGGCAGGAACCGCGTAAGTCGGCAGTTCCATAACGAGCCGCCGGCGATCGATCGCCAGATGAATTGCCTGGCGTACAAGCTTGTTCTTGAATGGATTCGGCTGCACTGAACAGAATGGAGTCACATCACGAGACAGATCATATCCAAGATACTTTAAGAATAGACTGTCGTTATGATGCAATGTAAACCGCGGATCGCTACCAAGTTTTTGTTTGGAGTCCTTTGAATTGCATTGAACAAACTGAGCTTCACCAACGAGAAGCTCTTTCATAGCCTGCTCAGGAGAACGGTTCAAACGAATGGAAACATACTGCAATGACGGTTTTGGACCCCAGTAATTTTCATTTCGAGTGAGCTCGATGCTTTTATTCAGGATCCAGGACGTTAATGTGTAAGGGCCCGTGCCGTTGGTGCCAAGTTTTACTTTATCGCCTGAATCCTTCGGAATAATCAAAATGAATCGCACCTTATTCAGTAAGATGCTCATCGGGAGATTGGTCCGAAGTTTGACGGTGTGGTCGTTGAGTGCTTTCGCTTCCACAAGATCCTGCAAGTATCCCGACATCTCAAGGTCCTGACTGGATAGGAGCCGTTGAAAAGAGTAAACGACATCTTTCGCTTCGAGGGGCTTTCCGTCATGGAAGCGAACCCCCTCTCTCAAGTAGAAAATCCAAGTGGATAAATCGGGGTTTTCCCATCTCGCTGCCAGGCATGGAATGATGGCCATCGAAGGGTTCGTTGCAACCAGGGGTTCGTAAAAATGGCTCATCAGCGCAAAATTGCTAACAGAATTTCTATGATGAGGATCAAGCGTATCCAGTTCATAGGAAAGCGCAAGCGTAAACGGCTTTTGTAGAGCCGGAGGCGGGCGCTCGCATCCCATGCAAAGCGAAACGCAAACGATTGCGAGAATCGCACTTTTCATTTTTTACTTTCCACGGGACGGCCCCGAAGCGCACGTCCCGGCGTAGCCCCTGTGTGTTCACCGTTTCTCAGAACGGCAACGCCATTTACAAATACATGCTGGACGCCGGTGGAGTATTGGTGAGGTTTTTCATAAGTGGAATGGTCCTGAATTGTTTTCGGATCAAACAGCACCACATCCGCAAAGTATCCCTGTTTTAGCAAACCACGCCGGTCAAGCCGAAGATTTGTTGCCGGCAAGAAAGTCAGACGGCGAATTGCCTCAGTCAGAGAGATCAGTTTTTCATCACGCACATATTTGCCCAGCAAACGCGCAAAGTTGCCGTAGGCTCTCGGATGCACGTTGGATTTGACGAACGTTCCTTCCGGCTTCAAAGATTCTGCGTCAGAACCGAAACTGACCCACGGCAATATAATTTGCTTTTTTATGTTGTCTTCAGACATCGAAAAATAAACGACACCAACGCGGCTTCCATCCTCGACCACCAGATCCATCGCCGTATCGAGCGGAGACTTTTTCCGCTCGTTAGCAACTTCAGCCAGCGTCTTTCCGGTCAAATGTTTTAACCTCTCGTTCTTAAAGGAAATCAAAAGAGTTTTGTCCGCCGAGCGACCGGCTTTTCCCCATTCCACCGGCATTTCTTCGCGCAGCTTTTCACGAATGGCTGGATCCTTCAAACGCTCAATCCACGCTTTCAACCCTCCTTCCTGGACCCATGTCGGCATCGCTGCGTCCAGTCCGGTCGAACTTGCCGTGTAATTGTACATGTCCGCAGAAATCTTCAGGCCGGCCTTTTGCGCTGCTTCCACTTTTTGGATGACGGCATCCATCTTATGCCAGTTTGGTCCGCCGGCAGCCTTGAGATGATAAATCTCGGCCGGAACTTTCGCTTCCTGCGCAATCCTGATCAATTCGTCCACTGCATCCTGCAAACTTGCTCCCTCACCGCGGATGTGTGAGATATAAATGCCTCCGTATTCGCCGGCGATTCTGGCCAGATCAATCAACTCTTCTGTTTTTGCAAACGACGCAGGAGCATAAATCAAAGATGAACCGACACCGAGAGCGCCTTCGCGCATTGCTTCTCGTACAAGTCGTTTCATCTCTTCTAATTCCTTAGAAGTTGGAGCGCGATCTTCATAACCGAGCACGTGGACGCGAACAGTGGTTGCGCCGACAAACGAAGCAACATTTGGAGAAATGCCTTTCTTTACGACGTAGTCGAGATATTCGGAAAGTTTGGTCCACCGCACGTCGAATTTGATATCCCCCTGCTGTTCAACCATTTCCTTTTTCATAGCTTCATTCAGCGGGCCCATGGAAAGCCCTTCACCAAAGATTTCCAGTGTGACCCCCTGACGGATATCGCTTTGTGAATGACCATCGACAATCAAAGTATCCGCGGCCCAGCTCAACATGTTGATAAAACCGGGAGCAACCGCAAGACCGGCTGCATTGATTTCCGTGGCTGCTTTTGCATCACTCAGCAAGCCTATCGCGGCTATCTTGTCCCCGCGAATGGCCACGTCGGCACGCTTTCCATCCGATCCGCTTCCATCATATACAGTCCCGTTCCGGATGATGACGTCATACCGCGTGTCGTCACCCTGGACTTTAGAAAGGAATGGAGAAATGAAGGTCAAGAAAACACCAAGAGTGATTGGAAAAAGACGATTCAATAAACGCATGATGAAAATTATAAGGAGTATTGCCCCGATTAAGGTAGAGCGCTATTTTTGGTACAGGTGACCGCGGACACGGTCCATCTTATAAAAGTGAGTAAATCAATCATGGATGATAGAAACATTAAGTTTGAAGGAAGCATTCCAGAATTTTATGATCGCCATCTGGTACCTGTGATTTTTGAGCCATTTGCGGCCGACATTGCAGCGCGTGTAGCGGCAGTTGCGCCGACCGGTCCCGTGCTGGAAACCGCCTGTGGCACGGGAATTTTGACGAGCCATCTGCGCGCAAAACTTTTGAGCAGCGCTCAACTTGTTGCAACCGATCTCAATCAAGCGATGATCGATGTTGCCTACCAGAAACGGGGCCTGGCTTCCGATGTGGAATGGAAACAGGCCGATGCCTGCGCGTTACCGTTTTCGGATCGCATTTTTGGCGCAGCGGTGAACCAGTTCGGCATGATGTTTATTCCGGACAAAGCCGCAGCTGTTCGGGAAGCAAAACGTGTGCTGAAAGATGGCGGTTTTTTCGCATTCAACGTGTGGGACGGTTTGGAGCAAAATGACTTTGGCCGCATTGCGCATGAATGCGTTATAAAATTTTTCGCCACCGATCCACCCACCTTTTATCAGGTCCCTTTCGGTTTTGCCGATCCGGAAATGTGGACCCAATTGCTGGATCAAAACGGTTTTGGTCAGATTGAAGTCCACAGGCTTTCGTTGAATGCGAAGGCTGAATCGGCCGGCTCCTTTGCCACGGGACTTGTCCGCGGTAATCCTGTGGGTGTCGCCATTCAGGAGCGTGGTTTGCCTGTGGATGAGATTATAGCGGCCGTAGCCGGTGCCCTTGCTCAAGTTGGTGGCGATCGTCCTTTCTCTTGTTCGATGCACGCCTTCGTTTACACAGCCCGTGCGAACAGCTGATCCCGAGTCCTTGTAGTCCTTGTAAGGGCCGTAGGGCCGCCACTACAATGCTACAATGAAAACTTCGGAGGTTTGGATGAAAAAAATACTGTATGCTCTCGTGATGTTCGGGTTCCTTGGAATGATAGGATGCAATACAAATAAACCTGCCGAAGAGGTGATTGATGCAAAGGATCGCGTCAAAGACAAAGTGCAGGACATACGCGATGACCAGCAGCAAGCGGCCGAAGAGACAGGAGAAGCAGACAAGCCTGAGGAATAAACACTTTTCACACTTTCAGCTCTTAAAGCGCCTGAAACAACAATCGATCATGTTCAAAATAAGTTTTGTCTTTTTTTTTACCTTTTGCGCATTTGGATTTGCTGAAGATCGTCCCATCAACGTACCGCTTCCCCTTAATTTGAAGTTTCAGATTTTGCTGGATCGGGCCGGATATTCGCCGGGGGAGATCGATGGTACGTTTGGAAAGAATACGAAAAAAGCTCTCGCCGCTTTTCAAAAATTTAATCGACTTAAACCCACCGCCAGACCGGACAGTGCTACATTAAAAGCGCTTGCCCCTTCCGATCAACGTTTCTTGAGGTACCACACAATTACAGAACGGGATGTGGCTGGGCCTTTCATTCCAAAATATCCAAAAGATTTGCAGGCACTAACCAAGCTCGTAAGAATGGAATATACATCGGTTCTTGAATTGCTCAGCGAAGTGTTTCATGTGAACCCCGCATTGATGCGAAAGTGGAATCCGAAAGCGAAATTCAAAGCGGAGGAGAATATTATTGTTCCGAATGTTACTTCTCTGGACGACTTGATCTTTCACCCTACGAGCATTGGCGGCGTAACGGTTTATGTGTCGAAAAAGAATTCAGATCTTCTGGTTCGCAATCAGGACGGTGCTGTGGTCATGTACGCGCCTGTGACACAAGGGGACAATCTTGCGCCGCTTCCTCTTGGTAAATACAAAGTCACAAAAATTGAGGACTATCCTTATTTTAATTACAACCCGAAACTGTTCTCGCGCCCAAACAAAAAACACAAGGGTGGAATGATTCCTCCCGGGCCAAACAATCCGGTGGGAATCGTTTGGATCGATTTAAGTCTGGACCACTATGGACTCCATGGGACATCGGCTCCCGAAAAAGTCGGGCATACCGCGTCGAATGGCTGCATTCGTTTAACCAACTGGGACGTTTTCCGCCTGAGCACGATGGTGGAGCCCGGCACACCGGTTCATTTTGTGCAATAAGTCCCGCACATGTATTAGATGCTGATCAGCAGTTTATTGCTTTTGTTAACAGCGGCTGCCATGCATGCAATCGCCAATGCCCTCATGAAGAGGTCACGCGTAAAGCTGGCATTCGTATGGTGGATGCTCGCGGTCTCTTGTGTGCTCGGTGCTCCCTTATGGTTTTTTTTTCCGAAAGTCGAACCTCTGGCATGGACCCTTGTCCTGATCAGCGGAGTCCTGGAGGTGATTTACTTCCTTACTTTGACGCGCGCTTACAATACGGGAGATCTGTCTGTGGTTTATCCCATTGCGCGCGGTTCGGCTCCTCTCTTTTTGCTGATCTGGGCAATCATCCTTCTTCAAGAGCGACCCACATCTTTAGGAATGGCTGGTGTTGTCGCGATTGCAATTGGATTGTATTTGATCAATCTTCGTAGTCTTCGTGATTGGAATCGTCCCTTGCATTCTTTCAAGTCCGCCGCTCCACGATGGGCGCTCCTAACAGGCGTTTTGATCTCAGCCTATACAGCAGTTGATAAACGGGGAGTTGCGTACTTTCCACCATTAGCTTACATCTATTTTGTGTTGTTTGTGGGCTGGATTTGTTTGTCTGTTCAATGGCTTTTTCCTAATCATCGGGCTGCATTGCTTGCTGAGATTTCAAATCGGAAACGCCTGGCTGCTATCGTTGCTGCGGCCGTCTTCGGTACAGCCGGCTACACGCTGGTGCTGGCAGCGATGCGCTTGAGTCCTGCAAGCTACGTCGGGGCCGTTCGTGAAGTGAGCGTCGTGATCGGAGCCTGGATCGGCGTGCGTTTCATGGGAGAACAAGGGGGATCGATGCGGATCCTTGCATCCTCGCTTGTCACTGCAGGTGTTTTGCTGATTGCCCTTGGCGGGTGATTTGGTAAGCCCTCATTCGATATACAAGAGTGTAAAAAGGGAAATACGGGGATGTTGGAGATAAGGAGATTGGAATTTAGTTTTAAGGCTTTATCTCCTGATCCCCTTTGAGCTCTAAGGAAATGATTTTTCTGCACGGAATATTCGTAGAAAAGAAATTTTGCCTGTGGGGTGAAACGGACCCGCAGGATCACATGTACTGGCCTTACGCGGTTCCGCCGGAAGAACTCCATGAGCTGCTGGCGCTATTGGACACGCGAGTTGGAGAATCAAGCCACCTTACGGCCTGGTTCCCTATATATAAAGGAAGTGCCGTTGCATCTTCCTCTCTATTCGGTGAAGTACCGCCGAATTTGGATGGCGCAACCCTTGCGCCCTGGAGCGTTCCCGTGCTTTCACTTGAACCAGAGTCTGTCAGCCGTTTCCTCCAGCAACAGGATAACAAAATCGATGCCGGCCTTTTTTATGGCGATGACATTCTTTACTGGACTCAAGCTGTCCGATTGATTCACCGTTTGATCTTTCACCAGAAATTCTTGCCGTGGTTGGAGAATGGCGAGGCATGCTGGATTCCGGTTCTTACCGGTGAGGATCAGATTCTGTTTCATGAGCTGGCTCGCTCCATGCCCCCTTACTGTCGTGCATTTTCGAAGCACATCTCTTCGGAACAACTACTCTATGAGTTCGTCGCATTTTTTCTGGACCAATCCATCCGGCAGGCTGCGCCGAACCTGACGATTCCTGCTTCGACAGTGCATGACCGATGGCTCACCGCACTGCAGGAAAATAGGCGTGACCTTCAGGCAAACCCGGCTGAATGTCAGGCGCTTGAAAACTCCATTCAATCATGGGCGGAGCCATTTTTACGCACTGCAAACTTCAAATATCGTCTCGCTTTCCGCCTTGAGGAGCCGACATCCAGGAAGGATTACTGGTACGTCCGGTATTTCTTGCAGAGTCAGGATGAGCCGAGCTTGTTGATTTCTGCCGGTCATCTTTGGAAACGGAGGAAATCGGCAAGACAGGTGCTCAAGGATGATTTCGAGCGAGCACAGCAAAATCTGCTGTCTGAATTGGTTCAAGCGGGTCGCATGGATCCCTATGTCCATACGAGCATGCATCGTGAATGCCCGGAAGGTTATCAAACGGATGAGAAGGGAGCATGGGAATTTCTCGATACGAAGGCCTGGATTCTTCAGGATTCCGGTTACGGAGTTTTACTTCCTTCGTGGTGGGGCAGGAAGAAGGGAGCATTTCGACTGGGCATTAAGGCGCGTGTCAGAAGTTCGACGGCTCCAAAGGCGTTTGCTGGTGTGGGCGCGGACGTTCTTGTCGAATTTGATTGGAAATTCGCAATCGGTGATCAGGAGATCACATATAAAGAGTTGATGGCCCTCGCGAAGTTGAAACAGCCGCTTGTGAAATTTCGCGGACGCTGGATCGCTCTTAGACCGGAAGAGATCGCCTCTGCCATCGAATTTTGGAAAAACAAAGAAAAGCAAACAGGAAGCTTGTTCGATCTTTTGAAATTTAGCGCCGGCGCCGAACAGATCGGGGAACTGCTGGTGCAAGGTGTGGAGGCGGAAGGCTGGGTCGCCGACTTTTTGTTGAACTCCAAAGAGCATTCGCAATTCAGACTCATTCCCGTTCATCCTGCGTTTGACGGGGAGCTAAGACCCTATCAACATCGCGGTTATTCCTGGTTGGATTTCATGAAGAACTTCGGAATCGGCGCGTGTCTGGCGGATGATATGGGGCTCGGAAAAACGGTACAAACCATCGCGTTGATGTCAAAGGATTTTGCCGAAAAACCATCCGCGCCGGCGTTAATTGTTTGCCCGACTTCGGTTGTGGGAAACTGGCAGCGCGAAATTTCCCGTTTTGCTCCAGCACTCCATGTTGAGGTGCATCATGGTCTTGGCCGTAAGAAAGGGGCAGAATTTACCGCGCTGATACAGGAAAAAAATGTTGTAATCAGCAGCTATGCTTTATTGTTGCGAGATTTTGAAACCTTTCGTCAGGTTCACTGGCGGTCGATCGTTCTGGATGAAGCTCAGAACATAAAAAATGCTGAGACCAAGCAAGCCCGCGCCGCTAGAAGCCTCCCGGCAGATTACCGGATCGCCTTGACAGGCACACCGATTGAAAATAATGTGGGAGAGCTCTGGTCGATTATGGAATTCTTAAACCGTGGATTGCTTGGAAATAAAAGTGATTTCACGCGGAAGTATTTTGTACCAATTCACAAGCATGGAAGTTCGGAGGCGATGGAGGAGTTGAAACGGATCACAAATCCATTTGTATTGCGAAGATTGAAATCGGACCCTGGAATTATTTCCGATCTTCCGAAAAAGATGGAAATGAAAGTTTTTTGCAATTTAACAAAAGAACAGGCCAGCCTGTATGCAGCCGTGGTTCGTGAGCTCGAAAGCGAGCTGGATAAGCTGGAAGGGATTCAGAAAAAAGGGAAGGTCCTTGCCGCGCTCATGAAGCTCAAACAAATATGCAATCATCCTGCTCATTTCCTGGGTGACGGTTCACCGTTGAAGGGAAGATCCGGAAAACTATCGAGGCTCACCGAAATGCTGGAAGAAATCCTGCAAATGAATGAACGTTCGCTGATTTTTACCCAGTTTGCGGAAATGGGCTTTCTTTTGCTGGCCCATCTTCAGAATTATTTTGGAAAAGAGGCGATCTTTCTTCATGGCGGAACCCTGCGTAAGAAACGAGAGGAGATGGTGGAACGTTTCCAGCGGGAAGATGGACCTCCTTTGTTCATACTGTCGTTGAAGGCCGGGGGAACCGGGTTAAATTTGACCGGAGCGAATCACGTGTTTCATTTTGATCGATGGTGGAATCCTGCCGTGGAAGATCAGGCCACAGACCGTGCTTTCAGGATCGGTCAGAAGAGGAACGTTCAGGTTCATAAGTTTGTTTGTGTGGGCACATTGGAAGAGAGAATCGATCAAATCCTGCAACGGAAAAAAGAGCTGGCTGAAAGCGTGATCGGAACGGGTGAAGCATGGCTGACGGAACTCTCGACCGGTGAGATCAAATCATTAATCGCATTAAGCAAGGATGCCGTGGCCGTGTAAAGATAAGGAGCGCAGGCGTCTTCGCGTGCATTGAGGATCGCGGGCAACTTGCCTGCAACCTGGAAACTAATATGGACGATTGGAACGACGACATCGAAGATGATCCTTATTTCTGGCGGTTTCGGCGCACAAAACCGCGCGAAGTAAAAGGAGGGATCAGAGCACAGACAAAACAATTCGGTAAACAGTGGTGGGCTGTGAAATGGCTTGAGGCCATAGAAAAATTTGGTCCGGCACGACGCGTTGCCCGCGGTCGTTCGTACGCCAGAAAAGGGCAGGTCGTCGATCTCGAGTTTGAACCGGGACGGATCTCAGCCGTCGTGCAAGGTTCCAGGAATACTCCTTATGATGTGGAAATTTTTCTGGAAATCCTGCCTCCGGAGTTGGAAACGAAAATGGTTCGTGAACTTCAAACCCAGCCAATTTACGCTGCAACGCTTTTAACCGGCGATGTTCATCCTGATATTGAAACACTTTTCCGGAAGCAAGGGGTTCCATTATTTCCAGCGAAGTCAGAAGGACGTAACTCAACTTGCAGTTGTCCGGATACAGTGAATCCATGCAAGCACATTGCCGCTGTCTATTACCTGATTTCTCAGGAGCTCGAACGGGATCCATTTCTCTTGCTTCACCTCCGCGGAATCCCCAAAGGAAAACTGATTCCAGAACGCCGAAAACTCTTTTCTTTTCAACAAACAGAAGCGCTGCCCGCAGATCCACGCCAATTCTGGAAAGCACCGCGCATTAAAGAAATTTCCATCGCTCCGATGGAAATTTCGAGGTCAGTAAAACCTCCGATATTGCAGAGGCTCGGGCATTTTCCATTCTGGCGCGGCGAACTGGATTTTATGGAAACCCTGGAAAGAATCTATGAAGCAGTACGAAAGTCGGTTAATCTTTAACCTTCCTACAACCCCGACAGTAGCTTGTGTAGATCTTTTTGCTTTTCCGGTTCCTTCACAGACCTTGATGTGAGCCGAAGGTTTTTCGTCAAAGGTTACAATATCGCCGAATTTTTTTCGAAGGTCGGGATACAGAATCGGGACAGACAGATTTGTCGCTGAAGCATGCCCGTTGTTATCGGATGCATGATGCGAAAGCGCGCCAAGCGCGAAAGCATAGTCCGCTGGTGATTCGGATTCTTCGATTAGCGCAACAACGAAATCGCCGCTGCGCACGTAATGCAGAAGATCTGAAAAAAGCTTATTCCCGCCGGGATAGTAGCCAAGATCCTGGATCAGACAACCGCCATAAGCGAACTTGCGCGCAGCTTTGACTTCCGCTTCCGTTGCGCCTGCAAATCTCTCCTGGATAGCCGGAGCGATTGTTGAGTCCCAGGAAGAATCGATCACCGCCAGGTGAGTAATCACGGAGTATGAATAAGCGGTCTGGCCGCAGCCGATCATAAGCAGTATCGTCAATATTCTGATCACATATGCAAAGTAGGTTCGAGAATTCAGATATTAACGGTTTGAAACCTTGCACATGCTTTTGTCACAAATCTCGTCCGTGCGGTGTTTTGTATAATGAGAGTCCAATGAGGGAGAATGCGATCGCGCTTGCGATGAATGAAGCCATTAAGCAAGATCCATTTGAAAGGTTTTTCCTTCAGAATTACCGGCGGGTGTACGCACTTTTGTATCGTCTGACCGGTCAAAGAATGGAAGCGGAAGACCTGACGATCGAAACATTCATGCGTTACGCCCGGCGGCCACCGTCGAATGCTGCGCAGCCCGCAGGGTGGCTGTATCGCGTCGCTACGCGCCTCGGCTACAACGCCTTACGAGCCTCCCGGCGCCGCATGCACTATGAATCAAAAGCATCTCTGTACATTGCAGGCAGCAGTTCAGACCCTTCCTTAGAAGTGGAACGATCGCGCGAACAACATCAGGTGCATGTGGTGCTGCGAAAATTACCCCGGCGAAGCGCGCAGATTCTGGTGCTTCACCATTCGGGTTTCACTTACAGGGAGATCGCTGAAGCCGTCCAGGTTTCACCCGGTTCCGTGGGAACACTACTCAGCAGGGCTCAGAAGCAATTTGAAAGACTTTATCTTTCAAACGCGCCGATTGCCAAATCAGGAGGATAAAGTTATGCATGTATCTGAAAATCTTCTTCATTCTTATCTGGATCACGAAACTTCTGAGGAAGAAAGCAATGATGTCCAGAAACATCTGCGGAACTGCAATATTTGTCGGGAGGAATTTGCACGAATTCAGAAACGAGCGGAAGCCAACCGACAACGGTTGGATGTTCTGCTTCCCGCGGAGGAACCTGCGGATGACGCCACTTTGCTAAGACGATTCCAGGAGAGGCAAAGTGATAGCGCGATGAGGAAGTCGAAATGGAAACCGGCATGGGCAGCGGGAATCGCCATTGCGGTTCTGATTACAGGGATCAGTTTCAAGCCGGTTCGCGTTTGGGCGACTGAATTTCTGAGTCTGTTTCGGGTTCAACAGATCGCTGTCGTTCAAATCGATCCTGCTAATTTGCAAGCCCTCGAAGGGGGGCTATTCGGCCAGGATTCGGAGCGTAGAATTGAGCAACTGTTGTCCGATGATGCTCGCGTTGTCAAGCACGGTGTACCACAGGTGGTGCCGACTGCCAATGATGCCGCGCGATTGGCCGGTTTCGGTATTCGGATGCCTGGAGTCTTAAAAACCAGTTCTAAGATTCATGTCCATCCTGCGGTGGATCTTTCTTTTAGCATTGATGTAGAACGTCTGCAAGCAATTTTTGATGACGCAGGCCGCTCCGACATTCGAATCCCATCCGATTTAGATGGGGAAATGATCCGTGTGAACATTGCATCATCTGTGACCGCTTTCTTCGGAGAATGCCCTGATATTCCGTTGGAGGAGACCGATTCTCAGAAAGGATTACAGCGCGCAAGTTATCCTGAATGTAAAATCCTTGCTCAACTCCCTACTCCAGTGATTGTGGCTCCACCATCGTTGAATATTGCTCAGCTTGGAATAGAAATGTTAAAGCTGTTCGGATTCACGGATGAACAGGCCCGGAAATTCAGCGAATCGATCGATTGGGCCACAACGCTCGTTGTTCCGTTTCCCATGGATCATCGTATGGATGTAAAAGAAGTGGATGTTGACGGAGTGAAAGGAAATTTATTTGCATCCCATGAATTCGGTCCCGAAGAACCTCCGGCCTATAACCTGCTCTGGATTCGCGATGGTATTCTGTACTCTCTGATGGGTCGCGGTACTGTTGAAGAAGCGCTGGCAATCGCGAACTCCCTGTGATATCAAAAATCGGCCCTTGTATGGGCGGCTTTAAACCCGACCGCTTGCGCAACCAACAGAGAAACTGGGCGGGTCTCAGACCCGCCCCTACAGAGTTTTAGACAGTGTATGACTTTTGCAATCGAAACGGATGAAATACGCAAGATTTACGGAGACAAAGTTGCCGTTCGTGGTCTGACGCTTCAGGTTCGGGAAGGTGAGGCTTTCGGATTTCTGGGTCCCAATGGGGCAGGAAAGACCACCTCATTGAAAATGCTTCTCGGTCTTGTAAAACCAACATCCGGCCGGGCTTCTTTGTTCGGAACTCCGATTGGTGATCCCTTCCTTCGATCAAAAATCGGGTTTTTACCGGAACATTTCCGTTTTCATGAATGGCTTACCGGAAAAGAATTTCTGGGATTGCACGGCCGCCTTTATGGAATGCAACACCAACTCCTGCAATCAAGGACCTCAGAACTTCTGGAACTGGTGGGGCTGTCAGGCTCTTCGAATAAGCAGCTTCGAACTTATTCGAAAGGAATGCTTCAGCGCATCGGTTTGGCGCAAGCGCTCCTGAATGAACCGCGCCTTGTTTTTCTTGATGAGCCGACATCGGGATTGGATCCGGCCGGACGCCGCCTGGTGCGTGACATCATCCGAAAATTGAGAAATCAAGGAACGACAGTGTTTTTGAATTCGCACCTTTTGAGTGAGGTGGAAATTACCTGCGATCGAGTGGCATTCATGAAGCATGGTGAAGTACTGCGCGTGGATGATTTGAAAAAACTGGCTTCAGGAGAGACGACTGTATTGATTCGTGCAACAGGAATCAACGATTCTGTGTTGCAGGGTCTGGAGCACTGGTCTCAGGAGGTTAACACCACGGATCAAGGCGTGGCTTTAAAGGTCCCGAATGAATCTGTTTTGCCCGAGATCGCCCGTTACCTGGTGCAACAGCATGTGGATATTTATTCCATACAATCGGAACACCTTGCACTGGAAGATTTGTTTTTACGCGTTGTAGGGAGCGAAGCGGGCTTATGAAACACGCGCTTGTTATAACAAGATTAACTTTTTTAGAATCAGTTCGCAGAAGGATCGCTGTTGCCGCTTTTGTGCTTGGTGTTCTGTTTTTGATTCTGTATG
Organism: uncultured bacterium; assembly: GCA_963771165.1. Lineage (GTDB taxonomy): Bacteria > Acidobacteriota > HRBIN11 > JAKEFK01 > JAKEFK01 > JAKEFK01. The sequence continues at coordinate 130,793 of CAVYSN010000017.1, read as the reverse complement.
GAGTCGGGTTTCACTTCATTTACAAAGAAACCCTTCACGCTACGGGACGCGAAAGCCAGGCTCTGGTCCGGAGCCAGATCTACAATTTTCTTGCGATTGCAGGTTTATACAGTGTGAATTTTCTGACAATCGCAATGGGTGTTCTGGTATCTGCAGACACACTGGCAGGTGAAATCAACTCCGGAACCATCCAGACTATCGCTTCAAAACCCCTGCGGCGAATGGAAATTGTGTTGGGTAAATGGATGGGTTTTGCAGCCCTGCTTGCGATTTATCTGGTGTTGATGGCCGGCGGCGTGCTGGCGATCGTCTATTGTGTGAGCGGCTACCATGTACGCAACATCTTTTCCGGTTTGTCTTTGATTTATATTGCAAGTGTCCTCGTAATGACTGTCAGCCTTGCCGGGAGCTCTATGTTTTCGACGCTTGCCACTGGCGGGATCGTGTTTGGCTTGTATGGTATCGGTTTTATCGGCGGATGGGTTGAACAGATCGGTACTGCGTTGAAGAACCAAACGGCAATCCATGTGGGAATTTTTTCGAGCCTCATCATTCCAAGTGAAGCGCTTTGGAAACGAGCCGCGTATGAAATGACTTCACCCGTGATGCGGTCGCTCGGAGCTGCTGCCGGCCCGTTTGCAACTGTCTCCGTGCCGAATCCTGCAATGATCGTTTACTCCAGTCTTTACACGATTGGAATGCTTTGTCTCGCCGTGTACTGGTTCAATAAACGGGATTTGTAATAGGTGCCCGATTCATCACGCCCGCGTTTATGGTTAAACAACTCCTCAAACTGGAAGACGGGCGCCATGAATGTCGCCCCGACAATGTTTAAGAAGTTCGTTAGCCTGCGCTCCTTCCCCTATTGACAATCACTATATTGTCTATAGAATTTATAGACAATGTTGACAAAGAAGGCCAAGTACGCGTTAAAAGCCTTGATGGCTCTGGCGCGCGAGAGTCGTCCCATGTTGATCTCCGAAATTTCAGAAACGGAAAGGATTCCTAAGAAATTTCTGGAACTGATCCTGGTTGAGCTGAAAAGGGATGGCCTGCTGGCCAGCAAATCGGGCAGAGGGGGCGGATACAATTTAAGAACTCCAGCCTCCGGCATTTCTGTTGGTCATGTCGTCCGGCTGATTGATGGACCGCTCGCGGCCATTCCTTGCGTCAGCCTGACCGCCTACAGCAAGTGTGATGAGTGCATCGATGAAAAAACCTGTTCGATCCGTTTGATCATGAAGCAGGTGCGTGATGCAACCGCCGGCATTCTTGACAAGACGACTCTCGCGGAACTTGTGGAGGCGCCTAACTTGAAACGCGGAAAACGAAAACATCTACCTAGTAAATCTTTGATGGTGATAGATGAAGGAAATAAAAAACGCAGAAAGCGCTCAACAACAGGCTCTTGAAATCCTGAATGCTATAAAGAGGGTTCAGTATGGCTCGATTGAAATAACGATTCATGGCTCACAAATTGTACAAGTCGAAACCAGAGAAAAGATTCGCTTTGAAAAAACGTCATTCTTGAAATAGATTCCATGGCGTCCGCTCCGGATAACCGGCCAGACCCCTGTGGATAAATAAGAACCGATCATCTGACCGGACCGCCGGAAGCTCTGACATCAATCTGGAGTTTCACGAATGAAATGGAAACTGTTTTCGATCTTGTTCCTTAGTCTTGTAACGATTTCCGGCGCGGCGATGGCCGCCGAAGAAAATCCACAACTGACAATTTCCGCAGGGAAAGGAGGCTTTCTCCTGACCTCTCCGGACGGGGATTTCCAGTTCCGAGTGCGAGGCTACGTGCAGGCGGACGGAAGATTCTTTTTCGATCAAAACTCTTCTGTCATCGATACATTTGTTTTGAGAAGAGTTCGTCCTATCTTTGAGGGCACTGTGTATAAATACTTTGACTTCAAGATTATGCCCGATTTTGGCGGTGGCGTGACCGTTTTGCAGGATGCGTATCTGGATGCGAAATTTTCTTCCAAATTCAAAATTCGTTTTGGAAAGGCCAAAGCTCCTTTTGGATTGGAGCGTTTACAATCTGCGACGGATCTTCTTTTCGTAGAGCGATCTCTGGCAACCAATCTAGTGCCGAATCGCGATATTGGAATTTCCGCATTTGGGGATTTTGTCGGAGACAAAATCAGTTATGCCGCGGGCGTTTTTAATGGAGTGGTTGATCTTGGCAGTGGCGACATTGATTCAGGTACAGACAGCAAAGATTTTGCCGGGCGCATTTTCGTTCGTCCGGTTATAGGCCTGGGGATCGGAATCGCAGTCACTGCCGGGAATCAGGATGGATCGATCACGGCCCCCGGTTTGCCGACGTACAGAACAGCGGGTCAGCTGGCTCTATTCCGATACAGAGCCGGTCTCACTACGGACCTAACTACACTGGCCGCCGGCACCAGATTCCGCTACTCTCCGCAACTAACGTATTACAGAGGACCATTCGGAATCCTTGCTGAATACGTGAGCTCTTCGCAAGAAGTTGTTCTTGGCACCAATGCAGCGGAACTTCGGAACACGGCATGGAATATCAGTACTCACTTTGTTCTGAGCGGAGAAAAAGCAGGATACAAAGGTGTTTCTCCGGATGATTCATTTGATTTAGAAGCCGGGAAATTAGGAGCGTGGGAGGCAGCATTTCGTTACAGCCGGCTCGACATTGATGAGGACGCTTTCCCAATCTTTGCGGATCCTACAACTTCGGCAAGTCAGGCTGATAACTGGGCAGCCGGACTCAACTGGTATCTGAATAGAAATGTAAAATTTGTTTTCAGCTACGACAACACCACATTTGAAGATGCCGCTATTAAAACCGAAAAGCTTTTCCAAACCCGTTTTCAGATTGCCTGGTGAAGCGGTAAAAGGAGGTTCTCATGAAAACATGGATTTTTGTTGCAATGTTTTGCGTTCTGTTTTCGACAATCGGCGCAGCGCAGGATACGATTCTGAACGTCTCGTACGATCCAACACGTGAGTTGTATCAGGAGTACAACCAGGCCTTTGCAAAATACTGGAAGGCAAAAACAGGGAAGAGTGTGACAATGAGTCAATCCCACGGCGGTTCCGGCAAGCAGGCCCGTTCTGTGATCGATGGACTGCAAGCCGATGTTGTAACGCTTGCGCTTGCGTATGACATCGATCAAATTGCAAAAGCAGGTCTGATCAAAACAGGCTGGCAAGCCCGTCTGGCGGATAACAGCTCACCGTACACATCGACAATCGTATTCCTGGTCAGAAAAGGGAATCCCAAAAAGATCAAAGATTGGTCTGATTTGCAGCGATCGGGGATATCCGTTATCACTCCAAATCCCAAAACTTCGGGAGGGGCGCGATGGAATTATCTGGCGGCCTGGGGTTACGCATTAAAGCAAACAAACAATGATGCAGCCAAAGCAAAAGACTTCGTTTCGAAGATCTTTAAAAATGTACCTGTCCTGGATACCGGTGCGCGCGGATCGACAATTACTTTTGTGGAAAGAGGCATTGGTGACGTATTGATTGCATGGGAGAATGAAGCGCTTCTTTCCGTTCGGGAACTTGGTAAGGATAAATTCGAAATTGTGATTCCTTCGATTAGCATACTTGCCGAGCCCCCGGTTGCTGTTGTCGACAAAATCGTTGATTTTCGCAAAACCAGGGGAGTTGCTGAGGAGTATCTGAAATATCTTTATTCCAATGAAGCGCAGTTGATCGCAGCGAAACATTATTACAGGCCACGGAATGCGGACGCGCAGAAAACAAGCGGTGTGCCTTTCCCTAAGATCAATTTATTCACAATTGCGCAGGTATTCGGCAGCTGGGAAAAGGCGCACGCGACGCATTTTGCCGATGGAGGTATCTTCGATCAGATTTATCAGCCCGGTAAATAAGTCATGAAGGTGTTGGGAATCAGCACGGATCGGCGCTCTATACTCCCCGGTTTCGGACTCACGATGGGATTCACGGTGCTATACCTGAGTCTCATCGTGTTAATCCCTTTGTCCATGCTTGTTCTGAAAACGATGACGCTGACCTGGGATCAGTTCTGGACTATCATGCTTTCGCCAAGGACTGTTGCGGCATTCAGGATCAGTTTTCAGACCGCCTTCAGCGCAGCGGTGATCGATCTTCTTTTCGGAACAATTGTCGGATGGGTCCTCGTGCGTTACAGCTTCTGGGGCAAACAGATGATGGATGCCCTTGTGGATCTTCCTCTTGCTTTGCCTACTGCGGTGGCCGGAATTGTTTTGACAACGCTCTTTTCTCCGAATGGCTGGCTCGGTCGCATCCTTATTCCGTACGGAATCAACGTGAATTACACGCCGCTCGGAATCACAATCGCTTTAATTTTTATCGGTCTCCCTTTCGTTGTTCGCACTTTGCAACCGATTCTGGCAGAAATGGACCGTTCGAATGAAGAAGCAGCCGCGAGCATTGGAGCCAGCAGGCGCCAGATCATCTGGCGGGTGATCCTTCCCGAAGTATGGCCTGCGATGCTGACCGGTTTCACTCTCGCATTTGCGCGAAATCTTGGAGAATACGGATCGATTGTTTTCATTTCCGGAAATATTCCGCTGAAAACGGAAATCACCACAATCCTGATCGTGGGCAGACTGGAGAACTATGACTATCCCGGCGCCACGGCGCTTGCTTTCAGCATGCTCGTTTTGTCTTTTCTGCTGTTGTTTCTGATTAATTTTTTACAGGCGCGTTTCAGAAGGAGAATGGAGGGCCTGTCATGAACGTTCGCGGCGACCATCTGGAAGGGAATCATCTGTCGGAACCAAGGTTGATCCGGTGGTTGCTGGTCGGTATTGCATTTCTGTTTCTTTCGCTGTTTTTGGTGATTCCACTCGCCGCTGTTTTTGTGGAAGCGCTGCGGAAAGGATTTGACGTTTACCGCGCTGCCATTGTTGAACCATATACAATCGCTGCGATTCAATTGACTGTCATTGCCGCAGCGGTCTCCGTGTTTGCGAATATGCTTTTTGGAATCGCGGCCGCGTGGGCCATCACCAAGTTTGAATTTCCCGGCAAAAGCATTTTGATTACATTGATCGATCTTCCTTTCGCTGTGTCCCCTGTCATTTCCGGGATGGTGTTTGTCCTTCTGTTCGGCATGCAAGGCTATCTCGGACCATGGCTTGCCGCGCATAACATTCGCATCATTTTTGCGACGCCCGGGATCGTTTTTGCAACGATTTTTGTGACATTCCCGTTCGTTGCGAGAGAATTGATTCCTTTGATGAAAGCGCAGGGAAAAGAGGCAGAAGAGGCATCGCTGGTGCTCGGTGCGACCGGGTGGCAAACCTTTTTTAGAATCACGCTTCCGAACATTAAATGGGGTTTGCTCTACGCGTTGATTCAGTGCAATGCCCGCGCGATGGGTGAGTTTGGAGCCGTCTCTGTAGTTTCGGGCCACATTCGCGGGCAGACCAATACCCTGCCTCTGCACATTGAAATCCTGTACAATGAGTACAATTTTACCGCTGCGTTTGCAGTCGCATCGCTTCTGACTTTCCTTGCATTAATCACTTTAATGGTGAAGAAACTGCTTTCGCTGAAAACCGGACGAAAAGGAGTGATCGGTTAACTCATGTCGATTGTGTTGAAAGATCTTTCAAAACGTTACGGAAAAACGGTGGTTGTGAACCGCGTTTCCATGAAAGTGGAAAATGGCGAACTCTTCGTTTTACTTGGGCCAAGCGGAAGCGGGAAAAGCACGATCCTGCGGATGATCGCGGGTTTGACCCGGCCGGATAGCGGGAAAGTTGAGTTGAATGGAAAAGATGTTACTGCACTGCCGCCGCAACGCAGGGGAGCCGGGTTTGTATTTCAGAATTATTCCCTTTTCCGCCACATGACCGTTGCCGACAATATCGAATTTGGATTGAAGGTGCGCAAAGTATCAGCCGCCGAGCGGCGCAGCCGAAGGGATGATTTGCTCGATCTGGTTGGACTTGCGGGTCTCGGAAGCCGGCTTCCGCATCAACTTTCGGGGGGACAACAGCAAAGGGTGGCACTCGCGCGAGCGCTCGCGTATCAACCGGAGGTCCTGCTTCTGGATGAGCCTTTCGGAGCATTGGATGTAAAAATTAGAGGCCAGCTCCGTAAAAATTTGAAAGAAATCCATCGCAAACTAAATCTTACTACTATATTAGTTACGCATGATCAGGAGGAGGCCTTTGAGCTTGCCGATCGCATAGGTGTGACCGATCGAGGCAATCTGGTCGAAGTTGGAACAGCGGAAGAGCTTTATCACCGTCCTCGCACCGAATATGCCGCCAATTTCGTTGGCGGTAAAAATGTATTGATCGGACGTGTAGAAGGGGGAGTGATCAAGCTTGGTAATACCTCCCTGCCGGTTCCGGAGCGCTTGCGAACGGGCGGTGCCGCCCGCGTTCGAATTCTGTTCCGGCCCGAAACTGTGCTGTTGCAAACGGATCCTTTTGATTCGAACGAATCAATTTCCGTGCTCGGACAGGGAAGAGTTCTCGAACGCGTATTCGCAGGTTCGTTTCAAAGAGTTCTTTTGGAAGTGGAGCGACCGGAAGGAATTCGTGAATATGCGGGAGTTTTCGGGGCCGGACAAAATTTGATGGTTGAGGCGATTCAGCCGAGCGAGGTAGAACCGAAAACGCCGATCACACCGGGCGAAAAACTCTGGGTCGGTTTTACAAAATATCATATCCTCGAAGCGATCGGTCCAAAACTTTTGTTGTGCATTCCCGATTCTCCGGCCGCGGCGGCGGTTGCTGACTTCGGTTGTCATCTGGCCCAAAAAGCCGGTCTGCCGGCTACACTTTTTTCTGTGACAACTTCCGGTGAGACGGCTGCTTCAAAAGAAAAGTTGGAAAAAATCCGGCAGAGTTGGATCGATCGATTACCTCATCTGGAAACACGTGTCCGAACCGGATCGAGCGATGAAGAGATGTTGGAGGAAGCTCAGGAAGGTCATTATGATCTGGTGATCCTTGGCCGCGAAGAAAGTTCGGGTGATCTTCTCATCGGAAGGATGGGACTTGGAACGCATGTGAGACGTTTGTTGCAGATTGGGATTCCGGTTGTGATTGCTCAGGAAGACAGGGTTCTTTCGCGAATTTTAATCTGCAGCGCGGTCGGGGAACCGGGAAAGGCGGACGTCCGAATCGGAGGACGGCTTGCGAGATTAACGGGTGCAAGTGCTACAGTGCTCCATGTGCGAAGACAACAGGAGGCGGAGGATCAGAAAAAGCGCAGCGAATTGCATCTTCAACAAGCCCTCTCCACGCTGGAAACCTTCGGTGTCAAGAGTGACACAATGATCGGGAGCGAACCGGCAGTCGAGTTTATTCTGGAGCAATCGGAAAAGGGTAACTACGATTTGATTGTGATTGGAGCCCCTCCTCCCGGCAAATCCTCGCGAATCCTGTTATTAGATGCCGCGAGCCAGATCGTCAATGGGACTTCTCGACCTGTGCTGATCGTACCAATGGCCGCTTTGTAGTCCGGGAAACTACAGCCTGCATACAAATATTCTACAAAATGTCGTGTCATAGCTTGACATAGGACTTTTTTGACATATTTTCACTTGCGATAAACACTGGAGGTTCCGAACCCGCTGCATGAGGCTACTAATTTCTCTAAGTGCCATCACTTTCCTGTTCATCGCATCGTTCGCAAGCGCTGAAGTCCTGGTGCGAGTAGACGAGAAAGGCAGGAAAATTTTCTTTAATCCTGCCCCTAAACTCATCAAGAGTCACTTCAAGTTTTCAAAAAACAAGTCGTTCCCGCTCACTTATTCGAGGAAAGCGGACGACTATTCTCCGATGATCGATAAGGTATGCACCAAATACAGAGTTGATCCGGATCTTGTGAAGGCCGTCATTCAAGTTGAATCTGCTTACAGACCCAACGCAGTTTCGCATGCAGGGGCAATCGGTTTGATGCAACTCATGCCTGCGACTGCCTCTCGTTTCGGCGTGAAAGAGATCTATGATCCGCACGAAAATATTCACGGCGGCGTAAAGTATCTAAAGTTCTTGCTGGAACTCTTCAATAATGACCTTCCGCTGGCTGTTGCTGCTTACAATGCCGGTGAAGGGGCCGTTCAACGCTTTAAAGGGATTCCCCGTTACACGGAAACGCAGGATTATGTTCGGAAAGTCCTCACGCTCTACGGGAAAGGTGATTACACCTCCGCTGCAAAGCGTTTGAAGCCGGCTCCTCCCAGGACGATTTACAAGTATGTGGACGGCAAAGGTATCGTTCATTTCACCACACAAAAACCCAAAAGCGACTCCGTAAACGAAATCAAACTTTTGTTATGAGGAGCGCGGGCATCTTGCCTGCATTAAATATCGCAGGGTTCCAGCCTGCAATCTCCGGACGAAATCTTCCCTCTTGAACTTTCCTTACCTTCATACGATCACCCGATTCATGTATGATCAAGAACATTGAACTTAATGGAAGAAGGCGTGTTTTGTCGAGCAGTTTGGATCATCATTTCAGTTTTTATCGGTTTGCATTCGGTGTCGGCCGAAGATTGGAATCAGTGGCGTGGTGCGAATCGAACCGGAATTTTTGGCGCATTCACTACTCGGACTACCTGGCCGGAAAAACTTAATCTACTATGGAAAGTGGAAGTCGGACTCGGCCACTCTTCCCCTGTCATCTCCGGAAACAAAATATTTTTGATCAGCAGAGTCGGCGAAGATGAGATCATTGCATCCTACGACTTGAATACGGGAAAACAATTGTGGAAGGATCAGTATGCTGCTCCTTACACCATGAATCCTGCTGCGATTCCCCATGGTAAGGGCCCGAAATCCACACCGCTCATCGGAGAAGGAAAGCTCTATACTTTTGGAATTAGCGGAATTCTGTCCGCCTATGATGTCGCATCGGAAAAACTCCTGTGGCGGAATGACTTCAAAAAGGAATTTCCAGTAACGGCACCTGATTTCGGGACCGCCATGTCTCCTGCTCTGGAAAAAGGATTGTTGCTTGTGCATGCAGGCGGGCCCGGGAAAGGGGCTTTCCTTGCCCTCGATGCCGGTACGGGAAAATCTCAGTGGCGTTGGGAGGGGGACGGCCCCGGTTACGCATCCCCGATCGTTATAAACATAGCAGGGATGAAACAAATCGTAACGCAGACGCAACAGCACCTCATAGGGTTATCTGCGGCGGACGGAAAGTTACTCTGGAAAATACCGTTCACTACTGAATACGAGCAGAACGCCGTTACTCCGGCGGTTTATAAAGATCTATTGATCTTTTCGGGAATTAATAAAGGAGTGTTTGCCGTAAAGGTCAGTCAAAAAGAGGGAGCCTGGATTCCTGAAACAGTCTGGCAGAATGAACGCGCTGCCATGTATCTCAGTTCTCCTGTTGTGATAGGTGATTTTGTTTACGGGATGACCCATTTTAGAAAAGGACAATACTTCTGTCTGGACGCAAGGACTGGAGCCACGGTGTGGACTAGTACGGGAGCGGAAGGGGACAACGCATCCATTGCCGGGGTCGGGAATCTCCTCTTCTTTCTGAGCGACAATGCGGAACTTTCCATTGTCAAGGCACAATCCGAAAAATTTGAACGCGTTCAAAAATATACCGTTGCGCAAAGCCCGACCTGGGGATATCTTGCGTTGACTGGAAATCGGATTGTTGTAAAAGATTTGAATTCGCTGGTGGTCTGGAAAATCGAGTAAGTTATCGAGTAGGGGCGCGATTCATCGCGCCCGCGTGAGCAGGCAAAAGTGAATCGGATTGTAATCCTGATTGCGGCCGCATGCGGCATTACGAGCGCTGTTCTTTGCTGGAAAGTGCTTGGACGGATTCCGCACATTCCGGATGAACTCTCGTACCTTTACCAGGCGCGAATTCTTGCATCGGGGAATTTATCCGTTGAACAACCGGAAGTTCCGGGAGCTTTTACAGTCCCGTGGGATCACATTCTTCGGAATTCGGGGCGATGGAGCACAATCTATCCGCCAGGCTGGCCGATTTTACTGGCTGTCGGATGGCTCCTTCATGCGCCATGGCTGATCAACCCGCTCCTTCTCTCTTTTTCTATCCCGGGAATTTTTCTGCTCGCGAAACAATTGTTTGATGATCGAACTGCGCTCTTTGCTGTGATCGCTTTTTCATGTTCACCCTTTGTTTTGTTGATGAGTGCCGGTTTCATGGCGCATCCCTCCACCCTTTGTTTTGCTGTCTGGTGCGCTGTTTTTTTGGCTCGCGCCAGGCGAACAGATTACATTCTTGCAGGTCTGACAGGAGCGTTCGCGTTCGCCATCCGACCCTATACAGCAGTCCCATTAATCCTGCCTTTTCTGATTTGGACTTTATGGAAAGCGCAAAACAGAAAAAGAGCAGCTCTCTATATCGCCGCTGGTGGGTTACCGGTGTTTTTCCTTTTTTGCGCTTACAACCTATGGCTCTTCGGATCCTTGCTTCGGGCAGGTTATTCGTATGATTCGGCTGCGCATTTTCGGGGTTCCTTACTCAATTACTTTTCCATGCATGTCCCCTGGTATTTCTCACGCTTGAACAAGAATTTGTGGGGCTGGCCATGGCCGGATCTTCTGATCTTTCTGCCGCTCCTTCTCCCACACGAAAAATGGAGAACGGAAGTCGTGCTGGTGTTCTGTTTTCTAGTTCTCCTCTTTGCTTACTCTATCTTTTATTACAAGGACATTGTTTATTCCGGTCCACGCTACGTTTATGAGTCGCTCGGATTTCTCGCTATCCTTGCAGGCCGATCGATTCGTGTTCTGGAAGTATGGTTTCAACGGTGGTTCCGCATCAACTCCGCATCCATTCTCCTTCTCCTTTTCGCTTATCCTTTGGTGTCAACACTCCCTTTGCAAATGGATTATCACCGCCAGGCTTATCATGGCCAATCCCGGGAATTGCTGGACCTCGTTGAATTGAAAGGGATTGGCCGGAATGCTCTGATCTTGATCAGCGGCGAACCCCACGTTTTCCGTTCATTCTATCTGGAGAATTCTTTGAATCCCGCAGATTCGGAACGGATATTTGCGCGGGATATTCCGGAGATGCACGATAGGCTGGTGAAGGCTTACGGCCGAACTGAGATCTGGAGCATGCAAATCGAATTGACTCTTTTGAATGGTGCGAACGATTATCCGGATCGTGCGATGATCCGGTCCGTAAATTTTCAAAGACTTCGGTAGCTCTTTAACGCAAAGGCGCAAAGAGGCAAAGTTCGCAAGAGAGCTATTCAAAACATTGCGTCCTTGCGTCTTTGCGTTAAAGAGCTACGAGCCGGAAAGGGGTTGCTTGACGTATTGAATGCGCGCTTTTGCTGTGGTGAAGTATTGCGCAGGAGCGAGTGGCGATCTTGCTTTGAAGTAATCGGCAAGGATGTCGCGAATGAACACGTCATAGTGGGAGTGAATACGCTCCGGCGGTATGCGGTCATATACAAAGTTTTGGAAATCGCCACCTTCCGCCAGGTAAGTATTGGTAGCGAGTCGGTAGGTCTTATTTTCATCGATGGGATTTCCGTTTGGATCCTTTACTTCGATGAGGAGGTCCCGCTCCCAGTCTTCCTGTTTTCCGTCCTGATTTAGGTCGCGTGACCAGGGACCGATCTCTCCTGCCGCCACTTTCATCGTTGTAACTTTCAATCCGCTGATGGATGGAGGTCCAAGGACGCCGCTAAAACCAATTTCCAAAAGCGTGATCAACTCTTTGCCGGTCAGATCCGCAATCACCAGACTATTACTGAAAGGCATCAGCTTAAATATGTTGTCGTAAGTAACAGTACCTTCCGGTAAAGGGCTTCGAATTCCGCCCGCATTCATCATCGCAAAATGAGCAAAATCCTGTCTTTGTGCAGCATACAAAACGGCGTCAGCCATCAAATTTCCGAGTGCGCTTTCGGCTGTCTTATCCTGAGGAAAAGGGGCCGTTGTTTTGGCAATAAAACGCCGCTTGAAATTGAGGGCCATTTGACGGTATGGCAGCATCATTTTTGTTACATCGAAAGCCACCGCCGTGTCGGGCACCGGAACCAAAGGTTCAAACCGTGCATCCACCTTGCCGTCCTTTTTGGTGAGGACCATCACACTAACGACATGAGCACTGATTCCTGTCTGGACCAACGGAAAGCCATGGAGGACTTGCTGCACTCGAATGTGACTGTGACCGCCGACAATTGCGTCCACAATTCCTTCGGGGAATTCTTGAATAAGAGAATAAAGCGCGGTATTTTTCAACGTTTTCCCATCGGATTCGTACCGGAGGCCATCATGAGCAATAAGGATGATCCAATCACATTTCTTTTTTTCACGGAGCCATCGTGACTGGGCGGTAATTACAGGAGCCGGCGGTTCAAATCGCTTGCCGATTATGAAATCAGGATTCGTGATGCTTGCGGTAAGTGGTGTTGTCACGCCAATAATTCCAACTCTTTGACCACCCCTTTCAATAATTGTAAAAGGAGGAGCAACAGTCTGATGACCAAGCGCGTTGCAGTTCGGGCCCGGTTCGTCGCATTTCACAACGGGATCCAGAATGAAATTTGCTGACAGGAATGGATATTTCGCCTCCTTTTGGCGTGCCTTAAAGGCCCCCATTCCATCTTCTCCAGCACGAACAAGGACTCTTTGAGGAACATCGGGGCCATAATCCAGTTCATGATTCCCAAGCGCTGCAGCATCGAGTCCCATCAAGTTGAAAAGTTCCACAACGGCTTTCCCTTTGCTGACATTTCCTTCGAGCGAACCCTGAAATTGATCTCCTCCATCCAGATAGATCATTCGCTGACCATACTTTTTTCGTAAATCACGGACCACGGAGGCAAGTCCTTCAGCGCGATCTAGGGCAGCGTGAAAATCATTCGTAGAAACGACGACGATTTGAGGTGAATTCGCGGTGGCTACATTAGGGTCAACAGCTAGAGGGCCGGTCTGTTTTTCCTGTCTGCAACCGGACAACAGAAAGAGCAATCCAAAGAAAAGCCACACATCGCGCAGCCGAATCATCCTAACATTATAACGAAAAGTGATCGACTGCGCAGAGGCGTGCGTAACGAATTGCGTCCCGGACTAAATACTCACTGTTGCGGACGGTTTCTCGACGTAACCGGGGTGGCTTCGATCATGGATTTGAATTGCTTTAAATCTTCTTCGATCTGATTTGCACGTTCCTCCCCGAGGGCTTTCGCGATCATCGCTCCCACTTTTCCCGCGGGTGGCCTGTAATTTAATACAACTTTCAAATCCGTACCGCCTGTGCCATTTTCAATGAATTCGGCCGATCCAGCATGGTCAATCTGAGAACCGTCGATGGAACGCCATGCGATCAATTCAATTTCAATTTCGTTATGAATCACCGCGTCCCATCCAACAACTTGTCCGGCGTCCTTTGGCAACCCAGTGAGAATGCTCCTCATCAAGAACCGTCACAGACTCCAGATGTTTCATTACAAGCGGAAGATTTTCAAGATTCTTCCAGAAATGGAAAAGCTGCTCCGAGCTTCTGTTGATCGCAATCGTGTGTTCAGCTTTGATTCCTTCACCATGAGGTACGCTGACGATTGGATCCTATCTTTAAGTCAATCGTGGTTTTCTTGTTTAGTTCAAGCATTGCCGGCGAGCCGCCTGCGGTACAAACTTTGTGGTACATTCATGCGTGATGTCAAAACGCATTACTCTCCTGGTGAGCCTGGCCGGTGTCATTCTGCTGTTGCGTGGAATTCAATTTTACGACGCTTTTACAAAAGAATACGTACACGAAGCAGAACTGGGCTTCGTCACAGACATACGCAACGGCCACCTGTCTGTGGAATCCATTGTTGAAAAGCGTTATACCGGAAAGCCAACCGCCGGCTTTCTTGCAGGTCTAAAGGCGGGCGATGAGATCCTTGCGATTTACAACTCTCGCGGCGAAGGAAAAGAGCTCAAACGGTATTTTGATTTAGGAGAGGTATGGAAAACCCTGCGTCACGGTGAGCCGTGGTCGATGAAAGTGTTACGGGGCGGCAATGCAGTCATTCTTCAAGCCCCTCCGGTGCAAACGCCCGTTCATGATTTACGAGTACTGGTTCGTCAATGTAATGCTTGTTTTCAAGATGCCCCTTCTGATTTTATTCGTCGCCTTTTTCCTGGGTTTCGCGAAGCCGGACGATGACAATGCTTTTCTCGCCAGTCTCTTTTTTGCATCCTTTTCGTTCATCTTCGGTCTGACGTTTCAATATTTTCCCCGTGTTCTCCGCGACTTTGCCGTTCTGTTCAGCATAACCTGTTTATCCTTTTGCGCTTATCTATTCACCCGCTTCTTTCTTGTGTTTCCCGCAAGATCCATTCTGGATCGCAAATTTCCATGGATTCGAACTGTATTATTCGTCACCACGATTCTCTTTTGGATCATTAACACGATTGTCGACATATAGCTTGTACGCCTCATTCCGGTTGTATGAGAAATTGTCCGCATCGATTACCGTACTCGGGCCTTTTATGGGAGCCGCGCAAATTCTAATTGTTGGCGTTGGCCTTCTGTCTCTGGTGCTTCATTTTTTAAAGGCAGAAACGAAAGATGAGAAACGGAAGACCGGTATTCTGCTGGCCGGAGCGTTTGTGGGCATCGTGCCCTTTTTGATTTTTCTCAGCCTCTATTCATCCGGATCATCATCCACTCCACCCTTCTGGGCCATCGTTGTACTTGTGATCAGCATAGGCCTGTTTCCACTCTCTTTTCTTTATGTTGTTTTGCGGCACCGGGTTCTTGGGATCCGATTGATTGTTCGCCGTGGTCTGCAGTACGCGCTGGTCTCACGCGGGTTCTTTGTGATTGAAGGTCTGCTGATTCTTGCACTGGTTTATCTTGTTTTGAGTGGAATGCGTGGTTTCGTTTTGCAGGATTTTCCACTGGTCGCGAATGTAAGTACAGCGGCTGCCGCATTTGGTGTTGCCTTCGGTTTGCGCCAGGTTAATCAAAAAGCAATGGGGGCCATAGACCGTCGTTTTTTCCGACATGCATATAACACACAGCAGGTGCTGACAGAGCTGGCTCGTGGTGTCCGGCGGTTAGCGGCTCAACCTGAAAAGTTGTTTGATCTTGTGACCAACCAGCTGAGCGATGCGCTGATGACCGACAAGGTAGCCGTATTTCTGTGCGAACAGGAGGCCCCGATTTTCCGCTGCCAGGGGATCCGGGTGCGCTCGGGATATCATGATGAGGTTTGGTCTGGCCCTCATGAATACAGGAGTTTGTGTTTTCGTTCTGATTCGCTCATCGTACGCCAGTTAAACAAATTCAAATCGGAAGAACCTGAATGTCTGGAAGTTTATTTGAATGATCCAAAATCCTGGGCGTCGGCCTTAATGAAAGCGGACAGTACGGAGTCTCAGTATCAGGAAAAAATGCTCATCGAAAAAATGAATATAAAATTGATCGTACCGCTTGTTTCGGGGGATGAGATTCTCGGATTCTTGAGTCTGGGAGACAAACTTTCGGAGGAGGCTTATTCGAAAGAAGATAAAGAATTACTGTTGAGCGTCGGGGAACAGACCGCCATCGCGCTGGAATATTCAAAGATGATTGCGCAGGTGTCGGAGCAGGAAAAACTCAAAAGGGAATTACAGATTGCCACGGAGGTACAGGAAAGATTATTCCCGCAAGTGTTTCCCGCGATGCGTACGCTGGAATACACGGGGTATTGCAAGCCGGCTCGCGCAGTGGGTGGTGATTATTTCGATTTCTTACTTCTCAATGATCATACGCTTGGTGTCGCTCTTGGTGATGTTTCCGGCAAGGGAATTTCGTCTGCGCTTTTAATGGCGAATCTGCAGGCGCTGTTGAGGAGTGGTGCACCGCTAAGGGGAGAGCAAATCGATTACTTGATGAATGACATCAACCGGTTGCTTTGCGCTTCAACAACCACTCATAAGTACGCGACATTCTTTTACTGCGTATACGAAGATGATCTTCGCAGACTTACCTATGTGAACGCAGGTCATAATCCCCCGATTGTGTTTCATGCGGATGAAACGATCGAAAGACTGGTTACGGGCGGTCTGGTTGTCGGAATGTTGCCTGATGTGATCTATAAAAAAGAGGCGATTCAAATGAGGTCAGGAGACATTCTGATGATCTTTTCCGATGGTTTAACAGAAGCGATGAATTTAGAGGAAGCGGAGTTCGGTGAGGAGCCTGTGATTGAAGAGATCACAAATCATCGAGATTTGCCGGTGGAGGTTTTGCGCGACAGAATTCTACAGCAAGTCAACGATTTTGTAGGCGATGCACCGCAGCATGATGATCTTACAATGGTGATTGCCAGAGTTCTCTAACCTATGCAAACTTCCCACATGCGCTGGATCATCGTGGTAGTCCTGTGCGTGACCAGCTTCGTGTCGTATGTGCTGCGGACAAATCTGTCCATTGTCGGAGAGACGATGATGTCAGATTTGGGGTTGACTCACATCCAACTGGGCATGATTCTTTCTGCATTTGCCTGGGGTTACGCGCTTTTCCAGTTTCCCGGCGGAATTCTTGGCGACGTGCTGGGATCTCGAAAATCACTGACTCTTGCCGCCATCTTGTGGGCTGTCCTGACGGTCCTGACAGGATTAAGTCCGGGCCGCTCGATGGCATCCGTCGGTGTCATCCTGGCAGCACTGATTGTAATCCGGTTTTTTGTTGGAGCTGCTCACGCGCCGATCTTTCCGGTAATCGGAGGAGCAATCGGAAACTGGTTTCCTGTTTCCGGATGGGCCTTGCCGAACGGACTGATCAGCGCGGCGTTGAACCTTGGAGCGGCGGCAGCGGCACCGCTGATCGTGTGGTTGATGGTCTGGGGCTGGCGCGCATCGTTCTTTCTCACAGCACCACTCGGTCTTCTGGCTGCATTTGTCTGCTGGCGATTTGTGCGTGATTATCCCTCGCAGCATCCACGTGTCAGCAAAACCGAACTTGCCTTGATCGATGCGGACCGTCCTCCACCGGTCGATTTGGCCGCGGAAAAAGGGGCTTGGAAAATCCTGCTAAAGAATCGTGAAGTGCTTTTGCTTACAGCCAGTTATTTTTGCATGAATTATATTTTCTATCTGGTTTTCAACTGGTTTTTTATTTATCTGGTTGACGTTCGAAAAGTGCCTGCGCACGAAGCCAGTTTCCTCACAGCGTCGCAATATGTCGTTGGATCAGGGGGCGCTATTCTTGGCGGCTACTTTTGCGATCGATTTGCAAAACGTTTTGGGCCGCGATGGGGTTACAGATTGTTGCCGATTCCCTGTTTGATTCTCGCATCGATGTTTGTTGTTGCGGGTGCGCTTGTTGAAAATTCGTATGCTGCCGTCCTCTTTTTTGCGCTCTGTTCCGGTCTCACGCAGCTTACGGATCCGGTTTACTGGGGCGCAATCGTATCAGTGGCCGGACGGCACGCTGCTGCTGCCAGCGGTGTTCTAAACACCGGCGGGAACGTGGTTGGTGGAATCGGAGCTGTTCTGGTTCCCGTAATCGCCAGGAACTTCGGCTGGCCTGCCGCAATTGCGAGTGGTGCGATCTTTCCTCTGCTCGGCGCCTTTCTATGGTTCTTCGTCCGCGCAGATAAGACGGTGTCCATCGAAAGAACTTGAGGAGGTAGTGGTAGAGCATTTGCCCGCGCTACTGTTTACCAGCGCAATAGCCTTCACTGTTTGCCTGGAGCACCGAGGATGACATTCATATGCAAATGATCTGCACCCTTGTTGCAATTTTCAGAGCAATTCCCATCAGGAAGCATGTTCATAAAACATAAAATTATCAGTTCCATGGGATTATTTTCCGGATTACACTGGAATTGCTCTGCCACTACAATTGTGAGCGCAGGCCATTTCAACAGCTGAATCCAGCAATTCAAACCAATTCACTCCATCATTCATTCAATCCTTCCATATCATGATTCCACCACACAGTTAGGAGTGATGGAAAATGCTTCGATTATTTTTCTGTGCTATTTTTGTTGCGGCGTTTGCTTTCATGAGTCTGGTTGGAGCTGCCACAAAACAAGACTTTGAAACGGTGAAAGTGGCAGACGGGATCTTTGCTTTCATAGCAAGTGAGTCCAGGAGCGGCGTGGTACAGGGAAACGTCGTTCTGATCGTTGGCGAAAACAGCGCCATGCTTGTAGATTCCGGACAATTCCCATCGCTAGCGGAAAGGATGTCTGTGAAAGTCCGCGAGCTCACAGGCAAACCTGTGCGAATCCTTGTCAACACCCACTGGCATGGCGATCATCTTCTCGCGAACCATGTATTCAAACAAAAATTTCCCGCGCTGCTGGTTGTCGCGCATGAAGAGACGGATCGCAATGGGATTAAATATTACGCAAAGTTTGAAGAACAGGTAAAGGGCTATCCCAAACTGATTACAGATCTCAGAGAAATGGCGAAACAGGGAAAAACCTCAAAAGGGAGAGTCCTTACGGAGGATGAAAAAACGGGCTTGATGCTGGATGCGGATGCGCTGGAATCCTCCTTGACTGATCTCTCGCAATCCAAATACGAATCTCCCGAGATGACATTCCAGAAGGAAATCTCGTTCGATCTTGGGAAACGGAAAGTTCGCGTACTTAATCTCGGTAGAGGAAACACTTCCGGAGATGCGGTGATTCTAGTCCTTGACGCAAAGGTCCTGATAACGGGAGACACAGTGGTTCATCCGACACCGTATTCTTTTGGCTCCTACCACAGTGAATGGATCGAAGTGTTGAAAAAGATGACGGAACTGGGAGCTGAAACGTACATACCCGGCCATGGTGTCGTCATGCATGATGATTCGTACATTCGCACTTTGATTGCACTTCTGGAAGATGTGCGCATTCAGGTGCGCGCCGCAGTGAAGGAAAACTTGAGCCTTGAAGACGTTCGGAAACGGGTGAAACTTGAAGATTGGAATCAACGTCTGGCGGGTGACAACGCGGACCGGCGCCGTGCCTTCCATGACTTTTTTATGGATCCGGGCATCGAGCGCGCTTACAAAGAAGCAAAAGGGGAAGAGCTAACGGAATAGGTAGTTGTAGGTGCTACTCCGGAGGGCGCCTGCTGGTTGATTGCTGTCTGCGATGGTTGTGTCTTCTGTCGAAGCGTCTTGGTTCGCGAACGTCACCGGCTGGCCGGGGCTGGGAACGCCCACCGCCCAGGGGCGGAACAGGGGAGACACGAACCGCCATTCGAATAAAGCGTTCGATTTCTTTCACATCTCCTTTCTGATGGGGCATCGCGAAAGAAATTGCATGACCCACAGCACCAGCCCTTCCGGTCCGGCCGATGCGATGCACGTAATCCTCCGCATTCGCCGGCAAATCATAATTGACCACCAGTTCAATTCCACTAACGTCGATTCCACGCGCTGCAATATCTGTAGCTACCAGAACCCGATATTTACCAAGCTTGAATCCTTCCAAGGCATCGCGTCGTTGGGCCAGTGAACGATCTGAATGTAAATCGATTGCGCGGTGCCGGTTTCGTTTGAGTTCCCGTACAAGCTTTTTTGCACCGAACTTTGTTTTTGTAAAAATCAGAACCGAGCCGTTATATTCATAAAGCAATTTTTCCAGAAGGCCGATTTTGTCTCTGCTTTCGACAAAGAACATTTCTTGACTGACATCCGTTGCCGTTGTACCAGGTGGAGCGACTTCTACGCGAACCGGCAACTTCATATAGCGTGTGGCAACCTTTACGATTTCAGGAGGCATTGTTGCTGAAAAAAGCATCGTTTGCCGCATTTGAGGCAACTGTTCCAGGATGATTTTGATCTGAGGGTAGAATCCCATATCGAGCATTCTGTCTGCTTCATCCAGAACCAGGATTCGTGCAGTCAGGAACACCGACTTTCGCTGAACGTGATCGATCAGGCGTCCCGGTGTTGCGACAATCACCTGAGGTCGCAAACGAAGCATTTTGATCTGTCGTTCAAGTGGTTCGCCGCCGATCAAGACAGCCGTTTGGATTCCGATCGAATCGCCGATTTGTTGAATCGCTTCATTCACCTGGATGGCAAGCTCGCGGGTGGGAACGACCACCAGCGCTTCCCCCTCTTCCCGAACCAGGCTCTGCAGCATCGGGATCCCGAATGCCAGTGTCTTTCCAGTACCGGTTTGCGCAATTCCAACGATATCCTTTCCTTCGTTCGCAACAGGAATGCACTGAGATTGGATCGGAGTGGGGATCGTATAACCGTTACTGTGCAGGATTTCAAGAATTTTTGGCGCGATGCCAAGACCATGAAAATTGTTTCCGTGAGTATGAACCATCATGCTAACTCTATTCGTTCCCGCTCTCCGGAGCAAGCGACAGCAGTTCCATTTGGCTTTGCAACGCCCGCCTCCTGCGAGCTTTAAGCTCGAACTCGGGCCGCGAGACTCGGGAGTTACAAAATACGTATGCGCATCAACAAATCATGGAATGGCTCCATCGCCATGCAGAACCCAAACCAGACCGGAGCATAGTCCCAGCGAATGAATCCTTTGAAGCTGTACTTTTTCGCGGAATAGTCCCACGGGCATTTTCCCGTTGTGATCTTCAGAAGCCAGCCCGTCAGGAATTCGACTGCAAAAAAACCGGCCACGTAGATGAGTCCGCGCAACGGCCATGCGAGGTCCCGGATTGCGTTGTGCACCGGCTCATACAGGAAAACGATCAAACCATAGATCGGAAACATCCATATATAGCTTTTTCCGCGCAGACTCCAGTCTTTGTATCCGGACGCTCTCCACGTTTTGATTCCGGTAAAAATGATTTCAAAACAGCATCCCGCGCAAGCGTAAATCAGAAAGCGAAACCATATGGGAAGGGGCATAACAGGAAACTGTATAGTATTATTTCAGTTTTATGAATTCAGAAATTCCCGAACCTCAACTAAGCGAGGATCAACCGGAGAGCCCGAGGCATCCACATCTTACGATTCTTCAGGGCTTTGGTCTGTTGGTTTTGCTTCTGGTTTTGCAGCTCCTGATGTCCCGATTGTTCGTGCTCACAAACCAGACCTCGCTGGACGATTCCCATTGGCCTGGTATTGCATTGACTCATGCCGTTTCCGGTTTGATAACGGCAAAGGCCGGGGCGATTCTTGCGGGATTTTCACTGATCACTCTGTTCATGGGGCCCCGGTTTCAGTTTCTGCTCTTGTTGCCTCTGGCGGTTGCTTCTTGCGGAGTCACGATACTCGCATCGGAATTAGGAAATGTTTTGCACTGGATCAAACCGATCCCGCAGATATACCTGGATTTCATTAACCAGCTTTTCGGACAGAATTTCTGGGGAGTATTGTTCACAATTGGCGTTGTTGCTCCGGTGGTGGAAGAACTAATCTTTCGTGGAGTGATTTTGGAAGGGTTGCTTATCCGTTACAACGCGAAGACGGCGGTTGTCATTTCATCCATCTTTTTCGGAATCATTCACATCCTTCCGCATGCCGTTGTGAATGCTACTTTACTGGGGTTCTTTTTTGCCTGGTTGAAATTCCAAACCGGATCTTTGAGGTTGTGCATCATTGCTCACGCGTTATACAACAGCATCCCGCTCATTCTCAGCCAATATGTTAATCTCCACATTCCCGGGTTTAATACAACACCAGGAGTAACGGTACAATTTCAACCCTGGTGGCTCGATCTGATCGGCGTGGTGTTTTTGCTGCTGGGAATCGGCGGCATGCGTGCCCTTCAAGAAGAGGTTAAAAGTTAAAAGTATCTGCTCGCGCAATGCGGGAAACACTTTTAACCTTGAACTTGTAACCTTAACCTTTTTGCTACCATCCCATTCGACGACGCAAAGCAGTAATTTGGGCTGACGTGGTGGCGGCCATGCCAGGAATAAAGCGCAAGGTTTTTATCCAATGTCACGGCTCCCAGATCCGGATGGTGAAACACCCTGGAGAAGTCTGCTTCGGTCAGTGATTGCAGCAGGTATACCCATCTTCGGTGCAATGGTTCGATGAGCTCCAGAGGAATATTCGATTGGTGCGTTGCGTGCGTCACTCAGCTCTGCCCACCTGATCCTCATGATAAGGCCTGATCGTCGGTTCGTCTTCCGTGAGAGCAAGACGAAAACGGGTATACGCATTCAAATGACTATCAGGCAGATGATGAGCCACTTGTCGAACGGTCCAACCTTCGGGTCTGTACGGTGTATTCTGCTGATCTTCCGTCAATCCCGAGACGGCATCCTTTAACAGTGATGGGGTGTCGGCAATATCAGTGATGAATTGTTTGCGCTCTTCCGGCGTAGAAACGCCGAAGTATTGAAATTCTCCAATCGGATACCTTAAATCTCATCAGCAATGCTCCTTTTTCAGCACAGAGCACGCAGAGATGACATGGAGAAAAAGAGCTTTGATCTCTGCGTCCTCTGCGTGCTCCGCGGTAAAACATTCAAAATAGACCGAGTTGGCCGGAACGCCGAAAATGTTTTGTGCTCAACGTAAAATCTTCTTCATTCATCCCGTATTTCTTGCAAGCCGCGCGGAATAGATTGTTGATTGTATCAGCAAATTCTCCTTCGCCGCTCATGCGGGAATGAAAGCGCGGATCGCTTAAATTGCCCCCTCTGATTTCACGAATGCGATTGAGTATTTTCGAAGCTCGCAAAGGGAATTCTCGTTGCACCCACTCCACAAATAAATCCTTCACGGAGTAGGGAAGCCGTACCATAATGTAATCCACGAACTTTGCGCCATTTTCCGCGGATCGTCGTACGATCTCAGGCAACTCTTCATCCGTCAAGCCCGGAATAATAGGTGCTGCATTAACGCCAACCGGGATGTCCTGCTTTCGCCAACTCGTTCAGCGCTTCCAATCTTTTTTCGGCTGTTGCGGCTCTTGGCTCCATCCGGCTCAGGACGTTCGGATCCAGACTTGTGATCGAAATCGAAATGGAGATGCAATCATATTTTGCGAGCTCTCGTAGAATATCGATGTCCCTCAATATCATCGCGCTCTTCGTCACGATGCCTACTGGATTTCGGTACTTCAAGAACATTTCCAGACACGCTCGCGTCAATTTCAATTTCCGTTCTACCGGCTGATAGCAATCCGTGTTTCCCGGAAAGTGCGATCACCTGAGGTTCATACTTCGGATCACGAAGAGCTTCTTCCAATAGTTGTGGTGCATCCTTTTTCACCATGATTTTGCTCTCGAAATCCAGGCCTGCGGAAAATCCGAGGAATTCGTGTGTTGGTCGTGCATAACAGTAAATGCAGCCATGCTCGCAACCGCGATACGGATTCACACTGAACGTGAAGGGAACATCCGGGCTGTCATTCTTCGCAAAAATGCTGCGTGTTGTATCGTGAAAAAAGAGCGTTGGTATTTTCCGATCTTCTTCCGGTTCTCGTTCCTCTGAAAGTTCGTCTATATGAAGCCGTTCAAAGCGATTGCCGGGGTTGAAAGCCGCTCCGCGTCCATGGACCCGTTCCGTCATATTCCTAATGTAATCCAATTTCATAGCAGAGGCAAAACAAAAGCGAAAATAGCGAAGTGAGGTCAAAAATAAGCTAGAATAAATAGAAACTTTACCTTCAAAAAAATAATTATTAAAACAATGAGGAAACCGAATGGATCGAGAGCAATATGATTTGCCTTATTTTGATGAGGCCGGAAACGAGTTTGTGCGTGAGCTTAACAGGCAGGACGCATACCTGAAACGGGGAGGGAGATTAACGGCTGCTCAGCAGATCAAGTACGAAAATCGGGTCGCAATGCTGGCTGAACGGCTTAACCTTATTTTTGACGCTGTTCAGGAAGATCCTGAAGCGCTGAGAGATTACATGGAATCGATCGAGCAAACACGACGATCCGGGTTGCTTCCGAGAATGGTTTATCAACGCTTCCAGGATAAGGTCCAGAAAACGGATCAGGATACACATGGTTCCGAACGGGACCGTGATCGCAATCGCGTCGTAAGCGCAGGAGTTCGCGAGGAAAAGTCGAATTTAACCGATATGCCGGTTGGTGAATTGCTGGATCTTTATCAAAAGCGTTCGATCACAAGAGAAATTTTGTTTCACGAATTCCGAAAGCGGGAAAATGCCGGAATCAAATTGCAGCGTATGGATCCCGATTTGTGGGGCCGATACAGGAGCTGGGTGGCAGAGCAAAGGCGTCGAAGACAAATGCGGTCATGAGCGAGAACAGTCTGCAGGCCCTGGTTGAAGAAGGGAGATATGCGGAACTGGAAGACCTTTGGCTCGATCAAATGACTTCAGGGCAATCGGGTGTCGAAGAATTCCTGAACATTGCCAGGCTGCTGGGACGTAACAAAGAAAAAGAGCGTGCCGGAATACTACTTTCCCTCCTTGCGGAACACCTTCGTGAAAATGAAAATTGGTCCGGCCGGTACCGTGTGTTGTACGAAATCGCACGCCATACAGCGGATCCGAACAAAATAGAAGATCTTAAAGATCAGCTGGAAGAGAATCTCAGGAGGCTTTATCCTGATGCACCCTCCTTTTCACAGATCCTGAATCATTTTCATTTCCACGACATTAAAACGCCGGCTGAGATTAAGCCTTGCCTGGACAAACTTCAGCCATGGTTTTCACACGATGTGGGACAGCTTTTTTATGAATCGGGCCGTGGCGTCGGAAGAGTGCGTGAAATCAACATGGCTCTTGGTTTTGTTCGAATCGATTTTGAGAGTCGAAAGGATGCGACACTCGATGTGGCCGATTCCGATCTTGTGCCGCTTAAGCATGGTCACATTTTAAGAGAAAAAGCGGAACAACCGGATGCATTGCGGGAACAGGCCATTCAGAGTCCCGCAGATGCTCTCGGCCGGCTTCTACAACAGATGAACCGTTCAATGAGTGTCAGTGAGATCAAAGAATGTTTCAGCGGAGTGATTCCGGATAATCAGTGGGCCAAATGGTGGGCGGCGGCAAAAAAGAATCCACAAATTGTTGCCGATGGAAAGGGGGCACAGGCAACCTATTCCTGGACTTCATCAACAGAAAAAGCGGATGAAGCAATCAGAAAAGCTTTTCAGAACGGCGACATGAAAGCGAGGCTTGATATCGTAAAACAGCATATCGCTCGCTCGGATGATCTCAAGACATTTTTCGAAGAGGAACTTTTGAAGTCCGCGCGATCCTGCTGGGAGAACAAGAAGTGGTCCGTTGGATTAGATCTGCTCGATTTGATTGCCAGGACTTCCGTGAATGTAGATCCCGGCTTCAACTTTGAAGATGTTTTGCGAAGCGCGGAGCCTGACCAGTTGCTCTCCGAGATCGATTCTGCTCCGTTGAAGCTAAAAATTCTGGAAGCTTATAAGACCCTCTTTCCGGATCGCTGGATTGAGATTTTGAGCCGTGCTTTTCTGCGGGAAGAGAATTCGCGCCTGCTCGCCTTCTTGTTCGACACAATACAAAACGAAGCTCCCCAAAAACTGGAAGGTCTGCTGGAACAAATCATACGAATGCCTCATTCGTATGCCGGTGTAATCAGCTGGATGTGCCAGAAAGGGGAACAGGAAAATTTTGATATGCAAAACGATCCGATCGGCCGGCATCTGGACGGAAAATTTTTGATTTCACTTTTGTCCTCTCTTGATGACCCGGAGCTTTCCCCCCATCGAAACAGGATCAAGAAGGCCCTCGAAAGCGGATTGTTGATTAACATTCTGTCCACTCCGATCGACCCGGACACTGCGGGGAAGGCTATTGAGATGTTGGAGCACACAACATCGATTGAGGACTACAGACGCGATCGGTGGAAAACCGCGATCCGGATGCGCTTCCCTGAATTGAAGCAGAAAGAAGAATACATCTTCAGCACGAAAGAAGCCTATGAGAAAAAGCGCCTTGAATTGGAGCATATTGTAAAGGTTGATTTGCCGACGAATCGAAAAGCAGTTGGAGAAGCGGCCGCGCTGGGTGATTTAAGCGAAAACCATGAATACAAAGCTGCGCGTGAAAGACAGGAATATTTGATCAATCGAGTTCAACAATTGCAGAACGATCTCAACCGCGTTCGAGTTCTGGAGCCAGGGATGACGGATACAAGTGAAGTCAGACCCGGTACACGCGTAACCATTGCGCAAAATGATACGAGAATCGTTATGACGGTCCTGGGTCCCTGGGATTCCGACCCGAAAGAAAACGTGTACTCATACCAGTCCCCCATTGGGGTGATTCTGCTCGGAAAATCCACCGGGGATCAAGTGCAGTGGAATGATGCCACCTGGATCATTGAAAAAATCGACCCCTGGTAGCTCTTTAACGCAAAGGCGAAAAGAAATGAAAACTTCTTTTCTCTTTGCGGCTTGGCGCCTTTGCGTTAATTCTTCTTCCGTTCGGGATTGAAGAATGGAATCTTCACAACATCGGCAAGCACTTTCTTGCGTTTGTATTCCACTGTAAGTTCCATTTGAACCGGCGTTTCCGGCTTTGCATAAGTGGTTTCGAGAGTGGAGAGCACGATATATTTTTTCAGCATCGGAGACCAGCAGCCGCTTGTCGCCTTACCGATCTGGCGTTCTCCGTTGTAAACGGGAATTCCACCGCGCCACGCTGCGGATGGAAGCTGGGGAGGAAGATTTTCTTCTTTGAATGCTCGTTCAAGATCATCCCAGCGAACTTCCAATCCAACAATCTCTCTTTCCGGACCCTTTTCCTTAGCCTCAATCAATTTCTTTTTGCCGACAAAAGGACCTTTGTCCAGATTCACCGTCCATCCAAGACTGATCTCATACGGCGTGTATCTCTGCGAATCGATAATGGCTTTTTCAGAGCTGATGTAATCGACTTCAATCAGTACAAATCCCGCTTCAATGCGCGAGATGTCAAGGGCCAGGTTTCCCGCAGGTGTGATTCCATAAGCTTTTCCCGCATTCATCAGGACGTCGTAAAGTTGGACGGCATTCTCTACAGGAACAAAAATCTCATATCCGAGATCTCCAGTGTAACCCGTTCGTGAAATGAGAACCGGTATCCCTTCAATAATCTCTTCACTCAGTCGGAAGAATTTTAGATCCTCAATCGGGCTGTGCATGACCTGTTTTAAGATCTCACGTGACAATGGTCCTTGTAACGCCAGTGCGGCAATTTTATGTGTGACATCCGTGATTTGAACATCGAGTCCCACGGAATTGATTTTTAACCACCTGTAAGTAGGATCTGCGGCGTTAAACCGGAAATAATCGCTACCGATTCGGAAGATGGTGCCGTCCTGCATCGTTTTGCCATCTTCGTCGCACCATGCCGAATAGTAAACCTGACCGACTTTGCATTTTTTAACATCCCGTGTGATGACGCGATCAACCAGTTTGGCGGCATCCGGTCCAATCACGTCATACTTGTACAGCGGCGAGATGTCGATCAATGCTGCGGAGTTTCGAATCGCGTAATACTCCACGTCATGATGAACCTCATAAGAGCTGGGTACAAAATACTCACCCCAGTAACGCCACATTTTACTTTTGCAAAGCTTTGATGTTCTCGGATAAAAAGGAGTCGGATCAGGCATAGGGCATATTGTTGCATAAATCATTTGCAATTTGTAGCAGCAATTCAGTTGGAGCGCGGGCTTCCGAGCCCGCAAAACTTTGTTAGCCCATCGAACGTTGCGGGCAAGGATGTCCGCGGCCCTTCTGAAATAGGGCGCAGGCTCTAGTGGTATGCGAGACCGGACTCATTGCTCATTGGGCATGACTCATTTACAATGTAGCGGATGAAACAACAGAAATACGATGCAATTGTCATTGGAGCCGGTCACAACGGACTCATTTCTGCTGCATACTTAGCAAAAACCGGCCGCAAGATTCTGGTTTTGGAAAGCCGTCATCTTGTTGGCGGGGCGGCGGTTACGGAAGAAATCAATCCCGGGTTCAAGTACACGGTGGCTTCCTATGTCGTGAGTTTACTGCGTCCTGAAGTGATTCGCGAGCTGGACCTGCCCCGTTTTGGTCTTGAGATTCTTCCGCTGGAAAGCACAGTGACTCCATTGCCGGATGGAAATTATCTTGCCCGATGGGCAGATCATGCAAAGACCCGCCAGGAGATCATGAGACACTCGGTGGCCGATGCAGAGGCGTACGACCAATTCGGAAAGCTTATGTATCACATGGCGGTTATGGTTAAACCGGTTCTCGGAATGGTCCCTCCGAAAGTGGCTTCGCTGGACGGTTTATCTGCTGCATCGGAGATGGGAAAATCATTCCGGCAATTTGGAGACAAGTTCTTTTACCAGATGCATAAGCTCATGACAATGAGCTCCGCAGATTATCTGGACGAATGGTTTGAAACAGAATGTTTGAAAGCAACGATGTCGGCCAGCGGAATCATCGGAACATTTCTCGGCCCTCGATCACCTGGAACGGCATATGTGTTGCTTCATCATTATATGGGTGAGATCGATGGGAATTTCCGGGCCTGGGGATTTCAACGTGGCGGTATGGGAGGTGTCAGCGACGCTTGTGCGCGTGCAGCACAGCATTTTGGAGCGGAAATCCGGCTGGAAGCTCCTGTTGCTCAATTGATCATAAAAGATGGACGCGCAAAAGGTGTCGCTCTTGGAAACGGCGACGAAATCTATGCGGACGTTATTGCATCGAGTCTTGATCCGAAACGAACCTTTTTAAAGCTGGTGGAGCCTGGAGTATTGGACGAGGATTTCTTGCAGAAGATACGCAATTTCAAAATCCGGGGTTCCTCAGGAAAAGTCAATCTTTCGCTTTCAGAGCTTCCGGATTTTACATGCTTACCGGGCGAAGGACCGCATCATCGCGGCGCATTTTCCATCAGTCCGAGCATCGAGTATCTTGAGAGAGCTTATGATGATGCAAAATACGGTAACTTTTCACAGAAACCGTACATGGATATCATCATCCCTTCGATGATTGATCCAAGCATGGCCCCTCCCGGACAGCATGTCATGTCGATTTTTGTCCAGTATGCTCCTTACGATCTAAAAGGAAGAACCTGGGAAGATGCTCGTGAAGATTTCGGCGATGCAGTCGTTAATACGCTTGCTGAGTATGCACCGAACATCAAGAATGCGATTCTTCACAGACAGGTCCTTTCCCCCTGGGATATTGAGCAGAGATTTGGTTTGACCGAAGGAAATATCTTCCAGGGCGAGCTTTCATTGGATCAGCTCTTCGTTTTGCGTCCAGTGGCCGGCTGGGCACAATATCGGACCCCGATCAAGAACTACTATATGTGCGGCTCAGGAGTCCATCCGGGTGGAGGTGTCATGGGAGGACCCGGAAGACTTGCTGCAATGGAAATCATCAAAGAAAAGGGCTGGTAGCTGTTTGGAATGATGGCATATTTGCCGGCAAAAGCATTGAGTCGCGATTATCGCGCCAGAATGTGGGAGTTAAATTGAGAAAATTACAAATCTTCTGTTTGATTCTGTTTACCACACTCATAACCGGTTGCATCAACTACGAAGAAAACATCAAGCTGAATTCTGACGGTTCCGGGACGATGTTGATGCATTACAGCGTTGCCCAACAGCTCTATTCGATGATGCAAATGAGTGAGGGCTCGGACCAGGAACAAGAAAGAAGATGAAATGCCCTTCAAGTTCAAGGAAGCGGACATCCGAACGGACATGCAGGCTCCGGGTGTCACCGTTGAAAAAATAGAATCCAAAGCGGAAGGGGACCAGCAGCATTTTTATGTGAACGTAAAGTTCAACAAGTTAACGGATCTCAATCAAACGAAACCGTTTCAAAAGATGAAGTTTGAATGGACTGAATCGGATAAGGACGTCACTTTTAAGCACGTATTGGAAGGGGATAAGAAGAAACCTGAAGAAAATCCGATGGGTGATCAGATGGCTTCAGCCATGCTGGGGAACGCGAAATTCAAATTTCATGTGACCTTACCCGGGAAAGCGTTGCCCTCTCCGGACACAAATGGGACCATTCAAGAGGATGGGAAAACTGTTGTTTGGGAATGGCCGTTGCTCGAAGCAAGTAAAGGGCAAACCATGGTTGCCAAATTTGAAAAGGGGGGATTCAATCTCCCATTCAGTATGCCGATCCTTGCAGCCATCGGCGGCGGTGTGTTGATCTCGGTAGTCGCGCTGATCATCGTGATTTCCATGGCGAGGAAAATGTAAATGAGCTACGACGTAATCATCATTGGTGGCGGTCATAACGGACTTGTTACTGCCGGGATGCTTGGAAAGGCCGGAAAGAAAGTTCTTGTTCTGGAGAGGCGTGCGGTCGTGGGTGGCGCCTGTGTAACGGAAGAGATTCATCCTGGATTCAAATCATCCACCTGCGCATATACGCCCGGTTTATTCCAACAATCCGTTGTTGATGATCTCCGTTTGAAAGATCATGGCTATGACCTGGTTGAGTTTGATCCTGCTGTTTTTGCTCCTGTCGCAGATGGAAGTTCTCTGACGTTTTATAACGATATCAATAAAACCGTGGAATCCATTGCGCGCTACTCAGAAAAGGATGCACGGTCGTATGTAAAGTACGAAAAAGATATGTCGAGGCTTGCTTCGATCCTTCGGACGCTATGGACCCGCGCCTTGCCCGATCCGGCGACTGTCAGTGCGAGGGACTGGAAAGATCTTGTCAGTCTGGGATGGAAAATGCGTGGAGTGAAGGAGAAGGATGCGTTGGAGCTTCTTCGCGTATTGCCGTTATCGATCGCTGATTTACTGAATGAATATTTTGAGAATGAGCATCTAAAAGGAGTTCTGGCAAGTGAAGGGATTCTGGGCAGCTTTTACGGGCCAAGGTCCGCAGGTTCTGTGTATTTGATGTTGTACATGCGCATCGGCCGGGGGGATCATTTGAAGCAAGCCTGGCCCTTGATGCGTGGTGGAATGGGAGTGTTGACTCAGGCGCTTTCCAGCGCAGCTCAAAAAAATGGAGCGGAAATTCGGACAGGCGTAGAAGTTTCCAGGATTCTGATCGATGATGGAACGGCGAAAGGCGTTACGATGGCCAATGGTGAAGAAATTCAGGCAAGAGTGATTGTTTCCAATGCCGATGTGAAGCGAACATTTCTAAAACTCGTGGACCCCACTTATCTGGATCCCCATTTTGTATTGACTGTGCGGAATATCCGGTCTCGTGGAGTAAGCGCCAAAGTAAATTTCGCGCTGGACGGTTATCCGAAATGGAAAGCTTTGAAAGAAAATTTCACGCCGGTTGTTACCCTGATTGCTCCCAACATGAATTATCTCGAACGTGCTTTTGACGATGCCAAGTATGGTGATTATTCGCGCGCTCCATTCCTCGAAATTGCCGTTCCTTCGGTTGCGGATAGCAGCCTTGCGCCTGAAGGAAAGCATGTCATGTCTGTGTATTGTTTGTTCGCACCGTATCATTTGCGCAACGGCGATTGGAACGCGATGCGTGAGCTTTTCGGCGATCTGGTGGTCCAGACAATTGAAAATTATGCACCCGGCTTTTCCGATCTTGTTTTGCACCGCCAGGTGGTTACACCATTAGATCTGGAACGAACGTATGGATTGACGGAAGGGCACGTTCATCATTCAGAACTTTCACTCGATCAAATCTTCTTTATGCGACCTGTTCCAGGTTATTCGCAATATCGCACACCCATCCAGAATCTTTACATGTGCGGCGCTGCTACCCATCCTGGTGGCGGTGTTACCGGCATCCCCGGATCCCTTGCTGCGCAAGCCATCCTTAACGATTTCTAAAAATTCTGGCAGATCGCTCGGAAGTTCGGTGTATCAAGTCTGATGAACATCAAATATCTGAACACTGATTTGGAAATTGAGTCTCAGCAAGACGTGTCCAGAATCGTGGAGGAATTCGGAGATGATGTCACAGTTCTATTTCAAGGGATTGTACGGAGCAACTATCACTTTGCCTCTTTCGAAGTTCCAGGTTCGTTTCATGAACCGGACGAGGTAATGAATCAGTTTTGCCTGCTAGTAGAGAACCTTCCGGTGGACGCCCGTTTACTCTGGGATAACTGTGTCTCTCGAATTTTCGATATCGGATATGAAAGCGGCGATTCTCCGGAAGCGTACCGATCTGAGTTAAGGCCTTCTACAGTTCAGCGGGTGGCATCCATCGGCGCAAGCATCTTTATTACAATTTATCCTGTAGCCAACGACAAGAAGTAATGCTGCCCAACGAGGCATTACTGGCGTTCAGTCCTGCGGGTTTGCAACTCTTGGTGAATTAGTTCCTGGCTCGCTAACGTCCCATCTCTGCAGTTCGTCGTTTTGCTTGCGAAAAGGATTCAGCTGGTTGCCGGCATCCGCAGGCCGCCGGAAAACGATCGTCCCTGCCGGCCAAACTTTCTACGTCCTGCGGCAGTCCCCCGACATAAAGCATCCACGGATCATCTGGTATCATGTTTTTAGGAGCGTGCATCAATACTGTTCGGCAGGGGTTATGCGAAGAGATATAGCCGTTTACAACGAAGCAACAGGTTTCACGATTCATGCTGCCGGCTTTGGCGGGAAGGCGCGTGATGAAGTAATCAACAATCTTTACAGCAGTGTTCAGGAAGGGATCATCATCCCGATCAGCCTG
Source organism: uncultured bacterium (assembly GCA_963771165.1). Classification (GTDB taxonomy): domain Bacteria; phylum Acidobacteriota; class HRBIN11; order JAKEFK01; family JAKEFK01; genus JAKEFK01. The sequence goes on along the minus strand of CAVYSN010000017.1, from coordinate 98,327 downwards.
GTTCAGGACGGTTCACCGCATATTCGTTTGATCACCGATGAACTAACAGAACAGGAAGAAGCGGAGTGGGTAGACAAAATTGTTTGGAAACTGCGAGTGTCTTGCGGGAATCTTGTATTCGAAGGAGGTTTTGATCCGAGAGGTCCAAAAGAGGACTTCATGCGGTCGATTCCAATTTCACCAGGAGAATACAGTGTAGAAGTTTATACGTTTTATTGGGGTATCAATGGTTCCGATTGTTTACGAGGGGATCTATCGGAACCGGTGGGCACATGGTACAGGAGGACTCATCCGGGAAAGGATTTTCCAAACACGATGAAATTCTACCTTGGCGAAAATTCCGATGAGGATCCCGGTCATGAGGAAGAGTGGGATGACCTTTACAACTCAGAAGAATACGAGGAATTGGAAGAGCCTGACTTTGTGGACTTTTTGATCCGTTTGTCTCCGCTCGATCGTTCGGATTCTGAGTTGCAGTGCGACTCTGACGGCTGGTTTCCGATCGGGATCAATCCACGCAAACCCGCTGTCTGCCCCACCGGAATCAAATTTAACCGCTGAGCTCGATGGGAGAAACGTGAATGCTCTTCATGATTGTTGAACACTTCAAGAACCAGGATCCGGTGCCCGTCTACCGACGTTTTCGCGAACGGGGACGATTGGCTCCGGAAGGCGTGCAGTACATCTCCAGCTGGGTGGATGAAAAGATGCATACATGTTTTCAGCTAATGGAGACATCACATATCGATCTGATCCAGCAATGGGTGGATCAGTGGGCTGATCTTGTAGATTTCGATATTTATCCGGTCATTTCCTCTCAGGAGGCCGCGCAACGAATGGAATCACGTATTTGAGGTTAACTTCATGAATATCGTTTCAATCAATGTAGGCACACCGCGTGAGGTGATGTGGCGTGGGAAAGAAGTTCGAACTTCCATCTTTAAGGTGCCGGTTGCCGGAAGGGTCAAAATCGCGCGATTAAACATAGAAGGGGATGGACAGGCCGATTTGCGCGTGCATGGCGGGCCGAACATGGCTGTGTATGCCTATCCATCCGAGCACTATGAATACTGGAAACAGGAACTCACAACTCACGAGCTTTCCTGGGGAATGTTTGGAGAAAACCTGACAACGTCAGGTCTAGTCGAAGATAGCGTCTGCATTGGAGATCAGATCCGCGCCGGTTCCGCTCTTTTGATGGTTACACAACCCCGGATGCCCTGCTACAAACTCGGCATTCGATTCGGTGGAGAAAAAATGATTAAACAATTCCTGGACAGCAGAAGAACAGGCTTCTATTTTGCTGTATTGGAAGAAGGTGAGGCGCAAGCAGGAGATCTCATCGAATGGGTGCATCGCGATAAGAATCAGGTTTCTGTTTTGAATATTGTTCAATTGTATTTGGGTGATAGTAGGAACCCGGATTTATTGCAAAGGGCTATTCGAGTTGAAGCACTCCCGGATAGCTGGCGCAATCACCTGTTAGAAGGTTGAGAAATATGGTGTGGAGAACAGCGCGCTCTCCAGGATTATGACAAATCAAAAGATCGCGCGCATTCTTTTTGAGATGGCTCTCTATTGTGAAATGGAGGGGATCCCTTTTAAACCTCAGGCGTATGAAAGGGCAGCATTGGCGATCCAAACGCTGGATGAAAATGTTGAAGAAATCATTCGAAGAGGGGGCGCAAAAGCGCTGACACAAATCCCTGGCGTTGGGAAGAGTATCGCCGACCACATTGAGAAGCTTCAAAAGACCGGCAGTTTTCCGGAATATGACAAGTTCAAACAAAACATTCCGGTGGACGTTCTGCAATTGAGAAGAGTTGAAGGTCTCGGTCCAAAGATGATTAAGACTCTCTGGAAGAAGCTCAGAATCACGAATCTTCAAGAGCTTGAAAAAGCTGCGCGTGCAGGGAAAATCAGGGAAATTCCGCATTTTGGAGCGCGGTCAGAGGAAAAGATTCTGAAGGGTCTTCAGTTTTTGCAGAAATCAGCCAACCGGCGGACCTACGGGAGCGCTCTCAAAATTGCAAAGACGCTCGAACGTGCCGTATCGCAGTTTTCAGAAGCAGGTAAAGTCGCCCTCGCAGGATCGCTCCGAAGAAAAAGGGAAACGATTGGAGATATTGACATCGTCGTTACATCCAACAGTCCGGAGAAGATTGCGGATCAGTTTGTAACACTGCCGCTGGTCGATCACGTGTATGGCAAAGGGAACACAAAAGTAAATGTTCGGCTGCGAAACTCAATGGACGCTGATCTGCGAATCGTGCCGGAGGAATCTTTTGGGGCGGCTCTTTGTTATTTCACCGGGTCCAAAAATCACAGCGTAGCCGTTCGTGAGCTCGCCGTTAAGCGCGGATGGAAGTTGAATGAATACGGATTGTTTGAAGGGAATCGAGTGATTGCCGGACGAACGGAAGAAGAGATTTATGAAGCGCTCGGCATGCAATATATCGAACCCGAGCTTCGCGAAGATTGCGGCGAAGTGCAGGCTGCTCTGAAGAAAAAACTTCCGAAACTGATTCAATATGGCGATTTGAAAGGGGATCTTCAGGTGCAGACGGATTGGACAGATGGGGATGACTCGATTGAAGGAATGGCGGATGCTGCAGAAAAAATGGGCCTGGAATACATCGTCATTACAGATCATACAAAAGGGCTGCCGATGACAAACGGTTCCGATGAATCCAAATTGCGCGAGCAGATGAAGGAGATTCGGAGCATCAACAAGAAATTCAAAGCCGCAGGGCGTAAATTCCGCATTTTGTCCGGCGCAGAAGTAAACATTATGAAAGACGGTTCGCTCGACATCGCAGATGAGGTTCTGGCCGAGCTGGATGTCGTAGGGGCGGCGGTGCATCACCATTTTCATCTCTCGCGAGAAGAACAAACGGCGCGACTCCTCCGTGCAATCGAGAATCCTCATGTAGACATCATTTTTCATTTGACTGCGCGAAAAGTCATCAAAAGAGATCCGATCGATCTCGATGTGGATTCTGTGATTGCCGCAGCATTACGAACGAAAACTGTGATGGAAATTGATGCGTCCCCCGATCGGTTCGATATGAAGGATGAGCATATTCGCAAGTGCGTCGAAGCCGGTGTAAAGATGTGCATCGATTCGGATGCACATGCTGCATCTGAGTTTCGCTATCTAGAGTACGGGATAGGCCAGGCCAGACGCGGATGGGCCACTAAAAAGGATATTGTGAATACTCTTCCGGTGGACCTCTTCTTGCGGTCATTAAAAGGGGCGGGAAAAATTTAGGCCTCAAAGTTAACCCACATTGAAAGACACTCGCTGGAACTTTGTTTCAATCAAAGTGTCTCATTGTATAAAGGAAAGGAGAAGATATGTGGGAACGAACACTAATAGAGTCGAACCGATTCGATAGATCTACAAAACGATGGTGGACAATTCCTGCTGCTGCCGTTCTGCATATCGCATTCATGATCGTTGCAATTCTCGTCGGTTACTGGCATGTGGAGGCAGTGGAAGCGCCTCCGATCGGTTTTTCCTATGTAATTCCAGCGATCATCGCGCCTCCGCCCAGATTAGGAGGTGGAGCAACTCAAACGAAGCGACTGGCAAAGACGCAACCACCGGTTCAAGGAACTCAGCCCGTTGAGGTTCATCCTCTCGCTGCCGAATCATCCTTTCCGGTTGAACAACTTGGCCCGGAAATGCAATCCGGCACAGAGGACGCCCCACCGGGTGAAGGAGATCCGAACGGCGTTGAAGGCGGGTTGGGATCATCCCCATTAAATACAGACACAATCATTTCATTGGATGAACCGCCACGGGTTATTGTCAGCGGTGTTACACCACCGGTTTTACTGAAACGTGTTGAACCGGACTATCCGCGAACCGCCATTATCAAGCGGGAAGAAGGGATCGTTGTGCTGGAAGCCGTTATTACAAGGAACGGGGATGTTGAACAGGTCAGAACCTTGCGCTCTGACTCTGCACTTCTTGAAAATGCCGCGATCCATGCTGTGTTGCAGTGGAAATACAAGCCGGCACTGGTTCAAGGCCGTCCGGTGAAAGTTTATTTTACAGTTACCGTTACCTTTCATATTCGATGATGTGCGGCTCAAATTGGAACACGGGCGCCATAAATGTCGCCCCTACATGTAGGGGCGCGATTCATCGCGCCCGCGTGCTTCTGTTGCGGGGCGTTTTTGAAAGCGCCTTAACTTTTTAACATCTTGATTCCACGAGGATATTTTTTTCTTGCCAGAATATTACTCGAACACAAAGGTGATCTCCGTTCTGTTATTCAACTCGCAGAGAGAGAGGGCTTCGCTTGAACCCGTCAGATGAGTTTCAGCCTTTTGGTTACTTTCTTTTGGGTGACGCATACGAAGGCCTTGGTTTGAAAGACAAAGCACGATATTACCTCGCTCGCGCGGAAGAATTGCGGGCTAAGGCTCCTCCTTAAATTGTAGGACGCGACATTATGGCGCCCGCATTCGTTGTATTTCAGCCAGATTTTCATCGAACTCCTTCAATGCTATCAGGATGGTTTCTACAGCATTCACGTAGAATTCATGAGTCATGTTTTCAAATTCGTCGGTCGGTTTATGATGATGCTCATAATCTTCCACACCGAAATAAATGAAGGGTATTCTTTGAACATGAAACGCATAATGATCGGACTCTTTCGTCCAATCCTCGACGTGTTTGATTTTTGGTTGATCGTGGCCGAACAGGAGTTTTACAGGCGACTTGCCCGCCACCTTCTCCAGGTAAGGTTTCAAGTAAGGATAATGATAGGTACCTACAGCGTATAGGATATGATTTCTGTCACGGCCAATCATATCGAGATTGACGTTCATCACGGTTGTCTTTCTGTCCAACTGTTGGACAAGTTTTCTCCCGCCTGACTCCGCATCGGCTTCCTCCCCATCCAGCGCGGCAATCATGATCGAATTGTGAGGCGGATTCTTGCTGAAATAAGACCCGATCGCGAATAGCGCGGCAACGCCTGAAGCGTTGTCGTCCGCTCCATTGTAGATTTGGTCGTTTTTTATTCCCAGATGATCATAGTGTGCTGTAACAACAATTGTATTTTCAGAATCGGCCCCTTTTATGAGTCCAACGACATTGACTCCTTGATGTTCAGCCTTGCTCTTGTCTTTTCGGTATGTAAAGGTGAATGGTTGTTCGTAGGTATCTTTGTACTTTTGAATTCCTGTCTGGTTGAAACGTTCCATGATGAAAGCGCGCGCTTTGGCATTGGCCGGGGTCTCGACTTTTCGACCTTGCATATCATCGGCCGAAAGAATTTTTAAGTCGCGAAGGAGTTGATCTTTATTGATTTCAAATGTTTGTGCGCTGAGGGAAGCGCCGAGAGCCAGGAGAAACAACAGATGACCTACGGCTGCGAATCGACCTTCAAACATGAATGTTCAACTATTGAAAACGAGTCGGGCTGTTTTCACTATTGTTTCTGCCTGAGTCGCTTCCTCTGCGCTCGGATTCTCCGTGCAGAGGAATGTTGCAAGAACAAAATCGCGTCCATTTGCAAGCGTCCAAATTTGAACTGTGGGAAGTTCAACCGATCTGGCAATCACACAACCAAATCTCCCGAGATCGCATTCCCCCGAATAGCGTTTTACAACCTCCGCTTCCTGAATCCCGGCTATGTGCTCCGATAAACGGATTAAATCATTGTCCGTGGGGTTGGGCTCCGGCCCTGATTCATACACTGATTGGATCGACATCTGCAGGACTCCGGTTGCGTTCTCATCGGAAAGCACGAATGTTGGCGGACCTTCAGGATTCTCGTGGGAGATGTCCTCCCAGTTCGGGAGCAAATGAACTTGAAGATCAGCTTTCATACGAATAAGGATATTACAGTTTCCATTGGAAGTACTGATCTCTAAATGCCGACAAAGGATTTGTTTTAGGAAATGCTCTGCCATTACGCATATATAATGAAGGGCGATGCCGGTCATCCGTTTCGACAATGTATCCTTTCGGGCCGGAAGTTCCGTCCTGCTGAAGCATCTTTCCTTTCAGGTGGAGAGTGGCGAGACTGTTGTACTGTTGGGCAGAAGCGGCTCCGGGAAAACGACAACATTGAAATTGATCAACCATCTGTTGATGCCGAGTGAAGGTGTTGTTTATGTTGATGAAAAGAACACGCTGGATTGGAATGCGATCCTGCTGCGAAGAGGGATCGGTTATGTCATTCAGGATGTCGGATTGTTTCCGCACTTCACAGTGTATGACAACGTTGCATTGGTTCCGCGACTTGAAAAATGGGACAGAGAAAGGATTAGCAAGCGGGTCCATGAAGTTTTGAGTCTTGTCGGCCTCGACCCGGACAAATTTTCGTCACGCTATCCTCGCCAGCTGTCCGGCGGTCAGCGCCAGCGAGTGGGAGTGGCGCGGGCTGTGTGCGCGGATCCCCCGATTCTCCTGCTGGATGAGCCTTTCGGAGCTTTGGATCCGATCAGTCGAGCCGAGATTCAAAATGAATTTAAGGAACTCAGAAAACGTCTTCATAAAACCATGGTATTTGTCACACATGATGTAGCGGAAGCGCTTCTGTTCGGTGATCGCATCGGATTGATGAAGGATGGTGAGCTGATTGCACTGGCCACAAGGAGTGAATTTCTTGGTTCGGAAGATCCGGCTATAAAAGCTTTCCTTGCGCCGATTCGAAACTTGCAGCCATTATTCCAATGAACTTTTTTGAATTTGTTTCACAGAATTATGGACAGATCTTGAATCTGTCATTTCAACATCTCTTCCTTGCGGTCGTTTCTACAATGATCGCGGCTGCGATCGGAGTTCCCACCGGAATTCTATTGACACGAAAACCTGCCTGGAGCGGTCCCATTCTGGGAATTGCGAGCATCCTGCAAACGATCCCCAGCCTTGCTTTACTCGGCTTCATGCTTTCGATTCCATTCTTGGGAGGGATTGGAGCCGGCGCCGCGATCACAGCGCTTGTGTTATATGCGCTGTTGCCGGTGATCCGCAACACATACAGCGGAATTGCGGGTGTCGACCCGGCGGTCAGAGAAGCCGGTAAGGGGATGGGCATGACGGATACGCAGTTGCTAATGCAGGTTGAAATACCGCTTGCAAGAGCAGTCATTTTTGCGGGATTGCGAATTGCAATGGTCGTATCCATCGGAGTCGCCACGATTGCCGCAGCGATTGGAGCCGGTGGGCTGGGGGAATTCATTTTTCGCGGACTCTCTACTGTGAATAACACCTTGATCCTTGCAGGCGCAATACCGGCTGCTCTACTCGCCATACTTGTCGACTTTATTCTTGGTAGAATCGAAAAACGATCGAGTAAAAACGCATGAAATATTTCACTGTTCTCTTTGCGTTCCTCTTGCTCTGCTGCAACCGTCAGGAAAAGCTTGTCGTGGCCTCAAAAAATTTTACCGAGCAGGTCATTCTGGGAGAGGTGGTGGCGCAATACATCGAACAAAAGTTGAGCATCCCGGTGGACCGCAAACTCAATCTCGGGGGCACGTTCATCTGTCACAAAGCTCTTGAAGCGGATCAGATTGATCTTTACGTGGAATATTCAGGCACAGCCTATACGGCCATTCTGAAGAGAGAGCCGAAAAGCGATCCGGTGACGGTCTTTTCTGAAACGAGAGACGCTTACCGGAAACAATTTAATGCAGAATGGACGGCTCCTCTCGGGTTCAACAATACGTTCGCGATGATCATTCGCGGCGAGGATGCTCGCAAGTTCGCTATCCGAACAATTTCCGATTCGGCGCGGTATACACCCAAATGGAGAGCAGGATTCGGGTACGAATTCATGGAGCGAAAGGATGGCTTTCCCGGTCTCTCCGCAGCTTACGGATTAGAGTTTGAGGAACCCCCAAAAGTGATGGATGTGAATCTTATTTATAAAGCGGCAGCTGAAAAGCAGGTCGATTTTATTGCGGGAGATTCCACGAACGGACTGATAACAAAACTGGATCTGTTTGTGCTGGAGGATGACAAACATTACTTCCCGCCGTATCAGGCAGCTCCCGTTGTCAGAAGAGCCGCTTTGCAGAAATTTCCCAGGACTCGAAGAAGCGTTGAACCAGCTGGGTGGAAAAATTACGGAACGAGAAATGAGGCAAATGAATTACGCTGTAGATGGCGAACATCGCGATGTCAAACAGGTCGCTGCTGATTTTCTGAGACAATTGAAATGATGTAGTGGCGTGATGTACCGCGCGCCCACTGGCTCTTGAGCAGAGCTCAGGCCGCCAGAGGCGGGCATTCAGCCAATACTATCCGGAGAGCCAATAATGGATTTGAGCGATTACAATCCGACGACCGATTTATCGCGCGCATCTACGATTCCGCGGCGCTGGTATGTCGATACGGAATTTCTTTCGGCTGAACGAAAGAAAGTTTTTCTGAAAACCTGGCAGGCCGTCGGTCATCAGGATGAGCTTCGAAGACCTGGCGATTATTTTTCCTGTGAGGTGCAGGGGGAACCTGTTGTGGTTGCGCGATCCATGGACGGCAAGCTGCGAGCCTTTTCCAACGTGTGTCGCCATCGTGCTCATCCGGTTGCGAGCGGAAAAGGGAATCAGGAAGAGTCTTCAGTGCGGTTATCACGGCTGGACCTACGGGCTGGATGGGCAATTGCTGGCTGCTCCCGAATTTGAAGGAGTTCAAGATTGGAACAAATCTGAAGTCTGTTTGCCTACGGTCCGCATCGAAACCTGGGGCCCTTATGTGTTTGTGAATCTGGATTCGCAAGCGCCATCATTTGTCGGAAATGCTGGGAAATATTCCGGCAGAAGTGCAGAGCGAGGGTTTTCCGGTTGATCAAATGCACTTCATCGAACGAAGAGAATATGTGGTCGGATGCAACTGGAAAGTCTACATTGACAACTATCTGGAAGGATATCACATCCCGATGGCTCATCCCGGCTTGTTTCGTGAGATCGACTACGCGCAGTATCGTGTCGATACATTTCGTTATTATTCTTCGGCGCATGCTCCGATTCGTCCTGTGAAAGAGGGGGAATTGGAATCGCGGGATCGTAGATATGTCAGAAATGAGTCGGAATCAAGCGCCCTTTATTACTGGATCTTCCCGAATTTCATGATCAATATCTATCCGGATAATTTGCAAGCCAACATCATTTTGCCGATGGATGCAAATAAAACCATGACAATTTTTGAATGGTTTTTTCTAGGACCTGGAACGGGTGAAGGATGGGAATCTTTACAACAGTCAATTGCTTTTAGCGATCAAATCCAAAAAGAGGACATCGAAATCTGCGAACAGGTGCAGCGAGGTCTGCAGTCAGAATCGTATCAACAGGGCCGGTTTTCGATGAAACGGGAGAATGGTCTTCACCATTTTCATTTGCTGCTGCATGAATTCTTAAGCCGGTGATTCTGCTTTTTCACAAACCAAAATCTGTCATTGTCAGCACAAGCGATGAACAGGGTCGGAAGACCGTTTACGATCTGCTTCCTCAGTGGGTTCGAGATGAAGGCTGGGTCCCTGTAGGACGGCTGGATCGAGATACCCGCGGGCTGCTTCTTCTTGTAAAGGATCCGTCATTCGTAGAGAAGCTGGGGCAGCCGGGTCAATTCGAAAAAACGTACGAAGTCTGGGTACGAGGACATGTTCAGCCTCATCACCTCGAAAGCATCAGTCAAGGAATCGAATCGCCTGTGGGCACTCTCACTTGCGATCGTGTTTCGATTGAAGGATACGTGGGCCCCAAAACGCGGCTTCATGTGGTCTTGAAAGAAGGGAAGAACCGGCACATCCGTCGCATGTTCGGCGCTCTTCATGATGACGCGTTTGGGACTCCCTTGAAAGTGATCGATCTCAAACGCATTCAGTTTGGTCCCGTGAAGCTCGATGTTCCTTCGGCGCAATGGCGCCTCCTCACCCCCGAGGAGCTCAGCTCTTTAACGCAAAGTCGCAACGACGCAAAGGAAAATAAGACTTTACCTTAGCGCTTTATGCCTTTGCGTTAGATCTTATGCTTTTTTCAGGAGTGCGATTTGGCCGGCGTGAAATAGATTGTGCTGAATCACACCATGCAACATGAAATAGATCGTATAATGTTTGCCCGGCACATATTTTTTTTCCAGATCTTCATCGCTCGAGCGTTGGATAGCGGCAGTCAGTTTTTGATATCCCTGTTCCAGATTCTTGAGCGTATTCTGCCAACCCTTCTCATCCTTCGCTGGCGCTGCCGGCCAATCCTGTTCCGGTGTTGCTTCAAACTGTTCGCCGTCCAAACGTTTGCACACGTAATGCATCCATGCGCCGATGTGATCTGTGATTTCCCAGATGCTGTGAGCGGCCGGGATCGGATGAGCCGCCGCTTTGTCTGAATTCACACCGGCAAGAACTTCACGAACCGAAGGTCCATGCCAGGCTTCCCCTTCAAAGGACCGTTTGACCTGATCCAAAATTCGTTCAATCTCTCTCATTTGAATGTCTCTGGAATTGGAGGCGGTCCATCTCCAATATATCCTTTATAAGTGGTACCTTTTGTCTGTTCCGCAAATTCCTGCCGAATTTTTTCTCGCTGAGCCGGATCCATATAAAAATCAACCATGGTGGCGGCGAGTGCTTTTGCAGCATAAACAAGCCCTTTGTGGCCGATCGACATTCCACCGCAGGCTACAACGGGCCATCCGTGCCAGGGCGCTTCTGCCGGTGCCGTTGTAACCGAAAGATGAACCGTCGGAGTAACCCAGCTAACATCCCCGACATCCGTCGAACCCCCCTGGGGCTCGCCCGGTTTATCGTTAAATGGATTCACCTGGTAATTCAATCCTTTTTCGGGAACTCCGGTTGCTTTTTGGATTTCACGTGCAAACTGCTGTTCTTCTTCCGTAAATTTCAACGGTCCCAACCATTGTAAATTTTTATAAAGCGTTTTTTGTCCCGTGAAATTAACGAGCATTTCGTACGATCCGTTCTGGATTGTAAATTTTGATTCCACTCCTGTAGCCATCGCGACTCCTTCTGCCATTTTTCGGGCGCGTTCCAGCAGTGGTTCCACGCCTGTGCGTTTGGAATCACGCATCCAGACCCACAGTTTACTGTATTCCGGAATCACATTCGGCACATCCCCGCCTTTCTGAATTACGTAATGCATCCGTACCGTTGGCTTTACATGTTCACGCATCATATTTAATGCGTGCGTAAAAAGTTCCAACGCATCGACTGCGCTTCGTCCGTTCCAGGGATCGAATGCAGCGTGAGATGCTTTACCTTTAAATTCCACAATGAAATCCACGATCGCCTGACTGCTTTCCGTATCACTTCCGGTTTCGGTGGCTGGATGCCACGCCAGCGTTACGTCCAGATCTTTGAAAAGACCCTCTCGAAGCATATACGCTTTTCCACTGTAATTTTCTTCCGCGGGAGTCCCGTAGAACCGGATCGTACCTTTTAACTTGCCCGACTCAATCTGTTCTTTGATCGCAATAGCTGCTCCCAGGCTTGCCGCACCGAAAAGATTGTGACCACAACCATGTCCGGCAGCCCCGGGTTCAAGCGGTTCCTTCACGGAAGTTGCTTTCTGCGAAATGCCGGGCAGCGCATCAAATTCACCGAGAATCCCGATTACCGGCTTTCCCTCACCAAATGTTGCAATAAATGCTGTGGGCATGCCTGCAACCCCGCGTTCCACTTTAAATCCTTTCTGTTCGGCGTAGTCCGCAAGCACCTTGGAAGATTTTGTTTCCATTAATGCTGTTTCGGCAAAAGCCCAGATTTGATCACTCAATTGAATAAGGTCCTTCTGATGCGCCTCAACCGAGGCAACGGCTGTCTGTTTCTCTTGAAGAAAAGGAACCTTTGCATCTTTACAGATCGCATGCAACGGAAACAACAAAATGACCGCTACCAACATCCAATTTTTGCGAGTTTTCATACTCCTCCTGATTGCGACTCTATATTATATGCTTGTGAATTCATGAAACTGCAGGTGATTTTACTCGTTTTTATGATCGGTTTCACCCCTTTGGTTGTTGCACGGCAGGGTGCTGATTCCGAGCTCGAATCGATTCAGAAATTTATATCCAGCACAGAGAAGCTGACCAAAAACAAAGAGATTCGACGTCAGTTGAAGCGAACGAGAGGGCAATTGGATCGAGTCCGTGAATTGTGGGTGGCCGGAGCGATACCGGACAGTCTTGGCCTGTTGTTTGAAGTGCGCAGAATTCTTTACAGATATGGTTCTTCCGAATCGCAGGAATTTCAGCAGAATATGCGTACTGATCATGAAGCGGGTTTGGCCTTTCCTGTTGAAGACCGGAAGATTTCGAAGCGAAGTGCAAGCCATTTCAGGCGTAATTCAGATACGGATGATTGTGCCGGAAGGCGTTTACACAATGAGTTTTTCTCAAGATGCAAAGCCTGGTGAGACTGTATCGGGCAGACTTCAAGCTTCGCCTGCGCCCAGCGCCAGTCTTTATTTGCTGACTGTTATGGGGAAACCGGTCGTTCCCGATGACAGTCTACGAAAATGGAACCTGCCTGAATCGCTGGATCTGCTGCTAATCGATCAGTGGGAGAACGAGATTGTTCGCGCAAAATACGTATTGTCCAAAGCTTCGATGGAGTCTGTATCTCCGACAGATCCTGAACTGCAAGTAGAAAAACAGCCCAGGGAGGCTCAACAGAACATTGAGATTCCTCACTTGAGGTATGAAATCAGCTCAAAAGTGAAATCCGGCGGTTACGCGATTATCAAAGGCCCTTTTGATGGCGACTTCAGCAACACAACGGTCGGTGTAGGCCAATATGAGGGCTACATCGTTACCGAGTCGCCAGGAAGACTCATTCTTTTCATTCATCCGCAGATGACCGGAGACTGGACCGTTCTAATCGATGAAAATGAAGGCCGGGCGCGGTGTCAGATTCAAGTGCAGAAAGAGGAAGTGGATCCCTTTGCTACACTTTCAATCTGTCGCCCGCCGGCAAGGTAGGAGTTTGTACCGCCAGCAGAGCTAGAGCCAAAATAGTAGGGGCGCGATTCATCGTGCCCGCGTGCTATTCCACCACTCCATTCCAGTCGTTCTTCGACGATCCGGTCAGGACCATCTTTTCCTTCCGCTTCCGTTTTCCAACCGAACGAGTAGCGCCCGCCCGGTTTCGCTTCCACCTGAACGTCACTGCTGTACGGGTTCCAATATTTGATTTGAGCGGGTTCCGTGAGCGCTTTAAAACGGTCGGCGCATCAGCCCCAATCGTTATTTGCCATTCGATTCCAAGCTCATCTTCTGATCAAATCATCCTGGTCCGTCAACCGTTTCCACAGCTTTCTTGAATGATCAAAAACAGGGTTGTTGCGCCATTGCCAGAATCTCTGCGGAATCGGATGGATCGACTTGTGCGAATGCCAATCCTTATCGTAAGCAAATGCGCCGATCAAATGCGCGTACAGAGACCAGAGGAGGGTGACTGCAAAGACTCCTTTCCACAACTTTCGTTTTTCAAATAATCCGGCAAGCGGAACAAGAAAGATCATCAAGATCGGATTGATATCCGAGATGATGCGCGGTCCATATAATTCGCCTCCCCACCACGTTTGCCATTTGCTGTAAAGGATCAGGACAAACAGGACTCCTATGGACAGACCCATCATCAAAGGATCTCTCTTGTTTCCGTCACCAGGCTTTCGCCACGTTTTCACGATACCGAGGACCGAAAATAGAAACAGAGGCGAATAAAAAAATAGCCCCCTTCCGGGACTGAAAAGGATACCAGTGGCTCCTGTCCAGAAAGGGGTTTCCCAACTGTCAACAAGCGAAAACTGCGAGCGGAATGGATCGCGAAAATAGGTCACGTTGTACCAGAGTTGAAATAGTACGGGCGGGACGCCGCAGAGTAAGAACCACAGAGCTTGTTTTCGATGCTGCAGAAGAACGACAATTCCAATCGGAATGATCAGGAGAAGATTGGTCGGCCGGCATACGACAGAGAACATCAGAAAGAAACCGGATAGGGGTATCCATCGTGGCTCACGGCGGCCTCGCAACAGGCAATAGAGCGCGCAGCATAAACTCAGCTGGCTGGGTCCGTGCTGCCACAACCCTTGACCGGCAACGCTGAGATTGCTCGTACACAAGCCAAAGATCAGCGCAAGACAAAAACTGTAAGTGGGACTCGTTAGAAACCGGAGAACCAGATACATCATAACCACGGAAAGGGCAACGGCCAATGAGCCTGTAATTTTTTCCAGCTCAATGACGATCGGATTTTCTGGAGACACAGAGCCAATCGCTGAGAAAAAATAGACCGGAAGCGCCGCCACTGCCGCACCAACCGGATAGTCGGACACATAGTGGTGCTTGACGTAGCGAAGAAAATGTGGCCTTCCATTAGAGAACAGGAATGCAAATTCATCGAGATAGAAGTCTCCTTGTTGAATGATGCTGAAGGGTAGATAACGGGCTGGGCGCGTGTCTCCTGCGCTAATTGTTATTCCATTGGAAAGGTAAATGATCAGCACAATGGAAAACAAAATGGCGCAAGGATGCAATTGCAACAGGTTTGAAATCTTTTTACTGATCAACGCGAGCTGCAGAATGAACAAAAACAGCAACAAAATGATCAGATAAGCCAGGTTCCACCTTTCCAGGCGCATACCAAGAAAATGGAACTGGCTCAAGCCGCTGTACAGGATGATCACGAGAGATACTGCGAGAATAAAAATCGCGACTCTTATAGAAAGGATAAAGGCTAGGACTGCTTTGGAGCTACCTTTTAGGGCCACTGGTTCTGTGAACCCATTCTAGCATGCAATCTTATTCGTGGTTTGCGAGCACAACAAATGTATGGAAGGGCATCACAACGAAGTCTCCTTGGGTAATTTCGCGAAGGGGGCCTTTCATGTCTTCGCGAATGGCTGATGTGATTGCCCGGCGTCCTGCTATGTCCAGGTGTTGCATCGAGGGGATTGCCGCGGTGTCAACGTCGATTTCGCCTGGGATGAACATTTCCGGTTGAGGAAACCGCGCAGTTATATCCACAAGGTTGATCTCCATATTTCGAAAGCCACTGCGTCACGATCCTCAAAAAACATTAACGCGGCCTGGCATAACACCAGATCAAAACTGTTATCCGAAAAGGGAAGTTGTTCCACGCGGCCTTCATGAAATTCGATTGCGACACCCTCTTGTTCCGCGGCCGCACGTGCTACAGTGAGCATGTTCGGGTTGAGATCCAGCGCGGTGACTTTTCCGCCTGGCTCGATAAGTGGCGCAACGCGGCGTGCAACGATTGCCGTACCGCAGCCTGTATCCAACACTCGTTCGCCCGGTTGCGGTTTTAGCGACTCGATCAGGTGCGATGCCCATGGCGCGAAGAAAGCCGGTACCATGTAATTCTCGTAAGTTTCTGCCGGATTGCTCATAACAACACCACCTTCCAATACCTTGTATCTTAGGACTTGAATCGTCCGTTCTCAATCATTGCGGATTCGCGCAACAGTTCGATTTTAGGTCCGGTGTCGATTCAATGCTTCGAAAAAATCAGATCCGCCGCTTCGTAATGGATACTCGAGCAATAAGACGTTTCACGCTGTAGATTTGGTTTGGAGTCATTCTATTTTGTAATTCGATCGCACGGAGGCATCAAATCAGTCAAGTCTGCCCGCTTCCCTTGCACGATCCGGTCCATTGGTTTTGGGCTACACCTCGGACAAAATGCTTGACGTGGCCACAAATTAGGCCCAATGCCTTTTTAATATTTGTCAACATGCATTCCTCTCACTCGCGAAAACCTGGAGAATGTTTTACCAAAAAGGGTCCGTTTGAAAGCGCCAAACGCCAACATTGTCACGGTGATGGTCGACGACTTATTCGCCGGCATCAATTTCCAACTCTTTTAAACCAGGCCTTCGATGAACCATAATCGAGCAGTAGGAGTCCATTTTCGAATACAAATGACGTTCGTTCTCTCTGGGGATGTGATGGCTGATCAGTAATAAGGTAGTTATCATCAATTTCGTATGTTAGCTCCATGATCTGTTGCTTGTCGCTTTCATAAATCGTGTAGGTGAGATTTCCTGCATCATCGAAATCTAGAGTCACACCTTCCTCACCAAGATCTATTTCACCATGTGAGCGAGTTAGACGCCAGTGGCCGATAAGAGGGTTTGCTGTCATCGTCTTTCCATCGATAGAACGATCTGTAATACCCCGAACATCATAGCCGATTAAAGCTCTCCCCGTTGAATATTAACCCGATTGCAACCGAGGTGACTGAGCGAGGCGCGGTTGCCGTCCGGTGCAACGAGTTGTTCGGCAGCGCTACTTCTTTCCGTACACCCTTGTCGCAACCTGCCCGGCCACATCATCTTCAACGACCGGCACAACCTCTAGATTTAGCAGGTCAGCCCACTGGGCGTTGATCTCTGCGAGCGCGGCGTCGGAGCCCTCCACTAGATGAAAGCCCTTACTCGAACCCGCTGTGTGCCATCGACCGATTGTTTTCAGGCCCTCCGGTGCCGGAGCGCCGGTTTTGAGGAACCGCTCGACCGCCGTCTTGTAATTCTCCGGCGATATATTCCACGTAATCATGAACTTCATATTGATCTCCTTTGACTAATCGTTGACCGTTAACTGGTTTCATTAACCTCAATAGCACGATGATATTCTTGCTATCTGTTGCTCCGTATGCGCTGTTGAACGCCGGAGCTCAGCGGCGGCAACCGCGACGAACGAGGGCGTGCCGCTTGCGGCCGTGCCCCAGCACAGAATATTCTAACCGATTTTCCTTTTCCCCGTTTTCAGAGTTTCTAAACAGATTGCAAGCTCATTATAAAAAGGACGCCCCTTTGGTGGTAGTTTGAATTTGAGCAAAACAAACAACTGACCAGAAGGAGGGTCCTTAAATGAATATTGATAAGTATGTCGCATTTGACGTGCATTCGACAACTATCTTTGCAGCGGTTCACAACGTTGCAGGAAAGTGCATGATCGAATCAGTTATTGAAACAAAAGCAAAAACGATCCGCGATTTTTTAAGAGGAATCAGTGGAAGAATCCATATAACCTTTGAGCAAGGGACTCAATCAGCATGGTTATACGATTTAGTGAAACCCTTGGTGGCTGAGGTTATCGTTTGCAATCCGCAGCACAACAAACTGGTTTCCGGAGCTGGAAATAAATCAGATCGAATTGATGCAAACAAACTCGCAACACTTCTACGGCAACGTGGGTTGAAGCCAGTTTACCAGGGAGAGTCCAGCATTCGAGCTCTCAAAGAATATGTGGCAAGCTATGAAGCCGTAGTGGCCGACTCCGTGCGAGTGATGAATCGGATTAAAGGTTTATTTCGAGCCAGAGCAATTCGTTGTTCGGGAACAGCCGTTTATCAGCAATCCCAAAGAACCAAATGGCTAAACACATTGATAGATGAACCACTAAAAGATCGAGCTGAATCCCAATATGAGTTACTCGATTGGCTGAAAGAGCGACGAAAAATCGCTCGAGCGAAAATGCTCTCTGAAACAAAAAAGCATAAAGCTGCTTTTGTCCTCCAAACAATCCCTGGACTTGGCTCCATTTCGGTAGCTCAGATCATTGCTACAGTAGCTACTCCCTTTCGTTTCAGAACCAAACGACAGTTCTGGGCTTATTGTGGACTTGCAGTCGTTACACGCTCTAGCGCCGACTATGAGTTCTTCGCTGGCAGATTCGTCAGAAAGCGCAAAGCTGCATCCAATAGAGGACTCAATCGGAATTACAGCCGAAGATTGAAAAATGTCTTCAAAGCCGCTGCCATTCAATCGTTGAATCGGGAACCTTTTCGAAATTTTTACATCACGCTAATAAACAATGGAAGGAAGCCCGAGCTCGCTAGGTTGACACTTGCAAGAAAAATTGCTGCAACTGTTCTCGCAACTTGGAAACGCCAGGAGGCTTTTGATAAAAAGCGACTACTGAACAACTGATTATTCTGTTAAAAACGTCTTTTACGGAGTAATTCATACTGATTCTGCGATCGGATTTATAAAATTTGTTGAAGTTCTATGTTCGAGGGTGAGTATCCTGTCATGCCGTGTCCCGTAATGACGAGGACCAGTGCAAGCTATATGCCCCCTCGCATAACCAAATAATGTTGTAGGCCTCGAGTCTCAGATAGAGCGATGGTTGGCAAATTCTTCCAATCGCAAACTGAAACAGCAAAAAGAACCTTTGATGAATCTGACTACCGATCCAATACGGAACAGCGTGAAGAGCTCCGCCTGTTAGGGGCTAGTTGCCTGTTTTATTTCCGCCCGGCAACCGGAGGGAAAGTGTTTTTACTTGACAACTCCTTTTATAGAGCGGCATGACTAAGCGAGGCGCGGTTGCGGTCCGGTGCCGCGACTTGTTCGATGGCTCATCCATGAAGGATTATCGCGACAACTGCCCCGGGAATGATGAGACTAACCAACGCCAACAGTAAGATTAACAAGCCTTTTAAACGCCTCGTCCATAGTAGGTATAGAGGAAGAACTATGTGGCCAGCTGTCATTAAAAACAATCCGCGATCAAGTAGATCTTTGTGTCCACGTTTGATGGTATCTTGTCGAAACCAACGCACGATTAAAGCAGCCAGAACAGTAAGTGACGCACCCAGCGATAGCTGCATACTACCAGGATTCAAGCCAGATATGGCTATCAGAACACCAATGAATGGAAGAAGAAGGAAAATCAAGATTCCCATTTTATCTTTCACATCTATCTGGTCAGAGCCAGCGAACGCCCGAGTTCACCCGCGCCGAGTTGTCTAAACTTATTTAAGAGGGCTATCGTTTTAGGAACGTTTTGCTGGACCGAAAACATCTTGCGCGATAGAAAACTGATCGATAACCCATAGCCACGTTCCGTCGCTTTGTCGGCGAGCAACCTCAGCCGTTACAGTACCATCCGGAGCGCGCGTTGAGGTGAGTGCTAAATCTCCGCTTACTATTGCCGCCCGCTGCTCTCCTCTCTCGAACTTTCGCCCCGTCGCAACCAGCTCAGCATAAAACTTGCGAATTGCTTCCCTGCCCACCACTAACTGCCCTTCGCCGTAGTCAAGAACTGCATGAGACTCATAAAGGGCGGCCATCCCATCCACGTCTCCGGCCCATTCTCGGGAAACCAATAATCGCTCCAAATCCTGGGGATCATTAACCAGTTTCGCTTGATCATTCATGAGGACACCCGCCGACTTTCACAATGCAGTATGAACCGTATGCTAACAGAAGACAATTATAGCCTCAATTTGCACACAACAATCAAACGCCCCGCAAAGGGAATGAGTACTCAAGCGAAGTGATCTCGATTCATAATCATTGCCATCTAGGCGGCCGAACGCTGGAGCTAAGCCGCAACACTAAGCCGAGCAACGGCATGCCACTTGCGACGAGCCCCCCAGCAACAGAATGATCATAGCCGATTGAAGCCTTCCTTGCACCAGAGCATTGACTCGGATTGCAAGTGGCCTGACGTTGTGAGGCGCAGGCGCTGTCCGGTGCAACGACTTGTTTGGTGCCATTACTTTGTATCCTTTTTCATCCTTTGAAATTGGACCCGGTTGGCGAATTCATCGATACCAAGTTGACCGCTTTCCAGTTGCTCCAGATCGGCTGCCTCAGCAGTTGCTTGCAAGAAGGGTGTCCCCTCACGGGTCCTGTAAGAAACGACGACTTTGGGAGTACGAAAAATTTGCCATATGGAATACAGAAGCTGTGATGCATGAATGCCTCGGTGCAGAGGGTCTTGTTTAGTTACATCTTGAACAGTGAGGAAAACATTGTCATGAGAGGCATTTAAGCCAACCACCTCAAATCCCTGTGTGGCAATTCCCACAGAAAGCACGAAAAACGATACTTCTTTACGGGCACTTGTTTTAGAAGGGAGATCTTTGAGGAAAGCTTCTAGATTATTTGCAATGAATAGAGAGCGCGCAGCGCGTAATATTCCGAGAATCTCCTGAATTTTGCGAGCCAACGAAAGTAGGTCCTGACGATTAAGGATAAGAACCTGTTGCAGAGTCCCGATGCTGTATCGACATTCAATTGAATCACCGACAACCGTGGCCGAATGATGCTGTGCGATGTTGCGCCATTGATTAAGTTGTAATCCCCACGGAGGAGGAGCCACTAAGGTAGAAAGTGAGGGAATGGCGTAAAGTTCGTTAACTATAGAACCAAGCCGTGTCTGTGTTAACTCACTTACGCTGGAGAACCGTCCAGTGCAAATGTGAACTTGGTGAAGAAGTGCTTTTAATTGAGGTTGAATACACGCCTCTATCACGCCGCCAATATTACGAAACATTTCCACTTTGAATTCTTCGAGAGATAAATTTTCGTGATCCGCTTCCAGCAGGTATAAACTGGTAAACTCGGCCATAGAACGAAATATCGATTCATTCCATTCGGCCAAAACTTGAATACAGCGTCCCCTATCAAGTGCTCGCGCTTGTTGATAGAGAGAGAGTAGATTGCTGAAGTGTGCACTACTCCACGGATCCCGACTAATCTTTTCAACGGCGACGGCCTCGTGTGCAAGCATCTCTATAGGAAGCTCTGATGCAAATGCGGTATTCTCGAAATATGGCGCCAATATTCGCACAATCTCGGCCTTAATTTCTTCAGGAGTTAGCCCTTGTTCTGACCAAGCAAGAAACGGGCTAAGCGTACGAATACCTTGGAGTAGCTTCTTGTAGTCTGTCATTCCGATGGCACCGAGCGCTCGAGTTAACCGGCGCACCGCAGGGCTCGAGCGACAGCGAGAGCCCGAGGATGCGTCCGGTTGAACGAGTATTAGGCGTCTCCTCTATAATATTCTTCTTCAAGGCGGTGGAATTCGTCATCGCTTCTCTGGTTTTCAATATCTTCTTTGATCTTCGGGATACACTCTTCGCAAGCGGAGAAGTCTTTGTATCCGAACGAATTGTGGACAATGGTCTGACCTTCAGTGTAGTCGGTATCCAGGCAATCAAAAAAGGACTCTAGATCTTCCTCAAAGACAAGCCTAGAACAATGGGGACACTCGACAACCGCTTCCGAGTGCGAGCAGGCATAACAGACATCGGCACCATCGTGTATTACGAAGGTGTCCTCGCCACAGTTCGGGCAGGCCCACACAAACTCTGGCGTGATATGCTCTTCTGCAATTCGAGCTTCAGCGCGCAGAACCAGTTGTTTGAGAAGATTCCGGATTTGAACGAAGCTTTCGAAGCTATGCGGCGGTACAATATCAGAAACCTTTGTTTTAAGGTGACGGTGTTGAAAATCTGACAGAAATGCAAATAGATAGAAAAACTGTGCAGCAGCGTATTCTGCCGTTAGCTGGACATCTTCGTGTGTCATTCGATTGCGAATCTCAACCGCCCGCTTAATCCTTTTCTTGTCTTTCTGCGAGAACGTCAACCCACCAAGCTTAGGGTTCTCAAGTCTTTGAAGAGCAAGCATGGGACCAACGGTGTTCTTTGGATTGTCGATGTTATCGTAAATGAGCATCGGGTGGATTCCTTTGAGTACTGCTTTCAAGCTTAGCTCAATCGATTGGACGAGATTGAGGATAGCAAACTGCCAGTGCTGAATGTTTCTACTCCCAGTGAGTGCTTTTTCAACTGCTTCCCGCAGGAATGCATGACTATTTTCAAGCAGGTTAAGAGTAAGTACGACAGACTTTGCCATGTTAAAGACGCCTAACGCCCGAGTTAACCGGCACCGAACTGCGCCGATGAAGGCGACCGCTTTGCCAGCTTAGCCCGGCATAGATGATGATAGCCGATTTTGGTTTGGTTTTTCAAAAGAGGATCCTAAGTAGCTTGCAAAGCGGGCGACTGAAGAGGCGCAGGAGGCGTCGGCTGCAGCGAGTTGTTAGCCGGTGCCCGGCACAATGGGTACAGAATTGGGCTTTGTTAAATACC
This sequence comes from uncultured bacterium, assembly GCA_963771165.1. Lineage (GTDB taxonomy): Bacteria > Acidobacteriota > HRBIN11 > JAKEFK01 > JAKEFK01 > JAKEFK01. The sequence goes on along the minus strand of CAVYSN010000017.1, from coordinate 76,434 downwards.
AAACGAGATAGCTGCTCGCTGCTCCAGTTAATAACCCGATGATTAGGCCTTCAATGATTCCTCGTATGCGTCCTTTTGTGGTTGCGCCAGCGATAATTCGTGATAGTGATTCCTGAGGAAGCGAAAGCATTTTCTCCGCCGTCTCCTTGTCTTGAGCAGCCTGATTGACAGCCGCCTGAAGCTTGTCAAGCTCGGTTTTGCTCGTCAGAGCCTCAGACTGTAACTCGCCAACTGCGAGAACAGCAGCCTCCAAATCCTTTTTCACGTCTGAGAGTCTCTTGATTCGTTCATCTATATCTTTTGTGCTTAGAATATCTTCTAAATTGATTTGGAATCCAAAGACATTTACTCCCGTAATCCTTATGCCCTTCAAGGTGTTTATCAGTTTTGACATGGGAAACTCCATTGAAGCACTAAATTGCGAATAAGCACCGGCGAACGATTATACTGCATCCGTAAAACATAGCTTAAGGGTAGTTTTTGCGACATGGGAGCCATAGAAGACGGCTTAAAGCCGTGTTTTACGCCATATTGGCGTATAACTCGGTTATGGAAGGATGGTTCAAATGAAGAAGGGGAGAACTATTTCACAAAAACTGTTTTGATGTTTACGAACTCGCGAATCCCGTGGTTGGAAAGTTCGCGGCCGTAACCTGATTCCTTGATACCACCGAAAGGCAATCGCGGATCCGATTTCACGAATGTATTTACAAAACAGCAGCCGGCTTCCAACTTCTCTGATGCAATGCGTTCACCGCGCGCGACATCTTTTGTAAAAACTGCGGCGCCCAGGCCGAATTGTGAATCATTTGCAATCCGGATCGCATCTTCCTCGTCCCGGGCGGATATGATCGCAGCAACCGGACCAAAAAGTTCTTCATCATGTGCGGGCATTCCTTTCCGGACATCGGTCAATACAGAGGGCGGATAGTAAGCGCCTTTGCCGTCCGGTAGTTGAGCTCCAAGCAGAACCCGTGCTCCAAGCTCGATGCTTTTGAGAACCTGTTTGTGCATGTCATCACGAAGGTCTCGTTTTGCCTGCGGGCCCAGATCGACTCCGGGCTCAAACGGATCGCCCATCTTCTTAGCTTTCATTTTTTGCACGAAGATCTCTTCAAATTTCGCGCGCACAGACTCGACTACGATAAAGCGTTTCGCAGCAATACAGCTTTGGCCTCCATTGATCAGCCTGGAGGTCACGCATGTATCCACGGAGGCTTCGAGATCCGCATCTTCCAACACTATATAAGGATCGCTTCCACCCAGTTCCAACACGGTCTTCTTAATCAAGGATCCCGCTTTCCCTGCGACAGATTTTCCTGCAGGAGTGCTGCCCGTCAATGTGGCTGCTTTCACAAGCGGATGTTCAATCACCATTCCAATATTCGAGCTGCCTACCAGGAGAGTTCGAAACAGATGGGAGGGAAAGCCTGCGTCACGGAAAACCTGTTCGATTTGAAGCGCGCATCCCGAGACATTCGAGGCGTGCTTGAGAAGTCCGGCGTTTCCAGCCATCAAGGCGGGAGCTGCAAAACGAAACACCTGCCAGAAGGGGAAGTTCCAGGGCATGATCGCAAGCACAATCCCAAGCGGCTGATAGGTGACAAAGCTTTTCGAAGCGTCCGTCTGAATGATTTCAGGCGCAAGAAAGTTCTCCGCGTTATCGGCGTAGTAATCACAAACGGATGCGCATTTTTCCGCTTCCGCACGCCCTTGGGACAGGGGCTTTCCCATTTCTACGGCCATCATTTCCGCAAACTCCGACTTCCGCCCTTTCAGTATCTCGGATGCTTTTTTCATTCGCGCGGAACGTTCTGCAAAGGAGGTCTGTCGCCAATCCAGAAAGGCTTGATGAACGGAGTCTACAGTCTTCTCCACTTGTTCAGATGACATTTCCTCGTAGCTACGAATCAATTCGCCGGTGGATGGATTGATGGATTGAAGTGGCATGATTCCTCCATGCGGGCGAGTTCGCCCGCGATACAATTCCAGATGCCGGCGATTTTGCCGGCGGTACATTGATCAGACTCCGTAGAGTTCAGGATCCCAGGAAATATCGAGCTCTTTGGGTGATGCCATGAAACCAAGAAGCGCAGACGCGGCAACAACAGCCGGACTTGCCAGATAGCCTTCGCCACCGACACCCATTCTGTTTTGCCAGTTTCGATTGAACGATGTGATCGCTCGTTCTCCCGGTTTCAATGCATCCTCACCCTGTCCAAAGCAGGGACCGCACCAGGAATTGCGGATTTTTCCTCCGGCTGCACGAAGCACCTGGGCGATTGATTCACCACCAAGGCGAGGGTCGGAGTTTTCGATCGCGGTTTTTACTCCCCGGGAGCCTGGAAAGATCACAAAATCACGCGCGGCGTGTTTGCGTCCTGTTCGGCGCGCAGCCACCAGCACGAGCGCTGCTTGTAACAGATCATCGTAGCTCCCGTTCGTACAGGAACCGATGTATGCCTTGTCAAATGGAATCTTCTCCATCGCGACTTCCTCTGCAGCAAAAGCATTTCCCGGACTATAGGGCTTGGCGATCATCGGAACAACATCGGACAAATTCAAGACTTCATCGATTTCATAATGAGCATTTTCCCCCGGTTGAATGGGAGGGTAGGGCAGATCCTCCATACCTTTTGCTTTATACCATGCGTAGGTAATGTCATCCGGCGCAAAAATTCCGTTCTGTGCTTCCCCTTCAGCCATCATATTGGCTATCGTATTTCTGTACGCAATCGGAAGTTGCTTTTCAGCATCAATAAACTCTACGGACATTCCCTGCGATTGTCTTGTTCCCCAGAGCTCGAGCAATTTCAAAACAATATCTTTACCGCTCACCCATGGCTGTAGCTCACCTTTGAACACAACTCGTCGCGCTTTCGCCAGCGTGAAATAGACATAGCCGGTCGACCACCCAAACCCGAGTGTTGTGGAGCCAACACCGAACCCTACTGCGCCGTAGGCTCCATAAGCGCGGCTGTGAGAATCTGCGCCTGGAATGAATTGTCCAGGTAAGACCAGGCCCTGTTCAGGGAAGTAAAAATGAAAAATACCATCACCAGGATCCGCGTAATAAGGTTTACTCATTTGATTCAAGGCGGCAAAAGCGCGCGAAATCGACGTCTGATTTTCATCTTCCCTCTTGCCGGTAAAAACGAAATGGTCGTTTGCTACCGCCGCCTGGCGCGGATAGATTGTGTTGCCGCCGGTGATTTGATTAAACGTATGGATGGCGAAGGGGGCGGTCCCATCTGATGCCGGCAAAAGATCGGCGTAAACGCGCAGAGTGACTCCCGGTTTGACTTCTGCATTCTTATCCACACGATGCGCCCAAACGATTTGTTCGGTTGTTGTCAGGTCCCGCGCAATCTTTGTGTCCGGCCATTCAATTCGAGGAGTTGTACGCACCGACACCGCAAACTCGCGCCGTCCCATTGCAAAAATGCCCCCCGTTCGGCGGATCTCATCTTCTTTCGGTGTGAGGGGAATCGTATCGTATTCTTTCCCTTGCGTTTCGTTCACGAGTTTGCGGCTCATCACATCGAACGACAAAATATCCCCATCCTGCGCATCTTCAACAGCCGCCGGCGATTGCACAACTTCGAGTCCCAGATTGAACGAATTGCGGCGGAAGATGTCTCCCATGTTGTTGCCGCAGACGATCACCATCTCAAGCCCCACTTCTTCTGCCACGGCTTTCAAACCGGCGGGACTCATTTCGCGTGACGATCCGATTCCGAAGCGATCTCCTGCAATCAAAAATGTATGACCGCTATGAACTTTTTCGCGGAAACCTGGCATCAGATAACAAAATGCCCCTTCTTTCCATTTTTCATCCAGATGGTCCAGGCTCTCCGAGACGCAGTATTTTGCAGGCGTAATTTGATCCGTGTCGATCGCATCCAATTTCTTACCGGATCTCTTCGGGTCCCAGAAAATCAGGGCTTTGCCACGAACCTGGCGCCCCTCTTTTCCCGTACTGTAAGAAGCGCCGGTTCCATCTTCTATAGACGCGCCGGCTTTTAAACGGGCTGTCTGAGGCGTTTGGATCAATTTCACTTCTTATCTTCTCGAATTACTTCTTCGCGGTTCCGAACGAGATCGACTCCCACATACTGGAACCGGGCTTCAATCGGCGGATTCATTTTTTTAACACGTAAATGAATCCTGCGCGCAGATGTGTTACGGAATATTTCTTCAAACAAACGAAAGGCAAAAGCCTCGAGAAGTTTGTATTGAACTGTTTGGGATAATTCCTGAACAATGTCGATGACTTTGCTGTAATTGACAGTCAGATCCAGATCGTCTGTGCGGCCTGCTGCCGACAAATCGAAGTAAATATAAAAATCAAGCTCGCAATTCCGTTTGACTTCTTGTTCCTCTTTCTTGACTCCTAGCCGAACCGAACAATGCAAACCTTTGATGATGATCTTGTCTTTATGCTTCATGTTGCTCGCCCATGTTAACCATCGACCTTTTCCTTGTCAACCGGTTGACAAAAATTAGAAGTGTTAAAGGTGATAAATCAGGATAAAGGTGTTTATTCCACCTGGTAAAAGCACCTTTAACAATTTTTATCCCTTTAACCCTTAATCTCCTTTTTGTCCCACAAATTGATCTTTTTGTTCCTTAAAAAGTATGTTGAAAGTGGTTAAACTACCATAGCAACGGGTGATGTATTGCTGCAACTGAATTTTTTCAGGCTCGGATAGTCTGTCGTTCGCATTGATTTGTTGTTCTATGACGCGGAGCCGGTCTCGCAACATGACAATTTTGTGAAAGAAAGATTCGATGGAAACTTCTTTTTCCTGGAGGCCTGGTTTACCGGGGCGCAAAATGAGTTTGCCTCCGATCCATTTGTCTGCAATCGTCGCCGTCGTTAATTCCAGCTCTTCCCGTAATAGAGCTTTGATGAGAGTCGCCAAGCGATCCTCTTCAACCAGGATCGGTTCCTTTTTGATCAGTGTTTCCTCTTTTTCTTCCTGCCGCGGGCGATAATTTCGGGAAGTATTGCAATACAGACACGTCACGCGATCGATTGATCCGTCCGCATTCAATGAATTGACAGCGGAAGCACGGTAAATTCTGCACTGTCCGCACCAGGCTTCAATTTCCATTCCAACTTCGTACACCTTAGCCTCCTGTAACGCGGGCGACTCGCCCGCAAACCGTCAATGTTAGAATAAACCGGACCATTCATGAAGTCACATCTTCCTTATATCATTGTCAATCCGAAATCGGGCAGGGGAATGACGGAGCGGCGTTGGGCTTCGCGCGCAGCCGCTATCCGGGACCACCTGGGTCCGTTCGATTGCGAATTCACCAAGAGAGCGGGTGACGCAATGCATCTCGCTGAGGAGCAGGCTGGGATTGGAAGGGAACTCATTGTTGCTGTGGGCGGCGATGGTACCGTTTCTGAAGTGGCCAATGGAATTCTCAAAGCAAAGTCGCAAACAGCGCTGGGATTGTTGCCGGGCGGAACCGGCGGAGATTTCCGACGAACTTTGAAGATTCCATCAGGATTTGTAGAAGCAGTGATGCATTTGCGAAATGGGAAGGACCACTTCATGGATGCGGGCCATTTAACTTACACAGATCATCAAGGAGTGGAGCAGAAACGATTTTTTGTAAACACCGCATCCTTTGGAATGAGCGGAGCAGTTGCAACCCGAACGAACAGGTCCGGAAAATTTCTTGGCGGCACGCTGAGCTACGCGGCAGCAACGCTTAGAACGGCGCTAAGTTTTGATGCGCCTGAGATCCTGCTTGAAATTGACGATCAGCCGGGTAGACGAATCAAAGTCATCATTGTTTGTGTCGCAAATGGACCTTCTTTTGGCGGAGGTATGCAGATCGCTCCGGACGCAAAGCTGGATGATGGGCTGTTCGATGTTGTGATTGCAGGTGATATCAAGGCCATGAAGTTGCTGCTTAGCTCCCACAAACTTTATTCCGGAACACATCTGACGATGGAAAAGATAGCGCTGATTCCCGGGCGAAAGGTCCGTGCCTTTCCTGTCAACGATCAGGAGAAGGTTTTGCTGGAAGTGGATGGTGAAACTCCAGGGCGACTTCCTGCAAGCATGGAGATTTTACCGAAAATTCTACGAGTTCGATGTTAAGCGACAGACTAGGGGCGCGATTCAACGCGCACGCATTTTAATAAGAGGAGACGCACCATGAGAAGAGCTCTAATATTATTTCTGCTGGGCTTCACAATGCTGGCTCAGGCAGCCGAAGAAGTGGACTTATCGATCGTTCATCGCATCAAACAGGAAGCCTTTCAAAACGGAAAAGTCATGGAGCATATGTTTTATCTGACCGATGTAAATGGGCCGCGCCTCAGCGGATCTCCCGGTTACAAATCGGCGGCGGATTGGGCCGCGGGACGGTTGAAGGAATGGGGACTCGCGAATGCAGGCCTGGAATCCTGGGGAAAATTCGGACGTAGCTGGACAATGAAGAAGTTTGAAGCTCATGTCGTGGAACCCTTTTACACACCGATTTCAGGTTTCCCGCATGCATGGTCAGAATCAACTGCGGGAAGAATCAAAGCGGAAGTTGTTTATGCGCCGGTTTTTTTCCCATGGGAAGACGAGATCAGAAGTGATCCGTCGAAAGTCATAGAAAGGGTCAAGCTGTATGCCCAGAAAAACAAAGGCAAGTTTCGTGGAAAAATCGTTATGACAGATCCGTTAAGAGAATACGACCAGCCTAAGGAACCGCCAAGCGATCGTTTGGATGAGGAGGAGTTGGAAACAGTAAGCGAGGCCCCTGAGCCTTACGCATTCAATCCGATTCAGTGGCCCGTAACCAGTTTGCCTGAAGATCCGGTGCAGCGTGACCGCTTTCTGGAAAGCCTGCCATTGGAAATTGAAGCTGATTATTGGGAGCAGCAACAAAAAGCGTTGAACACATTGATCGTATTTCTGAATGAGGAGGGGGCCGCGGGAAATTTCACGGCGAGCCGTCGCGGAATTGGAGGGACGTTCTATGCAATAGAAGCGGCTTCGCACCGGGCCGGGAGTCCTGTTCCTGTTGCTTCGATTGCGGTGCAAAGAGAACAGTATGGACGCATCGCGCGATTGATTGAAAAGAAAATTTCAGTGACGGTGGAAATGGAATTGCAGGTCGATTTTCCCGAATCGGAAGTGGATGGATGGGACGTCATTGGGGAGATCCCGGGCAATAAGAAAAAAGATGAGATTGTGATGCTCGGGGCGCATTTGGATTCCTGGCATTCGGGAACCGGAGCAACGGATAATGCCGCCGGTTCAGCTGTTGTTCTGGAAGCCATGAGGATTTTGAAAACATTGAATCTAAAAATGGATCGAACCGTTCGACTTGCGCTGTGGGACGGGGAAGAGCAGTGCCTCTGCGGATCGCGAGCATACGTGAATCAACATTTTGCAGATCCGTTCACTATGAAATTGACCCCGGAGCATTCGAAGATTTCGGGGTATTTCAATCTGGACAATGGAACAGGAAAAATCCGCGGCGTTTACTTGCAGGGTAACGATATGATGCGTCCGATTTTCGAACAATGGTTTGAGCCATTTGCGGATTTAAAAGCGAAAACAATTACGATCCAGAACACAACAGGAACGGACCATTTATCCTTTGATGCTGTGGGAATTCCTGGCTTTCAATTCATCCAGGATCCGCTGGAATATGATCAGCGCACGCATCATTCCAATATCGATGTATTCGATCACATTGTGCCGGCAGACTTGATGCAGGCCTCTGCGATTATGGCATCGTTTGTCTACAATGCTGCCACACGACCCGAGTTGCTCCCGCGAAAACCATTGCCAAAGCCACTCCCCCCAAAGAAGAATTAGCTCTTTAACGCAGAGACGCAGAGAAAAAATAATTCTTAATCTCTGCGTTCTCCGCGTCTCTGCGTTAAATCCTTTTTTATTCTTTTTTCCAGTCAGGGATGCGGCCGGGTGTCCATGGCGCACCTGCCATTTCAGCTTTGTCCTGAAGCGTCTTCATGTCGGCATCCACGGCGCGCAGCTGCTGCAATAATTGTTCAAACTCAGCCGAGGCGATGTCATAACCCTGTCGCATTGTTCCAGTTGGAGCCGCTGTAGTGGTCCAGTGACCGCTGACAATCGTTTGCACTCGTTCGGATAGTGATGGCGGCGTTGCTTCGTTCCGTTTTCGCAGAGTTGTATCTCCAACAAGCTTCGTTTCAATGTCCAGCACACGAACGATCAAAGCGCGAACTTCGTCACCCCAGCTCGGATCGGCTTTTGGTGTGTCGTCCAGCGCTTTCTTCATCAGCTCGAGATTCTCTTTGATCTGTTTTGTTGACTCGGCAGCTCCCTTTACGGCCCGTTGCAAGCGAGAGGTTTTCGATGCAAACTCCATCACAGTGTTGCGATCTGTAACCGGAAGCGTGGCGGTTCCCAGCGGAGTGGTTTGAAATGATTGTGTGCTGCCGATCGGGGTCAACTTTCCTTCGACACGTTTTGCCATACTCACTTTGTATGTCCCGGGTAATGTCATCGGGCCCATGATTTCAGGGTCAAAGGGATTGTCATCGGGTGGCGGATTTAACACGGTCGGATCGGGCGCCGGATAGCGAAGATCCCACGCAACTCGATGGTATCCGGCTGTGGCGGGGCCAGTGATTCTGCGAATTACATTTCCACTTTCATCTGTTACAGCCAACACAATTGCTGGCGCTTCTTCGCGATCTTCCGCCTGCAGATCTTGCCAGCTAGGAATCGAAATTTCCTGATCAGCTTTCAACAATTCTTTTTCTCTTTCCTGACGAACTTTCTTTCGACTCTTTATTTCCTCCTTGAGGTAATAAGTGAAAATCGCACCGAATGGTGGATTGGGAGCCGTGTAAAAAGAGTCTCCCAGAAACGATTTTTCCTTCAAGCCTAATGGCGCGTCCGGAATGTACATCCAAGCTTGCTTCACAGGAAGTAACGAGGCTTCTTGCTGCAAATTGGATTCATTGACTCCCCGCAACGGTGAATAATCATCAAGGATAAAGAAACCACGGCCAAAGCTGGCAAGGACCAGATCATCTTCCCGCTGCTGTATCGCAATGTCCCGGATTGCAATCGTGGGGATCGATCCTTTCAGTTGGATCCAGCGCCTTCCACCATCGATTGAAAAAAAGATACCGAATTCCGTTCCGCAGAAAAGTAGATTCGGATCTTTGTGATCCTCGGCAATGGACCAGACGGATCCTCTTTCCGGTAAGTTGCCGCTAATCGAGCTCCAGGACCTTCCTAAATCGGTGCTCTTCAACAGGTACGGTTTGAAATCTCCCATCTTGTGATTGTTGAAAGCTGCAAATACCGTATTCGCATCATGCAGGGAAGGCGCAACATCTGACACATAAGAAAGATCAGGAATCCCGGAGAATTTACTTAGCTTCCGCCAATTTGTTCCGCCATCTTCCGTGATCTGAATCAGTCCATCGTCGGTTCCAACAAACAGTATTCCTTCTTTCATTGGAGATTCCGACAGCGCGACAATATTTCCATACGGTGAAGTGGACTGGCTCTTCGCAACGGCATCGATGCTCCAGATTCGCCCCATGACTTTCAGTTTGTTGCGATCGATCTGCTGTGTCAGATCAGGTGAGACCGCTTTCCAGTTGTCACCGCGATCATCGCTTCGGAAAAGACGTTGCGCTGCGAAATAAAGGCGGGTTCGTGAATGCGGACTGATGATCATCGGCGAGTCCCAGTTCCAGCGCAACGCAGGTTCTCCGGGACCTGGCTGGGGTTGAATATCCACCTGTTCACCGGTTTTGCGGTCGAAACGCACAAGCCCGCCGTATTGATACTCTGAGTACACGATGTTTGGATCTTCGGGATCCACCGCAGCCCAGAAACCATCCCCGCCGAGCGTCACAAACCAATCAGAGTTCGTGATGCCATGCGTGTTGCGGGTCTGAGACGGCCCGCCTAATGTCTGGTTGTCCTGCGTTCCGCCGTATACGTAATAGAAAGGAGCGGAATGATCCACAGTAACGCGATAGAACTGCGTGATGGGAAGATTGCTTTTGAAATCCCATGTGGCGCCTCGATCCCAGGATTCATAAATCCCGCCATCACAACCGTTAATCAGGTGGTCATTATTGTTCGGATTGATCCAAAGCGCATGGTTGTCGACATGTTTGTACGTTTCCCCCACCCGGCGGAAGCTTTTGCCTCCATCGTCAGTCACCATCATCCAGACATCCATCGAATAGACTCGTTCTACATTTTTAGGGTCTGCAAAAATTTCGTTGTAGTACATCGGGCCGCCGGGAACGTAATCGCTTCGTTTCTCCCAGCTTCCACCAGCATCAGTCGAGCGATAAAATCCTTTGCCTTTGTCTGCAGCTTCGATGACGGCATAGACAACATCCGGATTGACAGGGGATATGGCGAGCCCGATTCGTCCCATCTCCTCTTTGGGTAAACCGTTCTCAAGTTTTTTCCATGTTTTTCCGCCATCGGTTGATTTATGAATTGCTGACTCAGGTCCGCCATTGATCAACGTCCATACATGCCGACGGCGTTGATAGGAAGCGGCGTACAGGATATCCGGATTTCGCGGATCGTATACGATGTCGGTGACACCTGTATTTTCGGAGATTTTCAGGACGTGATCCCAGGTTTTTCCACGATCAGTGGACTTGTACAACCCGCGATCTCCTCCCGGAGCCCAGAGCGGGCCCTGCGATGCGACATAAACGATGTTGGAATTTTGCGGGTGCACCACAATTTTGGCGATGTGTTCTGAATTCTTCAATCCCATGTTTTCCCACGTTTTTCCGCCATCCAGTGAGCGATAAACGCCATCGCCATAACCAACGGACCGCTGGCTGTTGTTTTCGCCTGTTCCGACCCATACAACTAGCGGGTCGTTCGGATCGAGTGTGACGCAACCGATCGAATAAGATCCCTGGCTGTCAAATATGGGTGTCCACGTTGTTCCGGAATTTATCGTTTTCCAAACTCCGCCCGATGCAACTGCAGCGTAATACGTGGCGGGATTTTTCGGATGAATCGCAAGATCTGAGATGCGTCCGGATGTAACGGCCGGTCCAATTTCCCGTAAAGAAAGGCCCGTAAACGTATCCGCTTTCATCAACGACTTGTCTTCCTTTTTGTCTTCTGCAACAGCAATAGCCGACATTGCAAAAACGATAAAAATGGCAAACAACTTTTTCATGCACCACTCCTTCAGCCGTTTAACGTAACACGAAATGTGCAATGTTAAAAGTTGTTCCAGGTTCGGTAGTGGCAGAGCACTTGCCGTGCTGTGACGTATAATCGCCCTGACCCCCTCGTAATTCTGCACTGACCACCGACGCACGATTTTCTGTTGCAAATGCTCTGCGACAGCCAACAAGCAGAGCATTTTCTCTACAAGGAATGCGCATACACTAAAAAAAGTTACGGCCGGAAAAGATTTTTTGTTCAAATCACGGAAAATGCTCTGCCACTATTAGTGGCTAGTAACACATGAATGCAAAGTGCAATTCCTCCCCCTTATTAAAGGGGAGGCTGGGAGGGGGTTGATTCATTCGCGTCGGAAAGGAAGGACAATCCCCCTCTAACTCCCCCCTTGATAAGGGCAGAGAATCACTATACATCCTTGTGTTACGCGGCACTAGTTTGCTGTGGTTTTGCTGTATTCTCAATAGGATGTTCCGGATTGCTCTCGTAATTCATCTGTTTCTGTCGGGTGTTGTCTGGAGCACTGAAAATTCGTGGACCTCTTCCGGCCCATTCGGCGGTTACTTTCATTCCTTTGCCTTTTCGCCGGCAAATAGCCGTCTGATTTTTGCGAGCGAGTTTGACGGACTTTTTCGAAGCACAGACGAAGGGCTCACCTGGCATCGTGTGCGGATCAGCGGAGGTGAGTTTACAGTTCGAATCCATCCAAAAGTGCCTGAAATCATCCTTGCAGCCAACTATTCCCACGGTGTTTTCCGAAGCGTCGATCAAGGCGAAACGTGGGAGCAGATCTTTGAGTATTCGTTCGAAGAGGATGGTTTTTACGACATGGAATTTGATCCGTCCAATTCTTCCATCCTCTATTCCATTACTTATTATCACGGTGTTTTTAAGAGCGGCGATGGTGGACGCAATTGGGTTGCAAGCAATTCCGGATTGCCGTTGGAGACGATCGCACGTTGCTGCGTGGATACTCCACAATTGGAAGTGGATCCGAAAAACGGGAATACTCTCTATATTTTGACACCGGGAAGACGAATTTATAAATCCATCAATGGAGGCAATTCTTGGCGTCCGGCGACAAATGGTTTGCGCTTTACGGATCCGGTGCATGCGCTGGTGATCGACCCGAAGAACACGCTGAATCTTTATGCAGGCGGAGTGAATGGAGTGTATCGCACGACAGACGGAGGAACTTTATGGAAGTCCGAGAAATGCGATTGTTCTGTTCGAAGTCTTTCGTTGAATCCGAAAAATCCTTCCGTTCTGTTCGGCGCGGGAGAGGGAGCCTTTCGAACGAAGGATAAAGGGAGCAACTGGGAATGGTTCACGCCTCATCCTTTCATCGCTTCGATTTTTTTGTCCATCGCAGTGCACCCTGCAAATCCGAATTTAGTTTTTGCCGGCGGCTTTGGTGCGGGGATTTCCCGGTCGGCAGATGGTGGAGATTCCTGGCAAACGAGCAACGAGAGACTCGATGCATTGAACGTTGTTCGTTTGATTGCTCATCCAAAATTGCCGGGACGGTTGCTGGCGGTGGCCGGACAGCAGGTGTACGTCAGCGGAGACGGAGGGGGAACCTGGGATCTTCCGATGAGAAGCCGGAGCTCTGCATTTTATTTCAGTGATATTGCGGTTCATCCTCAAAATCCCAATTTGATTGTCGCAGTTGGGGCACGCAAGGACAAACCGGGCGCGGTGGTCATTAGTAAAGACGGAGGAGGTAATTGGGAAGCCGGACGCCACTTTTACGGTGTCAACTACGGTTGCGGCCGATGCATCGCCTTTGATCCTGATGATCAAAAAACTCTCTACATCGTACCTTTTGACAAGAAGAAGGATCGAACGGAGCCGCTTGGCGTTGCCCGAAGCACCGATCTGGGAAAATCCTGGAAATTGTTGAACAACGGTCTGACTGCGAAAGATGTATGGGTTATTACGATCCATCCGCGAGAGACTTCGAAACTCATTGCAGGCACAGGGACCGGTAAACTTTTTTTCAGCAACAACGGAGGGCAAAGGTGGATCGAACGAAGCCATGGTCTGGATCAAACTTCGATTCGTGCGATCGCTGCGGATCCTGTGGAACACCGGACACTTTATGTCGCTACGTACACTTCGATTTTCAAGAGCACCGATGACGGAGAGACCTGGATCCGGAAAACTCACGGACTTCCGGAAGCCTGGTACAACTTTGTGGATGTGGATTCAACTCATCCTCAAACAATCTACGCGGCCGGCCAAGCCGGCATCTTTGTTTCACGGGACAGCGGTGAAAGCTGGACTCGGTTTGAGGCGTCCGGCCTCGGTCCGTTTGCTGTTTGGAATTTCCTGGTCGATCCCACGCGCCCGAACTGGTATTACGCGGGCACCGATCGTGGTGTTTTCAGATACAACCGCGGCAGCGAGCTCTTGACGCAGAGACACGCAGCCACAGAGAAAAACCCAAAATGATTTTAATCTCTGCGGCTCCTCGTCTCTGGGTTAAAAATTAGAGTTCTTCCCTAACAACTTCCTGTGGATTTTTATCGTCGCGCAATGCAACGAATTTCGCGTGGCGTAAATTCGCATTCGATGTCCATTCAACGAATTGCGACCGGACAACAATCTTTGGTTTTAACCAGACGATTTTTTGCAGATCCTCTTCCGTCAAACCTTCACCCCAGCGCCCACTTTTTCCAACCGGCAACTCCGTGAACGGACATTTCGTTGTGATGAGCTTTTGAAAGCGGGAAGCGATCTCTCTTTTGCTGTGCGGCGTGAACCCCGCCCTGAGTTTTGCAGCGTAACGCAGCTTGCGGTTGTCATAGTAACCGATCAGAAGCAGATCGAAACCATCCCTGACGCCGGAAGGCCTGTAGCCTCCTACAACAAACTCCTGTTCCCTATCGAGCTTGTATTTCACCCACGCGCCGCTCCGCTTACCGGCTTCATATGCAGAGTTTTTACGTTTCGCGACCACTCCTTCCAGGCCCAGTTTGCGAACTTCCTGCACAAATCGATCCTCGTTTCCATCCAGATGCCCTGCATAACGAATCAAACCTTCAGTACCAGGAATCGGATGCAGAAGCTCTTTGCGTTGAAAGAGTGGCAATCGCTTGATGTCTTTTTTCTCCAGATTTAACAGATCAAATGCATAATAAAAAAGGAATCGGTCTGCCTGGCCTGCACCAAGATCCTGCAAACGTTGAAAGGAAGGGACGCCCCGTTCATCCAAAACAACGATCTCTCCATCCAGTACAACAGCTTTTAAGGTTAACTCCTGCAGCGCCTTCACGAGTTCCGGATACCTGCGATTCAGATTCTTTCCATTTCGTGAAATGAAACGAACTTCCTTGCCGTTCTTAATACCAAGCGCGCGGTAGCCGTCGAATTTCAGTTCATAAACCCAATCCGTTCCATGGGGAAGCTCAGTCACAAGCTTGCACCGCATGGGTTCAACGAAATGAGGTTCGGCCGAAGGGAGATTTTCTAAAAGCTTTACGCCGGAGTCGACCGACGAACGTTGTTTCATAGAGATTTTGTTTTGGCCGGAGCGTGCGTTTTCAGGTAATTCGCCAGGATCTCCATATCCGCCATACGCGCGTATCGATCCCGGCAGACAAGCACAATTTCGCGTCCGATTTCTTCATCGCCAAAGGAACGATAGACGAGCAAGCCCTTCATGTTGGAACCTGCTGCAAGGGCAGGTATCAAAGTGTAACCCAGCCCTGCGCCAACCAGATGCCGCAAAGTCTCCAGACTCGTGACATGAAATTGTCGGATGTTTCCCCTGCGATTCTGCGGACAAATTTCCAGAGCTTGATCGCGCAAACAATGTCCATCTTCCAGAAGTACCATGTCCCGCGCGCGAAGGTCGGTCCCCTTCAATGCGTGTTTCTTTGCCAGCGAATGATTTTTCGGGACAGCCAGTAAAAAGGGTTCATGAAAGAGAGGAAACAGCGTCAATCCTGTCTTTTGAAATGTTTGCGCGGCGAGAACCGCATCCAGTTCTCCGGAGCGCAACTCTGCGAGAAGCTCATCTGTCAATCCTTCCCGAAGGATCAATTGAAGCTCGGGAAACTTTCTTCGCAGTTGCGGCAGAAAGTGTGGAACATAATATGGACCGAGTGTCGCGATCACTCCCAGACGCAAGATACCGCGCATCTTCCCAACTTCGTTCTCTCCATCCACAAGCGCAGCGATTTTTTCCGCTTCCTCCAGAACGACACGCGCCTGATTCACCACAGCGTGCCCTTTGTCAGTGATCGCAACCCGTCTGTTCGTCCTTTCGAAGATCGGAAAACCGAGTCGCTCTTCCATTTTCTTGATTTGTGCGCTCAAAGCAGGCTGACTCACATTGCAGGCCTCGGAGGCTTTTCCAAAATGCAGATGCCGGGCTACAGCAGAAATGTATTCCAGATCCCGCAGGGTCATCCAGGAAATGTTCATAATCTTATCTTATCATAACTATAGGAATAATCACTTTGAATGATAGACAAGTAGGGGCGACATTTATGAGGCCCGCATTCCGATCAGGCGGACGCGATGAATCGCTTGGCGGTTATTTATTTACAACGTGAAGTCTTGCTTCTAGCGGTATTGTCACCGGCGGAAAGCAGAGGATTGCATCGCATCCCTGATAACGAAGCGTTCCTTTCAACAGGATTTCTCCCGGCTTGACGCCTCCATCTACTTCCACTGGTATCTTAATCAGGACTGTATTTTCATACGTGGAGATGTCTTTATCTGACCCTTTTAAACGGAAGGGGACCCCTTGCGGGTAAGCCGGTTCGCCGATCTTGACACCATCCGTTTCCTGGAACTTCGCTGTTACAGCAATCAAGTAATCCTGACTAGCGGGATTCGCCTGGATGTGATATCCCTTCAAGATGTCCAACTCCAGAGGGTAATCAGTCTTTGAACCTGCAGCGATCTCGATTGGAGCTGCGCTTTTGATGCTAACGATCACCGGTCGTTTCGGGCCCGCAGCGAGAAGAAATAAGGTTAAAAGAAGAAAGAGTGCCCTGTGCATAGAGTTCAATAGTAGGCGGTTTGTGTTTACAGTCAAACTGTGTAGCCGGTGGAGACCGTTCGAAAAGTGAGCTGGAGCGCGGACTTCCAGTCCGCAAAAGTGTGGAAGCTCGAAAGGTTTTGCCGGTAAAGATGTTCGCGTTCCCACTAAAACAGCCCCCCAATCCTGAAAGTAACCGCGTTCCCGTCTCCAACTTGGTTGACTCAAAGCAGAAATAACATTAATTTCAGTATAAACAGAAATTACTGTAAGGAGGACATATGGTCGGCATGTTGTTTTTCGGCGTTGGGTTTGTGTTCGTGATTGCGATGGTTTTGTCGCTGTTGGCGAGTCCTTCGCTGGCTCCGCGGGAAGAATCAGCTGAAGATGCCGGCTCCAAGGAACCGGGTTCGTAGATATTCCACGGTATCGAACAGAGTTTCCTGCGGGTCGCGGGGCGTAAAATTCAGTTCCTCTTTCGCTTTGGAGGAGTCCGCGTACCAGTAATAGCGGGACATCTCCATGCTGACAGGTTCCACCGGAGGTGTCTTACCGAGCGTTTTATAGGCCCCTTCCACGAGCTTCGCGCTGATTGTGTGAAGCTTTGCGGGGACTTTGAATCGCGGTGCTGAAACCTTTGAGATTCGTTCCAGATGACCAAAGAATCTCTCCAGCGTCCAATTCGGACCGCTGAGTAAGTAACGATGGCCCGGCATGCCGCGTTGCATGGCCTTGTAAAATACAGGAGCGACGTCTCGAACATCCACAAAATTAATCCCGCCTGGAGGAGTTGCGGGAATATCACCTGCCAGAAATTTCAGCACGTCCTGAGTCGAGCTGAGTCGCTCATCGCCGGGACCGAGCAGCAGACTCGGATTCAAAATCACAAGCTCGACATGTTGTTTACAGATCGCACGCGCCGTTTTTTCCTGATAAAGCTTGCTGGCATAGTAAGGGAATTTTGAAATGATTTCGATCGGTGTCGGCCATTCCTCAGTCGGTATTTCAAAGCCATCCTCCGTGATGGCGATTGTACCGCTGCTGGAGGCCATCACGATCCGCCGCACGCCCGCTTGGATGGCTGCTTCGCAAAGAATCCGCGTTCCATCCACATGCACGGCGTACATTTCCCGTTTGTCTTCATCGCTTCTGGATACGCGTCCGGCCAGATGATAAATCTGCTGAACTCCGTCAACAGCCACCTTTACAATTTCAGGTGAGGTGATCGAGCCTTCGATGATTTCCACATCGTCTGGTGCCGCGGGCGAGTCGCCCGCAGAGCCCGGCGGACGGGACGTACGCGATAATGACGTTGTCAAAACGCGTACTTGCTTTTCCCCGCGCTGGAGGAGGTGCTCGATTAAATGTTTACCGAGAAAACCGGTCGCTCCGGTGACTAATATCTTAGAAGACGTATCGCCGCCGCCGGTACCCGAAGTTTTTTGCCGCGGCATGAATTAATCGCCGGTAACCGGCGCTGCTTCGATTTGCGTCGTATGCTGTTCGCGCGTCCACTGTTTCCGGATGCTGTTCAAATCAATCGCAGGATCCAGTCCATCCTTCATCCGTTCCACCATTCGCTGAACAACCGCTGTAATCAAACGATACGCATCGTTTTTTGGCAAACCTTTGGTCAGCTTGTCCAGCAGCTCATGAGACAAAAATGGACCAAACTTGCACTCCCAGTTTGCGTGATTTGATGTAGTTACTTCCTTTCGGCATCGCGTTGTGAGTTCCGGAAAGATAAACCGGGAGAATTCCTTTGCCGGCTCGCAAAGCAAGATAACCCAGACTCGATTTAAACTCCTGGATTTGTCCGTTTACAGAGCGAGTGCCTTCCGGAAACAGCAACAGGTTATAGCCGTGATGCAAATGATCGTGCGCCATCTGGAGAGATTCGCGCAGAGAACCTTTGCGTTCCATTGGAATCAGATTGGTAAAGTTTTCAAAAAAAGCGCGCTTGTATTTATTGTCGAAAAAGTAATCTGCGGCGGCTACTGCCACTGTGTTTTCGCCTGCTTCCCCGAGAGCGGTTTTTACAAGGCCCATATCCAGATGCGAACAATGATTGGGAGCGATGATGAAATTTGTATGCACCGGAATATTGGCTTTTCCATCGATCGTTACATCCATGACTTTCCTGTAGAAAAGCTTCTGGATAATGTCCAGACTCAGGCTTCCCGCATCCTGAACGAGAGAAGGAAGGTCGATTTCTTCTTCCTTCTTTTTGGATCGCCGTTCTGTTGAAACGATCGCACGCGAACCGGCATGCAGAAAATCCGCGAGCTCTTTGAGATTTGTGATGCCGCTCAAATTCGATGCTGACGGCACTTTATGTCCGCTTGCTTCGATCGCTGCGCCCAATTCGTTGTACATCAGACTATCGAATCCGAGCTCATCGAATGTGGTGGTTTCCTGAATCGATGAAACCGGTTTTCCACAGACCTGCGAAACAAGCTCTGCAAGCCAGTCCTGTTTGCGGAGTGTCTGTAACGGCCGCGCGGGTGGGCATCTCAGCGATCCTTTTCTGAAGTATGGAAATGATTTCGCGCCGTTTGACTTTGCGCGTGCCGGTGCGAGGCAGCTCTTCATCATGGAACTGCAGCCATTGAATCCGTTTATAAACAGGCAGACCGGAAGAGATTTCACGGAAGTGTTCTTCAATTTTCGCGTGAATCATGCGGCCGGGGCATCGATTCATCGAATTCAAAATCAGGTACAACAAGACACGCGATCCGTTCTCCTTCCTCATCCGGAAGCCCAACGACGCTGAGCTCTTTGATGAGATCGTGATGCCGGTAGAGTTCTTCCAGTTCATCCGGGTAAACATTCTTGCCGCTCGGTCCAACGATTAAATCTTTGGAGCGGCCAACCAGAAACAAATTTCCTGAATCATCGACATAGCCAAGATCACCTGTATGCAGCCATCCATCGATGACGGTGGCGTCCGTGGCTTCCTTGTTTTCGTAGTAGCCTGCCATGATGTTCGGTCCGCGTGCGATAACCTCACCGATTCCGGCGTCGTTCGGATGCAGAATTTTGACTTCCACTCCGGGAAGCGCTTCCCCAACGCTTCCCACCATCGGTTTCGCATTGGGTCTTGTAACAGTCAGCACCGGAGATGCTTCGGTCAGATCCGTAACCTTCGTTCATCGAAAAACCGAGTCCATAAAATGTTTCGTAAGATTTCTCAGAAAGTGCGGATCCACCGCTGATCAAATAGCGGATCTTACCACCCAGACCATGATGAACAGGGAAGAACAGGAACGGGCCGAGATTGAGCGAGCTCTTTTCGCGGATCCATTTGTTCAAACCGATCAGTCCTTTAACGAATCCTTCCAGTTTTTCAGATTTATCTCCGAATTTTTTCAAGATCCGGCGGCGCAGCAGATCCCATAGTGCCGGAACACCGACCATGATCGTGACATGGGATTCTTTGAGCGCCTTGGAGATCGATTCACCGTTCAGCTCTTCCAGATAAGTGATTTGCGCTCCGCGGCTGAACGGGAGCATGAATCCGGTTGAGAATTCGAACGTGTGATGAAGCGGCAGTACACTCAGAAAGCCGTCTTCGTGTGTGACATCGTAGATCTTTAAAAGTTGCGCCATCATGCTGGTCAGATTTTTGTGGGTCAGCATCACACCTTTGGGACGTCCGGTTGTGCCGGATGTAAAGATCAGGGAAGCAATTCCTGTTGGTTTCGCTTTCGGAAGTTTGGCCGCAATCTCCTGTTCCAATTTCTCATCGCGCATTTCATAAACCTGATCAAACGTCCAGATCGAAACTTCCTGTCCGGCCTTCTTTAATTTCTCAGCAAGCCGATCCTGTTTGCGCAAATACTTTTTGCTCGTGACGATCCCTTTTGCTTTTCCAGCCTTCAGCAGATTTACAATTTCGTCGGTGGTGAGGTCCTTATCCATCGGGATGACTGTGGCTCCCGCTTTCAGGATGCCGAAATATGTGAGCCCCATTCCGGCGAGTTTTCAGAAAGCAAGGCAACCCTGTCGTCCGCTGCGAATTCCTTCACTGTAAAGAAAAATTGCCGCGCGCGTCACGAGCTCTGCAATGTCCGCGTATGTATATTCTTCAAGCTCACCTTTGCGTTCGATTCGCATTGCAACGCGGTCTTCATGGATTTTCGTGACAGCATGAAACAGTTCCATCAAATTGCGGTAAGTGTAAACCCGTTTCGGCTTCGGACGTCCGATCTCTTCCATTTTGGGGAAAACCCATTTCTGCAACCCGGGGAAATGGACCTTCAGCCAGTAGTGATACCAATCGATGGATTCAGGTGCCCAGACCAGGATTTTGCGTTCTTCTGCCGGTACTCGTCCGAACAAAGCACGAACATGATCCGCGCGAAAATGAAATTCATTCAGGATCATGAAGGGTCGGAATTGATCGTAAGCATCGAGCCCTTCCTGAATAAAGGCTTCCAGGTGTTGTGCCCCTTTCTTGATGCTTTGCAAAAGTCCGCTGAAGGGTGCCATATGGTTTTGTTTTATCCAGAAGCTCGATCGCCTTCTTTGATGTTTTGTGAACCAGAGGAACCACTTTCTGGAAATAATTGTCGCTGATCGGACGCGCTTCCATGCGTGAAGCCAGAGCGTTCAGAAATTGATTGCCCGTCTCCTTGTCCTGAAAGTGTTTTCGCTTGTAAAGGCCAAGCAGCGTTACAATTCTTCGCATTCGACCGGGGTTCACATCTCCGGTGCAAAGCTGATAGACAAGCTCCGGTTCTTCAACAATGGTTTGAGCCGCAATGGAAAGAATGGCCGATGCTACAAAATCGACAGGGATAACATCGAGAACAAGATTGTTGTTAACAGGAAACTCAAATTGTCCGTTGAGAGCAAAGAGAATCAGCGGTGCGGTTGTGTTGAATCCTTCATTCCAACCGCTGAATGGATAACTGATGGAGCTTTCTACGATAGCGGGACGAACAATCGCGCGGGCAATTCCGGTTTCCGCTGCGATGATTTGCTCTGCCATGCTTTTTGTGTACGTGTAGATGTTGGGCCAGCCCCACCATTGCGCGCGCTGCAAGCCGAGGTCGCTCATTCGATTCCGGATCCAGTCTTTTCTTTCGCGTGCGGCAGCAAGATTCAGCGTGCTTTCTTCATCCGGATCGCGTCCTTCTTCGATCAATCTCTTCCGTGCGGTTGTCCGGAATTCCGCATTCAGCGTTGCATCTGTAGCTTCTTCGACGACGGATCGGATCAGTCTGTCGCAGTCTTTGAGTTCTTGCTCAACGGAAAAATGAGCATCCTGCATTTCCTGCTTGCGCGGAAAATATCCAACCACCGGATCCTCTTCCCAGATCTGTCCGGAGCGATTGCCCGCAACGAAACAGGTGCTTGTGTGAACGAAAGCCGGACGCTTCATCCGTTTCACAAAGGCAAGCAGATTTTGAGTGCCTGTGACGTTTGTCTTCAAAGCGGTTTCCAGCGGCGGATTAAAACTGACGTTGCCGGAGGAATTCAGAACCAGGTCGATGTCGTTTGCAATTTGCTGTGCTTGTTCATCGGTGTAGCCAAGGTTTGGATGAGTGATGTCTCCGCCGACAATGATCAGTTTTTCAGTGAGATATTCCTTCACGCGGGAGCCGTAACGTTTGCGGAGAGGATCGAAAGCAGGAGAAGGGAAGATGTTCGCCCAGAATCGATCCTCGCTGTCCTGGCTTGAGCCGGCGCGGACCATCAAATAGATTTTGCCGATCTCCGGGAAGCGGTCGAGAAGCATGCTGAGAGTGACTTTTCCGAGAAATCCAGTGCCTCCCGTGAAAAAGATGTTCCGTCCGCTGAAAATCTCTCTCGGTGAGAAAGCGGGCTTCACAAGGCTATTTGCCCCCGTCGACATGGGAGAGATTATATATGAAACCGGCCAGGTCGCCAAAATCGAGCAGCGGATGATCTTTCTTTACCGCAGAGAACGCAGAGAACGCAGAGTCGAAGCTCGAGCTCTATTTTTTCTCTGTGTCCTCTGGTCCTCCGCGGTAAAATCAATGGACCAGGCCAAAGATGTAGTAGGTCAGGCAAAGGACGGCGAGCACGATTGCTCCTGCATTCAACTCTTTGTAACGGCCGGTCGAAGAGCTTCATCAGCGGATACAGAATCAGGCCGGCAGTCAATCCGTTTGCGATGTTGTACGTGAAGACCATCATCGCGATGGTTGCAAAAGCCGGAATCAATTCGGTCGCATCTTCATAATCGATTTTTGCAAAGGAAGCCACCATCAAAGTGCCGACTGCCATCAATGCGGGTGCGTAAGCGAACCGCAACATCTGCAATGGCTCAATCAAGGGAATGAAAAACATAGAAAGCGCGAACAGAAGAGCAGTCATGATAGCGGCGAGTCCTGTTCTTGCGCCTTCGCGAATTCCGGTTGCCGATTCGATGTATGCGCCGCTGGTAGAAGTTCCGATGAGCCCGCTGAATACGCAACTGATGGCATCCACCATCATCGGCTTCTCGATTTTCGGAAAGTCTCCTTTGTCATCCAGCATATTGGCTGCGGCGCCCAAGTCCCATTAATGTGCCGAGCGTATCCAGAAAGCTCATTAAGAAGAGCGTCAACAAGATTGGCAAGAAAGCCAGTTTTAACACACCCGCGATGTCCAGTTGGAACGCCACCGGCGCAAGTGAGTATTCCCCCTGAAACGGGATCGCCATCAGTGCCTTTGGGTGCATGACCATATCCCAGCAACCCGCCGGCGACTGCGATCACTGCGATTCCAATCAGAATCGCTCCTTTCACGCGGTGATACATCAACACGACCATGATCAAAAAGCCGGCGATTCCAAGCAGGACCTGCGGGTCGTGTAAATTTCCAATCTTCATCGGAACGTCCGGGTTTCGAAGGAATTCAGTATTCGGTTGCAACAATGCTGCTGCCGGCATCCCCGTGACGAAGCTGGTAACAATTCCAGTTTCGTACATTCCGATCAACGTGAGAAATAAACCGATCCCAACCGCAAAGGCGTGTTTCATGCTGTTTGAAACGGACTTTGCAAGCCATGCGCGCAATCCTATCATTGTGATCAGAACGAAAATCAATTCCGCTCACGAAAACACTTCCAAGCCTTTGCTGCCAGGTGATACCCATCGCTGCCAGTCCGAACGCAATGAACGCGTTTTCGCCCATGTAAGGCGCCACGGCTATCGGTCGATTGGCGTAGAACCCCATCAGCAGGCAGCCAAAAATTGCAGCCAGCGCAGTGGCGACGGTGCTTGGTCCGATTGGAATACCCGCAAAACTCAGGATGGCCGGATTGAGTATCAGGATGTACGCCATCGTAACGAAAGTTGTGGCGCCCCCCAGCAATTCCGTTCGAACATTCGTCCCGTTCTCTTTTAAGTGAAACATATTCAACGCAAAGACGCGAAGACGCAAAGACAATAATTTCTAACTTTGCGCCTTTGCATTACTATAGGTCAGATCTTTGTTTTCGAAGCGCGAATTTAAGATCGCAGATTACTATTTCAGATTGAAATTTAATGATTGTTTGATTGAAGAAGAAACACGCCACGGTTTGTAACGCCGGTCTCCGGCCGGCATCGCGCTTAAGTGCAGCAATTAGCGCAGCCGCGGGACGCCGGCGCTGCAAACTATTTGGCAAACTCAATCTTCATCAAAATATTTCATCTGAAGTCTGACTGAAATCTTAAATGTTCCGGCTTTGCCGCTTTATGGCTTTGCGTTAAATTATTCCATGTCGGACATGAAGATAGGCGGGTGGTGGAGCATCGTAATTTCTGCTGAGCGGCCCATGATGCTTTTCGCCATGTGAATCGCTTCCGTCAATGAGCTTGCGCGGTCCCAACCGAGCATTTCAGGTACGTAGGTGTTATCTGCGACTGCGATCACCTTGCTGAGATGCTTGCGTCCGTTTTCAGCCCAGTACCACATGAAAAACGGATGTGCACCATGATACGCATTTCCACGGCGGTACATCTGGATGTAATTCGGATCGTGCGCGAACTCAAGCTCGTATTTTTCACGCAGTTCAAAACTGTCTTTCGTATCCGGCAGACAGCGGTTGAAGAATTCAATGTAACTGGGATGGAACGCAGGATCGAATTCATCGTAGCAGGGATGTGTGAGGATCATCACTCCCCCTTTTTTCACAACCGGCTTGTTCCTGTACATGTTGAAGAAATAACCGGGCCCCATGACCTGTACCAGAATCGGATTCAAAATGGAGTTCACGTTGTACGGTGAAACATAAGCGATGCCGGTGATTAAAATATCACATTGGCCTTTGACCGGTACAGCATACTGGTCGAAACAGTGCTGCAGAATTTTTTCATGAACGGGTTCCGTTTTCCCTGCGTAACAAGCGATCATTTTGTAGTTGGCCGGGATCTGGAAAAACATTTTGCGTTTCGCCGCCCGCGGCAGTTTTTCCAGAGTTGCTTTGGTGACATTGAAGAGGGCCCAATCTTTGTCGCTGAAATGATCTTCATTCTTAGCAAGAAAGCCCATCGGGCTTCCGAACATGTCATTGTTCAGCGCGGTTTCAATATGAAAAACATTGATGTGTTCATCAACAATTTTTCCCATTCGTTCACACTTCCGGCTCAATGAAGAATGAGCAGGATCCATGTAACTGTCCGAATCGATGATCGTTTGCGGTTCGTGATGAGGGCGCAGACTTTCGTAGTCGCATAGCCCAACCGTTACCGATTTGTGACCTCCGTCCATCGGCACCAGATTGATGTTGACGTAAATGACGCAGGTCGCTTTCTGCTGCTCTTCGGTTGATGTTGACCGGTTCATGATGATCGGTGCGTCCCAGATTTACCATTCCATCCGGATCTTCCGCGTCATGGTTGTAAAACCGGTCAGGATGATATTCCTTAAAAATTTTTGAACCAACCATCCGTTTCATTTCGCCTTCTGTCATTTTTCGGTGCAAGGAATTTGCAACGATGAGGTGAATATCTTCGACACCGTGAGCTGTAAGCATATCCAGTACGATTTCGAGAACTTGCTGGCGAACGTCCGGCGTTTTCATCGGAGGAAGAGGCAGGGAAATGTCATCCATTGCGATGGTCACCTTCATCCCGGGATAGAGCAGCGCATGAAGCGGTTCCGATTCGAGAGGATGATGGAGAGCATAACGGATGGCCGCACCGGGATTGGGCAGTCCGACGATCGGAGGTTTCGGGTAAATAACGCGTGTTCCTACCGGAAGATCTTCGAGCAGAAAATCTTCACCATAATGCAGGATGCGTGGTTGCGAATCCGTATCGATATGAACGACTTGATCGTATTGTCTTCGCCGTAATGCTAAAGCCATAATCTCCTCTTTCTTTAACGCAGAGACGCAGAGAACGCAGAGAAAAAAATATTCTTCTCTACGCGCTCTGTGTCTCTGCGCCTCTGCGTTAAAATCCTCATGTTAGATCCAGGATCGGCCAGTTATTCTGGTTTGCGGCACTGCGCAAACGAAAATCCGGATTCACTGCCGCTGGATGTCCTACCACAGATAACATAGGTAGGTCACTAATACTATCCGTATAACAATAACTATCGTGAAGGCTCAGGCCTTCTTTTTCAGCATAAGTGCGGATCCACGAAGCCTTTGTGGCATTGACCATCACAGGAGGAAGTAGTCTTCCTGTTGCAAAACCGTCAACGAACTCCAGGCGATTCGTGATCCAGTCGTCAATCTGCAAATAACGCGCAAGAGGTGCGACAGTGATATCCAGGGCGCCGGTGACGAGCACCTGTCTTAATCCAATGCTGCGGGACCGTTCGATCAGGTCTTTGGCGCCGGGGAAAATCGATGGCTGGATCACCTGTTCGAATAGCTCTTCAGAAAGGAAATGCAAACGATCCTCCGATTCTCCTTTGTACGATCGAAAGAACTTTTCCTGAAAAACGGACCTGTTATACAGGTCAATCAAGAAGAACATGGGAATCGACGCAGTGATTTGCGCTGTGCGCGTGAGGCTCTTCAGGATTCCAGATTGATTTTTTGCTTGAAAAAGCAAGCGCGTGCACGAGATTCGTTTTCACCAGCGTGCCGTCCATGTCGTAGAATGCGGCCGCCGCTTTTGCTCTTTTGCTACCTTTTTTCATACGATTCTTTCAATTTTCGAATGCACAGCATCGCTCTCCGGAACGGAGAGTCCGAAACCGGCACCAGCAGTACACAAAGATGATAGCACTATAAACGTAGTAGAGCATGTGCCATAAAATCGCTCCCGGAAGGAACAAAATTCCTCTTCTTCCGGAGAAAGAATGCATACAGATCCCGATTCAGAATGATGACCAATCGCGAGCAACAGACATGCAGAGAGAAGGATCCACCAGGATGGGAAGAAGATCAGGACCATCAGTACTAAAGAAGAATGCAGAGGACAGCATGGAGCTGATCCGATGCGAGATTCGCAGATTGAGATCGTTCGGGACTTCTCCCATCTCAGCAATCAGTCTCGACCAGGGATAAGCGCGATGGAAGATGTCCGCCACCAGCAGTGAACGAACGGTCCATTTTTTTAAATGCTTTCCTTGAAGCCGTTTTCTCCAGGCGGATCGAGTAATTGTTTCCGCTTCAAACGGATTCCGAGCTCAATATCTTCAATGGAAGGGTATGGGTATTTTTCCGAGTTGAATCCATTCACCGATGCAAACATATCCTTGCGGATCGCTCCACATCCTGCCCAAAAAGTACCGGCATCCGTTGCCCCCTCCTGATGAACGAAGTGATGCAATAGATTCTTGTACTGAGAAAGAAAGTTTCGTTCAGCCGGTTCATCGTCGTATGATCCAAAGACGGCAGAGACATCTTGATTCTCGTCGAGAACCTGACGAATCAATGAAATCGAGCCTTCCGGACAACAACATCTGCATCCACAAAGAAACAGAATTTCTCCTTTCGCACTGCAGCGCTCCCAAATTGCGTGCGGCTGCAGGTCCTCCACGTGACGGGCGTTTGGATTACCGTGACGCCCAGGTTGTTGCCGATCTCAGCGGTCTCATCTGTAGAACAATCATCCACGACGATAATTTCTTTCGAAAGTTCCGATTCCAATTGCAGCGCTTTCAGACAGCGGGGCAAAGTGGAAGAGGCGTTATAAGCGGGAATGATTACGGAGATGATGGCACTCATTGCTCGAGGGAGTATTTTATCATGCGAAAGCAGGCAAGATGCCTGCGATCCTTAATGCAGGCGGGACGTCCGCGCTCCTTACAGCTTTGAACCTGTTAAAAGAGGTTGGAAAAAGCGATCGTCGAATCGGTGAACATCGATGAATCCGGCCTCCTTCATCAGTTCCATGAGACGCACGATCGGTACTGCATAATATTTGGACCGCATCACATGTGTCACGCACTCTGTGCCGCCTGCATCTTCAACAAAGTACATCGAAAGATCGTAGATCCTGCCGTTATACTCCCAAACTTGAAACACCACATACTTATTCTGCCCATCGATCCTCATTCCGTAAGGTACGACTTTTGTTCCGGATTCTGTGGGATCGTAATTCCGAACCGTGATCAGGCATCCTCCTCCGGGCGCGATGCATTTGTGCATTTCAACAAAAGCCGTTCGAATTTCATCGTCTGTGAGAAGGTGAGGCACTGCATTGTCGCAAGCCATTACCAGATCAAACTTTGAGTCTTGATTGGTCGGATAGCGATCGAAAATCAGCAATAGCGAACTCGATGTTCACGTTGCGAGCCATGGCCTCTCTTTTTGCGCGCTCGAGCGCTCCTGGCGATATGTCGGACGCCTTTACTTGATAACCCAGTTGAGCCAATCCGATTGACTGAGTGCCGATTCCACACGCCGCATCGAGCACCGTTTTTATGCGATCACTCCAGACCTCCCGGATCACAGAATCGATCTGAGATGCTTGCAGGCGAATCGAGCATTCCAGTCGGGATAAATCAGATGATAGAACGGTGCGAGCGGATCGTAGAAATCGCGCATTGTCATACGAAAATTTTAACATACAGGTGCAGGCGAGACGCCTGCGCTCCCTACATCGCGGTGCTACTTCAAGGCCTGGATGGCTTCGTTGCGGATGCCGGGATCGGGATCGGTGGTGCTGAGTTGGTTGATTTGTTCCATCAGTTGCGGTTCGCGTAGTCTTGCAGCGGCTTTGATCGCATTGATCATCAGTTCTTTCTTGCTTGCTTCGTTTAAGTTTGGAAAACTCGAAAGATAATTGCGATCCAGCATCTTCAACAATAGCGGCGCACCGGAGGGATCGCCCAATCTCGCCAGAGCGATTGCAGCATTCCATGCAACTTCAGGCGATGCATCATCGAGATGCGCCTGTAATGCCGGAATTGCCCCGTGATCATTCATCACACCGAGAGCGTACGCGGCCATTACGCGAATTCCCTGATCGGAGCTTTCCAGCTTTTCCAGAACGATCGGCGTGGCCTGCCGATCACCGATCGCACCGAGAGCCCACAAGGACCAGATAACAGTCTGTGAATCGTTATCGTTAGCCGACTCGATCAACGCAGGGACCGCCCGCGGATCGCGCAGTCGTCCGAATGCAAGCGCGAGATAACGTCTGATCTCGGGGTCCGTGCTTTTTGTTTCCTTATAAATTAGAAGGATTTCGGGCAAATGTTTTCTTGCTTGATCCTCATAGTCCTTTTTCGGATTTGCAAGCAAATTCGACAGGTGATAAGCCGCCTGCCAGCGCTCCGATTTGCTACCGCTTCGAATATCGTACAGGTAATCCTTAACTGACTTTTCTTTTAAAGCGATGTTTCCGAACAGAACGATAACAAAAACAACGGCGCCCACAACGAGTAACGGGACGAAAATAAAACGAAAGATGATAAGAATCTTTTTTTCTTTGCGTTCTTCGACTTCGGTTTCAACGGCAGGCAACGATGGTTCTTCGCTCATTTATCTTCTCTGTGATGATTTATGTAATGTCTCTCGACTCTTCGAATCGCCCATTGAAATAATAGCCATGCGCCGGCAAACATTGCCAATGAAAGGGCTAATACCAGGATGGCACTGCTCAAACGACGCCTATTGCCGGCTGGGAGCAGGCGCTACTTCACCCTGAACCGGCTGGGGGAGTCGTACCAGGTTCGGTGCGTTGGGGCTCCGGAAGCCGGAATGGAAAGTCTTCCATAATGGACGCTTGAGGTCCTCTGCCGATGCTGAATAAATAGTTACGAATGGCGATTCGTTGCTGCTCCTCGTCACCATCCAAAACCGTTGGTAACGCAGCTTCCGGGAAAAAGTCCGGCATGCGAGTTCCCGGTAAAAGTTTTTGTGGATCATAGAGCCATTTCACAACCCAATCCGGTCTAAGCCGCGAACTCGTCATTGTCAAATCGGGAGCGAGGTCGGCAGGCCCCCTGCCCTCTGGAACCGCAGCGCCAACCACATGGCAAACGGAGCATTGGAATGTTGTGAAGACCTGTTGTCCTTCCGAAAGGTGCACATTGATATTCGGAGGAGCATTGAAGGGTCCTACTTTTCCGGACGCCATGAAATATTCTACAAGCGTATTCGCTTCTTCATCGGATAACCGGAAATTGGGCATCCGCACATTCAGCCATGGACGGATTTTTCCGGGAGCTTTCAGGAATTTGAAGAGCCAATCGGACTGGACTTTTTCCCCTTCGTTGATCAAAGCAGGTGGCGCCATTCCTTCTTCCGTTATAACCGTTTGAATTTCACCGCCCCATCCGTCAATGTTGTGGCACGCGATGCAATTCTTCTCCATCACAAGCCAGCGTCCTTTTTCTGCAACCTGTTCCTGCGCGTTCAGCACTTTTCTTGCTTCCGCCGGTACAGACTTCCTTCGTGAGTCCCATGATCAACATCGTTAGATGTTGATTCTCTTCTTCATGCAATCCGAAGTCCGGCATCATGAGCTTTTCATCCCATCGTTTGACCCGGTCTTTATCAAACGATCGCGGATCATGCAGTTTTTGTGATATCCAGCCCGGAACGGAATGTTCACCATGCACGAATCCAAAATCGAATTTTGTCAGCAGCTTGCTTCCTTCTTCCGAAAGAGAAGTGCCGATCCCTTTTGCTGTTTCCAGTCCTTGAATCAAATGACAACCGCTACATCCGTAGCGCTGAACGAGTCGTCTCTCCAAGGAATGTCCATCGCTGTTCCGGAGACATTCTGTTGTACTCCTGTTCGGCGGTCAGCCCGTATTGACGTTTCAAGTAATAAAGGATTTCATCTTTCAAATACTGTTCTTTGCCGCCCGGCACCGGTTTGGATTCCCAGGCAGGATCGCGCAACGTCAGCAGATACGCCGAGATATCCATTGCTTCCTGATCGGTCAGCTTCATATTCGGCATCCGCGTTCCAGGTGCGTAATGTCGCGGTTCTTTCAGCCAGAAGTACAGCCATTCCGGCCGCACTTTGGATCCGAGTTTGACGAGAGCCGGGCCAAAACGTCTTCGCGATCCGACTTTCGGCTCCGTTTCACCTTCCATCAAATGGCAACCAACGCAACCGATTTCCCGGACCAATTTTTGTCCGTTTGCTGCGTCACCACTGACACTGACGGCAGGGTAGGGAAGCTCTTCGGATTTGGAAAAGAGATACTCCACCATCGCCCGAATTTCTACCTGACTTCGGTCGATATCTTCCGGCAGTATTGTTGTTTGAAGTATGGAAATATTTCGGCATCCGAGTTGTCGGCTTGAATGCTTTCGGATTCTCAACCCATTTCATTGCCCAATCTTTGCTGACTTTGCTGCTGATGTGTCTGAGATCCGGTCCGACTTTCGGAAGATTCTCAAATCCTTTCGTTAAATGACATCCATGACAACCGTAATCAATGAACAATGAGCGCGCGACATTGATCTTATTTCCTTCCGGAACCTGAGCAACACCCGTATGGCATTTGATGCAGGATGCTTCCACCATGTCGGTGGTATACATCGGAGTATCCCAGTGATGCAGTTTGTGCCAGTGATATTCCTTTTCCCAACGCTTGTTTATCAGCATCGTTATCAGGTACATGAACAGTGGTCACAAAATCCGTCGCTCTCCCGCGTCCCAGATGGCAACCCGTGCATCCGAACCGCTCCATCGGATGCTTGGAACCGGAAGCTACAAACAGGTCGAGTCTCGGATGTGAAACGTAAGGCTGTTTTATTTTCTCAGGATAACCCGGGATCGAAGCTTCCTGCTTCATAGCCTTCCTGGTCGATCGGAACGTGACAGGTCACACATCGATCAACCCGTGGAATGGTGGTGAAGTTGAGATCCTCGAACTGATTGTTTACAACGGTTTGCTGAATTTTGATCGATGGGTTCATAAAATCCAGCATGGGAAGATTTCGAACAATATTTCCGATGCTCGGTCCGATGCTTTCTTCTTTGCGGATCAGCCGGTCCAACTTTGTTGCCAGTCTGGCTCTTTCCTTTTCAAGCTCTGCAATCCGTTTTGTAAACTGTTCAACCCGCGCATCCAGAACGGCCTTTTTTGCGTTGAGCTGATCCAGCTCTCGCAGAATATTTCTGCATGTTATTAAAGATTTCATCGAGCTTTTTCTTTTCATCTGGGAGCATCTTCTGGATGTTCAGCGACTGCTTCCTCATAATCGTATCGCTGAGCTTCATACTCAGCCTTTTCGAACTTGAATGCCTGATCCGCCCTGTACCATGTACCTTGAAAATCCTTCTGTTCTTCTTGAGCCTTCTTCAACTCCGATTGCTGCTGTTTCAACAGTTCTTCGGCTGTTTTCGTTTCCTGAAGCACTTTCTGGTATTCGGGATTGGATTGCAGAGATTGCGCTTCCTGCGCTGCTGTCGCTCTTGTCTTTGCAAGATCCAGTCGTCGGAATTCCGCCTGGAAATGCTTCCAGTCCTTACCAAAATCCTGCCACATCATCCAGACAAAGGAGATGAACAGCAGAATGCTGGTGATAGCGAACCACATGTTCAAACGAAGAATATCGTGCGCGTGATCAGGATCTTTTTTCGGCATCTACCAACCTTTTCGTTTTACCGCAGAGAACACAGAGGGCGCAGAGCTAAGAAGAAAAATTCCTTTTATCTCGTTGGTCTCTGCGTTCTCTGCGGTGAATAGACGCATGTTATATGTTAAAGAAGGCTTCGGGAATCGCGATGATGTATTTCAAATTAAAAAGCCATCGCAGATACATTTTCAGAGGCAAAGCAACCATCGCCAAGAAACAACATTGCGCCGATATAAAAGCGCGCCGGCCCCATTCGTAGATAGAATCGTTTAAAAACAGTTTTTGCCATGAGCACAGGAAGCACAAACAAATAAACTGCAACGATTACAAATCCGACAATTTCTCGCAGCCACCACTGCGAAGGCAGGCCCTGTTTCAGCAACATGACCCAGAAGTATTCCGACAGATTGATGTTGTTCAGTACCAGAACTTTGTGCACATCCCAGAATTCATACGGTCCAAAGAAATTCCAGTTCGGACCTCGCAAAAACGTGCCCAGAATAATGAGAAGAACCCACAGAATGACGAAACCAAATAAGAAAACGGTGATCTCCCATTTCCTTTCTTTAAAAGTGTAATATCCGCTTCCTTTCGGATTTACATCGATGAAAGGTATCGCCATCAGACCAAAAATGATCAAGCCTGGAAAGACAACACCTGCGAGCCAGGGATCGTAATACACAAGCATTTCCTGCAGTCCAAGGAAATACCAGGGAGCTTTGGAAGGGTTGGGCGATTCAGCCGGGTTTGCCGGTTGTTCCAGCGGTGCTTTTAGTCCGATGCCCCATACTGTAAGAACAAAAGTAAAAATGACAATGCAAATGAGCTCTGTGTAAACAAGGTTCGGCCAGACGAGCACTTTTTCGTTATCTTCCACTTCCTTTGGCGGCAAGCCTTGCGCCATTCGGTCGTCGTTTTCTTTTGCTTTGTACATGCCGTACCAGACAAAGAAAGCAACCAGAAAAAGCATTCCTACGATCGGTACGTTGTCCGGTTTGATCACGATCAATCGGAAGTTGGGGTCTGTCATGCTGACGAGCATGAAAATCGCTCCGAATGCAAAAAGAATTTTTGCCCAGAATGGTGTCCAGATTTTGCGCGTGAACAGCAATGCAGTGAAAATGATCATGGAGGCTGTAATCAGAATTTCAGGCTTGGTAATGAAATTAAAAAAAGCCTTGAAGTATTCCATTCATCCTCCTACATGGGACCGGAAATGCCGCCATCTTTACGGACTCGCCAGAAATGAACCGCCATCAGGATGGCGGCGACGACTGGTATGGCAACGCAATGAAGTACGTAAAAACGAAGCAACGCGCCTGCTCCCACGAATCTTCCTCCCAACAGCGCGAAACGCGCATCATCTCCCGCGTGGACGAGAGCGATGTCACCGATTTTCAGAAGGCTCGCCCCTGGACCTTCATGTCCCAAAAAGGGAGTCGCTCGCGCCATGTTCGAACCCACCGCAATCGCCCAGATTGCAAGTTGATCCCAGGGGAGCAAATATCCTGTGAAGCTCAATAGCAAAGTAAGAACCAGCAACAATACCCCAACGACCCAGTTGAATTCGCGTGGCGGTTTATAACTGCCGGTCAGAAAAACACGCAGCATGTGAAGCCAAACTGAAATCACCATGGCATGCGCTCCCCACCTGTGGATTTCGCGCATGATTCCGAGCGGAATTTGTTCTCCCAGCTCAACGATATCCATGTAAGCGTATTCGAGAGTCGGACGATAGTAGAACATCAACAACAGGCCTGTAAATGTTTCGACAAGAAACAAAAAGAAAGTCAGTCCGCCCATGCACCAGGTGTAGCCGAGTGCAATTCCAGATTTTCTAATGCGTACCGGATGAAGATGCAAAAATACATTATTTAAGACGGCGAGCGCTCTGCCTCGTGTATCCTTCGGAACGGAGTGCCGGAAGATCGACTTCCAAACTTGAGAACGAGTGATTTGCGACCAGATTCCTCTTTTGGCAGCCATATGTTTTAAACTCCTAAAACGCAACGATTCGTAAACGCGCGATGCGTTGACGCTTACGCACGAACGAACGATTCAGGATCATTCCATTCGCCTTTCTCTTGCTGATACTTTTTACTTTTATCAATCACCAGCTGGCCATCCTCAGCCATTGTGATTCTCCATCTTTCTAGCGGACGCGGTGCAGGACCTTCAAAGTTTATTCCCGTAGGATAGAAGCCACTTCCATGACAGGGACACTTGAATTTTCCTTCCGCTTCCAGCCAGTTTGGCGTGCATCCTAAATGAGTACAGGTGGTGCTCAGCGCGTAAATAATATCAGGAGTGCGCACGATCCAGGTGCTTTGCTTTTCTTTCCATCTTTCGTCCACTTTTCCGATCGCATAATCTTCCGGAAAACCTGCTTTGAATGTGGCAGGTGGTTCGAACAGAACATTCGGAAACATGAAACGCATGGTGGCTGTGGCAGCAACGCCCATTGCGGCTGTGAATGCTCCCCAGGCCACGGCAAGCCAGGTTATGAAACTTCTGCGCGAAACATTTTCCTCTTTTTTCGCGGGGGCAGGTTTCAACGGGGGTTCTTGAACAGTTTTCGGACCTTCGGCCATTCTTCCTCTCTTTTATTGAATCAGCGACCCTTGAAGCAAAAAATAATCTTTAACGAAACACGAGTTGTTGTCAAGAAGATATGTAATGAAGGTGTTCAAAGTGTTATGTCACAAAACGCTTTTAACACCTTGAACGCTTTTAACACTTTTATCCCCTTCATCAAAATCCTCCGAACTGGTCGGTGATGACATTCGTAGTTATGTTATAATTCCGCAAGGTGAAAGCCTGCCCGGAAGCATGAGGAGGTAACGAGATGTTTACGCGCTTGAGGCGGATGTTTTCTGCCATGTTCAACTGGATGATGGGCAAGACCGAATCCCAGATGACGATTCCGATGTTGGAGCAAACGGTTCGTGAGATGCTCGACAGTATGAAAACGCTTCGAGAAGCAACCGCCATGACTTTGGGTTTTGAAGCTCGCGCGGAACGGGAAGCAAAAGTGAAAAAAGAAAGGGTGAGAACACTGCAAATGCAGGCTGAAGAGGCTTTGCGTCAGGGAAATGAAAAGCTCGCCCGCCGTGCCCTGCAGCTTCAAATGGAAGCTCAAACCGAGACGGAGCGCGCTGATCAAGTCTGGAAAACCTCCAAAGTTCGGGCTGAAGCAGCCCGGATGAAGTTGAAAGTCGAAGAAGAAAAAGTGCAGGAGAAGATCCGCAAACTTGGTGAACTGAAGGCCATAGCGGCCATGAATGATGCTCAAAAGAAAATGCTGGAGATCACGGATAAATACAATATCGATGGAGCAATGTCCACCTTTGAGTCAGCTGCTCAAGCGGTTCAAGTTGAATCGGATCGGCTCGCCGCTCACGATAAGTTGATGGTCAGCGAAGGCGACGAACTGGATAAAGAACTGGAGAAGCTCACCGGAAAGGTGAAAGTGGATGCTGCGCTGGAAGATTTAAAACGTAAAATGGGGCTGAGCAAGGAACCTGCCGCTGTTGAACAACCGGAAGTTCAAAAAATTTCATCCGCATTTGACACGGAGAAGGAAAAATAGTTTTCCAACCGCCGCTATGGCGGCAAGATCTCATCTATGTATAAGCTGGTCTTTAAAGATGGAGAGAAAGTCACGTCTTTTCCGTTCGAGCGCGGAGAAGTGCGTATTGGAAGAGCGTCTGATAACGATCTGATCATCAACGATTTTGGTGTTTCCCGCCATCATGCAAAAGTTGTCGTAGAAGACGGACAGAGTTTTATTGTTGATCTCGAATCCCGCAACGGCACACGGGTCAATAACATTCCTGTTACGAAGCGCCCGCTGAGTGACGGCGACGAAATCAGTCTTGGAAAATTTACAATCCGTTTCAGTAAGACCTCGGATGATCAGGTCCAGATAGACGAATCGAAAGAGGACAATCTTTCCAGTCCCGGCACATTTATCAGACCGATCAGCGATATTCGAAAAATGATTCCTGAAGCGGTCTCGTCCGTTACGGATGCGCCCGTTCAAGCGCCTGCCATTCGTGACATACAAAAGAGCAATCAGATTCTGCAAATCCTCATTGCGGTTGCCAGATCTCTGCTTACGGTTCAACCCCTGGAAGACGTTTTGAATCTGGTGATGAACCTCATCTTCGATCACCTACCGGCAGAGCGAGGCTTTTTAATGCTGTACGATGAGGACACAAATGAGCTCACACCCAAAGTGGTGAAATACCGTAGTCCGGACGCTGATTCAGGAAAGATCACGATCAGTAGAACGATGACCAACAAAGTGTTTCAGGATAAAGTCTCTATTTTAACTTCCGACGCGCAGATGGATCCACGGTTTGATGGTGGTGCCAGTATCATTTTCCACAGTATTCGTTCTGCCATGTGTGCACCTTTATGGAACAAAGACGATGTGATTGGTGTTGTTTTCATCGACTCTTCTACCCGCTCGGGATCTTTCAGCACAGAAGACCTGGATCTGCTGACAGCGCTTGCTAACTACGCGGCGATAGGAATCGAGCAGGCCCGTTTGAATGAGAAAATCAAAGAGGAGATCAAGAGACGAAGCCAGCTGGAACGTTATCACTCGCCTGCTGTGGTCAACCGCATCCTCTCTTTTTCGGCAGGCGACAGTAGCATCGAGGCACAGGAGATGGACGTTACTGTTTTGTTTTCCGATATTGTCGGCTTCACCAGCCTGGCCGAAGACATGGAGCCTCACCGCGTTTCCTTGATGTTGAATGATTATTTCACCGAAATGACCGATATTATTTTCAGCCAGGATGGAACCCTCGACAAATTCATTGGTGATGCGATCATGGCTATTTTTGGAGCTCCCATCGCCATGGAAGATCATGCCGTCCGAGCGGTTCGAACGGCTTTAGAAATGCAAAAACGCCTGCAGCTCTTGAATGAAGAAAAATTCACGGCCGTACCGTTTCAAATCAGGATCGGAATTAACAGCGGACGGGTGGTTGCCGGTGATATTGGATCACCCAAACGTATTGAATACACCGTGTTGGGGAATACGGTCAATATTGCATCACGTTTGGAATCGGGAGTCGCGCGGCCGGATCAAATTGTAGTGGGGGAAAATACATACGATCTGGTCAAAGATTACTTTAAGACAGAAGCCTTGGGGCCGTTCAGTTTGAAGGGACTCGAAAGATCGATTATGGTATATGAAATCCTGGGGGAAAAGTGAGGTTGTTTTTTGCACAGAAGATAGCGAAGGAAGCAAAGAATCAAAATACCTTCGCTTGCTTTGCTATCTTCTGTTAAAAGAGCTACTGCATGGCGATCTTCAAAGAGACAAAAATAAAGACCAGTATTCTTGTCACTTTGACTCTGCTCTTTTTCTTCATCGGCGTCATTCCCCTTATGATCAGCAGCTGGAAGCTGATTCTAATCAGTCGCGATAATCTGGATAAGAGTTTACGCGAAAACTTTTTCAGCATCGGGTCTACTGTTTCAACCAAGATTGCTGATTTTGTGAATGAACACCACACTCAGGTACAAGAATACGCGCTAAAGTTAGGAACACGGCTTCCTTCCGATTCCATTGAGCCGCCGGAACTGATGCGGATCCCTTCTATATTAAAAGTACGAATTCTGAATTTGCAGGGGAAGGGACCTTACTATTCCAAATTCAATTTTCAGGATCCTTCGGTTCCTAATCTTGAATTTCAAGGATTCAGCCGGGCTATCGAAGGTAAATCGTACGTTGGAACTCCATATTATCAAGAGACGGACGATGTGCCGATCCTGCTTTTTGCCGAGCCGATCCGCTCATCCAATGACAAGGTGACCGGCGTGCTTTCAGTCATCATTAGCGTTGAACCACTTTGGAGAATTATCAACGAGCAGAGCGCCGGGGGCCGCCAGGTGTATGTGGTCGACTCACAGGGCAACCTTCTGTTGCATCCGGACAAAGAGGAGATGCAAGCCAGGAGAAATCTTGCGAAAACAGCGATCGTGAGCGGTTATTTGAACTCCAATGAAAAAGTAGAGGGGGTCGTTTCGCGCAAAGAAAAGAGAAACGGAAAAGACATCGAGATTCTTGGTTCTTACAGTTCGGTTACGACTCCGAACTGGGGTGTAATTATTCAGATTCCAAAAGAAATAGCTCTTGCTTCCGTGAATGACATGATCCGCACATCGATATTCTGGGGAGTCATATTCGCGCTGGCGGCCTGTATCGTAGGCTTTGCCTTTGCACGCTGGATTACCCGCCCCATTCAGATCCTCGCACAACACGCTCTGGAAATCGGCCGGAAGCAAAACTTCGATAAGAAGATTGATATCCATGCAAGCAACGAAATCCAACAGCTTGCCGACACTTTTAATTTTATGACCGATGAAATCAAACAAAATATCATCGGATTGCAGAATCGCTGCGCGCGAGAACAAGGAATTATTTATGAGCGCGATCCGAATGCTTGCCGCTGCCATCGATGCGAAGGATCCGTACACGAGAGGCCATTCTGAGCGAGTCAAAGATTATTCCATGGTGATTGCAAGACAGATGGGTTATGGTGCGGCGGAACTCGAGCGGGTCGAGATTGCGGCTCTGCTTCACGATGTCGGCAAGATTGGCATTGACGACCGGATTTTACGAAAACCAACCAACCTGACCCCTGAGGAATTTGAAGTGATGAAAACGCATCCGGACAAAGGAGCCAGCATCCTCGGTCAGATTGCACAGCTTTCAGATATCATTCCCGGGACTCGGGGCCACCATGAAAATTATGACGGCTCCGGTTACCCGAACGGATTGAAAGGGGAAGAGATCCCTTTGCTGGCCCGCATCATTACAATCGCGGATACGTTTGATGCGATGACAACAGACCGTCCGTATCAAAAAGCTTTTACACTCGAGTTCGCGCTGAATCGAATTCGCACGATGGCTTCCATTAAATACGATCCCAAAATCGTGGAAGCCTTCAGCCGGGCCTGCGAAGAAGGAAAAGTGGCTCTCCACAAACCGTCGCGACCCCGCGCGAAACAGCCGGTTGCCTGATTGATCCCGTAGTGAACCGCTGACAGTGCCCAGTATGTTATACTTTCCTGCAAGAGAGGGTGATCTTTTGATGAAGAGATTCTTTTTATTCTTTCTACTTCTTGTTGTGGCTGTATCTTGCGGCGGCAAAAAACCAGCGCAAAACGACATGATTGAAAGCAAAGATAAAAAAGGAAAGCCCACTCCTGCCGTTTTGACATTAAAAGATTCCAATGATCTCCTTGCCAGGGGAAGATGTGCAGATGCAGCAGCCGGTTATACGCAGTTTCTTCAGAAGTATCCCGATGATCCAGGTGCCTGGAACCTGCTCGGCCTCAGTCTCCTTTGCCAGAGAAAACATGATCCCGCTTTAACCGCTTTTAAGAAGGCTCTTGAAGCCATGCCGAGCTACACAGATGTTCACAATAATCTGGGTGTGGCCTACATGGAAATGAAAAAGTATCCTGATGCCAAGAAGGAATTTCTAATCGCGCTTCAAGATAAGAATTATGCTCAAGCCGGACCGTACTATAACCTGGCCAAACTCGCCTTTTCTCAGCAAAGCTACGAGGAATCCCGCGCGCTGGCAAAAAAGGCTCTGGATTTGATTCCCAAACAGAAAGATGGCTTGCCCGAAGAAGCCGGGCCACTTCTGCTCTATTCTCTCAGCCTGGAACGGCTCAATAGGCTGGATGAGGCAGAAGTCGCTTTTCGTGATCTTCTGAAAGTCGACAACCGTAACCTGGAAGCAAGCTATTCTCTTGCTACAATCATGGTGCGTAAAAATCGGCCATGCATAGCCCGTCAATATTACATGCAGGTGGTCGATGCTGATCCCCTCAGCGACTTGGGTCAGAGATCCCTGGAAGCTCTCAAAGGAATCCAGTGCGTTCAGTAAACAGTGTCGTTTGAAGAAATCCTCAACAGGATCTTGCAGCACGAACACGTCGAGAGCGTCATTTTCCTTGATTCCGAAGGCGAGGAAATTTTTTCCTACGGCAGCACGGATCCTCATCATTTAAAGTTGATGGGTGCTTACCAGGGGATCGTTCTGAATTCGATCCATCGACTGAAGTTGGGAAAGAATCGTTTTGTTGTGACCATTGGCTGCAATCGTTCCATTTACACTCAACAGCTCAAGCTGGGTTATTTCGTTTGCGTGTTACTCTCGGCTGATGCTAATTTTTCACATGCACAATTTCAATTTCAGGACTATTTTACTTCTTTAAGTGCTGAGTTATGAGCAATGAGTTGTAGGGGCGCAATTTATTACGCCCGCAAATCAGGGCGCGATGAATCGCGCCCCTACCAGGAGCCATCATGTTTGAATTTATAACTGAAGAAAAAACGTTTTTGCAGAAACTGCGTTCGGGACTCAAAAAGACAAAAGAAAGTCTCGGTACCCAAATTGATAAGGCTGTAAAGCTGGGCCGCCCCGTTGATGAAAGCATTCTGGGTCCGCTCGAAGAAGCATTGATCCAATCGGATATCGGTGTAGGCCTGTCAACTTATCTTGTTGAGCTTGTAAATGAGAAAATCAAAAGCAATGAGCTATCCAACGTGAATGCTGTAAAGCAGCTGATCCATGATGAGCTGCTTGCCATTTTTAAGAACACCGATCCATGGTGGGAAAAGCGATATCCGCAACCGGCTGTGTTTATGATCATCGGCGTCAATGGTGTGGGGAAGACGACATCGATTGCAAAACTTGCAAATGAATACAAGAAGCAAGGCAAGAAGGTTTTGATTTGTGCCGCTGATACTTTTCGTGCTGCGGCAGTGGAGCAATTGGAAATCTGGGCGAACCGTGTGGGCGTGGATATTCTTAAACAGCAATCGGGATCCGATCCTGCTGCAGTCGTTTTTGATGCCTTGAGCGCTGCAAAAGCACAGAAAAAGGATCTGGTGCTGATCGATACGGCAGGACGTCTGCATACGAAAGCGAATCTGATGCAGGAGCTTGCGAAGATTCGAAAGGTCGCGAATCGTGAAGTGCCTGGAGCGCCGCACGAAAGCTGGCTTGTTCTGGACGCGACCGTCGGCCAAAATGGAATTGTTCAGGCCAGAGAGTTCATGAACATCACTCCGATCACAGGCATCATTTTGACGAAAATAGATGGCACCGCAAAAGGCGGTATCGTTGTGAGCATCGCGAAAGAACTTGGTGTGCCAATCAAGTTCCTAGGGGTTGGCGAATCACTGGAAGATCTGATTCCTTTTGAACCAAAGAAATTTATCGATACCCTGTTCGAAGTTGAATAACATCTTTTTTCACAGAAGATAGCAAAGTTAGCGAAGTTAGAATAACAAGTATCTGATCTTTGCTTTCTTTGCTGCCTTCTGTGAAAATGAAAGTCCTGGCTATGCTCGATCATTATTTCTTGAATCTGGCTTATCATCTCGCGTTGCAAAATGAGGGCAGGACCTCACCAAATCCTGCTGTCGGTGCTGTGATTGCGCGTGGCGAGAATCTGATCGCGTATGGTTCTCACGAAAAAGCAGGGGAAGCCTCATGCGGAGATCATTGCGTTGCATCGTGCTGGAGTGCGTGCGCGCAATGCCACTCTGTACTGCAGCCTGGAACCATGCGCTCATCAAGGGAAAACGGGTCCGTGCGTTGAACAAATCATTGCAGCTGGAATCTCGCGCGTTGTATACGGCGTTCAAGACCAGAATCCGGCTGTTTCCGGAAAGGGAATTGATGCATTGCGAAAAGCGGGAATTCAAACGGATCACGTGCGTTCGAAGGCTCTGGACTCTTTTTACGAATCCGGCTTTCAAACTTTTCGAACGAAACGGCCTTATTTGATCGCAAAAGTCGGCATGACGGCAAATGGAATCATTTCGCCTGCCGATCGGAACTCACGCTGGATTACAAACGAAATGAGTCTCAGCTGGGTTCATCATTTGCGAGCTCGTTGCGACGCAGTGCTTGTTGGAGCCGATACAGTCTTGCTGGACCGTCCTCATCTGACGGTCCGAACAGATGCCGTGCAACGGCAACCCGGTCCGAATCATTATCGACTCCAGGTTCAAGTTGCATCCGGAGGAGTGCTCGTTACTGGAAAATGATGGTCCGATCGTGATTTGCGGATCTCAAACAGCACCCGCCTCCAAAGAAAATGCATGGAAGAATTATCCCGTTCAAATCCTGCGATTTCTCAACGTTCAGGAACTCATGACTTCATTCTATGAAATGGGATTGCGGAAGATTATCGTTGAAGGAGGGCAAAAGATCTTCACATTCTTCCACGTTGCCGGAATGATCGACGAATACGTTCTAATGATTGCTCCGCGACTATTGACAGGTAAACATTTCTTGAATTTCCTCGCCGGCCCCGAACAATCTCTTGGCGAAACACGTCGATACCAGATCGAAACGCCTCTAGAAATAGATGGCGATCTTGTTGTAAGAATTCTCGCTGCATCCACGACTCAGTGATGTTCAACGGAATCATTGAAGCAACCGGTAAAGTTATTTCATTCAAGAAGACCGGGAAAGGGGCAATACTGAAGCTGGATGCCGCGCTCCATGGCGAAGAAAGTCAAAATAGGTGATAGCGTAGCCGTGAATGGAACCTGCCTGACTGTCACGAGGAAAACATCGCGCGAACTATCCTTCGATATATCCGCCGAAACCTGGAAGCGCACCAATCTGTCTTCTTGCGAGATTGCCCAGGAACTAAATCTCGAGCTTCCTCTTACAACGCAAACCATGATGAGCGGTCATTTTGTTCAGGGACATGTGGAAGGGGTCGGACGGGTGAAGAGGTGGGTTCGAGACGGAGAGGACGTGCGGCTGTTTGTAGAATTCCGCGCGAGCTAATACTTTATTGCGTGCCGAAAGGCTCGATTGCTATGAATGGTGTCAGTTTGACAATTGCCTCTCAAAATGGACGAATCGTGGGTGTGGCTCTGATTCCTTATACCCTTCATCATACGAACCTGAACAGTTTACAACCCGGGGATCCGGTGAACATCGAGACAGATGTAATCGGTCGTTATGTTGTCGGAGCCCTTAAAAAATCATATGATAAGCCCATCACCAGGAGGGCGGGCTTCTCTTCCCGTCGTAAAACATAAATGGCAAATCCTTTCATCAGCATACCTAAGGCGATCGAAGAAATCCGTCAAGGCCGTATCGTGGTCGTCGTCGACGATGAAGACCGGGAAAATGAAGGGGACCTGACGATTGCTGCAGAGAAAGTTACCCCTGAAATCATCAATTTCATGGCGAAATACGGGCGTGGACTGATCTGTTTGACAATGACAGGGGAA
The DNA here is from genome assembly GCA_963771165.1 of uncultured bacterium. Classification (GTDB taxonomy): domain Bacteria; phylum Acidobacteriota; class HRBIN11; order JAKEFK01; family JAKEFK01; genus JAKEFK01. The sequence continues at coordinate 32,998 of CAVYSN010000017.1, read as the reverse complement.
CGTCTGGATGAGCTGCAAATTCCACTGCAGGTCGCCGAAAATACAGCCAAGTACGGAACCGCCTTCTGCGTGTCCATTGAAGCGAAAAAGAATGTCACAACAGGAATTTCCGCTCACGATCGTGCAATGACGGTTCTAACAGCGATAGATCCCGAAACGAAACCGTATGATCTTGCCAGACCAGGACACATTTTTCCTCTTAAGAGCCAGCCGCGGAGGTGTTCTGGAACGCGCCGGGCAGACCGAAGCTGCCGTGGATCTTGCCAAACTTGCCGGTCTCTATCCTGCGGGTGTGATTTGTGAAGTCATGAATGACGATGGAACGATGGCTCGCGTTCCCCAGCTCATTCAGTTTTGTAAACGACGCCGGCTAAAAATGATCACAATTGCCGATCTGATTCGCTATCGCATGGAGAATGAACGACTCGTGCGAAAAGTGGCTGACACCAGTCTTCCTACACGGTTTGGTAAATTCCGGTTGAAAGCCTTCGAGAATGTGATCGACAAATCTGTTCATTTGGCGATGGTGTGCGGCGAATTCTCTCCGGAAGAGCCGGTTCTCGTGCGAGTGCATTCGCAATGTTTGACGGGCGATATTTTTCACTCCTGGCGTTGTGATTGCGGTCAGCAACTGGAACGAGCCTTAGAATTGATTGCGGCAGAAGGCAAAGGAGTTCTCCTTTACCTGAATGGTGACCGTTTTGAAGGGAGAGGGATCGGTCTTTTAAACAAACTTCGCGCGTACGAGCTGCAGGACAAGAGGCGAGGATACTGTTGAAGCCAATGAAAAGCTGGGATTCAAGGCGGATCAACGAGATTACGGTATCGGCGCGCAGATTATGATCGAACTCGGGGTAAAGAGGATGCGGCTGATGACGAACAATCCTTCGAAATACATCGCTCTCGGCGGCTACGGCCTCGAAGTGGTTGAGCGCATTCCACTGGAAATGTCGCCAACCGGATCCAATATTAAGTATTTGCGGACCAAAAAGGAAAAGCTCGGCCATCTTCTTTCAGAAGTCTAACTCTTTCCACTTTTCACTCTGAACTTGCTATATGTTTGATCAACTTAGCGAAAAACTTCAAAAGACTTTAAAGAACCTCCGTGGTGAAGGAAAGCTCACCGAAAAACACATCGAAGAAGGGATGCGTGAGATCCGCATCGCTTTGCTTGAAGCGGATGTGAATTTTAAGGTTGTGAAAGGGTTTATCGATGCAGTCAAAGGCAAATGCTTGAACCAGGAAGTTCTGGATTCTTTGACACCCGGACAGCAGGTTGTCAAAATTGTGCGAGACGAACTCATTCATATTCTGGGTGACACCAACTCGGACATTATTTTCACGGAACCTCCAACCATTTACATGCTCGTGGGTTGCAGGGCTCCGGAAAAACCACAACCGCCGGCAAATTGGCGAACTGGTTGCGCAAACAGGGGAGATCTCCTTACCTGGTTTCTACCGATGTTTACCGTCCCGCCGCGATTGAACAACTCGCCATTCTGGCAAAGCAGCTGCAATTGCCGTTCTATCCTTCGTCGGCCGATCAGGATCCGGTGGAGCTATCGAAAAAAGCCCTATACGAGGTCAAGAACACCGGTTATTCCGCGCTGATCGTTGATACGGCGGGACGTCTGCATTTGGACGATGCCCTGATGAAAGAATTACAGCAGATGAAATCTGCGATCCGTCCCAATGAGATTCTGTTTATTGCCGATGCGATGACCGGACAGGATGCTGTCAAAAGCGCGGAGGCTTTCAATCAGGCGCTCGACATCAGTGGAATCATTCTTACAAAAATGGATGGCGACGCAAAGGGTGGTGCTGCTCTGTCGGTTCGAATGATCACACAAAAGCCCATTAAGATGGTCGGAACCGGCGAGAAATTGAGTGAGCTTGAAGTTTTCCATCCCGACCGAATGGCCTCCCGCATTCTTGGAATGGGTGATGTGCTCTCACTGATCGAAAAGGCAGAAGAAGCGTTTGACAAAAAACAGGCTGAGAAGCTGGAACGGAAATTACGCAAAGAAGCCTTCACGCTCGATGATTTTCGCGATCAACTCCGCCAGATGAAGAAACTCGGACCGATTTCCCAGATTCTCGGCATGCTGCCGGGCATGAATGCATCCGCCTTGAAAAATGTAAATGTGGACGAATCGGCTTTGGTGCGGATCGAAGCCATGATCAATTCCATGACTCCGGCTGAACGCGCAAATCACTCATTGATCAATGGAAGTCGTCGAAAACGTATCGCAAAAGGAAGCGGCACAACGGTGGAAGAAGTAAATAAACTCTTAAAGCAATTTGTGACTGCACAAAAGATGATCAAACAGATGGCGAACATGATGGATCCAAAGAAGATGGATCCGAAAAAAATGAAGTTTCCATTTCCCCCACGTTAATGTACCGCCGACGGCCGGAGACACCGAGATGCCGAAGATACATTATGATAAAAGCGATCATATTTGATCTCGATGGCACTCTTGTGGATGCCTATCCTGGAATCCACGAGAGTCTGAATGAGATGCTGCGCGGTCTACACCTTCCTGAAGTCGACTTGCCAACTGTTAAAAGGCGTGTCGGTCGCGGAGTCGTGAATTTGGTTCAGCAGTCGGTGCCGGCTGAAATGGTCGAACGAGGACTTCAACTTTTCCATCGGAGCTATGACAAAACTCATTTGAATGGGACTTTTCTATTGCCCGACGTTGTGGAGACTCTTGAAGAGCTTCGGAAAAGGAACATCGCGCTTGGTATTGCAAGCAACAAGCCTGCTGAATTTACCCGCAATATTCTCAAACAGCTTGAACTGGAGGAGTATTTTCGTCGATGCGAAGGGCCGCATGGTGATATCCAACCGAAGCCGCACCCGTCGATGCTGCAATCCATCATGAATGCCTTTGGCACATCACCTGCCGAAACTCTTTACGTTGGAGATATGACTCTCGATGCAGAAACTGCAAAGAATGCAGGAGTCCCGCTGGCATTGATTGCGACTGGCGGTCACGAAAGGGAAGAACTCGGAAAGGCGGGTTCCGACTACTTATTGAATCGATTCAGTGATCTGGTTGGTATTGTCGACGCGGAAGTTAGAGACGGTCGAAGTCACCGAGGCCATACGCGTTGATTCCGGTATTTCGACGCTCGACAGCTGGCGGATGATGTCCGCTGATACAACCTGGAATTGTGCAACTTCCGACTTCGATAAGGGTTGAGCCTGAGGTGACTTAATGCTCAAGAAGTTGATGTACTTGCCGTTCTTCAAATAGCGGAAATCCAGATGAGGTCCTGTCGCGAGTCCGGTCGATCCTACGTATCCGATTACCTGTCCTTGCGCGACAGAAGCACCCGCACGAATGCCGCCTGCAAACTTTGAAAGATGGCAGTAGACCGTTGCAATTTCTTTGTCGTGCTGGATCTTGATCGTTTTTCCGGCGCCACCAGCCCAGCCTGCCAGAATCACTCTACCATTTCCGATTGTCCGGACCGGAGTTCCCGAGGGAGCCGCGTAATCGATGCCGTAATGGGGACGATTTCTTTTTAAAACCGGATGATATCTGGCCCGTGAAAACCCGGAGCTGATACGGGAGAATTTGAGAGGGGCTGCAAGAAATGCTTTCTTTAGCGCTTTTCCATCCGGCGAGAAGTATTCCTGTTTGCCGCTTCGCCTGTAACCGATTGCTTGATAAGTTTTTCCCTTATTTGTCAGCTCGGCGGCCAGAATGTTGCCGTATCCTTGAGGCTCACCGTCCACATACTTCTTCTCAAAAATGATTTTGAACGAGTCACCTTCCTGAAGGTCTTTGAAAAAATCTATATCCCACTCAAAAATGTCTGCAAAATGAATGACAAGTTCATCCTTTTCACCGAGGCGAGCAAGCGAAGCATAAAGTGAACCGGAGATGTATCCTCCCATTTCTTCCACTTTTGTCTCGACAGTGCGATGAAGCAGTTCCGCTTGAATCAAGCCTTCGGTCTTTCTGACGACAAGGGTTTGAAAAGGATCAATCGCATACTCGAGCCTGTTAAAATCTTTGTCGTCGGAGGAAACAACCGTGATGACTTTACCCGCCTGAATTCTACCCAGGTTGTAAATATCCTTGGCGCTTTCGTAGATCTCATGAATCGTCTCCGAATCGTAACCATGAGACTGCATCACCTCGGTAAAGGTCTTGTTTCTGTCAATTTCCATCTCAGTCTTCGTCAGCTCGGGCCGTTCAGCAGTAAAGCTTAATTCAGGCACAATAGGGGAAATACTCATCAAGCCAGTGCTAATCGGCTGCTGCTTGGTTTTGGAGATGTGCAGGTAGTAAACAGCGCTAACGACAGAAAGAGCAAGAAACAATATCATCCGACCGAGCGGAACCGGGTACTTTGTGCGGAAGATAACTTTCATCCCTTTGCAACAAAAATGACTCCATAGGAATACCAGCTTTGCCGATTTTTGTCAATTATTATCTTACCTGGGTGTAACATTTGAGCAACCATGACGTCAAAACGTGTGTTACAATGAGCGGAAATCGCTGCGAAAAAATGCTGAAACTAAGCAAAAAGGAAATTGATATCCTTCGGTTCATTCGAAGTTCCAGGCACAAGACGACGGTGCAGGAAATCGCAGGATCTCTGGGATACACTACATCTGAAGTGGAAGCCTTCGTTCAGGGGATGGTTAGCAACGAGTTGTTAAACGCAGCTCCAGGTTCTTCAACGTCCGAAAAAGCTTATTATACAAATCCGGAAAAAAGAGAAGAGATTTACGACCTGATCGGTTAGAATCTCAATCCACGGAGTCACGAAGGTCAAAGAGAGCAAAAATCAAGTTTACTCCGTGTTCTCAGTGCCTGCCGTGGTAAATATTCATGACAAAATCCATTCATCCAGTCACGCATAGCTTTCGGTTGCACGATTTTCAGGGCGGCGTAACAGCCGACTTCGACATTCGTCGAAAAGATTATTTATTCACAGTCGACATTTACTCTTACCTGAGACAGGATCACCCGGAAACGCATCTCGGATGGTGGGCCTTCCCTCTGGAAGAAGGAAAGAACAAAATTCAGGTGTTTGTGGATTTTCGAAATACCTCACCGGAAAGCGTGAAACTAATCGTGGAAGGGGAAAAGATCTCTTGCATAGATTCGTGGGTTAATCCCGCCTATCTGTTTGACCCGCTTCAGGATTTGCAGCTCGTGCTCCGAAATGGAAATTCCCGCATTGAAGAAATCGAACACGTCATCATGAAAATTGACGATCCGCTTGTCCTGAAGCAGTTTTATGCAAGACTTCACGCTTCGGGCGGTTATGGAACTCCACTTCCTTTTCTTCCAACCATGCACTATTACAAGCTGGATGTTCTTAAAGCGTTGTTTAACAAATACATTCCCAGAGGAGGAAAGGCGCTCGATCTCGGTTGCGGGCGATGTTTGTTTACTGACATTCAACCCAATTGGCCGTTTCAGATTTATGCGGGAGACCTGGACCTCGGTTTGATTCGTGAACGCAAGAAGGAAGTCCCGCAAAACTATTGGTTCATTTCAGATGCTTCGCATGCCCCATTCATCGATCAGTATTTTGATGCGCTCTTTGTTGGCGAGATTATCGAACACATCAGCGATCCCGTTCCCGTACTGAAGGAGTGGAAACGGGTTATCAAACCGGGAGGTGTTCTCATTCTAACAACGCCAAATCGGGAGCGCCTTCTCGCAAGAATAGAAGGGAGGGAGCGTCCTTATTCCCCCGATCATCTGCATGAATTTTCTTATCGTGAATTGCAGAATGAAGTGCTGGCTCAAGCCGGATTCCAGGTCGTCGACAGTCGTGGTATCTATCTTGAATTGCTGCTAAACTGGCTGAGCGGTAACCCTCGTCGAGATTATTTGCAAGCCGAATGGAACAATGAAAGATTTGTGCCTTTAATGAAATTTTTCAACCGCATGGGGCGTCTGTTTCCGCAGTATGCACTGGAGTTGATTTTCGTATGCCGAAACGTCTAGCATGCGCCTTGCTGATGTGCATTTCTGTTTTTGCAAGTGCGAATCCGGCCGGTTTGCGGCCAAAACCTCATGATGGATATGAAGTGACGGACGGCAAGATCTATTATCGTCGGGGAAACGCAGGAATCGTGCTGGAAGTGGCAAGTCCCGAAATGATCGAAAAGTACTACCATGATCGTGGAGTCGAGGTGGGGAATCCGTTCGCGCGTCTCCAGTCCGGTATGCATAACCCGGCCTTTTTTCTTGTAACTCTATTGAATCGTACGAACGGCAGTTTAACCTTTACTCCGCGCTACGTGATCGCGAAAATAAAAACCGAAGCCTATTTCCCTCTCGATTATCTTTCTATGATGGAAGTCATGGAAGATGAACAGACCGGCACACGAAAAATTTTAGAAGAATCGATTTACCATTCGCCTGAGCTCCTCCATCCGGGAGCAGTCGTTTCAAAATTCTTAATTTTCCCGGAACTACCAAGGAAATTCGATGATTTAAGATTGTCCTTTGATTATCTTTATTTTGAAAGTATGGAGATAAAATCGGATTTCTTCTTCACTACTAAAACACGTGATTAAAGCGTTATTGTCAGGCCTTGTTGCGCTTTCTTTCTTCACAGTCCAGGCAGATCCTCCTTCGACCAAAGTAATCGTGCTTGGAATCGCTCAAGACGGGGGGATTCCGCAGATCGGTTGCGAGCAGGAAATTTGCCGGACTCAATCGCATTCGGTCAGCTCTCTCGCCATTATTCACAACCAGAATCTTTATCTGATCGATGCAACTCCCGACCTGCGGGAACAACATCGAGGGCTGGTCCGCAGGTATCCGGCCTTTGCAAAGAAGAGCCTTTTCGACGGGATTTTCTTGACACACGCACACATGGGGCACTACGCTGGCTTGCTCTATCTGGGCAAAGAGTCCATTTCGACAAACGAAACTCCGGTTTATTGCAGCGATGAGATGGCGTCTTATTTGAAAAGGAATGCCCCGTGGAGCTTATTGACAGACAACGGGAATATCGAGCTTAAGAGATTCGAGACCAACAAAACATTGGATGTGGGGTTCAAGATCACTCCGTTGAACGTTCCGCATCGTCGAGAATTTACGGACACCTATGGATTCTTCATCCAGGGGCCGAGCAGGTCGCTATTGTACATTCCGGACATTGATGCATGGGAACCGGTCAAGGAATCGCTGATTCAATGGCTGAATCAAAGCGATTATGCGCTGCTGGACGGAACATTTTACTCAGGAAACGAGTTGCCCGGCAGGGACATCACGAAAGTTCCGCATCCAACAATCGAGCATTCCATTGCATTCTTTAAGTCTTTTTCAAAATTCTCCGCAACCATTTTTTTTACTCATTTAAACCACACCAATCCAGTGCTGACTCCAGGCTCAACGGAGGCCGGAAATGTCACGAAGGCAGGTCATCACGTTGCGGTTGACTGGCAGGAATTTGCACTCTAACATGTCTAAGCTTTGTAGGAGCGCGATTAAGGAGCGCAGACATCCTGTCTGCATTATGGGCCGCAGGCATCTTGCCTGCCATTCTTCATGAAAAAAACTTCTGTACTCTTTTTATCGGTCTTGTCTCTTGTATTCGGTTACCTGACCCTGAACGCAGCAACGGCAAAACGGTTTGTAAAACTCATACATCCACAGGCGGCCGGCACGCCGAGTTTCTACGTGAACGAAGAAAAGAGCCTGATTGCTCAACTGCTTCAGACGACGCAAACGCAGACCCAAAGCCAAACCCAGACACAAATGCAAGCTCAAACACAGATCCAAACACAGATCCAAACGCAGACCCAAAGCCAAACCCAGACACAAATGCAAGCTCAAACACAGATCCAAACGCAGACTCAAACCCAAAGCCAGACACAGACACAGACACAAACGTATTTCATTGGGCTCCCCATGCAGTTGAAATGGAAATTCCCCACTTCAGGACCGATCATTGCCCAACCGCAGGTGGATCAAAAATCTGTTTACTGTGCGTCCAAGCCAGGAGTTATTTACAGAATCAATCAGGAAGATAAAAAACAGATCTGGCGGCGAAATTTTGGTGAAACGATCGAAGAAGGATTTCTATTGAAAAATCAGGTCCTCTATTATGGCACCCAGAAGGGGCGGATCGGCGCTCTCGAAACGGCTAAAGGTCGTGATCTGTGGACCCAAACCTTATCATCAGACAGTTTCATGACCCAGCCGGCTTTGGATGATAAGAACATCTACTGGGCCGGCCAGCAGGGAACGATTTCAGCATTCAGCAAAACAAATGGCAAACTGCTGTGGAAGTTCAACGCGCAAAGCTCCTGCAGCACGACACCCTTCGTATCCGGCAATTCGCTCTATATAGGGTGCGACAATCATATACTCTATGCGTTGGATAAAACGGCAGGATTCGTTCAATGGAAGTTCTTTGCAGCAAAGGAAATTAAAGGTTCACCGATTGCAACCAATGGACTTGTTTTTTTCGGTTCTGATGATAGTTACTTCTATGCCTTGCATGAAGACAAGGGCTCTGTCCAGTGGAAATTCAAAACGGGAGGAGCGATCCGGGGCGTTCCGCTTTTTTATATGGATCAGGATGATCAAAAAATCAAGGAAATCCTGTTCGCGTCATTTGATAATTTTGTCTATAATGTGCGAATCAAGAACGGTAACCGGAAGTGGCTTTCAGCAACGAACGCAAGAGTGTATAACCGGATGCATTTCGATCGTGCCTTGATCTTCGTCGCTCCTTTCGGCGCATCTTTGGCCGGTTATGACCCTCACACCGGTGAGAAAGTGGGAGACTTTAATACGCAAAATCGCATTCGCTCTTCACCAATGACTTCCAACGACAGGATGTTTATCGGACTCAATAACGGCAATTTACTTTGTTTGACCAGAACCCCTCCTCCACCCCCCGAGGCGGATACGGAAGGTTTGCTGCCAACCTCGACCCCATCCGCCCAAACAACGGTCACAAAGGCAGAAGAAGAAGAGGAGGAGGAGCCTGAAGAACAAACTCAAACTCAAACTCAAACTCAAACTCAAACTCAAACTCAGACCCAAACGAGTGATCAATTATGAAAACGAAGGACCTCTTCCGTTCGGGCGATGTTGTTCCCGTGAGTGGGAATTACCAGTTTGTAAAACATCAAACTGAAAGGGCCGGATGTGTACCACGCCTGGGCGCCTACCTTCATTTGATGAAGGGGATGAAGCTGCCGTTACACGATGAATGCCAGGAACCATCCATTTATCGTCTAATGACGATTACGCACGAAGAGAACGAACCAAGAATCATCGGCATGTAGAATTTAACGCAAAGTTTCCAATGACGGTAGGACCGTCACCCGGAAACCATGAAAAGTTTGTGACACGGCCACGCGGGCGCGATGAATCGCGCCCCTACACAAAACCTATAAGCGATGTAGGGGCGCCATTTATGGCGCCCGTGTTTTAATTTTCAGGGCAGTTAATCATGACCTAACGGTCATCCTGAAACAATGAAAAATAAAGAGCTGGTGGTTCAGATGTGTTTGCGGATGACTTTCGCAAGGCGGGTGATTCCTTCCTGAATCCGGTCCGGCTCTTCCACCGAAAAGGCAAGGCGTAAACAATTTCCGGCTGATTGATCGCTTGTAAAGGGCCTGCCGATCACATAGGAAACTTTTGCCTCCAGAATAGATTCTTCCAAAAAACTTTCCGCATCCAATCCGTCCGGAAGAGTCATCCAAATGAAGAACCCCCCCGTAGGACGAGTCCAGGAAATTCCGGCGGGCATTTCCCGTGTTAATGCATCGGCCATCGCTCTGTATCGAACGTGATAAAAAGCCCGCAGCATTTCGAGGTGTTCGGGGAACGTTGCCGAAGAACAGAATCGATACACGATCTTTTGATCCAGCAAAGATCCGCACAGATCGGCTGCCTCTTTTGCGAGTTCGATCTTCTTCATCAATGGTTCCGCTGCGATCACCCATCCCGTACGAAATGTGGGCGCAACAAGCTTGGACGCAGTGCCAAGGTAGAAAATGCGTTCCGATCCGGAAGCGCTCACGGGAGCCGGCGGGACATTTTTTTCACCGAAGTAAATTTCGCCATACGGATCGTCTTCTATCAAATAAGCATCATACCGTTCGAGTAATTCAGGAAGTTTTTTCCGCCTCTCTTCCGATAAACTGATTCCGGAAGGATTCTGAAAATTACTAATAATGTAGATTAATTTTTTGGATTCGGGCGGCAGAGTGTGAAGTTTTTTCTCCAGATCTTCGAGGATCATGCCGTCATTGTCTTGTCCCACGGCAACAAGATTGGCGCCACTTTTGCGGAAGACCATGAGCGCGCCGATGTATGTTGGATTCTCAACAAAAATGTGGTCGCCGGGATCGATCAGAATTTCGGTGATGATATGGATGGCCTGTTGAGAGCCGGTGGTGCACAGGATCTGATCAGGCTTCGCATGTATTCCTTTGGCTTGAACGTAGTCACGCAGCCAGTGGACGAGGCTTCGCGGCCCGGCGGTCATTCCATATTGCAGGCTCTTGCCGTTTTCGTTCCGAATTTCATCTGCTGCATATTGCGCAAGCTGCTCCAGCGGAAACGTAGCGGGATTGGGCATGCCGCCTGCAAACGTGATGAGATCACGACCTGCAACGGCCGAGAGCTTGGTCATCTGCCGTATGGCGGATGGCTGCATTCGATCTGCGCTTCTGGAAAATGGTTTCATGTGATGCCTTGCATATCTTAAACAGGATCTCTTCAATCAGCAATCCTCATTCTTTGATACAATTGCCTCCATTTGTTGGAGGTCGTGGTGAGGTTACGAAAATGGTTTGGCGTGGTATGTGTGATGATGCTGCTGTCGCTAACGGTTCATGCCGGCGAGCAAGAGAAACCGGATCCGGCTGAAAATGAGCATTCTCAACAGGCGATCCGGCTGTTTGATGAATGGGCGGAAGGAACGCTGGCCTTCGAACGGATTCCCGGGGCTTCCGTTGGCTTTGTTTCAGACCAGAAACTGGTCTGGTCAAAAGGTTACGGTTATACCGACCTTGAACGGAAGACACCCGCAACCCCCGATACGCTTTACGGTATTTGTTCGATCTCGAAATTATTTACTGCTGTTTCTGTGATGCAGCAGCGCGATGCCGGTAAATTGCGATTGGATGATTCCGTCACGCAATACTTACAGTACGCCGATCTGGAATCGAGCGACCAGGAGAGTCCTGATGTAACAATCGGTTCGCTGCTGACTCATTCGAGCGGCCTGCCTCGCGAGTCGGCTCATCCGTACTGGACGGACCCGGATTTCAAATTTCCAACGAAGGAAGAGATCATTGCCGGACTCTCTTCGCAAAAAATGCTTTATACTTCCGACCGTTACTTTCAATACTCCAATCTTGGTTTAACGTTAGCCGGCGAGATCGTGGAGAAGGTGGCAGCCACAACGTATGAGCAGTACGTTCAGGACCAAATCCTGACGCCACTCGGTCTTACAAACACGACCCCGTTCATGCCTGAAGTTCAGCGCGGCAAAAAGCTGGCCACAGGATATGGATCGCTAACAAGGAAAGGGACGCGTGAAGTGATGCCTTTTTATCAGACACACGGTATCGCTCCCGCAGCGGGATTTGCTTCAAATGTGAAAGACCTGGGTTCTTTCGCCTCCTGGCAATTTCGATTGCTTGGCAAAGGTGGATCCGAGGTCTTGAAGGCGAGCACTTTAAGGGAAATGCAGCGCGTGCACTGGGTGGATCCTGACTGGAAAACAACCTGGGGGATTGGCTTTCGAGTAAGCCAGAGTAATGACCAAACGCTTGTTGGGCATATGGCGCGTGTCCCGGTTACTTTACGGCACTTCTGATGAATCCGAAGAAAAAAATTGCCGCTATCGTGATGATGAACGCCATGAACGTTGCTCCAGGTAGAATTGCGGAGCAGCTTTTAAAAATCGTTGGCCTTGCGATGGAGGAGTCTGGTAAACAGGAAGGCGGTAAGCAAATATCACCGAACACGGAGCTGGAGCGTTTCGCCGGTGTTTACTGGTCATCCTGGGGTGAAACGATCGTTGTGCCTGGAAGGATGGACTCGCAGCCCTGGATTTGCCGACCACAAATCCGATCGAAGATCTAACCGAGCTGAAACAGATCGATGGCAATCTCTTCCGTCGCATCCGCAAGGATAGTGACGAACTCGGAGAAGAAGTTCTTTTTGAAACGGATGCCGACAACAAAGTCGAACGATTCCTCTGGCACCAGAACTACTCACGCAAAGTTCGTTAATGTGATGGAGTTCGGACAAGAAAGTGTGCCTAACAAAGTGGTGCGGGCATTTCGCCCGCCCTGGTAAGCCTGGTTATCTGGCTATCTTCAGCAACAGATTATTTGCTGAGCATCTGGCATGGTGGACCCAGCTCAGATAATTTTGAAAGCTGCTTACCTCGAACAAGTTGATTGATCCAGATGATACTGCACATCGGGCAATAGCCTTCTCTGGCCTGGCCCGAAATAGTATTGAGCAGCTTCACAACAAAGGTAGTAACCGATTGGTTGTTTTGTAAAACGCTTGCAGTCTTGACCGATTCGAGATCTTTTCTGACAGCTTTGTTGGCAAATTCAACGCAGGTCCTACAAAATTTCTTCCCGCAAGTTGCGCAACGAAAATTCACTTCACTGCCCCCGCAGTAACCGCAAACCAGTTTCAATAAGCTCTTCAAAGAGTCTGCTATCCCCATAGCCGCCTCCGCTTAAACGTGTGTTTTATGGAGCCTAGATGAAGATATCGACGATGTCAACTCATGTTTTTGTTCATTTTTGAACCGTCTCTTTTCCCAGGATGGCTCACGTCCTTGCATACTCCGGCTGGGCATCCATTATTATCAACTTGTTGAAATACAATAAGTTATCGATCCTTAAACATCACGAATGACTCTTTCCCGTTCGCAGTTTTTGACGTTTTCGTCGTTCTTCCTTTTAGCCTGGTTCCGTTTCGAATCGGTTCTTTCTTCGTCCGTCCTGTTAAACGCAACGCTGGTGCTTCTTTCCGTCCTTCTCGCGATTCCTCTTCTGAAATCCCCGCGAGACAAAAGTCGTTATGTACTTGCGACTTTATGGCTTTTGATTTGCTGCGCTCTGGTCGGCGACTGGATTCAAACTTCATTTTCTCAGCGGGTATTCCGAGACCCGCTTTCACAAGAAGATTGACGAAGTTACTGCGATCGTACGGGACAGGGCAAAAGAGCAGGTGAATGCCCTGCGAAAGCATATTCAGGAAGTCAGTGAACAATTGGAATCGATTGAGCCACTGGGTCCCGGGAGCATATTTGTTCAGCTGCAAGACAAGTTAGGTAACGCTCCCTATGGATGGGCCGTATACGATGAACAAGGTTCCCTGCTTGCATGGAAAGGACAATTTCCTGCGCGGGAAATCCGCATTCTTCCCGAATCGGAGGAACTGACAGTCTATACCGAACTACACCAGCAGTTCTTAAGACTGAAGCGCGTCTCTGCCGCGAAACAGATCACCTTCATCATTGTTGTCAATACACCCATCGCGGCTGATTACGGAATTCAAAACCAATATCTCAGAAACTATAATTTGCTGACCGATCAACTGACGATCCGTCCGGATCTTCTGTATAACTCCCAGGTAACGACTCCATCTTCTTCGGATCTGATCGTCAGGACTTTCGAAGTTGCGCCTGAATTCTCAGTAACAGTTCTTTTCAAAAAAGCTCATTATCAAGAATTCCTCGCCAATCAAAACTTCCGCCTCCATTGGTGGTTTGAGCTCGTCGCACTCCTTTACGTCCTGTTTGGGGTGATCTATTCGTTCTTTGATTTTATCGGTATTTCCGGGCAGGAAGTCCCTGTACGCAAATTATGGCGAAGCTGGTTTGTCATCATTGTACTCTCCCTTTTTGGTTTGCTATTGATATCAGAATTTTCAGCTTTCGGTTCTTCCCGTCTGTTTTTCGAAGGGCATGGCTCGTTCGATGTGGTTGTTTCAAATCAGTTCGCCCGGCGGATTGTTGATCACATCATTCTTAATGCTGAACGTCGTGGGAAGTCTCGCCGTTTTACTGTGGAAGATCAAACCGGGCCTTTTGAGCGGAAATGAGTGGATCCGTCATGGTTTCCTGCTGATCGCCTGTCTTCTTTCCGCATTATTGATGCAAAAGTATTTCGGATTCGCGAAATCCACTTTGATCCATGGTCCGATTGATCCGATCGATCAACCACTCTTTCAAGCCGACCTGCTCAAATTTTCAAACGTTCTTGGAACTCTGTGGCTCGATCTCAGTTTCTTGTTGTTCATCGGGATCCTCCTTGGCATCGGAATGGCCGAATTTTCACGAAAGGCACGAGACCTGATTCGCGTTCTGGGAGTTCAAATCATCGCAGCGGCGCTGGTTCTCGCCGCTTTTCCGACTCAGGGAACCGTACCCGTCGTCACATCTCTCATTTTATTTTTTGGCATCGGGTTGCTTGTGTTCTTTTTACCTTATCTCGGACAGCGATTTGAACGCTTGAATCTTTTTTCAAGATTCCTGGTTGTGCTTTTGTTGTTTTCGATCGTGAGTTTTGTGTTTCATTTTACCCGTTTTCATTTTGCGGGCGACCTGCGTCACGATTTCATCGAAGGAGCTGCCAGGCAGGTTCAGGGGCAGGACAAAGTCATCCAGACGATCCTGTCCGGTTCCCGTAAACAGCTCGATCAGGCTATTGTTCAATTATCCATTGATCCGAAGATACCTGATCTGGCGTTTCGTCTGTGGACCAGAACGGATCTTGCTCGTTTCGGATTGCGGTCGGCGCTCGAAATTTATGACGAGGAGGGGCGGTTATTAAACCGTTTTTCAGTCAATTTACCCCGCCTTGCGATACCGATACTCGACACAGTACTCGAAGGTGGATGGGGAAGCGAGAGACGAACTGTATTGCTTGGAAATGCAAGAAAGCCGGTTCATTTTTCCGTACGCGACATCCCCGGTGTGGGTTTTTTAGTCATCGAAGCAGCGCAGGACTTTGAGTCTCTGCCATTCATGGCTCCAACCAATCCTTTCCAGGAGCTATTTCGTTTCCAGGAAGACATTCACAGCACTTTGATTCCGGACCTGAATGTTTCGACGATGATCGGGCCGAGGCCCGAGCACGACCGCCGTGTCCCCGGGGCGCAGGTCGGCGGCCACCACGGCGTGGTAGCCGGTGCCCATCACGTCGCCCGCGAACAGCGCCGCGTCGTCGGACATCCCGTCCGGCACGCGCCGCAGCGTCAGGTTGGCGCGCGGCACGAGCACCTGCTCCGCCTGCGCCCCCTGCAGCGAGCCGAGCGTCGCGCCGTGCCCGAACACCCGCGCCTCGTCGCACTTGTGGTAGTGCGCCGCGCATGCAGAAGAAGCACGAGCCGCAGGCGGTGTGGAAGCAGCCGAGCACGCGGTCGCCGACGTCGACCCGCGTCACGGCGTCGCCCGCGGCGATCACCGTGCCGACGAACTCGTGGCCGATCGCGAAGCCCGGCTCGATCTTCACCCGGCCGTGGTAGATGTGGAGGTCCGAGCCGCAGACGCCGGTCGCCTCGACGCGCACGACCGCGTCGTCGGGCGCGAGCAGCTCGGGCTCCGGGCGCTCGTCGAGCCGGATCTCCCCCGGCGCCTGGAAGGTGACCGCGCGCATCCGCTCGTCCGTCTAGCGCTGCTGCCCGCCGGGCCGCACCAGCACCTCGTTGACGCCACGTGCGTCGGGCGCGGCGACCGCGTAGAGGATCGCCTCGGCGATGTCCTCGGCTGCGAGCGGCTCGCCGATCTCCTCGCGCATCTTCTCGATCGCGTCGACGACCATCGGGTGGGTGTTGTGGCCCTGCAGCTCGGTCGCGACGAAGCCCGGGCTCGATCACCGTGACCTTCACGTTCGCGGCGGCGACCTCCTGGCGCAGCGCCTCGGAGAACGCGTTCACGCCGAACTTCGTGAGGTTGTAGACGCCCGGCCCCGAAGCTCGCGAAGCGGCCCGCGACCGAGGAGACGTTGACGATGTGGCCGCCGCCCTGCTCGCCCATGATCGGCAGCGCCGCGTGCGTGCAGTACAGGAGGCCGAGCAGGTTCACGTCGATCATGCGCCGCCACTCGCTCGTGTCGGCGCCGATCACCGGGCCGAGCAGCATCACGCCCGGCGTTGTTGACGAGCACGTCGAGCCGGCCGAGCTCGTCCTTGGTGCGCTTCGACGAACGCGTTCGCCTGCTCCTCGTCGGCGACGTCGGTCTCGATCGCGAGCGCGCGCCCGCCGTCGGCCTCGATGCGCTTCGCGAGCGCCTCGATCCGGTCGCGTGCGCCGGGCGGCGAGCGCGACCGCCGCGCCCGCGCCGCGCGAGCGCGAGCGCGGTCGCCTCGCCGATGCCCGACGACGCGCCGGTGATGGCGGCGACGCGTCCCGACAGATCTGGGTTGTGCATTCGAGCCTCCTCAGATTCTCAGGCGTTCGCCAGCGTCTGGCGAAGTCCGGTGTCCATGTCACGCGGCGCGTATCCGAGCTCGCGGCGCGCCTTGTCGTCGGTGGCCCAGTAGGTCGACCCCGTCCGAGGTGCGGATCAGCTCGCGCAGGTTCGGCGGGAAGCCCATGACCTTGCCGACGAGCGGGCCGATCGGGATCGCGATCTTCATCGCGGCGACGGGCATGCTCGCGCTTGGGCGGCTTGCGGCCCGGCGATCTCGGCCACCTTCTCGATCAGCGTCGCGCATCTTCGAGATCTCGCCGCCGAGCACGTAGGACTCGCCCACCTTGCCCCTTGTCGTGTGCGAGCAGGATGCCGTCCGCGACGTCGTCGACGTGCACGAGGTTGAAGCCCGTCTCGGGGAACATCAGCATCTTCAGCTTGCCGGTGCGCGCCTGGTCGATGATGTTGCCGAGCTCGGAGTGGTCGCCGGGCCCGTAGACGCCGCCGGGCTGCACGATCACGACGGGCGCGCCCTTCGCGATCCGGTCGAGCGCGACCTGATGCGACTCGGCACTTCGTCTCCTCGTAGCACGACAGGAACTCGCCGCCGTTGCGCTCGTAGGTCTCGTCGACGACCTTGCCGTGCGTGTTGCCGAACACGCCGACCGTCGAGACGTAGACGATCCGCGGCACGCCGGCCTCGATCGCCGCGTCGAGCACGCGCTCGGTGCCCCGCACGTTCGCGTCGCGCATCGCCTCGCGCTCGGATGTCGGGGATCCCGACCTTGTAGACGGCCGCCGACGTGGAACACCGCGTCGCAGCCCGCGACGCCGCGACCGATCGCGTCGCTCGGAGGAAAGGTCGCCCTCGACCAGCTCGCAGCCCAGCTCGCGCAGCTCCGCCGCCTTCGCGGGCGAGCGCACGAGCGCGACCACCTCGTCGCCGCGCTCCCGCAGCCGGCGGGCGACCCGACCCCCGATGAAGCCGGTGCCGCCTGTCACGAACGCTTTCACCTGGCACCTCCCATCGTTGGCCGTGGCGGATACTACGTGCCCGGCAATGTCGACCCGTCCCCGAGCATGAGCTGGTTCCGCCGCCGACCCAAGGGCGGGCGTCCCGCCCCGGGGCAGCGCGAGCTGCACGTCGGGCGACCCGCGCTTCGACGACTGGGAGGTCGTGCACGACTTCGAGGACGTCGAGACCGCCCGCGCGTGGCGGCAGCACCTCGAGGAGGCCGGGATCGAGGCCGTGATCACCTCCGACTGGCCGCTCGACCGCTTCGGCCGCGGCGACATCGCGCTGCGCGTGCCGCCCGGCCGGTGGAGCGATGCCGAGGAGTTCCTCTCCGGGTCGACTGACGACCTGCGCTCGGAGTCAATGACGATATCGAGGCTGCGCCCACCTAAAGTCCTGTGAGTTCGCCTACGGCGACCTCATATGAAATTATGCGGCGCACCAAGATCGTCGCCACGCTCGGGCCGGCCACCCACAACCCGGAGATCCTCGACGGGCTGATCTCGGTCGGCGCCGACGTCCTGCGCCTCAACTTCTCGCACGGCACCCGCGACGAGCACGCGCGCCTGGTCGCGATGGCGCGCAAGGCCGCGGAGCGCGCCGGCCGCGAGGTCGGCCTGCTCGGCGACATCCCGGGGCCGAAGCTGCGGCTCGGCGACATCGACGGCGACGTGATGCACCTGCGCAACGGTCAGGAGCTGACCCTCACGACCACTCGACGGGCGCGGCGGCGCGACGCGATCCCGGTCGCATGGCAGGGGCTTCCCGAGCGCGGTGCAGCGCGACGACGTGATCTACCTCGCCGACGGCTCGATCCGGCTGCGCGTGCGCGACACGGGCGAGAGCGAGGTGCTCACGCGGGTCGAGACCGGCGGCACCGTCGCCTCGCACCAGGGCATGAACCTGCCGGGCGTCGAGGCGCGTTCCCGTCGGCCGTCGGCGAGGCCGACCTCGACTGGGTCGACTTCGCGGTCGAGCACGGCGTCGACCTGCTGGCCGTCTCGTTCGTGCGCCATGCGAGCGACCTCGACCCGGTCCACGCGCGGCTCGCCGAGCGCGGCGCGGACATCCCCGTGATCGCGAAGATCGAGAAGCGCGAGGCCGCCGAGAACGCGGAGGAGATCGTGCAGGCGGCCGCCGGCGGGATCATGGTCGCGCGCGGCGACCTCGGCATCGAGCTGCCGATCGAGGAGATCCCGCAGATCCAGAAGCACCTGCTGAGCGCTCGCCGGGCGCTACTCGAAGCCGTCCATCACGGCCACGCAGATGCTCGCCTCGATGGTGCGCTCGACGCGCCCGACGCGCGCCGAGGCGACCGACGTCGCCAACGCGGTCTACGACGGCACCGACGCGCTGATGCTCTCGGAGGAGACCGCGATCGGGCAGCACCCGGTCGAGGCGGTGCGCATGATGGTCGCGGATCGCCGAGGCAGCCGAGCGTGACCTTCCCTACGACGAATGGCTGCGCGCGCCGCACGCGCCACACCGAGCACGACGTCGCCGACACGGTCTCCTACGGCGCCGTCGTCGCCGCCTACCAGCTCGACCTCGCGGCGCTCGTCGTCCCGACCCGCAGCGGGCGCACGGCCGCGGCTCGTGTCCGCCCACCGGCCACGGGTGCCGGTGCTCGCGCTCTCGGAGCGGCCCGAGACGGTGCGCCGGCTGCAACCTGCTGTTCGGCGTCACCTCGGCGCACCACGACGAGCCCGCGACCCTCGACGAGCTGCTCGAGGGATGCGCCGAGCGGGCGCGCGACCTGGGCCTCGCCCGACTCGGGCGACCTGATCGGCATCACCGCCGGCCTCGCGGGCCAGGGCCTGGGGACGAACCTGCTCGAGGTGCACCGGGTTCCCTAGGCCGCGTTTTCTACGGACCGCGCCTGCGGCCCAGGGCCCATGTCGGCGCCGGCGACGCCGCATAGAGTCCGAGCGGACGTGGCAGTCGAGCAAGCCCCGGAAACCATCCCGCCGCAGGACGAGCGGATTGCGCCCGTAATCGAGCTCGACGGCGTCACGCGCCGCTACGACGTCGGCGACGTCACGGTCACCGCGCTCGAGGACGTCGACCTGAGCGTCGACCGAGGCGAGTTCATCGTCGTGCTCGGGCCCGTCGGGCAGCGGCAAGACGACGCTGCTGAACATGATCGGCGCGCTCGACTCGCCGACCGAGGGACGGGTCGTCGTCGCCGGCCAGGACATCACGCGGCGCTCGCGCAAGGAGCTGTTCCGCTTCCGCCGCCACGGCGTCAGCTTCATCTTCCAGACGTTCAACCTCTTCCCCGCGCTGACCGCGCTCGAGAACGTCGAGTTCGGCGTCGACGTCGACCGGGCGCGACCGCGACGCCGCGCGACGTCGCGACCGCGATGCTCGAGCGCGTCGGGCTCGGCGACGCGCCTGCACCACTTCCCGCACGAGCTGTCCGGCGGCGAGCAGCAGCGCGTCGCGATCGCGCGCGCGCTCGCGACCGGCAACCCGGTCCTGCTCGCCGACGAGCCGACCGGCGAGCTCGACTTCCGCACCGGCGTGCAGATCCTCGAGCTGCTGCACGAGCAGACGCACGAGCTCGAGCACCGCCGTGCTCGTCGTGACGCACAACCGCGAGATCTCGCGCATCGCCGACCGCGTGATCGAGCTGTCGAGCGGCCGGGTCGTCGCCGACGGGCCGCCGCCGGGCGGGCGCGGCCGAGATCTCCGACCTGCACTGGTAGCGCGATGCTCGGCTCGCGGCTTCTGGCTCGCTGGTCGTGGCGCGACCTGCGCCGGCGCTGGCTGCTGGTCGTCGCGACCGCGCTCGTGATCGCGATCGGCACCGGCCTCTACGCGGGCCTCGGCAGCATGCGGGAGTGGCGCGAGCGCTCGAACGACGCGAGCTTCGCGCAGCTCGCCGTACCACGACCTGCGCGTCGACCTGCAGCCGAGGGCGAGCTACGTGCGCGCCGGGCCGGCTCGAGCGCGGCGCGCGCGCGATCCGCGCGCCGGGCGTCGTGCGCGCGGCGCGAGGAGCGCCTGATCGTGCCGACCCAGGTCGACGCCTCGCGGCGCCGGGCGCACGCGTGCTCGTCCCCGGGCAGCTCGTCGGGCATCCCGCTGCGGCGCGCGGCGCCGCGGTCGACGCGCTCGCGGCGGTGCGCGGCCGGCGCGCCTGCGGCCGCGGCGACGCGCGCCGCGACGGTCGCGGTGCTCGACCGCAACTTCGCCGAGCACTACGACCTGCCGGCCCGCGGGCGCGGTCCGCGCTCGCCGGGGCCGGCGCGGTCCGCTACGTGGGCCAGGGCCTGTCGCCCGAGTACTTCCTCGTCACCGGCCCGGGCCGTGCTTCGGCGGCGAGGCCGACTTCGCCGTCCTCTACGCGCCGCTGGCGCGCCGCGCAGCGCGCCGCGCCGAGCGCCCGGGCAGGTGAACGAGCTGGTGCTCGCGGCTCGCGCCGGGCGCCGACGTCGAGCCGTGCCGAGCGCGGCCTGCGGGCGGCCCTCGCGCGCGCGCTGCCCGGGCGTCGGCGCGACGATCACGCGCGGGCACACGAGGAGCCGCCTACCGCGTCCTCTACGAGGACGCGCGCAGCGACCAGCGGATCCTCAACGTCTTCGCCTGTCTGCTGCTGGCGCGGCGCGGCGTTCGCGGCGTTCAACCTGATCAGCCGGGTGGTCGAGTCGCAGCGCCGCGAGATCGGCATCGGCATGGCGCTCGGCGTGCCGCCCCGCGCCGCTGGCGCTGCGCCCGCTCCTGATGGGCGCCGCAGATCGCGCTGCTCGGCGTGGTGCTCGGGATCGCGCGTCGGGCGTCGCGTTCGCCGGATGGCTCAGCGGCGTGTTCGAGAGCAGCTCCCGCTGCCGACGTACGCGACCCCGTTCCAGCGCCGACGTCTTCCTGAGGGCGCGGCGCTCGGGCTGCCTGCTGCCGCTGGCCGCGACCGCGTACCCGGTCTGGCGCGGGGTGCGCGTGCCGCCGATCGAGGCGATCCGGGTCGGCTTCCGCGCCGCCAAGGGCGGCGGGTTCGCGCCGCTGCTGAAGCGGATCCGGCTGCCCGGGTCGAGCCTTGCCCAGATGCCGCTGCGCAACGTGGTGCGCGCGCCGCGCCGCACGATCATGACGATCGCTCGGCCTCGCCGCGGTGATCACGACGGTGGTCGCGCTGTCGGGCATGTTCGACTCGTTCGCGGCAACGGTCGACGCCGTCGAGCGCGGAGACCCTGCACCAGGGCGCCGAGCGCCTCGACGTGCGCCTCGACGACTTCCACGCGCGGCGCTCGCCGGTGGTCCGGCGATCGAGCGCGCGCCCGGCGTCGGTGCCGACCGACGCGGACCTCCGGGTGGAGGGAGAGCTGCGCTCCGGCAGGGCGGTCGATCGACGCGTCGGTGTCGCTGGTCGACCCGCGGTCCGAGTGTGGGCCCCGACGCGTCGAGGAGGGCGCCCTGCGGCCGGGCGACCGCGGCGTCGTGATCGCGCGCAAGGCGGCGGAGGACCTCGGCGTCGGCGTCGGCGACGAGGTCATCCTGCGCCACCCGGTCAGGCGCGGGCCGCGCGTTCGACCTCGTCGACACGCGCGTGCCCGTCGCGGGCATCCACCCGAACCCGCTGCGGGTGCTCGCCTACATGGACCGCAGCCAGGCGCGGCTGCTGGGCCTCGCCGGCCAGGCGAACGAGGTCAGCGTGGTCCCGGCGCCGGGGGTGTCGGCGCAGGCCGTCCAGCGCGCGCTGTTCGGACGTCCCGGGGTCGCGTCCGTGCAGCCCGTCGCGACCGAGACCCGGGAGATCAAGCAGGCCGTGGACGAGTTCACCGAGGTGATCACGGTGACCGAGACCGTGACGCTGTTCCTGGCGCTGCTGATGGCGTTCAACTCGACGAGCATCGCGGTCGACGAGCGCCGCCGCGAGTACGCGACGCTGTTCGCGTTCGGCGTGCCGGTGCGCTCGGGCCTGCGGCTCGCGATGGTCGAGAGCGTCTTCGTCGGAGCGCTCGGGACGCTGATCGGCATCGCCGCCGGGCGCGGCGGTCGTGAGCTGGACGATGACCGACCTGCTCGACGACACGCTGCCCGACCTCGGGGCGGTCGTGACGCTCGCACCCGCGCTCGATCGTGACGGCCGTCGCGGTCGGGATCGGCGCCGTCGCGCTCGCGCCGCTGCTGACCGTGCGGCGCCTGCGGCGGATGGACATCCCCTCGACGCTGCGCGTCGTCGAGTAGCCGCCCGGCTCAGCGCGCCTCGCGCTCGAGCACCCGCACCCAGTCGACCCGCAGCAGCGCGACCAGGCAGCCAGCATCACGACCTGCAGCACGATGCCGGCCGGGGAGGTGAGCGAGTCCGTGACGACCTCTCCGAGGGAGTCCTTCGCCACCGACGCGCCGGCGACGTAGAGCGAGTACGAGACGAGCCTGCCGGCGAAGAATGCGAGCGTGAGCGGCAGCAGTGGCAACGTCATCAGCCCGGCAGCCACGAACAGCTGCGCGGACGGCACCGGCGAGAGCGCGAACAGGCCGAGCGCGCCGGCCGCCTTGCGCCGGCTGCCGAGCAGCACGTGCTCGCTCGCGGCCGCGATGCTCTCCCTGCGCCTGCGCCGACATCCGCGGTCGCGCCGCGCGGCGTTGGCCAGCACGAACCGCCCCGACGCCGCCGCGAGCGCACCCACCAGCACGAGCGGCACCGCATCCAGGTCGGAGTTGAACCGAAACAGAACCAGCACCGCCCATGTCGGAGGCCCGAACGCGGGCAGCAGGTTCACCCCGAAGATCGTCCCCGCGGCGAGCAGGTATTCCATCCAGCGGCGGGCTGGTTAGTGGCCGCGTGAGGCCGACCAGCACCGGGCACGGCGCGTCGTGCAGCAGGTCGAGCACGGTGCTCCCGACCGCCGCGCGCACGCGGCCCAGGCCGCGCGACCCCATCACGATCAGATCCGCTCGCCGCTCGGCCGCGCCACGCCGCGCACGACCTCCGCCGCGTGCCCTCCCGCGCCTCGTAGCGGACGTCGAGGGCCGCGCCCTCGAAAGCGGGCCGGGCGGACTCGAGCGTCTCCTCCGCCGTCCGCCTGAAGCCGACCCGGAGGTCCTCGAAGAACTCGTAGGCCTTGACCTCGGCCGGCAGCCAGTAGGCGTTGACGACCGTGACGGTCGCGCCGTCGGGAGCGACCCGGCGGGCCAGGTGAAGCGCCTTTCCCGCCTGGTCCGACCCGTCGTAGCCGACGACCACCTCGCCGATCGGCTCGCTCAACGGCCGCCGGGCACCTTGGTGAGGTCGACCTCGACCGGGATCGCGTCGGCCGGAAGCGGCTCGCCCGCCCGCACCGGCTCGGCCTCGCGTGACAGGTAGTGCGACAGATACTCGCCGGCCACCTTCATCTCGGGCCACCACAGCAGCCGCCGGCTGACCTCCGAGACGTCTCCGCGCCCTCCTGCGGGCTCGGAGCGCAGGAACCGTGCCCCCGTGCCGGTCAGCAACAGCCCGCGCAGCACGGGACGGAACTCCTCCGGCGTCACCGGTGCGCCGGCATCCGCGGCGATCGCGCGCGCGGCCGCGCCGGCCTGCTGGGCGGCGATCCCGCCCTGCTTGATCGGGAAGGACGTGACGTCCCCGGCCGCGTACACGTCCTCGCAGCCGCCCACCCGCCCGTGGCCGTCGACCACGACGAACCCGTCCTGGTCGGTCGGCAGCCCGGCGCGGCGCGTTGCCGCGCATCTGCGGCAGCGCTACCACCCGCTCCGCCTCGATCGAGGGTCCGGCGACGACCGACAGCGTCCCGTTCTCGAACGCGACCGGGACCGACGCCGTGCGAAGCGCCACGCCGTTCTCGCGCAGCAGGGCTTCGACGGCCTCGCTCGCGGCGCGCCCGAAGATCGCCAGCGGCGCATCCTCGGACGTCACGAGCACGAGCCGCGTATGGCTCCCGTTCGCAGCGACACGCGTCGCGGTCAGCAGCATCAGCTCGTACAGCGGCAGGGGCCAGGCGTTGCCGGTGGGGACCGCGAAGGCGACGCTGCCGACGGAACCGGAGTCGATCTCCTCGAGCAGGTCCTCGAAGGCGAGACGGTCGGGCGCGCCGCGAAAGGTGAGAGCGCCGGGCACCGCCTGGACCGGCTCGGCCCCGGTCGTGACCAGCAGCGAGTCGTAGGGCAGCTCCTCGCCGGAGCGCGTTACGAGCACGCGCCGCTGCGGGTCCACGCGGACCACCGCGTCGACGCGCAGCTCGGCGTCGTGGTCACGCGCGATCTCTGCAAGGTCGAAGCGCGGCGCCTCGCCGAGGCCGAACGGCTCGACCACGGACAGGGGCCGGTAGGAGAGCTGCGGCTCGGACGTGACGAGCGTCAGGTCGACGTGCCGCCGGCCGAGCCGGCGAAGGGCGATCAGGCCCTCGAGCGCCGCGAACCCGCCGCCCGCGATCACGACGCGCGCGCTCACGTCACTCACCCTGGAGGGCGACGAGGTCCAGCTCGGAGATGACCCCCTCGGGGGTCGAGTCCTCGGACTTGCGCACGAGCAGGTGCGAGACGCCCGCCTGCGAGAGCGCGACGAACGCCTCGCGCGCCGTCGCGCTCGGGTCCACCCACGTCGGCCGCTCGGTGATCGCGTCGCGCGCGGAGGCGAGCGACTCGTCGCGGCCCACCCAGCCGAGCAGCCCGCGGGCCGTGACCCATCCGAGCGGAATGCCCTCGCTGCGCCCGACCACCAGGACCGCACGAACACCGTGCGCGGTCATCGCGCTGTAGACGTGGCGCAGGCTCGCGTCCTCGGGGATCGTCACGACCCCCGGGGTCATGATGTGGCGCGCGGGGGTCTCCAGGTAGTCGCCGGCCGTGAGCGGCGACGTCCGCTCGCTCGAGCGCTTTCGGGTAGCTGTGACGGGCACTGTCGAGTCCCCTTCCTCTGGCTAAGACTCCTATCAGCATAGGCGCGGCTGTGGCGCGCATGCATCCGCTGCGCGCCCGCGCATGGTTGGCCGTAGTATCTACGTACGCGAGCCTGACCTCAATCAGGCGATGGGCGAACAGAGCCTGCTGAACTGAAACGCGCGCAAGGCGATGGGCGAACAGAGCCTCGAATCTCAGCGTCTGGAGCGCCTCATCGAGGCGGGCCGCGCGCTGGTCTCGATGCTGGACCTCGAGTCGCTGCTCGAGCGGGTCGTCGAGACCGCGCGTGACGTGACCGGCGCGCGCTACGCGGCGCTCGGGATCCTCGACGAGTCGCGCACGAGAGCTCGAGCGCTTCATCACGCTCGGGATCGACGACGCGACGCGCGCACGGATCGGCGACCTGCCGACGGGCCGCGGGGTCCTGGGCGAGCTGATCCGTGACGCGCGACCGCTGCGCATCGCCGACGTCGGCTCGCACCCGGCGTCCTTCGGATTCCCGCCGCGGCACCCCCCGATGCACGGCTTCCTCGGCGTCCCGATCGTGATCCGCGGCGAGGCGTGGGGAAACCTCTACCTGACCGAGAAGCAGGGCGGCGGGGAGTTCGACGAGGCCGACGAGCACTCGGCGCGTGATCCTCGCCGACTGGGCCGCGATCGCGATCGACAACGCGCGCCTCTACCACGACGCGCAGGAGCGCCGCGCGGCGCTGGAGGTGGCGGTCGCGGCGCTCGCGCGCGGCGACCGAGATCATGCGCGCGCTCGACGGGGAGACCGACATCGCGCGGGTCCTCGAGCTGGTGGTGAAGCGCGGCGCGGGCGCTGGTCGAGGCCCGCTGGACGGCGATGCTGCTGGTCCGGGCAGCGAGCTCGTCGATCCAGGAGATCGCCGGCGACGTCGACCGCGCGTTGATCGACACGCGCGTGCCGATCGAGGGCTCGGTCTCCGGGCCAGGTGCTGAAGTCGATGCGGCCGGAGCGGGTCGCGGACCTCTCGAGCCGCGTGATGGTGTCCTCGCAGGAGCTCGGGCTGCGACGCCGCGAGCGCGCTGCTGGTTCCGCTCGTCTTCCGACTCGCAGTCGGTCGGGCATCCTGATCGCCGCCGACAAGCGGGGCGGCCCGCGAGTTCACCGCCGAGGACGCGCGCCTGCTCGAGTCGTTCGCGGCGACGCGCCGCGATGCGTGCACACCGCCACGTCGGTCGCCGAGGACCGCCTGCGCCACAGCATCGAGGCGTCCGAGCAGGAGCGCCGCCGCTGGGCGCGCGAGCTGCACGACGAGACCCTCCAGGGGCTCGGCGGCCTGCGGATGCTGCTCTCATCGGCGCTGCGCGGCGAGGACCCGGAGCCGCTGCGGCAGTCGGTGCGCGAGGCCGTCCAGCAGATCGGCATCGAGATCGCCAACCTGCGCTCGCTGATCGTCGAGCTGCGCCCGCCGGCGCTCGACGAGATCGGGCTCGTGCCCGGCGATCGAGACCCTCGCCCAGCGGATGGCGACCACCGAGGGCATGACCGTCGAGACCAACATCGCGCTCTCGCTGGAGGACGCCGAGCGCCTCGCGCCCGAGGTCGAGAGCACCGTCTACCGGCTCGTGCAGGAGGCGCTCACCGAACGTCGCGAAGCACGCCGGCGCCGAGCACCTCGACATCGAGCTGCTGAGGGAGGACGACGCGGTGTGATGGTGTCGATCCGCGACGACGGGCGCGGCTTCGATCCGAGCGTCCCCGGCCTCCGGGTTCGGGCTCGTCGGGCATGCGCGAGCGCGTCACGCTCGTCGGCGGCACGGTCGACATCGAGTCCGCAGGAGGGGAAGGGAACGCTCGTCCGAGCCCTGATCCCGGCGCGCACGCGCTGCCGGCCAAGCCGGCCGGCTAACGATCTGGAAGCTAGGCCCGCCCCAGGCCAGCACTCCCGCGACGTCGAGCGTCGAGAGGACGCCGACGGCCTTGTCGTTCGCCGGATCGACGACCACGAGGTGAGTCACGTCGTGCTCGATCATCATCTTCACGGCCCGCTCGAGCGTGCTCGTCCGGCGAGACCGACAGGAACTCGGACACCGCGGCCCAGGATGCGGTCCGCTCGTCGATGTCCTCTCGCGCCGCGCGCATCAGATCCATGTCGGAGACGATGCCCCAGGCGGCCGTGCCCGCCCGCTCGCCGCCGTCCGAGACGACCGCGCAGTGGACGTGCTCGGCGGCCATCGTCCGCGCGACCGTGCGCAAGGCTCGCGTCGGGCGGGCAGGTGAGGATCTCCGAGCGCATCGCGTCTGACACCAATGCGTGCTCCAGCGCACGGTGCCAGATAGCTGCCCTCGACCCGGTCCATCGAACTCATGTCATCTACCTCCTCGCCGTGCAGTGAAGCGCAGGCTACGAAGCAGGGGGCGCGCGGGCATCGGCAGATAGCCGACCGACCGATCCGTAATCGACACGGAGCGGTCGCTCAGGCTTCGAGCAGCTTGTTGTCGAGCGCGTACCGGACCAGCTCGGCGCGCGTCGAGAGCCCGAGCTTCTGCTGGATGTGCGCGCGGTGCGACTCGACCGTCCGCACGCTGAGGAAGAGCTGCTCGCGCGATCTCGCTGTTGGTGTGGCCGAGCGCGATCAGCCGCAGCACCTCGATCTCGCGCTCGCTCAGCTCGCTGCGCGGGCCGTCACGCTCCGGCTCGGCCGCGAGCCGCGCGCCGAGCTGCGGGTTCAGGTAGGTGCGCCCCGTCGGCGGCGCTCGCGCACGGCCTCGACGAGCTCGGCGTCGGCGGCCTCCTTCAGCACGTAGCCGAGCGCCCCGGCCCGCATCGCCTCGCGCGCGAACGCCGGGTCGTCCTGCATCGTCAGCACGACGATCTGCGGTCTCCGGGAGACTCCTCGCGCAGCTCGGGGATCGCCTCGAGGCTCGAGTCCGCCGGGCATGTTCAGGTCGAGCACCAGCACGGCCGGGTGATGGCCGCGCACGTAGCGCCGGGCCGAGTCGACGTCGCCGGCCTCGGCCACGACCTCGAAGTCGTCCTCGGAGTCGAGCAGCATGCGCAGGCCGCTGCGCACCACGGCGTGGTCGTCGGCGAGCACGATCCTGATCGCGTCGCTCTCGCCGGCGGGCCGATCGCTCACATCCGCGCAGCGTAACGCGCCGGCGGGCGGCAGCGATCGCGACCGTCAAGCCGGCCGTCGCGCTGCGTGCGGGGGCCGTGCGCGACGGCAGTATGGACGGTCCTGCGCCGGTGATCTGCTGCGTGCGACATGAGCCGTTGACGCTAGCGCGCCGCGGCGCGCGGCGAGAATCCGGGCGAACGCTGGACCGCGATCCGTGTGATCTACGGAATCGTCGCGGCGCCCCGGGTCTAGGCTGCACGGGTGCCCGCCGCTTCGCGCGCGTCGTCGAGGCGATGCGCGACCCGTCGTTCTACTCGCCGCCTCCCGCCGGAGTCGACCTGCGCGAGACGCACGTGTCGGTGGTGTTCCTCGCGGGCGATCGCGCGTACAAGCTCAAGAAGCCGGTGCGCATGCCGTTCCTCGACTACTCGCACGCTCGACGCGGCGGCGGCGCCTCTGCGAGGAGGAGGTGCGACTCAACGCGCGCTTCGCCCCGGACGTCTACCTCGGCGTGCGGGCCGTCGCCGAGCGCGGCGGCAGACCTGGTGCTCGCCGACGCGGACGACCCCGCGGCGGTCGAGTACGCGGTCGTGATGCGCCGCCTCGACGAGGACGCGACGCTCGAGCGGCTCGTGGAGCGCGGCGCCGCGGATCCCGGCCTCGCCGAGCGCGTCGGGGCGGCGGTCGCCGGACATGCACCTGCGGCGCCGGCGCGCCCCCGCCGGGCTCCTGGTCGCGCCGAATACGTCGCCGAGCGGCTGCGCGAGAACTTCGACACGACCGAGCCCGAGGTCGGCGTGCTCGTCGACCGGCTCACGCTCGACGCGGTGCGCCGGTTCTCGGACGCCTTCCTGCGCGCCAAGGGACGGCTGCTCGAGCGGCGCGCCGCGGCCGGCATGGTGCGCGACGTGCACGGCGACCTCCGCGCCGAGCACATCGTCGTCGAGCCCGGGCGGCTGACGCTGATCGACTGCGTCGAGTTCGACGACCGGATGCGGCGCATCGACGTCGCCGCGGACCTCGCCTTCCTGACGATGGACCTCGAAGCGCCTCGGCGCACCCGCGCTCGCGGACGCCGTCGAGCGCGCCTACGCGGCGCGCACCGGCGACCGGGACCTGGGCGAGCTGCTGCCGTTCTACGAGTGCTACAGGGCGTGGGTGAGGGCGAAGGTGACGGCGCTGCGCATACGCCAGCTGGCGCCCGGGGATCCGGCGCGCGCGGCGCTGGAGCAGCGCGCCCGCGGTCTGTTCGGGCTCGCCCAGCGGCTCGCGTGGCGCGCCCGGCTGCCGCTCGTCGTGGTGATGTGCGGCGTCGGCGGGACGGGGAAGTCGACGCTCGCGGCCGCGCTGGCGGAGCGCAGCGGGCTCCCCCACCTGGGCTCGGACCAGGTGCGAAAGGAGCTGTCGGGCATCCGGGCCGCCGAACGCGCGCCGCCGCGCGCATACGACCGCGAGCACACGCAGCGCACCTACGCCGAGCTCGCCGCGCGGGCGGCCGCCGCCGTGCGAGTCGCACGGTGGCGCGATCGTCGACGCGACCTTCTCCGACCGCGCGCACCGCGCGATGCTGCTGCGCGCAGTGGAGGAGCGGGACGCCCGCGTCCTGTGGGTCGAGTGCCAGGCGCCCCGCGAGGTGCTGCAGCAACGCGCGGCCGCGCGCGAGCGCGGTCGCCGAGCACGGCTCGGACGCGACGTGGCCGGTGATCGCCGCCCAGCTCGAGACGCGCGAGCCGCTCGACGAGATCGCGGCCGGGAGCCTCCTCGCCCTGCGCACGGACGGGCCGGTCGACGCCTGTCTCGAGGACCTCGACAGGTTCGTGAGCGCGGCGCTCGACGGCTGAGGCGGCGCCGGCTGCGGAGGTTCTACGCACCCGACTCTCGGGCAAGCGCGGTTCTACGCCGAGGCCGGCTCTAGTAGTGTCCGCGCATGAGCGTCGACCGAGACATCGCATTCCGCGGCCGAGAGCGGTTCCGCGCTACGCGACGCTGGTCGCCGGCTACGACGGCAGCGAGCGGGCCGGCGACGGCTTGGCGCTTGCGCGCCTGCTCGCGGACGGCACCGGCGCCGAGCTGCTGGTCGCCGCGGTCGTGCCACACGAGTTTCCCTATGCGCCGGGCACCGCGGATCGCGAGGAGGCGATGCGCGACGAGGCGAGCCACATGCTGGCCGACGGTGGTCGGCGAGGCGACCGCGTCCACACGCGGGTCGTCGGCGCGCGCTCGGCCGCACAGGGCCTGCACGAGCTGGCCGAGTCGGCGCAGGCCGACGCGCTGGTGGTCGGCTCGAGCCATCGCGGCGCGATCGGGCGGGTGCTGGCCGGCTCGGTCGCCGAACGGCTCCTGCACGGCGCGCCCTGTCCGGTCGCCGTCGCGCCCGTCGGTTTCCGCGAGCGCGCCGATCGCGCGCTGAAGGTGGTCGGGTGCGGGTTCGACGGCTCGGACGAGTCCACGGATCGCGATGCGCCACGCCGAGTTCTTCGCGCGGCGCGCGGGCGCGTCGCTGCGCCTGCTCGCCGTGCACGAGCCGGAGCTGATCTTCGGCATCGACGTGGTGCCGGCGGGTTACGACCCCGCCGAGATCTCGAAGTACGCGCGCGAGCGGCTCGAGCGGGAGCTCGACGAGGCAGCGGCGGCGATCGGGCCCGGCGTCGACGTGCAGCACTACGTGCTCGAGGGATCCGCCCGTCGACGCGCTGGCGAGCGCCGCCGAGAACGGCATCGACCTGCTCGTCGTGGGATCGCGCCAGTACGGCCCGGTGCGCCGCGTGCTGCTCGGGGGTGTCTCGATCGGGCTCGTCCGGTCGTGTCCCGCGAGCATCCTCGTCGTGCCGCGCGCGGGTGACTCCTCCGACTCCGTAATTCACACCGATGCAGGCCAAACGCACCACGGCGTAGTCTCGGCAGACGATGCCCTACCTGCACTGCCCGACTGCCGCCTGACGATCTACAAGTCGCGCGGCGTGACCGGCCCGACCGAACGTGCCCGCGCTGCGGCGCACGATTGGGCCCGCGGCCACGGCGTCTGTTTGCGACCAGGCTCGGTCACAGCGGGCGAATCCGCTCACGACGCGCCGGCCGACGCCTCCTCCCGCCGCGGGATAGCCGAGCCGTGCAGCACTCCGCCTGCTGCAGTCGCGCGACGCGCGGCCCGCGCTCAGGTCGCGGACGTGCTGCGCGCGGAGTAGGCCGGCCATCCGGGGGCGTCGGCGACCGCGGCGGCCGCACCGGGGTCAGCCCGAGAGCCATCACGTCGCGTCCTCTGCACACGTGTGCACCTCGAGCGTGAGGCAGTCCTCGAGCTCGACCATCGTGGGGCCACGTGACCCGGAGACGATTCCGGCGACACGGAACAGCGCCACGCCGTCCGTGAGGTAGGCGCCCTGCTGCAGCGCTCCGAAAGGCTGTGCGAGGCCGCCTTCGTAGTCAGGCCGGATCGCATCAGCGACTCCACCTCCGCACTCACGCGCTCCGCGTCGGCCGCCGGCTCCTCCTCCAGCGCGTCGCCCGCGTCCGGCGCCTCGCACGACGAGCACGGGACAGGGTGCGACGCGCAGCAGCCGCGCAGATGCGCTGCCGAGCAGCACGCGGCGGACAGGGCCCCACCCCCGCGACCCAACGGCCAGCAGATCGACTCCGTTTTCGACCGCCTTGACGATCGCCTCGACCGGTTCGCCCTCCACGACTCGGGTCGCGGCTTGCACGCCGGGCGGCAGGGCGGCCACTGCTTCCTCGACCACGCGCTCCATCATCTCGCGGCGGGCGCGGATGATCTCTGCGTAGGTGTCGCCTGCCGGGACGTTCACGAAGGCGGGGAAGATGAGCGGCTCCACGGCGGCGACCAGCCGCAGCGTCGCACCGCTGGCCTCCGCCAGCTCGGCGGCGTAGCGCAGCGCGACCTTCGACTCGGGGGATCCGTCGTAGGCCACCCCGATCCTGTCGAGCGTGGTTACGCGCCGCCCGGCGAACCCGCGCGGGGCGACGGCGACGGCGCAGGGAGCGCCCTCGATCAACCGCCCGGCGATGGAGCCCGTCAGCACGCGGCCGACCGTCCCGTGATGGCTGGAGCCCAGCACGATCAGTTCCGCGTGCTCGGCCTCCGCCAGCTCGTGGAGCCCGCGCGGGACCGACGTGCTCAGTTGCACACGGGCCTCGACATCCTGCTCCGGCGCGATCTCCTGCCGCAGCTGCTCCAGCATCTGCTCCGCCTCGTCCTGTGCGCGGACGAAGCCCTCGCGCGAGACCCACGGCCCGTCCGCGGCGATGATCCGCGACACGACCCGGGCCAGCAGGAGGCGGGCGCCCATCACACGGGCGAGCACCCGCGCCAGCGCAAGACCGTCGGAGGAAAGCTCGTGTCCCTCGTAACCGGCGATCACGGTCCGGTACACGGCCGGGGCGCCGTTCATCCGGGGAGCGTAATGCCGCGCGCCGGCCCCTCCATCGGCGTTCCCCCGCCGTTCGTGGCGTGGAAAAGTACGTATCCGGGCTAGGACCCGAGGAGCGCGGGCACGTCGGCGATCGACGCAACCGTGGCGGTCGGCTCGATGCCCGACTCACGGACGGCCTGCGCGCGGTACTTGCCGGTTCGCACGAGGATCGCGGCGAGCCCCGCGGCGAGCGCGCCGCCGATGTCCGACTCGACGTCG
>CAVYSN010000016.1:0-110097 GCA_963771165.1 uncultured bacterium | reverse complement strand
TGGCCTTTGAGGATATGATGATCGCGTTCCACCTTCGCTTGCAACAGGTCGGATAAATATTGCTTTTCGCAAGAGCAAGCCTGCGGATATTCGCGTGCGACTTTCGAAATCGGACAATTCAGCAGCCGGATTACAAACTTATTGTTCCCGACTTGCTCACTCTCCACCATATAGTCGTTCTGATTCAGAATCTGGCATAAAGATTGAACACGCCCTGCAAGATCCTTTCCCTTCATTTTTTCTCGATTGACATTCGCCGACCTGCGAAAACGCCCTTCGAAGAATTTTCGAATTCGCCCGGAACCTTCTTTTGCGCCAAGATCCTCTAAGAATTCCATCAGGAGAGGGCCATAATTTTTGGGAAAATATTCTTCAGCGCTGTCAGTCAGTTTAAAAACGCGCAAAGGCCGGCCTCTCTTCGCGGTTCTCAGTAAATCGGATAACACAAGGCCCTGATCCACAAGCGCTGCCAGGGGACGATGGACCGCCATCGGTGTGACTTTTAGACTCTTGCACAGATCTTCGATTGTCAATCCGGTCTCACTCTTCTTCAACAAGTACAGGATCTGTCTCGAAGCGTCGTTGATTTCTCTCATTTGCTGTTATTATGGCCCCTTTCAGCGCGTTTGTCCAGTCCAAAATTAGAATTGATAGACTAATTTGTATATAAAATCTATTATTGCTTGACATTCAAAAATAGAAGCACTAAGCTGAACTTGATATGGCAACAGGGAAAGAAATTCAGGAGTTCGCAGACCGTGAATACAAGTACGGGTTTATAACCGACATCGAAGCCGAGACGATTCCGCCTGGCCTGAACGAGGACGTGGTCCAGTTCATTTCTTCGATGAAAAAGGAACCTCCGTTCATGCTTGAGTGGCGTTTGAAAGCCTACAAGCACTGGTCGAAGCTGGCAGCCTCCGACGCCGAACCGAAATGGGCAAACATTCATTATCCACCGATCGACTACCAGGCAATTCGTTATTATGCCGCGCCAAAGAAAAAGCCCAAAAGCCTGGATGAAGTGGATCCGGAAATACTCGCGATGTACGAAAAGCTTGGCGTGCCCCTCAAAGAACGGGAGTTGCTCGCGGGAGTTGCAGTGGATGCTGTGTTCGATTCGGTATCTGTTGCGACCACGTTCAAGGCAAAGTTGGGGGAAATGGGGATTATTTTTTGCTCCTTCTCCGAAGCCGTTCAAAATCATCCGGAACTGATTCAAAAGTATCTCGGTTCGGTTGTGCCATACACGGACAACTTCTTTGCGGCATTGAATGCAGCGTATTTAGCGACGGATCATTTTGTTTTATTCCAAAAGGCGTGCGCTGTCCGATGGAATTGTCCACCTATTTCCGCATCAATGCGGCAGAAACGGGACAGTTCGAACGAACGTTGATCGTTGCGGAGGAAGGGAGCTACGTCAGCTACCTTGAAGGATGCACCGCGCCGATGCGCGATGAGAATCAGCTTCACGCTGCTGTTGTAGAACTGATCGCGCTGGATCGTGCAGAGATCAAATATTCTACGATTCAAAACTGGTATCCGGGCGATAAAGAAGGACGGGGCGGTATTTACAATTTTGTTACAAAACGGGGAAAATGCGCTGGTCGAAATTCAAAAATATCATGGACTCAGGTGGAAACAGGTTCCGCTATCACATGGAAATATCCAAGCTGCATTCTGGTGGGAGATGACTCGATCGGTGAATTTTATTCAGTCGCGCTGACGAATCATTATCAGCAGGCCGATACCGGAACGAAGATGATTCACATTGGAAAGAATACGCGCAGCACCATCATTTCGAAAGGAATTTCAGCCGGTCATGGCAATAATACCTACCGTGGTCTTGTCCAGATTCAACCTCAGGCGACCAACGCGAGGAATTATTCTCAATGCGATTCGCTGCTTTTGGGAGACAAATGTGGCGCGCATACATTTCCTTATATAGATGTTCGCAATCATACAGGTGTGTTGGAGCATGAGGCTTCCACATCGAAAATCAGCGAAGATCAGCTGTTTTATCTAAAGCAAAGAGGTATTTCTGCCGAAAGCGCGGTCAATCTGATCGTTAGTGGATTCTGTAAAGAAGTCTTCAAGAAGCTTCCGATGGAATTTTCTGTTGAAGCAGAAAAACTGTTAAATGTCAGCTTGGAAGGAAGCGTCGGTTAAAGTGCCGAGCGCGATGCAATGGCATCATGAGACCACCGGGCACGCGTTGCGGGCGCATTACTGGCCAGACTGCGACTTCAGGAAAATCAATGTTAGAAGTTAAGAATTTGCACGTAGCCGTGGATGGCAAAAAGATTTTGTCCGGCATCGATCTCTCCGTTCAAGCGGGAGAAGTACACGCGATCATGGGTCCCAACGGATCCGGGAAAAGCACTCTCGCCCAGGTGCTCGCCGGTCATCCCTCTTACGAGATCCTGGAAGGAGAAATTCTGTACGAAGGAAAAAATCTAATCGAAATGGTTCCGGAAATCCGGGCTCGTGAAGGCATATTTCTTGCGTTTCAATACCCTGTAGAGATTCCGGGCGTTATGAATTTCCATTTCCTGAAAGCAGCCGTCAACGAAATTCGCAGCATACCGGGGATTGGAAGAAATGGATGCCATGGAATTTTCCCGGTTTTCTGGATGAAAAAATCAAACTTGTAGAGCTTGATCCGAGCCTTGTAAAGAGGCGTTTGAACGAAGGATTTTCGGGCGGCGAAAAAAAGCGAAATGAAATTTTGCAAATGGCGGTACTGGAACCCAGACTTGCGATTCTGGATGAAACAGATTCCGGTTTGGACATCGACGCATTAAAGAGTGTCGCCGAAGCAGTCAATAAACTCCGCAGTCCTGAAAATGCAATGATCATTGTCACGCACTATCAACGGCTTGCTGAACTACATTACGCCTGATTTCGTTCATGTTCTTTTTAACGGCCGCATTGTGAAGTCAGGCGGGAAAGAGCTTGCGCTGGAGCTGGAAGAAAAAGGGTACGACTGGATTAAAGAAGAAGTAAGCGCAGCTTCAGCATGATGACTCCGAAAGACTTCCCCTCATTTCAATCTTTGAAAGCGAATGGTTGGCCGGACTTCATCGCACACCTGCGTCAGAGAGCCTTCGATGCCTTTCAATCATTGTCTTTCCCAACTGTTCATGATGAAGATTGGAGATTTACAAACGTTGCGCCTTTCTTGAAAATTCCTTTCAAGAATGTGATCGATGTGACTTCAGCCCAACCTCGATCCGAACTGGCACGTGGATTTACGGAGCCGGATCAGGAAAGCGATCAGATCGTTTTTGTGGATGGTCGGGTGTCGAAAGAATTGACCACAGCCCCCCAGGAAATCTTTATTGGGACTTTAGGGTCCGACCTCAACCACGTCCGCACGGACATGTATGACAGGTATCTGGGTAAGGTTGTTTCCCCTGAAAACGACGTCTTTGTTGCCTGGAATACCGCTTTTTTTCAAGACGTTGCTTTCATTCACGTTCCGGATCGTTTTATCGCGACAAAGCCCGTACAAATATCATTTATCAATACCGGAGTCGAAAATGCAGTCACATTTCCGCGAGTTTTAGTCGTGTTAGGAGAAGGAAGCCAGTTGAATTTGATGGAAACATACAGCAGTCTATCTTCCACGCGTTACTTTACCAATGCAGTTTCGGAAATCGTATTGCTGGCAGGAGCCGTGCTTCAGCATGTGAAGGTTCAGCAGGATGGCTCCACAAAGCTTGCACATTGCAGGGTCTCACGTACTGCAGGGCGCGATAGCGCTTACACGTCACTCACACTGACGCTTGGATCTGAATTCTCGCGGGAAAATCTTAAAGTGACGATGGACGGGCTCGGGGGTGATTGCACCTTAAATGGCCTTTACTTGATCGGAGAGAATCAGCATTCGGATCATCACACGACAGTTGATCACGCAAAACCACACGGGACCAGCCGCGAACTCTATAAAGGGATCTTGAGCGGCAAATCGCGCGCGGTTTTTAACGGCAAAGTGATCGTCCGAAAGGACGCACAAAAAACAGATGCAGAGCAGATGAACAAGAATCTACTCCTATCGCAATCTGCAAGGATCAATACGGCGCCACAATTAGAAATTTTAGCGGACGATGTGAAGTGTAGGCATGGCGCGACGATCGGTCATCTCGATGAAAATGCTTTGTTCTATTTGCGAAGCCGCGGCATCTCCGATCAGGAAGCGCGAACCTTCTTGATGAAAGGATTTTTACAGGATGTTACGGGAAGAATTCCGGAAGGTAAAATCCGGGCCATGCTCGATGAGCTTGTGAACTCCCGTCTTTCTCAATTCACAGGGGTCAATCCCGACTATGAGCCTTGACCATCTTGTCGAAGGCACGCCGTTCGTAGAACCGATGACGTCCGAAGAATTTGATGTTGAAAAAATCAGAATCGATTTTCCGGCCTTGCATCAGAAGATCTACGGAAAGCCACTTGTTTATCTTGACAATGCTGCGACGACGCAGAAGCCGTTATCCGTCATTAATGTCATCCAGACTTACTATGTTTGCAGTAATGCCAACGTACATCGTGGCATTCATTTTCTTAGTGAGCGCGCGACCCGCACTTATGAATATGCACGGGCTAAGGTTCAGCATTTTTTAAATGCAAAGGATTCTGCCGAAATTATTTTCGTACGCGGCACAACGGAAGCCATCAATCTGGTGGCCAGCAGTTATGGAAAGAGTGTTTTAAAACCTGGTGACGAAATCATCATTTCTGCGATTGAACATCACTCCAACATCGTTCCCTGGCAGATGATCGCCGAACAAACTGGTGCAAAAGTGCAAGCGATACCGGTGAATGATAACGGGGAATTGATCCTGGAAGAATATGAACGTCTTTTGTCGGGCAGAACCAAAATCGTTGCTGTGGGGCATGTTTCGAACGCGCTGGGAACTGTCAATCCGGTCAAGCAGATCATTCGTATGGCACATGACTTCGGTGCCGTTGCGCTCATTGACGGCGCACAAAGCGTGCCTCATATCAAAGTGGATGTCCGGGATTTGGATGCAGATTTTTACGCGTTTTCCGGCCACAAAATTTATGGACCTACAGGCATCGGAATTCTTTACGGAAAGAAGACAATTACTGGAGAAAATGCCTCCTTACCAGGGAGGAGGCGAAATGATTCGTGAAGTCACCCTGGAACGTTCGACTTACGCAGATCTCCCTCACAAATTCGAAGCGGGCACTCCGCATATTGCCGGATCGGTCGCGTTGGGTGCCGCGATTGATTACGTTATCTCATCTGGGTTTGAGCAACATTGCAAAATATGAGCATGAGCTCCTTTTGAAAGCGACGGAAAAGGTCAGGGAAATACCGGGAGTGAAGCTGATCGGAACGGCGAAGGAAAAGTCCGCTATTCTAGGATTTGTCATGGAAGGTGTGCATCCACACGATATCGGCACCATCCTGGATCGCGAAGGTGTAGCCGTCCGCGTCGGTCATCATTGCGCGCAACCTGCGATGAAAAGATTCGGTGTACCGGCAACCGCTCGTGCATCGTTCAGCTTCTACAATAATGGAAAAGAAATTGACCGTTTGATTCTGGGGTTGCATAAAGTGAAAGAGGTGTTTGCGCTGTGAGTGAAGAATTGAACGACCTTTATCAGCAGGTAATCCTCGACCATAATAAGAAACCGCGGAATTTTCATGCTCTGGAAAATGCATCCGGAAAGTCGGAGGGTTTCAACCCGTTGTGCGGCGACCGTCTCACGGTTTATGTACAGGTGGAAGGGGGCCAGATCAAAGATATCAGTTTTGAAGGATCCGGTTGTGCGATATCCAAAGCTTCGGCCTCGCTGATGACCGAGAGTGTAAAAGGCAGAAGCATAGAGGAGATCGATACCCTATTCAAACAGGTTCATCAGATGTTAACTGCGGGCCCTGACGCAGCCGTTGATTTACAAGGCCTCGGTAAACTTGCGGCGTTTTCCGGCGTACGCGAATTCCCCGTTCGCGTAAAGTGCGCGACTCTGGCATGGCACACGCTGAACTCTGCATTACAGGGCAAGCAACAGCCCGTCACCACGGAATAGGATTTAACGCCAAGACGCCAAGCCGCAAAGATTTTAACGCTGAAACGCAGAGCCGACTTTGATCCTCCCCGCTATGCAAAGGCGCAAGCAATGAAAAAATTTTTATCCTGTTATCTCTGCGGCTCCGCGTCTCTGCGTTAAATCTTCTTTCCCGTGAGGATGACCGTGGCGAGGGGTGGTAGCATTAGATTCAATGAAAATGGACGTCCATGAGATTCCATTTCATCTGCGGTTACTTTGCCAAGATTTCCAATCCCGCTTCCACCGTAATATTCCGAATCGCTGTTCAGCGCTTTCCTCCCGACGCCACCCCATGGCACACCGACACGATAATTGTGTCTCTGGCACAGGCGTAAAGTTGCAAATGAATGCGACAGCCTCATCTCCGTTCTTTTCCAAATCGAAGAAAGCTCAGGATGCTGCGGAAATTATCGTTGCAATTCAATCCACTGAAAGCCTGCCGGCTCAAAATCCATTTCGTGCAGCACAGGCGTGTTCCTGTAAAAGGTGTTCAAATCCCGTACCCACGAATGTAATTTCTGGTGTTCGGGATAATCGAGCAATTCCCAATCCAGCGCGCGATCGTGATTCCATTCTCTCCATTGGCCGAATTCTCCACCCATAAAGAACAGTTTTTTCCCCGGATGTCCGGCCATATACGCATAGAGCAAACGCCAGATTTGCGAATTTGCCAAACGTCTCCCGGCATTTTACTGAGCATCGATTTTTTCAAATGGACAACTTCATCATGCGAAAAAGGCAAAATGAAATTTTCGCTCCACGCATACCAGATTCCAAACGTCATTTTGCCGTGGTGATAACTTGCGGTAAATTGGATCTTTCTCCATGTAATCCAGACGTGTCATGCATCCATCCCATATTCCATTTCATATCGAATCCCAGGCCGCCCAGATGAACGGGCCGTGAAACCATCGGCCAGGAGGTCGATTCTTCCGCGATTGTCAACGCACCGGGGAATTGTTCGTGAACGACATGATTCACGTGGTGGATAAAATCAATCGCTTCCAGATTTTCCCTGCCTCCATATTGATTGGGAACCACTCTCCGGCTTTTCGACTGTAATCCAAGTAAAGCATCGATGCGACAGCATCCACGCGAAGTCCGTCCGCGTGATATTTCTCCAGCCAGAACAGGCCGTTGGCGATCAGAAAATTGCTGACTTCCGGCCGTCCGTAATTGAAAATGTAAGTACCCCAGTCCATTTGAACGCCTTTGCGCGGATCAGCATGTTCGTAAAGCCACGTTCCATCGAAATAAGCAAGGCCATGACCGTCCTGGGGAAAATGAGACGGGACCCAATCAAGAATCACACCCACTCCCGCCTGATGCAAAGTATCAACCAGGTACATGAAGTCTTGCGGCGTACCGAAACGGCTCGAAGGAGCATAATAGGCGATCGTTTGATAGCCCCAGCCATAGAACGGGTGTTCCATGACAGGAAGAAACTCGACATGTGTGTAGCCCATCCTGTTGAGGTAACCGCGAGCCGTGGAGCAAGTTCGCGATAAGAGTAAAACTCTCCAGGCCTTTCAGGATCACGGATCCAGAGCCAATGTGCATTTCATAAATATTGATCGGAGCGTCTCCGGCATTTTTCTTTGCGCGATTGGAGATCCAGTCCTGATCCTTCCATTCATATCCGGAAAGATCCCAGACGCGGGATGCCTGTGCGGAACAAGCTCCGTTGCAAACGCAAAAGGATCAGCCTTATCGGTTTCGAAACGATTGTAATGAGAGCGAACGAAGTACTTGTAGGCCTGTCCCTTTTGGACATCAGGAATAAAAGCAGGTCCAGATACCGCTTTCGGCAAAGAGACTCATCGGATGGGTGTCTTTGCTCCAGTTGTTCCAGTCCCCCATGACGGCCACGTATTCTGCGTTGGGTGCCCAAACCGCAAAATGAACACCGTCTTGCTCGCCTGCGCGCGTGAAGTGGGCGCCAAGTTTTTCGTAAATGCGATAATGCTTTCCTTCCTGGTAGAGCCGTACGTCCTTCTTGGTCAGGAAATTCGTCATAACGCTATTGTTGAGCGTCTGAGCGCGGCCGAGTAGAGCGGTGAATCGGTTTTGCAGTTTGTACCCCCCACGGGAAGTGGTTGGACTCATAGCGCGCCGGAGACGGGCGTTACAAAGCATGAGATATCGAGTTTCACCCGTCCGCAATGATTGGTTTTGTTATTTAATGTAACGCTATCAGGGATATGAGAATTCGGGCGTTACGATCACTTTCGCTTTATTCGCTTCGTCTCTGTGCTACATCTACGGGTACCTACACCAAACCGAAGATGCGATTTACACTGGAATGCGAAGCATGAATGCTTCCGATTACAGCCAGCACCTATCCTGGATTGGCCAGAGCCGGGAAGGACATTTTTTTCTGCAAAATAAATTTACTGCCGAACCGCAGGGCGGTGATCTGGTTCGTCCTGTTTATTTCTTGCTCTCTCAGCCTTTTCGGCTCACAACTCTGCCGAACAGCGTCGTTTTTCACATCATGAGAATTTTTCGAACGTTTTGTTGATCCTGCTGTTCCGATGCTCCGCCGGTATGAAGCGAATCCGGTTGTTGTCCATCGGGCATTTTTGCTGCTCGCTTTCACCTCAGGTCTTGGTTTTTTGACCAGACGATGGATGCCATCTGCGGACATGGGCATTCCGGAAACGCTTCTTTTTGTCTCTTTAGGAGAAGCTCCGCATTTTCTTTCATTCGCTTTTATTTTTATGGGCCGGTGTTGCGCTTTTTTGCGGGTCAACCGCGATTTATTTTGTGTCTCTCGCTCCTGCTCTGGTGGAACATCCGTTTGAAGCGGTGATTCTGATCGGGGTTTGCATGGCAAATCTCTTGGATTTTAAAGGGCGCAAGACCAGGTTGCTGGTTGTTTTGATCACGGCCGGAATCTCGCTCCCTCCTTTCTTTTACTATGAATATCTGAGGAAGCTTCTGCTCTTCTCCGGTTGGGGCTCCGCAGAAAACCTTATGAGCTCTCCTCCCCTTTATTGATCTGTCCGCGTTTTCTTCCACTTCTGATTCTTGCCGTTATGGGCTTTCGCTTTTTGCGCAAGGAGCCGGCTAAAAGGAAATTGCTGCTCTTTCTTTCAACCTGGGTCGTTTTGCAATTTGTGTTGGCTTATTTGCCATTTCCGTTTTCACGGCGTTTGATCGCGGGAGTGCAATTTCCGCTTGCTCTGTAAGTCGGGCTGGCAAATACCCGTAAGCAGCGGCGGTGGTTCTTTTGATCTATTTCTGATGTCGGTGAACAATATGATCACAATGGGAATGGATCGGGGAACCGCTCTGCTGCGGCCCACGCCTTTTAAGCTCATCTTACCACCAGGCTTTTCAATGGCTGTCAAAACAGGGCATAAACATATGGTGATTTTGAGCGGCTTTGTGCGGGAAACTCGACCCCCCGGATTCGCAGAGGAAGAGCTTCCCACTTGTCAATCCTTCATTAACGCCTGAAGTCGCGAAAAAAAGAGTGGAAGTTGCAAGATTTTATAAGAATCCCACAATGTCGTTCGTACTCAAAAACAGGATACGGTTTGTTTTTTGGGGACTGGAAGAGCGTCATTTATCAGATGTTGATTTGAGTGAAGAGTTTGGAAGCGTTTTTGAAAACGACACGTGACGATTCTGGATCCAGGACTTAAAATAGAACAGATGAAAGTTGTCATCGGCGGGCATTCGAGAAACATCGGAAAGACTTCGGTGGTGGCCGGAATCATCCAGGGAACTCAGGAAACGAGAATTGGACCGCAATCAAGGTCACTCAGTTGGCTCGCGCAACGGACGTGCGTGTCACTGCAGCACGGAAGAGCACAAATACGCGATATTGGAAGAAAAGAACCCGGATGGGCGCGGTGATACTTGCCGGTTTCTGGCTTCCGGTGCAAAAGTGATTGATCTGGGTGCGTACCAAGCAAGCAAATGCCGTTTGAAGCCATGCCGGAAATTGAAGAGTTTCTGATGGAGGGTAAAGGCACACCATTTGAAAGTAACAGCATCCTTGAATTCGTGAAACCGGATCTTTATCTGGTTGTTCTGGATTATTCCACCGCAGATTTCAACCTTAGTCGAATTGAGCCCACGCCGTCGAACCCGCGGCCTGATGCCCCGGTTTGGACGGGGTTTCA
This sequence comes from uncultured bacterium, assembly GCA_963771165.1. Lineage (GTDB taxonomy): Bacteria > Acidobacteriota > HRBIN11 > JAKEFK01 > JAKEFK01 > JAKEFK01. Next base: position 99,883 of record CAVYSN010000016.1, on the reverse strand, counting down.
ATGACTTCACTCCGTAATAAACCGGTGTTCGAAAGAACTCCCCCCGTGTATGTCACCCAAAACATTGTGAACTTCGTTCTTTTACAGAAGGAAGCAAAGCGAGCAAAAAATAATTAAATCTTCGCTTGCTTCGCTATCTTCTGTTGAAAAACAAATGGCTATGAAAGGCACCGAAGGCCAGCTCAAAAATCGATGGGCGTACGATCCCGGTATCCAATCTCGGTAAGTAATGTATCCCGAAAACGGGATTCACAAAAGGGGAAGTTATTGATTATTACATCAACATTTCTCCGGCAGTTCTGCCTCATTTGAAGACCGCCCCCTAACGATGAAAAGATTTCCGGACGGGATCCATGGCAATTATTTCTATGAAAAGAATGCTCCCGTTCATACTCCACCCTGGATCAAAACAGCCTACTTCGGGCGGAACACGGGGAATGAAGGGAGCCGCCACATCTCGCTAAACTGATCTTCCAACGCTGGTTTGGTCCGCTAACATGGCCAATCTCGAATTGCACACAGTGCTTTCAAAAGCACCGAAACTAACGGTACCTACCATGCTCGTGTTCGATCTGGATCCAGGTCCTCCGGCAGCCATTCTGGAATCGGGAGAAGTTGCTTTCCTGATCAAAGAGGTCCTGGCTCTTTGCGTTTGGAGAGCTTTGCGAAAACGTCCGGTTCGAAAGGGATTCAGGTCTACGTACCGCTAACACCACAACTGATTTTGAAACGACCAGGGCTTTCGCTGAAGCTGTTGCTTTAATGCTGGCGAATCAACACCCGGATCGCATCGTTTCAACAATGTCCAAACAGTTGCGCACGGGAAGAGTTTTTATTGACTGGAGTCAAAATGCGGAGCACAAAACAACAGCCTCCGTCTATTCACTCCGAGCAAACCGGGAAATTCCCATGTATCGATGCCGGTTTCTTCGCCGGAACTTGGAGCAGCCCTCAAGAAAGCAGATGACACCAAACTTTATTTTGAGCTGGCAGAAGCTTTGCGTCGCGTTAATAAATCAGGCGATTTGTTCGAGCCATTGCTCACGATGAAACAAAAGATCCCACGAAAATTCCAGTCTCCCAAACAGAAAATCGTTCAGAAGGGGGACCGGAGTTTGAAAGCTTACGCAGCCAAAAGAGATTTTTCGAAAACGAAAGAACCGGCTCCATCCCCGAAACAGGCGAAGCGCAGGAAAAAGAGCCGATGTTTGTGATACAAAAACATGCTGCCCGCCGTCTGCATTACGATTTCCGATTGGAAATGGACGGTGTTCTGCTGATCCGGGCAGTTCCCAATGGACTTCCAACAGAACTGAATGATAAGCGGTTGGCGGTGCACGTTGAAGATCATCCGATGGATTATGCAAAATTCGAAGGGATCATTCCCACCGGGAGTTATGGCGGAGGAACTGTGCATGGTGTGGGATATCGGGACCTACAAAACGATGGAAGAGGACGCGATCAAAGCGTATTACTCCGGCAAGCTGCATCGATATTTAACCGGCGAAAAGCTGAAAGGGGAATGGGTACTTGTAAAAACAAAAATGAGAGAAGGTGATAAAGATCACTGGTTGCTTTTTAAAAAAGGTGAGCGTCTAAAGCCAATCAGCACTAAAAGGGACGATCAATCGGTACTCACGGGACGATCGATGAAAAAGATCGCTTCAGATAATGACGCACAGTGGATCAGCAATCGCCCCTATCGTAGGAACTCAATCAAGTTTGTGCTACGCGGGTGCGTTGATCCAGCATGGGCAGATTGCGATACTGGTTCCAGATTGAACGGAGCGATGCTCGTTAAAGGAATCGCAAGAAAAATTCCGATTGGGCCCCATAGAAACCCCCAGTACATCATCGATATCAAAACGACCAGCGGTGAGAGAGCCGTTCGCCGACCGGTTGTTCGCGGAATCAACCAGTTTGCGTAAACAAGGTGAAAACCCAGACAGATACCGGTGAGCAAAAGAGTTTTCTGGATGGAAGTAAACTGCAAGACCCCAATGACGATCGGAGGAATCACGGAGAAGATTGCGCCTAAAAAGGGCAAGATATTCATTAATGCAAAAACGAGGGCCCAGATCAAAGCTTCTTCCACCTGAAACGCAAGGAAAATAATCCAGGCAAAAGCAAATAGCACAATTGTGCTGACAAGATAACCAACAACAAACCCACGAATTCTGTTGTTCACTTCGTTAACGATACGGCCGGCAGTGGATTCCACCAGACTGTTCGTTAAACTAAGCGCGCGCCCCCGTACCATGTTGGTAACGAAGAGACGGATCGAATCTTTTTCAATCAGCAAGAAGTAAACAAGAAAAGGAAAAAAACTGATTTGAAGCAGATATGCGCTGAAGCCGTAACGGAGATAATCACCCCAGCTTGAGTATTGTTGAACGAGAAGAGGCTTTGCCTGTGTTTTACCGGTTTTTGGAATAATCGTTTTGCTGAAGTCTTCCGACTTTTTCTCCAGCGCGAGGAGCCTCTTGCTGATGTCCCCCGTTACAGCCTGAATCTTCGATCTGTAACGGGGAAGATTATCGGAAAATTCTTGAGCGCGATCAATGAACAGGACAAGCACCGCGCCGAGCAGAATCGCAGCAACCAGCATGCTGAAGAAAATCGACAGACTCGAAAGTAGTCGATTTTCTTCAGCATGCTGGTTGCTGCGATTCTGCTCGGCGCGGTGCTTGTCCTGTTCATTGATCGCGCTCAGGAATTTTCCGATAATCTTCCCCGCTATAGATCGAAGATTCAAGCCGTAACGGCCGGACATCAGCAAAAGGCTGCTCGCTTTGGAGAAAAAGTCGGAAGACTTCAGCAAAACGATTATTCCAAAAACCGGTAAAGACCCAGGCGAAGCCGCTTCTCGTTCAACAATACTCAAGCTGGGGTGATTATCTCCGTTACGGTTTCAGCGCATATCTGCTTCAAATCAGTTTTTTTCCTTTTCTTGTTTACTTCTTGCTGATTGAAAAAGATTCGATCCGTCTCTTCGTCACAAACATGGTACGGGGGCGAGCGCTAAGTTTAACAAACAGTCTGGTGGAATCCACGGCCGGCCGGATCGTTAATGAAGTGAATAACAGAATTCGTGGGTTTGTTGTTGGTTATCTTGTCAGCACAATTGTGCTATTTGCTTTTGCCTGGATTATTTTCCTTGCGTTTCAGGTGGAAGAAGCTTTGATCTGGGCGCTCGTTTTTGCATTAATGAATATCCTGCCCTTTTTAGGCGCAATCTTCTCAGTGATTCCTCCGATCGTCATCGGGGTCTTGCAGTTTACTTCCATCCAGAAAACTCTTTTGCTCACCGGTATCTGTCTGGGTTTTCACCTTGTTTACGCAAACTGGTTGATTCCGCGAACAACCGGTCGGCAGAACGGCTCTCTCACCACTGGTCGTTTTGATATCGATGATGTACTGGGGGTTTCTATGGGGCCCAATCGGAATTTTTCTTGCGATTCCTTTAACAGCATCGCTCCGTTCAATCTGGAACCAGTATCGCAATCTGCCCATGCTGGATCAACGCACCCGCGTAGCACAAACTTGATTGAGTTCCTACGATGAGGGGCGATTGCTGATCCACTGTGCGTCATTATCTGAAGCGATCTTCTTCATCGATCGTCCCGTGAGTACCGATTGATCGTCCCTTTTAGTGCTGATTGGCTTTAGACGCTCACCTTTTTTAAAAAGCAACCAGTGATCTTTATCACCTTCTCTCATTTTTGTTTTTACAAGCACCCATTCCCCTTTCAGTTTTTCGCCGGTTAAATATAGATGCAGCTTGCCGGAGTAATACGCTTTGATCGCGTCCTCTTCCATCGTTTTGTAGGTCCCGATATCCCACACCATCACAGTTCCTCCGCCATAACTCCCGGCGGGAATGATCCCTTCGAATTTTGCATAATCCATCGGATGATCTTCAACGTGCACCGCCAACCGCTTATCATTCAGCTCTGTTGGAAGTCCATTGGGAACTGCCCAGGATCGCAGAACACCGTCCATTTCCAATCGGAAATCGTAATGCAGACGGCGGGCAGCATGTTTTTGTATCACAAACATCGGCTCTTTTTTCCTGCGCTTCGCCTGTTTCGGGGATGGAGCCGGTTCTTTCGTTTTCGAAAAATCTCTTTTGGCTTCGTAAGCTTTCAAACTCCGGTCCCCCTTCTGAACGATTTTCTGTTTGGGAGACTGGAATTTTCGTGGGATCTTTTGTTTCATCGTGAGCAATGGCTCGAACAAATCGCCTGATTTATTAACGCGACGCAAAGCTTCTGCCGGCTCAAAATAAAGTTTGGTGTCATCTGCTTTCTTGAGGGCTGCTGCAAGTTCCTTCCAGGAAACCGGCATCGATACGCTGGGAATTTCCCGGTTTGCTCGGAGTGAATAGACGGAGGCTGTTGTTTTGTGCTCCGCATTTTGACTCCAGTCAATAAAAACTCTTCCCGTGCGCAACTGTTTGGACATTGTTGAAACGATGCGATCCGGGTGTTGATTCGCCAGCATTAAAGCAACAGCTTCAGCGAAAGCCCTGGTCGTTTCAAAATCAGTTGTGGTGTTGAGCGGTACGTAGACCTGAATCCCTTTCGAACCGGACGTTTTCGCAAAGCTCTCCAAACGCAAAGAGTCCAGGACCTCTTTGATCAGGAAAGCAACTTCTCCCGATTCCAGAATGGCTGCCGGAGGACCTGGATCCAGATCGAACACGAGCATGGTAGGTACCGTTAGTTTCGGTGCTTTTGAAAGCACTGTGTGCAATTCGAGATTGGCCATGTTAGCGGACCAAACCAGCGTTGGAAGATCGTTTACGAGAATGTGGCGGTTCCCTTCATTCCCCGTGTTCCGCCCGAAGTAGGCTGTTTTGATCCAGGGTGGAGTATGAACGGGAGCATTCTTTTCATAGAAATAATTGCCATGGATCCCGTCCGGAAATCTTTTCATCGTCAGGGGGCGGTTCTTCAAATGAGGCAGAACTGCCGGAGAAATCTTGATGTAATAATCAATAACTTCCCCCTTTGTGAATCCCGTTTCGGGATACATTACTTTACCGAGATTGGATACCGGGATCGTACGCCCATCAATTTTGAGCTGGCCTTCGGTGCCTTTCATAGCCATTTGTTTTTCAACAGAAGATAGCGAAGCAAGCGAAGATTTAATTATTCTTTGCTCGCTTTGCTTCCTTCTGTAAAAGAACGAAGTTCACAATGTTTTGGGTGACATACACGGGGGGAGTTACTTCGAACACCGGTTTATTACGGAGTGAAGTCATTGAAATACCATCCCAAACCGGGGCGTCAGGCCGCGGGTTCAACAGGATGCAGGCGTCGGCTCGATTCAAAAACTTTTTTGCTGAGGTTTTGAAATCTGCGGTGGAATAATCCAGAACAACCAGATAAAGATCCGGTTTCACGAATTCAAGGATGCTGTTACTTTCAATGATTATGTTACCCTCCATCAGAAACTCTTCAATTTCCGGCATGGCTTCAAACAGCATTCCTTGCTTGGTACGCACCCAGATCGATCGCTTTGCACCGGAAGCCAGAAACCGGCAAGTATCACCGCGCCCATCCGGGTTCTTTTCTTCCAATATCGCGTATTTGTGCTCTTCCGTGCTGCAGTGACACGCACGTCCGTTGCGCGAGCAGATCCCATGCCCGAACTGAGTGACCTTGATTGCGGTCCAATTCTGTTCCTGAGTTCCCTGGATGATTCCGGCCACCACCGAAGTCTTTCCGATGTTTCTCGAATGCCCGCCGATGACAACTTTCATCTGTTCTATTTTAAGTCCTGGATCCAGAATCGTCACGTGTCCGTTTTCAAAAACGCTTCCAAACTCTTCACTCAAATCAACATCTGATAAATGACGCTCTTCCAGTCCCCAAAAAACAAACCGTATCCTGTTTTTGAGTACGAACGACATTGTGGGATTCTTATAAAATCTTGCAACTTCCACTCTTTTTTTCGCGACTTCAGGCGTTAATGAAGAGTGGCCGAGATACGAAGTGAACCCTGTCAATCCGGGAATCAAGTTTCCCGTCACAAAGCCGCTCAAAATCACCATATTTTTATCCTTCTGTTTTGACAGCCATTGAAAAGCCTGGTGGTAAGATGAGCTTAAGTAGAAAGGCATCAGCCGCGGCCGCAGTTCCCCGATCCATTTTCCTGTAATCGCTATATTGCTCACCGACATCAGAATGATCAAAAGAACCACCGCCGCAGGTCTACGAATCTGTGCCAGCCCGAATGCCCCCAGAAGAGCAAGCGGAAATTGCACTCCCGCGATCAAACGCCGTTGAAACGGAAATGGCAAATAAGCCAACACAAATTGCAAAACGACCCAGGTTGAAAGAAAGAGCAGCAATTTCCTTTTAGCCGGCTCCTTGCGCAAAAAGCGAAAGCCCATAACGGCAAGAATCAGAAGTGGAAAAAACGCGGACAGATACGAATAAAGGGGAGGAGAGCTCATAAGATTTTGTGCGGAGCCCCAACCGGAGAAGGCCGGAAGCTTCCTCAGATATTCATAGTAAAAGAAAGGAGGGAGCGAGATTCCGGCCGTGATCAAAACAACCAGCAACCTGGGTCTTGCGCCCTTTTAAAATCCAGAGATTTGCCATGCAAACCCCGATCAGAATCACCGCTTCAAACGGATGTTCCCACCAGAGCAGGAGCAGAGACACAAAATAAATCGCGGGTTGACCGGCAAAAAAAGCTGCAACACCGGCCCATAAAAATAAAAGCGAATAAAGAAAATGCGGAGCTTCTCCTAAAGAGACAAAAAGAAGCGTTTCCGGAATGCCCATGTCCGCAGATGGCATCCATCGTCTGGTCAAAAAACCAAGACCTGAGGTGAAAGCGAGCAGCAAAAATGCCCGATGGACAACAACCGGATCCGCTTCATACCGGCGAAGCATCGGGAACAGCAGGATCAACAAAACTGTTCCGCAAACAATTCTCATGATGTGAAAAACGACGCTGTTCGGCAGAGTTGTGAGCCGAAAAGGCTGAGAGAGCAAGAAATAAACAGGACGAACCAGATCACCGCCCTGCGGTTCGGCAGTAAATTTATTTTGCAGAAAAAAATGTCCTTCCCGGCTCTGGCCAATCCAGGATAGGTGCTGGCTGTAATCGGAAGCATTCATGCTTCGCATTCCAGTGTAAATCGCATCTTCGGTTTGATGCAGGTACCCGTAGATGTAGCAAAGAGACGAAGCGAATAAAGCAAAGATGATCAGTAACGCCCGAATTCTCATAGCCTGATAGCGTTACATTAAATAACAAAACCTCATTGCGGACGAGTGAAACTTGATTTCTCATGACATTTGTAACGCCCGTCTCCGGCGCGCTATGAGCTCAAGCTCTGCCCACGTCCCGTGGGGGCTACAAACTGCAAAACCGATTCACCGCTTCATTCGGACGTGATACGCTACAATAGCGTTATGACGAATTTCCTGACCAAGAAGGACGTACGGCTCTACCAGGAAGGAAAGCATTACCGCATATACGAGAAGCTTGGCGCCCACTTCATGCGCGCAGGCGGGCAAGACGGTGTTCATTTTGCGGTTTGGGCTCCCAACGCAGAATACGTAGCCGTCATGGGGGACTGGAACAACTGGAGCAAAGACGCCCATCAGATGAGTCCCTTTGCCGAAAGCGGCATCTGGACCGCTTTTATTCCTGATGTACAAAAAGGACAGGCCTACAAGTACTTCCTTCGATCTCATTACAATCGTTTCGAAACCGACAAGGCAGATCCCTTTGCATTTGCAACGGAGCTTGTTCCGCAAACGGCATCGCGTATCTGGGATCTTTCCGGATATGAATGGAAGGATCAAGACTGGATCTCCAATCGCGCAAAGAAAAATGCAGGTGACGCTCCGATCAATATTTATGAAATGCACATTGGTTCCTGGATCCGTGATCCTGAAAAACCTGCAGAATTCTATTCCTATCGTGAACTCGCACCGCGGCTCGCGGAATACATCAACAGGATGGGCTACACACATGTCGAGTTCCTTCCTGTCATGGAACATCCGTTCTATGGCTCCTGGGGCTATCAAACGATCGCCTATTATGCTCCTTCGAGCCGTTACGGCACGCCGCAAGATTTCATGTACCTGGTCGATACTCTGCATCAGGCAGGAGTGGGTGTGATTCTGGATTGGGTCCCGTCTCATTTTCCCCAGGATGGCCATGGCCTTACTTATTTCGATGGAACATGGCTTTACGAGCATGCGGATCCGCGAAAAGGCGTTCAAATGGACTGGGGCACTTATATTTTCAATTACGGACGGCCCGAAGTCAGCAATTTTTTGATCGCCAACGGCCTGTTCTGGCTGGAGCAATATCATGCGGACGGACTTCGTGTGGATGCTGTCGCATCGATGCTTTACCTGGATTACAGTCGAAAAGCCGGAGAGTGGGTCCCGAATCAATATGGAGGCAGAGAAAATCTGGAAGCGATCGATTTCATACGCCATGTAAATCATGTCGTTCACGAACAATTCCCCGGTGCGTTGACGATCGCAGAAGAGTCGACCTCCTGGCCTATGGTTTCACGACCCGTTCATCTGGGCGGTCTGGGATTCGATATGAAGTGGAATATGGGATGGATGCACGACACGTTGGATTACATCGAGAAAGATCCGATCCACAGAAGTTATCACCACGGCAAAATGACGTTTGGAATCTGGTATGCGTGGAGCGAAAATTTCATTTTGCCTTTTTCGCATGATGAAGTTGTGCATTTGAAAAAATCGATGCTCGGTAAAATGCCGGGAGACGTTTGGCAGAAGTTCGCAAATCTGCGCTTACTCTATGCGTATATGGCCGGACATCCAGGCAAAAAACTCTTCTTTATGGGTGGAGAATTCGGTCAATGGAGAGAATGGAATCACGATCGCGCGCTCGATTGGGAATTGCTCGATTATCCTGAAAACCAGAAATTGCATTGGTGGGTACGGGATTTGAACGCCTTCTACCTGAACACACCTGTGGTGCACGAAATGGACTTTGAGCCGGCAGGATTTCAGTGGATCGACTGCAATGATAATTTCCGCAGCATCCTGAGCTTCCTTCGATTTGGAAAGAACAGGGATGAGGCTGTCGCATTCATTTGCAACTTCACGCCTGTGCCAAGACACAATTATCGTGTCGGGGTGCCATGGGGTGGTGTCTGGACTGAAGCGCTGAACAGCGATTCAGTATATTACGGTGGAAGCGGCATTGGAAACCTTGGCAAAGTAACCGCAGACGAAATGGAATCTCATGGCCGTCCTTTTTCATTGAATCTGATGCTTCCACCTCTGGCTGCCATTATCCTCACGGGAAAGAAGATTTAACGCAAAGACGCGAAGCCGCAAAGATAATTTCAGGGATAAAAACTTTTTCATTGGCTCGCCGCATAGCGGCGAGCGATCAAAGCTCCGCGGCTCTGCGTTTCTGCGTTAAAATCTTTGCGGTTTGGCGACTTTGCGTTGAATCCTATTCCGTGGTGGCGGGATGTTGCGTCCCTTGCAATGCAGAGTTCAGCGTATGCCACGCCAGAGTCGCGCATTTCACGCGAACGGGGAATTCGCGCACGCCGGAAAACGCAGCAAGTTTACCGAGGCCTTGAAGATCAACGGCTGCGTCAGGACCCGCGGTTAACATCTGATGAACTTGTTTGAATAACCTATCAATTTCCTCTTTGGTTTTGCCTTTTACACTTTCTGTCATCAGCGAAGCCGAAGCTTTGGATATTGCACAACCGGAACCTTCAAAACTGATATCTTTGATCTGGTCCCCTTCAACCTGTACATAAACAGTGAGCCGGTCGCCGCAGAGAGGATTAAAACCTTCCGACTTTCCGGATGCATTTTCCAGAACGTGAAAATTCCGTGGTTTCTTATTGTGGTCCAGGATCACTTGTTGATAAAGGTCGTTCAACTCTTCGCTCACAGCGCAAACACCTCTTTCACTTTATGCAACCCCAGAATCAAACGGTCAATTTCTTTTTCATTATTGTAGAAGCTGAACGAGGCACGGGCGGTTGCAGGCACACCGAATCTTTTCATCGCAGGCTGTGCGCAATGGTGTCCCACGCGGACGGCCACCCCTTCACGGTCCAGGATTGTGCCTATATCGTGTGGATGAACCCCTTCCATGACAAAACCCAAAATAGCAGACTTTTCTTTTGCCGTTCCGATCAGCTTCACCCCCGGTATTTCTCTAATCTTTTCAGTTGCCTTCAAAAGCAGCTCATGCTCATACTTTGCAATGTTACTTAAACCGAGATGCGATACGTAATCAATCGCGGCGCCCAACGCGACCGATCCGGCAATATGAGGAGTTCCTGCTTCAAATTTATGAGGTAGATCCGCATAAGTCGAACGTTCCAGGGTCACTTCACGAATCATTTCGCCTCCTCCCTGGTAAGGGGGCATTTTCTCCAATAATTGCTTCTTTCCGAAAAGAATCCCGATACCGGTTGGTCCATAAATCTTGTGGCCGGAAAACGCGTAAAAGTCTGCATCCAAATCCCGAACATCGACTTTGATGTGCGGTACGCTTTGTGCACCGTCAATGAGCGCAACGGCACCGAAGTCATGGGCCATCCGGATAATCTGCTTGACCGGATTGACAGTTCCCAGCGCGTTCGAAACATGTCCCACAGCAACGATTTTGGTTCTACCGGATAAAAGACGTTCATATTCTTCCAGAATCAATTCCCCGTTATCATTCACCGGTATCGCTCGCACTTTTGCTCCGGTTTGTTCGGCAATCATCTGCCAGGGAACGATGTTGGAGTGATGTTCAATCGCAGAAATGATAATCTCGTCACCAGGTTTTAAAACACTTCTGCCATAGCTGCTGGCCACCAGATTGATAGCTTCCGTTGTGCCCCGTACGAAAATAATTTCGGCAGAATCCTTTGCATTCAGAAAATGCTGGACCTTCGCCCGTGCATATTCGTAGGTTCGGGTTGCACGCTCGCTGAGAAAATGAATGCCCCGATGGACGTTGGCGTTACTGCAGACATAGTAAGTCTGGATCACATTGATGACGGACAACGGCTTCTGCGTCGTTGCAGCATTGTCAAGATAAACAAGCGGCTTTCCGTATATCTTCTGATGCAAAGCTGGAAAATCGAGTCGAATCTTTTCAACGTCAAATTCTTCGGAGGTCATCGGTTCGACGAACGGCGTGCCTTGGACAAGATGATCAAGGCTCATAGATGGACTCCTGTGAATTGCGAAAGACGGGAACTCACGAGCTCATCAAGTATGGCCCGGATTTTCCCTTCCGGAATCCTCCCTGTAACGTCTTGCAAAAATCCTTTCATCAAGAATGTTCGTGCTTCCTGATCGGAGATTCCGCGGCTTCGCAAATAGAAAAGAGCATCTTCATCAAGATGACCGATCGTCGCGCCATGCCTGCATTTTACATCGTTCGCTAAAATTTCTAATTGCGGTGCCGTATTGATTCTTGCCGATTTCGATAGCAGCAGGTTCTTGTTCATCTGCTCCGCATCTGTTTTTTGCGCGTCCTTTCGGACAATCACCTTGCCGTTAAAAACTGCTCGCGATTTACCGCTCAGGATCCCTTTGTAGAGTTCGCGGCTGGTGCCGTGAGGCTTCACGTGATCAACTGTCGTGTGATGGTCCGAATGCTGATTCTCTCCGATCAGATAAAGGCCGTTCAAGGTGCAATCACCTCCGACCCCATCCAGAGTAACTCTTAAATCTTCCCGCGAGAGCTCAGATCCAAGCGTCAGAGTAAGCGACGTATACGCGCTATCGCGTTCCTGCAGTATATGAGACGCTGCCACGTGCAAGCTTTGTGAACTGTCCCGCTGAACCTTCACATGCTGAAGTACGGCTCCTGCCTGCAATACAATTTCTGAAACCGCATTTGTAAAATAACGGGCGGAAGACAAACTGCTGTACGTTTCCATGACGTTCAACTGGCTTCCCTCTCCCAACACGATTAGAACCCGCGGAAAAGTCACTGCCTCCTCAACTCCGGTATTTACAAATGATATTTGCACCGGTCTTGTCGCTATAAAATGATCCGGTACATGAATCAGAGCGACGTCTTCAAAAAACGCCGTATTCCAGGCAACAAACGCATTCTTGTCCGGAAGAACGATTTTTCCAAGATAAGGCTCGTACATGTCCGTAGGGGCGGGTCTGAGGCCCGCCCCTACAGTTCCGATAAATATTTCGCGCGCGGCTGTGGTCAATTCTTTCGAAACACGACCATCGACAAAAACAATCTGATCGCTTTCCTGATCCGGCTCCGTGAATCCGCGTGCCAGCTCGGACCGAGGCTGGGCTGAGGTCACATCGATTAAGTTCTTGTACGGAATTTTCAAGAACGGCGCAACATTTGTAAATCTCCAATCTTCATCATGAACGGTTGGAAAAGGCAAAGACTGATATGCATCGAAGGCTTTCTGGCGTAATTGTACAATGGAGTCCGCCCAACCATTCGCGTTCAAAGATTGAAAAGAGGGGAAGTCTTTCGGAGTCAACATGCTCAAGCTGCGCCTACTTCTTCTTTAATCCAGTCGTACCCTTTTTCTTCAAGCTCCAGCGCGAGCTCTTTCCCGCCTGATTTGACAATTCGCCCGTTAAAAAGAACATGAACGAAGTCAGGCGTAATGTAGTTCAGCAATCGTTGATAATGTGTGACGATGATCATTGCATTTTCAGGACTGCGGAGTTTATTAACCGCTTCGGCAACAGACTTTAAGGCATCGATATCCAAACCGGAATCCGTTTCATCCAGAATCGCAAGTCTGGGTTCAAGGACCGCCATCTGCAAAATCTCATTTCGCTTTTTTTCGCCGCCGGAAAATCCTTCATTCAAACGCCTTTTTACAAGGCTGGGATCCAGCTCTACAAGTTTGATTTTTTCATCAAGAAATCGGGAAAATTCCATGGCGTCCATCTCTTCCATTCCCCTGTATCTGCGGATTTCATTGACGGCTGCCTTCAGGAAATGGAAATTCATCACGCCCGGAACCTCTACAGGATACTGAAACGCAAGAAATATACCTTCACGAGCCCGGATCTCCGGAACCATTTCGTTTAGATTTTTCCCTTCGTAAAGGATTTCTCCTTGCAGGATCTCGTAAGAAGGATGACCGGCAAGTACCTGAGCAAGAGTGCTCTTCCCCGATCCGTTGGGACCCATGATCGCATGAACTTCCCCAGCTTGAACAGACAGATCGATGCCGGACAATATCTTTTTGCCATCCACGGCAACGTGCAAATTCTTAACTTCTAACATTGATTTCTCCGAAGTGCCAGGGTCATGAGCAAACCACAGCAATACGTCCCCCGTGGTCTCATGAACATTGCTCATTGCTCGGCACTGTTAACCGACGCTTCCTTCCAAACTGACGTTTAAAAGCTTTTCCGCTTCAACAGAAAATTCCATCGGAAGCTTTTTGAAGACTTCTTTACAGAATCCACTGACGATCAGATTCACCGCGCTTTCCGCAGATATGCCTCTTTGCTTTAGATAGAACAGCTGATCTTCGCTGATTTTCGAGGTGGAAGCTTCGTGCTCCAACACACCTGTATGATTGCGAACATCTATATAAGGAAAAGTATGGGCGCCGCATTTGTCTCCCAACAGCAAGGAATCGCACTGCGAATAATTCCTCGCGTTTGTCGCCTGAGGTTGAATCTGGACAAGGCCCCTGTAAGTATTGTTGCCATGACCGGCTGAAATACCTTTCGAGATGATCGTGCTGCGCGTATTCTTTCCAATGTGAATCATTTTCGTGCCAGTGTCGGCTTGCTGATAATGATTCGTCAGAGCGACCGAATAAAATTCGCCGATCGAGTCATCCCCCACCAGAATGCAGCTTGGATATTTCCAGGTGATCGCCGATCCCGTTTCCACCTGAGTCCACGATATTTTCGAATTCCGGCCGGCACACTTTCCTCGTTTCGTAACAAAATTGTAAATACCACCCCGTCCCTCTTTATCGCCCGGATACCAGTTTTGAATCGTCGAATATTTGATCTCTGCATGATCCAGGGCGATCAGTTCTACAACAGCAGCGTGGAGCTGATTCTCGTCGCGCATCGGCGCGGTGCACCCTTCCAGATAGCTGACGTAGCTCCCTTCCTCCGCAACGATCAACGTCCGTTCGAACTGGCCCGTCTCTGCTGCATTAATACGGAAGTAAGTGGACAGTTCCATCGGACATCGTACGCCTTTTGGAATGTAACAAAATGATCCGTCGCTAAAAACAGCTGCATTTAAAGCGGCAAAAAAATTGTCTGTGTATGGCACAACCGAACCGAGATACTCTTGAATCAAATCGGGGTGATTTTGAACCGCTTCAGAGAAGGAGCAAAAAATAATCCCCATTTCACCCAGCTTTGCTTTGAATGTGGTCGCTACGGAAACGGAATCGAAAACAGCATCAACCGCGACCCCGGCCAGCAGCTCCCGTTCCTTGAGCGGGACGCCAAGTTTTTCGTACATTGCAAGCAATTCCGGATCCACTTCATCCAGGCTCTTCGGTTTCTTTTTCGGCGCTGCATAGTAGCGGATTGCCTGATAATCAATCGGTGGATAATGAATATTTGCCCACTTTGGTTCGGCGTCGGAGGCTGCCAGTTTTGCCCAATGCCTGTAGGCCTTCAAGCGCCACTCGAGCATGAACGAAGGCTCCTTCTTCATCGTCGAAATGAACCGGACTACCTCCTCGTTCAGGCCAGGCGCTATCGTCTCCGCTTCTATATCCGTTACAAAGCCGTACTTGTATTCACGGTCTGCGAGCTCCTGAATTTCTTTCCCTGTTGCCATATCAAGTTCAGCTTAGTGCTTCTGTTTTTGAATGTCAAGCAATAATAGATTTTATATACAACTTAGTCTATCAATTCTAATTAAAGACTGGACAAACGCATTGAAAGGCGCCATAATAACACCAAATGAAAGAGATAAACGACGCATCGCGCCAGATTCTGTATCTATTGAAGAAGAGCGAGACCGGATTGACCATCGAAGATCTGTGCAAGAGCTTAAAAGTCACACCCATGGCGGTGCATCGTCCCCTGGCTGCCCTTGTGGATCAAGGCCTCGTTTTATCCGATTTGCTGAGATCGGCAAAGAGGGGCCGGCCTTTGCGCGTATTTAAATTGACCGACAGCGCCGAAGAATATTTCCCCAAAACTTATGGCCCTCTCTTGATGGAATTCTTAGAGGATCTTGGCGCAAAAGAAGGTTCCGGGCGAATTCGAAAATTCTTTGAAGGACGTTTTCGCAGGTCTGCAAATAACAATCGCGAAAAGATGAAGGGGAAGGATCTTGCAGGCCGTGTCCAATCTTTATGCCAGATTCTGAATCAGAATGATTATATGGTGGAGAGTGAACAGGTCGGGAACAATAAGTTTGTGATCCGGCTGCTCAATTGTCCCATTTCAAAAGTAGCGCGCGAATATCCGCAGGCCTGTTCCTGCGAAAAGCAATATTTATCCGATCTGCTGCAAGCGAAGGTGGAACGGGACCACCACATCATCAAAGGCCAGACCTACTGCTCGTACATCGTCCGTAAGTAAATAAGAAGCGCAGGTGTCCCGCCTGCATTATGGGCCGCAGGCATCTTGCCTGCCCTTGCTGTACAATAATTCCTATTCATCAAGCGGGGATTCCAAAATGAAACACTTTTTCTTTTTATTCACAATCCTGTTCTGTGGGGTTATCGGGGCGCAGCAGCAGGTATCCTTCAACGCGATTTCGCCGAAAGTAGGACAGACCTATGTAAGGACAACCAATTACAAAATGGACGTTGACGTGATCCTCAAATTTGCCGGCGAGTCTTTGCAGGAACACAACAATGTTTCATCAGTCACGGTACGAAAGGCCGAAACGGTTCTCGAAACAAATGGCGATGCAATTAATAAACTAAAGGTCGTATATGAAGTCATCGACCGGAAATCTGTAATCACCGAGGATGGCATTGCAGAAAACAAGAAAGCGGAGAAGAGTCCGATTGTCGGAAGAACTTACATTGTCACGTGCCGGTCCGGTTCCGTAAAGGTAACCGATGTTCACGGGTTGAAGCCATCCGAAACGGAAATTGAGATTGTACAAAATGATTACGCTGCGCTGGGCGAGCCGGACAGCTTTCTGCAATTCCTGAGACAAAAAACAGTGCAGGTCGGCGAACCGCTTCAGATGCCGGGTGTTTTAGCGGAAAGCATATTTACAGATGCGGAACGCCGTCAGGTGAAAGTGGACAAAGCATCGTTTGTGCTCAAGAGCGTGCGGCAGAACATAGCGGTGTTCGACACAGCGCTGAAGATGCAATGGAACGAAGATGCCAATACAAGCGTCAAAATGAATTTAACGGGAGAAACCTTAATTGGCATTCAAAACAGCCGCATGGTTTCCTCAACCTTGAGTGGTACGGTGCGTGTTACCGGAACCGACCAGCTTTACAACCGTCTCGTGATGGTAGATGGAAAAGGCAAAATTACAATGACTGAGAGTTTGCAGATCCGATAGGACCTTGGCGATCACTTCAGACCGGAAATTATTACGGGTTCTGGGAATCGGTTTCGGAATTGCCGTAACCGTTGGTGGAACGATCGGAGTAGGAATCCTCAGAACGCCGGGAATCGTTGCATCGCAAGTACCGGATGCCTGGCTACTCATGGGCTTATGGGTGCTCGGAGGCGTTTATGCGCTGTTTGGAACGCTGGCTGTGGTTGAGCTCGGCACGATGTTTCCGGAAGCGGGTGGATGGTACGTTTATTCCCGGCGCGCATTTGGTAACTACGGCGGATTTCTAATCGGCTGGTGTGATTGGATCGCACAATCAGCCGCTCTGGCTTACCTCGCAAGCGCGATCGGTGAATTCTCTGTTGCCTTGTTTCCAGGAATACCAGGCGGAATCAAATTTATTGGTGTTGTCACCCTCCTGCTATTCGCCTTTCTTCACAGACTGGGGATTCGTTCAAGCGGCCGGATGCAAGAGATCACGAGCGTCATAAAAGCAGTCGCATTAATTGTCTTCGTTGGCGCCTGTTTTGCTCTGGCTCCTGGAAAAACACCAGAATCCGCTCCGATCATGCCAGGAGGAGTCTCGTTCATTGTTGCAATTATTCTTGCAATGCAATCCATCATCATTACTTATGACGGATGGTACACCGCCATCTACTTCACTGAAGAAGATCAGAACCCTGCAAAGAATCTGCCTCGTTCCGCAATTGGTGGAGTGCTCCTTACAATCATGATTTATCTTTTGATCAACGCCTCTTTGCTTTATGTTTTACCGATGTCCCAGCTGACGACATCGCAACTCCCGGCTGCGGCTGCAGCCCAAAACATTTTTGGAGGATCGGGCGGAAAAATCATTACGATCATTTCACTCCTGTCGCTCTTGAGCGTCATCAATGCAGTTCTTCTGCTGGCGGCACGAATACTATACGGATTGGGCCGCGACAAGCTTTTTTTGAGCGGCTTGGCATCGGTGACTCAAGTGGGCACACCACTTCCAGCCATGTTCATTACAACATCGGCAGCAATTCTGTTGGTCTTGACTGGCAGCTTCGAACGGCTGATAGCCATTGCTGCATTCTTTAACGTGATCGTTTATTGTTCAGGTTTTCTTTCCTTATTTATCCTCCGCAAGAAATATCCCGATGCACAACGTCCGTTCCGCGCATGGGGTTATCCCTGGACTCCGCTCGTTGCATTGATCGGTTCGGTTGCATTCCTGGTCGGAGCAATATTTAGCGACCCCGCCCATAGCGTTTATGCTCTTGTGATGATGTCTTTAAGCCTCCCAATATTCCTGTTCGTTCAGAGGCGATACCGAATCGAACGGTCAAACTGATCTTTGATGTACCGCCGGCGGCTCCTCGGCATTGCAGCTGCGCTACCGTTTGCCTTTTTTCTTCACACATGATTTATCTATAATTAAGCGTGAGGTGGTTTAAAAATGAAATATTTAAAACAGCTTTTAACGGCACTCGTACTTTTTGCGGTATTTCAGTCCGCTGATGCGGGAGTTTCATTCACGATCGGCACAGATGATTTCTATCTGTCGGTTGGAGATTATGATTATCTACCTTATGGAATGGTATCTTCCCCTTCGTATGTTCCCCCGCGCATCAGTTTTTATGACGCATTAAACGATTACGGATACTGGGTACAGCTCCCGGCATTCGGTTCTGCCTGGGTCCCTTATGCCTCTTACGGATGGCGCCCTTACACGCAGGGCCACTGGATCTGGACCTCTCATGGGTGGTACTGGCAAGCATACGAACCCTGGGGATGGATGGCGTATCATTATGGAAACTGGATCTGGAATGCTCGTTTCGGCTGGGTCTGGCTTCCGGATTACGATTGGCATCCCGGCCGCGTGGTTTGGGCGCGCGGTTACGACACGATTGGCTGGATGCCTGCCCCACCTCCGGGATATGACTACAGCCGTGGATACCTTGCGTACATCGGATCTGAAAATCAGTTCAGTTATTACGATGACGACTTCGATTATTACGAGGATGACTACAGTTATGGCGGACCATACTACGATCCGCGCTACCGAAACCTTTATTACAACCAGAATTATCAGCAGATGGGTGTGAATCTCTGGATTTTCATAGGGAATAGTTCTTTCGGATACGATAACTATTCCGATTATTACCTCGATCAGGAATATACGCGTTACGCGTTTGATCGAAAAGCGATCCGGATCAGCTCCAGGCCGATGGACCGGACGGTTATGGAAAGAGTTGTTAAGCAAAGAATCGTTGAAATTCCGGTTCAAGAAAGAGAAATTGACACCGACAAAAAAAGAATTAAAGTCATCGTGCCGGTTGGGGACGAGGAAGAAAAAGTACGCAAGCAGGCGAACCGCGTTGTGAAAGACGTGATTGCTCCGGCGTTTGTAGAAAAGCAAAAGACATTCAAAGGTGAGAAATCGAAGAATAAGGACAATGTTGCAAGAATCTTTAAGCAGGAAAATAAAGTACAAAAAGTTGAAAGGGTGAACAGTGATGTTATCATCCGCCAGGCTGAAGAAACGAAAAAGACCCGAGAAGTGAAACGGACCCAGAATGTCCAGAAGGAGAAGCGGCAGGTCGAAGAAATAGAAAAACAGGGAAAGGTGCGTCAGCCAAAAGAACCGAAGAAGCCGAAGGATGCCAAGGAGCCGAGGGAGGCTAATGAGCCGATAGAGCCAAAAGTGCCGAAAGAGGCAAAAGAACCAAAGAAGGAGAAAGAGCCTGTATCAGCAACTCCCGATCGTGACGCACAGTTTCAGCAAGGGAAGAAACCTAAAAAACAAATCGAAGAAGTGGAGCAACCGGAAGAAGTTCAGGAGTCCGCGCCCTACAAGAAACAGAAGAAAGTAAAAGAGGAAACCTTATATCCAGGTGATGCCGCCACGGAGCCGCCCTCCAATGTGAAACCGAAGAAACAGGTAGACGAAACGGATGAAGCGGCGGCGGCAGCGGCAGCGGCCAAGAAAAAATCTGAAGAAGAGGTAGAGGCAGCGAAAACAAAGAAAAAGAAAAAGGAAGCAGACGAACAGGAAAAAGCCAAGAAGAAAAAGAAGGCTGCAGAAGAGGAAGTTCCAGACTAATTTTAGAAGGAGCGCGGACTTCCAGTCCGCGAAAGCCTGAGAATTCGCCGAGCCTATGCGGGCAAAGATGCCCGCGCTCCTTTTTTCGACGAACCTGCGACTTTACAAACGCCAGACGGGGCGCGTTAAACAGGTTGGCCCCCCGCTCCCTTTATAAGCTATCTCGTTTCCAGGAAACTCTTGAATCTCGCACCCGGCTTCGCGCAAACGCGTTCGCGTAATCGGATTTCCTTCAACCATCAATAGCTTTCTGGGCCCAACCGCCAGAACGTTGCAAGCCAGCGTGTCATACTCCGCTGGGGCAACTTCAATCATTTGTATGTTTCGCGACTGCAATAGCTGATACAAAGGAACCGGCATTAACGGACGATACACGACCGCCAGGTCGCTATCCAGCAAACTCAAAAATGACATCAAATGAAGGACGTCTCCCGGGCCCTGCCAGTACGGCAAATGGAAGTCGATCACTTCGATATCCACCGGATTCAGTAACGAACGCAATATTGAGATTCCATCGGCATTCGTGCGGAAACCGTTGCCAACCAGCAGCGTGCGGTTATCGAGCCAAACCATGTCACCACCTTCGGCTGTGCCTTTACCCTCGATTGTTCCAAGTATGCGGATCCCCCATTTCCGCATAGCATCTTCCATCGCAGGACCTTCTCCGCGCCTCAATTGTTTGCCGGTCTGGAAAAGGACTGCCCCCGCATCTGTCACGATTCCCGGATCATGCGTATAAATCGAATCGAGACTCGTTCTGTCATCCTCGTCAAGAAACAAAACTTCAGCACCGGCTGCCCGCAGAGCCTGAACCAGTAATTCATGTTCTGCCATTGCGCGCTCGAACACAGGGGCGTTTACGAAATTCAACTGCTGCCAATGTGAATCAATGTAGGATTGATTTCGAAAAGCGGCCTGCGGACTTTTCACTATCACGCGCCGAAGCGGCGCAACCATGCTCTGACAACCGAAATTCATACTCCACACCACCTGATGATGAAAAGGGCAACGATTTGCGCCGCCGTGAACATTTCTTCAACATTAATAAATTCATTTGCAGAATGAGCCTGGGAAACATTGCCCGGACCGTAAAGAACGGCCGGTATTTTTGCATAATTTGTAAAAAACCGAAGGTCGGAACCGTATGGCACCCCATGCATTTTTGTCTGTGTGCCGGTAATTTCATTATGACACGCCGAAAGGACTTTGAGGAAGTCTGAATCGAGAGGCGTCTCTGCGGGCTCGAATTGGCCTTCAAACCATTCCACCACCGGTGGATGAACGCTTAACCACGGATCCTGTTCTGCGGTTCGCCTGATTCTTTCTTCAAATTGCTCACGCGCTTCGGACATTCCTTCTCCCGGCAAAACTCCGTAACGCCCTTCCGCTATCAAAACATCCGGCACACTCGACGGCCAATCGCCTGCCTGGATTTTTCCAACGCTAAGCGGCGCAGGCAAGCCACCATTCTTATATAAAGGATGTTGAAAGGATTTGTGCCGGTCGTTTTCCAAATCCAGCAATGCGTTGTGAATCAAAGCGAACTTTTCAATTGCGCTGACGCCTTCCATTCGCATCGATCCATGTGCAGCCAGGCCCGGTACGCGTAAACGAAAACTCGCCGCGCCGGCACCAATCGGGCAAAGCTGCAAACGTGTGGGCTCCAATACAACAGCGGCATCGGCGGTGTAGCCGTGCAAAATAGTGGAGAGGGTGCCGACTCCGCCTGTTTCTTCACCGATGACGCACTCAATCAGCAAATCACCTCGCGGCTGCAATCCCATCTTCTGCAAAATCACTACGGCAAGCAGTGCTGTGACAATTCCACCTTTCATGTCACAGGAACCCCTTCCATACAACAAGCCATCATGAACGTTTCCACTCCAGGGTCCGTCATTCCATGCGTTAAGATCGCCCGGCGGCACAACGTCCACATGTCCGTTCAAAATTAACGAACGGCCGCCGCCTGTCCCGCGCCATCGCGCAACAAGTGAAGTCCTTCCTTCAAGCGAAATGCCATCATCAGAAAAAGCTGGATGATTCTGCAACTGCTCGCGCGAGGATTCACAATCATCGACTTCAAGCTTTAAATTTTCCAGTTCCTTTCGCAAAAAAGACTGGATTGTGGATTCGTCTCCTGTGATGCTTGGAATCCTTACGAGGTTTTGAAGCAGAGAAATAGCCAGATCGCTGTCTGCCCTGGTTTGATGTTTGAGTTTGGTGATCATGACCGCAATACGTTGCCTGCACGAGCCCCGGTGTGCTTTCCCTTTTCAACGGTCAAGACACCGTTCACAATCACATAATCGATGCCCGTTGGATAGCGATGTGGTTGTTCGAAAGTGGCATCATCCTTCACCGTTGATGCGTTGAACACAACGAGGTCTGCTTTCATCGACCTGGAGATTCGCCCGCGGTCGTGGATACCGATCTGGTCAGCAGGCATGCTCGTCATTTTTTTCACGGCTGTCGGAAGATCAAACAGTTTTTGCTCGCGACTATAATAACCGAGTACGCGCGGATAAGCTCCGTATGAACGCGGATGAGGCCTCGTTTGCCCCATTTTACCGCGCGGAGCCATCGTTGAGCCGTCCGATCCGATCATCACAAGCGGATGGGAGAGCACAAGGCGTACATTTTCAGGGCTCATCCCATGACCGACAATCGACACATTGCCTTGTTCCTCTTCCAACAGCCTTAACATCGCGTCTACTGCCTCCATTTTCCAGGTTTCTCCAATCTCCGCAAGATTCTTCCCTACTGTAAAACGATTTTTTTCGGAAAGAACGCTGCTCACAACGATGAGATCAAACGAGCCCGGCTCTGTGGGGATATGCGCAACCAATTCCGTGCGTATGCGAGCGCGCGTCTCAGGATCCTTGAGCCTCTTCATTAAGTCTGCCGAAGTGCCTTCCAGAGCCCACGATTTAAGATAAACAGTCAAGCCGGTGGAGTAAGCCGTGTAGGGATACGCATCGGCCAGAACCTCAACACCATTCTGACGCGCAGATTCCAACAGATAAATGGCGCCTGCTTGCTTGTTCCAGTTCACGACACCGGCGGCCTTCAAGTGTGAAACTTCCACCCGGCCTCCGGTTTGTTTTCCGATGTTGACCGCTTCATTGACAGCTTCTAATAAAGTAGCTTCTTCATTCCGAATGTGGGATGCATACAGCCCCCCTCGCCTTGCAACAATGCGGGCCATTTCAACGATCTCTTGAGTCGGAGTGTACCGGCCAGGTGTGTATTCAAGACCAGTGGAAATCCCAAAGGCTCCCTGATCCATTCCTTCCTCGACCCATCGAAGGATTGTTCCCAATTCATCGGCTGTCAAAGGGCGGTCCGCATTGCCGATCAAACTCTCTCGTAATGTACCCTGGCCCAGCAACAACGCCTGATTGACGCTGACCTTCTCTTTTTCCAAACGCGAGAAGTACGAGGCTACATCGGTCCAATCTACGCGGACATCTTCCTGCTCCAGCCATGCTTTTTTTCGCTCTTCCACTGCGTTGCCCGTAAAAGGAGCAGCAGAGCTTCCGCAATTGCCTGTCAATTCTGTTGTAACTCCTTGAAAGATGCGACTGTCCGAATCGAGATAGCTCAAAATTGAACCGTCCGAGTGAGAGTGTATGTCTATGAATCCCGGACAGATATGAAGATCCTTTGCATCGATTATTTTCTTTGCTTGATCGGACGAAATGGTGCCGATCGCGGTGATTCGATCTGCCTGGATTCCGATATCAGCGGTAAAAGCGGGCCCACCCGTACCATCCAGGATCGTGCCATTCTTAATAATGAGATCGAACGACGGAGCTGCATCCACAGGAATGGCCGAACTGAGTGCAATTGCGGTCGTTGCGGTGGTTGCATCTTTAAGGAATTGCCTGCGAGAATATTTTCTTTTCATGCTTCTGATTCTACCAGTGATGGAAACAGAGTTGAAGAAAAAAAAAGAATGTAGTGGCGGGTCTAAGACCCGCCGCTACACGGGATGGAAATCCACGGAAACTACATTCTTTTTGTCGTATTTCAGTTGACAACGGCAAGGCCTGCAAGTAGATTTTCAACAATGATTGAGCCGGTTCCTTCGCATCCTCAGGGCAACCGCATAAAAGTGCTTCGAAAATTACAGTCCGAAAAATTCAGCCGTTATTTCCTTCTGACGCTCGTGATCGGTGTGCTGGTCCTCTTTTTCAATATGATCAGGATGTTCCTCATCCCGATCATCGTGTCGGCCGTTGTGACCACCTTGTTGTACCCCTGGTATCGTTCGCTACTCGCAGGCGTTCGAGGCAGGCGAAACCTTGCCTCTTTCTTGTGTTGTTTCGTGCTTCTGGTGGTGATCTTGATTCCGGTGTTTCTGATTGTTCAAATCGTATCCGTGGAAGCGTCGGGATTTTATCAGTCGGCTGAACAGAAAATACGGGAATGGATTACACCCGGCAGGACCGGATTATGGATCAGGTTGCAGCAGCATCCCTGGGTACAACGGTTTCAACTGGATCAATTGAACTGGGAACAAACTCTCGCCGATATTTTTGCAACGACGGGTACACTGCTCGCGACGATTATCAAGAAAACTTCGGGCGGAGCATTTTTCTTCATCGCGAATGTTTTTATCACACTATTCATTTGTTTCTACTTTTTTAGAGATGGTGAGTCTCTTGTGAAAGTGGTCCGGAAGCTTATACCCCTCAACGAACGTTATATTGATGCATTGATCTTCCGTTTTGTGGCAGTATCGCGCGCGACAATCAAAGGAACGGCTGTTATCGGCTTGATACAGAGTTCGTCTGGGAGCCCTCACATTGTGGATTTTTGGTGTTCCTTCCCCCTTGTTATGGTTCATGGTGATGCTCATTCTGTCCTTCATTCCGATTGTGGGGGCATGGCTTGTCATGCACCCTGCAGCCATTATTCAGATTCTGCTGGGCCATTACTGGCAAGGGGTCGGCATTTTTCTGATCACGATTCTGATCATTTCCAGCGTGGATAATGTTATCCGACCCCGGCTGGTTGGCCAGTTTAGCGGGCTTCACGATCTGATCATTTTTTTCTCGGCTCTTGGCGGAATCAGAATGTTTGGACCGCTCGGAGTGCTGGTTGGGCCTGTGATTGCGGCCTTCTTTGTTACTCTCCTGGAAATTTACTCTGAGGAATTTCGCTCGCACCTTGAAATGGTTGATATGCATCAACCGCAAATCGTAACACCGGAAAAGCACTCCGCGACGTAGTGGCAGAACATTTTCCGTGATTGACCAGAAGTTCTGTCTGTCGCACTATTTTTTTTGAAATATGCGCATTCTATGTAGAGAAAATGCTCTGATCGTTGACTTGCAGCAGAGCATTTGCAACAGACAATTACAATCGTGGCTCGATGGTCAGGCAAAGTACGCAGGCCGGGGTGCTCGTACCAAGCGGTAAAGCAAATGCTCTGCTACTACATGCTTCTACGGAGGCGGACGCTACAAACCGCAAAAATCTTCGCGGATCAGCGAATACATTGTTGCATCGTGGGTGTGCTTTCCAACCACCAGACGGCGTCTCAATATTCCTTCTTTTGTGGCTCCTGCCTTTTCTGCAACCCTTTCGCTCGGTCCGTTTCCAACGGAAATCACAATTTCGATCCGGTTCAGTTTGAGCTGCTCGAATCCAAATCTTGCCAACAAAAGTGCCGCCGCTGTTGCCGCTCCTTTTCGCGTGGCCGAACTTCTCACCCAGTAACCGAGGTTTGCAAATCTATGAGTCTTATTGATGCCATTGATTCCGCAGCTGCCCAGAAATGATCCACTTCCGGCATCAGCAATTACGAAACTGTATTCAACACCTTCTATCCAGTCCTTCTCTCTGGACGTCACCCACGCATTGCTATCCTGGCGGCTGAACTGGGGATGACACCATTCCATCCACGGATAGATCTGATGAATGGATTCCCGCGCTGATTCATACAATCCATCAATATCATCCGCGCGATACTGTCTGATTACGATTGATCCGTCTGTAAATTCCATTCTTTATGCACTCCGGCTCGCATCTATATATGCCATCGGGATGGTCAGATCCAAACCACCCTGACGCCTGGCAAGTTCGTTGAGATTTGCTTCCAGTAGCGTGAAAACTCTTTGCTGATCCTCCAACTCCAATACTCCTTTCCAGCCATCAAGAAATCCCAGCTTGATAAAGTAGTGGTTCAGCAAAGCTGTGCCATTCACGAATCGCATCACAACCGTTTCCAGATGCACCTGCGAAACCTGAAAACCGTTCCGAGTCAGCATCAATTCCAATTTTTCCATGGTTGCTCTGTGGTTCACATGGTTCCGGAATGCATCGGTTGCTTTGTTGTCAGCTGCTTCCATTAAAGTTGCTTCAAAAACATCGTAAAACTCCTTCATGTGCCCGACAAGATTTGTGGTGAGTGCGATTTTTGCAGATGTCTTTAGAACGCGATGACATTCTGCCAGGACAGCATCCGGATTGTCGAAGTTGTTGATCCCAAGATTTGATACGATCAGATCGAAATCACCGTTGGAATACGGCATCGAAGCAGCATTCCCTTGCATCAGTTGAACATTTTTGACGCCGTAGATTTCCATTTTCGCGCGCGCACGATTCAAAGCAGCTTCCCATGGATCGATTCCATGGACCATGCAACTGGGGCCCAACCTTTGCGCCAATTCCAGGAGAGGAAATCCTGTGCCACATCCTACATCGAGGACCCGCATATTCGGCCGCATCGGAATATATCGCAGAAGCATTAAGCCAAACATCGCAGACCAGAGCGATAATTCATCGTATGCGGTTACAGTGGCAGGGTTATTGAAATCGATCTGAAAGTTTAAGTATTCGGTCATAGGTAAACGATTTTAGCGCAAAGGCAGGCAAGATGCCCGCGATCCATAATGCAGACGGGACGCCTGCGCTCCGTACAGGGGCCATCGCCTTTTCCAGGCGATCCTCAGAAGGAAGAAGTTAACGTTCCGGACTGCAGTTGTATCAGCGGTCCTTTGGAATTCCGGTCATCCAGTTGAGAACCACAGTCACGCTGGAGAAATACTGGCTGTCGGGTGGAGTGGATAGCACGAAGCGTTCGCCATCGCGGGAAACGTCAAATAGAGTATCGTCCGCCAGAGTCGGAAGCGCTGTTTCAAAAAGGATTTTCGGCGTGCCGGATTCAAATTCCGGATTCAGAGTGATCTCTGATGCCATGATGTTCCGCCCGTTGCGGTAAAAAATTTCCTTACCGTCGCCACGCCATACCGGGTGAACGCCACCTGCATTGGAAATCTGCCACTTACCTGCATCGGCATCCGGAAATGCTCTCACGTAAACTTCTTCTTTTCCCGATTCTGAGGAATCGTACGCTACCCATTTTCCATCCGGCGAAAATCGCGCAGTGTTCTCGTTATGCGGCGTAGCAACAAACGGGAAAGGCTTGCCTTCGCCAAACAACGGAAGCACCCAGACGTCTAGAAGCGTTTGCCGGTTATCCAGCGCGAACAATTGATACTTTCCATCACTCGACACATCAAAGGTAGTCTTACCCAGTCCTGATTTGAAAAGAGGCTTTTCTGCTGTTGTGCCGCTGACCGGTTTTTCGAAAAGATCGCGCTCGCCATACTGTATTTTCTTCCCATCGGGTGTCCAAACTGCAGGGCCGTACAGTTGTGGTTCGAACGTGAAGCGGCTCATGGTTCCTTTCATCAAATCCAGCAACCAGATGTCTCCCGGTTCTATATGCGACTGATGCCGGGCTACGGAGAGTTTCTTGCCGTCAGGAGAAAAACGGGGATAACTGTAGTATCCCGGTTCTCCGACTTCGGCTACCCGCTTGCCCGAACGGTCTACGATGACGAGCCTGGAAGGAGGAACGGTATCTGCCTGGTAAGTAAGCACTCCCGCTGCAGACACTGTGAAGGCTGCGAAAGCACGCGCGTGATTTTGCACCACGTTCTGGTTCGATATACTGATGGCTTCTCCTTTCAGCTCCAGACGCTTCAAATCCAGTTGTTGGGCGATCAATCTTCCGTTTTGAGCAAACAGAACATGGTTCGGCGGCGCGAAGAACGCGTTGGAATTCTCCCGGACCAGAATCTTTTCTTCTTTTGAATCCAGCGAACCGATTTTGATCGACTGATCGATATCGAAATCGCTAAACAAGAAATGACTGTCGTCGGGTAAGAATGACGGCCAGCGATAACTGACTCCTTCTTTCGGAGTTATGGTTACTTGTTCGGGTTGTCCGCCCGTTGCCGCCACACGGAAAAGCGCTCCATATTTGTCCGGCGCAAACACGATCCATCCTTTGCGGTTCCACGTTCCACCGCGACCGGCCGGAGCGTCGCAGAGTATGCGCACTGCCTCACTGTTGATGTCGATCGTCTTGAGTTTCCCCTCCGCGAAAAATCCGACATTTCGACTATCCGGTGACCAGAATGGATAGAGAAACGTTTCCTCCGTGCCGGGCAGCGGTCGGGCGATCGGATTGTTAAACTGTCGATCCCATAAAACGAATTTGCCATTTTCATCGGGGGCGCCAAAAACAAGGCGTGTTCCATCAGGCGAAACGGCCATTCCTATGGCGAACGAATCGAAAGAAATTCCAACGGGAGCATTGATGGAAAACGAAACCGGGCCTTTCGGTTTCGGGATTCGCTGAAAATAACCGATCGCAAACACAGCGGTTGCTATCGCAAGCAAGGAAGCGATGACCCAGGGGAAAATGCGCCGCATTTGACCGGCAGGCGGAGGCAAAGCCGTCGAAGTAACCGTAGTTCCGGACAATCCCGAGAGCGTCTCTAGATAGATGCGGATATCGCGCATGGATTGCAGTCTTTCTTCTGGATTTTTTTCCAGACAATGCTGAATGATTCGGACCAGTGGAAGGGACAGATCCGGATTGCTTTCCGAAAGTTCCGGCGGATCCTTTTGCAGGATCGTGCTCAAAGTATCCGCATTGGTGTTTCCCTGAAATGCGCGCTTGCCGGTCAACATTTCATACAGGACGACGCCAAATGCGAATATATCCGAACGGTGATCCGAGCTGAGTCCTCGCACCTGTTCGGGCGACATGTATCCGACGGTTCCCAGCATCATGCCAGGAGTGGATTGCCCTTCCAGTGTTTGGAGCTTGGATTGGTTCGATACAGCAGCGGGCGCATCAGGATAGATGAGTTTTGCGAGGCCGAAATCCAGGATTTTTGCACGGCCTTCGCGGGTGATGAAAATGTTTTCCGGTTTCAGATCGCGGTGCACAATCCCTTTGTCGTGCGCTGTTGCTAAGGCGGATGCAATTTGCAACGCGTATTCGATCGCCTTCCGGCGCATCAGAGGTCCGGTCTGGAGTTTCTCCCGAAGCGTTTCCCCTTCCAACAGTTCGCTGACAATATAAGGACGTGACAGATCGGTGCCGATATCAAAAATGGAAAGGATGCCCGGATGATTCAACACACCGGCGGCATGAGCTTCCTGTTCAAAGCGACGCAGACGGTCTGTGTCTGCAGTGAATGTTTCAGGCAATATTTTGATCGCAACTTCCCGGCCGATCCGCGGATCGCGGGCACGGTACACTTCGCCCATGCCTCCGGCGCCAATCAAACTGATAATTTCGTAGGGTCCAAGTTTCGTTCCAGGGAGGAGTTGCATGGTCATACTCTTACGCCGTATAAGTCAGGATGCAGAAATCTCTTCGACCTGAACACCTGCTAGCCGGGCAGCCTTACATTGTTGCGTGTCGGCTGATAGAAAAAGGTCACAAACGGATTCGATGGCGGAAGCAATGTGAATCGCGTCCATGGCTCTCACATGTGTTCGCTCTGAACAAAGGATGGCTTCCTGTATCACGCCTTCGGTCAGATCTATCATGGAAGCGTCGGCCACATCGGCTGCCAGGTCACCTTTCAGTTTTGTATATTCACGATCAGAGAGCTTCTTTTGTCTTTTGAGACGATTCAAACCCGATATGACCTCAGGAATGCAAAGCACGCTCAGTACGACCTCGTCAGCTTCACGACATCTTTCGAGAACCAGATCGGTACCGCGATCCGCAACGTATCTCTTTGCCAGCGCAGAAGAATCGAGAAATATCCGCATCAACGGTTCTCGGTCCTCTCCATCAGAATGGCTTTGCTTAAAGAAGATCCGGTGATCTTCAGCGGGCGTGCTGTTTTCCAACGGCTCGTCGAACTGCGTCTGACAGGCGACAAGATACCCACTAATTTGCCTTTCCGGTATATCTCCACCGTTTCCCCCCGCTCCACAGCATCAAAATAGCTTTTCGCGTTGTTTCTTAGCTCCGTAAAGGTGGCGGTCAGCATGATCCTCTTCTCCGTAAAAGGTCATTATAATGTACAGAGTGATGTCCAAGCAAACTTTACTTTTCAGCAGAGCGGTCCATTTCATCACCACGGTGTCGGAAGCAAGGCAATTGATTGTCGTTGGGGAAATCAAAACTCCGGAGAGAATCGTGGTGCTGCCCGGTTGGAACGTGGAGCTTGCTTCCTTAATTTCGACAGCCCGTAATTTTCCATCGGGAGCTACACAAAGTAGTTCTTTGCCGTCACGGCGCCAGGACGGTTGATCGCCGCCGTTTGTTGAAATTTGCCATTTCCCTATCGTGTAGCGTTCAGATTGAGGATGATTCAGGCTGTTACTGAAGATTTTCTACGAGATACAGTGTGCTGAGTGCCCGCCGGTAACTGTACGCAAAGCTGGTTCCATCCCGGAAGAAAAGAATAGATGCAATGTCTGTAATGCCGGTCAAGTCAGGTGGGCGAATTTCGCGAAAGAGCTGCCTTTCTCCGGTAGAAACATTTACTTTGAATACCTTTGCAGGCAAAACGAATCGATTCAAAACCAGAACGGAAGAACCATCCGCTGTCCATTGAAAAGGAATCTCATCGGATTCCAACTCCGGAATGGGTGTCGCTGTTTGCGTATCTATCGCAAAAGAAAAAGTTTTGCCTTCGGAATTCTGCATCAACAAGAACTTCCCATCCGGCGAAATGGGACTGTATTGGACGGAGCGAAGCCCTTTTGCATCAATTAATTTCGGCTTCTCACCGTCAATATTTTGCATCAACAGGACGGTTTCTGCTTTCTTGTTTAGCCCCATGCTGAGTATGTTTTTTCCATCCGGCATAACCCCGATGGTAAGAACGTCAGAATATTCAGGATACTCAAAAGATCGGACGTTGCCGGCGCCTGTCGGCACCAGAATAATCTTCTGTGAGCCAACGCCACCCAACACCCATTTTCCATCCGGAGAAAAAGCCTTCAGGCGCTCCGCCTGCGAGTCTGACAGCCGGAGAACCATCGATTCCGCGCAGAAAAATCGTTCCACTGGGAGATTCGCTTCCTTCGCCACGCTCCCACATCAGAATCTGTCTTTCCATCCTGAGAGAAATCGACGACTTGCGTGTTGTCCAGCCAGGAAAGCTCGCGTTCTTCTTGATCCTGGGCATGAAACATCAGGATCGTGCGCTGGTCCGTAAATACAATCAATGCTCTTCCATCCGATGCAACATCCAGGAGCGCGGTGCCACCCGGAAATCTTTGAATCAAGCGTGTGGCTGCCCGACAGATCGAGAGCATACAGTTCATGTCCGCCACCTGGGTCGTTTGAGATCGTTGTGAACCAGACTTCTTTGTCCTGTCGGTCCCCAGGAGATTCCAACCGGGTACAATTCTTTCGATTGTGTAATCTTCTTGCCGTTGCTCATCGAAGACCACCACAATTCCATTGGATGCCCCGGCATCGTGCTCGACAAAAGCGACAGAATTGCCTGCTGCAGATACACGAATCGGACCGATCTCCTTTGTGCTTTCATATACAACTTTTCCGGGCGGGAACTCGAGATAGCTCCGACCGTTGGCCGATCGCGAAATAGCCATGGTACTCCCATCGGGTGACCAATCGGCGCCATAAATCTGCTCGGCAAGCTCACGCGGTGAGCCTCCGGTCAGCGGCACCTGACTGAGAATCCTCTTTTCACCAGGCATCAGGATCAGCATTTCCCCGGTTCGCGAAATGGAAGCAATCTCAGCATTTTCTAATACCGAGTGACCGGGACTCGGCGCGATCCGGTCTTGTTTGATAAAGCTCGCGCCCGCCTCCGGAAAAGGAAGCGCTGTAAACAATGGTTTGCCCATCCGGTGTAAACCGCGCTGATCCAATCGGACCTCTCCGATAGGTCATTCGATGATACCCCAGCGCGGTGTCTACTACGGTTTTAGATGGACGCAATACGAAGTAAATCAATGCCGACGCAAGAGCCAGAATCAGATGCGATTGCCGTGACATCGAAGAGCCTGCGCAATTTGCGGCCTTTCGCAACTGATGGCGCAGAAAGGGCTGCAGCAGTATCGGATGAGCTGACGATCTCAGAAAAATGATCCCGGATGCTTTGCAGATCTCTCGCAAGATCCTTTGTGGAGGCATAGCGGTCTGCAGCGTTCTTTTCCAGGCACCGTTCGATGATCCATTTCACTGGAGGCGGAACGTGATTCCCGGCTGCAGCCAATGGCTCAGGATCCTCCCGAATGATTGCCGCCATGGTTTCAACTGCCGTCTTCCTTTGAAACGCGCGTTTTCCTGTCGCCATTTCGTACAGGATTGCGCCAAAGGAAAAATGATCGGATCGAAAATCGATGTCTGTTCCCGATGCCTGTTCCGGTGACATGTATCCCACCGTTCCAAGCACAAGTCCTGCATCCGTTTGTGCCGATGTCGGTAAAGCAGAAACCTCTTTGTCGCCCGCCGGCTGAAATAATTTTGCCAGTCCGAAATCCAGAATCTTCACATAGCCGTCCTTTGTGACCATGATGTTTTCGGGTTTTAAATCGCGATGCACAATTCCGGCTTCATGCGCCTTTGCCAGACCTTCCGCGAGCTGAGCCGCGATCTGCACTGCCTTACGAGCTGCGATCGCACCAGGCTGCGAGTATTTCTCGCAACGTCTTACCATCGACAAGTTCCATGGCGATGTAAGAATGCGAATCGATAGAGCCGATATCGTAGATTGTGATGATATTCGGATGATTTAACGCGGAAGCCGAATCGAGCTTCCTGCTCAAATCTGCGAAGCCGATCGGGATTCGAAGAAACTCCCTCCGGCAAGATCTTGATTGCAACTTCCCGTCCCAAGCGGCTATCGCGACCACGAAACACCTCCCCCATTCCGCCAACTCCAAGCGGCGCAACGATTTCATACGGACCAAGACGGGCTCCGGATTGTAAAGGCATTTGCGACATTATAGTGATTTTGTCGCAGTGAGGATACTAGAGGTCCCAGTGGCTCAGGTGATCAGTCTGATTTATCGCGAGATTGAACAAATCATTGCCCGCCGCGCGTTGTTGGTTCCGCTGTTCCATGAACAGACCTACCGTTTTGCTCGTCCCGAAGTAGAAGGTCTGGAAATTGTGTTCAACATGCAGCAGTCACTTCCTTACGAAAAACTCTGGATCCGCCGCTAGCGAATTCGCAAAACGCGAATGCACCACACCATGGAGCAAAGGGCTTAAGGCTTCGATTTCGTCTGCGTATCGAGTCGCGAAGTTGTCCTGGATTTTATATGGAGCGGTTGAATCCTCCATCAACGAGTATGTTTTGCCCTGTAATGTAACCGGCCTCTGCTGACAGGAGAAAGGCGACAACGTTCGCTACTTCGTCCAGCGTGCCAGGGCGGCCGGCCGGGATGCTGTCCAGAAAGGCTTCAGACCATTCCCAGTTGTCCAGATATCCGGGCAAAACGTTGTTCATGCGAATTCCATTTCGCGCGTATCGATCGGCATATAGTTTTGTAAATCCCGAAAGGGCAGCACGAATCGTGGAAGAAGAAGGATACGCATAGCTCGGTTCAAGGGCGGAAGAGGCTGAAATGTTGACGATTGCCCCGCCCCTCTGTTCGATCATATGGGGAGTAACCAGGCGCGATATTCGAACGACATTCAGGAAATACAGGTCGAAGTTCTGTTGCCATTGTTCATCGGTTATATCCAGCAGGTGTGAGTCGGCGGAAGGATCATACCTTCGTCCCGTGGGATTGGTGGACCCACCAGCGTGACCCGTACTGTTCAGCACTGCGTCAATTCTTCCGAAAGATTGCAAAGCAGTTTCCACGGTTCGTTCCAGGTCCTGCACAACTGTGACAGACCCACGCACGCTCACACCGCCAATTTCTTTCGCGAACGAATCAACGGAATCTGATCGCGAAAGCAATACCAGTCGATATCCCAGGCCGGCGAGTTTCCGAGCACAACTCCTGCCGATTCCACTACTCGATGCCGTTACAATGGCCACCGATTCGTTCTTCATAATTCCTCCTTGGCGTTACAAAGCGACAAAGCGACTCTATCCGGTTGAATTCATAACAGGTGTCCCGTTACATTTTTACTAGACTTCGATCCTTGTGCCGAGTACTTTTAAGAATTTGGCAAGCCACTCCGCATGCGCCGTCCACGCGGGCGCCGTTACCAGATTGCCATCGACATGCGCCTTTTCCCACGAGAGTTGGATGAATTCGCCGCCTGCCAGCTTCACTTCCGGTCCAACCGCCGGATAAGCGGAGACGGTTCGTCCTTTGATGACGCCTGCAGCGGAAAGAATTTGTGCAGCATGACAGATGGCTGCAATCGGCTTATTCTCTCTTGCAAAGTGACGCACGATTTCCAGGACTTTATCGTTCAACCGGATGTATTCAGGAGCGCGACCGCCGGGAAGGACAAGCGCATCGTAAGTTTCTACTTTGACTTCAGCAAATGTGGCATTCAGCGTGAAATCGTGTCCTCTTTTTTCACTGTATGTTTGATCGCCTTCAAAGTCATGCACTGCAGTTCGAACTTTTTCACCAGCTTTCTTCTCCGGACAAACCGCGTCCACTGTATGACCTATCATTTGTAAGGCCTGAAACGGAACCATGACTTCATAATCTTCGACAAAATCGCCCACCATCATCAATATCTTTTTGGATGCCATTCGTTTCTTACCTCCTTCAAATGTTCTTTGCTTCAATTCAAGATTATGGCGGTTGTAAAAAAATGGCAAACATTTCTCGAACAAAACTTTCTATAATCGGCAACAGTGTTTGATAGAGGCGCTAAACGAATTCGATTTTTCGGAAAACCTCAGGAAAAAAGTCCTTCGACCAGATTTCTAGCGATTCTGGATTTCTGACAAATGGCTCTACCTCCTTTCTTGCCTGTTCAACATCCAGTTTGTCAACTGCATCTTCAGCCAGTTATTGAAACTGCGCTTTCGTTAACGGATCTTTCTTTTTCCAGTGACCTGTTTGAATCATCCTTTCGCGCAGCTGATCCAGGTGAAGCTGGGGGTGATTCGCAACATACCAGACGAGATCGTACCAATCACGCCCTTTTACACGATTTTTCCACTTCCGGCAAAACAATGCGTGCATTTTGCCCGCAAAAAGATCGGGCAGCAGGAAGAAGCGTCCGCTTTCGACTTCGACGTGGTCAAAACCGATGGAGTAAGCCTTCTTGGGGACATACTATGCACACAAGTTGTATACAAAGCGTTCCGAACGAGCAATCGAACTTGCTATGCTCTCAAAGGGCTAACTACTTCGCCCCTAATACAAGCGGGATGCCTGCGCTCCATACAAAAATAAGAGTGATACGACTCCTACGATCAAAAAGGCTGGATGCTCGCATCAGG
The DNA here is from genome assembly GCA_963771165.1 of uncultured bacterium. GTDB lineage: Bacteria > Acidobacteriota > HRBIN11 > JAKEFK01 > JAKEFK01 > JAKEFK01. The sequence continues at coordinate 64,621 of CAVYSN010000016.1, read as the reverse complement.
AAATCCAGACCGCTCAGCGCTTCCGGCACTACCGGTCGGCGTGATCAAAGAAACGATGAACGACGAAGGAAACGACATCGAACACAGATCGCTGCTGCTGAAGCAAGCTTTGCACACTTTCAATGCTTTTTCACTCCGCTTCCACTTCGCAATTCCAAGCGCGATGGCAGCAAGCACACAGAATCCAACAGCGATCGCAAGTGTAACTGCATAGACGTCCATATCACAGTGGAAGAAGAAGTGTCGCGCGGCAACCGGAACCGTTCATTTTGTTTTCGACTGTCAGGATTCCACCGTGAGCCTCTGCAATTTGACGGCAAAGGACCAGACCAATTCCAGTGCCTCCCGGCTTCGTTGTAAAAAATGGTACAAACAAATTATCCGAGGTGGCGAGTCCGGGTCCTTCATCTTCCACCCAAACTTCGAGATGGTTATTGCTTTTGGACCAGCCGACTTTGACATCACCCGATGTTTCCAGACTAGCATCGACTGCATTTCGAACAAGATTAATCAAAAGTTGTTCCAGCTGGTTTTGATCGCCCTGTACAGTCAACTCCGGGCCGGGTGTTAGTCTGATTGGCAAACGAGTCTCGAGCCCTGCCACCTGCCGGATCCATTGCGAAACAGGTACCGGCTGTAACTGAGGTTGGGGCAAACGGGCAAGACGCGCATAGGCGCTCATAAAATGGGAAAGCGCTTCCGCTCGCGACGATACAATCGACAGCCCCTGATTCATATCCTCTTTCCAATCGGCCGGCGGCGGCTCCTTTTGTAGCAGACTTTGTAAACTCCCCGAAATCGATTTGATAGGCGCAAGCGAGTTGTTCAACTCATGTCCGATCACTCGAATCAAACGCTGCCAGACCTGTCGTTCTTCATCCCGTAGCGCCTTGCTCAGATCAGAAAGCACAAGCAAATGATGGGGCAATCCGCCCTGTCGAAACGTGCTGCGACGCATATCCCAGCGACCGACGCTTCCGGGAAAAGCAAAATCCAGAACACGTTTAGCATCACCTTGCAAACAAACTGCGAGATTTAATTCTTCGGCGGTTCTGCCTAGCACTCTTTCCATCGGATGGCCGAGCAACCGTTCACCTGCACGATTCACAAGACGCAAGTTATGCTGGTCATCAAAAGCGAAAATGGCAACATCAATCTCCGCCATCACTTTTCGCAGAAGCGCCGTTGCCTCCAAAGCGCCGAGTCTTTGATCACGCAGAGTTGTGCCAAGCTGATTCACTTCGAGCATGACATCATCCAGAGCATCACCCGGTTTGCCTCGCTTGGCCCGGATTGAGTAATCCCCTTCGTGCAATGCCGCGAGCATATTCGAATATCGTTTGCAGAGGCCGGATGATCCGTTCGCGGGCAGAAAAAGCAAAACTCAACCAGAGAACCAGAAGAAAGAGTGTGAGAGTCCATTGAACTTTCGCTGTGTAGGGTCCCCACCAGAGGAAAATCAAAGAGAGCGCTGTCCCAAAGACTCCCGAATGCCAAGATGAACAGGAGAATGCGGTGTTCATAGCTGATGCGCCTGCGATGTTTCATGTTTATCAGTGTCACCGCAGTGGTAGCGCCGGCAGCTCGCCGGCATCTTGAGCTACTCAGTGACCCTGCCGGCGTTCGCCGCGGTACATACCACTACAATCCGTGACGCTGCAACCTGCGATACAAAGCGCTGCGGCTCAAACCCAGCGCTTTGGCTGCGTGACTCACATTTCCATTATAACGATCCAGCGCCTTCTTGATCAGGAAAGCTTCCACTTCCTCCAAACTCATTTCTTCCACTCCTTTCGGAGTCTCCTTGTGAGTCTGAAGTCCCAGATCCTCCGGACGCAGCCGGTCCGAATGAGCCAGGAGAACGGCTGCGTTCAATGGAATGATCCAGTTCTCGAACATTCCCGGGCCACGAATATTTTAGAAGGGCTTGCATGGCAGAAGGATCAAAACCGCCGATTGTTTTCCTGTACCGTTTGCTGTGCTGCTGCAGAAAGTGACCTGCGAGAACGGGGATATCTTCACGTCGATCGCGAAGTGGCGGAATCCGGATCTCGATCGTATTTAAACGAAACAAAAGATCCTGACGAAATCGTCCGGCCTGAACTTCTCCCTGGATATCTGCATTGGTGGCAGAAATCATCCGCACGCTGACGTGTTTTGTTCGAGACGAACCCACTGCTTCAAACTGTCCGGTTTCAATCACACGAAGCAGCTTCGCCTGTTGACCAGGAGGAACATTCGCGATCTCATCCAGGAACAGAGTGCTTCCATCGGCCAGTTCAAAGCGTCCAACCCGATCGGTCTTCGCGTCCGTAAACGCGCCGCGAACGTGTCCGAATAATTCGCTTTCAAATAGACCTTCCGATAATCCGCCGGCGTTCACTGTGATCATCGGTTTTGCTGCACGTTCGGAGAAAGCATGGAGCGCCTGGGCAACAAGACTTTTACCGGTACCATTTTCGCCGAGGATCAGAACGTTTGCATCGGATGGACCGACTCGACGAACCATGTCCACAATCATCTTCATGGAACGTGATTCAGCGACAAAGTGCGGGATCTGCTGATCTCGCAGTAAACGATTCTCGGCTTCCAATCTCCTTTGACCACGTAACGCCTGGCCAAGCTCTATTTGAGTACGTAAAATGGAAAGGAGACGCGCATTATCCCAGGGTTTTTGCACGAAATCCCGTGCACCGCGTCTCATCGCTTCTACAGCAATATCGACAGAACCCCAGGCGGTCATCACGACAACCGGTAAAGTGTTGTCCAGAGTTTGAATCTCCGTCAAAAGATCGAGACCTTCTTTTCCTGAAGTCGTATCGCGTGTGTAATTCAGATCCATGAACAGGACGTCGTAATCTTCTTTCTCAACTGTCCGCAAGACAGATCCTGGCGATGAGACGATCTCCGTCTGGTAACCTTCATTTTTCAGCAGCAAACGCAGCGCTTCTCGCACGTCCTGCTGATCGTCAGCAATTAAAATACGGGGATTCGATTTAGCCATACAGAAATACGTTAAAGGTTAAATTAACTAGACGACCCAACCGTCCAGAAGATTAATAATACGAGTTCCGTACTCGGCGTTCTTCTCGGAATGAGTGACCTGAATGATGGTCGTGCCATCCTGATTCAAGCGTTTGAATAGTTCCATAATTTCCTTTCCCTGAGAAGAATGCAAGTTTCCGGTGGGTTCATCTGCAAGTATAACTTTTGGATTTCCGATGACAGCGCGCGCAACCGCAACAAGCTGTTGTTGTCCTCCTGAAAGTTGATTCGGGAACAGTCCTTTTTTCCCAACGATGTTGAAGCGATCCAGCGTATCGGCCACCATGCTCTCACGTTCCGATTTCTTGATGTTACGGTATGTCAATGGGAGTTCGAGATTCTCATAAACAGTCAGGTTATCCAGTAAGTGATAGCTTTGAAAAACAAATCCGATGTATCGTTTGTTCAATTCTGCTCGTTCTTTCAAACTCATCTTATGAACGGGCTGGCCATCCAGAAAGAATTCTCCGGTCCATGAGCCATCCAGCAACCCGATGATGCTAAGGAGTGTTGATTTTCCTGCGCCGGATGGTCCCATGATTGTCACGAAGTCCGCTTGCGGAACTTCCAGATTGACGCGGCGCAAAACGTATGTACGTCCAGCGCCCGCTTGATAATACTTTTCAATATCTTTTAGTTGAATCATAGCGATTGTATCCTGGCGGACGCCTAAGCGCCCGCAGAGTTAACGAGCGGACGGGTCGTCCGCGTTCCCTCGTGATTTATTCATTTCTAAGCGCCACAATTGGATTCACCAATGTCGCACGTCTCGCAGGCGCATAACATGCCAACAGTGCGACGCCGAGTACAATCAAGGGAACGACGGCGAACGTTAACAAATCTGTAGGCGCGATTGCATACAGCAAACTTTGCAGAAAGCGTGTCACGCCAAACGATGCTGCAACCCCAATGGCCGCACCGATCAAAGCAAGTCTCATCCCCTGATTTACGATTAATTGCAAAATTTGTTTTTGTGTCGCCCCCAGGGCCATGCGAATACCCATTTCCTGCGTCCGCTGACGCACACTATAGGAAAGAATTCCGTAAATTCCGATCCCTGCTAATAATAGTGCGAGCCCGGCGAACAATCCCATCAAAAGTAAATGGAAACGTCTTTCGCCGACAGATTCTGAAATCAAAGTTTCCATTGTCAAGAGATCTGTAACAGGAACATTCTTATCTATATTGATCACCTCTCTTGGAATGGATGAAATGAAACTGCCCGGATCCGTAGAGGTGCGCACCACCACGTTCATCCACGTATGCCAGAACCGCTGTTCCTGCGTGAAAGGAGTATACACGGCGGGTTCTTCATCCAAATCCAAACCGAGCGATTTTACATCCGCAACAACACCCACAATCGTCATCCAGATCGGAACATCTTCACGGATCCAGCAAATTCTTTTCCCCAGCGGATTTTCCTAGCGCATAGTATTTCCGGCGTACAATTTTTCGTTTACGATCGCAACCGGAAGTGAACCGGCTCGATCCTGTTCCTGAAATGCGCGACCTTGCTGGAGCGTAATACCGAGAGTTGAAAAATAGTCCGGGCTGATACTTCTGCTCCAGATTTCCGGTTCCGTTCCTACAACCATCTTGCGCCCCTCAAATCCAAGATTGTGATAGCCGGCGCCATCTCCAAAAGGCAGATCCGATGTGGCGCCCACCGATTCCACTCCCGGCATTGTTCGGAGCCGCTCCAACACCTGTTCGAAGAAACGCGTACGCTTTGGAATGTCCGCATATGTTGCGAGGGGCAGAGTGAAATTCATCGTAAGGAGGTGATCCGTACGGAAGCCTGGCGGTGTACTCTGGAGGAGCCAGAAACTTCGAATCAATAGTCCTGCGCCTATCAAAAGCACGATTGCCAGCGCAACTTCCAGAGTTGCCAGCACGCTTCGCATTCGTTGCCGGGTTCGTCCGCCAGTGGTACGGGTGCTTTCCTTTAAAGATTCTTCCAAATTAATTTTCGATGCGTGAAGACCGGGTGCCAGCGAAAACAATAATCCGGTGAACACGGATAAACCCAGAGTCACGGCAAACACAACAAAATCCAATTGTGTATTCGCCAGTCGTGGAATATCTTCCGGACCCAAACGAACAGCCAGATCGGATATCCAGGTGGCGATGAGAAGGCCCGCGACTCCACCGATGATTGCCAGCACAATCCCTTCCACCATCAATTGACGAAGCAACGAAGATCGGCTTGCGCCCATTGCGGCCCGCACGGCCATTTCCCTTTGACGTTCTGTGGCTCGTGCCAGGAAAAGATTCGCGACGTTTGTGCACGCAATCAGTAATACAAAACCAACCGCCACAAGTAAAATCATTAATGGCTTTTTCACATCCTGAACCAGGAAGTCCTGCCATGGATTTAAGACAAAGCCAACTCCAGTGTTGGATTCCGGAAACGCTTTTTCAAGTCTCTTCGCGATAGAACTAAAGTCCGCTTGAGCCTGATCGACACTTACATTCGGAGCCAGCCGAACGACCGCTCTCAGCGAATGTGCACCCCGCGCAGCAGCTTCCTCGGGTGATTCAGCTCGAATCGGTGAAAACAGATCCGCTTTCATATATGGCAATTCAAAACTGGAAGGAAGCACACCCACGATTGTGTAAGGTACACCGGCAATCGATAATGATCTTTCCGATCACATTGGGATCGCTTCCTCTGGAATTTTTCCAAAACCGGTAGCTGAGCATTACGATCCTTGGCGCCTCCTGGAACGTCATCCTTCATTACAATGATTCGTCCCATCGCCGCTTTGATTCCCAAAACCTGGAACAGATCGCCCGTAACGAGTGCACCGACCACTCTTTCCGGAACCGATCCCGACGTTAAATCCATCGGGATGTTGGCGGTAACCCGCCATGCCGCTGATCGGATCTGCTTTGCTCTTTCAGGTCCTGAATATCGGGATAGGAACTGCCACCGGAAATTCGAAAGAGCTTTTCCGGCTCCTGATATGGAAGTGGTTTCAGCATCACAGCACGAATCACACTGAACATCGCTGTATTGGCACCGATTCCTAAAGCGAGAGTCAACACTGCAACAGCAGTAAACGCAGGAGATTTACGAAGCATTCGGAGAGCATATCGAATTTCTTTTATAAATATTTCCATGATTGTTCCCTTCACCCACGGAGTCATGAGAGGCTCACGGAGCTTTCTAAAACCCTTTTAGACCTTCTCCGTGTTCTCCGTGACTCTGTGGTTATTCATATCGCAGGGTCACTATTGGATCGACCTTTGTAGCGCGCGTGGCCGGCAAATAACAAGCAAGCAACGCTACGGATGCCAGCACAAAGAACAACAAATCCAAACGTTGATACATCGAGCGTTGAAACACCAAAAACCAAACTCTCCAGAAAGCGCGTTGTTGCGAGCACACCCGCAAGACCGATGAGCGTGCCGGCCACCGCTAAAAATAAACCCTCCTGCAGAACGAGCTTCAAAACATCGGTTCTTCGTGCACCCAGCGCCAACCGAATTCCGATCTCCTGAGTTCTCTGAACGACTTGAAAAGAAAGCACACCATAAGTCCCAAGAGCTGCGAGAAATAAACCGACGACTGCGAAGGCGCTCAGCAGGAACATTGTGAATTTGCGTTGTCCGAGCGATCCACCAACGACTTCTTCCATGGCTTTCATATTCGAAACGGGCAAGTTGGAATCCAGCTTTTGCAGTTCAGCGCGTACGATGGCAGAAAGATTGTGAAGGCCATCCGATGCACGAACAACCACCATCATTGCGTTGAGCTGCTGTTGCGTGTGGGGAATATAAAGCTCCGGTTTGGGACCTGTTTCCAGTCCTTCAAAATGAACATCTCCAACAACTCCAACGATCGTGCGGGGCTTCGATTCGCGTTCGACAAGACCCACATGAATTCGCAGTTTTTGGCCGACCGGATTTTGATTCGGCCAATACGCTTTTGCAGCCGATTCGCTGATGATCACAACATCTCCCGATGTATCTGTATCACTTTCCAGAAAAGGCACGGCCGTCTGATCATTCGAATTCCCATCGTTTGAAAATATTCAGGTGTCACAACTCGCAACCCAGCGATCGGTTCATCCAGCAGATTCCGGTTTACCTGTCAGCTCAAAGCTGGTGCTGGCTGTGTATCCATCGCTCATCGGAAGTCCAAATACTGCAGCAGCCGATCGCACTTCCGGATGAGCCTTCATCCCGTTTAAGAAATCAGAATAAAAAGTTGATACCTGGTGCGGTTTACTGTAACTCGCATCGGGCAACGATACTTCGAATGACAAAACCCCAGCCGGCTGAAAACCGGGATCGATTTGAGTCAAACGATAAAAACTTTTGACCAGAAGTCCGGCGCCTGCAAGCAGGATGAGTGCAGTGGCAATTTCAACAACGGCAAGACCGCGGCGTACTCTATTGCGCCCTGCAATCCGAACGCCGCTTTTTAATTTCTGCGGCATCGACTTGTGAACGGATTGTAAAGCCGGAATCACTCCAATCAGAAGACCGGTAAAGATGGAAACAGCCAGCGTGAAAATCAAAACCGTGGAGTCCAGTATCGATTTGCGCAAGCGAAGGCAAACTCGTTGACCCAAACCGAACGAGAAGCTCGGTGAACCATATCGCCAAAATCAAGACCTGCGACACTGGCCACAAGTGAAAGCACCAGACTCTCAACCACGAACTGTCTGATCAGACGCACCCGACCCGCACCAAGAGCCGTACGTATGGCAACTTCGCTTTCGCGGCGCGCAGCCTGAGCCAGTAAAAGGTTTGTCACATTCACGCATGCGATCAGCAAAACAAATCCAACAGCCGCCCATAATACAAGCAACGCCGGCTTAGAATTCTTGATCAAAAAACCTTGAAATGGCTGGATCGATGATCCGATCCCTTCGTTCGGCTCCGGAAACTTTTTTGCAATGTCCGCCGCAACTTGAGACGAACGGGCTTGCGCCTGCTGTAAAGTGATTCCAGGAGCCAGACGACCGATGACCGTCAGCCATCGCGCGCCGCGTTGAGAAGGGTCCAGTTCATCGGGGGAAAAGGAAAGGACTCCCCAGATTTGTGCGTCGGATGGAAATTCAAATATGAGGAGGTGCAATCCCAACGACAGTTCTTTGTCTTCCATTCAACGATACGGTGGAACCAACAATGCGCGGATCAGAAGCAAATCGTCGTTTCCAAAGACCATGAGATAAAACGACAACTTTTTCCGCTCCATATTTGCCTTCCTCTGAAGTAAAACCGCGTCCGAAAACCGGCGGACACCAAGCAATTGAAAAAAATTCCAGGAAACGAAAGCTGTATGGAAAACGTTCCGGCTCCCCTTTGCCGGTTAAATCCAGCGTTCCAGTTGTATAAGCCGCAGTCTGTTCGAATGCTCCACTCTTCGAATGATCCAGAAAATCCAACGGGGATAACGCTGTAAAAGCGCTCTCTTTGCGGTCAGCCAGAATGAACACAAGACGCTCCGGGTCTTTATAAGGAAGAGGCTTTAGTATGACGCTATAAACGGCGCTGAAAATCGCAGAATTTGCTCCGATTCCAAGCGCGAGAGTCAGAATTGCGACAACTGCAAACAAGGGATTTCTAGCAAGCACACGAACCGCATAACGTATTTCCTGTTTCAACAAATCCATAAAATCTCTCTTTTTTTATAAACCGCCAAGACACCAAGTGCCGCAAAGAGCGCCAAAATTTAATTTAATTGGCGACCTTGGCATTCTTTGCGTCTTGGCGGTTAAGAAATTATTCATAGCGCAAGGACTTCAACGGGTCGAGTCTGGATGCGCGATACGCCGGCAGAGCGCAGGCAAGAAACGAAACTGTGATTAATAACAGTGGAACGAAAAAAAACGTAAACGGATCGTGCGAACCCACACCGATCAGCAAAGTCGACAGCAAGCGTGTTACAGCGAAAGAGGCGACAATTCCGATCAAAGATCCTGTGACGCTCAGTTTCAGTCCTCGCTGAACAAACAATTGCAGGATTGCGCGCGGTCGGGCCCCAATCGCCATCCGTATTCCAATTTCGCGTCTGCGTTGAGCAACCTGAAAGGAGATCGCCGCATAAATACCAATGCATGCCAGCACCAGGCCCAACAATCCGAAGAACCCTAATAATGAACCGCCCAATCTGGCAGGCAAAAACGAGAACGCCAGATGTTCTTCCATCGTTCGAGCAAAAAAAGCTTGAACATCCTTATGAATCGATGCCATCTCTTTTTCAATCGGGTTAAGCAATGATTTCGGGTTTGTCCGGGTGCGAACCAACAGCGTCATTCCCGGTTCGTAAAACTGCTTGTACGAAACGTACATATGCGGTGCGGGCTTTTCTCCTGGTGTTCTGTATTTTGCATCTTTTGCAACGCCAATGATCGTGGCAGTTTTGAATCCCTGTTCGACTTGAAAATTTTTTCCGAGTGGATCTTGTCCAGGCCAGTATCGGTTGGCCATGGTTTCATTGATGATGACTCCAGGCAATTGCATTTGCATCATCCTGTTCCGTAAACTCTCTTCCTCTGATCAGTTGCATCTGCGTAGCCTGAAAGTAGCCCGGACTGATTCTGTTCGAAGAGATCAACAACGCATTCTGTCCGGCCGGAGGCGGGTGATCCAGCAATGCGAGCCGGCGTTCTTGCTGTTGCGAGATCGACTGGAGCCAGATCCGCGAAAGCCAGCGAAACAACATCCAGGTAAAGATTTCACGCGTTGCGACAACTGCTCGAAATAGAGCAAGCCCTTGCTCCTCTGTGAATCCTTGTTCCGACAAACTGATATCCATGGCCAGCATGTTTTCCGGATTGAAACCGGGATTCAATTCTTCCGCGTTCTGCCAGCTGCGAACGAACAATGCCGCACACACGAGCAACAGGAGCGAAAGGCTGATCTGTGTGATCACGAGAACATTCTTTAACCGCATTCGACCGATCAGCGACATTCCCGATTGTTCCTTTAATGCGGTTACAACGTCATCACGATTGCTTTGCAGCGTGGGAGTGAGTCCAAGCAAAAGTCCCGTGAGCAGACTCAGACCGAAACAGAAGAGAAAGACTCGTAGTATCCGGTCCAAAATCAAAATGGATGGGTATCGTTGGAACCGGCCAGAAAGTCACGATCAGTTTCGAAGCCCAAACCGCAACAGCAAGCCCGGCCAATCCACCCAGAAAAGCGAACAACAAACTTTCAGTTAATAATTGCAGCATGAGCTGTTTCCGATTGGCCCCTAATGAAATACGAATCGCCATTTCACGTCTTCGCTCCATCGCACGGGTCACAAGCAGACTTGCAATATTGGAACACGCAATAAACAGGACAACGCCCATCAGAGCCATCACGGCAGCAAAGAAAATCGTTGCGCCCTTGCGAAGGTTACCGTGCAAAAGCGTGGCGGGAGCGGTGAATAATCTTTTCCCCCGATTTGTATCCGGATATGCTTTTTCCAATTGAGAGTAGATCGCAACAAGCTCCGCATCCGCCTGTTCGATCGATACATTCTCTTTCAACCGCCCCAGCAACTGTACAGCTGGTTTTGCACGATCATTCTGCCAGGCACTCATCATTGTGGATTCGGACGACAATAACGGGACCCAAACATCAATCCGTGCGCCCGCAAATGTCCCGTTAAAGTTGGAATCCATGACTCCAATGACATCGTGAACGCTTCCATTCAATCGAATCGTCTTTCCGGTAATCGCGGGATCGTCCGCAAAGCGCTGCGTCCAAAATTGGTGGCTGATCAGGGCAACAGCTCTGGAACCTGGAGCGTCGTCTTGTGCTGATATCGTTCGACCTTTGAATGCTTCAATTCCAAGCACCTTGAAGTAGTTTCCGGAAATCGATTCACCAAGAATCTGTTGAGACTGGTCAACCGCATCCAAACGAAAAGGATTCAGGGATACTGCTGCAATCCCGTCCAGAGATGAGCTCCGATTAAGAAGATCTTTGTAATCCGGGTAGGAAAAACGGGACTGGACCGCGCCCTCAGCCGTTCGTTGATAAATACGAATCAATCCATCAGGATCAGTCACCGGCAAGGGGCGCAATAGAATCGCATTAGCTACGCTAAACACCACTGTGTTCACACCGATTCCAAGCGCAAGCGTTAACACGGCGAAAATCGTGAAGGCCGGCTTTTTGCGCATGATGCGCAGGGAATAACGAATATCTTGCCAGAGTCTTTGCATTTATTTATCGATGTGCCTTTTGGCACAGTCTCGCAGCATTTACTCGTACCTCAGGGCAATCACAGGATCGAGATTCGCAGCCCGCCTGGCGGGGAAATAGGAGGCGAATAAGGATGTGACAACCATGACAAGTGTCATCCCGGCATAAGTCCAAAAATCGAAAGGGGTAATCTCGTAAAGCCAGCTTTGTGCCAATCGACTGACAAAAAGAGAAAGAATTAAACCGCCGACAATTCCAAATATCGTGAGTGTGATGCCATGCGAGACAATCACCAATAGAACATCCCGCTTGTTTGCTCCAACCGCCATGCGCACGCCGATTTCACGCGTTCGAACCTGCGCCAGATAAGACAACAACGAATAAAGCCCAACACCGGCCAGCAACAATGCAAGCAGTCCAAATGTTGTCAGTAATCCGGCAAGAATGCGCTGCTGCACAAGCGAAGAACTGAGTTTTTGCTCCAACGTTTGCAGGTGATAAACAGGAATCTCCTTGTTAAGGCCGGCAACAAGCTGCGGAATTTGATTTGCCGCAGCTTCCGGATTCAAGGCTGATTGCACAACGATTGTCATGCTCGGCATGTACCACTGGCTCAGAGGAACATAAAGAGTTGCGGCAGCAGGTTCTCGCAAATCTCGGTATCTCACATCCGGAACGATACCGATAATCCGCACAGGAGCAGATTTGGGACCTACATCGGCAATCATTTTTCCAATCGCATCTCCATTCGAAGAAACGCGGCGCGCCAATGTTTCATTAACAATTGCCAGTAGCCCGGATCCTTCTAAATCCGATTCCTGAAAATCACGGCCACGAAGAATCGGTACCCCAAGAGTCTTAAAAAAGTCAGGTGATATGACATTAAAATCCGCTGTGATGCCCTCATTTGTACGGATTCGCATTCCGGATTTTTGAACCGGGACCGTTCGTCCGAGTGCAACAGAGCTAAACCCGGGGATTGTTCTGAACTGTTGCAATACCTGTTGGTAAAACACCTTCCCTGTTACCTTTGTATATCCCTGTTTTGCCAGATCGATGGAACCGACAGCAGCGCGGGTGGGATCAAAACCCGGATTGACATTGCTCGCCTTCCACAATGTACGCAAAAGGAGTCCGGCTCCAATCAAAAGCAAAACTGAAAAAGCAACCTGTGTAATCACAAAAAGATTTCGCAGACTCAACCGCCGATACTTTCCGACAGATAATGTTTCATTTTTCAAAAACGGGATAAGCTGAGAACGAGATGCAATCAAAGCCGGAGCCAAACCAAACAAGAACGTGGTTAGGGTCGCAAGGATCAACGTTGCAATCAAAACACGCAGATTCCAGATCGGAGTCGAGGACTCCAGAGGTAGGGGAAAGCCTTGAGCCATCACGGACGAAGTAAGAAGATCGGTACACCAGAGCGCAAGCACAACTGCTCCAACTGCGGCAAAAAAAGATAGGATGAGGCTTTCCAATAATAGTTGTCGCAAAATCCGATAACGCGATGCTCCTATCGCCAATCGAACAGCAATTTCTTTTTGCCTTTGTTCCGACCGGACAAGCAGAATACCGGATGCAACCGCGCATGCGATCAACAAAACCAGAAGAGTGGCGGTTATCAATAACCACGATAAACGGGACACCTCGGATGCGCGATACAAATCGATTTTTGTATCCTGCGCGGTCATTAGCTTTACGGATGGATCCTTTTGATCCTCCGATTGACCCGCCGCCCTGCGTTCGGCGATGGTCCGGAGCTCCGCTTCAGCTTGAGCCATCGACACACCGGATTTCAGTCTAGCCGTCATATCAAGCCAGATAATGTTTCTGTGATGCAAAACATCTTCTGAAGCGAACTCCGGAGAAACTTGATCCACCATCGCCATGGGGAGCCATAATTCTGCTAAATATTCGAGGGTAACTCCGATGAATTCAGACTTTGCGATTCCTATGATCGTGAAAGGAAATCCATTGATGCGAATCACTTTCCCGACAGCGGCGGGATCCCTGTTGAAATGCTTTTTCCAGAAGCGGTCACTGAGAACTACAACGGGATGCTTTCCTGGAACACGATCGTCATTCTGCGTGAACAATCTGCCAATCTGCGGCGTCGTTCCCGCAACATCAAAAAAATTTCCGGAAACCAGTGAGGCTGCCGGACGCAATAACTTTTTGCCATCGATTGACACGTGCACGTCATTCCCATCCGAATGGGCAGCAAGGCCCTCAAATGAGCGGCTTTGATCGCGATAATCTGTGTAAACGGGATAGGAAGAGTTCCAGGTTTTATTCTCTTTTTCATCGAACGAAAAAATCCGCACAAGGCTTTGTGGATCGCGGACTGGAAGCGACCGGAATAGCACCGCGTCAACAAAGCTGAACATAGCTGTGTTGGCGCCAATTCCAAGAGCCAGTGTGAATAGGATCAGGGCCGTAAAAGCGGGAGTTTTTGTTAAGGACCTCAGAGCATAACGCAAATCGAGCCTCAACACATCGATCATGAAACGACTGCCGCCTCTTCTTCCATGTGTTCTTCTACAACGCGTCCATCAAATAAATGGATGGTCCGTTCGGCGTAGCGGGCAAATCGTGGATCGTGCGTCACCATGCAAATGGTTGCGCCTTCCCGATGCAGGTCGCGCAACAAGTCCATGACAGCCTGACCGTTTTTCGAATCCAGGTTTCCTGTCGGTTCATCGGCGAGCAGAATCGAAGGCTTTCCCGCAAGAGCGCGCGCAACAGCGACGCGTTGCTGCTGACCGCCTGACAGTTGCGATGGATAATGCTTCGTGCGGTGGGACATTCCAACTTTCTCCAGAGCTTCATGCACCATCCTTTTACGATCGGTTGAAGGCAATCCGCGATAAGTTAAAGGAAGCTCCACATTTTCGTAGACAGTTAAATCACCGATCAAATTGAAAGCTTGAAAGATGAATCCAATTTCCCGGTTCCTCACACGTGCACGCTCGGATAGCGATAACGTTTCAACCGGTTTACCGTTCAGGATGTACTTGCCATCAGTTGGTGTATCCAGCAAACCTAAAATGGAAAGAAGAGTCGACTTCCCGCAGCCGGAAGGTCCTGCGATAGAGACATATTCTCCGTTCCTGATCTGGAGATGTATTCCGGAGAGCGCGTGCGTCTCCACTTCGTCCGTAATGAATACTTTTGTCACACCGTCCAGATTGATGAGTGTTTGATCGGTCATATTCTTAACTCCTTATTCAATGTCACCTACTTAATTCAAGCGAACGTGATCGAACTGATCCCATTGAGACATATCAGAGAGTATGACTGAGTCCCCTTCCGAAAGTCCTTCCAGGATTTCAATTGTGTTCACGGAACTGCGTCCAAGTTTTACCTTCACGCGATGGGCATTGGTCCCATCCCGGTCGATTTTGAACAGCGTGATGGTGCTCTCTTCCTGCCCGGAAGCAGGCCGCCCAACATAGAGAACGGATTCCAATCGTTCTAACTCCACGGTTCCATCTACTGTTAGATCCGGTCTAGCCCCTTTTGGTAGTGGGCCATCCAGGGCAACATCGACAGTTACTGTGCCGTTTAAAACGGCAGGATCTATACGTATGACGTGTCCGGGAATGATTCCGTTGCGTGTATCGATGCTGGCCGGCTGGCCGATTAGAATATCTTTTGCCTGCGTTTCAGCTATTTTCAGCTCGGCTTTTAATTTTTCGGGCTGAGCTACTTTTGCCAGAATGGTCCCCACAGTCACCCGCTGCCCGACCTGCAAGGGCAATTGTTGTAAAACACCGTCCGTACCGGCACGAACTCTTAAAGCTGCAACCTGCTGTCTTCGCAAATCGTAAAGCGCTTTAAATTGATCGACTTTCGTTTGTTGCACATGCATTTGCGCTTGAATGGATTCCTCGTTGACTCCCAGCCGTCTCTTTTCGATTTCGTACCGAACAGCAAGTTCCTCCGCTTTTGCTTTGGAGATTTTCAACGTTATGTCGGGAACGAGTCCCTCTTTCGCAAGTGATTCGTCCGCTTCAGCTCGTAACCGCGCTTCCAGATAATCGGATTTCACCTGAGCAGAAGCTGCTTCCTGATCCATCTTCTGGCTTTGCAGTCTGGCACGAATATTCTCTGCTTCTGCATGCGCAGCCTGAAGCTGCAAAGCAGAATCACGCGCTGCAAGTTCCAGATCCTGATTGCTCATCTCCAGTAAGACGCTATCGGCAGTCACCACGGAGCCGGGTAAAATCAAAATTTTCTCCACACGGCCTTCCGTTGCCGCTGGAATCAGTTGAACCTGTTCCGGCAAAAGCGTTCCTGTACCGCGTACCTGACGCAACATCAAACCGCGTTTCGTTTTATCAATCCAGACTGTATTTTTTTCAACCGTGGGAGCGGCCGGCTTCAATTGCGACA
This sequence comes from uncultured bacterium, assembly GCA_963771165.1. GTDB lineage: Bacteria > Acidobacteriota > HRBIN11 > JAKEFK01 > JAKEFK01 > JAKEFK01. Next base: position 49,024 of record CAVYSN010000016.1, on the reverse strand, counting down.
ATCCCAGCGTAATCGCTGTGAGCAACACAAAGCCTGCGCTCGCAAAAATAATGCGTCGAAGCTTTCGGTTCGGCGCTTTTCTAGGTATATCCATGCAATTGCATAGAGCAACCGCCGTGCCAGAGTTTTGTCGACGGAAAGTCGCCATTTTCACGTTCGATAGTGGGAATGAACGTCCCAATTCCGAACAGCAAGATTCACCGCAGAGGACGCAGAGGACACGGAGAAAATTCATCTTAATCTCGGTGTTCCAGGCTTACTCTGCGGTAAAATAAATACCGTTATGGCGAAAGCATACTTTGATAAGGAATTGTTTCAGTTTTTGCGGGCCTAAAGAAGAACAACAACCGTGAGTGGTTTCAAGCGAATAAGCAAACGTATGAAAGTAAAGTGAAACAGCCGATGCTGCAATTCATTAGTGATTTTGCCTCGCATTTACACAAGGTGCATCCTCGTTTCGTTGCCGATCCAAAGCCCACAGGCGGTTCGATGTTTCGCATTTATCGGGATATCCGTTTTTCAGAAGATAAGAGTCCATACAAAACTGTGGCCTCGGCTCACTTTCCCCATCATAAAGCCGGTAAAGAAATACACGTCCCTGGATTCTATTTACATCTGGAACCGGGCTCCTGCTTTACAGCTTCCGGAGTATGGCGTCCCGATTCAAGCACGTTGATAGCCATTCGCAAAGCGATCGTCCATCGTGATAAGGAATGGAAAAAATTGCGACAAAAGATACCGCTGGAAGGAGATCGGTTGACCCGTCCGCCAAAAGGTTTTGCGCCCGATCACGCATTGATAGAAGACTTGAAGTTCAAGGATTTTGTCACAAGCGAACGATTCACAGATGCCCAGGTTTGCAGCCCGAAATTCATTTCCGATCTGGCTCGCAGCTACAAACAAATGCTTCCACTTGTTGAGTTCTTAACTAAAGCTCTTCGCCTCCCCTGGTAGGATTCAACGCTCTTGATCGCTCGCCGCGTTGCGGCGAAGGATCAGAAGATGCAAAGAAAAACTCTCTGTGAACTCTGTGTTAAGAGCTAAAAATTCTTTGCGGCTTGGCGTCTTTGCGTTAATTCTTTCGTGCCTCGGCGACCATCTTTTTTATTTCAGCAAGCAAGGTGGGAGCATGATACGTAATGCCGTCCTTGATGGTCCATTCAACTCCGCCGGATCGAACCACTTTACCGTCTCGCATCTCGTCCACACCCGTGGGGTAAAGAACTTTCAAATTTTCGAGAGGATTGCCATTCACTACAATCAGGTCGGCAAGATAACCTGCGCGTACTCTGCCAAGCCTTTTTCCTTCACCAAGAATTTTCGCGGCGTTACCGGTGGCATGTTGAATCACTTTTAACGGGTGAAATCCAGCTTCCTGATGCAATTCTAATTCGCGGATCAGGCCGAAACCATACATCTGATAAATATAACCGGCGTCTTCCCCTGCTGTAATGATTCCGCCTCGCTGCTCAAATTCGCGTAATGCGGACATCCAGATTCTGTAGTTTTCTTTCCAAAACGCTTCATCCGTGGAACTCCATTGCAGGAAGTAGGAACCATGATGTGCAGGATCCGGTTTGAAATATTCTGCAAGCACGGGATGCAAATAATCCTGAAACCAGGGTTGTGTTTGTGCGCGCTGCAGATCGCGGCTCGCTTCATAGATAACGAGCGTAGGGTCCCACCCAACCTTGGCGGCTATCATTCCATCGAAAACTTTCATCAGCCTGTCCCAATCTGCCTCACGCCAAAGATGGCCAGCATATCGGAATCGATCGACTTCATTGTTGTAGTTATAGGTCGAGGGAAAATTCTGGCGACCGCTCAGAATAGCCGCATCCGGAACACCATACCAGTGCTCGATGGTTGTGGTGCCCAATTCGATATCATCCCAGGCATTTGTTTCTTCTACACCCACATGATGGGCAATGCGCAACCCAAGCTTTTTCGACTCATCCTCCAGCGCTTCCATAATATCGCGGTCCGTTCCAGTTATTTTGATTCCATCGGCGCCCAGTTTCTTCAGCTCACGAATCCTTGTACGCGCTTCGTCCTGGTTTGTCGGATAGGGAGGAGTACCAAAATAGGCGTACACATACAGTCGAGGCGCTATAGCCTCCCCGCGAAAGCTTTTGCCACGCAAATCAATTGTGGCTTTCGTATCGCTTCCAACATCGCGAACTGTCGTGATCCCGGACGCAAGCCACAGCTTTAATACATACTCCACCGGCATCGGTTTGCCGCCCCGTTCTGTGTGTGCATGCCCATGCATGTTGATCAACCGGGTAACACGTACTTTCCCGTAGCGTCAATTTCGGTATCACCTTTCGGACGACTCCCTTCCCCTTCTTTGATCGCCACCGGATCCAACGGCACAACGTCAACGATCTTGTTCTGTTCAATCACGATGTCCGCAGGTCCCCAGGCCGGTGTTCCGTTTCCCTCGACGATGGTCGCGTTTCGAATGATCAGCCGCTCATATTTCTTGCCGTTTAGGACGGTCTCAGCGAATAAAGTTGCACAGATGAAAATGAAACCAACCAGAAAGATCATGGAATACTTGCGCATTGTTGCCTCCCGAAAGCCAACATTGTACACCAACCTTTTGACCGCAGCAGTCGGGTCTAAGGCGTCGTAGGGCAACCTTGGATCGCCCCAGCGAGGAAGAGTGAGGTAAAACCAGTGAATAAAAAATGGATTTTTCTTTTTGTCGGGTTTGCTTTGATCAGTGCACGTCTTTTTTCAGGCCGCAGAAAACACTTATGACGGAATGTGGGAAGCGGAATACGCTGCAAAACAAAAGACGCTGCAGATGCAATTCTACAGAAAAGGAAGCAATAACGGCTTCCGCGTCTCTCTGGAAGCGTTTAAGGGACTGACTCTGGAGATGATCCTGTCTGATACCAGATCGGTCACGTTTCAGCTTGTTCGCGAAGCGGGAACCTTTCACTGTACAGGCAGTTTCAAGAATGGAGAGGGCCGCGGCGAATTCGAATTTCAGCCGGATCAAACCTTCCCAGCTAAAATGTCACAGCTCGGCTACCCCGGGATCTCTTCAAAGAAACAGTATGAGATCGCGCTGCTGGATGTAAACACAAAATTCATTGGCGACCTCCGTAACGAGGGCTATAACGATCTGGATCTGGAACGTGTTATCGAAATGAAGATTCACGGTGCAGGCGCAGAATACATTCGCTCCTTACAATCGCTTGGTTACAAAAACATCCCTTCGGAAAAGCTGGTTGAAATGCGAATCCATGGTGTCAGCGCGGACTTCATTCAGCGAATGAAAGATGCCGGTTATCCTGATCTTTCAGAAGATAGACTGGTGGAATTTCGTATTCACGGAGTATCGCCGGAAAAGATCGTCGAGTTTCGTAAAATGGGATACGAAAGGCTCAGCCCGGGTAAGCTGGTTGAATTTCAAATCCACGACGTCACCCCTGAGTTCGTACTGGAGCTAAAGGAGCTTGGCTACAACAACGTGGCGGCAAAAGATCTGGTTGCAATGAGAATCCATAATGTAAATCCAAACTTCATCCGCCGCGTTAAGGAAACGAGAAAGACGCAACCGGATGTTGAAGATCTCATCGACATGAGAATCCACGGCTGGGACAGGTAGCTATTGCAGATTGTAGATTGCAGATTTAGTCGCGGAGACCCCAAACATCAACGAGGGCTTTTTCCTGTGCTCCGATCCGGGTTGTATAGACAAACTCGATCCTTTGGATCACGCGTGCTTTTCCGGGTAAATCAATAATACTGGATGTTCCACCGGTCGGAATAAAAGCTCTGATCAGTACATCGTATCTGACCCTGACACAATAATGGAAAACGAAGTTCCAATGTGCAACGCGATCATTGCTTGGAAACGATCTTCAATGTTGAACTTCGTTATGGATTGTCACGAAATGACACGTTGAAAAAAAAATGCTTTTGTTCGCGGTCTTGCGAGAAGCCACAGAATGGCAGCCACAATTGGGATCCCGATGGCGGCGCGAGGTTCCGTACCACTAACGACGTTATAGATATCCGCAACCAGGTGTACGATAAACAACACGATGGCGAGGCGGTATCCCCACAACTTGCCGAGCCATAGCCCCCAAGCAGTCGATATGCAAGCAACGGATATAACCATAAGGAGAACGAACGCCGCCGGCCCCATGTCTGTGAAAGCCTGAAGCGCGCGCGGATTGAGCCGCCACATGGGGTGGAGAAAACTTTCTGGAAACAAAAGCGCAACAGTCGAAGTCAGACTAATCGCCGCACCTGCGCCGAAGAATACACCGAGCGCTGTAATGAGCCCTGGTCGATTCTGAACAGCTGTCGACTTCATGATTCCATTCTACTAGTCTGGCTTGTAACACATGAATGCAAAGTACAACTCCTCTCCCTTACGATTGAGTATGGGAGCTAAGGGGGCGCACAAATACAACTACACGTTTGTCGCGAGCGCTTTATCGCATACTTGCCGGACCAAGGTAACGGTCAAGCCAGTTGAGAGTTTCGCGAATCAACTCCCGTCTGGGAATGAAGTGTCCTACATCATATAGGACCCGACGCTTGTCTTTCTCTGGTGTTCCCAGAAGTTGGAATGCAGGAATTTGAGAAGACTCCATAGGCATAAAAAAATCATGTCGCCCGCTTAACATAAGAGTTGGAATCGTGACACGGGAAATGAAATTGATCTGATCCACTTCAGGAAACGTCCTTTGCAAATAGAAACCACCCGAGACCAGTATGTTCGCTTTCAGACGGGGCTCCAACGCCGGCAGAATCATTCCCATGGACCCCCCCCAGCTTATTCCATAAAAAGCCATTTTTTGTGTATCGATATCTTTCCGTGTTTCCAAATAATCGATGGATCTTCCGAGATCCTTAGACCACTGGATTACGTGATCACGGTAAAGGCTTGTCGACGCCGGATAGTCTGCGTAAAAACTGTCGCCACGTTCATAGGTTCCTTTATAAACGGGGTAAACGACCGCTCGTCCGCTTTGGAGAACAAAATCGAGATATAACATTCCTGGATACTGATCTACATCCCGGCTGGAACGTAGCAAAATAGCTTGACTGCCCGGAAAATAACTGACGGTTTGATAAGGGGGATGAGCATTCTTTGGCAAGAACAAATATGCAATTACTCTTTCGTTTCCATAAGCGGCGTCAAGAGTAACCCTTTCGAGTTTCCAGTGTTCCGCACTGCTGTCCACCCGCTCAACGGCCGCGTTCAATTCTGTCCTGTCATACGAATACATTCTCTTGTAGATATCGAAGATCTCATCAGTAACTGGTTTCTCCTTCCGATAATCACGCGCTGCCCAGTTAATGGGGTCATGGGCTGCCTTTGAAACGAATCCCAAGTATTTCGCACACCGAAATCCGTAAGTAGGCAAACGGGAAAATGGAAAATGTGCATCCGGATCGTTGAATAAATATGTTGGTTCGCTCCAGGCTCCACCCAGGATGCATCGTCTGTCTCCAGTTTGGTTCCAGCACCATTCCTTTGCATTACCTGCCATGTCATATGTCCCGTAGCGACTCATTCCGGGTTTTGATCCTACCGGGACAGGACCGCCGCCTCCGAAATTACTCAGCGGGATTACGAATGCGCTATCCCGGGGCCCTGAAGCGCGATTCCAATGATAGACAGTCGGAAGACTTTTTCCGACACTTTCTGCGTAAGCTGCGGCTTCATACCAACTGACTCCGGTGACCGGAAATTCATCCTGGCCTTTCGGGTAATCTCCTGCTTCCCAGGTGGCGGGTCCCGGTCTTCCGGTGCTGTCCCGAAATTCCAACATCGCTTCTTCCCATGACATCTCGCGGCCCTGTTTCATGAATTTGTGTTTCCAATAATCGCGCTTCTGATAGGCGCCGGATTTCACAAATTCTTTGAATTGCTTATTTGTAACTTCGTGCCTGTCGATGAAATAGTCATCTAACAAAACGGGAGGAAGGTGATCTAGACCAGGAATCAGCAATGGAGTTTCGCCCCCTGTAACGCGCACCATTCCGGACGGTGCGTCTCCTTTTTTATCTAAAGTGAAATTGAAAGTTGGGACTTCTTTGGGGAATCTTCTTAGAGAAACCGTCGCTTCCACAGTTTCGAATCCTTCTTTTTGTATCTTCCATCGAAATAGTCCAAGTGGAATGCGTACTTCAGTCAAAGGGGATTTGCCGATATATTCCCATGGATCGTTGAGCGACCGATATTCCTGAATGTGGATGGCCGCATCCTCCGGATTTGTATGGACAGTGACTACCCGAGACATTTCGTCCCATAATTTGGTTAAATTCGGATCATTCGGTATGTACTGTTTTGCTTTGAGCGCGAGCCAGAAAGCCGAACCATAATTTTCCGCCTCCATAAAATTAGTGATTTCCGGGATCGCCTGTTCCTTGGCCCACCGAACCTTCGCGCGATTGCCAAGAGACCAGATCGCTGCTGAAGCGAAAACCAGCACTAGAATAATTGCAGGAGCTGCAATTGCCGGCTTTCGGAACTGTCGCAAAACGTGTTCTCCGATCTGTAAGCCAGGTCTTGTTATTTCATTTTGAAAGTTTCGCAACTGCAGTGCGAGCTCTTGAGCTGACTGAAAGCGTTGATCCCGATTCTTTTTCAGGCAACGCATGGCGATTGCAAGCAGTTGAGACAATCTTGTGACTAATTCCGCAGGCTCCTCGGGATCCCGGCTCAGAATCGCCGAGACGATATCAGCGGAAGTATTTCCGTGAAACGCTTTGTATCCCGTAATCATTTCATATAAGACACAACCGAACGAAAAAATATCGCTCCGCCCATCCACTTGTTCTCCTCGCACTTGCTCTGGCGACATGTAAGGCACGGTTCCCATAACCACGCCTGTTTCAGTTATACGAGACTCTGTGGGCGCCGATGTTAATTCTTTTTTTGGAATTTCCGGTTGATAGCGCGCCAGTCCAAAATCCAGGATCTTCACACGACCATCGGAAGTGAGAAAAATATTTTCCGGTTTCAGGTCGCGATGGATAACGCCCTTCGAATGCGCAGCAGCAAGGCCCTCCGTAATGCAGAGGGCAATCTCCACAGCATTTTCTATGGGAATCGGTGACCCACCGATCCGCGAGCGCAGTGTTTCTCCTTCCAGGAGCTCCATTACCGCATAGGAAATACCCCGATCCGTGCCAAAGTCATGGATATCCAGGATATTTGCGTGAGAAAGAGCAGCCACCGCTTTGGCTTCTCTTTCGAAACGTTTCAACGCCGCAGGGTTTCCTGCAAGATGATCAGGCAAGACCTTAATGGCAACACTGCGATCAAGTCGCGGGTCTTGAGCAAGATAAACTTCGCCCATTCCTCCGGCGCCCAGCGGCGTAACTATTTTGTAGGGGCCAAGTTTTGTCCCTGTGTGCAGGCTCATTTGATTTTATTTTTATCACAGAATCACGAAAAACTGGGAAAGTGGGCCCAATGAATTGCAGTGGTGATACAAATTTATTGTGATTCTACTCGTAGCGGAGAGCGACCAGCGGATCGACTTTGGACGCCCGGCGCGAAGGAATCGAGCATGCAAGGAGCGCGGCGACCACAAGGAATCCGATCACGCTCGCAAACACAGAAGGATCCGACGCACTCGTTTCGTACAACATACTACGCATGAGCCGGGTCAAGGCAAAACTAATTGCGACACCGATCAGAATTCCGGCTGCGATTAATTTGGAGCCGTGCTTCAACAAAAGCGAGAACACGTCGGAAGCGCTTGCGCCAAGGGCCATTCGAATTCCCATTTCCTGCGTGCGCTGAATGATGGTGTGTGAAAGCACTCCGTAGATTCCGGCAAGCGCAAGTATCAATGCCAGCGCCGCAAGAGTCACAAGCAGAATCATGCTAAATCTAGCGCGCGCTGTGGAGTCACCTACCCACTCTTCCAGGGCACGCACGTCAGCCAGCGGTATATCTCGATCGAAATTTCGTACAATCGCCGCAGCTGACGGTGCAAAAGTCAGAGGATCCCCATCCGTGCGAATCACGATGTTCATGAAAGAGTAGGCAAGCTCCGGGTGCGGCCAGTAAACGGACGGCTCAATTTCGGCTTGTACGGATTCATGCTTCACGTCGCCGACAACTCCGATAATTTCACTCGGCTCATTTTCGTCACGCATGAACACCGTAATCTGCTTCCCTATCGCATCTTCACCAGGAAAATATTTTTTCGCAAGCGTTTCGTTGACCAGGACCACTTTTCTTCTTTGAACTGTTTCATCCAGCGAGAACATTCGCCCACGCTTTAGTGGAATCTGGAGCGCTTTGAAATATCCATCATCCACAACAAAGACCTGTGTCATCGGCTCCTGATCCGGAAACGGTTTCGGTTTACCTGCGATATGAAAATTGGTACCGGCTGTGGATCCTGCAAAAGGAATAAAACTAACCATACCTGCGGACTGAACGCCGGGAGTGTTGCGAAATTGATCGAGCACGTTGCGAAACCATGTGATTCTGTGCGATTCCTCGGGATATTTTACGGATGGAAGGATCACACGAAACGAAAGGACCTGTTTAGGATTAAAACCGGAATCAATCGCAGAAAGCCGCCAGAAACTCTGGATCAACAATGCCGCTCCTGTCAGCAACACAAGAGTGACTGCAAGCTCCGTAACGACCAGTAAACCGCGAACCTTACCAGTTTCTCCTGTCGATCCCCGGCTCCCTTCCTTCAATTGATCATTCAGATTCGTGCGAGCCGCAGTGAGAGCGGGAACCAATCCAAATACAATACCTGTTAAAAGAGATGCCCCCAGAGCAAAAGAGAGCATGATCCAGTTCACTTCCACATTAGTAAAATCGATTCCAGCACGATATCCCAGAGCCGACAGTGCATTCACGCCCCAGATTGCAAGCAGAACACCGGCAGCACCGCCCAGAACAGAAAGCAGAATGCTTTCAGTAAGAAGCTGACGAACGATTCGCGTGCGTCCTGCGCCTAACGCTGCACGAACGGCAATTTCTCGGCCGCGTGAAAGAGCGCGTGATAATAACAGACTCGCAACATTGGAACAAGAAATCAGTAGAACGAAAGCGACCGCACCCCCAAGTATCCAGAGCGGTTTGCGGAGATCCCCTGCCAGTTGTTCACGAAGCCCAACCACATTTGCACCCCAACCTGCGTTGAAATCATAGAAGCGGGATTCCAGCTGTTTGGCAAGCACAGTCATGTTGGCGCCGGCCTCTTGCAGAGAAACTCCCGGCTTCAACCGGGCGACGACCGTCAGGAAGCGTCCGCGCCGCACTCGATCCGCGGCGGGAATTGTGTATTTCACCCAAAGCTGCGGAGGTTTACTTGTAATGAATCCGTTGTCTGTCAGGTGCCAGCGAAATCCTGCCGGCATCACACCGACAATCGTGCAGGGCCGGCCGTTCAACAGAATTTTCTTCCCAATCACCTTTGCGTCACCGGCAAATCTGCGCATCCAGAGACCATGATTGAGGATAACGATCCGATCCTCGCTGGTCTCATCAGCCGGAACAAAGGTTCGGCCTAACAATGGATTTGCGCGCAAGACCTGGAAGAAATTCGATGTAACAAACTGAATTGGAACTTCCTCGGGCCGATTATCAGCGTTTAACGTTGCCGCTGAACCTGCAAAAGCCGCCATATCTGTAAAGACTTGATTCTGTGCTTTCCAATCAAAAAAATTTGCGGGATTCGCAACATTCTGCATCTCTTCAGTCTGGCGGTTCGTTTCCCAAACGATCGCCAATCGATCCGGTTCGTTGTAAGGAAGCGGTTTCCACAGAACAGCATAGAGAATGCTGAACAATGCTGTATTCGCACCGATTCCCAGAGCAAGAACCATCAGTGTTATGAAAGTAAATCCAGGTCTGTTCCTGAGGTTTCGAAATCCGTATTTTAAATCCTGAAAAAAAGTGCTCATCATGACGATGCGGAAAGCAAAAGATGTGCCCGATGAGATGGACGATAATCGATCGTGATCTGTCCGCATTTGGAAATTTCGTTCCCATAACCGAACAGATCTTTAAAGCACGCAAAGACGCTAAGAAAAAGGATTTTTCTCTTGGCATCCTGGCGACTTTGCGTTAATGAGCTAGAAGCCGATGCGGCGAACCAGATCCTGGAAACGGGGATCATTTCGAAGAGGATCGAATCGAGGTTCATTGTTTATATATGTAACGGCATCGCTACGGATCTGGAAACCCTTCTCCAGCCATCGCAAAGCGTTTTCTTTATCTCCAAGGCTGATGTAAATCGCGGCAATGTCGACAGGAGGAACGTAATCCTGGCGGGACAACAAATCATTCAGAATCACTTTGGCTTCTTCTGTTTGGCCATTCAAAGCGAGGGTGCTTGCGAGATCCGCTCGAAATGTCAGATTTTCAGGTGATGCTTCAAGCGCTTTGCGCATCGATTCAACCGCTTCTGAATATTTTTTCTCCTGAATCTGAATGTATGCAAGATATTCATAGGCAATTGCAAAATTTGGATCCAGTTCGAGTGTTTTGCGAATGGCTTGCATAGCTTCCGGATAACGCCGCGAAACATACAGCGTATAGCCACGATTCGCATTAATAATCAACGAGAGCGGATCCAACTGTTGCGCAACTTCAATTTCTTTCAACGCCTCATCGTTACGACGATTCAGGAGTAAATAGAATGAATACCAAAGATGTCCCGTGGAATAGTTTGGATTGAGTTGAAGTCCGCGCAAGAAATCGGCTTCCGCTTCCTTCCATTTCCACTCATAACTGGAGATTACCGTCGCGAGTGAGATTTGAGCTTCGGCAAGCGAGTTGTCCAGCGAAAGCGCCTTCAGTGCCGCAGCTTTGGATTTCGGATAACCTTCGTTGGCAGGCCAGAAGCCCCAGTTACAGAGCAAAGCGTAGCAATCGGAAAGACCCGCGTAAGCAAGCGCGTAATCAGGATCGATTTGTATCGCCTGCTGAAAACTCTCCACTGCCTTGAGAAAAGATTCTTCATTTCTACGGTTCAGATAGAATCGTCCTTTCAAATACAACTTGTACGCTTCGACATTTTCGGTGTAGTTCTTTTGCATCTGCTGTTTCTGCTCACCGGTTAATTTCACGCGCATTTCCTGCGTAATTTCATTCGAGATGTCCGTTTGCACTTGAAAAATATCGGAAAATCTTGCGGTTGTATTGTTTTCCCCACAATTGCGCGCCGTCAGTCGTATTTACAAGACTAACCTGTACCCGGAGATCTTCACCGAGTTGATAAACGCTTCCGGTTACGACTGCATCGACCTGCAGATCACGACCGACTTCGCGCGGGTCGACATCTTTGTTCTTGTAGGTAAAGACAGTTCCCCGAGCGAGAACCTTCAGATTCGGAAGCTGTGAAATTCGATTGATCAAGCTGTCGGTAATCCCATCGCTCAAGTAATCCGTACCGGAATCGTTGCTTTCGTTTGAAAATGGGAGCACAGCGAGTGAATGAATTTCTTGAGCGCGGTCGGCACGGAAAGAAATCCACAGAACTGCAGCGGTGACGAAGCAGCAAGAGAACAGAACCGAACCCGATCCGGCGAAAAAAAGGTTTGGTCAGGATGGCTTGCCGGCCTGTCGAAATTCGCGCCGAGGCCGTGTCCCGCTTGAGATTCGTTAAATCGCTCAAAACATCCTTTCGCTGTCTGATACCGCCTGGACTGATTCCTTTTCAAGCAATTTTCCAATCAACCGCTGAACATCCCACGGAATCTGGAGATCGCCAAAAGCTTCGGGCGGATCGCTTAAAATTTTGCTCAATGTTTCCATCGGGGTTTCACCGCGGAAAGGCAATCGGCCTGTAAGCATCTCATACAAGAACGATGCCGAATGAAAAAAAATCGGTGCGATGATCCATCGGTTTCCCAAGAGATTGTTCGGGACTCATGTATTGAATGCTTCCCAATATGATCCCGGGCTCGGTGTTCGGGGCGCTTCGATGAAGCTCAGATCCTGCATATTTTGCAAGTCCGAAATCCAGTATTTTGGCCTGTCCGCGCGGAGTAATCATAATGTTGGACGGTTTTAAATCGCGATGAACAACTCCTTTCGAATGGGCCTCGTTCAAAGCGCCCACAATCTGGATCGCAATATCGATCGCTTCCTTGAACAGGTATCGGTCCTTTACGAAGTTTTTCACTCAGAGTCTCCCCTTCCACATATTGCATGGCAATGAATCGAGTTCCATCCGTATCACCGATTTCGTACACAGTCGCCAGATTCGGATGATCCAGCGACGAAGCAGCTCTGGCTTCCTGAACAAATCGGGCCATCCGCTCCTTCTGACTTGCCAGATCACGCGGCAAAATCTTGAGTGCAACAACCCGGTCCAGCTTCGTATCCTCTGCAAGATACACGTCTCCCATTCCGCCTGAACCAATCTTTTTGATGATCCGGTAATGAGAAACAATCGAGCCGTTCATGATCAGGTGTGAAAAATGTTCAAAAGGAGAAAGGTGTTGAAAGTGTTCAATCAAACACCTTGAACTCCTTGATCACTTTTGGCAACCTTAACTTCCGTAAGTCATGAGCAATGAGACCATTCCATACGGTCTCATGACTCATTGCTCATTGCTTCGGCACTAACGTTTAACTTTCTGTAATTATCGTATCGATGCTCGAATAAAGCTACGAGTTTTCAGCGCCAATACGATCATCCAGAAAGCAACAATCGACAGCCCACCAATTTCACGAACCTCCTCCACTCCGGGGCTGAACATGTGAATCATGGAGAAAACTTCCCGCATCGGAATTGTCTTTCCAAAAACAGCAGGCAGAAGCAAAACGGCCCAGATGAGCGCTGCGACTGCCGTTACAACAGGAAGATATACCGGCAGTTTTTTGAAAGCAAAAAGCATGCAGCACAGTGCCGCCAATCCGTAAATGACCATCCAGCGAACGGGATCCGGGTCATTATATTGGACTGCAACACAGAGCAAAAAAATTACAAGAAATAAAAGGTTCGCAATTTTCATAAAGAACGCAGGCGTCCTGCCTGCATTAGTAACGGCGCCATTTATGCTGCCTCGAAAGTACGGGCGCGATGAATCGCGCACCTACTCCCCGATATGATATAGTTTTTTGAAAGAACATGCTTCAGAAAAAAGTCTGCATGCTTGGCGCGTTTGCTGTCGGCAAAACGAGTCTTGTTGCGCGCTTTGTGAAAAGCATTTTTTCTGAAAAATATCTGACAACTGTCGGCGTTAAAATTGACAAAAAATCGCTCGCGATCGGTTCTGAAGAAATCAATTTGATTCTATGGGATCTTGCGGGGGAAGACGAATTTGTACAACTGCAAACTTCTTATCTGAAAGGTTCAGCGGGCTACATTCTTGTTGCTGACGGCACGCGTGCCGATACTCTTCTCAAGTCCTTTACGCTTCAACAAAAAGCCGAACAGGTGATCGGTCCTGCTCCTTTCACTCTGGTCGTCAACAAAGTGGACCTTCACAGCCAGTGGGAAATCGATGAAAAGGCGCTCCGCGGACCAAGAGAGCAAGGTTGGACGCTTCAATTTACGAGCGCAAGAACAGGGGAAGGAGTGGAAGAAGTTTTCCAAAACCTGGCACAGCGTTTCATTTCGAAGTGACGGAATTCTATGCTGGAGCGTCTGCTGCCTTTATTGGATGTTGTCGTTCTGGAGCAAAATGCAGCCGGCTTACTGGAAAAGCTGCTTCCCTTTCCAAGCTGGTTTCTGGAGTATTGCACGGATGCAAAAGCGTCGAAGGAAACGTTAAAGCTTGATTCGCCATTCCTGAGTGACTTCCTTGGAAGAGCCACAGAATTTTGGAACGCCGGAGTGGACGGCTTACTCGATTCGGGACCCTGGAATGAAACGAGCGTTAATGGAAGGGATTGGATGTTGCATGCTACCGCTGTTCTTTTATCCGGGCGAAGAATTCTTTTGTTAGAACCCGCAAAGGTGCCGCTGGAAGAAACTCAGGTGTTGCTGCAGAAGGGAAGGCAGAAAAGCCTGGATTTTCGGACCGTTAAAACAAAACAAAGATCACTCCGGAAAGTGCAGCAGCGCTATTTAGCATTACTGGATGCAGTACCCGATTGGGTACTGGTTGTGCACAAAGACGGGTCGTTGCTTGAATACAGCACGGGTCGTGATGAATTGTTTGAAGACATGCAATTGGAAGTTGGGAGGGCTATCGCGGATGTGCTTCCTGCGGATCTGGCAGCACAGATCCTTCCTCAGCTCGAAAATGTGATTTCCTCCGGCCGGCCGCAGATGTGGAAATACAAAAATGCAGCTCAATCGATCGAGATTCTGATGCTTGCTACCGGCGAAGATGAAGCGATGTGCATACTGCGACCAAAGTCCAAATAAATCGTCACGGGCACGATTCATCGCGCCCCTACTATTTGGAACTTACTTCCTGCGGGAGGTCGCGGACGAGTAGTACGGCTTCCTCCGGACCGATTGCAACCGCGCGGGCTTCGAACTGAAAACTCGATTCCATAGATCCAAGAAAGAAAACACACGTTTGAAGCGAGTTGGATATTATGGCTTGCTGAGCGCATTCAATCATTTTTGCGGCGGCTTCTTCCGGAAACACTTCGGTCAGTGATTGTCCGACAAATTCTGCGAAGATCGAAGGATTTTTTCCCATTGTCGCTTTAAGATCCAGAATCAATCCTTTCGTATCGACTTTGAAAATCCAGTCAGGTACAGCGTTGAGAAGGATTCTGTTTCGTGTCTCTTTTTCGCGGAGTGACTTTTCCTTTCGTGCGAGGCGCAAGTAATCCAGGCTTTGCTCCCGCGCCTTTTGAAGCACGGCAAAACGCGCATCCTCAAACGGAGCGACTCGTTCAATTAAAATAATTTTGTCCTTACCGATGTTAATCGCGGTTGCATCGAAATACCATTCGTTGCCGTCAGGATCTGTTTCCACCCAGGGGCCGGATTTGTAGTGTGATACACCGGTCTGCAAAGCCTCTTCACCGGCGTTGGCAAAGTTGTATAAGAACTCCATTGGGCTTATGACTCGATATGCATTTTGATCCTGCAATAACTGTAATCCGCAATGTTCAATCCACTCCGGGGGTTTGCCAATCAACTGAAAGTGCATGTCATCTTTTTGCTTGAAGAGAGCCATGTCAAGATTGCAGAGTAAATCCAAAAACTGTGAATGATGATTCTGCAGGAGATTCAAATCATTCGCCTTTTGATGGAGGAGAGCCTGTTGGACTTCATCGGCGGTCACATCAACAAGGAGAATAAACATCACGGTCCTTATCGCGAAAAATATGGATATCTGCAAATATTTGGGGCCGAATTTGCACGCAAGGAAGCGAAAGTTCCTGGGTTTCAAGCGGCAGCAGGCCTTCGACAAAATCCACCTGAGCAGGAGAGGCTCTGGCCGGTGCGCAACTGCTGCAATCCGTAAACAGAAAGGCTTCCTCCCAGATCCATAAGCTCTCCACTGAGATCGGTTGCAAGAAAAGCCGGTTCACGATTCCGGATCAGCACACGTTCAAGATACGCCAGAACCGGTTCTGGAAACTCTTTCTTTGGTTGCGAATTCATCTTGCTTTACTCAACATCGGACCAGCTTACGCGAAAGGTAACGCTGCGATTCCATTCGCGATCCTGCTCGCTTTGCTCAACCCGTAATGGTTCCTCAGATGCTTTGCCGATCGACACAAAACTCGTAGAAGCGACTCCTTTTGAAACAAGGATCTGCATCAACGAATCAGCTCGTGATTGGCTCAATTGCCTGTTCCCCATTTCATCACCCGTTGTGTCCGTGTGGCCAATCGCCTGTACAGTGACCGATTTTCTCAACTGGCCTGCGACTCGCATTCAATTTCAGAATATCCTGCGCAAGCAGGTCCAGTTTTTGTTCCTCTCCGGGAAGAAGATTCGCTGTTCCGATCAAAAAACGAAAAACACGATCTTCGATTTTTTTCTTGATCGCATACATTTCTTCCGCTTCAATTTCGACAAGCTGCTCTTCGTTGAACCGGTCGATGCCCGGTATCGCGCGGATCAGACGTCTGGATTCGGAAATCCAGGAATGAGGAGCCTTTCCTTTCCCTGTCAGGACTCCATCCTTCAGACTCAAAGTGACGGTGGATGGCGGATTCAATAAAGCCCTGGCTCGAGTCAGCAGAAACTGCGGATGCATCGCTTGATAAGGTTCCCAGTGAAATGCGATTTTGCGCGGATCAAGACGCGATTCAGGAAGCCATTTGGCAGGATCCGCGGAAAGGGGATCCCTCAGACCGTTAAAGTGATAAGTTCCTCCTCGTTTGTGAAGCGATGTAACTTCAATTCCCGGCTCGGCATTCAATCGATCCAGCAGCCGATTCACACGATAACGCTGTAGAAAAAACAACGTAGCAACAATAACAATAGCGGCAAGAGCAAGAGAAACAGCGATCCAGGCGAACGGCGATTGTTTCCGCTTCGCTTGCTGATACTGAGACACCAGACATTCTTCCAGATCCGGACGGATCGATTCGAAAGCAGCGGCATCACCTTGAAACTTCTGAAGCGCTCTGCTTTTCTGCCAGATGGATTTGTTCCAGAGTGGATTGAAATGTGGCACGCAATTCCTGCGGCGCATTCCCTCGAATGACGGCTGCAAGAATTGCATGCGGACTCTGTTCGATCCACACATTGAGATCGCCAACTGTCATTGTTTCGAGCGTTTCAGTTTCGCGAACTTGAAACGAATCGCGAACAAAATCCTGAATCGCTGTGAGCATACCGGAAATCAAATCAGCTGATTGCGATGGTATCGCGCTGACATGTTGCAGTAATAAACCGCTCTCACGATGGATGAAGAATACTTGTTCCACTCGATACAAAAGACTGTGCAAAAGAACGATCTCCGCGAAGGGCTTGCCGGTGCGGATTGCTTCCCATCTCCATTTCAATCCCCGGATAGAAAGACTGTATTCGAGCGTCTGATTCAAAGATTGAATGAGTCCAGTGATCGCGGCAGAAATCGCTCTCCGAATAGCCGGTCCCATGATCGGAAAGATAGCATCCACAATGGGGCGTGGATTTCTTTGTACCGACATTCGGAGCGATTTCTCAACAGCAGGAGAGAGTGCGCGTGTTAAATCCTCATCGCGCGAGGAACGAAGCCGCACTGCATCAGGCAGGATCCGGCTTACGTTTTCAGCCAGCAGCTCGGGGTTGTCGAATTTCTCCTGAAGCGAATTGAACTCAGCGCGTTCGGGAAACAGGATATTTCGAAGTTCATTGAGCTCGGATCCGTTGGATGGTTTTGATTTCCTTTCTTCCCCTTCGGAATCACTCATCTCCGGCAACCTCACCGGAATCAATATGAAACTGGTTGTTCAATCGCAACGCCATCTCAGTAAACAGATCCGCCAATCCATTCCGTTCCATCTTGTCGACAGTCAGCTCCTGTACGGCGCGATCGAGCGACATTGACAGTGCCTGATGTTTGGCATGAATCTCTTCCATCAGCTGCTTACTTTGATCGAGCGCCTGCTGCCGGAGATCACGATGACTTTTGTTCAACAAATCATCCAGTTGTGCCGTTTTCTTTTCCAGCGATTGTGTGATTTCTTTTAACTCGCGGGCCACTTCCTTCACTGAGTCACCCCGTTCGCTCTGTTCTGTTTTCAGTCGCGAGCTCAAAGCATCCACTTCGCTTCGGATATAACCTTCCAGAGCCTCCAAGCGTTTCCGGATCTCATCTTTTAGCTCTGTATTCTCCCGCTGCATGCGCTCTTCCAAACGTGTAAAACGCCGGTCATAATCACGCATCTGTGAGCCGAAAAGAATGTCACGAATTTTGTCGATGTTGCCGCTTGGTGTGGTGGACGAGATTTTGTTCAGATCCTTCGTTTCCATGGTTTCCTCTCATTGTAGGGGCGCCATTTATGGCGCCCGCGTGCAAACGCCACGCGGGCGCGATGAATCGCGCCCCTACTACATATATAATTCATAACAATGAAATACACAAACCTCGGTAAAAGTGGCCTGAAAGTTTCACGCCTGTGTCTTGGGACGATGACGTATGGCTCTTCTCGATGGCGGCCATGGGTATTCAACGAAGCGGAAAGCCGTCCTTTTGTGCGCAAAGCTCTGGAGCTTGGATTCACATTCTTTGACACAGCCGATATGTATTCCCGCGGGGCCAGCGAAGAGATTCTGGGAAGCGTGCTGAAAGAATTCGCGAAACGCGAAGACGTAGTGGTGGCAACAAAACTTTTTTTCCCGATGAGTGAGAATCCGAACGATCAAGGACTTTCACGCAAACATATCCTGCAATCGATCGATGGATCGCTTGCGCCGATTAAAGATGGATTATGTCGACCTGTATCAAATTCATCGATGGGACTATGAAACACCTATTGAAGAAACGTTAGAGGCCCTTGACACAGTTGTTCGCAGCGGAAAAGCACTTTACATCGGTGCATCCAGCATGTTTGCATGGCAATTTGCGCGTGCTCAGTATTTAGCCGACCGAAACGGATGGACTCGCTTTGTTTCCATGCAGAACCACTACAACCTCGTTTACAGGGAAGAAGAGCGTGAAATGATTCCTTTCTGCCGGGCAGAAGGAGTTGGATTGATTCCATGGAGTCCGCTGGCAAGAGGATTTCTTGCAGGCAATCGCAACAAAAAAGATTGGGGCGAAACTCTTCGCGCAAAAACAGATGATTACGCGCAAAAACTTTATTATCAGGATTCAGATTTTGAAATCGCCAACCGTGTCGGCGAAATAGCAAAGCGTCGCGGCGTTTCACCGATGCAGATTGCGCTCGCGTGGATTCTTCATAAGCCTGGAATTGCGGCGCCCATCATTGGCGCGTCCAAAATGAATCACCTGGAAGAAGCTGTCGGCGCCCTGGATATCAACCTCGAATCGGATGAAATGAAATTTCTAGAAGAACCTTACGTTCCGCACGAAATCCTAGGCCACCACTAAGAAGTTACAGGATAACTTTGAACACTGAATTGCGTCAGGAACTGCTTCGCATGGTCGCAAGAGGATTCGCGTGTATCGGGAGGAACTCGCGGCGGATGGTTCTTTGTTTGAAGGATACCATCCGCGCATGGAGCAAGTACATCGAAAAAACGCCGATCGACTGCGAGCCATCGTCCAGCATCACGGATGGCCCGGTTCAAATCTGGTTGGAGAGGACGGTGAAGAAGCTGTTGGAGAGGATGGCGAAGAAGCGGCTGGCGGATCGCGCAACACTCCATCGGTGAGCCGGACTTCATGCGTGATAGTGCTGACGCTTTTAAAAACTGCAGCCGGCAAAAGGACAGGCGCCGTTATATCAGGTTGCTCTGATGGAAGACAGAATCAGCATGTTTGAAGGGCGCCTCCAGATTTACGGAACTTCCTTTGATTGGGACGATCAAGGACAAATGAATCCTTACCCTGCAATTGAAGCAGCCAGAATCCGTAGATGAGCGCCGCTCAGCCATGGGACTCCCGCCCTTGCAGGAAGCGATTCAAACAGTCATCGCGCGTACGGGGAAAAACCACCCGCCAATCTGCAAAAACGCCGCGAACAAATGGATGAGTGGGCTCGATCCGTCGGATGGAAGTAGCGGGCGAGATAAATCGCGCCCGCTGTCTGAACACACTGCGCCATGAATGGCGCCTTTAACATTAACCTGATTAATCCCAGAATTTGAGCTTACGCCACCATTTTTTCTTACCCGGTCTTCGAGCGTAGTATCGTCTGGATTCGTCGCGTGAAGAGCGCATGCGATAGCGATCATCGTGAAAGTCGCGATAAGCGAAGTAGCTGTAAGCGTGTTGCTCGCATTGCGTGATTGGCTCGGTTCCTGTAATAAACAGCTCAGTTTCTGTCATAGGACAAGCGCTAGTCGCGAGATATCCGGTCGTCGGATCGATGACTGCGGTGACGATCCCATCCGGCATTTCAAAATCTCTCACAGGCATCCTTTGTGTTGCTTTTTTCATAAAGTTGACCCAGATCGGAAGAGCGGCCTCTGCACCTGTCATTTTTAGCGGCGTGTTGTCGTCATATCCCGTCCATACAACGCATAACAGATCGGGTGTGTATCCAACAAACCATGCATCGCGATACTCATTTGTTGTTCCGGTTTTTCCTGCAGCAGGACGATGGAAACCCAAAGAGCGCACAGAAGCAGCCGTCCCTTCTGACATAACAGATCGAAGCATATCGGTAATCAGGTATGCAGTCTGAGAATGCAATACGCGACTGGATTCTCTGTTGCTGCTTTCCAGAACCTTACCATCATGGTCCTTGACCTGTTTGACGGTCCGCAGCTCTGTTTTCAATCCGCCATTTGCAAATACAGCATAGGCTCGCGCAACGTGCCACGGACTGACTTCGAACGATCCAAGCGCGATGGATGGGTACGCTTTAACTGTTTCAAAACCCAATTGTTTTCCCAGGGATGCCACTTCCTCCAACCCGATTGCACTCGCAAGCTTTGCCGTGGCGATGTTCATCGAATGGGATAAAGCTTTGCGCAACGTTACAACGCCGTGGTATTCACCATCGTAATTCTGCGGTTCCCATGTTTCATTCGCAGTTTTCACAATCCATGGTCCGTCTTCCACCAGAGTTGCCGGCGTGAAGGCCGGAGGAGCATCAAACGCTCGCTCGAAAGCTGCTGCATAAACCACCGGCTTGAATACGCTTCCGGGCTGCCGTAAAGCCTGATTAATCCTGTTGAACTGACTCTTTGAATAATTGCGTCCACCGACAAAAGCTTTGATGTATCCTGTTCGTGGCTCAATGGCGATCAAGCATCCCTGACTCTTTTTCCCCGTTCTTTTTTCCCTTTTTAGATCAATATTCTTCAAACCTGTGGCAAGGGATTCCTCAGCCGCCCGCTGCATATCGAGGTCCAGAGATGTGAATACATTCAGATTTCGTTTATAAATCGTTTCCGATTCATATTTGTCCAGGAGCTGTGTTTTGACGACATCACCAAAATAAGGAGCCAGGTTTACTTTTGTATCGGCTTTGTAAGCGCGAATCGGGGCTTTCACAAATGAGTCATACTGTTTGCGGGTGATTGTTTTCATTTCAAGCATCGAATGCAACACAATGTTTCTCCGTTCGAGTGCTTGTTCAGGATTTCTTACCGGATTGTATTGATTGGGCGCGACAATCATGCCCGCCAGCAGGGCTGCCTCGGGAACATCGATCGATTGAACTTCTTTTCGCAAGAAAACACGGCTCGCCTCCCCAATTCCATGAATGCTCATCGCACCCCGTTGGCCGAAATAGATTTCGTTCAAATAAAGCTCCAGGATTTGTTTTTTGTCCTGACGACCTTCTATGACGAGCGCCAGCAGTGCTTCGTTGATTTTGCGTTTGAAGGAGCGTTCAGGGGTCAGGAAAAAATTCTTAGCGAGCTGCTGGGTGATCGTGCTTCCTCCCTGAAGTTCATTGTCCGAACTTAGATTCCGCAAGATCGCCCTCGAAATCCCAATGACGTCGATTCCACCATGCGCGAAAAATCTCCTATCTTCAATTGCAAGCACCGCATCGATCATATGCGCGGGGATATCCTCATATGTTACGAGAGTCCGCTTTTCCCATTCGTCACCGAACAGATTCCGGATCGGAACCGGTTCCATTTCATACAGATCCATTTCATGCTGTGAGCCAACATCGGTGATGCTCTCGATGCCGGTCGAGTTGAATCTCACATCGATGATCGGCGAGCTGGAATCTTTGAACAGGAATGGACGTTTCTGAAAACGAAGACCGCCAGGATAAATGGAATACTGTCCCGGCTGGACGTTCGGATGTTTCGCCGAAAAATAATCGAGGCTCTGAAGATATTCGATCACCTCAGCGCGCTGAATGGGCACAGCCGTACGAAGAGTCAACGGGTCCGCAAAGATCGTAGAAGGGATTGACCATTTTTCGGAGCTCAGATGCCGTTTAACGATGCCGTTGTAATGCATGTACAGTCCGATTGTGACGAGACAAACAACGATTGCGAGCACCGCCGTCGTTAGAACCAGCCATCGTGGAAAGCCCCAATAGGCCTGTCGTGTACGTGTCTCCAGCATTTATATTCAACATAGGAAACTTGTGATGCAGTGACAAGCGTAGATTCAACGCAAAGACGCCAAGACGCTATTGAAGGAAAATTAAAATCTTTGCGCCTTTGCGTTGAAGAGTTATGCGGATTTCAGGTAGTCGGTGACTGCCTGTGAAAGACGTTTGTACGTATCTCTCAATTTCGCTTCATCGCGTTCGAGAGTGGTGATCCGGAAACCTGGAGCAGAAGCGAAGAAACCGGAAGCCGGCACAACGCAGATTCCGGTGGATGCAAGCAAATAATAGGCAAAGCGTTTGTCCGGAAGTATTCCGGGCTGAGCAAGTTCGTGCTCAATGTAATCCTTAGCCGCTGAATTCCTGATCGGGAGAGTCTGTCGATCGTTCAAAACACCCTCTTCAAAAACCGGCATCATATAAAAAGCTCCGTCCGGACGATTCGTCCGAAGTCCTTTCGTTTTCGACAGAATCTCTGCGATCACGTCTATATTGTGTGCAAGACCTGTGTTGTAAGTGCGGAGCCAATCTTCGTATTCGGGATGATCGTATATTTTCGGAATGACGGTTTGCGGAAGAACCGTGGCACAAACCTCGAGCAAGACCCGCTTTTTGACAGCTTCGCAATACACTTTGTATTCCGAATCCACTTCCACATTATGGAATTCGATCCAGCCGCTGCGCGCGCCCGGCCACGGTACGTCTTTGGAGGTGCCTCGCATCAAAACCAAAGGGACTCTGCCAACAGCCATCTCTGTCAGCTGCTCATGCTGAAGTCCGTGGTATACCATCCGAAAATAAATCTCATCCGAGATGATCATGAGCTGATAACGTTCGGCCAGTTGGATCATCTCCTCCAGAATCGATCGGCTGTATACGGACCCCGTTGGATTGTTCGGATTGATGACAAGGATCCCTGCCACTTCAGGATGACGTTTGATTTGCGATTCCATGTGATCGAGATCCGGCTCCCAATTCCGATTTGGATCCAGATAATAAAAGACCGGATCGGCGCCGGCTGCAAATGCTTCCATGGAAGAATGAGAAGGATAGCTTGGCGCCGGCTGCAAAATTCGGGTTCCCCGGCGCAGCATATGGTAAAGCGAAGCAATGGCGGCTCCCAGTCCATTCGTTAACAAAACGTATTCATAATCCAGCGTGGAAGATGGAGAGAATCTCTTTGCGTACTGCACAATCCATTTTCGAATTTCGGGAATACCCCTCGAATGAGCGTAGCCAAATACATGATCACCTTGCCTGTAAATCTCTTCCTGCAGAATTTGTTTTAAAAATGGCGGGACCGGCCATCCTTTTGCGATCGGATCTCCGATATTCTCCCGCACAAACTGGTAGGAAGGATCCAGTTCATGCAGTTTCTGCGTAACATCTACGATCTCACGGATGGCATATTTCAATAGAGGCACATTGGGATGTATAAGTGGAACACGCATAAATTGTAATCATATCATTTTCCATTGGAGCGCAGATTTCTGTGTATGCCGCGACTTCATCCTGGTGTTATGATTTGCTAGGACAATGAACACAGCCGATATCCTGTTTCAGTTCGATTACAACCGCTGGGCAAACGCCAGATTGCTGCAGGCGGTCTCTACGCTCACAAACGAACAATTTGTGAAAGAGCTGGGCTCCAGCTACTCCTCCGTTCGCGACACACTTACGCACATTCTGGCCGCTGAGGAACTCTGGTTGATGCGATGGAAGGGCATCTCTCCTAAAACAATGCTCGATCCCACTTATTTTCCTGATGTTCGATCGATTCAAGCAAAATGGTCAGAAGTGGAATTGGATCAGTGGAACTTCGTTTCAAAAATTTCAGATGAGTCCCTGCAGGAACTGGTGGAATACCAGAATTTTAAAAACGAAGTCTGGGAATACACGCTCTGGCAAATGATGCATCACATGGTGAATCACTCCACTTATCACCGGGGTCAGGTTGTTGCAATGTTGCGTCAGCTTGGAGCAGCACCCACTCAACTGGATTTTTTACTTTTTGTGGATGAAAAGACAGCGGAAAAATTGCAGGGGCGGGTCTGAGGCCCGCCCGAGAAGTTTGGTTTCGAGAAGCGGGTGGGTCTCAGACCCAGCCCTACATATGCTAGGCTTGATCCGTGGATAACATATCCGAAATTACGGCGCAACTGACATACGGCACATGGCGATTCCAGAAAAACTGGAAGCCTTTGCACATTGTCGATGCGGAAGGCTGCTACTTTACGGATTCCGAGGGGAAGCAATATCTCGATTTCTGTTCGCAGCTGATGTGCTGCTTACTGGGACACAAGAACCAGGCTGTCATCGAAGCGATTACAGAGCAGGCGCGAAAGCTGCCCTACATCGCTCCTGCATTCGCCACAAAGGAACGGGCACAGCTCAGCGAAATGCTGTTAGAAGTGTTACCTGCGGGGTTGAACAGGTTCTTTTACACGACGTCCGGAACAGAGGCCAATGAAGCGGCATTCAAAATTGCGCGGATGGTGACCGGCAAATCGCGAATCATTTCACGCTACCGCTCCTACCATGGTTCCACGATGGGATCGATCGCAGCTACAGGAGATTTTCGACGATGGTTCATGGAACCTGCCAGTAAGATTCCAAACGTGAGCTTTGGCCCGGAAGTCGACTGCTACCGATGCCCTCTTCAGCACACGTATCCGCAGTGTGGAGTTGCCTGCGCTGAGTACATCGATCACATGTTGCAGAATGAAAATGATATTGCCGCTGTGATTGTGGAACCGGTGGTGGGTACAAACGGAATTCTCGTTCCGCCGAAAGAGTATATGCCTCGTTTGCGTGAAATCTGCAATCAGCACAATGTGCTGTTGATTGCAGACGAAGTCATGAGCGGATGGGGCCGCACAGGAAAATGGTTCGCTGTTGACCACTGGAATGTGAAGCCGGACATTCTCACAACAGCCAAAGGCATCACTTCCGCATATGTGCCTCTTGGACTTTGCGCAACAACGGGTGAAATTGCCGCTCATTTCGATGATCATTATTTTGCGCATGGTCATACATATGAAGCACACCCACTGACGATTGCAGCAGCGATCGCTTCGATCGGCGAATTCAAGCGGCTGAATCTGATCGAACGTGCTGCAGAAATGGCCCCCTATATGGAAAACAAATTACGCGCGTTGCAGGAGAAACATCGTTCGGTCGGAGACGTGCGAGGAATCGGACTCTTCTGGGCGGTCGATCTGGCGAAGGATCGAGCCTCGAAGGCTCCGTTCAATACATTTCAGGACAAGGCCGCAAACAAACCGCTCATAGTCGATCGCATTGCTGCGGAGATGATGAAAAATGGCGTTTTTATCCAGGCATGGGTGAATCACTTCATCATCGCACCTCCACTGATCATCACTCGCGAAGAAATCGATCGTGGAGTGGCCGCACTGGACGATGCTTTACACATCGCGGATCAGTGAAACAATTGTAGGAACGGTCTCAGATATTAAACCGGAAGAAACATGTTAAGACTCAAAAATTTCATCCATGGAGAATGGGTTGAATCTTCTTCCGGGAACTTCGTTGAAAACAGGAATCCCGCTGATTTGAATGACATCCTTTGCGAAGCACCGCAATCCACTGCGCAAGAGACCATTGCTGCGATCGAAGCGGCCCGAAACGCATTCCACAAATGGAAAGAAACGCCTCCACCAAAAAGAGGACGCATACTTTTTGAGGCGATGAAACTGCTGCAAGATCAAGCAGAGGAGCTTGCAGTAACTCTGACCCGCGAAGAAGGAAAAACATTAAAAGATTCGCGCGGCGAGGTTCAGCGCGCCGTGAATGTACTGGAATTTACAGCGGGCGAAGGAAGGAAATTACGCGGGGCAACAATCCCTTCGGAAATGTCGCATACATTCATCTATACAGTGCGGCAGCCGATTGGTGTTGTTGGACTGATCACTCCATGGAATTTTCCGGTCGCAATTCCGGTTTGGAAAATAGCCCCAGCGCTCGTGTCGGGAAACACGGTAGTTTTTAAGCCTGCTGAACTGACACCTCTGTGCGCCGTAAAACTGATGGAAATTTTTGAGGAAGCGGGAGTCCCGCAGGGTGTGCTCAATCTTGTTTTGGGTAGCGGCAGTGTCGTGGGACAAACGATTGTGAATCATCCGGAAGTCGACGCGATATCGTTTACAGGCTCCAATGAAATTGGGTGTGGCATTTATGAACAGGGTTCGCGACGCGGCATCCGGGTTCAATGCGAAATGGGTGGCAAGAACCCGATTGTAATCCTGCAAGATGCGGACATTGATCTTGCGGTTGAAGGAGTCATCCAGGGTGGCTTTGGTTCGACCGGGCAACGATGCACCGCCGCCAGTCGTGTCATTGTTCATGAATCCATTGCGGACCAGGTGCTGCAAGCTCTCTTAAATCGCATACCTAAAATCCGGATCGGCGAGGGGATCAGCGCCGAAACGGATATGGGGCCACTTGTAGATGAAAACCAGATGAAGCGCGTCCTGGAATACATAGAGATCGGAAAGCAGGAAGGCGCACAACTCGTCTATGGCGGCGGTCGCCTGAACGGCCCGCCCTACGATAAGGGTCTGTTTGTGAAGCCAACGCTTTTTGATCAAGTGCATCCATCCATGCGAATTGCTCGCGAAGAAATATTTGGCCCGGTTGTCAGTATTTTGCGCGTTAACAATTTTGAAGAAGCTGTTAAAGTCGCGAACGCGGTCCCATTCGGGTTGTCTGCTTCCATCTACACACAGGATATCGGCAGGGCGATGCGCTTTGTGGATTTTGCCGATGTTGGGAAAGTTCACATTAACTCATCAACAATCGGCGGTGAAGCGCAAGCTCCTTTCGGCGGAACCAAAGCCACCGGAATCGGCCCCCGGGAACAGGGCCTGGAGGTCTTCGAATTCTACACGGAAATTAAGACCGTCTATCTCGATTACACCGGCAAAAAAAGGAACTCCTCCTTTTATTAGAATGCGCCGATTTGCGGAATTTGTTTTAGTGAAAAAGCGTTTACAATAATCGCATGATCGATTTGTTAAGCAGGCCCTGGCCCTGGTATGTTGTGGGTCCGATCCTTGGGTCGATGGTCCCGCTACTCTTTTTGATCGGAAATAGGTCTTTCGGACTCTCCTCCACATTGAGACACATCTGCGCGGCTACAGTTCCCGGAAGAATCCCCTTCTTGGACTACAAATGGAAAGAGGAGTTATGGATCATGTTTTTTGCCGCCGGTATTGTAATTGGTGCATGTGTAGGAACACATTTGTTTTCTGCTATGGACCAAACGACTGTTTCACAGCAAACATTTGAGACTCTCCGGTCTTTGGGAGTTCAGGACACACAAGGTTTTGTACCAGATGACATTTTCAGTTGGAATAATCTGGTTACAGTACAAGGATTCTGTTTCATGATCTTCGGCGGTTTTCTGGTAGGTTTCGGAACGCGATATGCCGGTGGATGCACCTCCGGTCACGGATTAACTGGAACGGCGCTGCTGCAACCGGCATCCATTGTGGCGCTTATCTCCTTTTTTGCTGGAGGCTTGTTCACTACGCATGTGCTGTTGCCATTTCTGATACGACTATGAAACACGTTGGCTTTCTTATTTTAGGAATCGTTTTCGGACTCGCACTGACGAAAGGTGAAGTGATCTCATGGTTCAGGATGCAGGAAATGTTTCGCTTTCAGGGATTCTACATGTATGGGCTTTTGTTCAGCGCGATTGCCACAGCAATGATCGGCGTACAGGTTATCCGCCGTACCGGCGTCAAAACGGTCAACAAAGAACAAATCGTTTTACCTGAGAAAAAGCTGCACAAGGGGGTCGTCCTGGGAGGCGTTATCTTTGGCGTGGGTTGGGCGATCACAGGTGTTTGCCCGGGTCCGATGTACGCGCAAATAGGGGCCGGCGTCAGCGTTACGATCATAACATTTCTGAGCGCCCTGCTTGGCACGTGGGTGTACAGTTATCTGCAGCCAGGATTACCACACTAAATGAGAGGTTCAACTTTTCTCTTTTAGCAGCTTCCAGACATCATCGGCAGGTAGTGGCGGACTGAACAGAAATCCCTGAACCTCGTGACATCCTTCTTCCAACAAGAATTCCCGTTGTACTTCGGTCTCCACGCCTTCCGCAATGATGATCTGCTTCAAGCTATGTCCCAAACGGATGACGGCTTTCACAAGAGCTTCCGGTTGTTTCCCTGCGCCTACATCTCGAACGAAAGAAGGATCGATTTTAATGATGTCAATCGGAAAATGTTTCAAATAGCTTAGAGATGAATAGCCCATGCCGAAATCATCGAGCGCAATCTTAATTCCTTTTCGTTTCATCGTGTGCAGCACAGCCATTGTCAGATCCACATTCTGCATTGCTACAGTTTCTGTTAATTCAATGACCAGTGAATTCGGATCAAAACCGGTTTCTTCCAACATTTGATCGAGATGCCCAACCAGGTTCTTGCTCTGGAATTGCATAGCAGAGAGGTTCACGGAAAGCCGCAGATTTTCGAGTCCCTCCTTCTGCCACTTCATGATTTGCTTGAAAGCTTCCGGCAACAGCCATTCTCCAATTGGTACAATCAAACGGGTCTCTTCCGCAACCGGAATAAAATCCTTTGGATAACAAAGGCCCACATCGGGCCGCGGCCAGCGCAGAAGAGCCTCGACACCAGTGACTCTTCCCGTGCGAAGATTAAACTGCGGCTGGTAATGGAGAAGGAATTCGTGTCTCTCTACTGCGCGTCGCAAACTGCGTTCCAGCGACAACCGGTTTTGTACGCGGACATTCAAGTCCGGTGACCAAAGTTGATAATTATTCCTGCCCAACTCCTTTGCCCTGTACATGGCGTTATCCGCACATTTAATGAGGGTCTCGGAATCGTTGCCATCACCGGGGCTGAGACTGATCCCAATGCTCGTGGTGACGTAAACATCGTGATTATCCCAACGCAAAGGGCTCGAAATGATGTCCAGAATTTTTTGCGCCACATGAGCAACATCTTCACTACGCGAAATTTCCGGAAGCAAAACCGTAAACTCATCTCCGCCCAAACGGGCCACCGTATCACCTTCCCGAACCGCTTTCCGCAGCCGGACGGCAACTTCTTTCAACAACCAGTCACCAACCGAATGGCCAAGCGTGTCGTTGATGAGTTTGAAATGATCGAGATCCAGAAATAGAACCGCGAGACCGAGATTATGTCTTTGTGTGTGAGTCAAAGCCTGGTTGAGTCTGTCCCGCAACAGAACACGATTCGGCAACCCTGTCAGCGCATCATGGTATGCCTGGTAAGCAACCTGTTCCTCTGCCATTTTACGATCGGTGATGTCGATCAAAGTGCCTTCCATGAAAAAGGTGGCGTTCGGCCCGGGCAACATTGTAATGTTCATCAGCACCCACAGCGGTGCGCCATCCCGTTTTCTGAATCGTGCCTCAATATTCGTCATAGCTTGCTGATCGCGCAGCCGGAACAAAAAAGATTCGCGCTCTTCATTGCGCGCATAAAAAAAGTCCCAGAGAGGAAGTGTTAATACATCTTCAGGTCTGGCAAAACCAAGCATTCGGGCAAAGGAAGAATTTCCATCCAGAATAATTCCCTCTGAATTCGCGCGAAAAACTCCAGCAAGATTACGTTCGAACAACAATCGATATCTTTCTTCCGATGTGCGCAACGCATCTTCAGCGGCCTTCTTTTCAGTAATATCTCTTTGAGTGCCCCAGACTCCCAGAAGCAAATCTTGCTTGATGATGCCTACCGCGCTGCAAAGGAAGTGCTTCATCTGTCCAAAGCGGTCCTTCTGCTTCAGTTCATATTCCCTGATGCTGTAACCGTTCTGGATGAAGGTCCTGCGAAATTCATTGTTCTCCGCAGATACAGACGTGAGGTCACGCACAAAAATTCCTGTCATCTCTTCTGCTTTCCCATAACCAAACATCTGGGCCATCGCATCGTTGCATTCGGCGACAAACGAATGCTGGGATAAATGTTCTATCTGTTCATCCGCTGATAAATTGGTGGACATCGGTTCGACAAGTTCTGTTCGCCAGACTCCTTCAGCAATTCGCTGCACGAAATCACGATAGCGGTCCTGGCTGAGTTGCAAAGCTTCTTCCGCTTGCTTTCGCTCCACAGCTAATGCCACCTGGGTCGAAATAAATGTCAGGATGTTGCGTTCAGCCTCTCCGAAACGAACACCCTCCGTATAGCTTTGTACTGCAACAACTCCAAACACTTTTCCTTTCGTTATCAATGGCACGCCGAACCAATCCACCGCCGGTGTTCCTAATCTTTCGACCAGGCCTTTCACCACAAGTTCATCGAGAATTTCAGGAGGTGCCGAGAGCGGCTCGCCGCTTCGTACAACGTACTCGGTAAGCCCTCGACCGCTTTTTCGAGCGGGATAATGGTCGTATTCATCGACAAGATATGGAAATGTCAGAGTATCCGAAACATGCTCATACAATGCAAAGTAAAGGTTCTGCGCCGGCAATAGCTCTTGAATGATGGAATGTATGGAACGGAATAATTGTTCCAGGGTCGAAGATTTCAAAGTTGCTTCGGAAATCTTATAGAGAGCCGTCTGAATTTCTTGGACCTTTTTCAGATCAACCGGCGTATTCAGTTTTCTCATTATGGAACAATTATGTCAGAATCTAAGTGAATGAACACAAAGAAGTTTTGGCGGATGGCGCCGATCGGATACATCCATTGCTCTTATAAGGACCGGTCAGAGATCCCGAAGGGCCTGGGAGCGGAGCATCGCGCGGAGGGAATTCTCGAGATCTTGCCCAAATTTGAGAAAGGGTTGAAGGATATTGGGGGTTTCTCTCATTTGTATGTTCTCTGGGTTTTCCATCAAGCGCGGGGTTTTGATTTGACGGCATGGCCCCCCTCGGATACCAAGCCGCACGGTGTATTCGCAACGCGTTCTCCTCTGCGACCGAATCCAATCGGCTTAACTGTTGTGGAGTTGGTACGAGTCCATCGCACGAAGCTCCATCTGCGCGGAATCGATATGGTTGATGGTACACCTGTGCTCGATGTGAAACCTTATCTCTCCAGCATTCCCGAAAAAAAATTGAAGCGGGGATGGCTTGCCCGCGCCGAAGCCTTAACGCGAAGGCGCAAAGGATCCAAATAGAATTCATAGATTTCCACATCTCCTTGCTTACACCCGACCCCTTTCCTGCGATCCTGCTACGCCTTATATCCGAACAATTGTCCGGTTTCTTTCGTACTACTGGTTAAACCTCGATTGGCGGAGAATCCATGAAAAAGCTGCTCTATCTATTGATGTATGTTCTGTTCGTTAGCAAAGCACACGCTCTGGAAGCGCGCTTTCATCCGGGAAAACACTTATACCTCAATGAAGCTAATAGGGAACACAACACGTACGATCTGATTGCACATCTTGTGGTTATAAAAAACGACTCCATGGAGCCGGTCAAACTGGAGAAAGTGCGCTATCAGTTATTTGCCGGAGAAGAGCTCTTGCAGGAGCTGCATGTACCGGCAGAGAGTCTTGTAAAAGCAACCGCGGAACTGGTAGGTATGAAAGCAGAAGGAATGCAAATCATGGTGGACATTATGTGTCCTCCTGAGGCTCTTGGAAAAGATGGAAAACTGGCATCCGCAACGGATCTTGGACCGGGTGAAGCTTTAACAGCGCGAAATGTGTATATCACCGTACAGGCACTTCCAACTCGCTTGCGTGTCGAAGCTCTTGCCAAGAATGCAAATGGACTGGATGTTCAGGCATCCACGCAAATCGATGTCATTCAACACAAGTCAGCAAACAAGTACATTTTCCCTCTTCAGGGGGAATGGTTCATGCAGGCTGTCCCCAATGTAACCAGCCATCACCGGTGGATGTCGCAGACGGAGTTCGGCATCGACTTCTTGAAAGTGGATGACAAGGGCAAACTTTTTCAAACAGATGGAAAGCAAGCCTCTGATTTTTATGGTTATGGACAACCTGTTATATCGGCAGCCGATGGCGTTGTCGTAACCGCCCTCACGAGACACTGGCCAAAGTCTTGTACCCGCGCCCCCACACAAGATGAAAGGCAGAACCCTTTTCATGGCTTCTTGCTTGTCCCAGCTGTCATCAGTCATCACCTCTGGATCGCGACGCGACCCCGTTACTCATCATAGCATGGCAGTCTATTGAGCGCGGCGCTCTGATTGAGGGCAATGTCGAAAATCTCCCAGCAGGTGCCTGCCAGTCCTATACAGGGCAGACGATCACCGATACAGGCCTGCTGATTGGAGCAGCCGCGCAAGCGAGACGCAGGACTTACTGACGGCTTTTTTCATCCAAGTCGGCTGCGATCGGAACGTCGGGCTCTCGGGATTTAGGCTGCGCACCGTCATTGGTCGACGGCTTTGGACGTTCAGAGTGAGCCAACTTTTCGTCGAAAAGCCGCGCACGACTCGTCTGCCACAGCTCTCTCGCGATCTTGAGCGGATCGATGTTACGCTCCTGCCACCACTCCCGCTCTTTGAGGGTAGTGTGGATTTGGTTGTGGTGGATGGCGCAAAGCGGCACGGTGAACTCATCGCTCACCTTGAGTGCAAGTCCCCGCGGTTGCGCGTAGCGAACATGATGGGCGTGCGACGGGGTGCGGCCGCAAATGACGCATGGCTGTTGGGCGACAAAGCGAAGATGCTCCTTTGAGCGAATACGCTTGGGCTCGCTGAGAGTGAGAACACTCTTGTCGATTTTTGGATGCGGATTGGTCGCTCTGCATGACTATCGGACGTTGGTTCGACATTCCTGTTTTGCCAAGGCGATGGCGCGACTCTTGAGATGCGCAACAAGATTTTGGGCGATGACGCCTCGCGGCGTTGAGCGGTTGGTGTGCTTGTTGATCGCGCGCACCGTATCGACGTTGCGCTCCCAAATGGCGAACAATTGCTCGATGTCAGTCGCTTCGGTCAGGGCTTTGCTGAGCGCGGAAACGAATTCATCGGCCTTGGTGAAACTTTGGCCCGCGCCACCGGGTAGGCTCAGCAGCCACGGGCCGCGATAGTCTTCGGAGCCAGCAAACGCTAAGAGCCTTGCGATTTTTCACCCCGGCGAGTTCGCGGTCATAGAGCGCAAGCCCAAACGGATTGCCGAAGGTTGCGAGCGCTCGCTTGGTCGCATCGGTTTCGGCGGCTTTGAGCGCAAGCTCATGGGCCTCTCCTGGCGTGGGAGCCTTGGCGTTACCACTGCCACAGCCTTCCCGGGTGATCGTTATCGCGCCGGCCCTGACCGCAATGCGGACCTTGGCGGTATAGGCGGCGGCGTAGTGGTGGTTCGCCGAGCCAGACCAAACACAGCGCGTGGACAGTGTGTGTCGGTCCCAGGCGTCATAGCCAAAGATGCGGTTGGCCTCGGCGATGACATGCCAGCCTTCGACATAGGCGAGGGTGGTATCTTGCACCCGCCGCGTCCTGACGTGTTTGGCATCGAGCTTGGCCTCGAGGTTTTTCACTTGGCGCTTCGGTAAACGCCATCACTTGGTCCTCACAGCGAGAGTAGGTTTGGGATTGCCGAGCTGGGCGCCAGGGATCACCTCGCCCCGTTTGAGGTCGGCGAGAAGGGATTGGCGATCGAGCTTGGGCGGCTGCGGTACCCAGTAGTCTTCAGGAATGACGTCTTCGGCGACGACGACAAGGGGAGGGAGAGCCGGCGCGCGCCGAGGCGGTGAAGTCGGGCTGCTCAAGCTTCTTGAGCCCAACCTCACTCATGGCCTCGAGCGCCAATTGCCGCTTTTTGGCGCCTCGCTCCTCGAGCCGCGCAAGGCGCCGCCGCATCTCCTCCAAACGTGTGCGCAGCCCGGCTTGCAGCGCTTCATCGACTAGCGCCGAGCGGATCACCGCGGCTATCATCTCGTGGAGGTCAGTGATTCCCTCCAAGCTGTCGGCCAGGGTCTCTTCATCGAGATCCGGATAATCTATCGAGTAGGCGCTGCTTAAGGAGCTGATATCTGGGCACTTCGGCTGAAAGAGAAACTCCCATTGCCGCAATCCTAAATAGCTATTCTGCTATTAAATATAGCAGTTCAGCGCGCATAGTCAAGTGCTGCTGTAGGGCATGATTGACCGCTGCCCAAATTAGGGCGGCTCGTGGGCTGCTGAACATCAGCCAGGCAGATCTAGCCAGCAGTGCATCGTTGCACGTGGCAACGATTAGGCGGCTTGGAGGCCGCCACTGGAATACGAGGCGCCGCAGAGACGCTTTGGAAAATTCAGACGGCCTTGGAGGCTGCCGGCATCGAATTCATCCCGGCGGAGGAGGGGAAGGGACCAGGAGTCCGCCTCAAGACTGCGCCGCGACAATCGCAAAGGCGAGCCGCCAAGCGAAAATAACTGGCTGATCCGACAAGCATTTCAACAAGACGGGGAGTTGGTGATCTGCCATGGAGGCTAAAGAAGAAGGACGGCAAGCACGTCGATGGGTGTTTTACAGGGGGTTGTGCCGAACGAAATTTCCGGCTATATTTCCGGAAACAGTTATGGAGCCACCAATATGGCAAGCACGCAGCGAACGGCGCTTTCCACCTACCGTCGTCGTCTCAAACGGCGCGGCGTGGTTCGGCTTGAAGTCCACGTCCGTAAGGACGATGCCGCGCTAGTGCGCGGGGTCGTGAAGGCGCTCGCCGACCCCGAGCGCGAAGGCGAAGCCCGAACCTGGCTGCGCAAACACTTTGGGGCCGGCAAGGCCGACGGACTCAAGGCATTGTTGGCGTCCGCGCCCCTTGAGGGCATCGATCTCGGCCGCGAGCGTGATGTCGGGCGGGATGTCAGACTGTGAATTACCTCCTCGATACCAACATCATTTCCGAGATCCGCAAAGGCAGCGATTGCAATCCACACGTCGCCGCCTAATTCGGCCAGTCCTCCTCTTGGCCGCGAGGACAGTTGTAGCAGTGGCAAAAGCATCGTATCTACGGATATACACGAAAGAACACCGCCATGGTTATCGCTAAGACCCGCACGTTCAGGAGCGGTAATTCCGAGGCCGTCCGGTTGCCCAAGGACGCCGCCTTTGGGGAAGGCGTCGAACTCGTCGTCGTTCGGTCTGGCGATGTAGCGACGCTTTACCCTGCCGCAACCTCCATCCCCGAGATGATTGCGCGCTTGGCTGCATTGCCACGCCCACCGTCCATCGAAGAGCGTGACGACAAAGAGCTTCCCGAATGCGCAGGCCTCTGACGGTGGCGTTTCCTAACATGGCGACCTTTGGCGCGCGATTCCATGAGTTCGCGGTTTCGGACGAGCCTATCGCTCGCTGGTATCAACGAGGAGGCCCAAGTCGATGACCTGAACCTGGTCGTTGGATGGCGCGCTCCGTTCCTCGGTATTGAAGACCCGAGCGCGATGAAGTGCGAATTCGGACTTGCAGAACCCCCCCGCGCCTAGTGCTTTCGATCGATCGTTGCTGAAGGCTACTACGCTAGGATAAGACCGAGTTGCGTTCGACGCGGCATCGCGAGATGTCTACGACCGGAATTGGCGGTCGCCGTATCGTTCAGTGAAATGCATGAAGCTGACAACCCGCCGCTATAACATGTTGCGTTCTTGCTGATGATCGCTTCGTTTTCACAACATGTGCTCCTCGAAGCGATTTGCGAGCCAGTGATTCCGACCTGCCTTCCGGCGCAGTCTGTTACGAAGATAGGCATGATCCTGGATGCTCTCGATGCGGCCACGAGGCCGAGAGATTTAGATCTTCCAGGCTTCGGATTTCATGCTCTCAGAGGCGACAGGCGTGGCCAATACGCCGTTACGGTCACGCGCAACTGGCGTATTACATTCAGATGGTTAGGCGAGGATGCCATTGACGTCGATTTCGAGGACTATCACGGAAGATAAGATGCCTAGACCGAAGAATTATCCGCGGCGCGACCCTGATCGTTGTCCTGCTCACCCCGGTGCAGTACTGCGGGAGATCGTACTTCCTGAGCTAAAAGTGAGTAAGACGGCCCTTGCCGAGGCGATGAAAATATCGCGCAACCAGCTTTATCTGATCCTCGGTGAGAAGCAGTCGGTGACCCCCGAAACCGCGGTGAGGCTAGCGGCTGCCGTGGGCGGATCGCCCCGGATGTGGGTCAATATGCAGAGCGCCTTTGATCTGTGGCATGCCGAGCGACGGGTAGACGCCTCTGACATTCCTTCATTGAGAGTAGGTGTCGGGTAGCCCCGGCTGTATCATCGGGTCTCGATAATGCCGCAGTGGCGGATCGGGCGAATAGCGGCGCTTGGATTGAAGCTGGCCGAGCGGCGCATCATTTCTCGATCTATGACAGTCTTATATGTTGCCGCGGCCCTGCGAGCGGGATGCTCCTTGCTCCTACACCGAGGATTTACATGACAGCCAGGCGATCGAGCAGCTGACAATTCGCAATCCCTTTGCTATACAGGCACTTGAATTTCCCTGCAATACTCGGCGACGCTGGCGTGCGGGCGGCGCCTGTTACAGCGCCCGACCATCGACGTCGTTGTGATTGTTCGTCTAGAGCGTGGCAATGGGAACAGCGAGAGCCCGCGCTGCGGCCACAAGCCGCTCGTCATAGCTTGCCAGTTCGACGGCCTGACCGCGCCCCAACAAAAAGGTGATCGAAGCGAGATGCAAGGCGTCGAGTGTGCGCACGGGAACGGGAAAAGGCTCCAGAGCCCGCTCCAAGACGGGGGGCGCCAGTTCGATTAATGCAACACGCTGAATGAGAGCCCGCGCCTCCTCGCCGTGAGATCGATCCAACCGTCGCGCATTGAGCCTCGTCCATATCTCGTATTCGAGGAGGCGGCTTGCGACTAACGGCCCAGCCCAAAGGCTTGATGGCGGCGAGCAGTCCTCGGCCAAGAGCTGGGCCAAAGCCACCGAGGTATCGAGATAGATCACCGCTCTTCCCGATCGGCCTCGATCTCCCGCATCAGTTCGCGGAAAGACATGATAGGCTTCCGCGGCATAGCGCCATCCGAGGCGAAGGCTGGTGGTGTGATCCACCCATTTCGCACGGCTTCAGCCAGCCAGGCGTCGGCAAGCATCGGACTGCGACCCGGACGTGGCGGTACAATTTCAGCCACCACCTTGTCGCGATCGGTGATCAGCACTGCTTCGCCTCTCGCAGCGAGGCGTACATATTCACTGAGCTTGTTCTTTAGGACTTTAAGGCCCACTGACCGCATCACACAATGTAGCTACCGGAGGCTACTTCTGTCAAGGCATGGGGAAGACCGCGTCAAGCTGTCGTCTGATACAGAACTTATCTGCAGAACGAACCCAATTGCTGCATTGCAGCAATCATGCGCGCTAAGCGGCTATTACGGGAAATCTGCTGCGCCACGCGGCGTGCCCCGGGCGACGTCGCGCTCGGAAACGGATCGTACAGGGAATGGTGAGGACGGTGGCGCGGCAGCGATACAACAGCATGTGTGCAAGCGAAGGCTACCGTAAGCTCACTCTGGACGGCCTGCCCAGGTTCCACAGCGTGCGAGGGCTGGACGGGTAGAGGCCGGGTAAGCATCGCAGATCCCGGCTTCGGAAACCGGACCATGTCGTTCCGGATTTCACGGCCGCCGGGAAGATGGGACTGCATTCATCGTCGTCCCATGACGCGCCTCCGCCGATTGCGAGCCTCATATTAACCATGTTTTGACCTGGCGATGAGCGGCGCCCCGGGCATATGGTAAAAAGCATAGCTATGGAAGCTGCCACGCAAATGACCCGCGGGATGAGCGAAGCAGCAGGTGAGACGCTCGCCCAAGCGGCTCAACATTCCGAGCCGGACATTGAGCTGCTCCTTGCCTCAGCGAATGCAATTCAACGCCTCGTCGCTGAACGGAGGGCGCTCCGTGACCGCGTCACCACGCTGGAGAATGAGCTGACTTTTTTGCGGCAGCACGCCATGCTCGCTCATGGTAGCTACCGAACGCTCACCGACGAATTCGTGACGCAGTTCAGGCTCATCGACAGCGCGGTGAGCAATTTGTTCCGAGAGCCGGCGCCATCGGCGAGCGCATCTCCCCTGGAACAGCCGTCTGTGCAAACACCCGGCTCTGACCGCTCATCGGCGGCTGCATAGCTCAATGTCGCCGACTGCATCCCTGAGTTGTCGGTCTCTTCTCCGACTGTAAGTTGCGCCGTCCACTGCGCCTAATTTGTCGTGGACTATCGACTTCGGCCGCCCGCGTCGTTGCGCGGAAGTCAAGGCATCGATATCGCCGTCACGCTCCAATTAGCGTAACCACGATTGCGCTCCCGTCGCATGGTCACTGGCAACTTGGTCTTGTGATTTCGACGCCGGGGGCTGGCCGTGAGCTGCCAACGGACCCAGTCCTCAATTTCTTTGCGAACGTGATCGATGGCAAAGCCGTAGCGCTCCTGGATCTTCCTTTCCAGCCGCTCACGCCGCCCCTCAACGGCCTCTAAGTCTTCGTCAGTGAGCCTGACCCACTTTTCCTTGATCTTGCCTCTCGCCTGCTTCCACCGCGCTTCAACCTGGCTCCAATCCATGCGTCCCTCCTGAACCAGCATGAGTGATTGCTCCCGAACGACGCCGGCTTCCAGGGGTTCCAGGACGTAGCAAATAGGACTTGGGCGTTGCCTAAATGTCACGATACGGAGCCGGTCACTCGAGATGTCGTCGAGATCCGGCCGAAAACCTTCCACGGAGAAGCCGGGGACGACGCCTAAGCTATCGTGCGATCGAGGCCCTTACTGGCAAACTTTGACAGAGCCCCTGTCTTGCAAGTCAAGGTGGAAGTGGGTGCGATGCACGTCGTTGGCCTCGGGACCCAGCACGGTCGAGAAGATAGTGCAGGCGCCGTGGACCGCCAGTCGCAAAAATTTAGCCTCGGCAGAGATGTCATGATCCGATGCGTCTGCTGTAGCGGCAACTTGCTTCACATCCTTCGGCGCTCGAGACGTGGAGACTTTTACTAAATCAGTTGATGCGGTTTTGCTGGACTGACCTCACGGAAGATGTCTTTGCCGCTGCGATGAGGTCACGCCTGGTTGGGCCCCACCCACGGGCCACATCAACTTTTCGCCCGTTCGACAGGACGAAGATCGGAAGATCAACCGCGTTGGCGAAGGCGTGCTGACTGAGATGACCGTTCGGCTCGTTGTAGACTGTTCGACACGCATAGGACGAGCCGATAATTTTGCTGACGGAGGAACCGAACGCTTCCTTCGCGGCGGGCTGCAATACCTCATTTAACCAACGATGGAGAGCCACGACCATCGGGCAATTGGTGAGGAGGGGCGGGTCGAAGGTAACTTTATCAACGAGGTTGATGCTGCTTAGGACGATAGGTGTGGGAGTGCCGCATTCGCCTTCCCGCATGGGTGCGATCGGCGTCACATCAGCGTTTATGCCTGCAACCGATTGGACGCACTGCATGAGAGCCGCCCGAATCTCTGCGTCTGACCAACTGGAAATATTGGTGGCTGATTCGCCAGTGGGAAGTGGGACGGGGTGTTGCGAGAGCCGAGCTCTTGGAACCTCAAGCCAGGTCAGAATAGCTGGAGAGCAAAACGCAAGTGCCAGGGCTAGCAGCAGGCCAAAACCGCAAAAGGCGGTTATCGAGACAAAGGTTGAAAGTGAGTTATCGTCTTCATCCATTTGCGGGTGCCCGCCAAAAGATCATTTTGGCAGCCAGTGGTTAACTGAATGTAGAAGCGCTCACCCACTTGGCGACACAAATGCTCTTTCTGGATAATGCGAGAACCCGGAATTTTGGTGCAAAGCTGGCCGCGGGGAGATTTTAGTACAATGATGGTGGCCCCTGGGAACCAGCAAAGATCGAGACTTAACTTTGGAGACTCTTACCGCTCCACCGTCGTCTTTCCTCCCTCTTTCGTTTCTTGTTGCCCCTCAATCGGTTGAGCCAAGCTGAGCTTCGAAATGTGAAGCGGATTGGCCATGTCACCGAACGGATTCTCTCCTCTCATGTACCATTTTTGCCAGCCTTGTGCGGCCGCTGCGGGATCGTTCTCAAGAAGCTTGGCGTTGAAGGTTTCCCGCGCCTCGCTATACGCTTTGAATTCAGCCGCGACTTCAGGCGCATCGGCGAGAGGAATAACTTCGGGCGTCACGCCTTCTAGCGCACGATAGGATATCGGTGTGATAAAGCAGAAAGGCTCATCCTTCTCGAAAGTGATGCGTCCGGCACGAGTAAACTGCCAGTTCATGGTAAAACTGAAGGGCAGCCAATCGGTCTCGATTATGCCTTCGAGTGGCGCGATACCGTCTTTGGGCGCGTTGGGTATCCCACGCGCCCAAAGAGCGACTCCCGGCTCCGTGCGAAACAAATAATTGATCGGAAAAGTCAAGACACCATGGCCAAAGTGGGAGATCGCCAACTGTTCTGGTTTCCAGACGGGGTCATCAGTTTCGACGACAATATCCGAGATCTTGCTACCGCCATTCCACTCGGCGGTGACTTTAGCCGGGAGCAGAAGTTCCCAGCCCATGGCATTGGCAATTGTCAATGGCAGGCAGCGATAGGCGTAACGCTGGCGTGTTTGGTCCATCCACTGACGCCGCGATCGACCGGCAACCATTCTTTGTCCGATCGGGTGGATGCGATACGCGATCAGTTTATTCACCAGGGTCTCCAAGCGTGGGCGCAGATAGGCTCTCCGCGGCAGAATTAAAGAGCCCGACAGAGCGGCAATCAAGTGCGGGTCAGACCCCGCCGATTACAAGGTCTCCTCTGAAACCGCCGGGATTTTGTCGCCTCCACCGTCACAGTGCTCGACTTTGAGCGGTCGATCAATGCCGAGGGCGCACGCCAGAGCCCAGTATTCCTGAGTTCTTCGGCGAAGCGTCTTGGGTTTGTAACCTATCGACCCACAAATCGGCGAGATCGAGTAGGAACTTGCTGGAAAAGGTCACGCAAATCAGAGTTTTTTGCCGCCGCGGGCTGCCTGCCAGCCTTGAACTTTTGCGCCGAAATCGATAACTTGGGTTGAGTTGCGGGCCCATGCATTAGGAATTGGGGCTTCTGGGGGCGCGGGCGTAGCTCCGCGAGGGGGACATCATACCTACGTACAGGACACCTGCTGTCGGGGTTACCGGCCTGAGCACTAGCTTTGGCCGCGGGCTTCTCGTTTCTGCGAGTATTGGCGCCATTGTCGCTTCAAGCTTTGCGCCTCCCGCCTTCGCCGACAAGGTAGGCGTGGCTGCGGCCGTCAAACCAGATGCATTTTCGAGTTTGGCTGGAGCTCCGCAATCGCAAATAAACATTGGCAAGTCGATTTTCTTCAACGAGCGCATTAACACGACAGGTAGCGGTCTGGTGCAGGTGCTCCTCGTCGACGGCTCAACTTTCACGGTCGGCCCCGGCTCAGATCTCGTTATCGATAAATTCGTCTACGACCCTAAGAAGGGGGTTGGCCAGATCAGCGCGTCCTTCTCCAAGGGCGTGATGCGCTTCGTCGGCGGCAAAATTTCAAAGAACGAGGGCGGGGTAACGGTCAACACGCCCGCGGGCGCTCTCGCCATTCGCGGCGGCATGGCGATGGGAAAGATTGATAGCCCTAAAGATTTCGCCTTCATTTTCCTCTATGGCAAATATTTGGCGCTGAATGGGGACGTCGCCTTTGAGTACCCTTTCGGGTTCTTCGCCAAAAACGGCAACCTGGAGAAAAGGCCCGCCACACCCGACGAGATCAGATTGATGGTGGCCTCCCTCTCAAGAAACCCCTCCACCGCCGGCAATCAGGACAAAGGCAAGCCAAACAATTTCCATCAGCTGGTAAGTATGAAGGGGCTAATCGCCGACGCGACCACAGAGCGGATAATAGCTGACGCTACGGCAGCCGAAACTTCTTGCGAAGGAGAGGGGTGCAGTCCGCCATCTCCGCCGCCACCGCCACCGCCACCGCCACCGCCACCGCCGCCACCGCCACCGCCGCCGCCGCCGCCACCGCCACCGCCACCGCCGCCACCGCCGCCACCGCCGCCACCGCCACCGCCACCGCCGCCACCGCCACCGCCACCACCACCACCGCCGCCACCGCCGCCGCCACCGCCGCCGCCACCACCGCCTCCGCCTCCGCCTCCTCCGCTTCCGCCGGCTACAGAGGGGAGCCCTGGCAGTTTCGACGGCGGCGTTTTCGAGCGCCAAGGCGGGGAGAAGGAGACCGGTCTACTTCATGACGTCATGTTTAATGCCGAGAGCAAGTCGGTTTCGTTCGGAATTAGCGAAGGAGAGGCCGCTCTCCTTACATTCAACGAGAATGGCTCTCCCAAGAGTGCCGTCGTGTTGCGTAATGGCGAGCCGTTGCCATCGGATGTCGTTCAATTCACGAGTTCGAGTCTCATCACACCGGACGCCCCGATTTGTGAAGAGTGCAATTTTCTCCAGTGGGGAGCTTGGAAGGCGCATCTGAACTACGAGCAGGGAACGCGGGATTCAACAAATCTTTTTGCTGAAGGCTGGTGGGTGTCCGGTACGGTTACGGCAGTCCCTGACCTAAATATCTTGGGCACTCGTAATGCAACCGCCACCTATGAGGGCACTGCTTGGGGCAGCGTCCTTAACAAAGGAGGAATCTACGAGGCTTCCGGAAATTTGGACATGACTTGGAGCTTCGCCCAACGGAGCGGCGCGCTGACCATCAGCGACTTTGATAAACCAAATACGGGGGGATTGACATTTGGTGGGGAGATGACCGCTCCCGGTTCGGGCGCTCAGTATACGAGCAATCAGTTCTCGGGCACCATTTCCGGGTCTGGATTGACAGGCTCGGCCAGTGGCTCATTCGTGAATAATGGAACCGTTGCTGCTGGTGGAGTGATGGGCAATTGGGGAGTGTCGGGAGATAGCTATCGTGCCTCCGGCGTGTTCGGTGGCGTCGGAACTCCCAAGGCTGGTCCTTAAATTGGCTCGAGCAAATTTACACTCCTAACTCAGGGCCGCGCTACCGGCATGTTGATCAAAAAAGCAAAGGGCACCGTCTTTTCGAGGGATCGGCGCCCAGAGCTATTCCGCCCAGCCAGTCGCCCGAAAGTTCGTTGGTTAGTGAAGCA
Organism: uncultured bacterium; assembly: GCA_963771165.1. Lineage (GTDB taxonomy): Bacteria > Acidobacteriota > HRBIN11 > JAKEFK01 > JAKEFK01 > JAKEFK01. Next base: position 5,975 of record CAVYSN010000016.1, on the reverse strand, counting down.
GGGACTGCAACCAGGGTTGGCCGATAATATAGACGACCCAGGATGCCGGCCAAATCACCGACCAGACTACGGCCTTGGCGAAACTCAGCCCGCAATCTTCGAACCCGACACATTGATAAGAGCGCACCCAAATTTGAAACAGCAGGGTGGCAATGGCTATGCCCAGATATGGCCGGAACCACTTCTGTCTCGTGATCGATGTCGCATTGTCCATGATGTTGGCCGCCTAAGCCTTTGCAAAACGTGCCCTGGAATTCTCCAGAGGAGCGGTGGTGGTATTGGGGCAACGGACAAATTTTCATCCGTGAGCCATTCGGCCATCCGCTCCAGAGCTCGCGCCATCCATTACCTCACCTTACCAAGCACGACAGCCATTTAACGCCGGTCAGTTCCTCAGCGGAGCAGTCAGGCCGCGCGACTTGCAGGCAGAGAAACATAACAATGACGATTAGATAACCGACGAGAAGCCGCACTGAAATGCTCCTTCATTTCGCAGCCCCTCTTACCGCTCTGTTTCGTCGGCGAGACTTCTAACTGAATTCAACTTCAATAGAGTGTTAATTCAATACGCGAAACCGCCCTATGGCGCCCGTCTCAAACGCGATGCCCGCTCTATAGTTTCGATAATGTCGGATCCTAGTTGCTGTTCCTTTGACAACATCTGACTTTCCTAGACAAAGCCCTCGACTTTTTACAAGCTGGGATAACACTTGGCGCACACCGCCAACTTGCGAGCAGACAGAAACTGCGAACCCCCCCCCGCCTCCCCCGTCAGCGGAGAAAGGTACACCGGGCGGCTACGCTGCCGGAGTCTATGATCGGCAGGGTCAGGAACAGGAAACAGGACTTTTACAGGATGTGTTGTTTAACTCTGAGAGCAATTCCGTATCGTTCGGAATTGGCGGTGGGGAAACGGTCCTACTTCAATTCGACGATGCGGGCGTTCCAATCAGTGCCTCGGCCACCCGTAATGGGGAACCGCTGGATATTATCCAGTTTAAAAGCCGGACGCAGCTCACCGAAAGAAAAGATTTGATATGCTCTGGCTGCGACTTTCTGCGTTGGGGAAAATTGGACGCTCATCTGAATTACCGGGACACCAGCAATCTTTTTGCTAGTGGCTGGTGGGTGGAAGGGGAGCGTACGACTGTAGGCGACATCAATAAACTCGAAGCTCTCGGAGCGACTGCAACCTATCAAGGCTCGGTATGGGGTACTGTAATCAATGGTGGGGATAGATATGACAGTTCCGGACATCTCACCATGAGTTGGAACTTCGCCAATCACAACGGAGATCTCACCATCACCGACTTCGATAACAGAAGCTATTCAACCCTCGATAACGGCTTGACCCAGCCAAGCTTGGAATTCAGCGGTTCTCTCAGGCAAACCGGCGGCCCGGACATAGGGCTGACCAGCGGAAGCGCGACAGGATCCTTCGTGAACAACGGCTCGGTTGCTGCCGGAGGTGTCATCGGCAAATGGGGTGTGGAGGGAGATCGTTATCAGGCGACAGGCGTGTTCGCCGGGACCGGTACCCCGCATCGCTGAGACTCAGAGCTTTTCGCTTGGCAATTGTGTGTGCAGTCACGCAGTCGAAGATCCAAGAATGTTTGCGCTTAGCTTGCACCGGGGGCTTTTCGTCGGGCGCTTGTTGACACGTTGCTAGGTGAACAGACTGATGTTTGTCGGCTTCAAGCCTGGCAAGAATACGGAGCCAGTTGGCCTTGCGGGCGAACGCCATTCTTAATTCCCGGGGCGCCCTCCCGTTGGCTGCCGCCTCATCGTAAAAAGCTGCCATGGTTAGAGACTCTTCCGCCGAAAAGACCATGCCGGCATCATCGACCCACGCTGCTTAATCAAAGCTCGATGCGCGCAAGTCTTTGCTTTCAAGTTTAAGCGAAACTTAACAATCCTCATGTCTCAATCGAAGGATGAGCGCTCGCGATCTTGCTCAGCCAGCTATCGTTTTCTGGATGCAGAATCCGGGCGCGGTAACACGCTTCGAGCGGCTAGGTGACGCAATCCAGGCCATCATGCAGGTTCCCTCAGCCAAGACGGCTTCGATCGCCTGGATCCAAACGAGAGATCACCACCTGTCCATGGACGAGATCAGGTCAATTGCCAAGTGCTTCAGCCTTACGTGGCGCTTATCGCAAATCATGGACCATGTGGGCGAGATAACCGCGACCGTTAGCTCGATGGACCGTCCGAAACGAAGACGATGTCGATGGTCTACAGCATCGCCTATGCGGCAAAGTTAGTCTGCTATCCGTTGAAAAGATCGCCGATTCACGGCGCGAAACCCGAGTCAATCATCACTGGTGCCAAGTGACCCATTTTGAACAGAGCACGCTGGAGCCCGCATCGACGTCTCTAAACTCATCGGCGCTTCCACTGGATTACAGGGAAGCAGAACCTCTCTAGCGATATCGATCATGTAGGCCGGGTGAAACGGATCGCCGCCGATGGCTAGCCGGTTAACGCTCACCACACGAACAAAGGCGTCCTCGCCAGCCGTTGCCGTATTTAGAAGTTCGATCAATTTTCCGACTGAAGCGAAGGCAATGTTGGCCATGACCGACTCCTTTTCCAGTTGGCTTACCGTATGTCCCTTTGTTTAAGAAAAAATTGAGAGAGTTTCGACGAGTCAAAAACGATATAAGGGCGGTGATTTCGGAAAAAGAGCGGCAGATGGGGCGACAATATCAAAGCTGTGGTGACATCTCCGGGTCAGTTCGAGCCATGGATGACGAGGCGGAGAGAGATCGAGGAGCTTTCCGCCAAGGATCCTCGCTATCAAAGTGCAGCGACAATTGCCGATGCCGTTCTCAGTGGCCAGACACCCGACCCTACCGCCGGCGCAACCCACTTCCTCAATCCAACAATCGTTCGGGCGAGGCGAGGCGGTCCATTACCGTCTTGGGCAAGTGGCGAGGGTCGGCCCATCGGCCGGCATACTTTCTATTTCCCTCCAGCATCAGCACAGCACGCGCCACTGATCTCAGGTGCAATGGTAGACGCGCCTTAAATTGGATTAGACTTGCAGCTTAAATTTTTAGTAGCCGCCTGGCGGGGTTTGATCCTCCAGCCCTTCGTTGCTCTGGCAGTTTTCCACATCGATGTGGCCCGGGGCTGACGACTCTTGATCGACCACGATGCAGCCATCGCCTTGCACGGCGGACCAGCGCGGGGAAGCACGCCACTTACCGACGGGTTCGGAACCTTCGTTGATGGGGTCGTATGGGATCGGAGGTGGCGCGTTAGACACCGACTCTTGAGCCGCGTATCCCGTCGGAGGTGATAGAGGCGCTCGAACAACCGGCGAGGAAGGTTCAAAGGCCGTCGAGCTTCCCGGCGAGGGGGCCGAGTTTGGTTGCTGTGCAGAACATGATTGCAGGGCTATTCCTGCAGCGGTCGCCAGCGTGACTATTAGGGCCCTCCTCAACAACTGGCCTAACGAAGCCATGGCAGTTGGTCCCACAGAGTTAATTGTCGTTTCTGATTTGGCGGCTTGCGTTTGCGTTTGATCTTGATGGTGGGTTTTCGGAGCGGAGGCGTGACTTCAAGGAGTTCAACCTGCGCGTCCGGTTGCTCTTCTGCTCCCACTAAGGGACGGGTAATCGACATCATGTCGCCAATGGTAGTCGGGGGAAGTGACACGAGCTCTTCTGCCGGCGTTTGCGCTTGCACCACAAAACCTGGGACTGAGTTAGGTGCTGATCCCTCGTTTTGTAGCGCGTGTGCAACCCTTGACGGCAGCGGCGTAGGCGGGTGTGCACGGACTTGAGTGCTCAGAGGCAACTTCGGAGGTTCTTCAGGTCTATCGGGGGCAGTCGCTGCTGCAAGGAAGCCGACGATGACCGCTCCAACTGATCCGATGACGAGCCGTGCCTGCAGAAGGCCTGGTTCGAGTTTGGGGGTGACTTGTGAGGATATTGGTTGCCCGATGCACAGTTGTCCATCGAGGCCGGGAATCCGATCGCGATGCCTCCTGTGCCTCGTTGCGCTGGGCCGCGAAGACAAAAGTGACCAGACACCGTTTTGAGTTCGACTTGCCAGCGCATGGAGTGGTAAAAAGTTGCCTAGGCGCAGACCGCGCAGGTGAGGGACAAGTCGTGCGACCAAACGAAAAAGCGCAACGCAAACGAGTGGAAATAATAAAAACAAGCGCAAGGCTAACCGCTTGCCAGCCCAAATCCATCGTTTACTACCCAGCCTGCGCTCGTAATGTTTTACGTGCTCGGCCCAAGCGGCACGATGGCGCTCTAGCCACAGTTGATGGCTTTCCAGATCATCACGAGCGGCGGCAATCGCTTGCCTTGATCGCCTGAAGGCCCTTCTGACGCGAAGAACTCTCGCGTCAAGTTGGTCGATAGACACGATTCAGCTCCCACTCACGCCGTTGCGATGCACGTTCGGGGAAGCGTTTCCTCGAAGCCACGGAAGAGCGAGCCTTGGACTCGACAGACGCGTTTAAGCTCACCCTTCTGAGTGCACCCCTCTCCGCGAATCAAAGCGCGTGGGGCTTAAGAAACACTGAAGAAAACTTTCGCCTGATTGACGAAGCTCTTAGCGCGAGCAGGTGAGCATCGCGCCGGGACTCACCAGTCGCAAAGAGTCAGGCCGCGTGCGATTAGGCGATCGATGTTGGTGTCTGGATAAGTATTGCTGTTCCACACTTGCTGTATGGGCGGGTAACGCGAGCTGGCCATCCCGTTTACAGCATAGTCCTTGCCGGCGACCCTCACGACCACGGCGCCGCCGTCGTCGCAACGCAACTCACCCGCCGCCATGTTAGCAAAAGGCCAGCGCACGGCGAGCATGACAATTGCCGCTATCAGCAAACCGATGGCGAAAAGCGCAGCGGTATTGAGGAGAATCCTCATCCTCCGCCCCCGTGACCCAGACCTCTAGAGTGGGCGCGCCAGCTTTCGAAGCCGTTAAGCCCGGGCTTAGGCCTTTTCGACGCGGCAAAGGCTGCCGAACCGATGTTCCAACGAGGGGGCGCAATGTCCGTTCTCGCTCATAACTGGCCCAATGCACCCACGCGAGAATATGTGCGCGTTCTGCTCCTAAGCGGTCCCAACGTCTAAAAGCTTCCGGTGAGCACCACTAATCGGACGCGGCTTCGATGCCGCGTGTCGATCTTTTGACAGGATGGCGCCCGCGCGGCTAGGCATTGGTCCGCTGCGCTTCATCCAAGGAGTTGTAACGGAGAATGCAGTCTCGCCTATAATGGCGCCATCGCTGATTCGAGGATTATCAGGCGCGGGGACAAAATGGTGATGCGGCGATTTCGGATTCGAGAATTACCAGCCGCGAGGAACAAACTGGGCGACGCCTTTATCGTTGGTTTGATCGCTGTGGCTCTGTCTTGGGGCTACCAACTCCGCCAGCGCGTTGATGAGCGTGACTACCTCATTAGGACAGTCGCATTTGAGGCTTCTGGCGAGCCCGTGGTGGGGAAGGTTGCGGTCGCCTATGTGGTCCTAAATCGGAAGAAGAGCGGCAAATGGGGTGACAACATCAAAGCTGTGGTGACATCTCCAGGCCAGTTCGAGCCATGGATGACGAGGCGGAGAGAGATCGAGGAACTTTCCCCCAATGATCCTCGCTATCAAAGTGCAGCGATAATTGCCGATGCTGTTCTTAGTGGTCAGACGCCTGATCCTACCGCAGGCGCAACTTACTTCCTCAATCCAATCATCGTTCGGGAGAGGCGCGGCGGTTCATTACCGGCTTGGGCAAGTGGCGAGGGACGGCCCATCGGCAGGCACACTTTCTATTACCCTGACGCGTCACGTCAGCAAGCGCCACCGATCTCAAGCGCGATGGTAGCCCCGATGACTCTCCATGGGGTTTGGCTTGGTAGGTGCCGGCAGTCTAACGATGCCGGCCGCAAGTGTTAGGCCGTCGATCTAAGGTCGTACCGAGAAGCCAAAACTTTGGAACTCGACCGCCACGTCCTCGTT
>CAVYSN010000015.1:0-57250 GCA_963771165.1 uncultured bacterium | reverse complement strand
CCGATGAAACAGGGTTTCGAGTCTATAACCTTTTCATAAAAGATTTGCGGACAGGCAAGCTTCTGCCGGATCGCGTGAATGATGTGGACGCGTTCTTCTGGGCTACCGACAACAAGACCCTTTTTCACATCACCAAAGATTCTGCCAAACGACCCTATCGTTTGTATCGACATGTTTTGGGAGCGAAAACCGGCGACCTTCTATATGAAGAGAAGGACGGACGGTTCAATCTTTTTGGCGGCCGGACAAGGAGCAAGCAGTATCTGATTGCAATTTCCGCCAGCTCCACTGCGACAGAAATCCGTTTCCTGCGTGCCGACACGCCAATGGCTGAATGGAAGATTCTTGCGGCCAGAAAAGAGAATCGAGAGCTGAATGTCGATCACCATGGCGATCATTTCTATATACGGGTCAACGATACCGGCTCCAATTTTCGTCTCGTAAGAGTACCGGTCGATTCGGTCGAGGAAAGCAGTTGGAAAGAGGTGATTGCCCATCAGCCGGATGTGATGCTGGAGTCCGTGGATTGTTTTGCCGACCACTACGTTTTATCTGAAAGGAAAAACGGATTCCCGCAGATTCGAATCGTCAATTTCAAAACTGGCGATTCTCACAGCATTGAATTTTCCGAGCCGGTCTACAGTGTTTATCTTTCCTACAATCCCGAATGGAATACCAATGTACTCCGCTACAATTACGAATCCTTCATCACGCCCGACTCCCTTTACGAGTACAACATGGATTCCCGAAAGAACAGTTTGTTGAAGCAAACCGAAGTGCTGGGCGGATTTGATCCCGACCGCTACACTTCCGAGCGTCTTTACGCGACAGCTAAAGATGGGACCAAAATTCCGATCTCGATTGTTTATAAGAAAGGATTCAAGAAAGGCGGGAACGCACCTCTGCTGTTGCATGGCTACGGTTCCTACGGAGCCTCCTACGATGTTGGCTTCTCTTCAAACTCCTTGAGCCTTCTCGATCGCGGCTTTGCTGAGGCGATTGCTCACATCCGGGGCGGCGGTGAGTTTGGAAAGGAATGGCATGATGCGGGACGTCTGATGAACAAGATGAATACATTTACTGATTTCATAGCAGCAGCAGAGTATTTAATCGAGAATCAGTACACATCCAAGAATTTGCTGGCGATCGAAGGAGGCAGTGCCGGAGGCCTCTTAATGGGCGGGGTCGTCAATATGCGTCCTGATTTATTTAAAGTTGTGATTAACCGCGTGCCGTATGTGGATGCAATTATTACGATGCTGGATGAATCGATCCCGCTGGTTACAGGAGATTTTGCGGAGTTTGGGAATCCGAAAATCAAAGAGCAGTATGAGTACATGAAGCTATTTTCGCCGATCGATAACCTTGCTGCGAAGGATTATCCCGCTATTCTGGTGCAAACTTCCTTGAACGACAGCCAGGTCATGTACTGGGAGCCGGCAAAATATGTGGCGAAAATGCGGACTCTAAAAACGGACAAGAATCCGCTTCTTTTGATCACCAACATGAGTGGAGGCCATGGCGGTTCTTCAGGCCGTTACGACCGTTTAAGGAATACAGCCATGAGCTATGCCTTCATTCTTGATCAACTTTCGCTGCGCCGATAAACTCTAACCCTTTAACGCAAAGGCGCGAAGACGCAAAGAAAGAAGAAGCTCTCAACACAGAGTCGGCTGTGGTTAATCCTTTGCGACTTTATGCCTTTGCGTGAATGAGTTACAATCATTCGGCTGGACGGCTCCCGCGTTGAATAAGATTCCAAATCTTCGTAGTCTGCGCTCCAAAATTCTTTTGTTCGCTGCTATCCCCGTTGTGATGATCCTGCTCGCAGTTATCAGTCTTCTGGTTACAAGTTATTACCGGCATTTACTGCGTGAAAATCTTGGAAGGATCAATCTGGAAACCGCCAAGGCGGCTCGGGAAATTGAAAGGGGAAGTTTGGAAGCTGTTACGATCGCGCACACAATGGCACTCGCTCAGGAAAATGGATTATTCGGTAGACGGTCCGAATCGATCCTATATGCTCGCAGCGTTTTGGAGCGATATCCGAACCTCACTGGAGCGTATTTCGGATACGAACCAAACGCCGATGGCAACGATCAGCTATTCCTCTCCAAAGCAAATCCGCAAGAAAAGGGCGCTTGCGATAAAAACGGTCGCTTCATTCCATACTGGTTTCGAGATAAAGACGATCATTCGATCATCCGCTTAAATCCTCTTGTCGATCTGGAAAAAAGTTTCTATTACCAGGGAGTCAAGAATAAGATCAACAGAATTCCCGAAACACGGAACATCGCACTGGCAAAAGAGCTCAGCATTCATTACACCGGGCAGAAGGAACAAAATCAAATCGCGGATCCCAATATTATGGTGACGGAGCCTTATGCCTATGAAGGAAAATTAATTGTAGAGCAGACTTATCCTATTGTCGTGAACGGGAAATTCGTTGGGATAGCAGGGGTCGATCGGTCGCTCACACAGGTAACGGATTTTCTTCAAGGACTGAAACCTTTTCAAACTTCTGACTTCATCTTGATCAGCCGAAGAGGAAGAATTATTTCCGCCACCATGGATTCCAGTTTGAACACGAAAAGGATCGAGGATTCTCCTTATGCAGGTATTTTGCTGGGTTTTTATAACGATCAGAATGATTCTCAAGAGCGTTTGATTATCGATCCGACTAAAAAGCACGAATACTACTATGATGCTTCGAAGATCCTTACCGGCGACTGGACACTGGTGATGCGTGTTTCGCGAGCGGAGATCCTGGCACCCATCATGACGCAGTTGAAAAGGTCATCCGGAATCGCCATCGCCGGACTTGTTTTTATTTTTGGGATACTGGTCTGGCTGGCGAATTCGATTACCAGGCGGTTGGCAGTGGCCGTTCGGCTTGCGGATCAAGTAGCGGCCGGTGACCTGAAAGCCGATGTGCGCGTTTCGGGAAACGATGAAACGGCCACGTTGCTTCGTGCAATCCAAAGCATGATCGAGAATTTGAACGCATTGATCGGACAAGTCAAACTGTCTTCTGTTGAGCTCATTTCAGCAGCAACCGACATTTCCAGTACTGCAAGAAATCAGCAAGAAGGTGTGAATCACTTCGGTTCATCGACCAGTCAAATTGCAACGGCACTTACAGAAATAGCCGCCACTTCGAAGGAGTTAACAAGATCGATGGAAACCGTAAATCGCTTGGCGATTGAAACGGGGAATCATGCAGTTTCGGGTCGCGGGAGTCTGGATGGAATGGCTTCCACAATGAATGCTCTCCAGAAGGCGACTTCGTCCATTTCGTCACGGTTGAACACAATCAGCGAAAAATCAAACAATATTAATCTTGTTGTTAAGACGATGACAAAAGTGGCTGATCAAACAAACCTTCTTTCTCTCAATGCAGCGCTCGAAGCGCAAAAAGCAGGCCAGTACGGACTCGGTTTCTCCGTTGTGGCCAGGGAGATTCGAAGGCTGGCGGATCAGTCTGCTGTTGCGACTCTGGATATTGAAAGAATCGTGAAGGAAATGCACAACGCGGTCTCGAAAGGCGTTACAGAAATGGAACAATTTATCCGCCAGGTGGATCAGGGAGTCATCACCATAGCAACGGTGAATGCCGTACTCGGCAATATCATCAAACAGGTGGAACACTTGAGCCCTCAGTTCGAAATAGTAAACAGCAGTATGCAATCTCAATCTCAGGGGACACAACATATCAAGGATGCAGTGCTGCAATTGAACGATGTCGCCCGCAATACGCAAGAATCTCTGCAGCACTTCGACAGCGCTGCATCAAGACTGCACCATACGGTCCAGGCTTTGCGACAAGAAGTTTCACGTTTTAAGGTTGAGTGATTCGGAAGTGGCGCGGACGTTTCGTAGGCGGAATTTCGACGGCCGGGACGCCAGTGGGAGCGCGGGGGCGCCCGCACCATTTCGTTTACGGCCCCGTGTTATGGATGTATGCCATCTGCCAGAAGAAATTTATGCTTGAGATAGATGTCTAAAGCTTTCTCGCTCATGAGGAAGTCATAGAATTTCTTTGCGGAGGGAAAATCCTTTGTATTGGCCAGCACTGCGATGGGATAACGGATCTTCGGACCTTCCATTCTGGGAATCTCATAACCGATCTTGACTCGTTTCGATATCTCGGCGTCTGTTCTGTAAACGATCCCGGCGTCCACATTGCCTGATTCAACGACTGCGAGAGCAGCGCGAACGTTGTCCGTTGGAATTAATTGGTCGATAATCTTGTCCCAGATGTCAATCTTCTTCAGATATTCTTTCGCATAAATCCCGGCTGGAACTGTTTGCGGTTCTGCGATAGCGACCCTTCCCTTTACATTCAGCAGATCTCTGGCAGAGGAAAATTGGGCTTTGGAATCGTCTGGAATCACAATCACCAGGGTATTGGAGAGCAGGGATATCCTTGTCTCTTTCCGAATCAACCCCTTCTTTTCCAGGCCGTCCATCTTTGCTTCGTCAGCTGAAAAAAAGAGGTCACCCGGCGCCCCTTCCTGGATCTGCCTGGCCAGAAGACTCGAAGCACCAAAGTTAAAGACCACCTTCTCGCCTGTCTCTTTTTCATAAATGGTGCCGGCTTCTTTGAGTGCATCGCTAAGGCTGGCGGCGGCATGCACTACAATTTCCGCTTTTGCAGGAGAAGAGTTTCCAATCAAAAGCATGACGGTGCAAAACAGGATCATTGCGATTCGGTGCATATTCCCTCCGCTATGGAATTGACATCCCATCGATTACGAATCAAAAGATCACCTGCATCCGAGCGAGAAGTTTATTTTGCCCACCGGTCAAAGGCGTATCGCTAATTCAGCGATAACGAAAGGCTTCAAGACTCCACCGGTCGTGAATCTCATCATGGCGAAGTAGATAGATGTTTTCATCGTCTGCTTTTACGCGAAAATAGATGGCGTCCGGCGAATACCAACGATCATCGATTTCTACGATTTCAAAGGTGCGCTCACCCAAAGTAAAACGCAATGGACGCTCTTCGCTTTTGTAACCTGAGTAACATTCCACACGGACAGGAATCACAATCTTCGACCAGAGATAAATATAAGCCCGCTGTATCGTTTGTGTCGGTAACTCCAACGATTCGAACTCCAGGATCATCGTGAAAGAGGTCGAGCAGTGCTTTTCCTCCTTTCCCGGCGCCGATAAGAATCACTCCCGTCATGTTGATTGCATTTATTGCAGCAGATGCGGTAACTTCCAGTCCCAACCTCCAAGAGCGAGGGAGACTTCCGGTTAACGTGTTTCGCCGGCCGCAAGAATTTTTTTCAACTCTTCCGTCCAGTTGATGACGACGCGCAGACTGCTGCCGTGTGTGCCGCGCCGGAGCATGATGAAACGTCCGTCACGTGTCACATCGTAATTGGCGATTGAAATGCCCTGGCCGAAGTCGTATTCGTCCGCGAACAGGGCGGTCGGTTTTCCGAAAGCGGGCTCCGCTCCGGACGGATCGAACGAAACAGCCATCATGTTTTTTCCGTTTCTGTAATAGATTTCGCGGTTGTCGGTGCTCCAGCGAGTTTGAACACCTCCCCCTTCAGAGACCTGCCATTGCCGATCTAAAGTGGGATATCTGCGCATATAGATTTCAGGTTGGCCGGACTCATTCGATTGATAGAGCAGCCAGCGTGCATCAGGCGAAAGTTGCACGCCACCTTCGTAAGCCGGCGTCACGATGAGTGGTTTCGGTTGAAATTTTCCGGTGATCGACATCAGGAAAATATCGCCTGATGTATTTGGTTGAATCCGAACCATGAAGATCGAATCGGGATCCGGACCCGCTGATGAAGGATAATCATTGATGAGTCCTCCTGTAACGGGGCCTGATCTGCCGCTTCCGTCAGCGGCGGCCCAGAAGGGAACATTGAAGCGGCGAAAGACGACTCCCTCACCGTTGGAGTTCCAGGTAGAGAAGCTCGTGCCTTGTGCTGCTGGAATGAGCCTGGCCCGAGTCCCTCGCAACAGATCGAGCGATTCAAGGACGTTGTTGCCATTCTCTAGCAGCAGTCTTCGTCCATCGGGAGAGATCCGTGGATTACCATAACCACTTGGTATTAATGTGAGTCCTAGTTCTGAGCCGTCACGACCAACGGAGATCACTCGTTTGGTGCCAAATTCATTTGGAACGAATACAAGGGTGCCGGCAGGTGAGAGCTGAAGTCCCAGACTACCAGTGCGAACCGTACCAACGACACCGGATCCTATCACAGGGACAGCGGCCCCGCTCGCAGTCACACGTTCAGGATCGAACTGAACTGCCATGACTCCGCCGTCACGTCCAAAGAGCAGGTGACCGGTATGAGACCAGACCGGTGTGATTGCACGTTCGATTACAACGGTTCTTTTTCCACCTTGCGTGGACACTGCTTCGATCCGCTCCGTGCCCAATTCCGTTGTCATACTTGAGAACAACACGGTCCGTCCTCCGGGAAGGACCAACGGATCGGCGTGTAAAACCTCGTGTCGTTCTGCGTTGAGTATAGTTAACTGGCGGGCCGTTCCGCCCTTCGGAAGCACGATCCAGAGCGCCCCGCCTCGATTGAAAAGAATGCCCGATTCACTCCACATCACTCCGCTGCCCAGATCTGTGCCTGACGCTACGACAGAACGCTGTCGATCACTGAGCGATAGCAAAGTTAGCAATGTGCTGCCAGGGACATAGGTAACGCTTGAACTATCTGGTGAAAAGGAGGCGGAGTTCACGCCCGCTGTATCGTTGAGCTCAGTTACATCCGGACTGTCGAGGCGACGAACGTAAAGTCTTCGCACGCCATCTTTGATGCCGATCATCGCGATACTTTTGCCATCCGGTGAGACTGCGAATCCGCCCTGTAGGCCTGAAAAGGGTTCGATTCCTTGCGGATAGCTGATATCGAGATGAATCACATCCCTTGATGTGGAATCTGTTTTGTTAGAATACGAGATCATCCACACCGCTATAAGGATGGCCGTAATCGCAATTACCCACGGCAACGCCCGAGCGAGCAGGTTCGGCCGTGACGCCGGCGCTGCAGCAGACACTGCATGGCCCGGATCGTCAAAATCCGCTTGAACGTCACCGATATCACGCAGGCGTTTCTTGGGATCACGAATGAGACAACGCTGAAGTAATCGTCGAACACCAGGGGGCGTGGACGGAGGCAGTGCAGAAAAATCGGGTTCACGAGTCAGCACTGCTGCCAGCGTATCGCTAACAGTTTCGCCATCGAACAATCGACGTCCACTCAGCATCTCAAACAACACAACACCGAAAGCCCAGATGTCGGCACGCTTGTCCACTGGTTTGCCTCGTGCCTGCTCCGGGCTCATGTATGCCGCCGTGCCAAGAATCAATCCGGCTTCCGTCATGTGTCGCGCCATGGTTGGAGATTGCGACGCTCCGGTCTCGGCTGAGGATGTATCCCCTTCATAGGCTTTTGCGAGCCCGAAGTCGAGAATTTTGGCAATGCCTGCCTTTGTCAGTTTAATGTTTGCAGGTTTGAGATCGCGATGAATGATGCCTTTTTCGTGTGCCGCTTCGAGCCCATCGGCAATTTGTTTCGCGATTGCAATGGCTTCTTCAAACGGTATCGGGCCACTCTTCAAACGCTCTGCCAGGTCTTCTCCATCCACAAGTTCCAGTGCGAGTGCCAGATCCCCATTCGTCTCTTCCAGTCCGTAAATCGATGCAATGTTCGGGTGATTGAGAGAGGCGAGCACCTGTGCTTCGCGCCGGAACCGGGCCACTCCATCACTGTTACTGGCGAATGATGGGGGCAACACCTTGATGGCAACTCCGCGGTTAAGCCTGGTGTCCCGCGCACGATAAACTTCGCCCATTCCTCCGGCGCCGATCCGTTCGGTGATCTCGTAGTGGCCTACGCGCATTCCAGTATGGATGCTCATATGGAAACCCGAAACATTGTAGCATGCTGTGAAAAGTAAGACGCCCTGGAAGCACTGGGACACGGGCGCCATAAATGTCGCCCCTACGTTGGTTATCCGTAGCGGCGCGATTCATCGCGCCTGTAGAAATGAGAATTGTGAGAAAATAGTTCCAGAGCGGATCAACGGATATCACAAGAGGCGATTTGAAAATTTTTCGGCTTCCAACCACCTGCAGTTACGTGCTTATTTTCGTTGCTGCAATGATCACGCTCTTTTTACCAACCGATTTATCAGCTTCGGGTGATAATGCCTTTGCCAAAGAAATTACGAATATCGGTCAGATCCAGAAGTCACTTCAAACGAAAGACGGATTTATTCTGGTGATCAGGAACTCTTCACAAAGACGAATCATCCTACGAAAAATCGACCTTACAGGAAAGCAGGTCTGGCAAAGAGAATTGGCCGGCAGTTTTCCGATAGTTCCTGAAGGAGTTGACAAAAGCACGGATGATGGAGTTTTTCTGACTGTTAGCAATCGGAACGGTCTTGGCAAATTTGCAGTGCTCAAGCTGAACGCAGATGGAACGATCGAATGGAGCCTGGGATTCCAACAGCCCCAGCAGTGTGATGATTTTCAAACGCCAACGCTCTCGAAGTTTGATTCGATTGTGGGCACTCCTGACGGTGGTGCATTGGCATTGGGACCAGCTCGCAGTGGGTTCTGTATAGACCCCACGGGTATTGAGCTGGCTCTCGTGAAGTTCAGTAGCTCCGGTGCGATTGAATGGTCAAAATTTTTACAGGGGGGTTTTGGAGGATTTGGCGGACAGATTCAACTAACATCAAATGGCGGATTTGTTGTATCCATCGGTCATTCGTTGGTACGACTGGATTCAACCGGCGAAATCGAATCCGCTAATTCTATTAAGAATAAAAAGTTCGCGCTCTATCCAGACAGAGATGGTGGGATCGTTTTCCTCAGAGTCGATCATGGTGCAGGTAAACTCTTTCTTGCAAAACAGGACGCACGGGAAAAATTCGTTTGGAAAAAGTCCGTGACCTTCAACAATATCCGCCCAGTCAATGCAAGCCTGGAAGTAAAACTACCGCCCGATAGTGGTTACCTGATCTTTGGCTCTGTATCATCCAGTACTTCGAAGCTATCGCCGTTTCTGACCGAAGCTACAATCGATGGCAAGATTCAATCTATAACAGTCCTTGGCGATAATAGACTCGGTCATCTTCAAAATGTGTATAAGAATTCAGCTGGTGGAAACATAGTGTTTGGAAACGAGAAGAATCATAAGAGTATTTTTTATTCCGGCGGTTCGGACATCCTTTTGCCCGAATGCTTGTTGAGTTCAAATGTGAAGGCAAGTTCCCAGCCGTTCGCTCTGAGCAAACATGCGATCGACTTGACTGAAGGCAGCCTGGTGATGATTTCCGCGCGGCTTCATTTCCAATCGAGAGCATTTCAGAAGCGAGATTCCAATCTTTGCCCGTAAAACTAATATCGACAAGCAAGCAATCTATTTTGGACGTTTTGTATTCCAATCGCTTTGTGATGAAATCTTAAAGCGATGGGACTTAAGACAGGAGCAATTAGGCCCGTACGAGATCGTTGCGCCGCTTGGCGCGGGTGGGATGGGCGAAGTTTATCGGGCACGGGACACCAGAATCGGTCGGGAGATTGCTCTCAAAATCCTGCCTTCCTCCTATTCCGAGGATGTCGACCGTCCTCATGCTTCGCCGCGGTACACGCGGAAACGGCATGCATGTGGTCATCAATTGGACCGAAGAGTTGAAACAAATACTCGCTGCTGGCGGTGCAACGCAGAAATAGGGATGAATGCCCGTCGAAGATGGCTACCGTTCCTTTCATGAAAGCAGACGTATCCAGACTAAATAGCATCTTGGAAAGATGGACTCGGGATCTGATCTTGCCGGGAGCTTCGCTTCTTGTACAGCAGGATCGCGAGATTCTGCTGGAGCATGCATCCGGTCTGCGGGATATCGAACGCAACATCGCTGTCGATACCAACAATATTTGGGTTGTTGCGAGTCTCGCAAAGCCGGTAGCAGCCGCGGCCTTGATACAAGTCGTGGAGAGTGGACGAGTGAGTTTGGATCAGAAGGTGAAGGACCTTCTTCCTGAGTTCTACCATGATCGAGTTCTTGTCCGTCATCTTCTGACACACACATCGGGACTCGGACCGATGGAACCGGAGGATGAAGCGATTCTGCGATACGGCAGAGTTCGAGCGATCGCTGATCAAGGATTGCTCTTTGAACCGGGATCAAAATGCTCGTATACAACACCAGCTTTCGATCTTGTCGAAGAAATAGTTTGTCAGGAAAGCGGTTTGACCTGGGTTGAGTACACGCGACGGCAGGTCTTCGAACCGCTTGGAATGAACAGCACAAGTTATCAACCACCGGCAGAATGGAGCGACAGGATTCCGGTGGTTTATGATCCGGAAAATAGAATCGATCCCTGGTGGAACGCCCGTTTTCTTCGAGCAATCGGTTTGGCGGGTGGCGGACTTTTTAGCACGTTGAGAGATCTGGCCGCCCTTGCCCAATCTTTTTTGGATCATGGAAAGCCAATTCTTTCTGCAGAAAGTTGCAGGCAAATGATCACTCTTCAAACGTCCGGATTGCTCAATTTGGAAGGACATCCTCAAACATGGGGGTTCGGTTGGTATCTCAATCAAGATCAAGGGACCGGATTTGGTGCGCTTTCGATGCGCGCGTTCGGGCATGGTGGGGTGACAGGCACCTGGCTTTGCGTTGATCCGGACCGTGAACTGATCGTTGTGAAATTGGGCAACCGTCTGGGAATCACTCTGGAAGATGGATCCAGGATGCAAAGCACCTTGCTCAACGAAATATTACAAAAGTAGCAATCTGTTCATTCGGTCTCATTCGGTTTCCACTTTAAGGTTCGATGCGCGTTCCGGCAGGCAATACCGTATCTTTTGGAACCACAACGATACCATCCTGGACTGCAAAATAGCCGCGATCCAGTTCCGTTCCTTGCGGAAACGGGTGGATGATGACACCTTCGCCGAGTCGCACATTCTTGTCCAGGATCGCTCCCTCGATGCGGCATCCGCGTCCGATTCCGAGCGGTAGACCTGAGGAATGAGTTTGAGTGGGTGGATCGTAGTAATCTGCTCCCATAAAGATTGTGCGTTTCATCTGCACGCCGCTGCGGACCTGGCCGCGCAAACCGACGATCGAGTCTTCGATGTGCGATTGAATAATCTGGCAACCTTCGGCCATCAAGACATTGTGTAAAACCGATTGTTCTGCAATCGAACCGGGCAGATATCGAGGGCGTGTGTAAATCGGCCGCACCGGATCATAAAAAGTGAAAGGGGAATCGGAGCGGGCCAGGCGCAAATTCGTTTCGTAAAAAGAACGGATTGTCCCGATATCTTCCCAGTAATCATCAAAATCGAACGCATAAACAGCGTGGTCTTGAAGCGCCTGTGGAATCACTTCACCGCCGAAATCATGATGCGACTGATTTTGAAGCACTTTTTGCAGGATCGATTTGCTGAAAAGGTATATGCCCATCGAGCCGATGTAAGGTCTGGCCGGATCATCCGGCCTCGAAACAAAATCAGAAAGAACATTCGGATCGCGTGGCTTTTCTGCGAAGGAAACGATTCGTGAATCCCCCGTTCGTTTCAGCAGTCCGAAACGGGAAGCTTCTTCGCGAGCGACTGGCTGCACAGCGACAGTGATATCGGCATTACGTTTGCTGTGAAACTCCGCCATCGTTTGATAATCCATACGATAGAGATGATCGCCAGCAAGAATGAGAACCAAATCGGAGCCTGCAGCGCTGATTTCCAGCATTTGTTTGCGGACTGCATCAGCCGTCCCCTGGTACCAATCGCTGCTGAAAGGAGTTTGCTCAGCTGCCAGGATCTGAACCCATCCGCGATGAAAATCATCAAACTGATACGTTTGCGTGATGTGCCGGTGCAATGAAACAGAATTGAATTGAGTTAAGACAGCGATGTGATAAATCTTTGAATTGATGCAATTGCTGATCGGTACATCGATCAAACGATACTTGCCCGCAATCGGCACCGCCGGCTTCGAACGCTCTTTTGTGAGAGGATAGAGCCGTTTGCCCACTCCACCACCAAGAATAACTGCAAGAATGTTGTCGGTCATAATAGGAAAGTTAAAGTTTAAAGGTGTTTGTTAGTATAACTTCCTCGTTTACCACCACTTCTTCGTTGGCTTGTTTTGCAGCGCGAAATCCTTGACCGCGCGGGCGCGTCCAATTTTTTTCGAGCCATACTGTTCTTTCAAGTAATGAAGATGTTCGATTGTAACAAGATAAAGATCGGTTTCTGTGAGGTCTGGAAATTGTTCTTTTATTTTGTGTTTACAAATGATTCTTGTCATCGGCAAATAAACCGATCGACGCCAGGATCTCACAGCCTCTTCCCAGGAAATGGGGCGATTTTTCTCAATCCCGAGATAGTAGCGATGAACGCTGATGTGATCCAGTAGTTTTTCGTACCCGTTCGGTATGGTTACGACATATTCGTTCGGATCTTTTTGCACGAGTCCTGTTGTTTCAAGAAATTCAGCGAGGCCGGTCTTTAAGATAAGGTCTTCAATGGAAGTGTCAGAGGTTAAAAGCACCGGAGTACGAAATTCCTTTACTCGCGCTTCGATCGTTTTTGCTCCGACTGCGCGCGCAACAGATATTCTGTGGTGCCCATCCACGACAAAATAAACATCCTGAACGTAATAAAGCTCTACCGGTGGAAATCCTGCAGGGCCTTCCGCAAGATCCTTGATCTCCTGCCATCTTTGTCGCAGTGATTCTTCACGCGGTAAAAATGCGCGGTTAAACTCATGTTCCCGTCCTAAGGAACCTACGATACGATCCAGTGGAACTTCCTGACCCCCCCTGTCGATGAAGTTTTTCAAACGTAGACGCTCCTTCACTTCGGTAAAAGGAAGAAGATCTACAGGACGTCTCTGCAGAAAGCCCATCAAGTCTTTCAAAAATGCCGATCGCTTCGCTTCATCGAACGTTGCTAGTTCCCGGGGCTCGTTGCTCATGAATCACTGCTTCTCCTATAATACCTGACATGCGAAATCATCACTTACTGGTTCTTTTGGCTCTAATATTGCTCGTTTCATGCTCGGTTTTCAGCAGGGATCACTCAGACGATCTCATGATTTCGACTTCGGGAGGTCCCGATTGGAAACATGATTCGTTACGCGGCGCCGTATTTTACGAGATCTTTGTGCGCAGTTTTGCAGACTCGAACGGCGACGGCGTAGGGGATTTAAAGGGCCTGATTTCACGACTCGATTATCTGAACGACGGTAAGCCGGAGACCGTTACAGATCTTGGAATTGATGGCATCTGGTTGATGCCTGTCTTTGAATCACCAAGCTATCATGGATACGACACAACGGATTACTGGAACATCGATTCAGAATACGGAACCAATGCAGATTTCAATCTTCTACTGCAGGAGTCTCATAAGCGCAGCGTCAAAGTGATCGTCGATTTTGTGATGAATCATTCCAGTTCCAAGCATCCCTGGTTTATAGAGAGCGCTTCTTCGGTGAATGCCGCTAAGCGAGACTGGTATGTTTGGCGTGGAGACAACCCGGGATGGAACCAGCCCTGGGGTGGGAATAATCAGACATGGCATCCGTTGAACGGATCCTTTTACTACGGCGTATTCTGGTCAGGCATGCCGGATTTGAATTTCCGTAACAAGACTGTGCGGAAAGAATTTCTGGACATAGCAAAGCATTGGCTCAATCAAGGAGTGGATGGTTTTCGGCTAGATGCGACACGGTACCTCGTCGAATCCGGGGGAGGCCCCGGTCAGGCGGATATCCGTGAGACACATGCTTTCTTGAAAAGAATTTCTTCTCGAGTCCGGAGCGTCAATCCGCAGGCCGTTCTCGTTGGAGAAAACTGGACAGATACTCCGATCATCGCCGACTATTTCGGCTCCACCGCTCAGGTCAATGGTGGAGATGAACTGCCAATGAACTTCAATTTTCCGCTTTCCGATGAGATTTTGCGCGGAGTGCAAAGCAAAAACGCAACCGGCATTGCTGCAAAAATTGCAGAAGTTCAAAGTACGTATCCGAAAGGAGTTCTGGATACGCCTTTCCTGACGAACCACGATCAAGTTCGATTGGCGACACAATTGCAAAACAATGCGGGGCGCCTTCGAGTTGCGGCTTCTATTCTATTAACTTTGCCGGGTGTTCCATTTTTGTATTACGGAGAAGAGGTCGGAATTCAGAATGGTCCCGCGCAAGGCGATGAAGCCAAGCGTACTCCGATGCCCTGGAATGATATGCTCAACGGCGGGTTTACAACAGGATCTCCCTGGTACGAATTTGCCCCGGGACGCGGCGCCACAAACGTCACGGATCAGGACAAGAAACCCGAATCACTGCTGTCTCATTACCGGAATCTCATTCGCGTCCGGAAGAACTCCGTTGCGCTTCGTTCGGATGATCTTCAGTTGTTGACGCCCACAACAGGGACATCACCGGTTCTCGCATTTATTCGTACTGTACCTGCCGAAAAAGTGATTGCCGTTCACAATCTCAGTGATTCCTTCGTCACGGCCGGACCGTATTCCATTCAAGCTCTCCGGCTCGATTCCTTGTTTACAGATGGAAACCCTGCGAATCCTTCCGGAGCTTCTGGTAGTTGGACATTCGCGATGCCGCCCTATTCGAGTGGCGTCTGGCGCATTCAATAAAGATTTCAGGCTCGTGTCAGAAAAGGGGAGGTGGAGATTCTGGAGATAAGGAGCTAATTCTACTTTTATCTCCACATCTCAAATATCCCCAATATCCCCCTTCTTACACAAAATCAAAAACTTTGTGCCTTCGCGTCTTTGCGTTAAGAGCTTAACATGACGGATTCGATTTCGGATACTTCGCGGGGAACCCGGGTAAAATTCTCAGCACCTTGTTCCGTGACGAGAACGTCATCTTCAATTCGAACGCCGCCAAAGCGGCGGAATTGAGCCAATTTCGGTTTCACCAGCAGATCTGAAATCGTAGAATCTGCAAGCGCAGGTTCCAGAACAGCATCAATAAAGTAGATGCCGGGCTCCACAGTGATCACCATCCCGGCTTCCAGTTTCCTACCGCAACGAAGGCTCCGGATTCCAGGCTCATTGATACGCGAGGTCCCTTCAGGATAACCGCCCGGATCATGAACGTCCAACCCCATAAAATGTCCGAGCCCGTGCGGCATAAACAGCGCCGGAATATGCTTCGCCAGCAGTTCATCGTTGCTTCCCTTGATGAGACCGATTTCGCGCAAGCGTTCCGCGATGATTCGTTCCGCCAATCGATGCATGTCCGGCCAGGAAATGCATGACCGCATCGCTCGTTGAACCGCGCGATTGGCTGCCAGTACCGATTCGTAGATATCTCGTTGCTCCGGTGTGAATCTTCCATTCACAGGATACGAGCACGTAATATCCGACGCATATCCGTGATACTGCGCACCTGAATCATTCAAGAACATGTCCCCATCACGGATCGGCTGATCATTCGGAGCGCCCTGGTGCCCGTAATGAAGAACCGCCGAATTCGGTCCGCATCCACAAATGCAGGTATATGCCGTAAAACGGCAACCGCCCCGATCGTAAATGTAATGCAGAAATGCGGCCTCCAATTGATACTCGTAAAGGCCCGGTTTGCACCGGCGCATGACGTCTATGTGAGCATCGCTGGAAATGCCATTGATCCAGCGCAACAAGTCGATTTCTTCTTGCGATTTTCGCACGCGGCATTCAACAAGCACCGGATGAAGTAGATTCAAGTCCGTTCTGAATTTCTCAATGCCTGCAAATTCTGCCGGAGTTGCAGTCAAACCGCTGTCGCTGTTCCGTCCTTGCAACAGCAACAAGACTTCCGGTTTCAGCGAATTCAGAGAATAGCCAATTTCATCGATGTAGCGGACTTCATCCACTTCATACACGCTCTGAAAATGACCAGGAGGATGAATGAGTCCCATCCAAACCGCCCATTCTTCCGATAACCGGGGCACAAACAAAATGCTCCTCCCGTTTCCAACTTGAATGGCTCCGAAAAAACCGGGTTCCTTCACACCGAAGAGATATTGAAAAAAGCTTTCCTGCTCAAACGGCCACTCGCGGTCCGTATCGTATTTCATCCGGTGCGTGCCGCCCTGGAGCAAAACAATCGAATCTCCAGAAACTCCCTGCTTCACAAGGCTATCGATAAGCCTTTGACGCGCATCCGCGTGCATGGACATTGGAACACTGTATGTATCCCGCCCCATAGAAAAAGAAGATCTTGAAGTCATAACAAACATTATATAACCGGAAAATGGTAGCGCCGGCGGCTCGCCAGCGGTAAATGGCTACCAGGTCTTTTTAATCGGATGAGCTTCTGTGTTGAAAACGGTTTTGGATAGATCGATGGTTTCAGGCAAAGAAAAGAGCAGATACAAATATTTCAACGTTTCTGCCAGAAAATAGCTCTCCATCCTGTCTTTCTTTTCCTTTGTTTGAACCGATTTGAGAGCCGCGTATCCCCCGCCTGTTCTACAGTACTTTCGGAGGTCCTGAAAAAATTTCTTTCCCATTTCTACATATCTGAGATCTTTTGTGAAGTAAAAAAGGTAATAGGCTGACTCGATAATTTCGGGCCTTAGCGCGTAACCGTCATAGGTTACCTTCATTGTTGTGTAGTCCATTTCTTCCGGTTCGATCCCGAAATGGAGCCACATCTTATAAGACGATTTTTGCAGAGCTTTTGCGCGATCAAGATCCCCCGATAACGCCAGGACTCCTGGAAAGAATGCATCGAGCGATCCGAATCGAGTCCCGACACGCGCCCCTGAATCCATGTCCACGTAGCCGTACCAGAGCCCCGAACGTCTTTGATCGGCAAGATACTGATTCACGGCTTGCACGCTCTGTTTCCACATGAGATGACAATCCTCATCATCGAACAGCTTCCAGCTTTTCAATAAATATTCGTAATAAGAATCGATTCCTCCGCTGATGTGACTGTTTCGATCGAGCCATTCCCCGGTTTCCACATTGATTTTGGAACCAACAAGACCAATCGCTGAGCGTCGCTTAAAGAGCTCAATCACGGCATTCTTCGCTTTTCTGTAAAACCTGGGATTCCCGGTGAGTTTGCTCAACGCACCAAACTCGATCAACAACGTTCCAATTTCAGCCGGATTCGTTTCGGCTCCGCGGACGTCTCCCGTTTTCAGGTTGATAAACATATAAGGCATACCTGTTGGGGAATCAAATACGTGCACCAGCCGAAGTCCAAGATCTTCAGCGAGCCTTAGCAAACGCTGATCTCCTGTGATTTGAAAACTGCTGAGGAGCCCTCCGAGAATGCGAATCGTGATTTCGAAGTTCTTTACGTAAATGTCGTGATCAAAAACCAGGTTCCTTACGATGAACTCTTTCGTCTGGTCTGCTTCTTCCTTCATTCCCATCAAATACATGGTGTCCAGTGCATCAACGGGTGTCATATATAAAGAAGCAGCATGCCAGTCGCGATAGCTTTTGGTGAGCGGTTTCAGCTCATCATGGCGCCATGCATATTTTTTGTAGCTGTTCCAGGCGTGCAGGAATTCGGTTCGAACTTCATTCGCAACATCGGCGTTGGGGTTTGTTCCGATCCTGGTCTTGCAACCCGGCACGCAGAGGATCAAACAGATAGCAAGCAGCAGGCAGTGAATAAGACTTTTGTACATAAGGGAACGCTCAAACGAGAATGCAGGCGTCATGAATGTGCCCCTACAACGATTTGATGGTTTTGTAGGGGCGCGATTCATCGCGCCCGCACAAATGAATTATTGTGGTGAAGGAACGACTCCGGGAAGGACGACGAGTTTCTTTTCATTCACATTAAAATTGCGAAGAATATCTTCCTGTTTCGTTCCGTCCGGAGCTATGAAATCTACGATCGGAGGCAGGAGTGTGGCTTCGTCCCGAGTCGTGCCCAGGCGATCACTGAAGGCACCTTTCCCCACAGGCAAGTTGAGTAAACCACCGCGAGGTCCTAAAACACCGATGTCGACGCCCAGATCCAGTTTGTCTTCCATCGTTGAGGCCGTAATAACGACAACGTAACTCCAATTGCTCTGCGCTGTTCCGCGAAGGAAATAGGACGGGACAAAAAAGTTGATTTTCCGAGCTGCTACTCGGACGCGTGTGGGGATAAAATAATTGCCATCCAGATCAAGCGCGATCCTGGCGTTGATCTGCTTTTCATCTTCCGGATCCACTCTTCCCTTCTGGGCACGAAGTTGGTTCTCCGCAATATCATGAAGCAGGTTTCCAAGTTGACTTCTGGCATCGTTTGGACGCGGATTTAGAAAGACAACTTTTTCCCATGCGTCTCCGGAGGAAATCACGGCATTGCGACCCGGCAATGTGCTTGTATAGCCGGATCCTTCCTTGCGATCCATGTCAATATAAACATCAATGTTGAACTCAAAAAAACCAAGGCGTGCAACAGATTCCAGGGTTCGCCCGCCCGCGTCAATCACGCGGCTATCGGGACGCTCAATTGAATTGGCAAATTCCGCCTCAAACATCGTTCCGCCCTCTTCAGGACGTGCCGCAAAAGAGACCAAATCCAGATCACCGGCCCGCAAATCGCTCTCCGTCGGATAAATAAGGGTGCCGTCACCGTGATCATCACCGCGGGGATCGCTTATTTTGAAAATGTATTTTTCATCCGCGTTAGCGAAGTGACAGAACAGGATCCATATTAGGAAAAACAGACTATAACTTTTCATATAACTCCACAGGGTTGTTAAAGGTGATAAAAATGTTCAATGCGTTTAAGGTGCTTACACAAACACCTTGAACATTTTGAACTCTTTTGACATCTTGAACAAAGCCGAGGGGGCGCGGATAACTCCGCGCCCCTCTAGACTGTTGTTCTTAGAAAACGACTTTCAAATAGGCTTTCAGCCTGGACTGACTGAAGGTTCGTTTTTCAATGGAATTAAAGCCGCCGAAACGGTTGAAGAAGCCGAGCGAGCCGATCGGTTGATGGAAAGCTTTTTCCTGATCCGTGGTTGTGATTGCCTGAGGAACAAATCCACCGCCGAAATCCGGTTCAAAGGAACCCCAGTTGTGCTCAAACTGAAATCCTGCTTCCGGTAACCCCGGCAGGATGTAACGTCCGACAAAGATCAACTTATTCTTGCTGTGTTTTCCACCGGCCATTTCGTGCAGATTGTATGCTTGAAATGCAGTGGTGCCATCGAATAAGTCAACGTCGTAATGTTCATACTGCATGGATCCGTAGAAGTCGGGATGGAGTTGCTTTCCGATTCCGACGAAGATTGCGTTGTAACTCAGGTCGCGATCATCGTCGTTCAAGCTGTCAAACGGTTTCCATTGATAACCAACCGTTCCGTCCGCGCCTGTGATCACCGGAGGATTCCCATAGTATCCGGTGTTGGCGTTGTTCACGAGTGTGTTATCGCATGCTAGTCCACCGCCGGGGCAAGCACCGGCCTGGAACGGGAGGAAGTTTGCATCCGTCATGCGATTGTCGGTTTCATCAATGTATTTGTACTTTCCCCAGACCTCAAGACCGTTCGCGAAAGCGTATTTTGCACGCGCAACTGCGATTGTCGTTTCGCGATCACGGAATGGAGCATACGCTGCGCGGTAATTGTGGCCGACACCTGTGTCCCCTTCTTGAGCAGGATAAGGAGAGTTGGTAATGCTTAAGGAAGGGTCATCCCACATTTGCCAGTTCGTGTTGTAATCGATATAAGTGAGTTCCCCTTGAATGTCCCAACTTCCGGTTGCGAATAGAGGTTTTACGGTGAAGCCTTTCCAACCAATGGCAGTTTCCGCGATTGGTTCATCAAAATCTGTAAACTGGTTGTCAGCGCTTAAAGTCGCGACCTGTACTGTATTGTTGCTCCATCCGCCGTAACCGATATTGGTTCTCGTATCGGGTCCCGGTTGGGGTGCATCGCCTTCGCCTCCAAAAACGCCGAATGCGATGTTGCTTGGACCTGGTTGCGCCCATGTCGCATCGAATCCTTCAGTCAAAAGGATGTCGGATTCCCGGCGTGCCGCCCACATGGACACATAATCTTTACCGATATTGAAGTATTCGAGTTGAAATGAAAGGCCATTCTCAAAAGGATCATTGATATCAGCATTTATTTTGAATGCCGCATCATTAAGATCCCCGTGTGGTGCAACGTCGAAACCGGATATGGCAAAGCCGAAATTCTCATCGCTCGAATCGTTATTCAAATTCAGATCGGTCTCCGATTGAGTAAAGTACGCTGAGGCTTTGATATCAATCTTGGAACTCGGGTGGATACCTGCAACGATACCACCGCCGAAGTTGTCAAAACGTGTTGTGATGTCGCGGCCATCATCTGTAAAGAAGTCGGTTGGATCTACTTCAATATCTTTCGCGTAGTAGATCAGGCCGTTGATATCGAACTTCGGATTGACTTTGAATCGCGGTTGGAATCCCCATGTTCCATCAGCTGGTTGAAATTCCCCGCCATTAAAGCCCGGTTCCACAAATGTGCTGTTCGAGATCCGAATCACGTCCCACATAAATTTCCGTTCAGCCGCGCTACCGCTGAGCTGAATAGCAGAAATGTTGAAACGATCAATGTATCGGATCCTGCCAATTAAAAACGGATCGAAACCACCCAGATCATTTTCACCAACCCTCGCTCTCGAAAGCCATGAATATCCAGGACTGATCGTCAAGGATGCATTCCGAAGTTTCATGACCTGATTCGAGCGTGGATCATGCTCACTGCCAAGACAATTGACGTTACCGCCCGATGGAAGAATTGCACCATCGCAAAATGGACCATAACCGCCTGCGTTCGTCCAGAAATTCCTGTAAAACCGGCTTTGCAAAGAAGCTTTGAATTCCACTTTCTTCCCGAATTTACCGTTCACGAACAGTTCTAGTTGATTTCCCTGTCCGGAATCACCAAGCCCTTCTCCGGGAATCGCGGTGAAGTTGTAAAGGGCAGTTCCCAAGCGATCTGTGCCCCACAGGAACTTTGTATAAATATTCCCGTCAAACCATATTTGCGCGTGTGCCGGCGCAGCCATGGATAAGAATCCAACGGCAACCGCCAGTAACGCAAGTTGTTTCAGTTTCATATCCCCTCCTTAGAGGACGTTTCTTATGATTTTCTCACCATATGTAACGTAGCCATCTTTTTGGACGTACCATCAGGATTACATTCATATGAAAGTTGTTCCTTCTGATCCTCACCAAGTAGATCCATAACATGAGGATCACAGTCGCCATCATTTCCGCCGCCAAAACGGTGTTGGCCTTCATATTCGTTGACCTTGCGGGTTAACAAATCTGTTGCGGCTGGAAAACCTTCATTGGACTGCATAACAACCTGAAAACCCCATGTGTTGGGATCCCCTTGTCCGAGATCAGCCACCGGCACGGAACCAATAATTTTGGAACCGGTGCCCTTTGTGGTCTTCGGAATCAAAATCCCGGCAGCCATGGAGGCGGCTTTTGAATCGACTTCCTGTTTTACGCGCGCCGCTGATTGTGGAGAAAGAATGACGCATTTATCCCACGCATCGGCGGGGGCAAACTCAATATTCTGTCCCGGTAGTCCTTTTGTAAAGCCGGAACCTTCTTTGTGATCCTGGTCGATGTAGATGTAGACTGTCTGAACAGCAAATCCAACTCGCATTCCCCAGGGATCTTCCAGTTTTGCGGCAACACCCACCTCAAAAGTTGCCTGATCACCACTGACCTTCATCTTAAATCCCGTGATATCAAAAGATCCCGGAATGTAAGCCGTGTCTGTGGGATATGTATATGTGCCCGGCCCGTTGTCGTCGCCCTGTGAATCCTGCAAAGAAACTTCTTGTGCTCCAACGGCACCAACAAAGACGAAACTGCAGATCGCAGCTATCCATAGCAACCGTCTCATTAACATATTTCCTCCTAAAAAATTCAATCGAACTAACCTTTCACGGCTCCAGCTGTTAAACCGGAGACCAGATATTTTTGTAAATACATAAACAGGGCTACGACAGGAACCGAAACAATAATCGATCCTGCTGCAAAATAGCCCCACTGCTGGGAAAATCCTCCAACAAAAAAACGAAGACCAACAGGCGCCGTGTACATGACTTCTTTATCCATGAATGTTGCCGCCAATATGAATTCATTCCATCCTGTCATAAATGAAAATAGCGCTGTTACAGCAACGGCCGGTTTAGCGAGAGGCAAAATGATTCGGAGAAAAATCGTTGTAGTTGACGCTCCATCGATCAGTGCTGATTCTTCCAGCTCCTTAGGAATCGTATCGAAGTAACCTTTCATCATCCACACGCAAAAGGGAATGGAAATTGTTGAATAAACCAGAACAAGGCCGGTGCGTGTTGAGCCGAGTCCGAGCCACTTCACAAGAATGATGTACAGCGGGATCAGCATCAGAGTACCCGGAAACATTTGTGAAACCAGGAAGGACATCAGGCCGACTCTTCGTCCGGGAAAACGGAACCTCGAAAAAGCGTAAGCGGCTGTGCAGGCAAGAAAGACACCGAGCACGGTTGTCATGGCGGCTACAATCGCGCTGTTGAAAAGCCATCTGGCGAAAGGCTGTTGCGTCATAACAGAAACAAAATTCGAAGTTGAAAATTCGGAAGGCCACGGCGTGATTGCGCGGACCCGGTCCGCGAGTGTCGGATCGGACGGCAACACGGAGATAGCGAGCGATTGTTTCCCGGAAAACGCAATTGTGAACACCCACAAAATAGGATACAGAGTGATTAGCGTAAAAAGCACAAGAAAAATATGGAACGGCAAGTGTGAAGGCTCGTCGTTGATTTTCTTACTCATAGTTTTCCTGGTATCGCGGACGACCCGTCCGCTCTTGAGCTCTGCGGGCGAGTCTCCCGCGGTACGTTGTTACTCATCCTGCAATTGCTTCCGTTGCTCTTGTGACGCGGTTCTGGATGCTGCCATAGATCAAAAGGATCATAAAAATCACTGTCGAATAAGCCGCGGAATATCCATACCGGTATTTCTCAAAAGCGATTTTGTAAGCCTGCGTGATCAAAATTTCTGTTGAAGCAGCCGGCTCTCCTTGAGTCACAAGGAAAATAATGTTGAACATGTTGAACGTCCATACAACCGAAAGAATGATTGCCGGAATCAATGCCGGTTTGAGCGATGGCAGAGTGATCGAGCGGAATTGCTGCCATTTCGTGGCGCCATCCACGCGAGCGGCCTCATACAGATCACTCGGGATCGATTGCAACGCTCCAAGAGAAACGACCATCATAAACGGAAAACTCAACCAGCCGTTCGTTGACAACGCTGTAATAAAAGAAGTGAAAGGCTTCTGAAACCAGGAGATCGGTGTGCCGCCAAAAATCTGTATCACCTGATTGATCACGCCAAATTGCTGATGAAACATACCTTTCCAGATCAACGCCGTAATATAGTTGGGCATCGCCCATGGAAAGATGAGCAAAACTCTATAGATCGGTTTTAAAGCAAGCCCTTTGGTATTCAGTATCAATGCGAGAATCAAACCGAGGACCACTCCAATCGTGACATTGCTGATGGTCCAGATCACAGTAAACAGAAACGTGTAGTAAAAATTCTGAAAATTAACGATCGCTCCATCTACACCGCGCTTTATAAATCCGAAATCAAAAAGAATGTCTTTGTAGTTTTCCAATCCAACCCAGAGTTCTGAAAGAGGCTTATTTGTGTTGTAGAGCGTGGAGCCTGTAAAAGAAAGGACGATCCCGTAGATAAAGGGAAAAAATACCAGGACCAGCATGCCGATCATCGCCGGAAGGACGTAAGTGTAGGCCTGTCGAAACTCCACGAATGTCCGGATCAACCTGGAGATCACTCCAAAAGCAATCAAAGCATGGAGGAGCATTGAAACTGCAATGATTAGAAGTAGAACTTTGTTGAATTGCGATTTGAGGTCCTGCATGCCGGCTTTCAGTTTGTTTTCATCCACAACTCCCGTATCAGAGAACATTCCCCGCGGCCTTCGGAACGCATCCACATCCCATTTCGAAGGTTGCAACGGGGAGCTCGTGTCGGCAGATAGGGCTTCCAGAATACGCGTTCCCGCTTCGCTTTCCTGACGAATCCGCTCAGCAGTGGCTTTTGTACGATCAGCAATGTCCTTTTCCAGATCGGCCAATCCGTAACGGCCAAACAGAAACAACGCAAGAACCAGCAGGGCAAAGGAACTCACGGCCAGGACGGTCCGGTTCTCTTTTACAAAAAAACAAATCCCAGTAAAGATCAGAAGCGGAATGAGTATGGCGACAAGCGGAGCAATCCAGCCGGATGTTAACGGCTGGACTCGAGAGGCCGTTTCGATCTGCACGTAACCCACAACAGCATCATCTTCTTCAATGGGAGATGCAAGCAAAAGACCGCCACTCGCCCCCGGTGTGATCTCCAACTCTGTTTTTCGCGAAACGCCCTCTTCCTGATTGGTTTGTACCGCAGCACGAATACGCTGGCCGGTGTCAAAAATCCACTTTTCCTCGCGCGACAAGCGTCGCGGAGCCGCTTTGTCACCCGAATCTCCCGGAACTGTTGAAGCAACCAGTCGAACGCCACGCACAACTCGAACGCTTTTCAACTCCGGGTGCTGCTTGGTGAACTCAGCTACCGCTGTAACGACCTTCTCTTCGTCCGCGCCGGTGCGCTGCACAAGTCCAGCCAGTGATTGCACTGTGATGACGGCCAGCCGCCGCGCTTCCTCTTCCGTTTCAGCGCGGCGTGCCTGCAAAAGAACCCATTGCTGAATGCCAATGCCGGCCATCAAGCTCAGCAGCAGGCCTAACCAGAACCTGCGCTGATTCACTCCGGTTTTTATCATTTCTTTCCTCGCAGCTTCGCAATATCTTGCTCGACTGCTTTCTGTGCAACGTCTAACGCTGCTTTCGGAGACGCCGCTTTCTTGACGATCGTATTCATAGCCGTTGTGGCAGGGGACCAGACCATCGTCATCTCCGGAAGATTAGGCATCGGAGCGGCGCGATCCACCTGTGCGCGAAATGCCTTTAAAATCGGATCGTTCGCAATTTTCGGATCGCTGTAAGCACCTTTATTTGCGGGCGTCTGACGTCCTTCGATCGCCATGATGTGGGCCGCCGGTACATCCGTCGCATATTTCAGGAAATCGTATGCCGCCTCTTTGTTCTTAGAAGGGGCCGCGATGTAAAGTCCTTCCACTGTAATCCACGGCGTCATTGGTTTGCCGCCCGCTTCATTGAGGGTGGGAAGAAGCGCCAACCCGTAATCAATGTTCTTTGAAATTTCACCGATGAACCATGGACCCGAAAACACGATCGCACCTTTGCCTTCATTAAATAAGGAAGTCACAAGCGCGGTGGAAGGTTCTTTCGGCATGATCTTATCAACATCCAACCACTTCATCAGCAGATCCAGGGACTTTATGTTTTCGGGCGCATTTAATGTCGGAGTGCGGCCTTTAAAGACGCCTCCGCCGAAACCATTCATTAGAGCTGCGTGGTAATAGAAATCCGCATAAGAATAAACAAGACCGAATTTTCCTGTTTTTGGATCGGTTAATTTTTTTGCAGTAGCAACGAGTTCTTCCGTCGTTTTCGGTGGAGTCGTGACGAGTTTCTTATTGTAGATCATTGTGATCTCTTTGTAGTTGAACGGGAAGACCGTAGACCGTGCCCTGGTATGTCATTGCCTGCATGGTGGTAGGAATGAAACGCGCTTTGATTGCATCCTCAATGAAGAAGTCGATCGGTTCAACCGTGTTACCCGCTTCGATCCATCCGCCGAGGCGATCCTGCGCGTAAATAAAAATATCCGGACCCTTTCCGCGTGGAACAGCGGCTGAAATTTTATCGGCAAATGCATCGTACGGTACTGCAAGAGTCGTGATTGTTACTTTGCCGCCTTTGGATGCGTTGTAGTTTGCAACTAATTTTTCAAACGCTTCTTTTTCTTCAGCGCGGTAAGCATGCCAGACCACAAGGTTTTGCGCCTGCAAAACGAGTGGAAGGAAAACAAACACGATTAAAGGAACAGGAACTTTCAATTTCATACTCTACTCCTGTTTTTGGTACCGCCGGCAACCGCGCGGCTTCTAAACCTCAAAGTCGTTTTTCAGTTTCTGCATCAAATAAGTGTAAAGTTGTCCAACTCAAGAACCAGCTCAATTTTGTCTCCCATTTTAGGAATGTGATGCGGTTCCAGCTTGGCAACCAGCATGTCGTCACCCACGCGCGCATGTACAACAACTTCATGACCGAGTGGTTCTGCAATTTCAACTTCCGCTGTTAAGCGGGCTGTTTCTCCGCGCGTTGGACGGTCCGGATCCAGAACATTCTCCGGACGCAGGCCCGCAACGACCTTCCGTCCATCTTTTCCGGCGGTCAAGTGCTGCAATGATTGCGGCACCGGGATGGTGTACTTCGAAGCTGCCAGGACCTTTCCATTCTCCGCAATCGTTGCTTTGATTAGATTCATCGGAGGGGTGCCGATGAATGTAGCAACGAATACGTTAGAAGGTTTGTCGTAGAGGTCCAGCGGTGTTCCTACCTGTTGAATTTTTCCCTGGTTCATGACGGAGATACGGTTGCCCATCGTCATGGCTTCGACTTGATCATGGGTGACGTAAACGGTGGTCGTTTTCAATCGTTGTTGAAGCTTCGTGATTTCCGCCCGCATCGCGACGCGCAGTTTTGCGTCCAGGTTCGAAAGAGGCTCATCAAACAGAAAAACCGAAGGTTTGCGAACAATCGCGCGGCCCACTGCAACGCGCTGGCGTTGGCCACCGGATAACTGCTTGGGTTTGCGATCGAGCAAATGCGTGATGTCCAGAATCTGTGCCGCGTCGTTGACCAACCGGTTCACTTCCTCTTTTGGCAGCTTACGAATCTTCAACCCAAACTCAAGATTTTCCCTGACCGTCATATGTGGATACAGAGCATAGCTCTGGAAGACCATTGCTATGTCGCGATCTTTGGGGGGAAGATCATTTACAACGCGTTCTCCGATGGATATAGATCCGTCTGAGATGTCTTCAAGGCCTGCAATCATTCGAAGTGCGGTTGATTTTCCGCATCCGGAGGGACCAACAAGTACCATGAATTCTTCGTCTTTGATTTCGAGATTCATGTTGTCGATTACTGAAACTTTTCCGAAATTTTTCCCTACTTTATCAAATACTACACGTGCCATATCACCTCTGTTCTTGCAAAGGCTGTGCCTGACTCCTGTCGGGGAGGGTTAGACATGTTGTCTGTTAAGTGTCATAAACACTGACAGATTATCAGAGGATTTCCGGCATCACAAGTTCATTCAGAAACGAGGACTCGTGCGTTTTTTGGATTCAGGATGATCTCCAACATTTCTCCCGATACCAACGAATCTCCGTTCCAGGCATCGCGGATCGATTTTCCGGACCATTGTGACGGTCGTGGAATTGCAATGGGGATCGGATTGCTTCCTCTATTGATAGCAACTATCACGAAATCATTCGATTGGGCATCGTGCTGCGAATAAACCAGCGCGTCTCCCTCGGTATTCATCCCGTTATGCACTCCCCGCCAGAGTGCGGGATGATTCTTTCGAATCGCGATGAGCTTCCGATAGTCGGCTCGCAAGGACTCATCGCGTGCTTGACCGGTTCCCGGAAGGATTTTGCGGTCTCCCCATGGCATGTCGCTGCGGTTATCAGGCCAGTCTCCACCGGGCCGGCCGACCTCCTCTCCGTAATAGATCATCGGAATTCCGACGGAAGTGAGCTGAACAACAGCAGCCAGCCGGAACAATTGTTTGTCACCATCGAGTTGGAATAGAGCTCCCGGCACATCATGCGAGGAAAGAAAATGGGAGATGTGATATCCGCTACGAGTCTTTTCGCGCGATTTTAAGTAGCGGTCGAAAGCGACCGAACGGCCCCGCCCTTTCAAAAAGGACAGGACGCTCCCCTGAAACGAGAAATCAAAACCTGCATCCATTTCATCGCTTGAAAACCATGGATCCAGCACCTGTGGATCGCCGCCCCAGACTTCACCCAGCAAGAAGAAATGTTGTGCAAGCTCGCTGCGTGTCCTTGTGCGATGTTCTTTCCAGAATGGATGATCCACATGCTTTACAGTATCCAGTCGAAACCCGTCCAATCCCGTCCTTTTCGCATGACTCAGTTGAGCATCCATTAAATAATCGGCGACTTGGGGCAATTCCGTTTTGAAATCGGGCAATCCCGACAAGCAGGAAGTAAGATCATCTTGCCCGCAGGTTCCACGATCCTCCGATCGCATCCATTCTTTTGTAGTTGGGTCTTTGAGATATTTGGAATTGTAGCCGGCGTGGTTGTAAACAACATCCAGAAGAAGACGGATGTTTCGTTTGTGGCATTCGGCTGCAAGCGTTCTTAATTGTTCTTCTGTTCCAAAGCGTGGATCCAGAGTCGTGAAATCATCCGCCCAGTAGCCGTGATAGCCCCAGTCCGGAAAACCGGCTCCCGTGACAAAACCCTCGATGTTCTTGACCAATGGAGTGATCCAGAGCGCTGTCACTCCGAGCTCTGCAATTTCATCCAGATGCTGAATCAATCCTTTGAGGTCACCGCCATGAAATGTGCCTTTTGCCTGAATATCCACAGCGGAATTGTTGCCGGGGTCGCCATCTGCAAATCGATCGATAATTACAAAATAGACGATTCCCTGTGACCAATCCGCGGGGGGAAGCGGCGTTACCGTTTCAACGGCTTCGCTCGCAGGGGGGGTCGGAGCGGAAACATAGGGAGCTTTACCGGCACAACCAAATTGAAGAGCAATCAATAGCAAAAGGAGGAGAGTCAGTTTTGTTCTCATTTGATTTCCAAACTAAGGCAACACTTCAATGAAGTCAACCGAGCAAAATGTACCGCCGGCGGTCAGCCGGCGCTACAAACTGCATCATATTTGTCCGGTCCAATCTGCGCCTTGTTTCAAAAAACAGGAACGGATGATGGATCTGGCTTCTTCGTTCAGTTGTCCCTGTTGAATGATTCTGATGTTTTCAAGAATGTGATCCAGTTTCGTTGAACCAACAAGACAGGAATGGACACCGGGTAAGTACGCAACAAAGCGGAGTGCGATGCTTGCTGATTCGTCCGGCGTAAAATCGAACGCCAGTTTGTTCCATCGCTCCTTGTATTCTGCAGCGGCGCTATCTCCTGGAGGCGGGGGTGCATTGCGCCATGGGGTGTTCGCCAATGCGCGTTTCGCTATCATTCCAATTCCTCGCTCCTGTGCTTTTTGCAAAGAAGCGATCGCGCGTTGATCGCAAATGTTGATCGAAGTTTGAAGCGCGCCAAATTTACCGGAATTCAACGCCCACTCAAAGGGTTCATTGTCTCCCGAGTATGCCGGCACTTTGATCTTACCTGCATTCAATGCGGTCAGAAGGGAATCGACAATTTCTTGCTGCATCAAAACTTCCAGGGGACAGGAGTGCAGGTGAACGATGTCGATGCAATCTGTTTGCATCGTTCGCAGCGCGTGATCGATTCCCGCTTCAATGATGGGTGGTGTCCAATCCTGATATCCGGCGATTCCGTAACCAATCTTTGTCGATAATACAATTTCGTTTCGTCTGCGTTTTAAATGCCTGCCGATTCGTTCTTCCGAAAGTCCGTAAGACCTGGCCGTATCGATCAGGTTGATTCCGGCATCCACTACAGAATTCAAGAAATGTGCACAATCACTCTCCGACATGGATGGATCTCCGATGCCTCCGGCTCCGAACCCAAGCACGGAAACAAACAATCCGGTTCCTCCAAAGGCTCTTTTTTCCATCGGTGAAAATTTTCGCATGGATCGGACGAATTGACAAAGAGTGCCAATCCAATGAGTATGACAACATGACGTTACAGAAAATTCTCATAACTCATTGCTGCAAGTAAAACAGGGCCCGTACGTTGTTCCATGTAACCTGTATTGCTGAAAGGTCAGATGTATTATCATTTCTAAGACCCGCTGGGAAATTCGCAATGAAATGTACTCATCTAAATATGATAAAACCGGTCGTTCCACAGGCGAAAGGCTGCCAGGAGTGTCTTGCGATCGGAGATGCATGGGTTCATTTGCGGCTCTGCCTGACTTGCGGACAGGTTGCTTGTTGCGACTCATCGAAGAATAAGCATGCAACAAAGCATTACCACAAAACGTCCCATCCCATTGTTCGATCATTCGAAGAGGGAGAGAGTTGGATGTGGTGTTACCCGGACGAGCTGTTCATGGAGTGAACCGGGCGCGTTATAAATCGAGTTTTTTCCTCTCGCTACCTGAATGACGACTGGTCATGCCGCGCCACTAGTGGTAGGCTCAATTGCAATGAAGCTGATCCTGTTTCTAGTCATTAGTTTTTTTGCTGTTGTGGTCTGGTCTTTTATCAATCCGTACGACAAAGCTGTCTGGTACCTCGAAGCTTTGCCGGCAATTGCTGCTTTTGTGTTGCTCGCCGCCACTTACAAGAAGTTCCGTTTCAGCAACATGGTTTACGTTTTGGTCTGGATGCATTGTCTTGTTTTGTTGGTTGGCGCACATTACACCTACGCCGAAGTCCCTTTGTTTAACTGGATTCGTGACAAATATGGTTTTGCCAGAAACAGTTACGATGGTGTGGGTCATTTTTCGCAGGGCTTTTTCCCGGCGATCGTTGCACGGGAAATACTCATTCGCAAATCGGTGGTGCGTGGAAAATGGTTGCCGTTCGTCGTGGTGTGCATCGTTTTAGCCTTCAGCGCTTTTTATGAGTTGATC
Organism: uncultured bacterium; assembly: GCA_963771165.1. GTDB lineage: Bacteria > Acidobacteriota > HRBIN11 > JAKEFK01 > JAKEFK01 > JAKEFK01. The sequence continues at coordinate 26,501 of CAVYSN010000015.1, read as the reverse complement.
GAATGGTGGGTCGCCCTTGCAACAGGATCGGTTGGAGATGCATTTTTGGGGACACAAGGGGATATCTGGGACACACAAAAAGACATGGCGCTCTGTCTGATCGGATCTATTCTATCGCTGGTGCTGTTGAGCCGCGCACATGATCGTTCGATGGCAAAAAAGATGTAGTGCGATTCTGAGAATTCGCGATATTCGGTAATCGCTCTTTCGGATGGAAATGATCATTCCGGCGCGTACAGGCCGTTCTCGTTTTCCAACCAGTCCGCAATTGTTTCTACAGCGGCAGAAATGTCGTTGTTTGAAATATCCAGCTGGAAGGAAGGCAGGAGCGAGTTGGTGACAAGACGCTTCATGAGTTCCTGTTCTTCCACGAATACATTCAAATCCTTATATTGATCAGGGTTGCCGGAAACTTTGAGCCGTTCCACTCTTGCTATCGCGAACGATTCCGGACTTCGAACGCACAGAACAATACGGAATCCAAGGGGGAGCAGGCGCTCTTCAAGCCAGCGAAAATCATAAAGCTTTCCGTACTTCTTCCATTGATAGGCGATCGTGGAGATATGGAATCGATCAATGATCCAGGAATAATACTTTTGCAGCTCAAAAAGCCTTGTCCACGTTTTATATGTTTCCATCGCAAGAGCTTCCTCTTCGGGACTAAAGTTGATCAGGCCGCGACCCCACGGATAGTTTGTGAATGCGCACCATTCCGCCGATATCAATGGTGAATGGTAACGGTACTTCCGAGGTCCGACAATTCGTGGATGTTCGTTCATCTCAAAAGCGATTTCGGTTTTGAAAGTGAGTCTTGTTCCTTCGAGAAACACTTTGGGGCAGAGTTTTTTCCCCATCGACTATGAAAAGAAACTGAGGGTCCGAGTTTCAGACCAGTATTCACCGTTGTTGCCAAAAGTGACGAATCCCATGTGTCCTCCGGATGCGGGAGATTCAAAATGAAAAAAGGAACTGGACTTTCGCTTCGTCGAAGGGAAATGATTCTTCGGCAAGGAATGGATCGTTTCGCGCATTGATGAGCAAAGTGGGGATTCGGATGCCAGGCAGGAATTGTCTTGCGCTCGAACGCTGGAAGTAGTCATCCGCGTCGCGAAATCCATGGATCGGCGCGGTGTAGCGGTTATCGAGCTCTGTGAATGTGCGAATCCTTTCAAAACCGGCCGCATCGATAGCATTGGGCATCCTTTGCGCTTTTTCCAGGATCTTTTCGTGGATGCTTCGCAGAAATCGCTTCATATATAAAGTGTTCGCATATTTTGCAAGACGGATCGCACTCGACTTGAGCTCGCAGGGAACCGAAAGTGCGACAGCTTTTGAGATCCGCTTCGATGCTGCCTCACTCCGTTCACCTAGATACTTGAGCGTGATATTTCCACCCAGACTGAATCCAATCAGCACAATTTCAGAGTATCGCCTATGAGCGGCTGCGTGTTCGATCACCGTGTCCAGGTCACCTGTATCTCCACTGTGATACCACCTCAGTAACCTGTTCGGTTCACCACTGCAGCCACGATAGTTCCAGGCAAGCGCGTCCCATCCACGGCGATGCAGTGCTCGAATCATTCCTAGCACGTATTGTCGTTGCGTATTGCCTTCGAGTCCGTGCGAAAGAATCGCAAGTCGGTTCGATCCTTTGATTGCCCAATCGAGATCGAGAAAATCTTCATCCGGCGTTTCGATCCGCTCGCGAGTGTATTGCACGCCATGCACTTTGCGCAGTTGCGGAAAAATCGTCTGGATATGTCCGTTCGAGAAGCCAAAGGGCGGTTTGTAAGTGGACTCAAAAACAACCGGCATACTTGTTTATCCCCACCTACTTACGATTGTGTATTCAGAAATGCCTGGACATTTCTTCTGGCCATGGCCATGATCGTTGCCTGAGGATTCACTCCTGGAGAATCAGGCAACATGCTTGCATCATTAATATATAGATTTTCGAAACCATGAATTTTTCCAAAAGAATTGCCGGCGCATCGTTCCTTTCGCTCTCCGATCGGACAAGACGAAAAGGCATGGACCGTCATGAGACTCAACCGGGATTTCGACAAAGATTCTTCCAGCCATCGCGCGGCATCTTTTTCACTCCGTGATGGATGGAATTCCATAAACGGAAGGATAAACCGATTCGGCTCCTGCTGCCAGTAACAAAGACGACAATTTTGCCAGTCCGATACTGAGATTTTTAACGTCCGAAGTCGTTAACTCATAACGGATGATGCTGCCGTCTTGTCCGAGCAACGTTGGCTTGACAGATCCTTTTCCTTCACCCTGTACACCGACATAAAACTGAACCATATGACGATAGTGTTTCATCTCTTCCATATTCTGCGGCCAGTTTTCGCTGAGGGTCAATGCCAGATGGCCCGGGCGTGAAGAAAGAGCCGCCAAATGTTAACTGGGGAGAAAACTCCTTGACCTGTACAAGCGGCATCACACTATTTTGCGCGTCCATGAGCTCATGGAATCTGGCAGCCACTTTCAGATAAGGATGGATCTTCAGCGTATTGCCGACATGATATCCGATTCCACTTCTTTGAAGAAGAGCGGGGGTTTCAGTTGGACCGCAACAAAGAAAGACATGGTCTGCTTTGAAACGGATGAGATGTTCGACTCCATCAGGATCCTTAAGACGCGCTATGATCTCTGTGATCCTTTTTGATTTCTTCAACAGAAGTAGAGCGCGGCAATCCGATATTACTTTTGCACCGTGACCTTCCGCCAGTGGAATGATACGCCGGCTCATTCCTTGCTTGGCGCCGGTTGGGCATCCGTGAGGGCAAGTATTTGTGTTTTTGCACCCGGGCGCTGCCCTTGGTATCTGTCTGTAAGTCCAGCCCATCGCTTCGATACCGCGGGCGAATACCTTTGTTCCCGAAGACCAAACAGTCGGATGCGGCGCAACCTCCAGAATTTCTTCAGCCCACCTGTAATGAGGAAACAGATCTTCCTCGCTTGCATCGCACAGATCGTACTGTGATTTCCAGCGAAGCAGAGTTTCACGCGGGGCCTGCTGCCAGAACCCGCTGTTGATTTCAGTGCTGCCTCCAACGCATTGCCCTTCACCGTAGCCAATCGGAACACTCCCCAGGATTGGAGTCATCCCGCGCTTTCGATAAAGTTTTGGAATGGCAACCGTACCGCTTTTTCCGTAATCGACGAGATCGTGGCGAGATCCTTCTTCAAGAACCAGAACTTCGTATCCTGCTTTTGCCAGTTCGAGAGTGGTCACTGCACCTCCTGCTCCGGAACCGATTACAAGTACGCGCGTTCTAGCTTTGTCCATAAAATTCCAGAGTCGTCTGTGCTACTGGCAGGTCATAAAATGCCAGAATTGCTGTACGGAATGGTCTGAAGAGATGCCGCACGATAGGAATCGGTCCAAACGCCCATCGATAAAGCCATTTGCGACGAAGTGCCGGATCCAATTTCGAAAAGGTTTTCAGGTGAGTCAAGAAGGTAAACACATTGAAGGTGAACAGGCCGGCTTGCAAAAGAAATCTAAGGCGAGCCGACAGACTGTTGATTTGACCCTGCACAAAATGAGCAACCGTTTCTGCTGTTCCCTTCGCATCTTCCGAATGAGGCAACTGCGGGATCATGACTTCCACAATTGCAACGGTCATCTTTCCGGTGGCGTCCGATTGTCTTTTCGAGGTCTCCCGGTCGCCAGGACTCTTGCCTGCATCGATTCCCGGCAACGCTGACCGCGGCCAGAGCTATCGTTTCTCCAACACGTATCTGATAAGCAAGAATAATAAAGATTCCAAGAAACGTAATCGGAGCATAAAACACAAGATGTACCAACCCCGCGAATCCAAAAGCTGTTTCTGAATTGACTCCTGTGACTACCAGAGCCTGCATGCAGAAAAAATGGAACGTCCCGATATATCCCGGTGTGGAGGGAATCATGATTGCAAGATTTGTTACAGCCATCGCAAACAGCGCAACCCATATGTTCATGGACAGACCAAATGCAGGAAGAAGCAATAGAAACATTCCTGCTTCGAGAAACCAGACCACCAGACTCAAGCCGGAAATGAGAAATAACTCTGATGCGCCCTTCAGGTAGCCGATACCCTGGATCGTGTGACTCATTGCGCGAACCATAAAGTCGTGAAAACGCGGTCCCATAAGGTAAGTTATTCTGCTGCACAATGATATAAAGCTGTGCGGGAAAATCCTCATGAAAAATAGGATTACAGCCATGGTTCCAAACAGCAGGCCGGCAAATCGCAAGCTTGAAACAGCAAAATTAGCCGGAAAAATCAGGCAGGCTATCGCGAGGAAAAACAAGAGCGCAAGGCCGTCAAAAATTCGTTCTAATACTGTAACAGTGAGCGTTTGAACATAGGGAAGACCTGTCCGTTCACTCAGCAGTCCTGCGCGGAAAAATTCTCCGAGACGAGCGGGAAGCAAGTTGTTTACAGCGTATCCCAGGACAACAACCTGAATGGCATCGGTCAATGAGATTGTCGATTCCAGGCTGACCAACAACCGGCAGCGTACACCCCCGGGCAATATGACCGAGTAAATAAGAGAGAATCGCCAGAGGAACCCATGGAAACAGGGTTGCATTCTTGAAGGTCTCCAGCATCTTTCCAGGATCCAGCCGCGAGACGGCCAGAAAAAGGAGCGCAATGCTGCAAAGCACCCCCAGCATTACTGCTGATTTCCTTCCCCATTTCATATCAGCCACTTCATTACACCAAGAATACCTTGTTTGACAACGGACCGATGATGACTGCCGGCCGGAGCAGTCAGGATAGAATTCCTGTTTTCTAGATACCAGTTATAGCTTTCTATCAACATTTCCTGATTGGAGTACCTGGGATTCCACCCAAGCTCCTTTTTCGCTTTGGAGATATCGAAATAAAAGGACCTCCCGTACATCAAAGCATGGTAGGCACCCAGTGGTGATATTCGTAGCCAGTTTGTTGCATTCATCATCCATATTGCGGGAGTCATTGGAATCGACCGAACTTTCGATCCGGTTCCTGCGGCGATGCAAAGCGCTTCAAGGTCTTCTCTCATCGTGTTGAACCGATCCGTTCCGCAATTGTAGATTGCAAATCCCCGTCTCTCAGCAGCGGCGATGCATGCTTCCGCAAGATCTCCGGCATGAATGAATTGATATCGATTTGCTCCTTTTCCCAATACCGGCACGTTGAAGCCGGTGCGGATCCATTCGAAAAGAATTTGAAAGATTCCGAGTCTGCCGTGTCCCAGAATGGTTCTGGGTCGAATGATTGTCACATCGAGTCCTTTGTTCGCGTACTCCTTGCACAGCAGTTCTCCAGCATATTTTGCTTTGCCGTAGGCTTCTCCAGGTCGAGGTTGAGTGGCTTCGGTTACCGGATTGCCGGGAGGAATTCCAAATACAGCACTGGATGAGGTGTAGATGACTTTCTGAACTCCGCATGAGAGGGCTGCGCGAAGCATATTTTCGGTCCCCTGAATGTTGACTGAATCGAAAAGTTTTCGACTTTTTGCAAGGGGAACCTGTGCAACATTGTGAAAAACGACGTCCACCTGGTGGCATGCGGTCATTACCGCATCGTAGTCCCGAATGTCGCCTTGCTGGAATTCAACATCATCCGGCCGGTCAGTGGCGTCGACTAGATCAAACGCACGAAGATTTTTATTACGACGCAACAACGATTGGGCCAGCAAAGAGCCAAAATATCCTGATCCTCCCGTAATCAGTGTTGTCATTCATTTGACCTTTCCAGGACAACGCTTCCAGGATAGTCACCCACTTCGCGATATTGAAGGCTGCGCACTGACTGCAAGACTCCGATGGAATCAAGATAATGATGAATGTTGAATCCAGGAGCACAACCCTGGCACTCGGAGTTGACCGGTATGATGATGAGTTTTGGAGAATGCGTTTGAATATCCGAGATCAGGGAACGGGCGAATTCTTTTTCCATCGGCGTGCCTGACTTGGAATGTGAAAGGAAAGCAATCGGATAGAACCACAGGTATCTCGATCCGGGTAACCGATCAGCGAACACCATTTCCGAATGACCACATCCGGCTACGCTTGTATCAATGATCAGCACCCGATCTCCGGTATTGCTTCGTTCTGTCAAGTATCGTACCAGAGTTGGAACCCCGGAGATTTGCGTTCTCTTTTCATATTCGGTAAATGCGACTTTACCTGTCTCCCACCAAACCAGAAGGAATACAACAACGGTGATGATCATGAGGCGCCGGATTCTTTTTTTCATGCTCAATGATCTGAAAATGCGTTGCCTCAGACAAACGGCGATAACGGATAGATTCAGTAAACCGAGCGCATAAAACGGAATTTTCTGATAGGGCCAGCCCTTTCCTTGCTGCAAATAGAGCAACCATGCGACAAGCGTGAGGGAGGAAAGTACCGGAAGCAGTTTTCCAATTCCCGATTTCCATCTGGTAAAAAAGAGGAAACCCAGAACGAGTGAAAACGCACTCAATGCATCCTCCATATCCCATTCGTACAGCGATGTTCCGACCGCGTCATAATATTGATAGAAAGAAGACACAAGCCGTACATTCTTCAGAAAGCCATCGAGCATTTGCGGAATTAAAAACCAGTGAACCGCATAAAGCGCGCCAAAGGCAAACATTGCAATAGTCTCAACGTTGAGCCTTTTTCCCAACCTCTTCCTGTGAACGAACCTTAACGCGATTTCGCCCAAAATGACAATCATTAGAAAGTGTGGCTTCAGGAAAGCGCCGCAAGCGGCAATGATTCCGATCGTAAGAGCCAACCATCTCGGAATCTTTCCTCCCTGAAATCGTGCCCACCGAAGCATCAGAAAAGGTGCGTAACCAAGGATAAAAATATGTTCACGCTGCCCGAAGTTATCGCTCCACAAAGCATGAAAAGAAAAAATGATCCAGGAAATGGAAATGATTGTCAGATCTACGGGATTGCCGAATCCCGTACTCCTGATGAGCCATCGAATTGTAGACCGGGAAAACAGAATGAGAAGGAAGACGAATAAATTGAATGTAACCGCCATCGGGACCCCGAGTAGCCTGGCTACGATGACGTGCGGAATATTCAGATACATGATCAAGGGTGGATTGATCTCATAAAAATCCACATATGGAATGTGGCCTTTCATGATGAGCTGCGCTGACTGGATGTACATCGCACAGTCTGCATTCGTGTAGAAATCGGATACCAACCTGGAAAGGAGAAATGCAAGCAGCACGAATTCAGAGCCGGTCCAGAATATTTTTCGGTCTTGTAAGTGTTTGTACAAACCGGCCAGACGGCCTGGCGGAGCCATGACGGATCGATTCGTCGGGATCATTACAGAAGGGAATTCTCCAGGCACCATTGAACGCTTCGCTTCATTCCTTCTCGCAAATCAACAGTCGGATGATATCCCAATTCCTCTCTGGCCCTCTGGATCGAGCATGCAATGTTCTTATTCATTTCGCTTAGAACATGAATCTTCTGATGATAAAAACCTGAGCCTTGAATCACCGCGTCCAGAAATCCCGCCGTTCCGGCGACAAAATCCGGTATCTTTATATATCGATGCGCACACGGAATCCGGAAATCTTTTTCCATGACATCCTCAACCGTGTGGATAATTTCGTTCATTGAATATGGGCGTTCGTCGGCAATCCAGTATGCTTTTCCGTCGACTCCTTCTGTGACCGCAGCAAGCATCAAACCCTGGCAAAGATTGTCCACATATGCCATGCTCCGAAGATTTTTTCCGTCTCCTACAACAGGACACTTCCCATCCCGTATCATTTGAAAAAAAAGTGTCTGACGGGGAGGTTGAAAGGGACCATAGAACCACGGAGCTCGAACGAGAACTGTTGTCATCGAAAATTTCTTCCCTATTTCAAGCGCAACCTGCTCCATCAGCATTTTCGATCTGCCATAATTTCGATAAGGATTGTAAGGTGAATCTTCATCAAAGAGCCGGTCGGTTCCTTGATTGAATCCGAAAGGTGAGTTGCTCGAGACAACGACTGCCCGGCGGACACCTGAGCGCGCTGCCGCGTTCAGGATATTTCTTGTGCCTTCCACGTTAACTTCATAAAACTCGCGAACTCGTCGCGGATGAATGACACCTGCAAGATGAAACAATGTTGCACGATCACTGTTTTCACAAAAGGACTCGCAGTCGGAAATGTTTCGCAAATCGCCGGCAACAACTTCCACCGCGCTGACGGACGTATGGAGACTCGCGCGCTCCTGTGACGGTGGAACCATGCAACGAATTCTGGACCACGGACCGGAATTCAGTTTTAGCTTCGAACACTCGAATCCATGCAAAAGCGAGTATACAAACCGCGATCCCAACCAACCCGACGCTCCTGTAACGAGAATTGTTTCCATACTCCTGCCGTGGATTATAACCCTGAACGGTATTACAACATCTTTTGGACAATGTTTGAAAGGAGAGCGACAGGCGTTTGAGAATTTCTTTGAGTTTTATGATTCACGCCTGACACCAGCGCGGAAGTTCAGCGCGAGATTCCGTCTTGAACGCCGGCGCGCTCCTCGATCCACCACATTCAAGATCTCCCGTATCTCCTTTATCTCCCGATCTGCTTTTCTTACACATCTGAAACATCTAACTTTTTACGATCCTAGCGTCTTGGTGTCATTGCGTTGAATTAAATTTTCTTGAGGCCAGAGGCCGCTCTGTTCCTCTGTGTTAAGAGCTAATTCGTAATCCCATCACATCTTCCGATTTTGTATGGTAGTCTAAGTTCACCATCCATCTTTATGAAGCGGTTCTGCCAGGCGTGTAAGCGGGAGATTCCAATCGATGCGCATCGCTGCATTCATTGTGGTTCACTGCAGTCCTCATCCGGCATTTCGATCCGCAAACAGGATTCCGCCGGTTCTTTGAAACGCACTTTAATGATTGTTCTGTGCGGCTTACTTGGCGGTGGCATCGTGATTGGGTTGTACTGGTATTTCAAAGTCAACCCACGGCTGCAAGGACTCGGAGTGCTGGCGCCCGATAGCAAAACGATTCGTAAAACCATTGATGTGGAAAATGATTCAGCCGAAAACTTTGACAAGAAAGTTTCTTTACCCGCGGAACCGATGGGCTTTGCGTTCGGAAAAGGAGAATACATCCTGGGCAATCGTAAGGATCCCTGGGGTTTCATCCGGATGATTCCCGCGGAAGATGAGGATTCTTTCGAGCTGATGACTGTTCCAGTACACGAAACGAATTACATGCAAAGAATGTCCTTTAACGCGGTTGCATGGAATGGAACGCAATACATTTCAGTCACGGATGGAGCCTGGTTCAATTCCGCTTCAAAAAATGTATTCTGTAAACATGATCCGGCTTCCCTGAAAATACTGTCGACAGTCCCAGCGCCGGACCAGCTGGGATGTCTTGCTTTCGATGGAAGCGGCTACTGGGCTGCTACGCGATCGAATACGCTCGATTCGGGCGAGCCCGTTTTTCTTTATCGCATGGACGCCGATCTCCGTGAGATTTCCAGACATGAAGCGCCTGCAAAAGGATGCCAGGGGCTTGCATGGGACGGGCAGTTTCTTTGGTTTGTGGACGTTTTTAATGATTCGATTTATGTGCTTGATATAGCAGGCGAGCAGCCTGTAGGCGTTCACAGAATCCCAACAAATTTTTCTTACTTGAGCGGAATTGCGTTTGACGGTCGAAACATCTGGGTGAGCGAATATGAGAAACACCAGATTCACCGGTTGTCTCCTGATGCGAAGAGAAGGGTTGCGACTCTTTCCGGTCAACCAGCGCTTACTACCACTATCGTTGATTCAACAGATTCGGAACAACGATTGAAGGATTCGTATGAAAATCGCAGTCCTGAATATCCGGAAGAAGATGCGGATGTTCATGAATTCTCTGCGGAAATCAGCAGCGGAGTCATCTATGTTTCCTGGAAAATCTATTTTGGCGAAAAATTGTTTGCGTCTGAGCCTCCTGCCGACTCAGCGTTTTCAATGCCGCTTTTTGCCCGTTACACAGTGAGTGCCAGTGGACCTGGCCTTGGAGAGACGGTGCAACAAACGTTCGATGCGGAACCGGGGATGAATGAGAAAGTGAATTTACAATTGACGCAGATTACGGAGCCGGGCGACTACAACATTTCACTTTTCATTTACGTTCAATACATCCGCCCGGATGGCGGCAATCAGATTTTGAATCAGAGCGCCTCTCCCCTCACGGTCCGTTACTGAAATCGGACAAACTTCAAAAAGTTGGGTGATGGTCTAAGATGCGGCCAAGTCTCCTGGTCGATGCGATACGCCACTACTGATTTCCCGATCAGGCAGTTCGGGGCGGTTTGGCAATCCCGAGCTTGAGCAGAATTTTCTCCATCAAGCACCAGTGAGTGAAAGCTGACTGAAATAAATTTACTCCGACAAACGCGGTAAACAAATGCCAGTACGGATGATGTACGTAACCCAGCATAAGACTGACCGTGACAAAAGTACCCGCAATTGCGCGGATCATGTTTTCGAGTTTCATTGTGTTTTTTCTCCTTCCGAAATTTTCATTTCGGGTGTTGTTTCCAAAGCCGGAACGGGGCAGGAAATGACGCCCTGGCGTCGCCGCAACATGTAACAGAAAACCGGGACGGCAGCGCGGGACAACAAAAGCGATGCCACTTCTCCGGCCATCAAGGCAACCGCAAGCCCCTGAAAGATCGGATCAAACAGAATCACTGCAGAGCCAACGATCACTGCCGCAGCGGTCAGCGCCATCGGCCGGAACCGGACAGCTCCTGCATCCACAACAGCTTCCTCCAGCGACATTCCTTGTTTCAGTCGCAGCTCGATAAAGTCCACCAGGATGATGGAGTTCCGGACAACAATTCCCGCGCCGGCGATGAAGCCAATCATCGAGGTTGCTGTAAAGAAGGCTCCAAGTAACGCGTGCCCTGGAAAAATTCCAACCAGCGAAAATGGAATCGCCGCCATGATGACGAATGGCATTGTAAAAGATTCAAACCAGGATACAACGATGATGTATATCAGAATCAAAACAATGGCGAACGCGAGCCCCAGATCGCGGAAGACTTCGTAAGTGATGTGCCACTCCCCATCCCATTTCATGGAATATTCCGCAGTTCGGAAAGGCTGATGCGAGGTGTACTGTTCGAATGAAATATTTTCTTTTTCCATTTCTCTGGCGATGTTTTGCTTGAGTTTTAGGATTGCGTACACCGGACTCTCCTCGCGTCCGGCAACGTCCGCTGTGACGTAGACGACCGGCATGAGATTCTTGTGATAAATGCTTTGTTCGAGCGTAGTTTCTTCAGTTCGAATCACGTCGCTTAAGGAAACCAGTTTCCCCGCGGACGAAAGCACTTTGAGTCGCAACAGATTTGCCAGATTGGATCGATTTGCCCGGGGCATTTCGGCGATGACATCCACATCTTCCGGTTCGTTGGTTCGATGATACAGTCCAACCGTTCGCGGAGTGAGAGCAAGCTTCAGCGTTTCCGCAATGTCATGGGCGTTGACTCCCATCATCGCGGCTTTTTGCTTATCGATGACCAGACGGTAACCGGGGCTTTTTTGTTCGATATAAGAATCGACATCCACCACGCCGTCTGTTTGTTGAAAAATGGATTCAATTTTTCTCGCGATATCAATTTGCTTTTGATAATCCGGCCCATAAATCTCTGCTACAAGAGTCTGCAACACTGGGGGCCTGGTGGAACCTCAGCGATTTTTATATTTGCGTTGTAACGGGAAGCAATTTTGTGGAGTGGTACTCTCAGGGAAGACGCAATCTGATGGCTTTGATGTTTTCGATCCCCTTTCGAAAGAAGGTTTACCTGGATGTCCGCAACGGTGGGTCCTTGACGCAGGAAGTAATGCCTTACAAGGCCATTGAAGTTATACGGGGAGGCTGTGCCGATATAGGTTTGGTAGTTGATGACCTCCGGAACCTCGCGCAGATGGGACGCGATCTGTTGCGACGCGCGGGCCGTTTGTTCCAGCGTGGTTCCTTCCGGCATATCGATGATGACCTGTAATTCACTTTTGTTGTCAAAGGGAAGCATCTTGACGGTAACAAGCTTGAACGCGACAAGACTCATAGAAAGCAAAAGCAATGCGACGATTATCAGAATAAACCGGCGGCGTTTTGCCGGTTTTTCAACTAACGAGCCCATCCATTTCCGGTACCACTTTGTAAGCTTTCCCTCTTCTGCATCATGTCCCGAGCTCTTTTGTTTCAACAGACGAACGGATGCCCATGGTGTAACGACGAAAGCAACAATGAGTGAAAAAACCATCGCTGCACTGGCTCCGATCGGAATTGGTCGCATGTATGGTCCCATCAAGCCGCCGACGAACGCCATCGGAAGTATCGCTGCGATCACGGCAAGCGTCGCCAGAATCGTAGGATTGCCGACTTCGTCAACGGCTTCCGCTGCAATTTCTGCAAACGGGCGGCCTGCATTTTGTGGGAGATTTTGATGGCGGACAATGTTTTCGACTACAACGATGGCATCATCCACCAGAATGCCGATCGAGAAAATCAGGGCGAATAATGTGATCCGGTTTAACGTGTATCCATAAAGGTAGAAGACGGCAAGCGTCAATGCGAGTGTCACAGGAATCGCAATCGCTACGATCATCGCTTCGCGCTTTCCAAGAGCCAGAGCGATCAGAAATGTAACCGAAATTACTGCAATCATCATGTGGAACAACAATTCATTTGATTTTTCTTTCGCCGTTTCACCATAGTCCCGCGTGACAGTGATTTTGATATCGGAAGGAAGAATCTGTTTTTGCCATTCTAAGGTTCGTTCCAGCACTTGCTCGCCAATCGTGACAGCGTTCTTGTTTTTTCGTTTGGCTACTGTGATTGTGACCGCATTCGTTTCCTGAGTTCCCTGCCTTCGGTCCCAGTGGAAGAGATAATCATTCGGCTCTTCTGCCGTATCTTTGATCGTCGCTATATTACGAAGATAGACAGGACGTTCTTCGAATTTGCCAACGACAAGGCTTCCAAGATCTTCAACGGAAGCGATGAAACCGGAAGTCTCTACGAAGTATTGCTTGTTGCCGGACGCGAATTCGCCGCTGCGCGTCTGGTAGTTCGCCGAGCCGATCCATGGAACGACTTGAAGCGCCGTGAGCTGGTAGGAATCCAATTTCTGCGGATCGAATTTGACGACCAGGATCCGTTTGCGCCCGCCAATGATTTTTACTTCTGATACATCAGCTGTCTGCGTGATTTCAGTTGTCAATGCGGCCGCAATTTTTCGCAATTGAGTGGAATCATATCTGCCACTGGAAAGCGTTAGTGCGAGGATTGGCACATCATCAATGGAGCGAGGCTTCACAAGAGGCATCGAGGCGCCGGGTGGAATCAGATCAAAATTACTCTGCAGCTTCTGGTTTAAGCGAACGAGACTCTCTTCCTCATTCTGGCCGACATAAAACCGGACAATGGCCATTGCAGAACCGGGGGAAGACGTCGAATAAATGTATTCGACTCCCGGGATTTCCCACAACAGTTTTTCCATCGGCCTTGTGACCCGCTGTTCTACTTCCTTTGCCGTGGCGCCGGGCATTTGAACGAACACGTCGATCATGGGTACGATGATCTGCGGTTCCTCTTCACGGGGCAGCGCCACCACAGCAATGAGCCCCAACACAAGGGATGCAAAGATCATCAGCGGTGTTAGTTTGGAATCCAGAAAATAGGCTGCAATCCGTCCCGCCACCCCCATCTTTCTCATCGCTGTTCCTCCAGCGACCCGATTACTTCCCCTTCGCTTAATCCTGTGAGCACTTCCACCTTTCCGTTCTTTTGAGTACCCGACTTTACAAGCACCCTCTTCCATTGATTTTGTTCTTTTACAAGGACGGTTTCGATGTCATTGCTCGTTGTGAGGAACTCGACAGGGATCCACAAACTACTGCCTGCGGATACCGTCAGAAAAATTCGAGCCGAGAGTCCGCTGCGAAGCTGCGTGCTGGCTGGAAGATTGGCTTTCACTTGAAAAGTTCGAGTACCCGAATCAATCACGTTGCTGATTTCTTCAACAGTTGCGAGGAGCAGCTCCGTCCCGATTGTCGGCACGAGTACAGGCAATTCCCGATTTTTAGGAATCGCATTGAGGAGGTCCTCTTCCACAGAAAACAGAACCTGATACGAACCGGGATTTTCCATGGATAAAATTGGCTGCCCGGGGTTTACAAAGGTCCCTGGATCGATGGAGACATTCGTGATGATGCCGTCAAACGGAGCAGTAATGCGAAGGTATTCGGAGCTGGCGCGAACATCCTGCATTTCTGATTCCGTTTGTGTGACCCTTTTCAACGCGCCCTGGTAGGCCGCTTCGGCCGCATCCTTTCTGCTTTCCGCTTCCTCGTATTCTTGTTTGCTGGCCGATTTCTTTTCATACAATGCCTTAATCCTTTCGAATGTGCTGAAGGCAAGGCGCTTTTGCGCCGCAGCGGCTTCCACAGACTGGCGCGCCTCTTCCGTTCCGGCTTTGATTCTGCCGCGTTGTGCTGAAAGATTACTATCGTCCAACGAGACCAAAACTTGCCCTTTCTTTACACGATCGCCCGCACGCACCGGAACGCTGCTGACGAATCCGGCAAAACGGCTGGCCAGTTGCGCCACTTCTGCGGAGCGGATCGTGCCGGAGATTTCCAGCAAGCGTTCTTCGCGTTGTACGCGTGCCGTTCGAACAGGCTCCAGAACAGAGTTTTCTCCAGGACCTGTTTGCTCCTTGTCTTTACAGGAAATGAGCGAAATAAGTAAAAGGATGGAAGCCAAAATGCGTAAGTTCATTGTGAGTCCCCGACCGATGAAATCGTTTCAATTTCGTCCCCCATCCCGGCCGCCGACAATAGGGATGCATAGGCGACATACAGTTCATAAAGATTCTGCGAGTACATCAGTCGAGTCTCCTTGTACGCAGTCTTCGCCTGCAGAGCGTCCTGGATCGTTACCAACCCTTCTTCATAACGGTCGGCGTGGATGCGTTCGCTTTTTGCAGCGTGTTTGATGGCCGCGGCTGCGACGCTGAGCTTTTCCCTTGCGCTTTGAAATTGAAAATACGCTTCTTTCAGTTGCAGCGTTATCTGGTTCTTAATTTCTCGTTGTTTTTCCTGCGCTTTCTGTTCCTGCAATTGTGCGGCGGACAGTTCCTTGCTATCTGAGAAGCCCCGGAAAAGATTCCAACGCAGTTCAACACCGGCACCCCAGTTGTTTCCGGTATAGTCCAGCGAATCTCCATGCCACTCGTAACTTGACCAGGCCTGCAAAGAGGGCAGGAAGTTCGATTTCTGAATCGAAACTTGCGATCGGGCGATTTGTATGGCTTGCTCAGTTATTTTCAGCTCCGGTCTCCTTTGTCGCATTTCCTCTTCCCACCAGGAGAGCTGTTGCGGCGGAAAGTCCCGGCCCTCTAATTCGTCCGTTACCGTCGCTTCCATCTGGGTCACACCCAGCAGCTCATCAAGCGCAGCCATCGCTACTTTTCTTTGATTTTCAGCTTCGATTTTTTCCTGCATCCTTTGCGCGAGAAAAACCTCCGCCACCAGCTGATCGGATTGAACCGCCATGCCTTGCTCGACACGGTCACGGGCTTGCCGCATTGTCGCTTGGGCGCTTGTGAGAGCTTCTATTGCAACGGAAAGTCGCTGGCCGGCAAGTGATACGGCAAAGTATCTGCGCACCAGCTCCTGAAGAAGCGACAATCGCACACTCTCCTGTTGAAGCAGTGAGATATCGTGTCCACTCCTGGCAGACCGGATTTGTCCTTCCCGTTTGCCGAAATCATAAATCAACCAACCTGCCTGAAGGCGAGAAAAAACATCCGTAATCGCATCCGGTTGATTGAGTGAGTCGATTGCAAGATTTGTTTCGCTGAATCTTTGTTGGTTGAGAAGCGAGCCAAAAACATAAACGGGATTATTCGAATGGCTCCAGCCCTGGAGAAAATCGATTTGCGGATAATACGAGGCTTTCGTCTGCTTCCATCGCAGAATCGAAGTTTCGGATTCGATTCTGTGTTGCACCAACAGAGGATTTTGCCGCACCATCTGGTCCAGCGCTTGCTGAAAAGTAAGCTCCGAGCACAGAGCCGCACCACTCCAGATCATAAGCGCTGCAAAAAGGAGCTTTTTCATAAATGTCACCATTGAATAGATGCAATTGGGCGGAAAAGGATACAATCGGTAGCACATGGACGCTACAGCGCTTATAAGGTCATGCAGAGGCGCGATTCATCGCGCCCGCGTGCTAGGTACTTTGTAACGCCCGCCTCCGGCGGGCTCTTAACTCGAGCTCAGCCCGCGAGACGCGGGCTTTACAAGGGGGTCGCGTAGCCCGCGCGTTAGGGTACTGCTTTCGCGCGGAACCTTTCGAAGGACTCTTTCAGTTTCCGACGAACGTCCTCCGTGATGGATGGGACTTTGACAGGATTTCGTGCCGCAACACGCGTCAGCTCGACTGTTTTTTGCAGGCTTTGAAGAAAGGCAACACATGGAAGGCAATCCTTCATGTGTTTGATCACATTTTTACACGACTCAGGATCGAGCTCCTGCTCCAGATACTGCGAAAGGAGCCTTGCAACTTTTTTGCATCTTTCTCGCGAATGTTTCATGGTTATTTCCGAAGAAGAGCTTTTTCCAATTCCTTCCGAAGATAAAGACGCGCGCGATGCAACCGGATCTTCGAAGTTTCTTCGGAGATTTCAAGCACATCAGCCGTTTCTTTTGTGGAAAGTTGTTCCATGTCGCGCAAGATCAGAACCATTCGATAGGGCGCCGGCAGTTTACGAATCGCAGTCTGCACGGTTTCTGTGAGCTCTCCTTTCAGCAAACTGTCTATGGGAAGGTTGGACCAATCAGCGATGGCAGGCTCGCTAGGGAGCAATTCATCCAACGGTTGCACGGTTCGTGGCTCAAATTTTCCTTTTCGGCGCATCGTAAGGCAGGAATTCTTCGCCACCTTGTATAACCAGACCTTCAATGCGGATGCGTCCGTTAGCTCGGTTCCCGGCAAGGATCGAAAGGCTTTCAACAGCGTGTCTTGCATCGTATCGCGAGCATCTTCGACCTCACCACAAACTTTCATTCCAAAGGAAAAAACAGTGTTTTGAACAAGCGTGAGGAATCGTTCGAACGCATCAGGTTTACCTTTCCGGATGTCCTTTAAGAGCGCGGTCAAGCTCTCTTCTTGCATCTGCAAATTCTATCATCGGCGGGTAGTAGCTCATTTTTTATGTTAAGTGTTGGAAGGATTCTAACTATCCCAGTTGGAGTGTTGTTCCAACGCTTGACGGGATAAAAGCGTCCGGCATAACACGCGCGATACGGTGTGTTGCCACCCAGCCTGTGCAGTGACCGGGCATCAGGTATTGCGGTCCGATTTTCTCCAATTCATCTATGGTTTGCGGGATGATTTTTTCAAACAAGCCGCCCGATAGGTGAAAGCCGCCTATGACCGCGTGAATCTTTTGAACGCCGGTGATGGATTGTGCATTCCTCAGAATATTGATAATTCCGGAATGACCGCATCCTGTTATGACTACAAGTCCTTTTCCGCGAACGTTCATGATTGCGCATTGATCATCCAGAATGAGCGGATCAGGTTCCCAATTGCCGTTTCGTTTTGCCTTGTGAATCGGAAAGCCCAGCTCGAAACTTGTTGAACGGGACACTTCTCCGGAAACTAGAATCATATTGTCGATCAGCGCCGATGGTCCCGGTTCCAACACAATCTCGATGTTTTCCCTGCGAAAATCCGTAACTCGCGGCGCAGGCAATTGCACTTCATCTCCATTCGGGAGGATCAGCTTCCTTTCCAAAAAAGCGTCCGGGTGAAGGATCAGTGGGAGGCTTTGTTTTCCGAGTCTCTCCGCAAGACCGGGCAAGCCAAGGGCGTGATCAGGATGCCCGTGACTGAGAATGATTGCACGGATTTCGGCAGGCCGGATTTCCAGTACATCCATATTATATAGAAGTCCTCTTTTACTGACTCCCGTATCAAAGAGGATCGCTCCCTCTTTTTCCCCACGCCGAACCTGGATCAGAGCCGAATAGCCATGCTCGGCCATCGGAAGGGCCCGTTCAAATGGATTGGGGCCGAGCCGGTATCGTTTTGCCTGTTCCGTACTGGTCAGCAACATGTCGAACGTGTTGTCCATGATCAGGGTGATTTTTACTTCATCGACTTCCGATAAGGAAACAATGGACTTCGTCTTTTTCTTTTGTGCTGCATCCGTTCGTGATGGAGAGTCACCAGGCTGGATACTCATCGAAATCGAAGGGTGTGCTGTCGTGCACATACTCTTATTGTAATGCACTACGCAAGGCCAAAAAAACAGAGGCAGCACGACGCGGTCGATACAGCTTGTTCGGCGCTTTTGTTCTTGCATCACTTCCCGCAGGCGGCGGCGGCATTCTGCGTGATGTCATTCGGGCTGATGCTGATAATCCCGGATTAAAAGGCGCTTTTTACGCAGAAGTCGCTTTGATCTGGTGGTTCATCCTATCGCTTTTCCTGACCTGGTATGCCAACTCACTGGTGCACCGGCCTTCACACATCACGCTGATGGTGGTCATCTCGCTCATCGGAGGCGTGTTGACTCGTCTGGCAGTCTTTCACTTCAGAATTCGAAGTCCGATGTTTTGATTGATCTTCCGTTATACTTTTATTTTTGCCTTCTTTTTTCGCTTAAATATTAGAAGACTCCATAAGGGCCGCTGACATTACTTCAAACAATAGACTTTTTGTCGCGACACGGACAGGGTGTCACAGGTTCTACACTATTCGAGCTTGACCTGCTGTCACTACGCTATGGCACACTATTTGCCAATCGTGATTTCGGAGTAACTTCTTGTTGATCGGAACCGGATCAAGATTGCAATCCTGACATCCTTTCGGACATCCAGCGCAATCCAAAATGCTCCTTGAACTAAATCTGCACAGAGGAGGAAGACATGGGAGCAATCGATGTGTTGAATCGTTGGGAATCAACCGGCTATCTTAAGAACAAAGTCAGCAGGCGAGAACTTTTCAAATTCAGCGGTCGAATGGCCGTGCTGCTTGGACTTTCTGATCTTTTTATTCCACGGATTGTGAATGCCCTGGATCCAACTGTGGTGCAACGTCCTTCTGTCGTGTGGCTGGAGTTTCAGGATTGCGCAGGGAATACCGAATCTTTTGCTCGCGCCAATACACCTTCCATAAGCGATGCGGTGTTGCATTCGATTTCGCTTGATTATCATGAAACGTTGATGGCTGCCGCTGGTCATCGGGCGGAAGATGCGAGACAGAAGGCGCTTGAAGCAAACAAAGGCAAAGTCGTTGTTGTAGTTGAAGGGTCGATACCGACCAAAGATAACGGAGTCTACTGTACGATTGGGGGCAAGTCGGCACTTCAAATCATTCAGGAAATCGAACCTTATGCTCTGGTTTTCGTGAGCATCGGAACCTGCGCTGCTTTTGGTGGTCTGCCCCGTGCCAACCCGAATCCGACTGGAGCGGTGGCACTGGAAGAAGTTGTTCGTTCCAAACCGGTCATCAACCTTCCCGGGTGCCCAGCAAATCCGGATGTGCTGATGGGGGTTCTTGTTCATTACCTGGTTTTTGAAAGATTGCCGGATGTGGATGAACAGAAACGGCCGTTATTTGCATACGGCAAGCGGATCCATGACACGTGCGAAAGACGGCCTCACTTTGACGCCGGACAGTACGCGCTCGTATTTGATGACTACGGTTCCCGCAATGGATATTGTCTGTACAAACTAGGATGCAAAGGACCGGAGACTTACAACATTTGCGCTTCGATGCGTTGGAACATGGCGGCCAGCTGGCCTGTAAAAGCGGGACACCCCTGTCTGGGATGCTCTGAAAAAGATTTTTGGGATCGTTTTACCCCGTTTTACGGAAGATTGCCTGCTGTAGCGGGTTTTGGTGTTGAGTCACAGGCGGATAAACTCGGCGCAACCCTGGTTGGAGTTACCGGAGCAGGCCTCGCCGCTCATGCGGTCTACACCGCTTTGATAAAAAAGGGCGAGCGAAAAGGCGAAGAACTAGCCGATAAAGAACAAGCGTCTCAGGAAAAGAAGGACTAAGGAGGCACTATGGCACGCATTGTGGTTGATCCTATCACTCGAATTGAAGGGCACCTTCGTATCGAAGCGGAAGTGGATGGCGGGAAGATCCAACATGCTTATTCGTCTTGCACGATGTGGCGTGGAGTCGAGCGGATTCTCATTGGCAGAGATCCACGCGACGCATGGGCTTTCACACAGCGGATTTGCGGCGTTTGTACAACGGTGCATGCATTCGCATCGGTTCGCGCTGTAGAAGATGCTCTATCGATCGAAGTTCCCTCTCTTGCTCAAGCGTTCCGTAATTTGATACTCGCCACTCAGAATGTTCATGACCACACCATGCATTTTTATCATCTGCATGCGCTCGATTGGGTGAACGTTCCAAACGCACTGAAGGCGGATCCGAAAAAGACTTCCGAACTTGCTCAAAGCATCTCGGATTGGAGAAATTCAAGCGAAGCATATTTCAGAGAAGTCCAAAACAAGCTAAAGATTTTTGTGGAATCGGGACAACTCGGAATTTTTGCGAATGCTTACTGGAGCCATCCTGCGTATAAGCTGCCTGCCGAAGCGGATTTACTTGCCGTTACGCATTATCTGGAGGCACTCGATTGGCAACGTCATGTCATACGTATCCTGGCTTACCTGGGCGGAAAGGATCCACATCCTAATTTCCTGGTGGGTGGTATTCCGGTTTCTGTCAATTTATCCTCCCCTGCAGTATTCAACGCGGAAACGCTTTCCCAAATCAAGAGCCATATCGATGAGATCCGGGAATTCGTAAAGAAGGTTTACATCCCTGACTTACTGGCCGTTGCAAGCTTCTACAAGGACTGGGCTCAATGGGGCGGAGGTGTAGGAAACTATCTTTCTTACGGAGATCTTCCGGAGGGCAAAACGACCGACATAACACGTCTCTTCCTGCCCCGAGGCGCGATTCTGAATCGCAACCTCACTGCGGTAATGGATGTTGACCCGAAAGATGAGAGCCAGGTTGCGGAAGCGATTGCGCATTCCTGGTATCAATATGGCGGCGGGAAAGATCTGCGTCATCCGTTCGAAGGAGAGACAGAACCGCACTTCACCGGCCCGAATCCCCCTTATGAGCAATTGAATGTCGATGGAAAGTACAGCTGGCTAAAATCTCCGCGGTGGAAAGGAAACGCCATGGAAGTTGGACCACTCTCGCGGATGCTGGTCGCCTATGCGAAGGGGCACCCGTCTGTGAAGGAGAAAGTGGAAATCGCTTTGACGAAACTGGATGTGCCTGCAGAGGTGCTCTTTTCCACTTTAGGCCGTACGGCAGCGCGCGGGATTGAAGCCTGGGTGTTGTCGGATTATTTGGAAGAGATTTACAACAAGATCGTTACCCTGATCAAAATGGGAGACACCTCGACGTTTAACAATACGAAATGGGATCCGGAAACCTGGCCGCGCGAAGCAACCGGTTTTGGATACATGGAAGCGCCCCGTGGAGCGCTTGGGCACTGGGTGAACATCGTGGATGGGAAGATCAACCATTATCAGATTGTCGTGCCTTCAACATGGAATGGAGGGCCCCGTGACGCAAAGAACAATCCGGGGCCATACGAAGCCGCGCTGGAAGGTACACCCATTGCAAATCCGGAAGAGCCCGTTGAGATTCTGCGCACGATTCATTCCTTCGATCCTTGCATGGCTTGCGCAGCGCACGTGTACGATCCGCAGGGGAATGAAATTGTTCAGGTGAAGATTACCTGAGGGAGGATGCAGCCATGGAACCTGTGAACAAAAGCACCAAAGGGGTCATTTACGCAAAGGTCTGGCAGCTTCCAATTCGCATTGCGCACTGGTTGATCTTTCTCTCCGTTGTAACGCTCGGAATCACCGGTTATTTGATCGGGAATCCGTCCTTCTCCGCCCCGACCGAGGCTTCGAAGATCTACAGTTTAGGAAATGTGCGATACATCCACTTCGTGGCGGCTTATGTTTTGCTTTCAGCCTTTCTGATTCGTCTTTACTGGGGATTTGTGGGAAATCGCTTTTCGCGCTGGCTTACGATGCTGCCGGTAACGACAGTGCGCTGGCGAGGCATTTTTTCCGAAGGCGCAGATCTGGTTCTGCCCAAAGGTCGATTGCGCGTATACACCGGACATTCTCCGATGGCGAACCTCAGTTACATCGCCGTGTATATTGGCGTTCTATTTTCCATCGTGACGGGGTTCACGCTACATGCAGCAGCGCATTATTCGCCTGCGTGGCGAAGAGTAGCTGCATGGGGACTGGCGATGTTTGGAAACAACCTGAACACAGTGCATCTGCTGCACCACATAATGATGTGGTTCTTCGCTCTGTTCCTGCTTGTCCATCTTTACCTGGTGATTTACACGGTGATTGTCAGCCGAACAACGGAGATCGATACGATGTTTTCAGGCAAGAAATTTGTTTTTGAAGGAGAGCTGGCAAAAGAACATGATTGAACATTGGCAACCAAACATTGTTGTACTGGGACTCGGCAATGTTTTGCTGGGAGATGAGGGGCTTGGTGTGCGGGCTCTTCGTCTTTTGGAAAGACGGTTCCCGAATTCGAAAATTCAATTTTATGACGGCGGGACCAGAGGCCTGATGCTTTTGCCTTTTGTCGAAGGAGCTTCTCACCTGCTGATCTTTGATGCCGTCCAAGAGGAAGGTCCGGCCGGCAAGATCGTGGAACTGGACACGGAAGCACTGTCCGGCTATTCTCCGCTAAAATTTTCAGCGCACGACATAGCTCTACCCGATTTACTGGCTCTGCTTCAGTTTCGCAATCGTGCTCCGGCAAAGATAAAACTTCTCGGCCTTGTGCCGGATCGGTTGAACCTCACCACAGAACTTTCGAAAGATGTGAGAGCAGTTCTCCCGCAACTTCTTGATAAAGCCGAATACGCTCTGCGCAACTGGATGAATGAGGTTTAGGAGGAAGGAAAATGTGTCTTGGAGTTCCCGGAAAAGTTTTGGATATACAGAAAGACGCTCTTGGACTCTCGCACGGAAAAGTGGAGTTTGGCGGAATTATCAAAGAAGTGAACCTCACGTATACGCCCGAAGTGCAACCCGGAGAATATGTCGTTGTTCATGTCGGTTTTTCGATCAGCAAGCTCAATGAGCAGGAAGCGCAACAAGTTTTTTCTTATTTACGCGGATTGGATCAATTGAAGGAGCTGGAGCTTCCGGAAGAGGGGAAGTCATGAGCGATCTGTTCACAAACATTCGGTTTGAAGCTCGTGTTCTGGTTGTGGAAGATTCAGAGGAAGGCAAGACAGGTTTAGTGAATTTCCACGGAGTACGAATTCCGGTCAACTTTTCTTTCCTGCCTGGAATTCAGGTGGGGGACGTTGTTTTGATTGAGGGCAGGGTCGCACTTTCGCAAATATCACGTAGCGCGGGCACCGTGGCTTGCCCTGCGAATGAGGTCAGGAAATGAAATTTGTTGATGAATATCGCGATTCCCTTGCTGCACGCGCTTTTGTTCAGAAGATTTTGAATGAAGCGACTCACAGGTGGCGGATCATGGAAATATGCGGAGGGCAGACGCACACGTTGATTCGCTACGGTCTGGATGATTTGCTCGCTGATGCGATTGATCCGATTCATGGGCCCGGCTGTCCGGTCTGCGTTACGCCGTTGGAGAAAATCGATCGGGCTCTCGCAATCGCGGCGGTTCCCGGTGTCATCTTCTCCACATTCGGGGACATGATGCGAGTCCCTGGATCGGAAACGGATCTACTCCAACAAAAAGCGAAAGGCGCCGATATCCGAATGGTTTATTCACCGATGGATGCTTTGAAATTAGCGGAGAAAAATCCAAACCGTGAAGTGGTCTTCTTCGGTGTTGGATTTGAAACCACTGCTCCTGCGAATGCCATGTCTGCCTGGCTTGCTGAAAAAAAAGGTGTCAAAAATTTTTCGTTGCTGATCTCTCACGTCTGTGTTCCACCGGCAATTGATGCGTTGATGAGCGACCCGGAAACGGAGGTGGAAGGATTTATCGCTCCAGGACACGTTTGTACTGTGATGGGATTCAAAGAGTACGAAGAGCTTGCCGAACGGCATTCGGTTCCATTCGTTGTTGCCGGGTTTGAACCACTCGATTTGCTGCAAGGAATCTGGATGTTGGTCGAACAATTGGAGCACGGGAAGGCAAAAGTAGAGAACCAGTATGTGCGCTCTGTGCGCCGGGATGGGAACTTGCAAGCGAGAAATCTCATGAATGTGGTGTTGGAGATCTGTGACATGAACTGGAGAGGAATCGGAATGATTCCGCAAAGCGGACTCCGGTTGCGTCCCGAGTATGACTCCTGGAATGCGGAAAAGAAATTTTCTGTTGAAGGGGTAACTGCCCAGGAGTCCTCTGACTGTATCGCAGGAGCTGTGTTACAGGGAAAGAAGAAGCCTCAAGCTTGTCCGGCCTTTGGAACTCAATGCACGCCGGAACATCCCCTGGGGGCTCCTATGGTTTCGACGGAGGGAGCGTGTGCGGCTTATTACTCCTTCCGAAGATTTCAGGAGGCACAAGATGCCATTTGAATGCGGTATTCCGATTCAATCATATGAAACCGTTACACTGAGTCACGGTGGAGGCGGAAAGTTAACACAGCGACTCATCAGCCAGATTCTTTTGCCGAGTTTTTCAAACTCCTATCTGAATGAACTTCATGATGGCGCCATCTTACCGTCTCACACCGGACGCCTTGCGTTTACGACCGACAGCTTCGTTGTCAGCCCTTCCTTCTTTCCGGGCGGCAACATCGGGCATCTTGCAGTTCACGGCACAACAAATGATCTTGCCATGTGCGGGGCGCGCCCAATGTTTCTTTCCCTGGCTTTGATTCTGGAAGAAGGCTTCCTGGTGGACGAACTTCGTGCAATCGCTGCAACGATTCGCAGTGCCTGTGAAGCGTTGGATGTTCAAGTAGTCACGGGAGATTTGAAAGTCGTGGAGAGAGGCAAAGGGGACGGAATTTTTATCAACACAACCGGTTTGGGAACCGTACTTCCGGAAGCAGAAATCTCGCCGAGGCGCGTGCGTGCGGGTGATCGCGTTCTGATCAGCGGAGGAATCGCAGAGCATGGAATTGCGATCCTTTCTCTGCGGGAAGGCCTGGATTTCGAAACGGACTTGAAGAGCGATACAGCCGCATTGTGGCCGCTTGTGGAGCGAATGCTTGATGCGGGAGGCAAAGGCGTGCACGTTTTACGTGACGCAACACGGGGCGGTGTGGCTTCTGTATTAAATGAAATTGCGCAAAGTTCGGGAACCGGAATCCAGATTGAAGAAACGCAGATTCCTGTTCGCGAAGATGTGCGCGGGGCGTGTGAAATTCTTGGACTCGATCCGCTTCATGTAGCCAATGAAGGAAAACTGGTTGCGTTCGTCGCACCGGGGCTCTGCGAAACAGTACTGGACGCCATGCGAAGTCACCCGCTTGGAACGGATTCTGCAATCATCGGCGAAGTGGTCGCAAGGCATCCAGGAATTGTGCGCCTGAAAACAGGACTCGGCGGTTCGCGCGTTCTTGAGATGATGTCGGGTGAGCAATTGCCCCGCATCTGCTAAATAGACTTATGCATGACCTAACATTGATCGGAGCACTTTGTAATCAGATAGAAGAGCTTGCGCAAAGACATAATGCCCGAAAAGTCATCCGGATTATCCTGGAAATTGGAGAAGACTTTGCATTCGCACCCGAACATTTTCAGGAGACATTTCTTTTTTTCAACGCCGAAAATCCCCTGTTGCACGAAACGCAGTTGGAGTTTCGAAAAACGCCGGCCTTTAGCGGAAATGAGATCATTTTGCGGGATGTCGAACTGGAAGTACCGGAGGCACTGAAGGATGCCTGAATGCGAACCAATGAAAGCCCTGAAAAAAGCAACGAACGGCTGCAAGTTCGAATTCTGGGTATTGTTCAGGGAGTAGGCTTCCGCCCATTTGTTTATCGTCTTGCGAATGAATTAGAACTGTGCGGATGGATTCGAAACGATGCAAATGGTGTAACGCTCGAAGTCGAAGGCGAACAGATGCGCCTCCTCTCCTTTCTACAAAGATTGCAGCAGGAAAGGCCTCCCGCATCGTTGCTGTATGCACTCGACCACCGCTTTCTTGTACCAGCAAGTTACCAGGGCTTTCAAATCCTGGCCAGTAAAAGTGAGGGCCCTCTGCTTGCTTGGATCCTGCCGGATCTTTCAACCTGTAATGAGTGCCTTCAAGAATTGAAGGATCCCGAAAACAGACGCTACCGTTATCCTTTCACGAATTGCACTCATTGTGGAACGCGATTCACGATCATCGAATCGCTTCCTTACGATCGCCCAGGAACATCAATGAAGATTTTCGCTCAATGTGAAAGCTGCCAAAACGAATACGAGAATCCGGAGGATCGAAGATTTCACGCGCAGC
>CAVYSN010000014.1:0-502863 GCA_963771165.1 uncultured bacterium | reverse complement strand
AGCCAGTCGTTGTAAAGATAGTTCCACTTGTACTCGACCGTTCCCGTTGTTGGGCAACAGTGTGCCGGCGGCGGCCACTCCGCGATCGCCGAGCGCATCCTGAACAAGCCCCGTGAATTTGAACGGCTCGAGGAACAGCGACTGACGGTTCCGGGCATAGTTGTGCTGACCGGCGATGAAGAATCGGATGTTGTCCGATCCCAAAGGACCGCCGACCGTCAACACGATATTGCGATAGCCGCGCGCCGTCGTTCCGAGGAACTCCTCGCCCGGTTTCGCAAAGTCATCCGTCTGTCCGTCCAGTGTGAACTGATACTTCGTTCCGCCCGTCCGTGTGGTCGTCTTGACCAGTCCGGACATGGCTCCGCCGTTCTCCGCAGTAAAGCCGCCCGACTGGACCTGCACTTCTTCGAGGGCTTCCTGGATCGGCTCGATGTTGTTCGTATTGAACATCGGGTTGGTCGTTGACGCACCGTGGGTGCATGCAACCTCACCAGCCCGGCCGCCGCGCACGTACAGGTTACCGTTCGCGTGACCATTCCCGCTTCGAGCTGTACGATGTTCTGCAGGCCGCGAACCGGGAGGGACGCGATGTTCTCCTGCGTCTGAACGTGCACGGTGTTCGTCGTGTTCCGTTGGATCAACGGACGCTCACCCGTGATCAAGACCTCGCGCGCCTGGACTGTACTGCTGGATGCGAAGTCCTGCGTCTGAGTCTGACCCGAGTTAACGCGCACGTTCGTGATCGTGACGGCGGCATAACCGATGTAGGTTTCGTAAGCTTAAGAAACGCTGACCACTACCTATTTTGATAGAATCTTATGATTCTTTTTATGGAGAGTTTCTTGCGCAATGGGTAAACTGTTTGGAACTGATGGACTCAGGGGCACTGCCGGTAGTTATCCACTGGACAACGCCACGGTCGATTGCTGGGACGCATTCTATTTTTTCTCCTCACCGAAAGGAATTCGGACCCAATTCTGATATTGGGACGAGATACTCGTGATTCAGGGACCTGGATAGCGCCGCAATCTGCCGCGGGTTCAGCCCAGCGGGGAAGAATTCGTGACGGTGGAATTTTATCCACTCCTGCCATTGCGTATCTCGCAAAAGCAGAACAGAATTTCGCTGTATCGATTACAGCTTCGCACAATCCTTCCGCGGACAACGGTATCAAGATTTTTGGACCTGACGGGCTCAAAATTTCGGAACCAACAGAACTTGAAATAGAACCTTATTTGCTCGGTGAAAAATCTTTTGTGCGTGAAACCAATACTTCGCAGGGTGAAAATTGCTCACAGGAACAGGAGTTTCAAACAAAATACTTTCATCATCTCGTAAATGATTTCTTTCCGGATCTCGATCTCACAGGCATGTCCATCGTTCTGGATTGCGCAAACGGAGCGCTTTACGATCTTGCTCCGGCGATTCTTCGAAAAATGGGCGCCAAGGTTCATGCTCTGAATACGACACCGGACGGTAAAAACATCAATCTGAATTGCGGCTCACTGTATCCGCAAGTGGTTTATGATGCACTTCATGAAAATGGGTTCGATTGTGGTTTTACTTTTGATGGTGATGGAGACCGTTGTCTAACTGCAGACCGTTCCCAATTGTTCGATGGAGATTTTATCCTTGGAGCCGCCGCGCGTTATCTGGATTCCCGCTCTCGCTCAGAGAACCGTGGTGGGAACTTCCATGACGAATCTGGGCCTGGAAGCATTTCTGAACAAAAACCGGATCGACATGATCCGTGTTTCCTGTTGGAGATAAATATGTTCTGGAAAAGCTGAAGGAAGAAGACCTCTCATTAGGCGGTGAGCAATCCGGACATATCATTTTCATGAACGATAGTTTTATCGGAGACAGGCCTGGCTACAGCTCTCCAAGTTTTGCGAATTTATAAGAATTCCGGTAAGTCATTTTCCGGGATTTTCGAAGGGATTGTAAGATACCCACAAACGCTCGTAAATGTATTCGTAAAAAGAAAACCTGAGTTGAATACTGTCGCCGGCGTGCAGGAAAAAATTCGACAAATTGAAGAAGAACTGGCGGGTTCAGGCAGAATCGTCGTTCGCTATTCGGGAACAGAAATGCTCGCCCGTGTCATGCTCGAAGGACCAGATCAAACCCAGATCGACCGTATGGCGGGTGAATTAAGCGAAATCCTGAAGTCACAGCTGAGTTCATGAGTTGAATGCTTCGGCCGGCGAACATATGGAATGAAGATGGAAACAAAAAATGTAAAGCTTGGCGTAAACATCGATCACATTGCCACGGTTCGTGAAGCAAGAAAGGGAAGCGAACCGGATCCGACGCCGCAGCAATTCTTGCGGAAATCGCAGGCGCCGATGGAATCACTGTCCATTTGCGTGGAGATCGTCGCCATATTCAGGAACGCGACGTGAGACTCTTGCGAGAAGTGATTAAAACGAGGCTCAACGTGGAAATGGCAGCGAACGCTGAAACTGTCAGATGGATCACAAACATCAAACCGGATACGGCCACTTTAGTCCCTGAAAGACGCGAAGAAATTACAACCGAAGGCGGGCTTGGATGTCGCAATCAATGTTTCCATTTTGAGTAAAAGTATTACCGCACTTCAGAAATTCCGGAGTTGCGGTGAGCCTTTTTGTCGATCCTGATCTGGATCAGATAAAAGCGTGCCAAAAGACTGGAGCGCGCAAAGTGGAAATAAACACGGGTAAATTCGCCGATTCAAGATCCGAGGAAATGCGGGATCAGAGTGGGAAAAAATCCAGAATGCAGCTCAACTCGCTAAACGATTCGGTTTTGAGGTTCTTGCAGGACATGGACTCACCTACCAGAATGTGAGTCGGATTGTAGAAATTGAAGAGATTGTTGAGCTCAATATTGGACATAATATCGTAGCGCGGGCGTCTCTGGTAGGGATCGAACGGGCCGTAAGAGAAATGAAAGCTCTTCTCGTAAGGCGAGAAATGAATTTCACCGCTAAAGCCAGGAGAAAAAAATGAAATCTGTAATCCAAACAGCGGTACGAATACTGATTGTGTTTGTGGTGCTCATGACATTCATGCAGTGTAAGGTCAATCGTGGCGATCAAAAAGAACAAAAACAGAACACAACCAGCTCGCCGGCGGAAAAGAAAAACTATCGAATCGGGATCATTTATTTTGGGCCGGATGTAGCAGCCGAACTTTGTATGAAAGGACTCTTTGACGGGTTGAAAGAACTTGGATTTGTTGAGGGGCAGAATTTGGAAGTTAAAAAATCTCACGCTCAAGCGGAGATTGCAAATATTCCATTGCTGTTTCAAAACTTCGACTCCATGGGCCTGGATGCAATCATTCCGATGACGACACCCTGTCTGACAGCTGCCTGCACAACGGTTAAGAAAACTCCCGTGGTTTTCACATACGTATACGATCCCATCGCTGCCGGAGCAGGCAAAAACGCGAGTGACCACTTACCGTTCGTCACAGGAACGAGACTCCTTTCCCCCTGTGGAAGACACGGTTGCAATGATTCAAAAAATAGTTCCTGCCGTAAAAGCTGTAGGCACGATTTACAATCCTTCAGAAGCAAATTCTGTAAAAGTGATGGAGGTCGGCCGAGAAGCTTTCAAAAAAGCCGGAATCAAGTTGGAAGAAGTCACAATCAATGGCACGGCGTGACGTTTTTCCCGCAACGCAGAGTGTTGCCTCCAGAGACGTTCAAGCGTTGTGGGTGACCGGTGACAATACCGCGCTTCAGGCATTTGACGGGATCGCTAAAGCGGCAGCCGATTCCAAACTTCCACTCTTTATCAATGATCCGGAATTCACAGACCGCGGAGCATTGATGGCTGTAGGCATCGGTTGGTACAGAACCGGATACGTTTCGGCGAAGAAACTTGCCCAGGTATTAAAAGGAGAGAATCCCGGCAAGATCCCGTTTGAAAGCTATGTGGAAAAGGAATTGAAGCTGAATCACGAAGTTGCAAAGCAATTGGGAATTACTTTTCCGGACGACGTAGTAAAAGAAGCGCTTTAAGATAACCGCCAAGGCGCCAAAGGCGCAGAGATCGCCAGGCAAATATTGACAATCGTTGGCGAACCTGGCGGTTAAAAGGATCGGAGAGCGGAATCGACGTCGGGATGGATTTCCATGAACATGTCATAACCGGCCATTGTTATAACTTGCCGCACATTCTTTGAGGCATTCGCCAGCTTCAAGTGCCGGGATTTATAACCTCGCGTTCGCATCCCTTTTTGCACAGCCGATTCGGATTCTGCGGAATCCCCCTCCCGCAAAAAATTGAAGATCGCATGAATCGCTCGCAGCCCTGCGCTGCTGATATACCGAACTTCTGAAAAATCCAAAATCGCAAACCGCGTGCCTTTTTCGAATTCCTGACGAGCCCGATTTTCAAGATCTTGATGTGATTTCATATCCAGATCGCCCTTGAGGTGAAATACCGTAACCGGAACTCTCCCCTCTGTTCGCGAAGTAATTGTGATTTCCATAGTTGTCTTATTGTACGGAACCTTTGGTTCACGATACAAGAGGTACCTTGCAAATCATTTGTGTTAACCTACATTCCATATCGTTGAAAGACGCATTCAGGAGATTTGCCCAAAACGTTTCGGAGTTCGTGGGCAGTCCAATTGTTTTCATCTGTGCAGTCGTCATCATCGTAGTTTGGGCGTTAGCAGGACCTTACTTCAATTATTCCGATACCTGGCAGCTTGTGATCAATACAGGCACAACTGTTATTACGTTCTTAATGGTCTTCCTGATTCAAAACATGCAGAACCGTGACGCCAAAGCAATTCATCTCAAACTGGATGAGCTCTTAAAAGGAGTAAAAGGAGCGCGCACGGATCTCGTGAATCTCGAAAACTTCAGTGAAGAGGATCTGGAAAAGCTACAAAAGGAATTTGAAGAGCTGCACAACCGGTACGCCAAACATACCCATAAGATTGCTGAAGAGTTTGAACGAAGAAAACAGAAGCATAAAACGCGTAAGGAATCATGAATGAGCTTACGCAATTTCACCAGGGTGTTCGAGCAAACTTTTCCGATTTTTGTGGCATATCTTGTAGTCCTGAATTCTGCTTCAAGTTCCAGTCGATTCAGGACAGCGAGTACCGGGTTATTTTCAACCAGGAGAATATGTCGCTTTTTTTCATAAAACTACTCTTTCAGCGTTTCGATGATGTAGATCCTGAAATCGGACTTGCTTGTGTCCAGACACTATCCGATTTTCGATAGGGGCCGGTCCAAAACACTTCAATGCGCTGTCTTTCTGTATAAACCAGGGCCACTTTGGCTTTGAGATCAACGGTTAAGGTGGATGGTAGCCACAGGCTGCCAAATGGCTGCTGCCTGTAATGAATCGCTAAATGGTGCACTTTTGCCGCCACACCCAGACCAAAGGAAACAGTATTCATCAATTCAGCTTCCGCTTTCACCAAATTGAACTGCCTGTCGACCCAAACTTTCCCAGCCATTCGGCTGAGGATCTTTTCGATACGGTTCGTAGACGAAGGTTCCCCTTTTGGACTGAAAGAGATTACGAAATAAGGGCCGTCAGGAGGAAGGAGCGAATATTGAAAATTCTTGTGCAAGTCTGTCCAGCGAACTTTCTTCATTTCAGCTTGAATTTTTCCCGGTTTCGCGTCCTTCTGAAAACTCGCTTTTTCGAGACCGGAACAACGCCGAGAGCTCCCGGAGTCGTTAAATTCATTGCAAGTAAAGTGAACCAATTCGTTCATGGGTTTATCCTGCACCCAGACAGTTCGAAAACTTTTTTCTTCGATTCGCTTCGGAGTGCCCTTGTCACTCAACTTTGTTGTGACAACGCGTTGATGAGCGCCGTACTCCAGCATATAAGTAAGATCATGTTTGAGATGATCAACTACATTTTGAATGATCGGATCAGCATCATTCGCATTTACTGCCGGTGGCACAACGAAAGACAATAGGGCGCACGTGAAAAAGACAGCCACAAAAAGTTTCATAATCACCACTCCTGAGACAACAATACGGACAGTCGAGTGGGGGAGGTATCAAAGAGCCGCTGATTCGGTCCTCGGGAAAACGGGATTGTTCGTGTGGTCTGAATGGCGACAGACTTAGCTGAATCTGTTACCGGCAGTTAACTTGTTTCCATCCGCCCCGAATGATTGTACCGCCACAGTATGTTTTTCCGACTGTTCCCGGCGAATTCAAATAGTCGAGGATCGACGCACAAGTCTCGCCGGGCGCAGGATCCACAACGCAAACGCCTGCATAGTTTGGATTGACGTAGCAGCATGGACCAGGAGAACTCATACCGTTGGAGGTAAGGATGATCAGAAAGAACAAAACGTAAAGGATACCGGCACGCATTTTTGCACCTCACAGTAAGATAAATCCCTCACTCAAGCCTGTGCCATCCCAAAAGAGTGCAACATTCGTCAAGCGTGGCTTTACAGGCGCGCTGTAACATAAAAAACGTTTCTGCGTGTAATCAGATCCTTACCGTATGTGAATATCATCTCTGTCGAGCCGAAAATCTGGAAGCCGGATTGAATTCCCCCATCCAAGAAAACTCTATTCCCGTTCCAGATCTCATTTCCCATAATCCTGCCTGCATCCAGAAAGGGAGCCAACCTCCATCGGAATTTCCGGCTGTTTAAAAGGTATTTACTGATCTCCAAATTCAGTAACATGTAGCCGGGGCCGAATGGATTCTCGCCTCTTTTATCAATGCTGCTTCTGTGCGCTCGAAGTAGAAGATCTGTATCGCGGTCTGCACCTAAAACAAAGTACTCATCAAAAGGTGCAGGGCCAAACATCCCGGCTGCACCAAATCGCGCCATCATAGCGAGGTCGTCTCCGGAGTCCCGAAGAAACCATCGCAACTCAAGGGAGTGCTCCAGAGTCACGAAACCGGTCGATGCTTCCGGACTTAGACCCGCCCCGGCCGAAATTTTTGATTGCACTGTTAATCTCTCTTCCGGGATGCGAAGTAGGGAAAAGTCTGCAGTTCCAAATGCGTGAATCAGCCAGCCTTCCTGAAACAAATGTTGTTGATAATCGTTAAAATTCTTGTAACGGCGGTTTGATAATTTGGTTCCCCCAGTCCATTTGAACCGCCCATTATAGGTCTCCCCAAAATCCACGCCCGCTACCCACTTTAAAAGATTCACATCCGTGAGTACACTCCACGTTTCATTTCTTACTTCTGTAAATAGTTTGATGCGCGCATGCGGGCGACCCTCAAAAGGCAAAGAAAGCGAAGTGTAAAACCGGTTTCTGTATTCATCCCAGGAAATGAGCGAAGTGGAGCTGATTGTGGTTCTTGCGATGTTGTGAAATTCAGGTTTGATGGTTTCAGTAAAGATACCTTGAATCACCAGACTGGCAATCTTGAGCTTGGAGGAAAACATTCTGTTCTTAAGTTCCGGACGCACAATCAAGTTAAAACTGCTTTTATCATCGAGAGGTTTCAATCGAAATTCGTATTTTCTGAAGGTTCCCATCATCTGAAAACGGGAATCTGTCTCTAAATAATCTTCGAGCTTCAAATAGGATGCAGGCGCCATCACAAGAGCTTTGTCCATCAACCCGGGATCGATAGGGGGCAAAGGCTGCCATTCGATTCTTTCGATTTCAGGCTCTCCGATTCGATTCCAATATTTCAGGGCGGCTTCCACGTTGGCGTCCAACAGGAACAAAGCTCCCATAAACTGATTTGCATATGGATCCGCGGGATTTTCTGTCAACAGCCTGTTCAGGTAATGTTTCGCCTCTTTTCTGTCCCCTTTCTTGTAGTTGATTGCAGCCAACTCTGACAAAAAACGTGGTTGATCTCCTCTATGCCAACCAAACTTTAAGATATTCAGGGCTGCTTCATAGTTTCCATTTGTGGCTTGAGCCACTCCAGCCGCATACTCAAAGTCCGCGAAATTGCGAGTGGAACAGGTAAAAATCGAGAATCCGGACAAATGCCGGGCCGCAAAAAGAATCAACAAAAAGATCAGTCTCTTTTTCATTGCTTCGGCAATGCCAGCAGGGTCCAGTTTTCTGTCGGACGCCATCGACTTTCAAAATTGGCAATCGTCATTTTCAAAAGTTTTCGCTCCGCAGGGTCGTTCACAAGGATGACTTGTTCTTCTGAATCGATTCCAGCCACAACGAGGTAGTGGAGTTTACCGGCCCTCCCCCTGGCTTCCAATGCTGCAATGAGGGGACGTCCCCGCTGAACGTGATGCTTGATGTCGTCAATGGAGCCCGAAAATACGAAGGTTTTGAATCCATGCTGTTGAAAATATCGAGCAACATCATTCGCTCGAATCCCTTCATCATCTTTTGAATAAAGTCGTTGCATGATTCTGGATACGTCCATTCCAACGGCCTCAACAGTGTGGCCGTTCATGTTCCAGTATTGCATCACCATGGCTATGCTCGCCGCTCCACAGCCCTGCTCTTCCTGACGGACGAAAGGGACTTCGATCCACAATAGTGATCCGATCAGAAGAAGGATCGGCAAGCTTAAAGTAGAGCTCACTTTCCACTCAAACGCTTTCCGCTTCCACTTTATCTAGTGGCTTGTAAAAGTGATTCCGCCGCAAGTTTCCTCCCACTTATACGACCCTCTGTTACAGTTACTAGTCTGCGACGGAAACTACGACCACAACGATCGCTACAACCAGCAATACAATGAGCAAAACATTGATCAATTCACGATCGGAAATGCCTGCCGCAAAATTGGCCTGCGCCACGCGCGTTTGAGATGCGAATTTGGAGAGTTCTTCGTCATCAAGCTGGGGAAGTGCCTGCATCACCTTTCCGTAATCGGATCCTGACTGCTTAATCAATTGCCGGCCCGCATCCGTGGAGAGGAGTTGTTGCAACGTTGCCAGGTTCTGCTCCTTATCGTTCCAGGTTTTGAGTAAATCCTGATGCAGATCGTCTCGAGTCACGATCTGGGAGGCTCTCGCATCCATAGGAGCGAGCAAACATAACGACAGTATGACGATGAGTAGGGTTTTCAACACTTTCAGCATCTTTACCTCCAAATCAAATAGGGCGCGAGTCATCGCACCCGACTATCCGTACCTCAGATTTTTAGGCCGGGTATGCTTTCTGTGCAATCACTAAGTAATTGGAAAAACGTCACGAACAAAATGACATCAATCCTCTTGTTTTCAATCGAATAATGCCTAAAATACCGACAGGGTAAGCTTCAGGATGCATAGTTCTGGGGGAATGACTCCCCGAATAGCGTTCACAGGCTCGAAGTTTGAATCGATAGTATTCTTTCATCCGGTCGATTTCTGCCTTCCGATATATCAGATTCTGTTGCCGATAAGCGGGGTCGCGCAGTTTGAAGGGATCTCTAGAAAGGAGATAAGAAATGGCAAATAGCGACAATGCTCCGTTTTCCGATCTGTATCCAGATGCGAGTGCGGAACAGTCCCCCAAAAAAGCAAAACGCAAAAGGCGTGATGATAAAGGCGGAGATGATCCGCGGCTAGCTGAGCTTCTGGAAGCTTTAAAAGCGGCACGCGATGGCGATTTCTCCGTGCGGATGAGTACTGAGAGAAACGGCATCATCGGGAAAATTGCACTCACATTCAATCAATATGTAGAAAGAAACGAATCTCGGGTTCGCGAATTGATGCGCGTCGGCAAAGCCATTGGAGAAGAAGGAAAACTAACAGAACGTGCAACGCATTTCCGAGCCAAAGGGGGATGGCGCGACAGTGTGAATGCAGTCAATGGACTGATCGACAACCTTGTGCAACCCACAACAGAAGTCGGACGCGTTATTGCTGCTGTCGCGCGCGGCGACTTAAGCGAAAAGATGCGCATGCAGATCGATGGCCGTCCATTGAAGGGAGAATTTCTTGAAATCGGAAACATCGTTAACACGATGGTCGATCAACTTAGCTCATTTGCCGGTGAAGTTACCCGAGTCGCCCGCGAGGTTGGTACGGAAGGAAAACTGGGGGGTCAGGCGGATGTAAGAGGAGTTGCAGGTACCTGGAAGGGACTGACAGATAACGTTAATGCAATGGCAAACAGTCTTACATCGCAGGTTAGAAACATCGCAGAAGTTACGACTGCTGTCGCACAGGGCGATCTTTCACGCAAGATCACCGTTCAAGCACAAGGGGAAATTCTGCAGCTCAAAGACACCATCAACACAATGGTGGATCAGTTGAACGCGTTTGCATCGGAAGTCAGCCGTGTGGCACGTGAAGTCGGCACGGAAGGAAAGCTCGGTGGACAGGCAGATGTAAAAGGAGTTGGCGGCACGTGGAAGGATCTCACGAACAACGTCAATTACATGGCCACAAACCTTACGGATCAGGTGCGGAATATTGCCGCCGTAACGACAGCGGTCGCGCAAGGTGACCTGTCCAAGAAAATCACGGTCGAAGCGCGCGGTGAAATTCTGGAGCTGAAAAACACGATCAATATAATGGTCGATCAGTTGAGCGGGTTCGCAGCAGAAGTTACGCGCGTGGCTCGTGAAGTCGGTACGGAAGGAAAGCTCGGTGGTCAAGCAAAAGTCGAAGGGGTCGCAGGAACATGGAAGGATCTGACAGACAACGTCAACGGCATGGCCAATAACCTGACAGACCAGGTGCGAAACATCGCAGCGGTTACAACGGCCGTTGCGCAAGGAGATCTCTCAAAGAAAATCACCGTAGATGCGCGCGGCGAAATCCTGGAACTGAAAAACACAATCAACACAATGGTCGATCAGTTGAACGCTTTCTCTTCAGAAGTTATCCGAGTTGCTCGTGAAGTCGGTACAGAAGGAAAGCTCGGTGGTCAGGCCAGGGTCGAAGGCGTTGCCGGAACATGGAATGATTTAACCGATAACGTGAACTACATGGCCGGCAATCTGACGGATCAGGTGCGAAACATCGCTGAGGTCACCACAGCCGTTGCGCAGGGGGATCTGTCCAAGAAAATCACTGTCGAAGTGAAGGGCGAGATTTTGCGCTTGAAGAACACAATTAACACAATGGTCGATCAGCTGAGCGCATTTGCTGCAGAAGTCACACGCGTGGCCAAGGAAGTCGGTACCGATGGAAAACTGGGCGGGCAAGCCGAAGTCAAAGGGGTTGGTGGAACATGGAAGGATCTCACTGATAATGTCAACAAGATGGCCGGTAATCTGACCGACCAGGTGCGGAACATTGCTGCCGTGACGACAGCGGTCGCGCAAGGTGACCTGTCCAAGAAGATCACTGTTGAAGCGCGCGGTGAAATCCTGGAACTGAAGAACACGATCAACACAATGGTCGATCAGCTCAACGCCTTTGCGGCAGAAGTTACGCGCGTTGCCCGCGAAGTCGGCACCGAAGGAAAACTGGGTGGACAGGCCCGAGTGGAAGGGGTCGCAGGAACCTGGAAGGATTTGACGGACAACGTCAATTACATGGCCACGAACCTGACGGATCAGGTGCGAAACATTGCCGCCGTAACGACGGCTGTTGCGCAGGGAGATCTCTCCAAAAAGATTACGGTTTTTGTTAAAGGTGAAATCGCAGAGCTCAAAGACACCATCAACACAATGGTGGACCAACTGAACGCCTTCGCATCAGAAGTTACACGCGTTGCGAAAGAGGTCGGAACGGATGGCAGGTTGGGTGGACAGGCCGAGGTCCGGGGCGTTTCCGGAATCTGGAAAGATCTGACGGACAACGTGAACCGCATGGCAACAAACCTTACGGATCAGGTGCGAAATATAGCGCTTGTAACCACGGGTGTTGCGAACGGTGATTTATCACAAAAAATCACTGTTGATGCACGCGGTGAGATCTTGCAGTTAAAAAATACGATCAACAGAATGGTGGACCAGCTGAACGCATTTGCCGCAGAAGTTACACGCGTGGCAAAGGAGGTCGGAACGGACGGGAAGCTTGGGGGACAGGCAGAAGTCAAAGGAGTTTCCGGTACCTGGAAAGATTTAACAGACAACGTCAATGCGATGGCAGGCAGCCTTACATCACAGGTGCGAGACATCGCAAAAGTTACAACGGCTGTTGCGAATGGTGATCTGTCGCAAAAGATCACAGTTGATGCGCGCGGTGAAATTCTGCAGCTCAAAGACACGATCAATAAAATGGTCGATCAACTGAATTCGTTCGCGTCCGAAGTCAGCCGCGTGGCTCGTGAGGTTGGTACCGATGGAAAACTGGGCGGGCAAGCCGAAGCAAAAGGTGTTGCAGGCACATGGAAAGATCTGACAGACAACGTCAACAGGATGGCCAACAACCTGACCGATCAAGTGCGAAACATTGCACTCGTGACCACAGCCGTTGCTCAAGGTGATCTTTCCAAAAAGATCACTGTTGAAGTCAAAGGAGAAATCCTGGAGCTGAAGAACACGATCAACACAATGGTCGATCAGCTCAATGCTTTCGCTGCTGAAGTTACGCGTGTTGCGCGCGAGGTCGGAACGTTCGGGATCCTGGGTGGACAGGCCGCGGTGCCAGGTGTTGCAGGTACGTGGAAGGACTTGACCGACAATGTGAACCAGCTGGCCGCGAACTTGACCACGCAGGTGCGAGCTATCGCAGACGTGGCGACCGCCGTGACGCGCGGTGATTTAACGCGATCCGTTGCTGTTGAGGCGCAGGGTGAGGTCGAAGAATTAAAAAATAACATCAACCAGATGATCTTGACCTTGAAGGAAACAACTCAAAAGAACATTGAACAGGACTGGTTGAAGACAAATCTTGCAAAGTTTTCCCGCATGCTCCAGGGACAAAGAGATCTACAGACGGTTGCACAAAGCATCATGTCGGAATTGACACCCCTGGTCTCCGCCCAACACGGCGTCTTTTATGTCAAAGACTCCGATGGGGGACAGCCGACACTCCGACTGTTGAGCAGCTATGGATATAAGGAACGAAAGTCGGTTTCGAATCGATTCAAAGTGGGAGAAAGCCTGATTGGTCAATGCGCCCTGGAAAAGAAGGCGATATTGATCACCAATCCTCCGCAAGATTACGTCAAAATCAGCTCCGGTCTCGGGGAAGGAGTACCGCGAAACATCATCGTTCTTCCGGTTGTATTTGAAGGACAGGTGCTCGCCGTGACAGAGCTTGCCTCCTTCGATCATTTTAGTCCTGTTCATCAGCTCTTCCTGGAACAATTGATGGAGTCTCTTGGTGTTGTGTTGAATATGATCGGCGCCAGCATGCGGACCGAAGAACTACTCAAGCAGTCTCAGGCACTCGCAGGAGAATTGCAAAGTCAGCAGGAGGAATTGAAACGATCCAATGAGGAGCTGGAAGAGCAAACGCAAGCTTTGAAAGCATCCCAGGAACTCCTACGGCAGCAGCAAGAAGAACTGCAGCGCACAAACGAAGATCTGGAAGAAAAGGCACGATTGCTCTCCGATCAGAAGAAGATGGTGGAAACCAAGAATCGTGAGCTGGAACTTGCTCAGGCATCACTTCAAGAAAAAGCGGAACAACTGGCGATCACTTCAAAATACAAATCTGAATTTCTCGCCAACATGTCGCACGAGCTGCGCACGCCGCTCAATAGCATTTTGCTGCTTGCCAAGCTCGTTTCAGAAAACAAAGATCAAAATCTAACCGGAAAACAGGTTGATTATCTGCAAACCATTTATGCATCCGGAAACGATCTACTCGGGTTAATCAATGAAGTGCTTGATCTGTCGAAGATCGAAGCGGGCAAAATGGATATTCGGATTCAGGACTCCGATCTCGCGGACATCCAGGCTTTTGCAGAACGAAGCTTCCGGCAAATTGCGGAACAGAAGGGGTTGGAGTACGAGATCAAGATCGATCCGGCCGCACCCAGAGTGCTAAAGACGGATCCTCTGCGTTTGGAACAGGTGCTCAGAAACCTGTTGTCCAATGCATTCAAATTCACGGATAACGGTAAAATAGAATTGAATATAACGGCCGCCCCGGCGGAAAATTACTTTACGATGCCAACGCTCCGCGATGCTTCCAATGTCATCGCTTTTTCCGTTGCCGATACAGGAGTGGGAATACCCAAAGACAAACAGAGAATCATCTTTGAAGCGTTCCAGCAAGGAGACAGTGGGACAAACCGCAAGCACGGGGGCACAGGACTGGGGCTCACAATCAGCCGTGAAATTGTGCGCTTACTGGGTGGTGAAATTCAACTCTCCAGTGAACCGGGCGAAGGAAGCACATTCACCGTATATTTGCCGGAAACGTATACCCCGATAACGCAACCTTCCGATTTTCAACTTACCAACTTGAGGAGACCAGATCAGATTGCAACTCCGACAGACGTCACGGTTCCGCAAGATCTGTTCGCACAAATGGAATTTGTGGATGACCGTTATGATATTCGGGCAGGTGACAAAACGTTGCTGATCATAGATGACGATGAGAACTTTGCGGACATCCTTGTCGATATTGCTCATCAGAAAGGATTCAAAGCGATTTTAGCCCACAAAGGTGATGCAGGGCTGGCGCTCGCTCATGAGTTCATTCCTGACGCCATCCTGCTCGACATTGATTTACCGATCTTGGATGGTTGGACTGTATTGACCCGCCTGAAACATCATCCTCGAACACGACACATTCCAATTCAGATCATTTCTATCATTGAAGAACGGCACAGAGGCCTTCAACAGGGCGCTTTTGCCTATATGATGAAACCTGTTTCATCGGAAGCTCTGGATAATGCACTCGATCAATTACTGGACTTCATCAACCGGGGTATGAAAACACTTCTTGTTGTGGAAGACGATGAAGCTCAGCGAAAGGCGATTGTCGAATTGATCGGGGCCCAGGATCTGGATATCGTGCCCGCAGGTACAGGAGAGGAAGCCCTGAGGATCATGGAACAGCAAAAGATCGATTGCGTGGTTCTCGATCTTAGCTTGCCGGATATGGATGGTTTCGACTTGCTGGAAGAAGTAAAGGCCAAGCAATCGGAATTGCCGATCATCGTTTACACCGGACGTGAGCTTACCGAAAAAGAAGAGACTCAGCTAAAACGGTACGCTGACAGTATCGTCATCAAAGGCGTGAGCTCTCCCGAAAGAT
Source organism: uncultured bacterium (assembly GCA_963771165.1). Taxonomy (GTDB): domain Bacteria; phylum Acidobacteriota; class HRBIN11; order JAKEFK01; family JAKEFK01; genus JAKEFK01. The sequence goes on along the minus strand of CAVYSN010000014.1, from coordinate 487,831 downwards.
TGCTCGATGAGACGGCTCTCTTCTTACACCGGGTTGAGTCAAAGCTACCGAAGGAAAAAGAAGAGATCTTGCAAAAATTGCACAATGCAGATGCCGTTCTAGCAAATAAAAAAGTTTTGATTGTGGATGACGATGTCAGGAATATATTTGCTCTTACAAGCGTTCTGGAAAACAGTGTGCCTCAGGACCAACCAATGAAAATCCTGTTTGCAGAAAACGGACGTGAAGGCATCGAGATGTTGGAAAAAAATCCTGATACCGATCTCGTTTTGATGGACATCATGATGCCGGGCATGGATGGTTACGAAACCATCCGCGAGCTGAGAAAGAAAGAGCCTTTTCGTCAGCTTGCCGTGATTGCTCTAACCGCAAAAGCCATGAAAGGAGATCGCGAGAAGTGCATGGAGGCTGGAGCATCGGACTACATTGCCAAACCGGTAGATGTTGAGAAGCTACTATCTTTGATGCGGGTATGGCTCTATCGCGGTGATGGTGGTAATGGACAAACGAATTGAATCTTGTAGGAGTGGGTCTCAGAACCCACAGACGCATGGAGCTGGTTAAAATGCGGCAAACCGGTGCGGACGCGCCACAACACAAGCAAATCGATGTGGATTTAGCAGCAATCGAGACGCGCCTTCTTCTGGAAGGCATTCACCATGTTTATGGAGTCGACTTCCGTGAATACTCGCTTTCCACGATGACGCGCAAAACCCAGGAATACGCCAAGAGCATAGAGCTCTTTACGATTTCCGCTCTGCAGGAACTTGTCCTTCATGATCCTCGAAGTCTCGAACGATTTCTGTGGGAACTTTTTGTCACCACCACTTCCCTGTTTCGTGATCCCCGTTTTTATTTGAATCTTCGAACGAATTTACTTCCCTGGCTCAAAACATATCCGTTTATCCGGATTTGGCATGCAGGATGTTCTACAGGAGAAGAAGTTTTGTCCATGGCCATTCTGTTGTTTGAAGAAAATCTCTACGCTCGCGCACGAATCTACGCGACTGATTTCCAGGAGAAAGTTCTAGAAGTCGCCCGACAGGGTCGCTTTCCTGCAGAACGAATTCCTGAATACACAAGAAACTACATCGATGCGGGAGGAAAAAACTCTCTGTCGGATTACTATATTATAAAGGGTGAAGATGCGATCATCGATCCTGCATTAACCCGGAATATCGCGTATCTCCTGCACAATCTCGCAGCCGATCATTCCTTCCAGGAATTCAATCTGATCCTGTGTAGAAACGTTCTCATTTACTTCAATAAGGGATTGCGCAATCGCGCTCACGACCTTTTGTTTGAAAGTCTCCCACCCCTGGGGATTCTCAGTCTAGGAGAAAATGAATCTCTGTACTTCACTTCGCATGAAATGGACTACCGGAACCTCCACGGCTGTTATCAAAAAATCAGGAATTCATGATGAACGATAAGCACCAGGTAAACATTCTCATTGTCGATGATCACCTGGAAACTCTTGACGTACTTGAAGCCGTCTTAAAACAAGCAAACTACAATATTCTGAAAGCCACATCCGGAGAAGAAGCTTTGCGCTGGCTCTTAAAGATGGATTTTGCGTTGATATTACTCGACGTAAAACTACCTACTTTAAGCGGTTTTGAAGTCGCCCGTTTGATCCGCCAGCGGGAACGAAACAGATACGTGCCGATTATTTTCATCACGGGCGTCACGAAAGACGCGGAGTCCATTTCGCAAGGATATCTTGCCGGAGCGGTGGATTATCTTATGAAACCGGTGGATGCCGACATCTTACGCGCTAAAGTTTCATTCTTTATTGACATCTACGTAAAGCATGAGGCTTTAAAACAGGCCGGGAAACATTTCAGCAATCTGTCTCAAACAGGAAATTTGATCGTCTGGCGGGCTGATGCCAGAAACCTGCGTTTCCAGTTTGTCAGTAGCGAGGCAGAAAAGCTTCTCGGGTATCCCGTCGAATCCTGGGTTGCGGATGACGGCTTTTTTGTTGCTCATTTGCATCCGCAGGACAGCAAGTGGGTGATTTCTTCCATGTTGAGAGCCGCTCATGATCGCGTTCCTGTTGAAATTGAATACCGGATGATTGCTCAGGATGGAACAACGCACTGGTTCCATAATGTCATTCGGGTTCCGAAAGACGATGACGATTCCACAGAATTAATAGGCATCATGCTGGATATTTCGGAACGCAAAGAAGCAGAAGAGGCCATCCGACTTGCAAACGAAGATCTGGAGCGAAGGGTCAAGGAACGAACATCGGAACTGGAAAGAGCGGAACGCATTGCAACGCACGCGCGTGCGCGTTATCAGGAACTCGTCGAAGGATTGGATGCAATCGTTTGGGAAGCGTTACCCAAAACTTTAATTTTTACGTATGTCAGCAGCAAAGCGGAAGCGATTCTCGGTTACCCTCCGACTCTATGGACCGCCAATCCGAAATTCTGGAAAAATATCATTCATCCGGATGATCGCGAACGCATCACACGGCAGTTGTCTGAATTGAACCCGGAACAGGCAGAACGTGAACTGGAATATCGAGTACTCACCTCCGATGGCCGCGTACTCTGGCTGAACAATCTTATAGGTATCACTCAGACATCGGGTGAGACGGGGGAGAGCAACCAGCGGCTACGTGGAATCATGATCGATATAACCGAGCGAAAACGAATGGAAGGGCTGCTCCGGAGATCCGTAGAAGAAAAGGATCTCTTACTAAAAGAAATACATCACCGGGTAAAGAACAATCTGCAGATCATTTCCAGCTTGCTCAATCTACAAAAAAATTATGTCAGCTCCATCGAATGCAAAGGCGTGCTGGATGAAAGCCAGAACCGTGTTCACTCGATGGCCTTGATTCATGAAAAACTTTACCAGACAGAGAACCTGACTGAAATTCACTTTGCTGAATACATCCAGGATCTATCCAGCTTTTTGTTCCGTTCTTATGGCGTCGATCCGGAACGTGTGAAATTGAGTGTTGATTCGCAGGCCTCTCTCAATATCGATACTGCAATACCGTGCGGTTTGATCGTGAGTGAACTGGTATCGAATGCATTGAAGTATGCATTCGCGGAAAGAGAAAGCGGGGAAATTTGCATCGTAACGAAACAGGTGAATGGTCTCTTTGAATTGAAAGTTCAAGATGATGGTATCGGATTCCCCGAACATCTCGACATTAAAAATACCCAGTCCTTAGGTATGCGACTGGTCAATACACTTGCGAAGCAGCTTCAGGGAAATATTGAAATGACGCGCTCTCCCGGAACAAGTTTTCGGATTTGTTTTCCGTTCAAAATGCCTGCCCTCTTGGCTGAATGAATGTAGTGGCAAAGCAATTCCAATGTAATCCGGAAAAACAACACATTTGAATGGATGATTTTAGTTTTTTCTGAAAAAGTTTTCCTGCGGGAAGAATTGCTCTGCAGAGCATTTGCTCAACTGAGAACTCATACGCTAAAGAACCATTCATCAGCGCAAAACTGAAGTTTGGCGGGATTACTGAGAAAATGTTCTGCCACTACAGACTTCACGAGCTATAATCTGAAGCAATGCCGGAATCTTTCAGCAACCGTCTTTACCAATTCCTCGATGCTTACCCGCATCCGCATAAAACGGAGCTCTGCCGGGCACTCACCGCAAAAACAAGTTTAAGCACTTCCGGTTTCCCCTATATTTCTCAAAATTCCTTCACGCTGTTTCTGAAAGGAGTGCCGCATCTTTTTATTTACGGCAGCGAACTCCTGCAATGGCTGGCCCTGGTAGAGGAGAGTTTGAAACACGCGCACAATTTTCACGAAAATGAGCTTGCTTCCGTGCGGAAGGCAATCTTTGTGTTGCGTAACATTGTTTTCAGCACCGCTATCTGTTCTCCTTCGGATCACTGGATTCTAAAACATATTCTTTCGGTGCATAGGAAAATCGGGCTTACACAGGCGTTTCAGGATGGCGGGTTTATCGATCGGGAAGAGCTGGTGGAAAAATGGGAATTGGATAGAAGACATTTGGGATGGGATCTCTCGTTCCTGCACTCACGCGGTTATTTACGGTGTCGTGGATCTCGATATGCGTTAGAGCAAAGCTTTCAAGCAGCCGACATTTATCAGCAAGCAGAAGTTTTACAGGATGAATTTCTTTCCGATCTGGTAGAGCCCGTTGCAAATGTACTCCACGGAAATGCTTCCGATCGAGAACAGGAGCTCGTAAGTCAGTTTTATGAATATCCTCCAAGCGACCACATTCCAAAGAGCTGGGAGGCCGATCACTTTCAAGTCAACATAGGATACAGACTGGTTCCCACGATCCTGGCTTTGCATGTTCTGAAGATGACTGTTCCCTGCGGAACCAGGCATGAATGCTCTTGAAAAATTTCCGGAAGCGCCCCTGGCGTTCTTCGCCTTCTGAAGGATGCGGGAGTGCTTCAGAATGAAATGTTGACCGGGCTGGGCAGCCGAATTTTGAAACGCGGGCCTGGACCGTTTGGAATCATTCATGCGTACGTACCTTACATGAGGGAATTGGAAAACAAGTTACGAGGAAAACAGACGCGAACACATGTGCAGCGAGGAAAGAATATTGTCGCCAGTCAGGCTGCAAATCGAAAAACGTTTGGAATGGGAAACGATAGCCTGGATCGTTTTTGCAAAGAGCAAAGCTTTCAATACACCGTTTTTATTGAACATGCACTGGGTCAGGGAGAAGCAACACGGCAACGTCTTCAGCGGAACGGCGAGGATCGGCTGCAGTATTTTGGCGCAGATCTGGAAGACGCAGCCATTGATGCGGCTATTGCACTGCAGAAGCAGGGAACGCTTCCGCGCAATATGATCTTTATTCGCCGTGCCGACATCGCAAATCCCCAGTGCGGTCATTTCTGCGGTGCGGTCCAACGGTTTTGCAACGGAGGATGCCGTGATGTTTGTCGGAAACGGATTCCATGAAATTCGCGGGCAGACGAATGAAAGAATCATCGACGTTTTCAGACAATATTGCGAAGCAGGATTCTTATTGATCTTTACGGAAGAATCCGCACTTGGAGATCATGATCTTTTGAGCACCGGATGGAACACGTATCATGCAGGTTTTCGCTATGTTCATGAACTTTCCGGACAGGGGCTGCGGCCGGCGGCCGGTGTGGACCGCGAAGGCAGATACAGCTGGAAAATCTGTGCCGCCCTGGGAGGATACGCAGTGCTTTCCAAATACTCGGCACACACCCGCACCATCTATCCTTTTCCCAGAAAAGGGGGCTACAATCCGCCGATTTCAATGACCTATTTTTGCGTACCGGAAAAGCTCAGCAAAAAGCTGGGGTTTTATCCCGTGAGCTGGACTCAAACGGATACCAGAACCTCATCCGCTCCTGTTCTTCACGAAGACCCAAATAGTTAATTAAGTCAACTATTTCTGATAGCTAGGATTACAGCATAATTCAAGCTTTCCTTCGTATTTATTGACTTTGTCAACTAATTAACGAGGAATGAATCGTGAACCTGAACTGTCACGCAGTGCGTTACGTCTGAGATAGCGGTGTGTCTGTCGTTCCAATCACCACACCGTGCCATAGGATTGACCGGCGGGGGCACCTGCCAGGATGACAGACTTTAAGGACGCTTTTCGATACTGCAGATTCTCCCTCCTCTTTAGAATTACCGTTAGTTGATTAGCCACTAAGGAGGGCGAATGAAAACGAGGAGTTCTGGTAAACAAAGCGCGCAGACAGTCATATTTTTTGGGCTCTCCTTGACTGTGGTCGGTGCCGTCATGACGGCTGCAATTCTATTGATAGCGCAATTGTTTTGGATGGGAAAGCAGATTGAAGAAATAACCTGGCAGCTTCCCGCTACAATTTACGCAGAGCCGCCTTCCATTTCTGAAGGTAGAGTGGCTTCAGCCGATTGGCTTCTTCAGTACTTACAAAGATTAAATTATTCAGAGACCTCCGCGACTTATCCGGAGCCTGGCCAGTACGCATTTGCACGCAACGGCATTGTGTTTCGATCACGCCCTCTCGCAGATGAACCAACCAATCCAGTTCTGGTTACATTCGACAGCGGTCGTATTCGTTCTGTTCTCGATATGAACAGTCATCTCAAAATCGACCACGTTACGCTGGAACCAACACCAATGGCGACACTGTTCGGTTCGGAATGGGAAAAACGCACACTCGTCAACTTGAAAGACTTACCCAAACATGTTGTCGAAGCCGTGACGGCCGTCGAAGATAGACGTTTTTTTCAACATAGCGGTGTGGATATTGTTTCGGTAGGACGCGCCCTCCTGAACAACGTCGCAGGAGACGGCCTTTTTCAAGGCGGAAGCACAATCACTCAACAGCTGGTAAAAAACTTGTATTTGAGTCCCGAAAAGACTATGCGCCGCAAAATCAGCGAAGCAGCCATGGCTATTCTAATGGAGGCTAAATACAGCAAGGAAGAGATTCTGGAATTTTATCTGAATGAGATTTATCTCGGCCAGCGCGGAGCGGTGAGCATCAAAGGTATCGGCGAAGCGAGTCAACTCTACTTCAAAAAAGACGCCCGGCTTCTAACCGTACCGGAAGCTGCCATGATCGTGGGTTTAATTCAAGCTCCCGGCCGTTACGATCCCTATAAGCATCCCGAGAAAGCAAAGTTGCGGCGCAATTCTGTTTTGCTTGCGATGAAAGAAGTCGGATCTTTATCAGCACAAGATTGTGAACAGTATCTCAATGCAAGCCTGGAAATAGCAGAGCCTGACACAAAAATCAATCGAGCACCATACTTCATGACCTACGTCAAAAGACAATTGAAAAATCAGTTCTCCACACGCGCATTGCATCAGGACGATTATCGGATTATTTCCACGCTTGACTATGATATGCAGCTCTCTGCGCAGCAGAGCTTAACGGAAGGGCTGGCCACAATTGATAAGATTCGTGGCCGACGCGACAAAAAACCGATACAGGGTTCCTTGATTGCAATTGAAGCAAGCACCGGAAAGATCCGGGCTTTTGTAGGTGGGCGAAACTTTTCGGGAAGTCAGTATGACCGCCTGACTCAGGCCCGGCGCCAACCAGGAAGCAGCTTTAAGCCTTTTGTTTACGCCGCTGCTCTGGAGACCGCTTTTGAAAAACAGGATCGTTTTTACACGACATCATCGCTGGTGGCCGACGAACCCTGGAGCATGAAGATTGATAAAGCTGTCTGGCAGCCAAAAAATTACAATGGCGCCTACAATGGTGTCGTTTCACTTCGCACCGCGCTCGCTAAATCCATGAATATTGCAACGGCCAAATTGGCCTACGATGTCGGCTTTTACAATATCTATCAAGTCGCGCGTCGCATGGGATTCAATCATGTGAAACCGTACCCGTCTATTGCGCTGGGGGCGTTCGAAGTGAGTCCGTACCAATTGATCCAGGCATACACCGCCTTTGCAAATGGCGGCAAGATGTTGGAACTGCAGGCTGTCAGCCGCGTGGTGAGTGGTGAAGGTGATATGGTTCGCGAACGTGAACCGCAACAGTCGAGAGTCCTGCATGAGGAAACCGCTTATTTGATTACGGATATGCTCAAAACAGTGATGCGGTCCGGAACAGGCGCCTCGGTCCGGCAATGGGGATTACACCCTGTTATCGCAGGAAAGACCGGCACGACAAATGATCAGAAGGATGCGTGGTTTGTTGGATATACACCTGATTTAATTTGTCTGGTCTGGGTTGGCTATGATGATAATACGCCTATCGGTATGACCGGTGGTCAGGCGGCATTGCCGATCTGGTCCCGGTTTATGAAGCGAATTGAAAGCCGGCTGCCTGTTCGTGATTTTCCGCGGCCTCACGGAATCGTGGAGAAAATGATCGATCCATACACCGGAAGACTCGCATCCGAATTCTGTCCGGAAGCCGTGCGGGAACTATTCATAAAAGGAACTGAACCGCTGAGAGAATGTTCCGAAGCGGACCATTACTTACCGATCGAATCGTTTCTGGGGCCAGAACCGAGAATCCAGCAAGCGCGCTACACGGATTACAATTATCCGAATTACGATTACGCAAAAATTTCTTATGATAACGACCGTTACACTTACACGAATTATTCCGATTCAGATTATGAAGAAGAAGGCGAATCTGTTCCGGAAACTGTTGACTATTCGGACGTGTCATTTCCAGAACAGGATACAGATAACACGACGGAGCACCTGACTCAAGACAAACGACAGGAGAACCTCGAATATACACCCGGATACACCGATTCCGTTTTGAACGACTATGAAGTTGCCTCAACACAGGAGCTAGAAGAAACGAATCTAGCAGAGGATTCCGGTGAGTCATCGCCCGATCCGAGTACGACACCGGTCTACTTAGCCCCACAGCCGAAAAAGAAAAAGGTGCCCGTTTATACAAACAAGGATATTCCGGAAGCGGAGTCAACCTCCGATCTTAACTTAGAAGAAGACGATGACCAGCAATGATTTCGACGTGTAGACGCTCAGGAGGGCGCGCCTTTCTGCTGCGACTTTCTGCCCGCCATCTTCGGCAAGCACAAATTCGGCGAGGGCCTGGGGTTCCCGGGAGACGGCTGCATCATTCAATCCCGCGGTTCTGTGGAAGGGATTACAACAGCTGCTACAATTTGGGTGGTTGGTGCGGTTGGTCTTGCGTGTGAGCTCGGGACATTTTAGCATTGCAATTATTACCACAATCCTCGCTTTTGTTATGCTGACAGCATTCAGATTTGTCGATGCAAAATTCAGAAGAAAACAGACGCACGTAAATGGTTAAAGATGAAAATGTGCTGCGAATGGTGACGTACAACACTCACAAAAGCCGGGGACTGGACGGGCGTATCAGACCGGAGCGTATTGTTAAGGTTCTGAAAAATCTGAATGCAGACGTTATAGCTTTGCAGGAAGTATGGAGCTATACGGAAGGACCACTCCGTAAGGATCAGGCCCGCTATCTTTCCGAACATCTTCAGCTCTCCTGTTGCGTTGGCGAAACACGCAAATACCGGGGGGGAATTTACGGAAATATCATTTTGACCCGTTTCCCAATCCTGTTTACGCAAACGTACGATCTCACGGTGGTTCAACGCGAAGAACGGGGATGCCTTCGGGCCGATCTGGAAGTACCGGGAGCCGGTTTGCTTCATGTCTTCAATATTCATCTTGGCACCGGATACTTTGAGCGCAAACGACAATCTAAGTTGATTGAGGTGACGATCGTAAAGAATCCTGAATTAAACGGAGGGAAACGGATCGTCATGGGAGACTTCAATGAGTGGACACTCGGACCAACAACGAAATTGTTGCAAGAACAGTTTCGCAGCGTGGACGCGGCCACCGTTCATCCGTTGAAGTCCTATCCGGGAATCATGCCGATGCTGACGCTGGATCATATCTATTTCGATCCTTCTTTAAAGTTAAAACGACTGACAATCTACAGAAGTCCGCTCGCACTGATTGCATCGGATCACCTTCCCGTAGTCGCAGACTTCGACATCAAGGCGTAACCTTTATGAAACCGCCAAGACGCCAGGGTAACAGAGGTCGCCAAGATTTTTAGATCGCGGTTGCATTCGCCGTTACGTTTCTGAGGTTTGTTGAGCTACCCAAACTGTTGGATTTGACTGACCTCCCCTGATAGTGGTTGCCAACAGCATCGCGTGCAGGAATACAAAGGACCAGGCCGATTTGAGACGGAAGACGAAGCGCAACTGCTGATCTAACCTGTCAACAAGCGGACTGAGAACAAAACTCATCAAAAATGCATGGGAAAATGGAACCAGCACCGGCTTGGCAAAATAGAGAAGCAGCAAAAAGCAGAGAAGCGTCAATGAAGGCGTAAACGGGCCCCGCCTGTTCAAAATTCCTCTTGCAAACGGATGAAATTCCTCCGATGATTGAATCATTCTTGAATGAAAGATATTCCCTTTCGCACGCAATAACCAGTAACATGCTAAACTTTAGTGGGGAGAGTCAGAAGGCGTGAAGACTAGAATATATCTTGTAGAAGACGAAAATATTGTCGCGGAAGATCTGAAGGAGCGCCTTGAAAAACACAACTATGAGGTTGTTGGAATTGCAGATTCAGGCAAGGCGGCCATCGATCAGGTGCAGCAATTGCGTCCTGATCTTTTGTTGATGGATGTTCGAGTCAAAGGAGAGCTTAACGGTATCGAAACCGCGATCGTTATTCAAAGCTTTTTTGAAACTCCTATACCGGTGGTCTTCCTAACCGGCTTTTCTGAAAAGAGCTTTCCTTATCTAAAAGTGCTGGATGACTATATCTATATCAACAAGCCATATTCGGAAGATGTGCTTGTTCGCTCGATTGAACGCGCCCTGAGCCAAAAGCACAGCTAATGCGTCTCAGCCAGCGCCTGATCATTTTTTTTGTGTGTGCTGGGGTTCGAGATCTAATTCCTTCAATAAATTAACCAGATCATCCGCATGCTCTTCCTCTACAGCCAGAATTTCTTCCATAAGCCTTCTCGTTGTCGGATCATCGTTACCCAGATAAGTCACCATTTCTCGATAGCTGTCAATCGCTATCCTCTCGGCTACAAGATCTTCCTTTAGCATTTCAGCCAGAGTATTCCCTTCAACGTATTCAGCATGACTGCGCGTCGCAAGCCCTTCCGGTGAAAAATTCGGCTCTCCTCCGAGCTGGACGATTCGCCCGGCTATTAGATCCGCATGCTGTTGCTCTTCATTGGCGTGTTGCAGAAATTCGCTGGATACGCTCTGAGAATGGATACCAGAGGCCATGAAATAATGTCTTTTGTAACGCAAAACACAGACGATCTCAGTAGCGAGTGCCTCATTCAGGAGCTTGATCACGGTTTCCCGATCGGCCTTGTAGGTGTTCGTTACAGGACCCTGCTCCATATGCTGCCTGGCGCGTTGCCTCAATGTTTGAATATCCGTAAGAAATGGTTTGTCCTTGCGATGGTTTGACATCTGTTACTCCCAGTTCTTCATTTGGGAATTGGAACCCTTCATTCACAGGGCGGGTTATTCACCCGCCCTGTGGTCTCAAAATGAAGATTAGTGATGCAGCCCCTCAATCTTGAGGAGGTTCATCTTGCTTTTTGTCTTTGTCTTTATCCTGTGATTTTTTGCTTTTGGCTTTCTTGGATTTTTCGGCATCAGCCTTCTTTTTCTCTTCGGTTTTTTGATTGACAACAGTCGCGTTTTTGGACCGATCGCTATTATCAGGCTGAATGTTTTCATCCGTTTCCGGCTGGACCTTAGACGGTTTTTCTTTCTCTTTCAACCGGACGTCTTCGTTCTCCTGGGTTGGAGGAACGTTCCGCTTCACATTTTCCCTGTTGCCGGGGTCTGCCGGCGGAGTCCGTTTCTGGTTCTCTTTCTTCTGTTCAACCGCCTGAGGATTCCGTTTCAAATCTTGATCCTGCTTCTCCACCGGACGATTATTCAGTTTTTGATTTTGATTCTGTTTTTGTTCTTCAACATTCCGGTTTTTCGGAGGCTCAGGAGTAACGCGGGTTGAGCGGGAATGGCTATCTTCGGTTTCTGTTTGTTTCACGCCTCTATCCTTCTTTTCCTTAATCTTTCCCTGCTTTTCAACCTGGACGACTTCTTGCCGTTTCCGTTCTTTCATCTGGGAGCGCTGACTTTCTCTTTGCTGTTGCTTTGTTCGGCTTTCCTGAACAATTTGATCTGATGTAACAGTTTCTACCCTGCGTTCAGTCTTCTCCATTCGAAGTGCGCGAGTCAGCTCTTGACGGTTCCGGGCCTTTTCACCTTTGAATGATTTACCTTTTGAAGCAAAACCCGGTGCAATGACTTCCCGGACCACTTTGTTTGCGTTTTTACGGATATTGTCCTGCTCACCTTCGACAGCAACCATGCGCACTCTGCGTCCATCGATCTGAACGTCATTTGTTCGCACTTGCCGCACTGTAACGGGCTTTCGAACAATACGTTCTAGCACGACACGTTCAATCGGTCTTGAAGAAATCCTGATCAAACGGCGATCAAACAGATAGCGTGAATAGTCATCACCATAGTAATAATCGGCATAGTTGTCATTACCAAAATGGTTCGGGTCGAGGAACGTCCACAAACTACCGGTCATATTCAAGTAAGAATTGTTGTAATACATGTTGCGGTAGCGTGGATCGTAATACGGACCACCGTAGTAATAATCATTGCCGCCACCGAAACCAATTCCGATCGAGAAGTCGTCATCGTAGAAGGTGAATTGGTTTTGAGGTCCGACCCGCGATAAGTAACCGCGGCTGTAGTCGTAACCGGAAGGAGGCATAGGCGTCCATCCGATTGAGTTATACCCTTGTGCCCATGCTACCCGGCCGGGATGCCATTCATAACCAGGAATCCAAACCCAGCCGAATTGTTGGGAAAATACCCAGTTCCCATAATGATAGCCGGCCCACGCCCACGGTTCATACCCTTGCCAGGTTGGACCATATTGGGTGTAGTTCCAATGTCCTTGTGTATAAGGCCGCCAATCATTGGCCACGTACGGATGCCACACTTGACCAAAAGGCTGCATGGACATCCACGTTCCATACTCCCCCATTGCCGCTTGAAAACTCAAACCAGACTGTTGGTAGCCGGGCCCTGCTTGACCGTAAGTGTACGGCAAATAATCATAATCACCGACGTTCTCATAATAGTCGCCGGTACCGACAGTTATTGAAATCGCCTGGCTGGACAAAGTAAATCCAAATAACATGACTGCTAAAAGCAAAGCGATATTTGTTGTTTTTTTCATCATATAAACCTCCTTGGAATCGAACAAATTACGCAGCCTGCGTAACTTGTTTCACACGTCGAGTCGTCAACAGATCCCGTAGTGCTGCATAAACGAGCAACTTTTGCTCTGTTGGCTCCGAAGCTACTTGTTGGGCTTCTTCAAAAAGTTCGTAAATTAAGTCTCCCAGTTGACATGTAACGACAAGTTTCTTCTTCATGGACCCTCCTTAATTCTCATAACAAGTCTAACGTCGGGAGCCGTCGAGCCATATCGACAACTGCATGGAATGCACGTAGTACTTTAAGTTTTGCCCCAGTCAGCAAAGCAACTACAAGACGATCGCCTTCAACTCGGCCATCGAACCAAAGCTTTACGTCATTCGATACGTTACGACAACGGAGATGGGGGCGAGAAACATCCGTTCTGCGTTCATACGACATAGCTTCACTGATACTCTTTACCGGGACCAGTTTTCATATCCTGTGATATCCTGGAATTGCAATTATCTTTTTCCTGGTTGCAGCCTTCAGTGGGCTTTTTCTAATCTTCAACATCTTCGCGCATAATCGCCAGGCAAAAAAAGACCTCCAAGGCGCCAAGATCGGCCGCAAGTGTAAGAAGGGAGTTCAAGGAGATGATTGGGATCAGGAGATTAGATCTTTTCTTCTTGATTGGAAACATCCCCTCATCTCAAATATCCCCGCATCTCGTTTCTTACACTCTTACACAAAAAACAGATTTGAGAGTTTGGTGTGATTAGCGACCTTGGTGGTTAGCAAAAAGAAAAGTGGGGCGCGATCTCGCGCCCCATACACACTCGTCAGACCGCTCGTCTTCCAGACAGAAGATTGATAACGAGGACGGCCAGCGCAACAACCAGGAGCAGATGAATTAATCCACCCGCCACATTGGTTACAAATCCCAGCAGCCAAAGCGCCAGGAGAACTACAAATATTGTCCACAGCATAATTAACCTCTCCTTTATTGTGTTTTAGAACGGAACCGGTCGACACCGGCTCCGTTCTAAACAAAATTTGCTTAGCCTGATCCCCTGGAAGCACGATTGGAGTTTCGCTTCTGGTTATCTGTTTTATGCCTGTTCTCAGTTGTGCCTTCAGATTGTCTTTCAGGACGATCTTGTCCGCGGCCTGGTTTTTCCTGACGCGGTATTGGTTCGCGAGACGGAATTTCCCAGATCGTTTTGTCTCGATCCTTCATGATTGACTCCTAATTAACTCTTAACCTCACATGAAAACTAAACCTGCACAGTGGAATTTCAACGAAATTCTGTGAATTCTCTGTCATGGATTGCGCCCCATCGTCGCTTCATTCTCCGTCCACCTGAGCTGTTCATCAGGCGACGCGGCTCAAGCGTTCCACATGCACTAGTTCATCCACCATATTTTCAAAGGCCTGCAGGAATTCTTCGTCACGCATTCTATCGTTGCAGTTGTTGCAACATTCTGTGAAGACTGTGGCCATTAAGGCCCGTACTGCAGTTTCCCGATTGACAGGACGAGAGTCCAAAATTTTTCGTAAGCTATGAAAAGTATTACGCGGCATTGATTTCCTCCTGGCATCAATGATGAACCCCTCAAGTTTTTTTGGCTGTCCGTAAAAAAAGAACATTCCTGTCAAATGGTGTGATTTGGTTGTCGCATTTCTTCTACTCCCCGCCGACTGGAGTGTGACAACAGGTTTGCATTGATTCCGATACCTGCCGTTTTTCAACCGCATAACTTCCGATTTGTAGGAGGTATTCCGATGAAGACATGTAGAGATGTGATGACCCCGGACCCGCGTTGTTGTGTATCCGAAGACTCGGTAGTGAAGGCCGCTCAACTGATGAAACAAGAGAATGTAGGTTCCATTCCCGTGATCGAAGATTTTGGCTCCAGAAAATTGATCGGGATCATCACGGACCGCGACATCGCAGTGAATGTCGTTGCCGCTGATCTGACCCCCCGGGAAGTTCGTGTTGGAGATGCTATGTCACGAAACCTGGTCGTTTGCCGTCAAGGAGAGCCTGTCGGAAAGACCGTGGAGGCAATGGCCACTCATCAGGTGAGACGAATCCCTGTGGTGGATGACCAGAACAACATTGTCGGCATTATTTCCCAGGGTGACGTTGCCTTGAGGTTGAACGATCCCGAAACAACCGGGGAAGTCGTCGCCGAAATATCTGAATGAATATGACATTCAGTCATTCTCTCTTTTGCGTCGTAGATTCAACGACAGAATTATTCACGCTTTGTACTACACCCAAATTCAATGCTTTGCGATATGAGACGGAATATCGAACAGGATATTCTCGACTCGTCGTTCATAGAAATTACGTTTAGGAGGATGATTCCGATGGGACTAAAGAAACGGAAAGCGGTAAAAGAGGACAATACAAAACAGACGCTCCAATCGTACTTGAATGAAATCTCCTTGATCCCACTACTCACCGTGGAAGAGGAACGCGCACTTGGTTACCGCGCGCGCTCCGGAGATGAAGAAGCCGTGCAGAAATTAGTTGAATCGAATCTAAGATTCGTTGTTAAAGTCGCTAAAAAATACCGCCGTTATGGGGTTCCTTTTTTGGATTTAATCAACGAAGGTAATCTTGGCCTTATTGAAGCAGCACGACGCTTTGATCCGGAACGGAATGTTCGTTTTATTTCTTACGCAATCTGGTGGATCAGGCAGTCGATTCTGACTGTCCTTTCCGATATGAGCCATCCGCTGCGTTTACCCTTAAAGGTAAACAATATGCTTTACAAAGTCGGCCTTACAGCATCACGCTTCTCGAATGATCTCAATGAAAGACCCTCGCTGCAGGATATCGCGGGGGGAGTTGGCCTTTCCATTAAAGAACTGACAGAGATTCTGAAGGTCGGTGGAGAAGCCTTATCGCTGGATCAGCCGATGCGGGAAAGCAACCGGGTTTTGGAAAATTTGCTTCCACAGACGAACACAATTTCAGCAGAAGATGGCTTGATGCGAGATGCCCTCAAGCAAGATTTACGAACTGCGATGAAGCAGCTTCGTGATAATGAACGCGAAGTGTTGAGTCTGCGTTTCGGTTTGGATCAGGAAAAGTGCCTCACTCTGAAACAGATTGGCGAACGGATCGGTGTCTCCCGTGAGCGAGTACGCCAAATTCAGGAGAAAGCTCTGGAAAAATTGCGCCAGAGCAGCAAGGCCAGATCATTGTATGCGGGAAGCCTTGCTGGCGTTGCATAAAAAAATATTTGGGTTGTCTCTCGCTTATGATGGCGAATTGATTTGCCAGTGCAAGCGGCGGCGCTGATCGCTGATACGACGAGCCCGGGAGAATCTATGAAGTATCCACTCATCCTATTGCTATTTTTCTGTACAACGGCTTATGCCGCAGACGTCAAGATCGAATCAAAAGGCGGAGATAGAGAAAAGTACATGGAACGCGCTCAGGTCTGGAAACCGACAGAAGTAGCAAAAATGAATACACTTGCCGGACCGCAAAATGAAGTATCCGCGCCTTTAAATGCTCAGATCGAATGCGAGTACATAGAACCTAAGGAACAATTGAAAGGCAGATGGCCGAAATTTCTTTGTACAACCCCAAATGGGAACGTCGTCCGGATCAAATATGGCGCAGAAAACAAGGAAATATATGCGGAATCGGCAGGAAGCCGTCTGGTCTGGGCGCTTGGTTTCTACGCGGATGAAGTGTATCCGGTCGAAGTAAAATGTAATAAGTGTCCTGAAAATCCTTTCAAACCGGAGGAAGGTAAGCGAGGAACCTTTATTTTTAAGGATGCCGTCATGGAGCGGAATTTCCCGGGTGCCACGATTGAAGACAAAGAGGACCAGGGTTGGACCTGGAAGGAGTTGGAGACTGTTAAAGTTTCTGAAGGGGGAGCCCCTCGTAGTCACTTGGATGCTCTGAAACTGCTGGCCGTATTCCTGCAGCACGCCGATGCGAAACCGGACAATCAGCGTCTTGCGTGTTATCGTGAAGATATCAGTGATCCGGATGGAGACGGGAAAGGTGTTTGTAATAAGCCCATCATGATGATTCAAGATCTGGGAGCTACCTTCGGCGCAGGAATGGACGTGATCAAAATCAGTAGAATCGATCTGAAGTCGTGGAAAGCAAAGGAGATTTGGAATACCGCTCTGGAAGCACGCAATCGCGCGAAGGGCGGAAATCCAGTATGCTTCGGGAATCTTACGAGTTCCTATCTGGCCGGCCAGGAAGGATTGCAGGATCCGATCATCACAGAGGACGGTCGCAAATTTTTAGCAGGACTTTTGAGTCAATTGACCGATCAGCAAATACGGAATATTTTCGTTGTTGCACGAGTCGATCAAATGGATGAGATGATCGAGGAAGGCGGAACCACCCGAAAAGTCACGGTGGATGACTGGGTGGCTGTTTTTAAGAAGAAAAGAGCAGAAGTTCAGGAAAAGTCATGTCCGCAAACGGAACAGTAAGCGGACTTGCACCAAGAGGAGGGAATTTAAACCTGGAGGTGCAGAATGAAATTAAAAAAAATCGTGTTTGTCCTTTTTATTGTGTGCTTTGTCTTGTCGGCACACAGCAGCTTTCAAGCACAAAATACTGATCAATACTTCACCGTTACAATCTACAAAGTTGGAAATGGATCCGGTCTGGTGGTCTCATCGCCGCCCGGTATCGATTGTGGCGATGGGTTCAACAATTGCAGTGCAGAATTTGCTCGCGGAACATCCGTAACCTTGAGCCCCAGACCGTTGCACGGTCCGTCCCATTTTCACGGATGGTCCGTTGCGGTAGGCTCAACGATACCATGCGCTGCCAGCCGCGGAAACTGTCACTTTATTGTGATGGAATACTCATCCGCTCAAGCTCAATTTGTGCTGAAGTAGTTCGAATGTACCGTCAGTGGCTCGCCGGCATGTAGAGTCGCCGAGCCGGCGGCATTACTTTTGATGGGGAACAAGTTTTGGCGATAGCACAGGTGCGTAAGGATCAAGATCCGATCCGGGCGGAGCTTTACAGCATTGACCAGCTTACAGAGCTCGCTAAAAAACTCGCCGGCTTTCCCGTTCAAGAGCAACGTCGATCGCAACGCGAGCATTTGCGCCGGGAAGAACGGAACGGACAGATTCTTCAACAACTTTACCTAGATTTTTCCGAACGCGATACTGCTGCTTATCGTACTCCCGCGCAGGATTGGTTCCTCGACAATTTTCACCTGATCATCGAGCAGGTTCGCGGTGTCATCGAGGACCTTTCCCCCAAATTCTACGCCGAGCTGCCGGTTTACGCGGCGGGGCCGGCGCAGGACGAGCCACGTGTATATGAGCTGGCTCTGCAGCTGGTGGCTCATACAGACAGCCAGATAGATCCTTCTATTCTGAAAGAGTTCATCCGCGCTTTTCAAACCATTGCCTTCCTGACAACAGGCGAGTTATGGGCTCTGGCTATTTTTATCCGTATCGTTTTGATTGAGAACATCACACGTTTGATGATCTGCGCGGATGAAGACTGCAGGGATACGGATTCAGCCGATCGTTTCATAGAACAGCTCTCCACCGAAACCGTTCCGAATGAACAATTCAAAATAGATGAATTCAAAGAGGCCTTTCTAACGCGCTTACTGTTGCGCCTGCGCGAAAAAGATCCGAAGTTGTTCGGACAACTAAGGAACCAGCTTGAAGAACGAGGCAAAAATATAGAAGAGCTCATCTGGTGGAAAACTCAGGAATTAACGAATAGCCGTGTCTCCGTGAGCAATGCAATTGTAAGCCTTCGTGTGCTCGCCAGTATTGACTGGCCGGAATTCATCGATTCGGTCAGCGAGGTCGACAGAATTCTTCGAAGCGATCCTGCCGATGTTTATGCAAAATGCGATTTCAATACCCGCGACCGGTACAGACACTCCGTAGAACAGATTGCCCGGCATTCCAGGGCATCGGAGATCGAAGTTGCTCAGCTCGCAGTAACGTTGGCCGAACAGTCCAATGCCGCCGACCAAAGCGAACGAATCAAGCATGTCGGATTCTATTTGGTTGACGAAGGCCGTTTTGTCCTTGAGAAGGCCACGAACTTCAAAGCTCCCGCGCGCCTTCGATTGAAACGCGTCATTCTAAAACATCCGATGTTGTTCTATCAGAGTCTCTTTCTTCTTTTCACTCTTCTGATCACGGGACTCATTGCATATTACATGGCCGCCGTATCGGACGGTTTGTCCTGGGTGTTTCTTGTTTTTCTGATCGGTCTGATCCCTTCCAGTGCCATCGCTCTAACCTTGACGAATTGGCTTATAACCATCTTCTTTCGGCCTGAGTACACACCTCGCCTGGAGTTTAAAAAAGGAATTCCTCCTGATTTAAAAACGATTGTCGCTCTTCCCACATTGTTAAGCAGCACGGAAGAAATTCAGGAATTGATGTCGAGATTGGAGATTCACTATCTGGCCAATCATGAAGATCAACTGGAGTTCGCATTGCTTACAGACTTCACGGACGCGGACACACCTACTGTTCCAAATGATGCCCGCCTGTTGCAGGAAGCCAAGGACAAAATCGGGTCGTTGAACCGGAAATATCCACGATCCACCGGACCGCGCTTCCATCTTTTTCATCGCAGTCGTCAATGGAATCCGGTGGAAGGAAAATGGATGGGTTGGGAGCGCAAACGCGGTAAATTGGAAGAATTCAATCGTCTTCTACTGGGTAAGGACCGTACAAGTTTTGAACCTGCTCCCGTTCCGCATGACATACGGTTTGTTATCACGCTGGATTCAGACACAATCTTACCGCGCGATACAGCCAGAAAACTTGTTGGGATTCACGCTCATCCTTTGGTCCGACCGGTGTTTGAACCGGTTTCGAAAAAAGTCATCAAAGGTTATGGAATACTGCAACCTCGTGTAAGTCATACACTCAGCAGCGCAAACTCCAGTTTGTTCGCAAGGGCCTTTTCCGGTCCCTCCGGTATCGATCCGTATACCCGGGCTGTATCCGACGTCTATCAAGACCTTTTTGGAGAAGCCAGCTTCATAGGAAAAGGGATCTACGATCTCGCCGCATTTCATTCCACTGTTGGATAGCCGTTTTCCCGAAAACGCATTGTTAAGTCACGATCTGGTGGAAGGAGCTTTCGCAAGAACCGGATCGGTAAGCGACATCGAATTGTTTGACGACCACCCGTCCGACTACAGTTCGTACAGCATTCGAGAGCATCGTTGGGTGCGTGGTGACTGGCAAGCCGCGTTCTGGTTGTTCCAAACATTCCTGTTGAAGCAGGATCATTCGCTTTCCTGGCTGAATGCATGGAAATTGACGGACAATCTGCGGCGAAGCCTTGTGCTTCCATTCATACTGCTCTTTTTCCTGCTGGGATGGACCATTTTACCCGGACATCCGCTGAACTGGACTCTTTTTTGCGTCGTTGCATTAATCGCGCCCATATTCATTCCGCTAATCTCCCTGTTTGTTGGAAGCTTTAAAGGCGTGAAGTTTCTGGACCACCTGCGAAACATCCAGCAATCGGTCTCGACAGCCACCACGCAGGCGCTTTTGACGATAACATTTTTGGCGAACGATGCTCTGATTCACATCGATGCAATCCTGCGAACCGTCTACCGGGTCATTCGCGGAACAGAAACTTCTTGAATGGACAACGGCCGCTCAGGCCGAACGTTCCCGGAGTAAGAGTTTATTCGCGTATCACAGACGAATGTGGGGCTCACTCCTTCTCGCTCTCGCTTCAATGCTTGTCATTCTTTTGAAAAAACCGGACGTTTGGAACTACGCCGCACCGATCCTCATATTCTGGCTCTTTGCTCCAAGTCTCGCCTGGCTTTCAGGACTTAAAGTTCAAAGCCGCAAAAAAGAAATCTCCACGAATGCAAAATACACACTGCGCTCACACGCGCGCGAATGCTGGCGTTATTTTGAAACATTCGTAAACGAAGAAAACCAGTGGCTTCCCAGCGATAACATTCAACAGGATCCAGTCGATCTGATTGCGCACAGGACATCGCCTACGAACATCGGATTTGCACTGCTCGCGAATATTTCTGCGTTCGACCTCGGATACATCGGAGTCAAAGATTTTGTTCAAAGAACAGAACTGACCCTGGCAAGTCTGGCTCGTCTCAGCACATTTAATGGACATCTTTTCAACTGGTATGACACCCTGAACCTGACTCCACTCGAACCAAGATATGTTTCTACGGTTGACAGTGGCAACCTCGCCGGATCCTTGTTGACGCTCCGCCAGTTTGTACTGCAGGATCAACAACTCTTTTCTCCGCCTCGAAAACGATTGGAAGGAATTGCCGATGATTTATCCGGATTCCTTGTTGCAGCAAAGAATCAAAAATCGGCGTCAACATCCACCTTGATTTCAGAAGTTCGAACGATCCGGAGAGAAGTTCGGCGCTTCCTGAAACAGGCGTCGGCAGAGGTTTCCGAAGAAGATTTACTGATCTGGTTGCAGAAAGTATTGTCACACGTGTCCGGCGAAAATGTGGAAGATCCCGAATGCCGGTACTGGCTCGATTCTGCTGAAAGAACAGTCGCGAGCCATTTGTCAGATTATCAACGACCTCAGGATCTGAAACAAAGGCTTCAATCCATTGCGAGCGAGGCGGAGACACTCGTTCAAGAGATGGATTTTCGGTTTCTTTATGATGAGGATCGCGGATTATTTTCGATCGGTTTTAATGTAACGAACGGAAGGCTGGACCCTTCTTACTACGATCTATTCGCATCGGAATCCAGGTTAACAAGTATTCATTGCGATAGCGAAAGGAGATATTCCACAATCACACTGGTTTCGCATGGGCAGGACTATGACGAAAGGCCCGTATCGGATGATGGTTTCGTGGAGCGGCTCCATGTTTGAGTATCTGATGCCGCTGCTGTTGATTCGAAATGAGACCAGTACGCTTTGGGATTACAACTACGAAAAAGCCGTTGAAGTTCAGCAAAAGTATGCACATCAAAAGCATGTCCCGTGGGGTATTTCGGAATCTGCCTACAACCGGCGTGATGCTTCCCTGAATTACCAGTACGGCCCTTTTGGCGTGCCGTGGATTGGTCTGAAACGTGGACTGGAATCGGATCTCGTGATTGCACCCTATGCAACTTTTCTGGCGGCGATGGTGGCACCCGATGCGGCGCGTAAGAATCTCGAACGAATGGATAAACTCGGCGCCCGCGGACGTTTTGGTTTTTTTGAATCAATCGATTTCACACCCGAAAGAGTTCCCGAAGGATCCCGCTACGCAATTGTCAAAGCCTTTATGGCCCATCATGTGGGGATGTCCCTCGTTTCGCTAAACAACGTCCTTCACGATCGTGTGATGCAGCAGAGATTTCATTCCGATCCGGCCATCCAGGCTGTCGATCTTCTGGTTCAGGAACGCATGCCTGCGACAGCCGCAATCCTGCGGACGACAACTGTCGATGAACGTCCACAATTGTATGGAATTCAAGAACCTGCTGTGGCACGCGAATTTCAAACGCCTTATCTCTCTCCACCGAGAACCCAAATTCTTTCTAATGGAGAATACAGCGTCATGATGAGCACAAGCGGTTCCGGATACAGTGAGTGGAACGGAATACGCATCAATCGCTGGCAGGAAGACCCTACACTGGACGCATCGGGAACTTATTTTTATTTGAAGGACCGTAAAACAAAAGCCGTATGGTCTGCAGGATTCCAACCGTTAAGAAAATTGCCCACTGGATTCAACGTCAGCTTTCTCTGAAGATCGAGTGGAATTCAGAAGAAGAGATGGAGTGATTGAAACTCATTACGATACGATCGTTTCACCGGATGAAAATGCAGAAATTCGGCGTTTGACTGTTGTCAATACGAGTTCCGGCAGTCATGAAATCGAAGTCACAAGCTATCCGAAACGATTTTGACGCTGGCCGCCAATGATACCGCGCACAGAACATTCAGCAGTCTTTTTGTTCAGACGGAATTTCTTCCTGAATTAGGTGCTTTAATTGCGCACCGGCCCGCTGATTCCAGAAACAAGACGGAATTATTCGCGGCGCACATTTCGACGGTGGAAGGCGAAACTGCCGGCAGCCATGTTGAATTCGAAACGGACGGAGCCAATTTCTCGGTCGAAATCGATCGGTCGAAAATCCTGAATGCATGGAAACAGATGAGCCGCTTTCCGGTAGCGTCGGAGCTGTGCTGGATCCGATCTTCAGTCTGCGCAGAAGAGTTGAAGATCGAACCTTACAGCAGAGAGGTTGTTGCTTTTATAACTCTTGTCGGTCAGAGCCGTGAAGAGGTCATTTCATTGATCCATCGATACCGCGAATTTCGTTCTGTGGGACGTGCCTTTGAGCTGGCTTCCGCTCACGCCGACGTCATGCTGCGACAGCTTGCGATCACACGCGAGGATGCAGATCTGTATCAGACGGCTTGCCGGACGAATCCTATTTTCCGAATCGCTCCTTGCGTCCAAGACCCGCAGTGTTGGAACGGAATAAAAGGACTCAGGCGGCTTTATGGCACTTTGGAATTTCAGGAGATTTACCGATCTGTCTGGTCCGCGTTGAAGAAGAAAACGATTTATCGATTGTTCGCCAAATTCTTCAAGCTCACGAATACTGGCGTATGAAAGGACTCATTGTAGATCTTGTAATCTTGAATGAATTCCCCACAAGCTATTTTCAGGATTTGCATGATTCGCTTCATATGTTGATTCGTTCTGTTGCCTCACACGATCTCTTGAATCAATCGGGCGGTATTTTTGTGCTCCGGCTGGATTTGATGAATGAAGAAGAAAGGGTGCTATTGCGCACGGTGGCTCGTATAGAAATTCACGCGCAACGCGGGTCTCTTGCTCGACAGATCCTGAGGTCCGAGGACAAAACCCCCGTTCCATCTCAGCACACTCCCCGGTCCATCTTCCCAATTGAAGATCCTCCCTACCAGATTGATCAGCCAAAACTGACACTCACGAACGGCTATGGAGGATTTACGGAAGACGGCAAGGAGTACAGAATCCGTTTGAGAGAAAAACAAACGACACCGGCGCCATGGATCCATGTGGTCAGTAACCCGGAATTTGGTTTTCAGATTAGCGAGAAAGGAGCCGGCATGACCTGGTCCGTGAACAGCCGCGAAAACCGGATGACTCCATTTTCCAATGATCCGGTTTCCGATCCGGTCGACTCTGCAATTTACCTGCGGGATGAGGAGACTGGAAGATTCTGGTCCGTCACACCGGAACCGGTTCCAGGAAACGGAACCTATGAAGTGACTTATGGGGCCGGTTACACGATGTTTCAAACAGGAAGTTACGGACTTGAACAAAAACTTACCTGTTTTGTTCCAAAGGATGGTCCTGTAAAAATCCTGCAACTTCACGTTCGAAATCAGACCAGACGAACGCGCGAGATCTCGGCTACATTTTTTGCAGAGATGATCCTGGGTACGGATCGAGGCCGAACCGCTCATCACGTGATGAGCTCCGTAGAAACGAAAACGGGGGCATTGCTTGTGCGTAATCCGTACAACAATGAGTTCGCCGCGCGAATTGCATTTGCATGGGTCAACGACGAAAAAAGAACGGTGACCGGAGACCGCACGGAATTCCTTGGTCCCTGTGGATCCAGGAAAGACCCTGCCGCGCTACATCGCGAAAATCTGTCTGGACGAACAGGTCCCGGACTGGATCCATGCGTTGCGATTCACGCAAAAGTGAGCCTTCATCCCTATTCCGAGCATACATTTCTGTTTTTGCTAGGTGAGGGCGCGGATCTGAACGAAATTCGGTCCATTCTGCAGCGATTCGGCCCATCTCAGGGAGTTGAAAAAGCTCTCAGCGAAGTCCGTAATTTCTGGAGCGAAACGCTGAGCGCCATTCAAGTGCATACACCGGACCCATCTTTCAATGTTTTGATGAATCAGTGGTTGTTATATCAGGCGCTCTCCTGCCGTTTGTGGGCACGGTCTGCCCTGTATCAAAGCGGCGGTGCTTACGGATTTCGCGATCAGTTGCAAGATTCCCTCGCATTTGTGTATTCACGACCTGAATACTTACAGTCTCACCTTTTGCGCGCGGCGTCCCGCCAGTTTGTGGAAGGCGACGTCCAACACTGGTGGCATCCTCCGACCGGCAAAGGGGTTCGAACGCGGATCTCAGATGACCTTCTCTGGTTACCTTACTGCACTGCGTTTTACTGCAACGCTACTGGCGATCTGAATATCCTGGATTACAAAGTACCGTATTTGAAGGGGCCGGCCCTGAAGCCAACGGAAAGCGAAGAATATTTCGAGGCGGAAATCTCAGACGAAGAAGGATCGCTGCTTGAACATTGCACGCGCGCCATTGATCACAGTCTGCGGTTTGGCCCTCACGGCCTTCCGTTGATCGGTTCCGGCGATTGGAATGACGGATTCAATCGTGTAGGAGTTGAAGGTCGTGGTGAGAGCGTGTGGCTCGGATGGTTTCTAATCAAAATTCTCGCCGATTTTTCTGAAATTTGTGAACAACATGGCGAAAATGATAAAGCAGATCTTTACCGCAAGGCCGGCAAGAAATTAAGGAACGCGATTCATACAGAAGCCTGGGATGGAGAATGGTTTGTGCGATGTTTTCACGATGACGGTACGGTGATGGGTTCTGCAAAAAGTTTGGAAGGACAAATCGATTCGATCGCACAAAGCTGGGCCATTCTGTCTGGTGGCGGCGATTCCCAGAAAGCTCGGACTGCATTGAACTCCGTGGAACAAAGGCTGATTCTAAAGGACCATCAGCTGGCGCTTCTTTTTACCCCACCCTACGGTACGACGGAATTTGATCCGGGTTACATTCGTGATTATC
This sequence comes from uncultured bacterium, assembly GCA_963771165.1. Lineage (GTDB taxonomy): Bacteria > Acidobacteriota > HRBIN11 > JAKEFK01 > JAKEFK01 > JAKEFK01. Next base: position 462,292 of record CAVYSN010000014.1, on the reverse strand, counting down.
CCAAGGGCATTCGTGAAAATGGTGGGCAGTACAACCACGCCGTTGCCTGGATGATTGCCGCGTACTGCAAAATTGGCGAAGCAGACAAGGCGTATAAATTATTCAAAATGATGAACCCCATTCTGCGCTCGCACAATATTGAATCTGCTTCGAAATACAAACTGGAACCTTACGCAGTCGCCGCAGATATTTACGCGCATCCGTCGCACATGGGTCGAGGCGGGTGGTCCTGGTATACAGGGTCAGCGGCCTGGCTTTATCGTGCTTGTCTTGAATTTATGCTCGGTTTTCAACGGAACGGAGAGTCCTTTTCAGTGCAACCCGCAATTCCATCAAGCTGGCAGGGGTATCGCCTGACCTATCGAAGCGGCGGTAAAGTTCATGAAATAAAAGTGGAACGTACTGAAGAAGGAGTCGGCGTAACGGTGGACGGAAAACAGGTTGAGGCTGGACTTGTTCCTGCGCTTTAACAAAATAGAGCTTGATGAATCCCGCCTTTTACTCCAATATCGCCACGCTACTTGACAACCGCTAAATCGATCATAGTGTTCATAACTGTTATTAAGTACGGCAATTCATTTGCCCATCATTCAAATGCGGACTAATCCCCAGTCCGCGACTATTTCGAGCCGCCGAGCCTGGAGGCTAATTGAAAATAAGCTTCCAGGCTCGTTTCTATTTCAACACAATGTTCGTACGGCTTGTAGCGGCGCGATTCATCGCGCACTCGCACTTTTCACGATTAAAGCGAACGCGTCAATCTATTATTATTAATTCTATGCTTCGGAAATTAGCGCAAGTATCAGGAACTTAATGGCTCGCAGTATTGCTTCCCCAATGTTGAATACAAACACCACGCAGGAACCTCAGCGGATCAAATCCTTCTTCATAAATCTTTTTCATTGGGAAGAAGGAGATGCCGGGCCTGCTCTGCGGGGCGCGCTGCTTCTGTTTTTCATCGTTGCCGCGTTTGTAACACTCAAGACGGTCCGGGATGCTCTGTTTTTGAGCATCTATCCGGCGCGAGTATTGCCAAAATATATGGCGATCAATACTGTCGTCAGCGGGATAATCGCTTTCGGGATCCTGCGTTTATACAAACACATTTCCCTTCGTCGAATCCTGCAAGCGGCACTTCTACTGTTCGCCATTGGACCCCTATTCATCTGGGAATCGATTCCTGGCCATATACACATCAAACCGACAACTCTCTATATCCTTGTAGGAATCTACGGAACGATCATTCCGGTTCAAGGCTGGGCGCTGGTCGCAACGCGACTGTCCACTAGGCAGGCAAAGCGAACCCTGGGATTTATCGGAAGCGGAGCGATTCTTGGCGGAATCGCCGGAGGCTTACTTTCACGATTTCTGGTGAACGCCTGGGGATTGCAATCGCTCTTACCCTGTGCAGCATTACTGATGTTCGCTGCATTTGCATCAACCCCCGGCGCATCCGGGACTCTTACGGAAATGACTCCTCCCACGGCCGCGCCTGCAGATCATCAGAAAAAAATGAGATTTCGTTACGCCATGCTTCTGTTGATCATCGTCGCAGCGGGAACAATCGTTTCTACTTTCCTGGACTTTCAATTTAAAGCTTATACGCAGCGAGAGTATCAAAGTGAGGAAGTAATCGGTGCTTTCATCGGAACATTTTACGCGATGCTAGGCGTGGCGACGCTTTTGTTTCAACTCTTCATAACACCCTTTACGCTGCGCAGAATCGGAATCACAGCCGGACTTGCTGCAATGCCGTTCCTTCTTTTACTGGGAAGCAGCCTCGTGTACTTTCGAAAAACATTCGCCGCCATCGTCACGCTTCGAGGTTCCGAAGAATTGTTGCGCCATTCTCTGGACCGTTCCTCCTTTGAAGTCATCCTCATGGCGATTCCCGCTTATCAAAAAATCAGATTGAAATCATTAATTGAAACGGTCGGAATCCGCACTTCCGAATTGGTCGGCTGCGTCGTCTTGATCGCTCTTTTTACAAGCGGCGAGTTCCCGCTCACCACGTTAACTATTGTGAACATTGGGCTTACACTGGTGTGGTTTGCCTGTGCTCTGTGGTTGGGCATGCATGAATATCCGAATCTTTTGCGCGAAAATTTGCGAAGGGAAGATCTCGATCTCGCAACCGTTCGCGAAAATCTTTTCTCAAACGAATTTTATCGCATACTCCCTGCGCTCTTGCGAAATGCAAATAAAGACACGATTTTGAGCATTCTTGAACTGTTGGAAAGCAGTGAAAAAAATTGGCTCGGCAGATATCTAACATGCATCGATAACAGCGATGCTGAAGTTCGGCTCAGAACCCTTCACCTTCTTTTTCTACAGAAAACCGATATGAAATACAAAGTAAAGCGCCTATTAACAGACCCTGACCCGCGAGTTAAAGCGGAAGCGGTACATTATATGTGTTCTCGCTCACGTGCGCCCAGAGAGTACATCAACAGATTTCAGAAAGATGAGGATCTTGCAATTCGGGCAGCCTGCTGTGCGCCGGGACTGAAAGCAGGCACGAAGGATTGTTTCGATGAACTGGAAACGATTTTAAAAATCGCCGAAAAGGATAAGAATACTGTAGCGCTCGAAGAAATTGCCCACCTGCTTCAGTTTGTTGCACCCACTGATTTCTCCATCCTGGTCTATAAACGACTGCTATCCAACCCTTCTATTGATGTCAGAAAAGCTGCTTTACAGAGCATAGGACACACCAAACCACAACTTCTCATTCCGATTCTGTTGAAGTTGACGCGTGTTCCGGCATTGAAATCAGAAGTTCGATTGACCCTTAGCACAGTACGGAAAAATGTTGATTCCTTATCTGGAAGAAATCATTCTAAATAAGGGCGAATCTCTGCCGCGCAGAAAACTGTCGCTGAAAATCGCAGCCGATACAAGCGGTATTGCTATTCTGGATTGCGTTTTGAAAGCTGCCAGAGATCAAAATGTATCGCTGCGTTTTTCTGCAATTAAAACCCTAAACTATTTTCAAAAAAATGGGACGTTGCCCCCGACTCACCCATCCCTGCTGCCGATTATTTACAGAGAATTTGCAGTTCTGGAATCTGAATTGAAATGGCCATTTCTATTTGCTCCAGAAAGTGACCGTCTCATCACGACTCTATTCAAACAGAGAATTTCCTGGACCTATGAGCGTGTGTTTCGCAGTCTCGCATTGATTCTTCCGCAGGACACGGTCTATCACGCTTATCTGGGATGGGTGAGCAAAGACCCTCAGAAAAGCGATGCAGCAATCGAATTTCTTGATCAGACCCTTCCGGCTGAAGTCCATGACAGGCTGATACCGCTGCTCGAATACACCCCATCGGAGGTTCTGGAGGAAGAGCGCGCAAAGAATCGAATCGATGCATTTCAATTTTTACTGGACGAAAAGGACCCTTTACTCATCTCTGCCGCCCTTCTGGATTTGAACGATGAAGAATTTGATTACTGGAATCCACAAATTCAAAAACTGTTACGCGAAGAACCGAATTCGTTAATAAAAGAAACGCTTCAAAGGAGAACTGAAAATATGGCTCATGATGAAAACCAGCCGTTAACCATGATTGAAAAAATGGAGAACCTTTCAAAAATTGACCTGTTTTCCCGGCTATCACCTTCGGAGCTGTTATTGCTCGGTGAAGTCGCAACAGAAGCAGAATTCGAACCGGGAGATATCATCTATAAGGAAGGAGAGACCGCTGCAGAAATATTCAGTTTGATAGCAGGTCGAGTCGAAATCCATCGCGCATCGGAATTGATTCATTCCGTCGAAGCCGGAGAAAGCTTTGGGACGCTGGGCGTTTTGAGTAATCAGAATCGTATCGAAACTGCCGTTGCAACGGAAAAAGCAAAATGTCTGAAAATTCAAGCTGAAACCTTCTGGGAGATTCTGGAAGATTACACGCCGGTTTGCCATGGAGTGATCGAAGTTCTCGTGCAGCAAATAGACAGTCTCACGGCTCGATTGGCAGGAACGCAACAGGAACCAGCAGCTGTGGAAGTTAAGAATTAAAAACCGCCAAGACGCCAGGACGGTGTCTTGGCGGTTACTTGATTTAGGCTTCAGCTTTATCTTTCTGACGAGTCCGCGTCACACCGGTAAAAATACCGATTCCGAGTAGAGTAACCACTCCGACCGCAATCCATGTTGAGGAAACACCGGCTATGCTGGCAGCATACGCGAGCCCGCCTACAAAATAGCAGGAACCCGATTAAGTACAACGCAAATGTCATAATTCTTCACCTCGTTTCTAAAGTTAGCCACCTGACCATTTCTAGCGGCATTCGCAAAAAAACGTTTTTTGGGATCATACGATTTATGTCATAAATCGTGCGACATCATCAGCTGATCAATGCGCCGGTGGTCGTCATCGTGACCTCCGCTAGGCACGCAGCATGACGAAGGAACGCTTCATCACGTGATGGCTTGAAATTTTAACAGCGACTATTTTGTGATTTCTGGCTCAGATAACAATAACTCGGAGGACTGGTTATGATGAGATTTAAAATCGGATTTCTAATACTCATTTTATCCCTTACAGGTTTCATCCTTGCAGGATGCAAACAAGGAGCCGACGAGCAAACGCAACTTCCGAAAGAAGAAACCGGTAAGAGCGGTAGAAACGCCGGATTCCGTTGATATCAGCGATGCGGATATAACAGCTTCCGTGAAAGCAAAATTCATGACAGACGAAAATGTCGCCGCACGCCGGATCGATGTGGATACTAAAAATGGAGTCGTTACTCTACGAGGAACCGTGGCAACGGCCAAGTGAAGCAGACCGTGCAATCGAGCTGGCAAAAACTGCGGATGGCGTCCGTCTTGTTCATTCTTACCTGAAAACGGATACATCCGGCGATTCGGGACACCGACGAAGTCTCGGATCTGCCGAAGAAGCCGAAAAGGCAATCAATCATGCGGGGGATGTCATCGAAACGGGTCTGGAAGAGGCCCAGGACGTCGGGAAGTGATGCCGCCATCACGGCCCAGATCAAGTGGAAGTTTGCAAAAGACAAACTCGTTCAGGCGGCAGATATCGATGTGGACACGAAAGGATCGTCATGTGACTTTAACAGGAACTGTTGGCGAACAAACAGGAGGCTCAAAGAGCGCTTCAGATTGCGAATAGTGTGGAAGATGTGCTCGCGGTGGATTCGAACCTAAGGATTCGTTAATAAGATCATAAGAACTCCTCATCATCCTGAACTAAAGAGGTCAGTCTTGAACTTGCCTCTCCCTTTCTGTAGAAATGGGGCAGACCCAAAAAGTCTGCCCCGTTTTATCCCTGCCGCACCTGTTATTTATCGTCGAGAACGTAATATTCTCTCTGACAGCCCTCCCCTCCAGCATTGACAAAAATCCAACACCTCCCTGACAGCCAACCGCCGGTGAGCGATTTACTATTCAAGTTGTTCTTGGAGAAAGTTATGGAAACGAGGGAACAAATCATTCAAATGCTGAAGGATTTATTCACTGTCTGCCGCACTGCCGAAATCAGTTATCGTGCGGCTGCAGAAGCCGTCGAAAGTAAAACCACGCGCGAACTCCTCAGGAGCTATTCAGACCAACGTGTCGAATTCGCGGATGAGTTGCGCGCTGAAATTCGCTTCCATTCCGACTCCGATTTTGATGCCGTTCCACCGGCAGATTCCTGGATCGAAATTCGTCAGGCAATTCGCGACAGTGATGAACAACAGGTTATTCATGCATGCGCAGAAGCGGAAGAGGCGATGCTTCGAGTATATGAAAACGCCTTAGCCAAACGGATACCATGGGACGTAGAAAGTGTACTAGCCCATCAATATTCGGAAATCAAACAGGCATTTTATTTTGTCAATGCGCTGGAATTATTCAGTCATCAATTTGTTGTGTAAATGCAATCAGGGAGGAACCCATGGCAAAGATCACAATGACGCTTTGTGACGTCGCTCCATGTACGTTAATCGCGGAGCGCGAATTTGAAATAAACGGGCAGACCATTTACGTCTGCGGCGAAAATTGTTTCGTGAAATTCTGGAGTCGGGAATTCAGAAATTGGAAGAGCGAGCGATATCATATGGAAGCGCATCTCAATATTGAGCAGAATGAAGTAACGAAAGTCCTCCTCAATAATTCGAGAGAAAACCCCGTAGACCTGCAGGTTTTAAGACCTTCCAAGAGCTTGGATAACCTAAAGTATGTATCGAGGGTGGAACCATGAAAACAACATTGGTTTTATTGGGTGCGGGCGCTGCCGGTTACTACTTCCTGGATTCAAAGAAAGGAAAAAAACGCCGGACACAATTCACAAAAAAATTGAAGAATATTTTCGAACAAGCCGAAAGCTATTGCGGGAATTTAGCCGAACGTAGCAAACCATTGATCAGCGAGATTGGCAAGCAAAGTAAACCTATTTTGCATACATTGAGCAACGAAAGCCAGAAGTATGCCAATCTTGTAGGAAATTCTGTTTACGATTACGCAAAGAACGGAAGAACAGAGTGGAATCCCTCGGCCCGTTTGACGGGCGCTACAGCCGGGGCTCTTGCACTTTACGGTGCAGGTAGGCCCGGCATTGTTGGAGCAATTCTTCGAACACTCAGCCTCGGCTTTTTTACTCGAGCGCTGCTGGCCTCCCGTTAGTCATAAGTATCGAATCAAAAATCGGGTTTTATACAAAACAGGAGAAACAATATGAAAACATTGATTTGGACAGTGATGCTAAGTTTTATACTGGCATTTTCCTTTGGCCTGCAGCACGGCAAAAAATACAGGTGAAGCAGTCAAAGAAGGAACAACGGAGAAGGTGCGGAAGACGTTGCTGAAGAAGTAGGCGATAAGACGGAAGACGTTGCTGAAGAAGTAGGAGATAAGACGGAAGATGTAGGCGAAGCAGTCAAGGATACCGCAGAGAACGTGGGTGAAACAATTGAAGACGGCAGCATTACAGCGGCAGTCAAAATGAAATTCGCCAACGACGAACTGGTTTCAGCAAACAACATTGATGTGGACACGAGCAATGGCGTTGTGACTCTGAATGGAACAGTAAGCAGCCAGGCGGAGGCTCAGCGCGCAGTCGATCTCGCACAAACAGTGAGTGGCGTAAAAAACGTCCGTTCGAATTTGATCATACAACGAAATCAATAACTGGAATGCGCCGGCCGGCCCTGAGATGCTTTTTAGTTCCTTGACTCTGTATCGCTTGTTAGATGGGCCTGGCCGGCGCGTTTTGCATCCTTGATTGCGGGCGATCGTGGACTACTATTAACGGTAGGCACAGCATGGAAACTCAGAGTCATACGCCCGATTCCTTTGGTCTCGACGAATCAGCAGAATATAAAGAGCTGTTTGCCAGAGCACATGATCTGGTTTTTACACTGACGGCCGAAGGACAAATTGTCAGTTGTAATGCAGCTTTCGAGAAATTGACCGGATGGGAGTGCGAAGACTGGATTCACAAACGTCTTGAGAGTCTGGTGCATCCGGCGGATGTTACCCGTTTTCGGGAAATGCTTCGGCTGGCAAATATGGATGAGCAGCCGGAACGCGCAGGAAATCAGGCTTCGTGCAAAGAACTGGCGTCGATGTGGTTTTGGACTGCAGCGCTTTTCCTGTCAAAAAGAATGGTAGAGAAACGAGAATCATCATGTTCAGTAGAGAAGTCGGCAAACGAAAACAGAAAGAAGAGGACCTTTTTCAGTCTGATGCAAAGCTGAGATCGGTCCTTGAATCTGCAAACGATGCAATTGTATTCATCGGTTCCAATCTGGAAATACTCTCCTGGAATCGGGCGGCTCAACAGATTTTCGGACATTCGGATGACGTAGGTGGTCGTCCCTTTGACTCCCTTCTTGCAGAAAATCAGAGAGAGTCCTATCACGCCATCATTCAGCAATTGCGTGAAGGTGGCGAGTCTCTGTTGTTGGGGAAAACCCTGGAATTGAACGGACTTCGCGCCGATGGATCCGAATTTCCCCTCGAACTTTCACTTGCTGTATGGATCTTCCGGGGTAATCCTATTTTTGCCGCCATCATTCGCGATATCACAAAACGGAAGAACGCCGAGAAGGAATTGCAGAAGAAGAGCGCACTTGTACAATTAATTCAGGAAATTGCGATCGCTTCCAACGAAGCAGTGAATCCCGAAGACGCCATGCGATATGCTCTGGAGTCGGATTTGCAGATACAGTGGCTGGCCGATCGGCCATGTTTATGTGAATGAGGAAGGCAACGCGAGATCGACTTCCATCTGGTATCATGGAAGACGAAAAAACTCTCGAGGGCTTCAAGCGGGTAACGGAAACAGAGTCCAAATTCTCAGAAAAAAGTCTTCCGGGCCGTGTCATTCAAAACAAAAGCTCGATTTGGATTCAAGACGTTACGGCTGACCAGACTTTTTCCAGAGCGGATGCTGCAGCGAAATGCGGATTAAAAACTGCATTTGCGATGCCGGTTTTAAAGGGCTCTGATGTCGCAGCGGTGCTCGAATTTTTTTCGGAAACTTCGGAAGAAACGGATCAGGAAATGATCGAGGGAATGGAATTGGCCGGTACGCAGCTTGGTCGCGTATTTGAACGCGATGAAGCACTCAAACGGTTGAGTGAGGCTGAAGAGCGATTCAGACAATTGGCCCAGCGGCTGCGTGCGCTCTCCGCACATCTGCAGTTTGTTCGTGAGCAAGAGCGAATCAAAATCGCGCGTGAAGTTCATGATGATTTGGGACAAGTTTTGAGTGCCCTGCGAATGGAATTATCTCTTCTGAATCAGAACTTGCTCGAATCGTCCGCCACACGCTCCAAGACAACAGATTTTGCAAGAATTGGGCACGATGTCCAATCTCGTAGACGATACGATACGATCAGTGCGTCGAATCATCACAGAGCTCCGACCGGAAGTGCTGGATCATCTCGATCTGGCGTCTGCTTTGGAATGGCAAATTCAGGAATTCAGAGCCCGCACAGGTGTCAAGGCAACTTTCCAGTCCACGCTTCAAAATTCGCCTCTGAATGCCGAAGCTGCGACCGCTATTTTTAGAATTCTTCAGGAAACACTTACGAATGTAAACCGCCATGCACAGGCGACCGCCTTGCAGGTCAAGTTGATTGACAATGAGGACTCCATTATTCTAGAAGTGAAGGATAACGGTAAAGGAATGACAGATGAAGAAACCAAAAAACCCGGATCCTTTGGCATTTTAGGAATGCGCGAAAGGGTCCTTCTGCTTGGAGGAACGCTCACAATGACCGGAGCTCCTAATAAGGGAACAACGGTACGCGTTGAAATTCCAGTTTCGGAAAACCGCTAAAAAAATATGGTAAGAATACTAATTGCTGACGATCACATCTTAATTCGTGAAGGATTAAAAAAGATTCTGAAAACAGCTCCTGAAATGGTAGTGGTTGCGGAAGCCGGAGATGCTCGCGAAGTGATTCAAGCAATCAAGACCAACGAGCTGGATGTCGTTGTTCTCGACATTTCACTGCCTGGCAAAAGCGGATTGGAGCTTTTAAAAGACATTAAGATAGAGCATCCAAAACTTCCCATCTTGATCTTGAGCATGCATCCTGAAGATCGTTTTGCTGTGCGCGCCTTAAAAGCAGGAGCGGCCGGATACGTAACAAAAGAAAGTGCCGCAGAAGAGTTGATCAAAGCCATCCGAAAAGTAATCCAGGGCAGAAAACATGTCAGCGCTGCGCTGGCAGAAAAGCTGGCGTTTAATCTTGAAGCGGACACTGAAAGGCCGCCGCATGAAGAGCTATCTGATCGTGAATATCAGGTCCTGTGTCTGATTGCCGGTGGTAAAACAGTTCGCCAAATTTCGGAAGAGCTCTATCTCAGCATGAGTACTGTGAATACGTATCGCGCCAGGATCCTTCAGAAAATGAATATGAAAACGGACGCAGAACTCATCCGGTATGCGATCCAGAATCAGTTGATCGATTAGCCTTCCGTTTCAAGCGGACCAATTTATCGCTCATTACAATCCCATCCCTTCTCGGGCCGACTTCAGTAAAGCAGCTTTAAGTTATTACAAACAAGATACTTATGTTGTAACAGATCCTGTGGGCTTCCCTCTCTATTCGTGCGACATTTCCGAGCATGATCCCTGACATTGACTTCCCCGGAATTACGCTAAGACCGTTCCCCTTTGAGATTTATTAATTGATGCTAGGAGGAACGAAAGATGAACTTTTTTGATGAGTTAAGACACAAATTCATGTTTCTAACTTTCTTGACGGATCAGGAAATCGATAATCTGATGTCCATCGTACGTTCCGTTGCTGTCGGAACTTCCATCAGCACGGATGAGATCCTTCTGTACATTGATCAGGAATCGAGTAACCACCTCGTGTTCTGTTAGATGCCCGATGCAGCCTTGAGTACGAACATGAACCGGATTCGTTTCGGCTTACAACTCGGATTCGAACGGGAGTTGAGATGGACTGGTTTGTCTCCTAGCACAAATTGAAAAAATTATCAGTTTCTTCCTCATCTGGCGTTCTCCTTTCGTTTCTAATTAGAAAACTTGCGATCGAAAACAAAAAGCAGTAATTTTCCATTCCACAGGGGTCAAGGTGGCCACGTTTGAAATGTCGCAGAAATCTGTCTCGATTGAGGCAAGCTCGACACGAATATCGTGGTGGAGCGGGTTACACGTATTGCACTATGTATCTTTGGCGCATTCTCTGATATTCGGCATGACCGGTCAAGACGCATACTGTAACTTCGTTTGGAAATGACGATGCGTAAAATAATTCTTGTTATTGTTTTTAGTCTTTATTGCTTGCCTGGAAATTCAGGCCGGGCTCCAAAAAATACTCCAAACAAGACGTGCTTTCAGCGGATGTTGCCGAAACAATCATCGGTAAACAAGTCCATTTGAGGGAGTCCTATACTTATCATGAGGCTAACTTGCTTGCTTGTTTGTTTCGCATGGGAACAAAGCGCCAACCGCAGGATGCGCTTTTACTCTGGCATCAGACACCCAACGGGTTCGAGCTCATCCATCACCGTGAATCCTTGCCTGGTGAGACATACGACAAGCCTGTTCCATTTATAGCGAATAACTTCACCTTCTTGAATATTTCAACGGAGCCGAGCGGATCGGGGGGCTTTGTGCAGGACACCATGCTGTGGCTGGCTCCCGACGGCACCGCTCATGAGGTTGATTTCCATCCGGCATCGGAAGTCTATGAAGGCATTACCGGGAACCGTGAAATCATCATGACACGGGGGAGAACAGGAATTTTTCTACCAGGATGATCGGATGAAATTCTTGTTCTGGATTTCCCGTGTAGGGGATCCACATTGCTGTCCTTCAGGGGGAGTTGTTACAGGAACCTATAAGATACAGGGCACCCCAAAGTATGATTCCTTCACGCGACGATACAGCGCTGATTTCAAAATCCTCATCGACGAAATGCAGCAACTCTCCAACGAATCTGCCGACTCCCTCCTCCAGGCCAAGTTCCAAATAGCATCTGCTACTCTGTGCATTCCGCTATTTTTGTCGTAATATTAACTACATGGCGTCGTCATTTCACGACAAAAATTTGCAGATCTGTTCTATATCATGTCACCCTGCCGCCTACATAATATCCCTATGTCGCGGAGAGAGACATGCAAACCGATTCCTTCCGTGCAATCAAAGTGCTGATTGCCGACGATCATGAATTGGTCCGAGAAGGCTTAAAAAAGATTCTCAAGACGGCGCCTGACATCGTTGTCGCGGGAGAAGCCCGAAACGGTGGTGAAGCACTAGAACGTGCTAAACAACTGGACCTGGATGTGGTGGTTCTAGATATTTCCATGCCAGGCAAAAACGGACTTGAAGTGCTGAAAGATTTGAAACGTGAACATCCGAACCTGCCGGTTCTCATTCTGACAATCCATCCGGAAGATCGCTTTGCGACCCGTGCTCTTAAAGCAGGCGCCGCAGGATATATTACGAAAGATGTTGCCGCAGAAGAACTGGTCACAGCCTTACGAAAGGTTGTTCATATGGGCAAATACGTAAGCCCTTCTTTAGCAGAAAAATTAGCATCGAATCTGGAAAATGACGCCGGTGCAGCACCCCATGAGTTGTTGTCAGAACGCGAGTATCAGGTTCTTTGCATGATTGGTATGGGTAAGACGACAAAAGAAATCGCCGCTGAGCTTTCGCTAAGCGTGAACACAATCAACACTTACCGTGGTCGCATGTTAAGCAAAATGAAAATGACAAAAGAAGCGGAGTTAATCAGGTATGCATTGCAACATCAACTGGTCGAATAGTGTACACTCCGCGCCAGTTGCAACAATTCGTTCTTATGTGACAGTTATTGGAGGAAAATCATGAATTTCACGGTGCAAAACAAAGAAAAGATTTCCAAGTTGTTTGGCAATCTTTTCTTTTTCTCATTGTTCGTCTGTATGTTGTTCCTCTCAACCCCCGGATTTGGCCAAACAACCAGGATTTGTGATCAACCGCCCGGTCAGCGCGTGCGGCTGATACAGTCCTTTGGCCATAGAAGTACATCATTGACAGGACCGATTTCAAGCCAGGAAAAATTTGTGGCGATGTTTTCGCAGGATAAATTTCTTGGTGATTTCAGAGAAGTGCTTCGCCAAGCCTGCCTGGAAAATTATGAATCGGAAATTATGAGTGCTGTTCGTGGCAGTGTGAGTGAAACAACCATTACTTCTGGTACCGAGATTAAATGGGTTGCCGGTCGACGCGGCGGTCGTGTGAAAGTCGTGGGCCCTGCTCGTTATGTCGGAACCAAACCTGCTGAAGCTTATCAATTTGAAGCAAAACTGGGTGACAACATTTATACTTTCGCGGCACCAAAAGTGTGCGGCAACATTCTATTGCTGGATGTGCGACCTGTTCCTGTGGAACCACCTGCTCCGTCGCCACCTCCACCACCTCCACCTCCACCGCCAGCACCGGCTCCGGCCTGCATACTGACGATGACAACGGTTGAGGCGGGCAGGTGTACGACAGTAGAAATCCGCAGTGACATTGCCGGAACATTGGAAATCCAGCGTGACGGTGCACCATTAGCGGGTGTTGATGTTCCCGCACGGCTCAACGCCAATGAGGCTGTGACTCTACGTCTGTGTGAGGAAGGTAATTACACAGCAAGATTAACAGCGGATAACGGCGCCGTTTGCGATGCCTCAACAGACATCATCCGCGAAGCAGCAAAGTCAGGACCATTCGTTTCGGGTTTCTTCGGAAAAGAACGAAGAATCAACGAAGAATTCTTCGGTGGTTGCGACCCGATCATAGGACTGCAAGGTGGATACGGATTCTTTGTATCCGACCACGTTGAAATAGCTCCTGCGTTTGGTGTCAAGATCAATACAGAAGACGGCGACAGAACTAGCGTCTTCGCAGATCTCGAACTGAATTATCATTGGGATCGAGCGATGATTGGCGCTGGTATTGGTGTCTGGGACATTAGTGAAGATGAAACCAGAGATGGCTCCATTCTGGGACAATTTGGTGTCCATCTGACCGAAGGAACGTCGGTAAGAGTAACCTGGCTCAATCAGGGCAGGATATTCTTCGATGACATCGACGATGTAGAAAATAATTACATGATCTGGACCGGATTACGTTTCACGTTCGGCTTAGATTAATAGATATTTCCGCTCCAAGGAGCGCTCCAATCGCCGGCAGGCAGTTGCCTGCCGGCAAGGTGGAGCTTTTTTTTTGCATGTAACGCCAAGTCGATTCGTCAGTCCAGAGCTCTTTAACAGAAGATAGAAAGACTCAAAGAGTAAAGATTTACTCTTCGCTTGCTGCTATCTTCTGTAAAAGCTTAGTAGCGGAGGGGCGAAGTAAACAAAGCACTACAGAAAATAAAAGTTAAAGGATGAAAGTAAAAACGGTGGGGTAGTGGGATGAGCAAAGCGGTTCAGCCCAGCCTACTTTACGAGCGGGCCAGGCTGTTCCACTTTGAGTGTGGCAATTTGTGGTGGTTACATTCAATCCACGAGCATCCAGAAACTTGTCAAATAGGACGCCGCCCCTGAATTACGCGAATCAGAATGACCGCGAGAGCAATCACAAGAAGAACGTGGATGAAGCCGCCAAGCGTGTATGAAGTAACCATACCGAGCAACCACAGCACTAACAGAACCACAAAAATTGTCCAAAGCATATTTCTTTCCTCCAAAGGTTTATCAACTATCAAGCTAAATATCCGGGACGCTAAAAGGAATTCAACGAAATGTATGAATCGTGTAGTGCTTTTCGTTTCCGGTCTGTCGGTTTTTCTCCGACAAAGTTCGGTTCGTGGTCCAAGCTATAGGGGAGCTTCAAGCGGGGGCACAAAATGCAGGACTCGGGTGGTTCTTATTCCTCTGCTTTCGCTTTGCGCTGTATCATCGCCAGGTAGTCATCCATTTCCTGGATATTCCGGAAAACGGTTATTCCAGGAAGCGCCTTGATGATTTCCATTACTTTCATAATCTGAGGCTGTAAATCTACCATCAATAGCTTCCCCCCATTCCCGGAAAGCTTATTCTGTGTTTCAATCAACACTCGAATCCCCGCACTACTAATAAAGTCGAGTCCATGCATATTCAGGACGATCGATTTGGGGACGGCGGACAGAGCAGGACGCAGAGCTGCTTCGAGCTCATTGGATGTATTTCCGTCCAATCTGCCCTCAAGCGAAAATTTGAAGACATTCTGTTCGGATGTTGGAAGTGGTTCAACTTTCAGAGCCATCTGCTCCTCCTTCGTTCGGAGTGGCTGGTGGCCACTTGGTACCTGACTTTTCTACGCGTAAATTCCGCGTGTTTTGATTGTATCGACGACACGCTGGATACCGAGCATGTAAGCGGCCGTGCGTAAATTAACGTGGAATCGCTGTGAATAATCCACGACTTCGTGAAAACTCGGAACCAGCACGTCCTCCAGGCGTTCATTCACCACATCTTCCCGCCAGAAGTAACCCATGCGGTCCTGCACCCATTCGAAGTAGGATACAGTGACTCCTCCTGCATTTGCCAGAATGTCCGGAATGACAATGATCCCGCGCTCATCCAGTATCTTCTCACCTTCGATAGAAGTCGGACCGTTTGCGCCTTCACAGATCACCTTCGCCTGGATCTTTGCGGCGTTTGCTGCCGTGATTTGATCTTCCAGCGCTGCCGGAATTAAAATATCACACGGAAGCTCCAGAAGTGCTTTATTGTCGACTTCTTGCGCGCCCGGAAAGCCTTTCAGGAAACGATTCTGTTTGACGTATTGCAAAACCGCATCAATATCGAGACCGTTTTCGTTGTAAATTCCGCCTTGAATGTCCGATACACCTACGATCTTGCAGCCCACACGGCGCAAGAGCATTGCAGAAACGCTCCCAACATTGCCAAATCCTTGAACAATAATTCGTGAATTCGCCAGATCAAAACCCAGCCACTTACAAGCTTGCTGACACATGATCATGACACCGCGTCCCGTAGCTTCGCGGCGACCCTTGGAGCCCCCTAAACTTGCGGGCTTTCCCGTTACAATGGCAGTGACCGTCTGACGCGCGTGCATGCTGTAGGTGTCCATGATCCATGCCATGACCCGCTCGTTTGTATTCATGTCCGGCGCCGGAACATCTTTTTCAGGACCCAAAATTTCCATAAGTTCCGACGTATAGCGGCGCGTGATTTTTTCCAACTCCCGTTCCGAAAGATGGTGTGGATCGCACTTGACCCCCCCTTTCGCGCCGCCAAACGGAATATTAACCACCGCGCATTTCATTGTCATCCAGGCTGCCAGCGCACGAATCTCATCCAGATTTACATCAGGAGAAAATCGAATTCCTCCTTTTGCCGGACCCCGAGCTATGCTGTGCTGCACTCGATAGCCGGTGAACACCTCAATGCGCCCGTCATCCATTTGTACAGGAAGATAAACCGTAATCTCGCGCATGGGATATTGAATGATTTTGTATAATCCACGATCGATGTCGAGCAATTGTGCTGCACGATCAAATCGCGCCATTGTTGATTGGTAAAGACTCTGATCACTCATGAGGGTAGGCTCTGTTATCATACGTTTATTAGTGCCGCAGCAATGAGCAATGAGTCATGAGACCGTCCAAGCGAGACTCATTGCTCATGACTCATTGCTTTGGCACTTTTAGATTGCAGTTGCCGGAACTGGAACACGAAACTTCGGAAAATGCCGGACTTTATTCTTTAATTCTACAAGATCCCATTTTGCAGGCTGTTCCAGAATTTTGGATACCAGCTCCGAATGAAGATGATGGCCCGCTTTATACGCAACGAAATGACCCAGCAATCGATAATTTAATAAAGCCAAATCTCCGATCAAATCCATAATTTTATGGCGCACAAATTCATCAGGAAAACGCAGATGTTCATTGAGAATTCCGTGTTCAGTCAACACAATCGCATTCTCCAGCGAACCTCCGAGAGCAAGGTTTTTAGCGCGCATCAATTCAATTTCATGCAGAAATCCAAATGTTCTGGCAGGAGCTAGATGGCGTATAAAACTGTCTCGAGTGATCCGGATCGTCTTTTCCTGTTTTCTAAGCCAGGGATGATTGAAGCTGATTGTATAAGAAATCTCAAAATGATCCGAAGGATATACGGCAATAAATCGATCACCATCCTTTGCTTCGATCGGTTCCAGTATTTGCAGAAAATAATTGGGGCGTTCCAACCGTACGGTTTCGGCCGAAGTAAGCATTTTTACAAACGGTGCGGCGCTTCCATCCAGAATCGGCACCTCATCAGCGTCCATTTCAATGACAACGTTGTTGATTCCGAGGCCGTAAAGCGCAGCCAGTAAATGTTCAACCGTAAATACTTTTATGTGACCATTGCGAATGGATGTTGCGTAGTTGACCTGTGTAATAAATTCTTGTTTGACCGGAATTTCCGCACCAGCCAGATCAGAGCGACGAAAAATCACGCCTGTATTCTCGGGTGCCGGGAGCATTCTTAAATTCACCGGCTTTCCTGAATGTAATCCGATCCCGCTGCAGCTTACAGATCTCTGAATGGTTTTTTCAAACTCCATGAGTGATTCTCCTTAACTCTTCCCTGCTAACAATATCTCCTTGACCGTTTCATTGAAATAATCCGGCCCTAACGGTAACCTCGCAGCGATCCGACTATTGTAATGTTCTTTTCCCCTCAATAAATCCATTTTTAACATTTCGAGTACTTCTCGCTTGCTTCCTGCTTTCTCGATTTTGTCCTGATTATAAAGCTTAATTTCGGATATGATCAACCGGGCAATCCTTTTGGCTTCTAGAATCAAAGCCTCGGCGGCTTCAGGATCAGCAGTCGTAAACGGCGGGTTCACCGCCTGTACCTGGTCTGGAACCTCAATCACTCCGGCTCCGTTTCCAGGAAGGGTAAAAACAAACTCATGAGAGCAATAAGGACAACGTAATTTTAACCGCTTTCCCGCATATGCATGCTCGTCAATCGACCCGGTTCTTCCGCACTGCTGGCAAACAATAGTCATTCAATCAGTCCTGAGTGCTGAGTTGAACCCAAAAATCGCGTCATTTTATCATACGAAGTTCCCTAGAGTCAAAAGGTTACGGCCGACATCGTGACAAATGAAAAGTGGAAAGTGATGAGCCAGCTCCTCAGGCTGCACTTTCCACTTTCCACTTTGAACTTTTCAAAAACCATGAACCCCATATATAGATCAATCCAAACATTAATTCCACCACTCCGAACAAGAAAATCGTGCTTAAAAGCGAATAAGTCATTACGTAATAAAACATTATGGATGAAAAAAATAGACGACCCAGAGCGTCAAAAAGAATGAAGGGAAGGAGTCTGCGGGGGTGTTTCGCACCATAAATCAAGGTTGCTCCGAGAATCAGTACACCCGCACCAAACCCATGAATTAAAAGCTGGTGCATTGGATCCGATGGAAAAATCAAAGCCGCCTCACGGCCAAAAAGTCGCATCTCGATCGACGCCGCCCACACAAAGAATTGTTGAAGAAGCCGGTTACTTATAAAGATGCAACCCATGGTCACATTAAATAGACCTCCCAACAAAAGCGATAGTCTTAGAAATCGCATCGTCGGTATATTACCAACACTACGGCAGCGGTGCAATTCATGGGAAAGGCACGTAAATGATGCCTCTCCAATGACTTTGCTGGGATTTTCTGATAGTATCCGGTGCTATGAAAGCGGTAATCGTGACTTATGTGGTGAAAAGAGGAAAAGAAAAAGAATTTGAAAAGGTCTTGAAAAAGCACTGGAAAGTCTTACGTAGCGAAAACCTCACCACAGAGCAGCTCCCTTTTTTGCTGAAGGATCCGGAAAGCCCCTCTGTATATAAGGAAATTTTTGAATGGAAAAGCAGACGGTCCTTTCAAAAGGCTCATGAATCGCGTAAGGTTCAAGAGATCTGGAGCAAACTTATGGAGTTAACCGAAGAGGGTGGATGGGAACCGGCGTTCTTCGAACGGATTTAGAACTGCAGCAATTTATCCGCCACGTAGGGGCGCGATTCATCGCGCCCGCATTGCCACAAAACTTCGTACGCGGGCGCCATGAATGGCGCCCCTACCTGCTTGGTTTGATTTGGCGGTGACGATCTACCGGGTGAAATCGCCGGAGCCGCTGACAGTCCCGGAGCGTCCGTCAAACAGCGTAACATTGTGGGATACCGCTGCATCAATCAAGGATCCTGACGCAAAACCGACCAGACCTACTGTAGCGCGTCCAAATGGATTTTGGACATCACCATTCAACACGACATGGTCATTGTCAACTCTTCCTTCGATATCCGCTTCAATTCCAGTCCCTTCATACGTATAGGTGCCTTCGACACGGTCTCCGCTCTGGCGCAAAACCATCACAGCATTGAACGTCCTTCCCTGTTGAAATCCCGCTTGACTGCAAACATCGTTGGGTGAACAGTTTTCAACCTGAACACTCGCTCTCCATGTGCCGGCAATATTCAGACCGGAACTCGATCCTTCATCGTCCTCAAAAATACAGCCGGAAATGACGAGCGAAAAACAGAGAACAATGATAGGTTTGATAAGAGACACTTTTCTCATTAAAATCATCTCCATTTGGAGAATATTATAACATGACCGAACAATCATATCGGCTGCGATTTGCGCCCAGTCCGACAGGATATCTTCATGTTGGTGGCGCGAGAACGGCTTTGTATAACTGGCTTTATGCGCACAAGCAGAATGGAACTTTCATCCTTCGCATTGAAGATACTGATGTGCAGCGGTCCTCCGATGAAATGGTCCAGATCATTCTCAATAGTATGAAATGGCTCGGTTTGGAATGGGAGGAAGGGCCTTATTTTCAATCACAACGTTTGGAACTATACAAACAGGCGGCGCTAAAACTAGTAGAGCAGGGAAAGGCTTATCGTTGTTTTTGCAAGCCTGAAGAACTGAACGCCAGACGCGAAGCAGGAATGAAGGTGGCCGGAGCCTGGAAGTATGAACGGGTGTGTCTTCCGTTGACCCCTGAAGAAATCCGAACAAAGCTGGAAAAGAGAGAATCACACGCCATCCGCTTCATCGTTCCTGCCGGTAGAACCACCTTTCGCGATGTGGTGCACGGGGAGATTTCACTGGATCACGGTTCCATCGACGATTTTGTTCTCCTGCGATCCGATGGTCATCCCACCTACCATCTATCGGTAGTTGTGGATGACATCGAAATGAAAATCACACATGTGATACGCGGGGATGATCATATTTCAAATACACCGAAACAGATTCTGCTTTATAACGCCTTCGGTGCGAATCCGCCTGAGTTTGGCCACCTCCCGCTGATCCTCGGTCCCGATAAGAAACGTTTAAGCAAACGCCATGGAGCGGTTGCTGTAGAGGAATATCGAACCCAGGGAATTCTACCGGAAGCACTCGTCAACTTCCTGGCTCTGCTTGGATGGAATCCGGGAGACGATCGCGAAATCTTTTCGCTAGAGGATCTGATAAAAGAATTCGGTCTTGAACGAGTCGGAAGCAGCAACGCAGTATTTGATTTCAAAAAGTTGTTGTGGATGAACGGAAAGTACATGTCCTCTTTGAGTCTGCAAAGAATTCTCGAAGCGTTGGAACCGTATTTGCCAGATAAGGAATGGAGCAGAAATCCGGAATTTGCGGCAAGAGTCGATCTCATGCGCACTCGTGCTACCACATTAGTAGAGCTCATCCTGATGCTGGAGCCTTATTACAATGAAGATTTTTCTTACGATGCAAAAGCTTTGGATAAAGCGCGGAAAGAAGCAGGATTGAAGTCGCTGCTGGAAGATTTTACCGGCATTCTTACAAATCTGTCCGAATGGCAAATCGCTCTGTTGGAAGATCAGTTGCGCAGTTTTGCTGAGCAAAGAGGAATCAAGCCCTCTGTACTGATTCATCCGATTCGTCTTGCTGTTAGCGGCAAAACTTCCGGTCCAGGCCTCTTCGAGCTGTTACTTTCCATGGGACAGGAAAATACGGTTCGAAGACTACAACGGTTTATTAGGAGTTTGTAACGCCCGCTTCCCCTTTCGGGTCAATTTCGCTGCCGGTACAAAATTGCATGAAATACGAACTCATCTGGCGACACGTGAAGAAGATTCCACGCGGTAAAGTGGCGACTTATGGGCAGATTGCGCGTCTTGTGGGCATCGAAGGGCAGGCGCGGTTTGTCGGATACGCGCTTCACGGGCTTCCACAAGACTCCGGAATCCCCTGGCATCGGGTAATCAATTCTCAGGGTCGTATTTCTTTGCCCGGTTTAACCGGGAAACATCAACGACGCCTTCTAGAAATCGAAAAGATTACATTCAGTCCGGCCGGAAAGATCGACTTGAAAAAATATCAATGGAACCGTTGAATCTCTTTTTAACACAAAATCAAATCGGACGGTAGGCTGGTAGTCCCTCGAGATATTCCAGAGGAATTCCTTTGAGCCAGATAACCCCTTGATTGTTAATTCTGGTAGGGACTACTAATTGCGTAGTAACAATACCGAAGATGATTGCTCCCAGAAAGAGCAATAAGCCAAGCAGAGCCAGTCCGCCGATTTCCGCAGCAGCAGAAGCGATGACCAGAATGAGGGAGATCCCAACGGCGCTCCAGGCGATCGCAATCGAGCGCCTTCTCCGGCGCTTATGTTCCCCGCAGATTCCCATGTGAATGGTGGAAGATTTACGAACAATCATGGCAACAATGGCGTAAATCAATATGCCGGCGCAAATCAGCAGATAAAAAGCAGGCGGATGCCAGTAAAATTTTTTCTTCATTCTTATGCCTCGGGCCGGAGCATTACACTTGATACAGCGGTCCGGTAAAACCGTTTCGCTGGCAGCTACCAGGAATTTTCCATCCCGCCAGATTGCGGAAACACGGCCCTCTTCTTTGAGGCGTTGAAAAAAAACCTGCTTGCAGGCGGCACACACCCATAGACCGCCATACTGGATTAGATCAGGGGACGGGAAGCTCCTGGAACATTGTGAGCAGTTTTGCATCGATCCATTGGTCGTTTGTACAGTTAAAGCAGGCGGTTTTGAGAAAAGCGCCCCGTAGGGTGTCCACCCGGTGAGTGATTCGTTCCACACCAATGTGTTCCGGACCACGCGTCCGGTTTTGACAGCCGCTTCGAATTGTTCGTCTGTCAGAGGGCCGATTTGCCGGCTCCGTTCCTCATAATACCAATGCATGAGTCCTCCGCAATGAAAATCATTTTTGCAGGAATCACGCAGTTTGGCAAACTTGTTTTACCGGCGCGGACGCAATGAATTGCGCCTCTGCAGATGCTCAGTTCAACTGTTTGATCAGGTTTTGTTTGATTTGTTCTCCTTCCAGTGCTCGAACACGAATCGGAGCGTCGCCCGCAGTAAGCCAGATGGCGTATCTGGATTGAAAGATCCACGCCGGTAAATCTTGAAAATGGTGTGTTGCGGCGTCTTCGTTGTTCCATTCAACTTCAACAAGATAACTCCCGTCATCAGCTGTGATAATAAAATCTTTGATTCTAAACTTTTCTTTCCGTGACATCCATACCTCCATAAAAATGAAGGTAACGGTCGATGATTACGAATCGATCAAGTGTGGATAACGTGCGCGTAAATTAACAGCAGATAGCAAAGGCAGCGAAGCGGAAGAGCTTTTTGGTCTTTGCTATCTTTGCTATCTGCTGTTAATAACGCGGTCCCTATTTCATCAGATTCAAGACCGCGGCGGTCATCGCTTTGACGCCTGTTTTGATTGTTGTTTCGGGGACCGGGGCGAATACGGGTGGGATGTTTTTGCTTCTTCAAAGGAAATTTCAGGGTTGGAATGCAGATGCTTATAAAGTGCCTCCAGCGATGCCTACTCTTTTGGGATCGTCGAATCGATTGGACTGTTCTGCTCAAAAACGACGGTTGCGAAATAGAATCACAAAGATACGAACGATCATGATGGATACTACGTTGCGGCCTTTCTACTGCGCCGTGAGTGAGTTATTTTGATTCTTTTGACGGTCTAAGAAATTCTGGAATCCACGACGCGCCTGATGCAGTGCTGATTCCGTATGAATGGCATGCTCGCAAATCTGTTTCGCTTCTTCTATGTTGGCAGGATCGGCCCAGTATCCGGTGACATGCACACGCTTCCCTCTGACATTATAAGTATGAGAGCGCAAAATCTTACTAAGATTGGGACCGGTTCCTGCACCACGACAAGCGCCTTGAAGCCGAACGAATTCGCGCTCCAGTTTTGTAAGGCTCCTTTTCCATGCCTGACTGGATTCAGGATCGGGTGGTGCAAAGGATACGCGTTCCTTTCGCACGTCCCGGTTCGTGTATACCTTTACGAAACGCTTCTCGGTAGCCGCGGGGGCGACATTCATCTTGCCCGTATCAGAAATATTCGCCGGCTCGGAATTTTCTCGCGTGACGTTCGCTGCATTCGTGGCCGAAAGATTAAGCTCGCTCTTGCGAAGGGTCATCTCCAGTCCGCTGGATTCTAAAATTCGAATTGTGGAATGGTCTTCATAACGGACAGCACCATTGACAGATTTGCCCGATTTGAAGATAAATACCGATCCGTGCGCCGTAAAATGACACAACAGGAAACCGATTACAAAAAGGATGATCGCTCGCATTGCCCCTGAAGTGCCTTTATTGTAACGAGATTGCCCGCCCCCCGCAAGAAAAATTTAATGCAAAAACACAACGACACTAAGATCAGAAAAAGTTTTTCGCTCTTCTTTGCGCCTTGGCGTCTTTGCGTTAATTTATTCCGGGAGTTCCTGCCGCGGCTCAGGCAGCCAGAAACTGCAGACGAGGCCCACGGCGTACACGAGAAAACCAACCGCTGCAGCCGCATAAGCCAGTTTGACCGCGGGAGTGGCGCCTGGCATCATATGGGAGAATTGCGTTGTGAGCAAAGCGGCTGAAGTTCCGATCATTCGACCACCAATGTTTGCCGCAAAGCTTTCACCTGTCCCACGCAAGTGCGTGGGATAAACCCTCGGCAGATAATTCCCCCAGAATGAGAACTGCGCGACAGTAACAAGACCAGCGATAAATATCCCTGCCTTTAGCGAAGCCAGATCGCTGGTTGCGGGAAAAATAAATACGAGTGGGACAATAAAAAGCCCTGGAACTTGAAATACGCGCAGCAATTTTCTGCGGCTCAAGATTCGAACAGCCAAAAACGCAAGAATGAAGCGGCCGGTCAATCCGCCCATTTCCTGAAAAAATTGAACGTTGCTTACAATTTTCTGTTGTTCGGGCTTGGGGAGGGGAACGACTTCGGAAAGCCCGGGAACAATCTGTGGCAAGTGCTGAATGGCTCCAAACGCCGCGCCATAACTGCACGCAAACATGATCGTTGTAATCAATGTCGTTTTCCGGTAAGCGGGCTGGAAGAGTTCCGCGAAGCTCGGACGCTTTAGAGTGCCCTCTTTCTTTTTGCGCGCCCAGACTGTGGATTCCGGCAAAAACGGACGAATGACGATCAACGGAATTGCCGGAATAAGACCGGATATTAATGTGTATCGCCATGCTTCATGCGATCCATGAATAGCAGGTAATGAATCGGCATATTTTACCGCCAGGAAGTAAGCACCCGTCACCAACAAACCGCCAAGGGATGAAAAAGCTTGCGTATAACCAAGGACAGATTCTCTCTGTTTCGGGTGCGGAAAAAGCTCAGCCAACCAGGCTACCGCGGCAACAAACTCAACGCATACTCCGATGAATGTGGTGCAACGGAAAAATACAAGCCACGGAAGAGAAGTTGTAAAACCGGCGGCCAATGCGGAGAATGCATAGAGCAAAATCGACCATACAAGAACTCTTCGCCGTCCTAATCGATCGGTCAAATATCCACCGAGTAATCCGAAGATACCTCCACAGACCGCGGGCAAGTAAAACAGCATGTCGCGCCAGTATGTGTACTCGGCAGTTCCGAGCTGTATGTTTCCGAGCTCTGAGATCGCCGGACGTAGGATCAGTGGAAGGACCAAAATTTCGTAAATATCAAAAGCAAATCCCAGCGCAGCGATGACACAGATCAGCCATTGAAGGGGAGTCAAGCGCGGAGCTTTTTCAGTATCCATATGTACCTCTCGCCTGTAGCATTTTACTTCCCCAAAAAGTCGATTATTCCCTGACCTATCCTACCATGTAGGGGCGGGTCTCAGGCCCCGCCCGTTGCAGGCAAGATGCCTGCAATCCTGAATGCAGGCTTGAAGCCTGCGCTCCTTACTGTACGTAAACGGTTGGCAGATCCAATTGTTTTGCGGACGCATTCAAAGCGGAAAGGTCCGTGTTGATCAACTGTTTCAACTGCGAATCATAACCGTTCATTTCGTTCTGCATGTCTGCAAAGAGATCCTTGACTCCTTGAGTGGGAGGTCCGTCTCCATCCATTGAGGAGCTGTAAACACCGGACATTCTTGAATAGAGTTTTGCGCCACCTTGAAAAGCAAGAATGTCGTAAGGTACTTCCGCCTTCGGGTTATGAATCTGATCTTCCAGCTGATTCAGTTTCACAATCAATGCTTCCGAATCCTTGATCACAGATTGAGCCTTGTCATCCTTTTTCAGCAGGTCGTTTCGTGATTTCAACTGTTGCCGGATGCTCCGCAATTGATTCACTGTTCGCGTGAGACGGGTCAGTTCGTCACGAACTAGCAGGGAGAAGCTCTCCTGCGCCTTGTAGTCGGCCTCGCTCCTGTTCACGCGCGGATCGGGAAGCACTTTCAACGTTGTTGTCTCAGACTTGCCATCCAGGTTCAAGCGAACCGTGTAGGATCCCGGTAAGACCATCGGGCCGGCGGTAGGATCACCTGCATCGATTTTCGCATTGGGAATCAATTCCGCCCCTTTGTAACTCAAATCCCAAAAGGCAACCTGCACGCCCGCTTCTTTCGATAATGCAAGTTTCTTCAATGCTTCCTCTTCCTCTTTCAAGTCCCAGCCCGCACCCGTTACTTCCATGGGTTTGCTGCTCAAAGTATTAATCACACGATTCTGAGAATCCAAAATCTCAATCGTGTAATCATTCTTTGGCGCTTCTTTCAGCCAGTAATAGAAAGCGGCGCGTCCACCAGGATTTTCGCCCAT
This sequence comes from uncultured bacterium, assembly GCA_963771165.1. Classification (GTDB taxonomy): domain Bacteria; phylum Acidobacteriota; class HRBIN11; order JAKEFK01; family JAKEFK01; genus JAKEFK01. Next base: position 436,737 of record CAVYSN010000014.1, on the reverse strand, counting down.
CCATTTATCTTCAGGCCACGAACCATGAAACTGCCAGCGAATTGCATCGGGCGACGGCAAAAGCTCAAATGAAGTGCTTGCGACCTGCAGAGTCCATGACCTCACCGCGTCCAGATGATCAAACACCCAGATCGAACGTCCCATTGTTCCAACAACCAGACTGCTATCTTTAACCGCAAGATCGTGAACAGCTACAGTCGGCATGTTCAATTTCAAAGAACGCCATGTTTTTCCGCCATCTTTTGTAAAGATGACTCCGTGTTCAGTGCCGACGTATAAAATGTCCTTATTCGTGGGATCCTCACGGACAGCATGCAGATAGACATTCTGCGCCATTCCGCTATCAAGGCGTTTCCAGGTCTGACCGAAATCGTTTGTTTTGTAGAGGTATGGTTTCATATTGTCCAGACGATGCGCTTCGGCAACCATGTAAGCTGTGCCGGCATCGAATCGGGATGGTTCAACCATGGTGACCGTTGCCCATTCTGCCAGACCATTCAGCCCGCGCGAGACATTTTTCCACGTCTTGCCCCCATCCTGCGTGAGCTGTACAAGACCATCGTCGGTTCCAACCCAAATCAAATCTTTTTGGACAGGTGATTCGGCGATCGTAAATATTGTGCAATAAATTTCTACGCCCGTATTGTCTCCGGTAATCGGGCCCGCCGGACCACTTTTGTTTGGATTTATCGTTGCGCGTTAAATCTCCGCTGATCGCGGTCCAGGTCTGTCCACCATCTTCCGTGCGGAAAAGCACGTTCGCACCGTGGTAAACCACCTTTGGATTGTGCGGAGAGATAGCAATCGGAGCGGTCCATTGAAAACGGTATTTCAGCTCCTCGCCTCCGCGGCCTGATGCGTTCTCCGGGTAAATGCTGACGTTCCGCGCCTGCCTGGTGCGATGATCGTAATGAGTGATGATTCCCATGTATTCACCGGCATAAACGATGTTGGGATCCGAATGATCGGACACAACCCAGCCCGCTTCACCGCCGCCCACACCATACCATTCGCTGTTGCGGATGCCGCGGCAATTCAAGCTGCGGTTCGGACCCTGTGCAGTGCCGATATCCTGCATCGCGCCGGCTACATGAAAAGGAACGCGATTATCCGCCGAGACATGATAGAACTGCGATATCGGAAGAGGAGGCGCATACCATGTTTCGCCGCCATCGGTTGAAATATTCACTCCGCCATCATCGGAGCCGATCATTCGTTTGGGATTCTTCGGATCGATCCATAGATCATGATTGTCACCGTGAGGAATTCCTTTTACAAAATGGAATGTCTTCCCGCCATCAATGCTTTTGAGCATCGGTACCTGCGGGATCCAAACCTCATTCGCATTCACTGGATTGATTGTGATCGTCGAGTAGTACCAGGCACGCTCGCGCAAGAAACGATTCGCTGTAGCCAGATTCCAGGTTTCCCCGCCATCATCCGAACGGAAGAGTCCTCCCTTTTCCGCTTCAATCAATGCGTAGACGATTCGACTATCCGATGGGGCAACAGCGACCCCAACCTTTCCCCATATTCCTTCCGGCAATCCTTTTTCCTTCAATTGTTTCCATGTCTCTCCGCCATCGCGTGACATGTAGAGGCTGCTGCCAGGACCGCCACTCGTCATCGACCAGGGAGTTCTACGCGTTTGCCAGAATCCTGCAAAAAGAACGTTCGGGTTGGTGGGATCCATCGCTACATCGGACGCGCCTGTATCCTCATCCTTTTTTAAAACTTGCTGCCACGTTTTGCCCCCGTCCGTTGTGCGATAAACTCCACGCTCCTTGCTTGGTCCGAACGCATGGCCTAGAACGGCAGCAAATACAATATTGGAATTCGCCGGATGCACAACCATCGTTCCTATCTGTCCCTCTTCTTTCCAAACGTGCGACCACGTTTTTCCAGCATCCACTGATTTATAAATGCCGTTTCCGGCCGCTACGTTTCCCCGGATATTTGCTTCTCCACTTCCAACATAAATCACGTTGGGATCAGAAGCGGACACAGCAATCGATCCGATCGATGAGACAGGCTGATCATCGAAGAGTGGCTTCCAGCTGAAACCACCATCCACCGATTTCCAGACTCCGCTGGCTGCAGCCGCAAAATAATAAGTGTTCGGATCACCGGCGATCCCTGTCGCGCGGGAAACACGTCCGCCCCATGCAGGACCGATAGAGCGATACTTCAATCCCTTAAATTCTGTAAGGATCCTCCAAACCTGTGGAATTGATTTTCTTTTCTTCCGCCGTGAAGCTGATTGCGGAAAAGGAAAGCACAAGACAGATAGCGAGAACTAATGTGGCAAGACGCGAACGCATTCGTTTTCCTCCTGATCGGTTAACCGCCAAGGGCGGTTCAGTTAGACGATTATTGTACACTGGCCTGGGAAATGCGCCGCTCCTACTATATATAGTCATGAAGCATACAGTCATGAAGCGATTCCTTCTCGTGTTTCTCCTGATGGTCTGCTCGGCCTTCGCGCAACAAACCGATCCGCAACAGCCGCTGCCGGTCGATCCAAAGATTCATTTTGGTAAATTGCCTAATGGATTTCAGTACTGGATCCGCTCTCACCAGACGCCTCCCGGAAAAATTTCGATGTGGCTCCATGTCGACAGCGGATCGCTCAACGAAGAAGAGAATCAGCGCGGCATCGCCCATTTCCTGGAACACATGGCATTCAACGGAACCGAGAATTATCCTCCCGGAACTCTGATCAAATATTTTGAATCCATTGGGCTACGGTTCGGACAACATCAAAATGCTTTCACATCTTTTGACCAGACGACATACACGCTGAGCCTTCCGGATACCAAAGAAGAAACGATGCAGAAAGGATTTCTCACACTTGCCGATTTCGGTTTCCGGATCACATTTCCGCCAGAAGAAATCGAAAGCGAAAGGCCGGTGATTCTGGCAGAGGCGCGGGCGCGCAAAGGAGTCGGACAACGAATCCTGGAAAAAGCGCTTCCCGTGCTTCTTCCCGGTTCCCGGCTGGCCAACCGGCTTCCAATCGGCACCGACGAAGTCATCAAGAAAGCGGACAGACCGGTCTTTCTGGATTATTACACAAAGTGGTACAGACCTGATCATTCTACGTTATTAGTAGTTGGAGATGCCGATATTGCTGCGATGGAGCGACTGATTGTGCAGGAATTCGGATCCTGGAAGTCGATACCGAATCCGCCGCCTGAGCCGAGTCCGGGCATCCAGCCGTACGCAAAAACGCAACCGGCTGTGATTACAGATCCGGAGCTGACAACAGCCGAGGTGAGCGCGGTACGGGTCCGCGAATTGGAACGTCTTCAAACGACCGGTCAGTTTCGTTCCGAGCTTGTGGACGATCTAGGAAGCATCATAGTCAACCGCCGGCTCCTCGCTCTCATTGAGGAAGGAGAAGCTCCGTATCAGAGCGCTTCCGTGACAATCGCTCCCTTTCAAAATAAATACGTGATCCAAGAAGCGCAGGCTTCGGGAAATCCGGAACAATGGAAACCGATGCTCAATCGTCTATTGACAGAATTAAAGCGGGCAGGAGATTTTGGATTTTTGGAATCAGAGCTTGAGGACGCCAAAAAATCAACACTGGCGGGCGCCGAACAGGCAGAACGAACGGAAGCGACATGGGACGCAAATACTTTTCTTTCCCGAATGAACAGCGCGGTTTCACAAGGGCGTAAACCGATGTCAGAATCGCAAAGCCTGCAATTAACACGCGCTCTTCTCCCTCAAATAACGATGCAGGAAGTGATAGACGCCTTTCGCAATAGTTTTGCCGCCGATTCACGATTGCTGCTGGTTACACATCCTGAAAAAGAGGGATTGCCGGTGCCGACTGAGCAGGAAATTCTCGATGAAGCAAATCGTGTCGAATCATCCACATTGACTCCGCTGAAAGCAAAGGAACGGCCGCTCTACTTTGCTCGAAAAGGAACCGGAATCGGGATCGATCGTGAAAAAAGAAGAAGATCCGGACACGAAAATTCTATCGGCAACACTGACAAATGGATTCCGCATTCATTTGCGCGAAATGGATTTCAAGAAAAACAGCGTCTCTGCAATCATCAGACTTGCGGGAGGGGAGATTCGAGAGAGTGAAAAAAATCGCGGAATCACACAGGCATCAACGCTCGCTTTTGCGCAACCGGCAACACGCAAGCATTCTTCCACTGCGATCCGGGAATTTCTAACCGGCAGAAATGTTTCTGTAACAGGAATGGCGAACGGTGATGGAGTGGTGTTGATGATTGCCGGCTCTCCCGATGATGTGGAAGAAGGTTTCCGACTGGCACATCTGTTACTGACGCAGCCGAAAGTTGAAGAGGCCGCGCTCAAGGTCTGGCGCGAAGAATCTTTGCAAGAAATCGAACGACAAAAGACCAGCGTGGAGTCGCAGGTATTCGAAAAACAGGATGAGCTTTTGAGCGGCGGTGACCCTCGCCTCCAGTCCCCTACATCAGAACACATTCAGGCGATTCCCGCAGAAAATGCTCAGAAATGGCTGGATTCTTTGATTGCTGAAGCGCCGGTCGAAATCGCCGTGGTCGGTGATCTGAACCGAGACAAAATGGAAAAACTGGTTTTGAAATATTTCGGATCTCTTACAAAACGAGCCTTCAACGATCCGGAACTGGCAGAGTTACAGAAGGTGAAGGTCGTACCGGGCCCGTTGAAAGCAAAAATCGATGTGCCGACTATTACTCCACGCGCTATAGTTTCCATCGGGTGGCGTGGCGTCAATTTTCAGGATGTGAAAGATCGCCGTGTGCTGGATCTTGCTGCACAGATTTTGAGTTCTCGCATGCAAGCTGAAATCCGGGAAAAAAGAGGATTGACTTATTCCGTATCGTGCATAAACATTCCGGGAACCAGCTATCCGGAAACAGGATTTTTTGGAACATTCTTTTCAGCAGATCCTGATAAAGTCACCGAAGTGGCAAAAGTGGCTGAAGATATGATGCTGGAATTCGCAAAGAATGGTCCATCAGAAACAGAAATGCAGACGGTTCGAAATCAGATGCGAAATATTCTTGAAACGCAGCAGAAAGAACCGAGTTATTGGAGTCGCATCCTATCTGAACTCGACTACCGTAAGATTCGACTGGAAGATGTGAAGGCTCTGGTTCCGCAAATTACAAACTATTCAAACAATGATGTGTTGGAAGGATTCCGGAAGTACGTTCAACCACAGCGTAAAATAGAGGTGATTGGGCTACCCAAAGAAGTGCCAAAACAATGAGCAATGGTTCATGAGAAAAGGAGAAACGCGCCTGGTAATTCTCATGACTCATTGCTTTCAGTAGGAGGACTATGGAAGTTGCAACGTTTGGAACTGGTTGTTTTTGGTGTACGGAAGCGATCTTTCAAAGAATGAAAGGAGTTGAAAAAGTTGTATCCGGATATGCCGGAGGACATGTAGAAAAGCCCACATATCGACAGGTTTGCGGAGGGGATACCGGTCACGCGGAAGTTGTGCAGGTCACCTATGACCCTTCACAAATCAGTTATGAAAAATTGCTGGAGATTTTCTGGAAGACTCATGATCCAACAACACCGGACAAGCAGGGGAACGATCATGGGCCGCAATACCGATCCGTCGTTTTTTATCACAACGACGAACAGAAAAGATTGGCGGAAGCGTACAAAAAGAAATTAGATGAAGCAAAAATCTGGGATGATCCGATTGTAACAGAGATCAGCCCGTTGACGAATTATTATCCCGCGGAAGATTACCATCAGAATTATTACAACGAAAACGGTGCCCAACCTTATTGCTCATTTGTTATCCGTCCAAAAATTGCAAAGCTGGAAAAGGTGTTCAAAGAACAACTCCGGTAGTGACTTTCAGCTCTTTGACGCTAAGACGCAAAGCGGCAAAGCCGCAACAAATTAAGCTCGGTGGAAGGAAGGGAGATGTGGAGAGAGCGGAGATTTAAAAAAAATTTTAAACATCCCCACATGCTCAAAAATCCCCATATCCCCTTTCTTACACGAAAAACAAAGATCTGACATATAGTAATGCAAAGGTCTAAGAGTTATTTTTCTTAGCGTCTTTACGCTTTTGCGTTAAAGAGCTACATTTCTTCTTGCGATAAGAGCTGCTCTTCCGGAGTCACCTGCAATGATCCTGCGTTTACAGTGAGTTTATAGCTGCGCAGGACCTTCTCTTCGGTGTGAGAATCGCATCCTTCTTTTCCTGGAGCACAATGAATCGTTGCCTCCAGTTGAAATGTATCGGGCGCGGTCCAAAGGACTGTCGTTGTATCGAACTCAATCCTTTCACCATCTTTGTGCAAGTGAACGGGAATTTTTTTCGCCTCTAAAGAAGCAAGCGGAATCGAATAAAGTGCATTCTCCGTATCCGAATAGGTCGATAGCAGCAAATAGGATCCGTCCACAGACCAGGACTGCCAGACAATCGGCGTTCCCTGCAATGCAATGATCTTTGCGGATCGATTTTGGTATTCAAGCAATGAACATTGAGAATCATTATCCCCAAAGGATAAAACCACCGCATATTTTCCATCCGGTGACGGCGGTGAAATTCCAATGCGATCGGCGGTTTGTTGCAGGACAAAGCCTTCGACAGGCTGACCGTCCATTTGAAGCTTCCCATTCCCGCTCATCTGAAAACGATTGACCTTCTCATTACGATTGAGATACATCCAATCTTCTTCGCCGAAAGCAAAGGTTGAGAAAACAAGAAGCATCACAAGAAATACAGATTTCATAAAGTTAGTATACATGTGCCGAATTAAGGCAGGAGCAGAATCTTACCGAAGTAGTCCCCTTTTTCCATTTTCTCGTGAGCATCACGAACCGCAGAAATAGGAAAGCGCGTATCCACCGGGATACGGATCTTTCCATCAAAAACCAACTTCATCACTTTAGAAAAATCATGGAGCGTTCCCATTGTGGACCCGAGAATCGTAATTTGTTTTCCAAAAATGTAACGGTTATCCAATTCGAAGGTAGGCCCGGTTGTATTTCCAACAGTCAAAATACGTCCGCCCCGCGGACCGTGCGAAGCGAAGTCATCATCGTTTCCGCCCCCACATTATCGACAACCACATCGACCCCTCTCTTGCGTGTGAGCTGATAGATTCGCCGGCTCCAATCTTCTTTAGAACGATCGATGAATACATCAGCTCCAAGAGTTTGTGCGGCCAATAATTTCTTTACATTGGAACCAACAACAAACACCGTACATCCAGCCATCTTTGCGATCTGGATGGCTGCCGTGTTTACACCGCCCCCCGCTCCGACCACCAAACGGTTTCTCCTGGTCGTAAATTCCCTTTTGTGATTAACGAATGCCAGGCGGTCAAACAAACCAGCGCAGACGCAGCAGCAGTTTCAAACGAAACGTCATCGGGAATCCGCAACAATTGCCTCGCTGGTACAGAAACAAATTCACCGTACGTTCCTGGAACCGTTTCGCCGAGCAAGTGCCACCGGCTGCAGAGATTATCCTGGCCTGCCAGACAGAATTCACATTCGCCACAGCCAAGATTGCCATTTATAACAACGCGATCCCCTTTTTGGAAACCGGAACTGGAGGCGACGACAACACCGGCACCATCCGAGCCTGGAATATGGGGCAGCGTCAATTTCAATCCGGGCCAGCCATCGCGGATCCATTTGTCCACGCGATTCATTGCCGCTGCCTGGATCGCAACAAGAACCTCGCCGTCCCGTGGCTGTGGATCCGGTAACTCACCATACACCATGACCTCCGGCCCGCCATGTTGTACAAAAAATGCAGATTTCATGTTTCAGTCATGAGCAATGGGTCATGAGTTATGAGCAGTGAGAATCCCCGTAATTCTCATGACTCATTGCTCATTGCTTTGGCACTCCTTTACAATAAATCATTTGAAGATCATGCTCCAGCGTTTTGTTTTCATTTTTGTTGCATTCTTCCTGGTCCATCCAGGGCGCCTATTCCAACTCTCAACTGGCGCGACCTGTATCACAACATGATTTCTTTTAAAGTCATCGATACATTCCAGGTTCGCAATCTTACAATCACCAGAAATGCGGCAAGCATCGAGTTTGTGTCGGGCGAAATCAAAATCGTCGAAGCGCTGGGGGATCGTCATCACGCAGCTCTCTTTACCGGACAAGGAACTTTCCGCTTTAGGCCGCCCAATGCAATAGAAAGTGATCAGCTCCATAAATTCACCGCTACAAGGATTCTGGAAGAGCCGTTTCAATCCGTATTACTCCGGTTTAGCGATTCAACCGGAGAAGAATTGATTGCGGCCAAAAACAGGGACTCGATGACTCAAGCCTCACGAAACGAGTCGTGTGATAGATGTCAGGAAGTAAGAAACAAACTATTAAAACGTTATCTGAGAAACGTGGATTCCAGGATCCTCCGCGATTTCTATTCTGACAAAACCGGTTATTTTCTTGCGTATGTTTTCAGCAAATCAAAAGGAGAATTTGTGCTGGAGATCGATCCGGAACAGGAAGAAGAGATTTCCATCACTCAGCATTCAAGAATGGATCTCATTGATGTATGGTCCTCCTTTTCAAAGGGTGAATCGAAGCATGAAGAGGAAGTTTCGATTCCCCATTTTGAAGTGGAAGTCGATATCGAAAAAGATGGAAAACTGACAGCAACCGCCACAATCGATGTCCTACCCGCTGCGCCGGATCTAAAAACCATCGCCTTTCAATTTTCTCCGCTGATGGAGCTGAAGGAAATCACGGACGATCGAGGAAACTGAATGTTTCTTCGTTTACGAAACGGGTGAAGATCGAATCGGAGACCCTCCACTCAAGCAGGATCGATTGGACATTTTCCTTCCGACACCATTTTCTTCTTCTGAAAAAAGAAAATTGAAATTCGTCTATAGCTCCGATCATTTGATCGAACGGAAAGGCAATCATGACGATTATTTGATCCGTGACACGACAGGATGGTATCCGACTTATGGTTATCTAAAACGTTCGTCCAGCAAGGTTACATATTGTTTTCCCGGTGATCTGGAGCTCTTTGCGGTGGGAAAAAAAACAATGAATGGACAAAGGACCAAACAAAGCTGTTCCGCCTGGGAACAACGAACACCCGTTGCGCTCGTCAGCTTTCTCCATCGGAGAGTTCAAACACAAAAGGTTAACGCTCGAACAACTTCCTCCGGCAGACATATTTTCCGGCAAATATCATTCGGGAATCAGAATCGGCGGAAGCGGACTGGATAACGTAGCTGCGGATATAGTGAACAGCTTGAATTTTTTCCAAACACTCTATGGTGCGTATCCATTCGACAGCATTCTAGCCACCGAGATTCCGGCGGGACACGGCCAGGGATTTCCAGGCTTTCTTCATTTGAGCGAACAGACTTTTGAAGATGTAAGCCTGACCGGAATCGATGAAGCGTTTCGCGCTCACGAAGTCTCCCATCAGTGGTGGGGGCATCTGGTGGGATGGGAATCCTATCGCGATCAATGGATCAGCGAGGGTTTCGCAGAATTTTCCGGCGCATTGTACGCTGATGCCGCTCATCAAAAAGATGGACTATTGATGAGGATCGTAGAGAGTTGGAAAGATGATGTTTTAAACCGGGGAAGCTTGCGACTTCAAAGATATGGAGCGGGAAAATTGCGCGGCCAGCTCACGATGGGCACCGAATCGGGTCCGATCTGGCTTGGATTGAGATTGAGCTCTTCAAAAAGCCCGGCAGATTATCAGCTCCTTGTCTATCAAAAAGGGGCTTACGTTCTTCACATGCTGCGCATGATGATGAAGGACTTTCAATCAAACAGCGATGAGCTGTTTTTTGCGATGATGAAGGATTTTGTGAAAACGTATTCCTGGAAAAACGCGACCACAAAAGGATTCCAGGAGGTTGCCGAAAAACACTTCGGCTCAAGTCTACAATGGTTCTTTGATCAATGGGTTTACGGTACTTATGTACCGAAATACGAATTCCGGTGGCGCATCGAAACTTCAGAGGATCAGAAGCACATTCTGGTATGCGATGTCCAACAAAAAAATGTCCCCGATGGATTTCAGATGCCTGTTCCTATCTATCTTGATTTTGGAAACAAGCGATACGCAATTCAACGAATTCTGATCGATCAACCGGCAAAAACAATCCGCATTCCGTTACCGGAAAAACCACGAACAGTACAGTTTAATTTTCAACGCGCGGTCCTCGCCTACGATTAAAGGATATAACGCAAAGACGCCAGGACGCAAAGATTAAAGTTTTTTCTTTCTTTGCGCTTAGCGGCTTTGCGTTAAAGAGCTGAGATATTGCGAAAGCGCAAAGGCCAGAGCGTCGGGCACGCTGCGGATCGGTCGATCGGCGGTTTCCACGTTTTTGCTCCCGCCGATGCCTTTCAAATTGTCTATGATCCACTGAATCCGTTCCACTTCCGAGACAGTCGATGGAAGATGCAGTAAGAGGGAACAAAGTCTCCCGATTGCTTCGGCGTCGGCTGCAAGATCGGACCCGCACTTGCCGGTATTTACAAATAATTCGGAAGGAGAACCATCTCCATTTTCATTGAGGGTCACGTACACAGTCCCAAACGGACTTCTGAACGCGAATGGTGCGACCCGCCAAAATTTCAGGTCGCTTCGTGGCTCTCACACGGAAAGAATAGGCGAAGAAAAAGCGAAAGTCAATCTTGCTTTTGCTTCGTCAAGGGGTGACTCAGCAACACAATTCTCCGGCCGGCACAGTCATCTTCCACCAGCGTAAAAGTAAGCGTCGCGCCATTCAGTGCAGGTTTGTAGGTCCCGGTAGATTGTTCCGGACACGCCATCTTACCTTCCGAATCCGAAAAGCTCATTTGATCGGCGGAAACAACGTAACTTCCGCGTACCACCACTTCTCCGTTCTGTGCAGTCGTAAAGGTTCCTTCATCGCTGAGGATGAGTTCCCATCTACCGACAGCGGCTTTCATATCGGGAGGGACGTCCGCATCACCGATCATTGTCACGTATGTACCCGCCCATCGTTGTTGCGAAAATGCGACCGGGCAAATACACAGAAAGACGAGCGCACACAGGATGATCCTGTTTGTTTTGTTCATATTGACTCCTATTGCAGAAACATAAAACCGCATCAAGCAGGATGCAATCTCTGTTCGGTTTGTTTTTGAATGTGCCGCAGCACGCGCATGTGGATCCTGTGGATGATCCAGTCGGACCAGAGTCTCCAGTATTTTTCCGGCCGCATGTGGTGTTGATACCACGTTGTGCCCTCGACCCGGGTAAGATTTCGATTGATTGCGACCAACCGGAATTCCCCCTGGTGCGAAATGAAGAAGTTCGTAAGATGCGGGCGGATGAATTTTCGAATAGAAGGTCATCTCTTCCATGGGTGGCGGATTTGCGCTCACGCTAAATTGCAGGAGATGCGGTTCGTTCCAGATTTGAATTGGCTCGGTAAATTCGCCTGTAGAAAAAACGCAGTGCCGGACCGCGCCTGCGCCTCTTCCATCGATATGCGCGCGGATCGGATAAGCCAGCCCCGTGCGGAAGTACCATTCTGTGGGCTCGGGAATTTCAGCAAAAGCGATTACATTCTTCCAGACTTCCGATGCAGGAGCTTTCACCTCGATCGATGAGCTGACTGCAAAGACTTCTGTTTCACGGAAAAGGAATTTTTCACCGGACATTCCAAGCGGAACAATCATCAGTGCAATTGCACAAAATTTTGCGCTGCTCTGAGATCGAAGTTGAATCGACGTAGCCAAGCCATCCGCCCAGTAGTGCGAGAGCGACACAAATCGGAGCCGCCATCACCAGACAGATAAACCCTTCGTAAGCAAATATCAACAACAGAAGGAAAAGGGCGCCTGTGGAAGCAAGAGCCACACTCAAACATTCACCGATCGTGCGTCTCTGATGAAAAGAATAAATCATGGCGGATGTAAGCCCGATCGAGAAAGGCAAACCGATGAAGAGTCCCCAGCCGTACTGCGACAGCGTTTGAACACTGAAACGAGTGAATAGCAGGCCCGATGCAGCATTCAATAAAATCGCAAGCAGCGCGCTTCCTATTTTGCTTTCCGGAATCCATCGACCGCCTCGTTGCTTACTCTTGAGCACTGCCACAGGCGCCTTCGAAGGAAACAAGCAAAGAATCAGGAAAAGGAACAAATTGACGAGCGGAACAAAGAAGAGGATCACGAGCCCTTCAGGCGCCCGGACATCCCGCAGGCGCCGCACCGTCAGCGCCGTGCCGATTGCGATGAAAGGAAGCGCCAGCGCTGCCAGCGTCATATAAAACGAAGACTCGGATTGAGGTATGCGAAAAACACTTTTTGTGTGAAGCGGCAAGAGGTAGCGCCAGAGCTCCCACGAGCGATGGAACAGGACTTCCGCTACAGTCCGGTCAATCGCGTACTTCAACCCGAAGAGAAACAGACCCCAGAAAGCATATTCCGCCCTCCCAATTCTGCCCTGCCATGTCCAAAGGTCTTGAACTTGTAAACGCATTTATTGAGATGAGATCACATCCGAATCCGGAATCCAAGAGAACAAGCAATAAAGGGTGAACGGAACCACAAAAAAAATGCAGAATTGATGAAATGGCTCAAACAAAGGTAGACAACCGATCAAGACCAGCCAGGCAACAACAGGATGTCGTCGACTTCTGGAGTTTCCGCGACAACCGTAAACTGAGCATTTACCGTAGACATTCCAGCAGGGTTCATGATGGATCGCCCTGCAATTCGAGCAACACACCGTCCGGCCGGCGTTCCCGAATCCCGCACGACAGTAAGGACACTGAAGCGTTATCATTTTCCGCCTCAGTCAAATCTATTATATTCTGTATATTTCTGTCAATACAGAAAATAAGGAAACTCGGGCGCGAGGGTCTGAGACCCACCCGCTTGTCGAGCGAAACGCCTTTGGGCGGGCCCGCCCCTACAATTCGTCCGGGAAGAAGATGTCTTCCAACGATCGTTCAAAGACTTTAGAAATACGAAAAGCGAGTTCAAGGCTGGGATCGTACTTCTCCTTTTCAATTGCGATGATGGCCTGCCGTGTGACACCTAATCTTTCTGCAAGCTCTTCCTGCGTCCAGTCCTTTTCGGCGCGCAGAACACGTAACCGATTCTTCATGCGTATCGTCTCCAGGCGATCGTCCAGCCCGCTGCATAACAGAGAATCAGCACCATGAAAAGATCACGTGAATCGGCTGCGGTGAACAGACCTTCGGCCCGGAAAAATCCAATCGCAAAAAGAAGCACCAGAGAGACCGGAAAACCAATCCCCAGCGCCAAACATTGCACCTGCCTGTGAAACTCATCCAGATGTCGCGACTGCCGAACCAGTTCTAACACCATCCAGAGAAACGCAAGGACCAAACTCGAAGTAACCGCGAGCCGAAGCGTATCGCCGGGCGGTAATTTCATGAACTCTCTGGTGTAAAGGTGAAACGTCCACAATAAAACTGTTGCTCCAACAGCAAAAATGATCCGTGGCAAACGCCTTTTCTGAGTCTCCATCGCCTCCTCCTACCATGTATTCTTAACATTACATAATGTAATGTATACATTACATTATGTCAATAGGAGAGAACGTTCGGTGTGTTGATTTTCGCTTTTCTTTCGCCTATGATTCTGAAGTCCAAAGTTAAAGGTTAAAAGTTAAAAGGGTCTGAGACGGTCCCGACGTTTAACCCTTAACTTTTATCGGTTTTTATGTTTACGCATCTGCATGTTCACAGCGCGTTTTCTTTGCTGGAGGGAACGTTCAGTGTAGCGCAATTGTTGTTTCGGCTGGAAGAATTGCAGATGCCTGTGATCGCGCTGACCGACACAAACGCCTTTTACGGCGCCATCCAGTTTTATCAATTTGCAAAACAAATCAACGTCAAGCCGATCGTGGGTTGTTGTTTGCGATCCCAGGATGGAGAAGCGCTTCTAATCGCGAAAAACAAGAAAGGCTTTAGCCAGATCTCCGAAATTATTACAGCCCGCCATCTGGTGGAAAATTTTTCGCTGAGAAAAGATTTACAAAAAATAGCATACACGTCCGATCCGCAAATTTTCGTAATTTCACGCGATGAATCCCTGCTAACGGATCTTGCGAATTGCTGGCATCACACCCACCTGTATGCGGAGCTGGTGCGGAACAACGAGGAAGGCAACGCAAAGAAAATCCGTAGATTGCGTGATCTTGCGGCGTTTTTGCGAATCGAAGTTGTTGCAACGAACGATGTTCATTTCTTATATCCTAACGATTGTTTTCTTCACCGTGTGTTCACCGCCATTCAAAAGCAATCTCATATTCACGCTCGCCTGTCACTGACTTCCGAAGAGTGCTGGCTGAAAACAGAGAAAGAAATGAAAGATCTCTTTCAAGACATTCCGGAAGCGATCCGTAACACGGCTGTCATAGCACAGCAGTGTGAACTCAATCTGGAAATCGGCAAACTAGCCTTCCCGGAATTTCCTGTTCCGACAGGAGAGCCTTCCTGGAATTTTTTTGAGCGGCTTTGCCGGCAAGGATTGCAACATCGATACGAAACGACAGCAGGGGCTCCGATGGAACGCTTGCATCAGGAAATGCAGGTGATTCGTGATCTGGGTTTTGTCGAATACTTTCTCGCTGTCTGGGACATTCTGCGTTTCGCCAGAGAGCATCGGATCAGCTGGGTGGGACGAGGTTCCGTTGCATGCAGTATTGTCTCGTATGCACTGGAAATCACAAACGTGGATCCCATCCGGTACGATCTTTACTTTGAACGCTTCTTGAATCGCGGAAGGAAATCGCCTCCCGACATCGATCTGGATTTTGGCTGGAAACAGCGCGATGAGGTTCTCGCTTATGTTTACGAAAAGTATGGCCATGACCGGGTCGCAATGATTTGCACATATGTAACATTCACGGCGCGTCTTGCTGTGCGTGAAATCGGGAAAGCGCTGGGGCTCCCCGATGAAGAAATCACCGCCGTTTCTTCGAGTATTCCATGGGGCGCAAATGCGCAGGCTCTGCTCGATGACAAAACACAATTTCCCGAAACACGTGATCTCCCTTTAGATCAAGAACCCTTTCCATTGATCCTCAAGCTTGCGGCTCACATCAATGGTTTTCCGCGGCATCTTTCGATCCATGCGGGTGGAATTGTAATTGCGCCTTATCCGATTACGCAGATGGTACCACTGGAAAGAGCCACAAAAGGGCTCATTGTGACTCAATATGACATGTATGGAGTCGAAGATATCGGTCTGGTGAAAATTGATCTGCTTGCGCAGCGTTCTCTTTCCGTTCTGGATGATGTGCTGGCTTCTTTGCGGGAAAAAGGAATTTCCCTGGAGACCATTTATGATTACGAAGCGTTATATGCCGATGAAGCCGTTCAAGAAAAAATCCGCACAGCCGATACGATGGGTTGCTTCTACATTGAATCCCCTTCGATGCGCGGTCTGTTGCAAAAACTGAAAGTGATTTCGTTTGAAGATCTGACTGCGGCAAGCTCCGTGATCCGGCCGGGCGTTGCAGAGAGCGGCATGATGCAGCAATACATCCGACGAAAAACAGGCGAAGAGCCGGTTGAATATTTGCATCCTTCCATGGAGCCGCTTTTGAAAGAAACGTGCGGAGTGATGATTTATCAGGAAGACGTCATGCGCGTGGCGCATGCAATCTCGGGCATGAGCATGACGGAAGCGGATCTGCTGCGGCGCGCAATGAGCGGTAAAGAACGTTCTTCGCACGCGATGCTGGATTTAGAACAACAGTTCATTGAAAATGCGGTACGACAAAACGTAAAGCCGGATGTTGCCGCTGAAATCTGGCGTCAAATTTCCACCTTTGCTTCTTATGCCTTCTGCAAAGCGCACAGTGCTTCGTATGCTCAGCTCTCTTTTCAGGTCGCGTATTTGCGGGCTTATTATCCGGCTGAATTCATGGCAGCCGTACTTTCGAATCAAGGCGGCTTTTATTCCACCATGGCTTACATCGAAGAATCACGACGGATGCGGCTCCGTTTGCTGTTGCCGGATGTATTGAAAGGGGAACTTTGTTACACAGCGGATGGCCCTTCCGGCATTCGGGTCGGTCTGATGCAAATCAAAAACATTGCAACAAGGCACTGGGAGAGCTTTCTAAAAACGCGAGCGAAAGGGGGGTTCGATCATTTTGTCGATTTTCTTTTACGAACCGAGTTCAATGAGAGTGAATTGGAAAATCTAATCAAGTGCGGCGCTTGTGATTCCTTTGGAATGAACCGTCCACAATTGCTATGGTTGATGAAAGCCGTCGTCTCCTCTGTTGTTGCTCAACGGAATCGAAGTGATTTAATCGGAGCTTCCATCATCCAGATTCCTCGAATTCCGAAGCTCAGAGATTATACAGAAGATGAAAAGCTTCGCTGGGAAATGGAATTGCTGGATATCGGAATCACCAAACATCCATTGCATCTATTTAAACCATGGAAACATGTGCAGGGATACGTTCCTGCAAAACTTCTTTCGGAATACAAAGGACAGCGTGTGCGTGTGATTGGCTGGCACGTCACCGCTAAACCGGCTTCCACCAAAAAGGGAGAACGGATGATGTTTGTGAGTTTTGAAGATACGGAATGTTTATTTGAAACCACATTTTTTCCACGAGCATACCAGCGGTTTGCTCATCTGCTTACAAATCGCGGACCTTATCTGGTGGAAGGAACGGTGGAAGAAGACCATGGCGTATTCACAATCACCATCGAAAAACTCTTAAGAATTAACACAGAGACACGGAGACACAGAGTTTAAAATTGTAAGAGCTATGTTATGTAGGCGGCGCCCGGGTGAGAATGGGAAGTGGTGAATCTTTTATTTCCTGGCTCGTTACGCTATTTTTATAAAAGCGAGGTCTACGATGCGAATCATCATTCCTTGTATCTTCCTGTTTTTTTCCACTTCGTGTTTTGCTTCCGATGTAACAACAGAAATCACTCAACTCTTGAAAGATCAAGATGAAGCGTGGAACCGGGGGGACCTGGAAGGCTTTGTTCGCCCTTATGAGGATTCTGGAAATCTTGTTTTCGTATCCGACTGTGGTAATCCGCAGTCCGAAAGAGCTGAAAGAGCGGTATGAAAAACGATATAAATCCGCGGAAGCTGATTTCGGAAAACTCTCCTTTTCGGAATTGCAGGTTCAGGAACTCGCTCCCGGCTTGGCGCGAGCATGGGGTCGCTGGAGTGTCGAGCAGAAGGAAAAGAAATCGTCAGGCTGGTTTACATTGATCCTGCAGAAACGTGGGCAAGGATTGGCGCATCATCCACGATCACTCCAGCTGTTAAAACCGCCAGGACGGTGTCTTGGCGGTTACATACCGAAGTGGAAGCGATACCGGCCGGAATGAACGATGTTCATCGTATGAACCGTGAGCATGATGATTGCTTCCTGTTTCGTAAATTTCTCCGATGCCTGCACGCGCAGTTTCAGCTCTTTCGCGCGTTCGATGATGTTATCCAGTACATGGTCAATCGTGTAGGAATGCACGTCCGTTCCGCGAGAAACGATCCTGCGAATCTCGCTCCGGTGCCTACGAAGAAATGTCGACGCGGAGGGTTTGTTCATAAATCGCGGATCATCGGAAAAAATGCGTCTGCAGATCGCGATCATAAAAATGAGGATACTCCAACGAATAGCGTTTTCGTTTCCCGCTTGTAATATTGCTCCAGAGTCATGGATAGCTCTGATAGTGGTTCATCTCTCATTCGAGTTCTGTTTTTTGGTTTTTCATTCACAAGCTGTTGCATCAATTTGTCGACGTATTCGAGCTTGCGTAAAGCGGGCCAGCCTTTGTAGCGATTGCGCCATCGCGTGCCCTGCAGCCAGACAGCAAAAGTTTCCGCCCAATCTTCCGCAGGGTGCGCCTGAGCGTACCAGGAATCCAGATGAAGCACATATTTGCGGCTGTTTGGTTTCGGTTTGTAAGCGACCGGATAACGTTGTTTAAAGGATCCAAACATCTCTCTCCAGCTCTGTTTCAAATGAATTCCGTATGCATTGTCCAGAGCATGTCCTGTTTCATGTCTGAATATGCGCATCAATTCATGCTCTGTCCCCCCTTCCACTTCGAACATTTGTTTGCGCTCTAGACGCATTAAACGTGGATGCGCAAGATAGAACGGAATCGCAAAACCCGGAACACCGTCCGGCGTATAAAATTCACCGGATAGCCAGACGTGCGGTTTGAATGGAACATCACGGTTCTTCAGCTCTTTATACAACTTCCGTATCTGTTTTTGCAGAAATGTTCCTTCCAGGCGAACAGGTAAGTCGCGCAGACGAAGTTTCAGCAAATCTTCATCGGACATACGGCCCAATCGGATCGTTTTCATGATTCTTTAATAATAGTGGAAAGTCTAAAGTGGAAAGTGTAGAGATTGACTTACCATTCCATTCAAGTCAAAACGGGCCGGCGTAAAACTCCGACACCGGTCCGGCTAATTCGACTAAATTTTGGATCGATTCTCATCAGCGTCGAGTGCCCCTCCTCCAGGGTAGTTTTTGACAAACCATCTACGGATCGGCCGCTCTAACTAAAGATAGAGTCCTTCGGCAAGGCGACCACGTATTCTCTGTCATCACGAATGAAGGAGATTTCAACATGTTTCATGAAATTGACTTTGCCTGCGACCTCTCAGCCGTAGCGTGGAAAACTTATCAATCAGGAAATATAGAGACTGCCAAGAACCTTTATCGTCGTGCTTTGCGAATCTTTCAGCGATCCCGTAAGAAAGCCGCGCCAAAAGTTGCTGTCGTATTGAACCGGCTCGGTTTGATTCTTGAGAACAATCGGGAATACACCGAAGCGGCACAGATGCTATCAAGCGCGCCTGTGACATCGCTGGAATCGGCTGCGAAGGAGACAAAAAAATCATTCGTTTAAAGGTCCGATCACTCTATCATCTTGGGCGAATCCGCAGGCTGCAGGGCTGCCACAGCGAAGCCGATTCATTGCTGAAAAGAGCGGTAGATCTCGCAGAAACGAAACTCGGCACCCGGGATCTCGAATACGCCTATGCAGTCAATCAACTGGCGATGCTTTTCCGAAATACGAAAGAGCTGCCACAGGCAAAATGTCTTTATTACCGTGCGTTAGAGCATCCTGGAAGCAAAACTCGGGACGGAGCATCGCGAGAGTTGCGTCGATCTACCGGAATCTGAGTGAACTGGAATACGCGGCCGGCCGCTACAAAAAGGGAGAACCATTTGCGCGTCGTGCCGTCTTAATCCGAATGAAAGTTCTTGGAGCTGACCACCCGGAGCCTTGCGCAGGACCTTTCAACGCTCGGCTTGCCTGCTGAAAGCTCAAAGCAGATTTCATGAAGCCGAAAAACTCTATACTCGCGCCCTTCTGATCACTCAGCATAAATACGGAGAAGATCATTACGAAACGGCCGCATACCTTACCAATCTCGCATTGCTTCATGCGTCGAAAGGTGAAGAAGGTGAAGCGGAATGGCTATTCTGGCAGGCGCTGACGATCAAAGAGAAAGCGTTGGGAGCCGGCCACATCGATTGCGCGTTGACAACTGTTCACCTCACCAATCTCTACAAGACAACAGGGTCGCTACGATGAAGCGCAGATTCTCTGTGAGCGGGCTTTGAGCGGACTCGAAAAGATTCTAGATCCGGACCATCCCCAGGTCATCGATTGCCGCAAAACGTTCGAGGAGTTATCCGGCTTTCTGGAAAACGCCTCAACCGCGCAAACCGCGTAACGCTTTACCGCCAAGACACAAAGTACATAAAGCGGAAAAGCCGCAAGTGTAAGAAGAGGGATCAAGGAGATGATGGGATCAGGAGATTGACTTTTTAATTCTTGAACTTTAAACATCCCCTCATCTTCAAATATCCCCCTTTTTACACAAAAAACACCTGACCATTTCGTGTCTCAGAAAATCTTGGTGTCTTGGGGCCTTTAACGAGGCCGTCTGCTGCAAATTGTGTAAAATGCTTATGCGTGAAGTATAAAATTGGATTATTCATTGGTGCCGCAATCCTCATAGCAGCGATTGCAGCAGTTTTTGTCCCTGCCTTTCTGATTCGACCGTTCACTGCTCAAACGAAAGAAGCGGTTCGAATCTCCTACTATTTCCGGACGTGGTCTCCGGTGTTGACTGTCCTTCTGCTCGCCGGCGCTCTTTTTACAGTTTTTCGATTCTGGAGAACCGCTTCCCACTGGTTCAAAAAAGCTATGTTTGTGGTGAATCCTTCTTGTTGTTGGTCTGGCGACATGGTTCTCCTTTCAAAACTATTTTGAATGGATGTTCAACGCTCTTCCGAACGCCAAATACATACAGGCCGAAAAAGTCGACTTCATTACAGGAAAAGATATGGTGCTTGCCGTCACTCACAGCGGTGATGCAGCAGCGTATCCGGTTCGTCTGCTCGCTTATCATCACCTTGTCCATGACAGAGTGGGAGGTAAGCCGATCGTGGCTACCTATTGAACGCTTTGTCACACCGGTCTGGTGTGGGAGACGACTGTAGACGGGCGCGATCTGCATTTTGAGCTGTTCGGTATCAACAACCAGAACTTCATCATGCGGGATCGGGAAACCGGGACATGGTGGCAGCAGGTCAGCGGTGAAGGATTGCACGGGCCTTTGAGTGGAAAGAAGCTGAAACTGATTGCCTACGAAGAAATCACATTTGATCTGTGGAAAAAGGAACAACCAGGTGGCCGTGTGTTGGTTCCGGACCCGGAGGTTACAAAGAAAGAACGCATATGCAGGAGCGGATTGGGAAGCACGTATTGCCAAGCTCCCTGTTGTTGGAACAGTGAATCAACAGGATCCACTGAAGCCGCGCGATCTGATCATTGGAATTGAATTGAATGGAAAAGCCAAGGCCTATCCATTTGCTTCATTGAAAACAAGCCGCGCGATTCTTGACTCCCTGGCGAATGTTGCCATCATGGTTCTGCTCGGCAAGGACGATTTGACGGTTCGGGTCTTCGAAACGGTTGTGGATGGAACTCCTTTGAGTCTGTTTGTTAAAAACGAGCCGAGCCTCCGATCTGTTTTTTGATCTGACTACGGGAAGCGAGTGGAATTTTGCCGGAACAGCGATATCGGGACCTTTGGCCGGAAAAACTCTTAAAAGAATTCCCGCCTTAAAAGATTACTGGTTTGATTGGAAAAACTATCATCCGGAAACAGACATCTATTTGAGATAGTCGCGCTATCTCGGTTCCAATGCAGCAAGAATTGCTTTGCAAAATGCCGGCAGGTCATCCGGAAAACGGCTGCTGATCAAGTTGCCGTCCACAACAACTTCAGCGTCCACGTATTCAGCTCCTGCATTCATCAAATCATCTTTGATCGACATATAGCATGTCATCCGTTTCCCTTTTACGATTCCGGCCGATATTGGAACCCAGCCTGCGTGACAAATAGCAGCAACCGGCTTGCCGGCACGAAACATTGTGCGAACGATGTTCAAAAGCTTTTCATAACGCCGCATAATATCAGGCGCGTATCCACCCGGAATGATCAGGGCTGCGTATTCATCCGGATTCACTTCTTCCAGTGTCAAATCGGCGTTTACAGGATATCCGTTCTTTCCTTTGAATGTTTTCTTCTCTTTTGCTGCAACCACGGGTTCATAGCCCGCTTCTTTCATTCGGATTTTCGGATACCACAATTCCAGATCTTCGTAATGATCGGCTACAAAAAACAGGATTCTTCTTTTTCATTTCGGCCATCGCAAACCTCCTGCTTTCAATTTAGTCCAAAAAGTACGGAGGCCATTGGAGGAACAGGCTCACGAATTGATGGAACGATCTCGTCGGACGATAGTTCGTGCGCGACGACCCACACCACTGATTACGAAGTTGAAACGGAACGCAAGGGATATCGCTCGGCGTAAGAAAAGGCTGTGTAAGCTGCAATGATGTGACAGATCCATCCGAGCATTCCACCGGAACCAACCCACAATCCCGGCGTGATAATCAACCAGAAAATGCCGCGCAAGATCTTGCCGTTGTAAATCTGACCCAGTCCGGGAATCAGAAAACTTAGCACTGCGGCAGCACCTGCATTTCTCATTCTAGCTCCTCCTGTTCAAGGTATGAAAGCGTTCAGGTTCAAAACAACTTCGACACGTATAACCTCTATAATAAAATAACGTTGTTTTTGACAAAAAAGTTCCAGGCAAGCACTGTCTGCACAAAAGCATATATTGAAGATTGAAGGAGAGATAACAAAATGGGAAAAACTGTTGGTTGTCTTGCGATTGTCGCCATTGTGGCGGTCATCGCAATCTTCTGGGGTGTGAGCCAATACAACGCTCTTGTCAGGAGCGAAGAAGAAGTCAAAGGGGCCTGGTCGCAGGTCGAAAACGTCTATCAACGCCGGATGGATTTGATTCCGAATCTTGTCGCAACAGTAAAAGGTGTTGCCAATTTTGAAAAGGAAACATATATCGCTGTAGCCGAAGCGCGTTCCAAAGCGGGACAGATCACGATTTCCGAAGAGGTCTTGAACAATCCGGAATTGTTCAAGAAATTTGAGCAATCCCAGGCGCAACTAAGTTCGGCTCTATCGCGTCTTCTGGCTGTTGCCGAAAACTATCCTCAGCTGAAGGCAAATCAAAATTTCCTGGAACTGCAGAGCCAGTTGGAAGGAACGGAAAACCGTATTGCAGTAGAACGCAGAAGATTTAATGAAGTTGTCCAGCAGTACAACACGCGAGTTCGCACTTTTCCCACTGCTTTGATCGCCAGAATCCTTGGGTTCCAGCAACGGCCTTATTTTGCAGCAGAGCCCGGAGCAGCAACCGCTCCCAAAGTGGAATTTTAGGGAGTCGTGTTGTGTTCCGGTTCCTGATTCTCTTGCTGGTGATCTGCTCGCCGCTTCAGCGGCTTTGCCTTAGATTATCCGCCTGCTCCCGATCATCGTGTCAACGATTTCGCGGGAGTTCTCACCACGCAGGAGAAGGAACAATTGGAATCCATTTTGCGGCAGCACGAGAAAGAAACGTCCAACCAGATTGTTGTTGCGATTTTCCCATCTCTGGAACAGGAAAGTCTGGAAGATTACGTCAACCGGTTGTTTGAGAAGTGGGGGATCGGACAAAAAGTAAACAACAACGGAGTGCTGCTCGCAATTTTCTTGAAGGAGCGGAAAGTCAGGATCGAAGTCGGTTATGGACTGGAAGGGCGTTTGACTGACGCCCTTTCCGCACGAATCATACGAAACGAGATTGCTCCCGATTTTCGCGCCGGAAGATATGGAGCGGGAATTCAGAAAGGCGTCCTGGCTATCCAAAAAGCGATTGCGGGTGAGTACAAACCTGCAGTGCCGCAGGAACAGCCGCCGGAGCAAGTGTTTTCACCGGAAACGATTTTCATCGCGGTGATGATTTTTCTTTACATTATTTATCGCGCAAGAAATCGAGGTACGTATATCGACCGGCAGGGCCGAAAACGATACCGGGATGATGGATGGTTCATCTATCCGGGCGGTTTTGGACACGGCGGCGGATGGGGTTCCGGAGAAGGCGGAGGTGGCGGCGGCGATTTCGGTGGCGGAGGTGGAATGTCCGGAGGTGGAGGCGCAAGCGGAGACTGGTGATGGAAAGAAAAGAAGTTCCAAGGTTCTTTTTTACTGAAGAAGAGAAGAAAAGAATTGTCACGCGCGATCGAAGAAGCGGAATTAACAACATCCGCCGAAATCGTTGTGCGACTGGAAAAGCACTGTCCGGGAAATCCGATCGAACGCTGTCGCGAATTGCTTCAAAGCCTTGGACTGACTTCCACGCGAGGCAGAACCGGTGTGATCATCCTGATCACAGTGCAAGATCACAAAGCAGCCATTTTTGGAGACCAGGCGGTCGATAACGTAATCGGCCAGGAGGGCTGGCAAGACATCTGCACGCAACTTGTGAGTGGATTGAAGAGAGGGGAACCGTGTGAAGCGCTCTGCAAAACAATTCACGCACTGGCAGATCGATTAAGTCCCATCTTTCCGCGTAAACAGGACGACATCAACGAACTGCCGAACGAACCTTCCTACTCCAACGAGCATTGACGCCTTCGATAAAGCACAACATTTTCCACAACATCCAATCGTTCAAACTCAGTGGTAACCAAATTCTTTAAACGGGGAAAATGATCCAGCGGAAAATGATTCCAGCGATAGATGGCTGCTGGAGCAGTGTCCACGATGTAGGTAACATTCTTTTCTTTGAAATCTGAAAACAGCCATTCCCAGTGCTCTGGAACGCCATCCAGGGAAGGGCGATCCAGACTGCCCAAATTCCCTGAAACGTAACCGGTTAAGCGTGCCTGTCCCATTACAACAAATCGGGATGCCGGCTCAAGATCTGAATAATAATAAAAGGCAGGAGCATACCCCCACACGAATAAGGTCGCACCTTCATGGCATGGGTCCATCTTCAGGCGATCCGCAACCATTCGATAAATCGGATCTCTTTCTCTGTATGTTCGTTCCTCTCCATAGTAGAGATACGCGTTCACTGCTGTGCAAACAATGAATAATCCAACCGTATAAGCCAGGAATGCTTTTCTGCGGGGAGAATCAACGATAGCCGGAGCCGCTGCAAGAATGAGAGGAAAATAAAGCTGGATGAAATAGTGCGGATAAAAACGGAAACCCACGAAGAGAGGAGGAATCGATAGGACAATCAGCATGGTGGTCAGTATTCTGCGATAATCATCGAACAATGTTCGAGAGCGAACCCAAAATACCCAGAGCGGCGCAGTAACTAAGAGGAAGGGGAGTAAATACGATGCTGCGCGTCCCAACGCTTCCCACCACGAAATCGGATTGGCTGAGTAAAGCAAATTGTTCCAGAAAAGCCAATACAAAAGGTAATCAAGAGCGCCGGCTCTTTGAAAAAGCAATAACGTAATCAATAGTGGAATGAGAAATCCCAGCAGCAAATAAAACCATTTGCGATTACGCATCTTCCAACAGGCAGCGGCAATCGCGAGGATGCCCAGTGCAATCTGATACTTAAACAGAAAGCCGATTCCGAAAAGGATGCCGGACAAAACCATGCGCCATACGTGTTGCGACATTTCCGGCTTGCGAATCAAAACAACTGCCCACGCTCCGGGAAGCACCATTAAAATCTCGGCATTCGTCGAATGCATGTCATGAGCAAGAAACGAGGCGCTGTAGATCAGATAAAGAAGACCTGCAAAGATTCCCTTTCTGCCATGCTCAAAAAAAGCTGATGCAGCAAGAGCCGTGAAGGGGACGATTAGGAGAGCGGTCAAAATGTGAACGGAAATCAGCCCTTTTCCGAAAAGAATCTGTGCAAACGCATAATAAACATAGAGCAGAGGAGGCTTATTGTTGATGAAATCCTTGTAGAGGAGCCCTCCATTCATCCATGTCCAGGAGCCGACTGCGTGTGCCGCCTCATCCATATCCAGAATTTCAACCGGAACGAAAAGTCCCCGCGTCAACAAGCTGACTGCAACATAAAAGGCAAACAGAATAACAGGCCGTCGCACATCCGTGATTGTATAACATTGAATTTGCGCTTCCTTTCTGGAATACTCACCCCCATGGATCCAGATACCCGGCTTTCCATAGTGATTCCGGCCTTTAATGAAGAAGAGAACCTTCCGGTACTGATGAACGAGATTCAGCAAGCTTTTCCGGTGCCACCCCATAGCTGGGAGGTGCTTCTGATCAACGATGGCAGTACAGACCGCACTCTGGAAGTGATGCTCGAATTGAAAGGGCGCCACCCGTTCGTGCGTGTTCTATCGTTGGATCGGAATCACGGATTGAGCGCGGCCCTCGATGCCGGATTTCATGAGATCACTGGCGATGTTGTAGTGAGTCTGGATGCAGATCTGCAGAATGATCCTGCCGATATTCCCAGACTGCTAGAAAAGATACCGGAATATGATGTCGTCATTGGTATTCGCGTGAGGCGAAAAGACAACTTCATCAAACGAGTCAGTTCACGAATCGCAAATGGATTTCGCGATTTTATTCTTCAGGAAAAATGGCAGGATACAGGTTGCACGCTGAAAGCGTACAAACGAAGTTACCTTGAAAAAATGAAACTGTTTCACGGACTTCACCGTTTCCTCCCAACACTTTTGTCTATGGAGAATGCTCGCATTCTCGAATTACCTGTCAATCACAGGCAAAGAATTCACGGGAAATCAAAATACCACTTATGGAATCGTCTGATCGGCCCGCTACGTGATTTGCTCGCGGTACGCTGGATGAAACAACGCCATTTTTCTTACCGGGCGGAAGAGAGGAAGTAACCGTCAAATTTGGTGGCCTTGGTGTACGTTGGTGTCTTGGCGGTTATCTTAAAAATCCCGTCCCACGAGGTCCAGAGCTTGCCGGACCGTTCTTCGCACGTGTTTTTCTTTCAAAGGGGAATGTAGAAATCTGTTCAACGCTGCGTGCATGTAACGGCGGCAGTTTTCCGATGCGAATTCTGCTTCGGCTCGAACGGCCAGAAACGTTTTCACGTAATGCGCAGCGAAAATCGGTGCACTTTTGCCATGATCGAGAATCTGATCCAGACATTGTTGATAGAAACGTTCCGGTTGAGCAACAATCCAGTCCGATTCCACAATATTTGTGTCCAGATACTTATGATTTCTCCCGCTGAAACATGCCATTTGCAACAATCCCGATGGCCACAGATGGGGAAATTTTTCGCATTGCAAACGAACCGCGTTAGCGAAAGTCAAACCATGGGTAAAGTCGAGCCAGCCGATGTTTGTCGAAACGGAATTATCATAATTCGATTGAAATGAAAGATCGAAATAAAGAAGATTCTTCGCGTTATTTTGCAGCAGGGCATCATAAATATCTTTTGCGCGATAACTTACCAATTTGTCTGAAACCCATTTCAGACAATAATTCACCGATTTACCGAAGAGCTCCTCCGCGTTCAGGAGCGCAGGCGTAGGGACCGCATGCGTAAGGAGCGCAGGCATCTTGCCTGCATTGGATAGCTTCCGAAACTCCGGCAGAAGGTCTTCTCGCGTGGCCCAACAAATGGAACGGACAAGGGAAGACAACAGCTGGCGTTCGATGCTCAGTCCAAGCGAATCGATCAACTTTGAAATCTTGCTGACATAGATCAGTGAGTGGCCGAAATCGTTGTAGTGCAGTAAGGATGCGGTTGTAAATGATTCCTCCAGATCAACAAAGTGCAAGCCTTCTTCAAGCGCACCATTGACGAAAGCCAAAGCTCCCTCTTCATCCTGTTTATCGATTGCGTTTAAAAATGCAACTTTTGAAAAGGGAGAACAGGCTTCCGTGTATGCAAATTCCTGCTGACGCAATGATGTTTCAGCAAGATAATCAAGAGATTCCGTCAAACAGATCAGCTTTTCTTCGATTGCAGTAAACTCATGGTAGAGCACGAGCCAATCGGCTGTAACTGCATACGCATGGTCCATTCCGTACTCCAGCTTCAGCCAGGACCAATCGATTCCCATGCGCAAGGGCTCCAGAAGATCAAGCGCATGAAAATGTATGCGCGTAAGCTCCCGCGCCATCCGGTCGTAACTTTGATTCTCAAACGCGCGTTGTAACTGCTTGAGACATCGATGGAGGCGAACTTCTGTTGGAACTTCCGGCACATGGACCCAGATGTTTCCGGATTCTTGCTTCGTTTCGTACACCTCGAGATTGTCCTCACCCGAAATATTCTCTCCGGTGGTCAGAGCAAACTTCCAGTTGTGCCAGTTGCATGTGAGTACACAGTTTTCAGGATTCAATTCGCCTTCACTAAGCGGATATCCTTCATGAGGACATCGATTGTCCAATGCAAAGACATGGCCGTTTGACTTCATCAATGCGATCTGCTTTGGCCCCGAACGAAACACGATCCGTCCTTTCTTTTCGAGCTCCTCTGTTGTCACTGCCTGAATCCATGCCATGGTCCACCTCTGGAAGTAGGGGCGCGCGCGTCTCAACCATGCGAGTGCGATAAATCGCGGCCCTACAACATTAAAAAGTTCAAGGTTAAAGGATACACGGGAGTAGACAACAGGATGGCAGATTTGCTAATTTATTGGAAAAGAGGCGATAGATTGAAACAGGTCAGCAGGCATCTTGCGAGCAGTATAACGGAGTTGCGTGGCAAGCGCGCGATCACGCAGGGGCAGTTGGCGAAGCTGGCCGGCGTTCCGCGTTCGACTGTGGCGCACATGGAGTCCGGAGCGGGAAATCCCACGCTTGCTAATCTTGCGCGAATAGCGATAGCCCTTCAGGTGAGTGTGGAAGAATTGCTTGCGGCGCCGCGTGCAAACTGCAAATTGCTCAAGAATCGGGACCTCAATCGGGTCAAACGGGGGCATGGTAGTACTTTAGTGATCCGGCTGTTACCGGATCCAATTCCAGGTATGCTGATAGACCGAATGGAAATTGAATTGGGCGGCCGGCTGGGAGGAGTTCCACATGTATCAGGTACAAAAGAATATTTCACCTGCATTCAGGGAGAAGTTACGGTGTATGTTGCCGGAATACGATACTGCGTAGAAGAGGGGGATGTCCTTGCTTTCCCAGGCGATCAAGCGCATTCCTACACGAACACAGGAAAACAGAAGGCCATATGCTTGAGCGTTGTAGCTCTGGCGCCAGCGGGGGTATAGATGGAAATCAATGAAAATCACTTCTGAAAATTTGTGGATTGCTTTTGGCCTCGCCGGTCAAATCATTTTCGGAATGCGTTTCATGATTCAATGGATCGCATCGGAAAGAAGAAAAGAAAGCTACATCCCCATGTTTTTCTGGTATCTCTCTCTGGCGGGCGCTTCGATTTTGCTGACGTACGCAATACATCGCAGAGATCCGGTTTTTATTCTTGGCCAGACAACGGGATTTATTGTTTATGTACGGAACATCATGCTGATCTACAAGAAAAAGTGGAAAGTAGAAAGTGAAAAGTAGCATGGTATTGCCTCTACATAAATAAAACTTCCTTCAATTTGAAACGTTCCACTTCTCTATAGAGGTGGTTCATGAAGAAACGACTGTCGATCGCAATTTCGCTCCTGATCCTTCTGTTCATTGGTTTCGCGTTCATAGCGGGCCGAAAGGAACGAGTTTCTGTGGACACAAAAATGTTCGCCCAACCGGCATCTCTGCCGGTTGCATCCGAAGAAGAGTCGCTTCGATCCCTTGGATATAACGGCGGGAAGGATGATCAGACTGTTGAACGAAAAATCATTCAATCCGGCTCTGTCACAATCGAAGTCAAGCGTTATGAGCCATTCTTTCAAGCGCTCGAACAGCGCATCGGAGTTTTGAACGGATATATATCGAACATACAGAGTCAGAAGAATGGAGAATTGATTTCATCAGCATCTGTCGTAGTTCGGGTCGCTCCTGAGAAGCTCCCCACGCTGTTATCATGGCTTCGGGAACAAGGAAGATTGACTTCGGAACAGATACAAGCAGAGGACGTATCAGAGCAATACTATGATCTGAAAGCACGCCTGGAAAACGCGCGCCATTTCGAAGCGCGACTTCTGGAAATGTTGAAAACACAAACGGGAAAACTACAGGATCTGATCCTTGTAGAAGAAAAACTAAATCAAATTCGTGAACAGATTGAACAGATGGAAGGCAAGATCCGCTACTTCGATGCGCTATCAAGTCTTGCTACTCTTACACTTCAGGTTCAAGTGGAATCGGTTTATGTGGTTCCGCGCACGCCGAATTTCGGCGAACGTATGTTGCAGGCGTGGAAGGAAACGACAACGGCGATGCTACGAACTGCGCAATCGCTGGCTGTTGTGACGATCATGATTTTGCCTTGGATTCTGCTTCTTGTGGTGATGTTCCTGACAATTCGATCCTACTATCGTCACATAAGACGAAGAAACCATAAACTGGCGGAAGCAGGATAACGTGCGTGGTTCGCCAAAGCCCGGCAGGCTGTTGGGCAAATCCGGCCTCTAACGAATTTCAACCGTGAGTGTTACTTTTCCTTGCACTTCGAGTGTTCCCGGTTCCACCGGCGTGCCTGCATCCATTTTTGCTTCGGAAACCATTTGACGTGTGTACATCGGAACGACTGTTTGTCCCCCTTCGACGACATGGAGGACACGCAGGATTCTCACTCCCAGAGAGCCGGCCAGCGCATCAGCCTTACTTCGTGCTTCTTTAGCGGCCTCTTTTAAAGCTTGTGCTTGAACCACACTTTCGTCTCTCAACAAAAACCGCAGCGCTTGAACGTTATTCGCGCCGGCTTTGATGGCAGTATCGATGATCGGTCCTGCCTGTTGGAGATCATCCGTTTGCACCTGAATCACATTGGTAGCGATATAGCCTGTAATTTTGGGCTCACCACCTTGTGGCGGATATACGTAGTTCGGAGACAATGAGTACCCGATCGTTTTGATCTGGAGATTCTGTCCGACCTGTCGTTTTAACTGCTGAATCACTCGATCGAGTTTTTGAGCGTTCTGAGAAGCAGCCGATTTTGCATCAGTCGATTGAGTCACTACGCCAAGATCCACTTCGGCGCGATCCGGCTTGGCGTGCACGACAGCATCTCCTTCCACTTGAATTGTAGCAATACGATCCTTGGCCGGTTCCTGGGCGCTCAACAGCAGCGGCGCCATCACAAGCGCAAATAGAAGCTTTAACATGTTTACACCTCCATGCAATAAAAATACTTGGCGAACTTCCTGTCCTTGGTGTTTGGCGGTTATCCTTATAGCCCGATTCTGCGAACGAGATCCTGGAATTGCGGATCTTTTCGGAGTGGATCAAAACGCGGGTCCCTGCCAATGTAAGTGATCTGATCCGAGCGCTCCTGATAGGCTTTTTCCAACCACTCCAGCGCCTCCGCATTGCGGTTCAAGCCAACACAAATCCCTGCAAGATGAAATGGAGGAACGTATGTGTTGATGGATATTCTTAACAATTGGTCCAGCGCTTCCTGGGCTTTTTGTTTTTGTCCTGCCCGTGCCCGCGCCCATGCAAGATCCGCTTCAAAGCTCAGATTGTCCGGAGCCAGATCGACAGCCTTCGTAAGATTTTCAACACTCCTCGCAGCTTCTCCCTTCTGACCATATATATATCCCAGAATCTGATAAACCAGGGGAAAGTTCGGATCAAGATCTTTGGTCTTTTCCAATTCTTCAATCGCTAAATCGTACTTGCGCTGAAAATATAACGTGTAACCGGCATTCGCATTAATAATCATTGAAAGTGGGTCCAACTGCTGTGCCTTTCGTATTTCTCGCATGGCTTCATCGAATCTTCCTAGCAATGTTAAGCAGAGTCCGTACCATTGGTGCGCTGTTGCGTAATTCGGATTCAGTGAAATTGCTTTGAGATAGCTTTGCTCCGCTTCGGACCACTTCCATTCATAGGTAGAGAGAATAAAGCCAAGTGAGGTGTGTGCTTCAGCGAGTGTTCCATCGAGTTCGAGAGCCTTTTCAGCAGCTTCTTTCGCCCTAGGAAATCCTTGATTGGGAGGCAAGAAGCCCCAGTTGCAAAGAAGGATAAAAGCATCGGCCAAACCTGCATAGGCAGGGGCGTAGTTCGAGTCGCGGGCAATCGCAGTTTGAAAACTCGAGACGGCGAGCTGAAAATTTTCGCGTGTCCGTTTGTTTAAGTGAAAACGGCCTTCCAGAAAATGCTGATACGCCACCGGATCGGCCGTATATTGTTTCCGGATCTGTTCCCGAACTTCACCTGTTAACTTTTGCGGTAGTTTTTCAGAGATATCTCTGGAGATTTGCGCCTGGATCGCCTGAATATCGGAGACCTTCCAGGTATAAAGCTCTCCCCAAATCTGATTTCCTTCCGGTATTCGAACAAGACTGACCTGCACGCGGAGCTGCTCGTCATGTTGCGAAAAGCTTCCGGTGATAATAGCATCCACATCCAGCTCATCTCCTACTTTGCGCGGATCCAGAAGCTTCCCTTTAAAGCGAAACACCGTTCCGCGGGAGAGAACCTTCAATTCAGGCACCTGGGACAGCTTATTGATGATTTCATCGGTGATTCCATCACCGAGGTAGTCCAGCTTGTCATCCGAAGCTTCGTTGACGAAGGGCAAAACGGCCAGTGAACGAATCGGCTCTGTCTTCAATTGAAAATAAACGATTGACCCGACAGCGATCAGCAGCAAAGCAAACATACCGACCCACCAAAAACTCGATTTCGGGGGAGAAACGATTAAAGACGTGGTCGGTTTTTCGCCTCCTGTTTCCTGTTTCAGATTTCGCAGATCGATCAATAGATCATGAATGGACTGATAGCGTTTCAACGGGTCTTTTTCCAGACATTGAAAAATGATTCGTTCGAATTCGTAAGGCACGGATGGATTGGTGCGGCTAAAAGGTTTGGCCTGTTCGTTCAAAATTTTTTGCAGGGTTTCGATCGTGTTTTTTCCCTCGAAAGGCAGATGTCCTGCTACGCTTTCAAACAAAAGGACGCCGATAGAAAAAATATCCGAACGATGATCGATCTGTTTGCCGAGAGCTTGCTCAGGACTCATGTAGTGAATCGTTCCAATAATGACGCCGGTGTCCGTAAGGGAGTCCGCGTCGGGTTGGTGTTTCTGCTGGAGCGTCTTGGCAATCCCGAAATCCAGAACCTTGATCTGTCCCTGTTCGGTCACCATCACATTTTGCGGTTTCAGATCTCGATGAATGATCCCCTGCAAATGTGCCTCTTCAATGGCTTCACAAATCTGGATTGCCCAATCCAGGATCTGTGGAAAAGCAGGTTTTTCGTTCTGCAGTTTTTCGCCGAGGGTCAGCCCTTCCACGTATTGCATCGCAATAAAGTGAATCCCCTCCGCTTCACCGATTTCATAAATATGAGCGACTCCGGGATGTTCCAGAGACGAGGCCGCTTTTGCTTCCTTTTCAAAACGGGCCAGACGCATCCGATCGGAAACGAATTCTTCATGGAGGACTTTGATGGCAATTTTTCTGTCCAGAAGAGGATCTGTGGCCAGATACACGTCTCCCATTCCCCCAGAACCTATTTTCTTGATAACCGGATATCGGCCAATCTGTTTCATGGATGTAATGCGAAATATAACCCGATGCTCGGATTGCTTCCATGCTGAATTGTATCAAACCCCTCTCCGTAGTGGCAGACGTTCCAGTACACATAATTGCCTACAAGAGAAAGGGCCATTTTTCTACAAATCGTAAGCGGGAAATATTCTGCTCCAGAATGGGCGGGATCTTTATTTATGTAAGTATTCGTTGGAGGACATCAAGTGCCGAAAATACTACCGGTCGCTATTTTGATTGCAGTGCTGGCGATGCTGTCTCAATTCGCAAGAACATCGACCGATGGATATCGCCAGACTGAAGCGGCAGAACTTTTAACCAGCGATCAGGAAAACCATTTTAAGTTAAAACAGTCTTACCCAATCGGTTCCGAGATTCATAATTTGCTTGCGACCATTTACTCTTGCGGAACGGGCGCGAAACAAAAGGAGATTCTTTCGATCTGGTCCCGGGAATCCGATGCTTACGAGCTGCAATACATAAGGACGGCAGCCGCCGGACAGACCTTTAAAAAACCTGAGATCTTTTCGAACGAAAAGATGAGTTTCATCAAAATCTCAACAGAGGACCGGAATACCGGTCGCGCCGCTATCGACACAGTCCTTCGTGTAGATTCCGATTCAACGCTAAAAGAGGCTCCCACGCTGGCAAAAGCTCCACGCCCAAAACGGTAAAAACGGATCATCCGGAAGGGGTGATGGGATTTATTGCTTGCAAAAACTATGTTTAGATCATTTACTTAGTATCAGTGACTCTTTTTTCGAATGAACTGGAAATTTAATACTGATGAATGGCTTCGGATCAAACGAGCCAATCGCAAGAAAACCATTCTTGTGGTAGACGATGAAGGCTTTCTTGTAGATATTCTCTTTGAAGTACTTGATTCAGCCGGTTATTCTGTTCCAACCGCGACCTCCGGCGAGGAGGCGTTGCAGATTGCAAAAAAAGCACCCGCCATCGATTTGGTTCTGACCGACTTAATCATGAAGCCGATGAGCGGACTTCAGTTGGCGGAGAAACTCAAACAGACGAACCCTCAGATCAAAGTACTTTTTATGTCGGGCTATACGGAAGATTACATTCGGGAAAATCTTGGCTTGCACAATGTGCCGTTTCTCGTGAAGCCCATTCTAGCCGACGACCTTCTAGAGAAAATACGCGAAATGCTTGGCTGAAGAAAATCGGCCTTCAACGGGATTTGATCTCGGTCCAGTACCGGTCGAGCAGTTGGGAGGCCTGTCCTAGCTCAGTAACAAACTCGCAGCGATCCAGACTCTGTTGATCCGGATAGACGGCGCGATTCTGTAGAATTTCCGGCTTGATGAATGGGTTCGCTGCTTCATTTGAATTCGGGTAGTAGGAATGATTGGTGACCTCGGCTCCTACCTCAGCATCCAACATGAAGTTGATAAATGCGTATGCTTCTTGAATATTAGCGGCCGCCGTGGGAATACAAAAATTCTCAACGGAAAGCGAAGCGCCTTCTTTCGGAATGACGTAATCCAGATTTGGATCCTGCGCCATAACCATTGCGATATTGCCGCTCCACCCATGAGCAATCCAAACATCCCCACTCAGCAAAAGTTCGTCAAAGTTCGTGCTGTTGTAAGCTTTTAACAGGGGCTTTTGCTGAAGCAGCAGGTCTCTCGCCTGTTTCAGCGCTTCAGGATCGGTGGCATTAAAGGACTGACCTTTATATTTTAGCGCGGCTCCGAAAGCCTCTCTCGGATCATCCAGCATCAGCATATGATTCGCATACTTTGGATTCCAAAGGATGTCCCAGGATTCGACCTTCTCGATCACTTTTGCCCTGTTGTATCCGATGCCGCATGTGCTCCATAAAAACGGAACGGAGAAAGCGTTGTTTGCATCGTAAGAAGGATTCCTAAAACGGGACGAGATGTTTCTAAAATTCGGAATTTGATTCAACTCCAGTTTTCTTAATAGATTCTGTCTTTTAAGAATCGATACCATGTAATCGGATGGAACAATCACATCGTATTCGGCTACACCGGATTCCATTTTCTCAAGCAGGGCCTCGTTCGAATCATACGTTGAAAAATTCAGTCGAATCCCGGTCTCTTTTTCGAAACGTTGCAAGGTTTGTTCAGGAATGTATGCGGACCAAACGTAAAGATTGAGCTGCCTTTGTGGTGTGACAATCCCCGCGGTTGCATGCAACCGAACCGATTAAGAGAATCAGAAACGTTACCCGAAGAACCATACCGGAACGGCCAGATCATAAAATGGCTGGGGGACAGGGATTTGAACCCCGATAAGCAGATCCAGAGCCTGCTGTCCTGCCGTTGGACGATCCCCCAGTACCGAGGATATTTGCGAAATAGAAGATAGCACCCGTAAATCGGAGCGTCAAGCGGCAGCGCGACTGCGCGTTGCGCAGCGTGCGTCAGCAGGTCGTGCATCGACGCGTGGACGTGAAGACTCGAAGATGCAAGACGCGAGGGGGACGGAGCCGCACCTTTGCGGGGACAACAATGCGGCTCCGTTAGTGAAGGAAATATGGCGTCTAGCGTCGCGCGTCCATCGCATCTACGCGGAGACCCCGCGATGACGCGTTAGTATCGCGGTGGCGGTTCACCTCCGGACGATTGAACAGTAATGGTGCCTGACATTACGTTCGAACCATGCACCTGACAGAAATACGGGAAGCTTCCGGCGTTCGTAAAGCGAAATGAAAATGTGTCACCTCGATTTAGATTTCCGCTATTAAAGACCGCACCTGCATTTGATTCCGTTCCGCTCGTAACCGTGTGGCCGTTATTGCCGTTTACAACCCAGGCAACCGTATCCCCAACTTTGACAGTCAGGTTGCCGTTACCGTTGCTGGATGAAAAGAAATTGTCGCCGACTGTGATGTTTTTCGTTGTAGCAACGCTTTCAAAAAAGAACAAAGCGGCCCGAATCCGAAAAGTGGCAGCACCGCCCGCTGCGATGTTTCCGGCATCCTCCGTCGAATCCTCCCAGACAACAATGGCGTTGCCGACCTGGGCATCGTAAGAGGTCGTTGCATCAAGCGCGTTGGCAAAATCGGATGTGGCAACATCAAATGGATTCTTTATCACAGACCCTGTTGCGCTGAGAGCCATGGCACGGACTCGATTTCCGACAGTCCAGACAGGAACGAATTGATTACCCTTGGAGTCAAATAGAATGCTCGTTTGCTCCGAGTTGTCATCCGCTTGACCTGAAATGGATTTTGCGGCGCCGGAAACTCCACCACTGCGCGTAAGTTTTCTGCGCTTAATCGAATCGTCATCACTCCAGAATGCAAATCCGCTACCGGCATCCGAGAAGCTTGAATCCGCGAAGATTCTATTCAGATCCGGATCAGAAGCAGTAACAGGAAGAGCCGATTGTACCTGCAAGGAGCCGTCCGGTTTGACCCGGAATCCCAATAACTTTGCAGCAGTGCCGTTCGATTCTGTAACCAGAGCCAGTAAATTACCTGTATCCTGGTTTGTTGAAATGTTTAAGGAGCGATAAGTGGTGCCCGCTGCAGACTGTGTGAGTACTCGAACTTGTCCGTTCGTCGAACCGTCCGAATTGAGCAACAGACTTTTCAATGAAGAACCACCATCACCGACCCAGAAAAGCAGAAACTTTTTGGATGAAGGATCGAATGAAAGGCGCGGAATCGATTCGCTGACACCCGCTTCTATTTTCTTAGCGGTACCGGATTTATTCAAAACATTGTTGAACAAGCTGCACATTCAGTCCGGATGCATTTTCATAAGCAAGCAAATAATTGTAATTGACAGAGTCGAAGAAAATATCAAAGCTTTGTGCTGCTGCGTTGACTTTGGTGGCAAGCGTCTTCTGAGATTTCAACGTGCCATCGGATTCGACGATCCGCCCCAGATTTTGGAAGGTGATCCTTGCTGTCGCCAGGCGACAGCCATTGATGATCGAATCCGTTTCTTACAATACGGGGAGTTCCCTGCGTTGTCGAAAAATCTTTGGTTGAAATTTTCAGCGTTTTAAGAACCGTTTGTGCTGATAGCCCTGCGACCGTTGTAAGCAGGATTAAAATTGTAAAGAAGATCCGCCTGCCCATGTTATCCTCCTAATCTTGTATCCAAATGAACCTACCCTTGTATTTACATTTCAAACAGAACTTCAGTCAAGGAAAGGCCGTTATTTAACGTTCGCATAACAATCAACGATCATTACAACGCACAAAAGTTAGGACTGGTATCAGATGTGTAAGAAAGGAGATCGGGAGATAAACGAGATAATGGGGGTCGTGAACATGGTTCTGTATTACGCTTTTTCCGGATCGTTTGAATTGCGCCCGCGCTTGCGCGGCGTTCTCTGAAAAGCAGGAAAAAGCACTCCTATCTTTCTATTTGTCGGTGGTTTGTATTTTTAAGAGAAAATCTCTATTCTGGCGAGCGATCAGAAGGCTCTGCGTTGAAATCCTTGCGGTCCTTTGCATTACTATACGTCACATCTTTGTTTTCTTGTGTAAGAAGGGGGATCAGGAGATAGTTGAGATGCGGAGATAAAAAAAATTATCTCCCTATCTCCCTTCTTACACTTTTTGCGGCTTTGCCACTTTATGGCTTACCGTCTTTGCGTTAATCTCTTCCTGTATGTCTAACGGGAAGAGTCTTGCGCGCGCGGCCGGTGGAGTTTCCTTAGCGACTTTGATCAGCCGCATTCTCGGACTGATCCGCGAGATGGTGCTCGCAAAATATTTTTCCGTATTTGCCACCGACGCATTCTTTGCTGCATTCCGGATTCCAAACTTGCTTCGAGATCTTTTTGCGGAAGGCGTTTTGAGCGCCGCTTTTATCCCCACATTCACAGACTATTCGCAGAATAAAAGCAAAGAAGAAGCATGGCGGCTGGCCAATATCGTTCTGAACTTTCTGATGGTGATTCTCAGCGGATTCACCTTGATCGTGCTTTTTGGTGCACGGTTTCTTGTGTATGCGCTGGCTTCCGGCTTCAGCGAAATACCCGGCAAGATCGATCTAACGGTCCATCTGACTCAGATCATGGCCCCGTTTCTTCTGATTGTAGCGCTCGCAGCCGCCGTGATGGGCATCCTGAACACGCATGGACGTTTCTTCATTCCCGCTCTGGCCCCCGCCTTCTTCAATGTGGCAAGCATTCTTGCAGGTATTTTTTTCGCACCGCAGATGAAACGCTTCGGAATGGAACCGATTACTGCAATGGCAATCGGAAGCCTGGTTGGCGGAGCGCTCCAACTCTATGTGCAGATCCCTTCCCTCTATCGCTGCGGATTTCGATACGAACGAGTTCTAGATTGGAACCATCCGGGAGTCAGACGAATTTTCGGATTGATGCTGCCGGCGATGTTCGGGCTGGCTGCGACCCAGATCAATATTGTGATCGACAATCAGCTTGCATCTTACCTGGGGGATGGTCCGGTTTCGTGGCTAAATTATGCGTTCCGGTTGATGCAGCTGCCCATCGGAATTTTTGGCGTTGCGATTGCCACAGTCAATCTTGCAACTGTTTCCAAACAAATTGCTTCTAATGATTTAGAAGGCGTACGGTCGAATCTGACCGATGCCCTTCAGCTCGCCGCTTTTTTGAATATTCCTGCAACTCTGGGTTTGATTTTTCTGCGATATCCGATCGTTGAAGTGCTCTACCAGCGCGGGCGGTTTCTTCCGGAATACACAGTGTTTACCGGCGATGCACTTTTGTTTTATGCGCTCGGGCTGTACACGTACTCGCTTGGTGAAGATTGTCACGCCGGTGTTTTACGCTTTGAATGACACGAAAACACCGGTGCGTTACGCCGCTTTTGTGATTGGCAGCCAAGGTTATCGTGAATCTCGCTTTGATCCGGCACCTCGGCTTTATCGGCCTGGCTTTGGGAACATCTGTCGCGTCCTGGGTAAACGCCTTTTTGTTGATTAGAGCACTGGAAAAACGGACCGGCAAGTTTGTGAATCGCAGCTTTTATATCTCCCTTGCAAAGATCACTGTCGCCGGTTTGATCATGGGTCTTGCTGCGTGGGGGATTCACGTCTGGATCTCGGGCATCATCGTGACAGGAACGCTCATTCTCAAAATAACCGCTCTAACGGTGAGTATTGCCGTCGCATTAGGTGTCCTCTTGTTGACAAGTCATTTGCTGAGAATCGAGCAAGCCTCGCAAATGTTGCGGTTCGTTCGCAGGAAGCTCAACCGCCAAGACACCAGGACGCCAAGAACAGATTAAGGAATTTTCTTTTTCAGCTTGGCAGCCTTGGCTGGATTTCGCCTCCTGGCGGTGCAAAAACAATTATACTTAAATTGCCGGAGGTAACTGGATGGCTTCATTCGAAGAGAAAGCAGAGCTCATTTATGATTGGAATAAACTGGAGGAGCAGCCGCGGCCTCGCAATCTACTTCTCGATGATGAAACGCTGCGTGATGGTTTACAATCTCCTTCCGTCAAAGATCCTTCGATTGATCAGAAGATTCGCTTGCTCCATTATATGGATCAACTTGGCATAGATACGGCAGATATCGGCTTGCCGGGAGCAGGATCTCGAGCAAAAGCCGATGTCGAGGCTCTCGCAAATGAGATTGGGCGCAGCAAGCTAAGAATCAAGGCGAATTGTGCAGCGCGAACGGTCCTTGCTGACATCGATCCGGTGGTGGAAGTTTCCCAGAAAACAGGAGTTGAAATTGAGGTCTTCTGTTTCCTTGGTTCCAGCCCCATCCGCCAGTATACGGAAAATTGGACGCTCGACATTTTAATGAAGCACACCGAGCAAGCCATCAGCCATGCTTCGAAAAGCGGTCTTCCGGTCAGTTATGTCACGGAAGATACGACCCGTTCCGACCCGCAGACTCTCGAGAAACTTTACAAAACGGCGGTCGAATGCGGAGCGCGGGGTGTTGTCGTTGCAGACACTGTGGGTCATGCGACGCCCGAGGGGACTGGGGCGCTGGTCCGTTTTATCCGGAAAGTTGTTGGCGATAAAATTCGCATCGACTGGCACGGTCATCGTGACCGTGGTATGGGTCTGGCCAACGCATTTTCGGCCTGGGCTGCTGGCGCCGATCAGGTGCACGGCGCTGCAATCGGACTCGGCGAACGTGTAGGGAATACACCCATGGATCTGTTGCTCGTCAATCTACGATTGCTTGGTTGGATCGACCGGGACCTTTCCTGTTTGAAAGACTATTGCCAGCTAGCTTCTGACGCAACAGGTGTAGCGATTCCACAAAATTATCCGGTCGTCGGGAAAGACGCGTTTCGAACGGCGACAGGCGTTCATGCCGCCGCCGTGATCAAAGCCTACAAAAGGAATGATGAATGGTTGGCCAATCACGTTTATTCCGGAGTGCCGGCCTATCTTTTCGGAATGCGGCAAAGGGTTGAAATCGGCCCGATGAGCGGGAAATCCAACGTTCTATTCTGGCTAAGCGAGCATGGCATGGACGCAACCGAAGAGAGAATATCCCGTATTTTTGATGCTGCCAAAAAGTCGGATCGCTTGCTGACAGACGAAGAAATCGAAAGGCTCGCACAATAACAGCATGATTGATCCACATCATCCTTCAACAACACTCGTTCCCAAAGAGCCGGAAAAGGTGATGAATGTTGAGCTGCTTTTTGAATATATTGACCGGCATATGGCAGACTTCGTTAAAGACCTGATCCAAATTTGTGAAGTGCCTGCACCCACTTTCCTCGAAGAAAAACGCGGCAGATTTTTTGCATCATTTTTCGGCGAAACAGAAACTCCGCAGGTGGATGAGGCAGGTAACATTATCGTATCCATTTCGCGAAACGGATCCCCTCATGTTGTGCTTTCTGCACACCTCGATACAGTGTTTCCCTTTCATGAAATCGTCGTGAACCAATCCAGTACATTGCTCCGGGCACCTGGAATTTCAGACG
This sequence comes from uncultured bacterium, assembly GCA_963771165.1. GTDB lineage: Bacteria > Acidobacteriota > HRBIN11 > JAKEFK01 > JAKEFK01 > JAKEFK01. The sequence goes on along the minus strand of CAVYSN010000014.1, from coordinate 395,853 downwards.
ACTCAGCGGGGCTTGCATGCTTGCTTTTGCTCTGGCGGGCTCTGCGGCATGCTGGTTTTTTAGCCAGAGGGTCTCTGACTTTGCTGGCAACCGTAGGCGAAGAAGGGCTCGGTAATTTGCGAGGCGCTCGAAACTTTTTCGAAAAATACTCCGAACCGGTGGACTATTTTATTTCGCTGGACGGCTGCGATGCGGAACGATTGGTTTCCGTTGGTCTCGCCAGTAAACGATTACGAATTATCCTCCGCGGTCCCGGCGGACACAGCTGGGGTGATGCAGGTGTTTCGAATCCCATTCATATTGCGGGAGAATTTCTTTCCCATTTGAACCGCGTGGTATTACCGAGAGACCCGAAAACCACTTTGAACGTTGGAATCATTACGGGCGGCACCTCTGTGAACACAATCCCGACAGAGATGTCGATGGACCTGGATCTACGAAGTGGATCGATGGAAAGCCTGATGTGGCTTGATCAATGGGTACAGCGGACCCTGAAAGAAAGCGTTGAAAATCATCCTGCCATACACTGCGAAGTGATTATCGTGGGTGAGCGGCCGGCCGGAAGCATAGCGCCGGACCATCCATTGATCCAAAAAGCCGTCGCTGCAAATCACCGCTTCGGGTTGGACGCAAAACTGGAAACGGGCAGCACCGATTCCAACATCCCTTTTTCGCTCGGAATCCCTGCCATCACAATGGGTGTCGGTGGAAGCAGTGGAAAAATACACACGCCGGAAGAATGGTATGACATCCGCGATGCAGAGGCAGGGATCAAACGGACAGCTTTACTCATTACAGAATTATTGAACTCGTAACGATGTACCGCGGGCGACTCGCCCGCAGAAATCTATGCGCTCTATTCTTTTCCTAATCGCAACCTTCCTCTGCAATGCAATTGCGTTTGGCCAATCAAGCACTCTTTTTGACCAGATCGAAAATGCAATTTTAACGCGAAACGAGCAAGCATTTCTTTCCCTGGTTCTTCCGGATGTCGATGCCCAGCGAAATCAAACAGACTTCATCCGTTCCGTTTTCTCGTTTCCTTTTGAGACAGCCGTGCTCCGGCTCGCGGAAGAAAAACCGGATCGAATGATTCTGCATGTATTTCTACAGGCCCGCGAAGAAGCGCGATTCGAATCCTGGGTTCTGCACTTACAAAAAGACCAGCAGGATCAACAGCGCATCAGAATCAGTAATACGATTAACGCAATCAGGGGACTCTATCGTTTGAAAATGAGCGATCGCCCCTTCACTGTACACAACCTGAAATACAAACATGTGGATGCGATGATTCATTTCAAACAGGGACACATTTTCCCCATCGATGCCGGATCGCAGATTGCCGGACTGCTGTTCATCGGAGAAGCGTCCTTCGAATTTGAACCAACGGATCCAACAGAACGGCAACAGGTCACTCTGTTTGTAAAACGGCCGAATCTGAAAACCACTGTCAGCAGACTATTCATTCGAGGCTCCCCCGATGCGCTTGAAAAGCTGCTGGAGCCCATCGCCGAACAAAGGCTCGAGCCAAATCCCGCGCTCTATGCGCAGGCGCAAACGCAATCGAAGGAATTTGACCGCGATGTCTACAGCGTGCGGGTTCCTTTCAGCGATGAGTTCTGGTTTGCACAAATGGATGAAGGTGAACTTTATTGCGAGATGAAAACGGGTCTCGGAACACTGGTGTATCAACATTCCCCGAAAGAACCGGACGACATTATGCTCGCCCGAAAAGACAAAGATCAAATCATCTCTCTTTACGACTCAACATCTGAGGAGAACCCCAGAGATTCCACAGACGATTTCAGAATTCTCTCTTACAAAATGAAGCTTCGTTTTCAGCCTCAGGCAACGCATCTGAGCGCGGTGACCGAAATCAAATTGAAAAGCGCAATGGAAGTTTCGTCGATCATCTTCCGTTTGAATCCTGAACTGCGCGTTTCACAAATCCGCAGCAGCCAGGGTTATTTGATCTATTTTCAAGAACGCAAAACGAGTAACCTTCACATTGTTCTCAATGAAACGCTTCGCAAAGGGGACGAGATATTTTTGGAGTTTTTTTACCAGGGGAAAATCGCACCGGAAATTCGAAGTGCGGAAACAATGACGATGCAGACATCGGTTGATGGTGATTTTTATTTGCCTCCGACTTATCTGTATTCCAATCAGTCCATCTGGTATCCCCAGCTCACTTCAAGGCCTTATTCGGGAGTTGAGGCTTCTATCACCGTCCCGGAGAATTACGCTGCGATCATCAATGGAGTTCGAACGAGTACAGATTCTTCTACAAAAGGAAATACTACATTTTCATACAAGTGCCTGCTCCCGGCGAAATATTTTTCATTGTTTGTCGGACGACTCGATTCTCATTTGCAATTTGACTCAGTTGTTCCGATCGATGTGTATTTTTTGAGTCTTGATAAGACCGCTGCTCTGGACTACGCCTCTGCCGCCGATAGAATTCTTCGGTTTTACTCCGGTTATTTCGGCACATATCCCTATCAGAATTTCGCGGTCGTTCTGCGCCCCATTCATCAGCCGGGCGGACATGCGCCGGCGACTGTTGCGATCGTCAATCGTGTGTTCAAGTTCTTTCAGCGAAAATTCGCGAAGGATCCACTCCATATTCCAGAGTATCCCCATTTTTTGTTGGCGCATGAAATTGCACATCAATGGTGGGGACAGACCGTCGGATGGAAAACCTATCGCGACCAATGGCTGTCCGAAGGTTTTGCACAGTTTGCTGCATGGGAATACATGCGCCATCAGTACGGTGATGAAGTGTGGAAAAAGCTTGCCGATACGTTCCAGCAATGGGTGGAAGAAAAGTCCTACGCGGGGCCTTTGATTCTTGGAGCCCGGCTCGGACATATTACAGATGATCCTCAGGCATTTTCAGCCCTGTTATACAACAAAGGAGCCTTTACGTTGAGCATGCTGAAGAACTGGATGGGAGATGAAAATTTTGCACGATGTCTTTCCGAATTCTTTGAGTCTTACCAGTTCCGTCGCACAGGCATTGAAGAATTCCAGCTCGTGGCACAGAAGTATTCGACTGAAGACCTCGAACCCTTTTTCAAACAATGGTTGTACGGCTGGGAGATTCCTGAAATTAGTTGGACGAGCCGGACAGCGGAATTGAAGTTGATCATGACCTTCCACCAGAATCAGGATGCGCTTTATAAGCTAAAAATCCCGATTGTTGCAAAAAGCGAAAGCGGAAAAACATTTCGATTCCTGGCCTCTGTCGAAAAAAAGCATGAGGAAGTTACGTTCGAACTCCCTTTTACTCCGGCATCCCTTGAGATCGATCCTTTGCATGAAGTGCTGATGAAAGTAAATCAGTAAGGCCTCCTTCACAGCCGCTTTCCACGCGTTCTGTAACGCCCGCGAGACTGTCCCAAAAGTCAGCAGGAGCGCGGACTTCCAGTCCGCAAAAACTGGTAATCTCAACGAGTCTTTGCGGGCAAAGATGCCCCCGCGTTCCAACTGCCCCCTTAAAATTTTTTACATTGAATTTCGCCTATCTCCTTGTGTATAATTTCCAGCTTCTTTCAAGGGTGGACCAATGAAACTCATTCGTTCGTGTTTGGCCGTCGGCCTCTTATCTCTTTTAACAATCAGTTGCAGTGACGATACAGGAATAGTGACGCCGCAAATCCGGATTATTTCAGCATCGCCCAATCAAGTAACATCGGGACAGCGGGACGTAGAAATTGAAATTGCCGGCAGCGGTTTTGTTACAGTTTCCGGCGTGTCCTGTGGAAATGATATCAGCGTGCGGAATTTTCAGGTTATCGACTCGTCTCTGATCCGTATTCACATCGATGTAGATTCGACAGCAAGCCCGGGTTCCAGGACGATCACAGTCTTGACTCCATCCGGATCCGCCCATTTGGATGCGGGCCTTCAAATCGTTCAAAATCGCCCACCGAAAGCATCCTTCACTGTTGAGCCGTTATCCGGTTCGCAGGGAACCGTTTTCACGTTTGATGCGCGCGGTAGTGACGACACGGACGGACGGATCAAGAGTTACCTTTGGGAATTTGGCGATGGAACCACTTCCACAAAATCTATCGCGAAACACCAGTTCGCCCAAACAGGCAAGCACACAGTTACTTTGACTGTCATTGACAATGTGAGCCAGGAAGATTCCAAGCAGGGTTCCGTCAAGGTGACCTTTGACTTGAACGTGGCAAGACAGCAGATTGATGCAGTCTGTAAAGAATTCTTGAGACTTTTCGGACAGCTTGAAACTTTATCAGCCGACGAGATCGTTGTGGGGTTTTCCGAGGCTGGTGCATGCCCGGGTCGCCAGCGTGAAATCGAGATCATCACACGCCATCAAAGCGAAGGTGGATTTGTTGATGTTAATATATTTTCCCCAACAGAAGTCCCACACGTTGACGAGCAAATTGCGACCGCTATACTTTCGGCCAACTTCTCCGGAAGACAAGGGAATGGAATCTCTTTCAACGGCGTTGCGACCCACATTTTCGAAATGAAGAACGAAGCGGGCGGCTGGAAAATCTGTGATTTCCAGGTCAACGAGCATTAAATTTTCTTTTGCTCGTAAGAAATACGAACTCGCCCTGAGGATCTCACTGAAAGTCGGAACATTCGTCTTGCCGGTGTTTATCCGGTTGGGGTAACATGACAGTAAATATGACCTCCCCGAGAGGACGAATGAAGGCTCGCATACTCGATGCGTCCTCGATCCAGCAAGCCCTTGGCCGAATGGCTCATCAAATTCTGGAGCGAAATCCGAATGCCGAGCACATTTTGCTGGTTGGAATCGGCGAGCGTGGCGAAGCGCTCGCAAAAAGACTGGCCGGCATCCTCCGGAGTGTCGAAGGAAAAACGATTCCGATTGGAGTTTTGAATGGAAACGAATCCGGTCAAAATTTCAACGCACAAAAAACAATCATTCTTGTCGATGACCTTATCTTTACCGGGCGCGCAGCCCATAATGCGATAGCGAATCTGCTGGTTCACGAATCCATTCACAGAATTCAGCTGGCGGTGCTTGTAGATAGCGGGAACAGACAGGTTCCTGTCTATGCGGACTACGTTGGCAAAAACATTCCTACTGCTGCAGACGAATATGTTGAAGTTCGGTTGAAAGAGTTTGATCATGAGGAACAGGTCGTCATCATGGAAAAACATTAAACGAATCTGGTAGTTAAAATCGATCGCGTTGATGATAGTATTTTTACATCGATCCTCGAAGTTATTAGAAGATCGAAACAGGAGTGCTCATGAAACGGTCTCTACTGAACGTGATGATTCTGTTCATCCTTTTTGTATTGGTAAGAGATCTGGTGAATGTGGCAAGCTCAGCTGCACGATATGGGGTGATTCGGGTCATTCCTGACTCGGATCCCACCTGCGTCTCGTCCAAATATTATTAATAATTCAAATGCATCTACTGATCAAGAACGGTCGCGTGGTCGATCCATCTCAAAGCCTGGATGATTTGTTGGACATCCGCCTGGAGGGGCACTCCATTGTGGAGATCGGACGCAATCTGAAAAGCGCTGGCGATCGCGTGTTTGACGCGTCGGAGCTGGTTATTGCGCCAGGTTTCATCGACATTCATGTGCATCTTCGTGAGCCGGGTAAGGAAGAAGCGGAAACCATCGAGACAGGAACTCAAGCCGCTGCGGCCGGCGGATTTACCGGGGTTGCCTGCATGCCGAATACAACTCCCGTAAACGACAGCGCCGAAATTACACAATTCATACTACAAAAAGCTATGTCCTCTCCGGTGGAAGTCTATCCGATTGCCGCCATTACCCAGGGTCAACAGGGCAAGGAGCTGGCAGATTTTATGAAGCTGAAGCAGGCTGGAGCGGTTGCTGTTTCGGATGACGGCAAACCTGTTGTTGATTCGCTTCTAATGAGAAAAGCATTAGAGGAAGGCATACGATTGAATATGGCTGTAATCGATCATTGTGAAGACCCCTATTTGTTCCGGGGCGGTGCGATGAACGAAGGCATTTGGTCTGAGAAGTTGGGCATTCAGGGAATTCCGGCGGAAGCGGAAGAAATCATGGTCGCTCGAAATATCCTCCTTGCGAAACGAACAAAGGGGCGTGTACACCTGGCACACTTGAGCACTTCGGGTTCGATGGAGCTCGTTCGACGGGCAAAAGCTGATGGGATTGCAGTGACTGCCGAAGTCACGCCTCATCATTTTGCGTTAACGGACGAAGCGATTTCGCAATATGGAACAAACGCCAAAATGAATCCTCCTCTACGCAACAGAAAAGATCTTGATTCCGTGCTGGTAGCAATCGCGGACGGAACGGTCGATGCCATAGCCTCCGATCATGCGCCGCATCACGAAAGCACCAAGGCGGTGGATTTTCAAGAGGCATCGTTTGGAATTGTCGGTCTGGAAACTTCGGTCTCCCTGGGCCTGGACCGGCTTCTGAATACAAACCTGATCGGATTAAACCGGTTCGTTGAACTTTACAGTTTAAATCCAGCAAAAATTCTGGGGATTTCGCGCGAGCATTCAGGTTGGCGCCCTGGCAAACCTGACCTTGTTTCATCCAACAAAGCTCGTTCCACGTGGATGCCATCGAAGTTTCGCTCGAAAAGCAGAAACACTCCTTTTCAGGGTTGGTCGGTGCGTGGCTGCCCTGTCGCAACAATCGTACGTGGTGAGCTCGTCTGGATCCCGATAGCACCGCTTTACGAGCGACCGTATGCTTCGAAATGCTTGCAGTGTTTGATCGAGATCCTGTTCCGAATGGGCCATGCTGACAAAATTCGTTTCAAACTGTGAAGGTGCCAGATAAACACCATTTTCCAGCATTTTCCAGAAGAATTCTCCGTAACGCTTCGTATTGCTTTCTTTCGCTTGAGCAAAATTTTCGGGAGGGTTTCCCCTGAAAAATAACGTGAACATCGATCCGAGTGTCACCAGTGAGATTTCTTTACCACGAATGAGATTGCGCAATTCTTCAAAGAAGTGCGTTGAAGTTTTTTCCAGCACTTTGTATGAAGACCGATTTCGAAGCAACTTTAATGTGGCCAGTCCGGCGGCTGAAGCCACAGGATTTCCTGAAAGCGTACCGGCCTGGTACACGGAACCGAGTGGCGCGATACAACGCATGATTTCCGCACGACCGCCGAACGCAGCCATCGGCATTCCTCCACCTACGATTTTCCCAGGCAAGTCAGGTCCGGCTCCACACCGTAATACTCTTGCGCTCCGCCGAACGAAACGCGAAAACCGCTGATCACTTCATCGAAAATCAACAGGATGTTCCGCTCACTTGTAAACTGACGCAACTCGTGTAAAAAGTTTTCTCGCGGCGGCACAAGGCCCATATTGGCCGCGATCGGTTCCACAATAAAGGCCGCCGTATCGCGCAAAACATTGTCCGGGATTCTCCGGACCGCTTCCATATCATTGTATGCTATGGAAATAGTATTATGACTATAGTTTGGCGGAACACCGGCAGAATCCGGAAGGTCAAACGTGGCAACTCCGGATCCGGCTGAAGTCAGAAGACTATCATGGTGCCCGTGGTAACAGCCTTCGAACTTAATGACGTTGTTTTTGTCCGTAAAGCCTCGAGCCGCGCGCAAGGCCGACATTGTGGCTTCCGTTCCGGAGCTGACCAGGCGAAGCATCTGCATCGATGGAAAGGCCTCCCGAATCGCTTCGGAAAGTTCAACCTCGACTGCTGTCGGCGCCCCGAAGGTAGTCCCTGTCATCGCCCTATCCTGAATGGCCTTCACGACCTCAGGGTGAGCATGACCAAGAATCAAAGGTCCCCACGAACAGACAAAATCGATGAACTCATTGCCGTCGACGTCCTGGATTCGGGAACCGCGCCCGCTTTCAATGAAGAGCGGGCTGCCCCCTACCGCTTTGAACGCTCGAACAGGACTATTCACTCCGCCCGGCATGATCCGGCAAGCTCGCTGATACAGTTCACGTGATCGATTGTTGTTCATAAATAAGAGTTCAAGCGCTGAAGGTGTTGAAGGTGTTGAAGGTGTTCAAAGTGTTTATACCGCAGCAAAAAACACCTTAAACCTTTTCAACTCCTTGAACGCTTCCAAACAATCCTAATTTCGGTGTTGCTCGATTTTATACAGGAACTGCGTTTCGCCAACCCTGATCGTGTCCCCTTCCTTTAAAACAGAACGATTTACTTTTTTATCGTTTAAAAATGTTCCGTTTGTGCTATTCAGATCATACAGCACATGCTTTCCATTTTCAGGAATGATCCTGCAATGTTGCCCGGATATCGTGATGTCCTCCAATCGAATTTCATTGACACGCGAGCGGCCGATCGAAACGGGAAATGCACGATTCAATGAAAAAGTTTGACCGAGATTCTTGCCCTTTCGCACCACAAGCATGGGCGTTTCCATCAATACGAATGTCTTGCTGAGCATTTCTTCGGTGACAGGTTTTTTTTCCAGCAATTCCATCGGAATTGCGGGGGCATCATCGTGATCCGCTCCACTTTCCTGAGTCCCATCGGAAGGAATAGGAGGAAATGCGATCTGCTTTGTCTGCCGGGTTTCGGGTACCGAACAGACCGGACAGATTGTTTGATAAAACTCCAGATGACGTCCGCAGGTCGGACAGACACGCGGCTCCGTGCGATAAGACTTCGCCAGGACGAAAATCACTGCAAGCATCAACGCGCCACCAAGCAAAACGATCAGAATCCATTTGTACGGAAAACGGGAGACCGGAGAGCTTTCCGTAGGAGCGCTGATATCAGGAGGAGAAGCAACCGATAAACCAGGCTGTGGTTGTGGAATGGCTGTGGCTTTTGGTTCTTCTTTTTTCGCTGCCGGTTTTTGAGCAACGACGGAGGTTCGAATCTGATCGACTGATTCAGAGGAATCAACTGTGAAATACTTTCCACCCGTGAGTCTTGCCATCCGTTCGAGTACTTTGCGATTCGCTTTGCTTACTCCAATTCCATAAACGGCAATTCCGTTACTGTTCGCAAAGCTTACGACATCTTCCAGAACAGTGGCGCTTTTTGTATCGTTTCCGTCTGAAATAATGACCAGCGCCCGGGTTTCTACATCCATCGAAGAAAGCTCTTGCGCAGCATCGAAGGCGGCATCATAGATCATTGTGTACGATTCGGTTGCCTGAAGGCTGGAGAAGTCCGATGGCTCAACCTTTCTCATGTCAGTCCCAAAAACATAAACCAGCTTTGTCCCAGGGAGCTTCTCCAGCATCTGTGAAATCAAATCTTTCGCTTTTTGAAAATCAGAGGGGGAAATCGACTTGCTGTTGTCGAGCAGAATCGCTGTTGCCTGTCTTTCAGCGGCTGAAAGAGATAGCGCCAAACCAAAGACGAGGAAAAAAAGGGTGCACCGTTTCATTTTGCAGTCTTTGAAATCAATTTTAACACATTCAGGAGCTCAGGCGGGCGCGATGGCTCGCGCCTCTACACGACAATTAACTGTTTAACCTGGCATGTCCGTAGCTGGAAGTTTCGATGCGGCAACGATCTTGTCCCCTTCATCCACGTCCATAAGGCGGACACCGATCGATTGACGGCTCGCTATTCGGACATCATCGGCTGAATACCGGATGATCATGCCGGATTGCGTCAGCATCATGATTTCATCACCGGGATTCACCTTCTCAATGTCCATAATCAATCCGTTTCGCGGCTTGATCTTCATATTGATCAGGCCGGTACCGCCGCGATTCTGGATCCTGTATTCTTCGAGTGGAGTTCTGCGACCGTAGCCATTTTCTGTAATTGTCAAAATCAAATCCTTGGGATTCACGATTTCCATTCCCACAACGTAATCATCTTTTTTCAATCGGATGCCGTGAACGCCTGTTGCGGTGCGTCCCATTTCACGAACAGTGCTTTCCGGAAAGCAAACGGCGCGTCCATAAGCGGTTCCGATAAAAATGTTCTGACTTCCATCGGTTACGTGCGCAGTCAGCAACTCGTCTCCTTCTCTCACATTCATGATCCGAAGTCCATTTCGACGAATGTTCGCAATCGCACTGAGTCGAATTTTCTTGATGATGCCTTTGCGTGTGAGAATCGTCACAAATTTGTCCGGATCAAAACTGTTGACAGAACGCAGACGGGCTATTTTTTCATCGGGATCCATTTGCAGATCGAGCTGAGCCATCGATCGTCCTTTTGTGGAGGGAGGAAGATCAGGCAATTCATAAGCTTTAATGCTGTAGATACGCCCTTTTTGCGTAAAAATCAGAATATCGCTGTGTGTGGAGGCGACTTCCATGAGGTCCAGAAAATCCTCTTCTTTTGTCTTCATTCCGATCCGCCCTTTGCCGCCTCGTCTTTGCCGGTTGAAAGAGGAAAGCGTTGTGCGTTTGATATAGCCGGAATGTGTGCAGGTGATCACAACCATTTCCTCACGCACAAGATCGGCAAGTGAAATCTTCTTCGGTTCCTGATCCAGGATTTCTGTGCGGCGTTCATCTCCGTACTTCTCCTTGATATCCTGCAATTCTTCGATGATGATTTTATCGATCAAGGAAGGTTTCGCCAGAATATCCTTGAGGTTTTCGATGAGCTTCATCAATTCTGTGTGTTCATCGATAATCTTCTGGCGTTCCATAGACGTCAGCCGCTGCAATTGCATTTCGAGAATGGCCTGCGCCTGGATCTCCGTTAATTGAAACGTTGTGATCAGTCCTTCCCGGGCTTCCCTGGCACTCGCGGATCTGCGTATCAAACTGATGACAGCATCCAGATGATCCAGGGCAATGATCAAGCCTTCCAGAATATGGGCGCGAGCCAGGGCTTTTTTCAGATCAAATTCAGTGCGGCGATGAACAACTTCACGGCGGTGTGAAACAAAATGCTCCAAGATTTCGCGGAGATTCAAAACCTGCGGTCTTCCATCCACGATGGAGAGCAGGATCACGCCGAAAGTGTCGTGAAGCCGGCTATGTTTATAAAGATTGTTTAGAACGACTTCAGCATTTTCGCCGCGCCTCAGCTCGATCACAATGCGCATGCCCTGCCGATCCGACTCATCCCGAAGATCTGTGATTCCTTCAATTCTCTTATTGCGGACCATGTCGGCGATTTCTTCAATCAGCTTTGCTTTGTTGACCTGGTAAGGAATCTCATGGACGATGATGGCTTCACGCACACCTTTTTCCATTTTTTCAATCGTCGCTTTCGCCCGCATCTGAATCGTTCCGCGTCCTGTTTTATAAGCTGTCGCAATATCACTGCGCGAATAAATGGCGCCGCCCGTAGGAAAATCGGGACCCTGAATGTATTCCATCAAAGTATCGATATCGGCAGCAGGATTTTGAATCAAATGAATCAATGCTTCGCAAACTTCATTGAGGTTGTGCGGAGGAACATTTGTGGCCATTCCGACGGCAATACCGGAGGAACCGTTGAGCAGAAAGTTGGGTATGCGAGTTGGCAATACGATCGGCTCTTCAGTGGTCTCATCAAAATTCGGCTGGAAGTTAACAGTTTCCTTATCGATGTCCTGCATCATCTCCATGGCAAGACGAATCAGGCGTGACTCTGTATAACGGTAGTGAGCGGGAGGATCGCCATCAATGGAACCGAAATTCCCCTGCTTATCGATCAACGGATATCGCATGTTGAAATCTTGAGCCATGCGCACAAGGGAATCGTAAACAGCGGCATCACCATGCGGGTGATACTTCTTCAACACTTCACCAACAACACCGGCACACTTTGAGAACTTGCGATCGGGAGTCAATCCTTCGCGAAGCATCGCGTAGAGAATGCGGCGATGAACCGGCTTTAAGCCATCGCGCACATCCGGTACGGCGCGCCCCATGATGACGCTCATGGCATAATCCAGGTACGATCGTTTTATTTCATCTTCTATGTTTACCGGTACTTGTTCTTTCGCTATATCCATAACTGACCTCTAAACCGCCAAGGCGCCAAGATCGCCGAGTTCACCAAGTTAAAATTTTCTGAACTTGGTGGCCTTGGTGTGCCTTGGCGTCTTGGCGGTGGAATTACTTAAACATCCAGATTTTTTACTTCGAGCGCGTGTTCAACGATGAAGGCTTTCCTTGGATCAACTTCTTCACCCATCAAAGTTGAAAAGATCAGATCAGCCTCATATGCATCTTCGATTCTCACCTTCAGCAGAACGCGTACTTCGGGATTCATCGTGGTGTCCCAGAGCTGTTCCGGATCCATTTCACCAAGCCCCTTGTATCGAGTAATGGTCCAACCCTTTTTCCCGCTCTGTTGAAGCGTTTTAAATAGAATCTTCCAGTTAGCAACCGTCGTAACGGTCCCATTTTCTTGAACACGGATATTATCCGACCGGAATTCCGAAATCAGGCGATAAGCCTCCTGCAGCTTCAACCATTCAGGGGATGCAAAAAGATGCCAGCTGATTTTGGTTTGCGGATGATTCTTTATCTTGACATCCAGTTCATAAAGCCCGTGTTCGGGATCCTGATGGACCATGGCGGCCGCTCCGGGATGAGCCTGCAGAATTTTTTCACGCAGCTTTTCAAGTTTTGCTGCATCCATGAAAAACTTCTTATCCATCGGCGGCTCGGACAACAATTGCTCTATCAATACAGACGCGTATCCGCGCTTTTCGAGTTTGTGTAAAAGCGTTTCCGCTTCGCTCATCTTAGTAATTGCCTGGGACAGTTTTTCCCCTTTGAACTCCTTTTGCGAGTCACCATCCACGGTGACTGTGTACTCGTCGGCAACATTCTTCATTAAATGCATTTCCAGCTCGCGATCATCTTTAATGTAAAGCTCCTTTTTGCCTTTTTTGATTTTGTATAAGGGCGGCTGGGCGATATAGAGATATCCACGTTCGATTAATTCGGGCATCTGCCGGAAAAAGAACGTCAGGATGAGTGTTCGGATATGAGAGCCGTCTACGTCAGCATCCGTCATGATGATGACTCGATGATAACGAAGCTTGGTGATGTCAAAGTCTTCCTTACCAATTCCCGTTCCAAGGGCTGTAATCATTGTGCGAATTTCTACATTGGACAACATTTTGTCGAAACGGGCCTTTTCTACATTCAAGATTTTGCCTTTCAACGGCAGAATTGCCTGGAATTTCCGGTCGCGACCCTGCTTCGCAGACCCACCCGCGGACTCACCTTCAACTAGATACAATTCGCATTGGGCCGGATCCCGCTCCTGACAATCAGCCAGTTTGCCGGGAAGCGAATCCATTTCGAGAGCCCCTTTCCGTCTCGTGAGCTCTTTCGCTTTTCGCGCAGCTTCGCGTGCTCTGGCCGCATCAATCGACTTTAATATGATTTTTTCGGCAACCGCCGGATTTTCTTCAAAGAACGAACCGAGCTTGTCGTTTACAAGCGATTCGACCAGACCTTTGATCTCACTGTTTCCAAGCTTGGATTTCGTTTGCCCTTCGAACTGCAATTGCATGGAATTTGGAATCAATACAGAAAGAACGACCACGCAGCCTTCGCGAACATCTTCACCTGTGATCCCTTCCTTAAAATCTTTTAACAAATTGTACTTCTGCGCATAGGCATTGATCGTACGCGTCAGGGCTGAACGAAAACCTGAAAGGTGCGTCCCGCCTTCTTTTGTATTGATGGAGTTCGCGAAGGTCAACACATTTTCGCTATACGTATCGTTGTATTGCATCGCCAGATCAATGATGACTCCACTTCTTTCCCCGCGAATGTAAATCGGCTCCGGATGAAGCACTTGCTTGTTCTGGTTCAAATACTTCACAAAGGAAACCACTCCACCTTCGGAGGAGAAGGTCTGGGTCTTATCCAGGCGTTCATCGATCAGTCTGATGATCACGCCGTTTGTTAGAAAAGCGAGCTCGCGCAGTCGTTGCGCAAGAATATCGTGGCTGAACTCCAGAGATTCAAAGATTTCGGGGTCCGGTTTGAACGTGATCTCCGTTCCCCTGCGGGTCGTGACCCCCACTTCTTCTAATTGAGTAGAAGGCACACCACGAACATAAGATTGTGTGTAGACTTTACCGTCGCGCCAGATTTCGAGATCCAGGCGTTCGGAAAGCGCATTGACAACCGACACGCCTACGCCGTGCAACCCGCCGGATACTTTATAAGCTCCCGTATCAAACTTTCCGCCGGCATGCAGGACCGTCATGACGACTTCCGCAGCGGATTTTTCTTCTTCCTTGTGCCAATCGACCGGAATGCCGCGACCATTGTCTGTCACCGTAATGCTGTTATCGATATGAATTGTTATTTCGATCTCATTACAAACACCGGCCTGCGCTTCATCAATGCTGTTGTCAACGACCTCATATACAAGATGATGAAGGCCCATTGGACCTGTGGTCCCGATGTACATCGCAGGCCGTTTACGGACAGCTTCCAGACCGCCAAGTACCTTGATACTGTCAGCGGTGTAGTCGTTGCTTCCGTTTGGCAGATTGTTGTTTAGTTCTTCCATTTTCTTACCTCACTGCAGGCAGGATGCCTGCGACCCTAAATGCAGGCAGGAAGCCTGCGCTCCTTATCTCTCCAGTAATTTTCCCGACACAATTTCATACCGGTGCATTTCTCCATTTCCGGAGAAAAGTTCCGGCCGGGAGGAACTGATAAACGTCTGGTATCGCGTCTTAACCTCATCCAAAAAAGCACGAATTCTTCGTTGATCCAATTCCGAATCAAGATCATCCAGCAAAAGGACGGGGCGATCCTGACGCCATCGCTCATAAAGCTCCAGCTGCGCCAATAACAGCAGCAACAGGAACGCACGATGTTGCCCGGATGAACCATATTTGCGGAGCTCCCTGTCGTTCAACGTAATCAGAAGCTCGTCTCTATGAATTCCGATCAAACAAGAGCCGTGCGCAATCTCGCGATCGATGCTGCGCTCCAGGTTCGTTTCGATTTCTTTTTCCGTTAATAAAAATGAACTCCGCAATCCTGCTCCCAATCGCACATCCGATTCGAAAAATAAATCCTGGCGGCTACCCAATAGCTGTTGCAGCTCAGTAACATAATCCGATCGATGTCCGGCAATTTGCAGGCCGTTCTGCAACAACTGCACATTAAAAGAGCGAATTTCCTCGATCGCTTCACGTCTGTTGACCTCTCCGCGCTGCAGGCTCTGAAGCAAAACATTCTTTTGTTTGATGGCCCGGTGGAACTGCAGAAGAACCGGCAAATATCCGGGTCTGCTCACGGAAATCGAACGGTCTAAAAACTTTCTACGCTCTTCCGGACCACCCCGGATGATTTCCAGAAGCGGATAACTGAACAGGAACACATGAAACACGCCCATGTATTGCATCGTGTCCACTTTCTTCCGGTCTAACACCAGCTCCCGTTCCGTTTCACCAAGCGAGACGCCAAGCTGATGCCTGCTTTGTCCGCACCGGACCATCCCCTGCAGCAGCCCTTCCGCTTCCCCGAAACGCCGGGTCTCGGACAGATGTCTGGTACGAAACGAGCGCAAAGTAGACAAAATAAAAATTCCTTCTAATAAATTCGTTTTACCTTGGGCATTCTCACCAAAAATGACATTCATTGCCGGACCCGGGCTCAAGTCAATGTCACATAAGTTCCGGAAACGATGCGCAATAAATTTCTGTAATTCCATAGTTCTAAACCGCCAGGGCGCCACGTGCGCCGAGTTCACCAAGTTAAAATGTTTTTTACTTGGCGACCTTCGTGTTCTTGCCGTCTTGGCGGTTTTCTCTAAAATCGCATTGGCATCAGAACGTATCTGTAATCAAACTGATCGTTACCTTTTGGTTTCATCAAAGCTGCGGTGCTTTCCGTATTCAACTCAATCACAACTTCTTCAGCCGTAATGCCGCCCAAAAACTCGATTACATACTGGGAATTGAATCCAATCTTCATGGGTGGACCATCATACTGAATCTCCATCGTATCGGACGCTTCTCCCATCTCAGGATTCGCAGAAGACAGTTTGGCGCTTCCTTCCGAAAGGCTGAATTCAACCGCTCTGGACCTCTCGTTGGAAAGTACGGCCACGCGTTGAATCGTCTTCATCAATTCCACGCTGTTAAATACAGCCATCTTCTCGTTTCGAAGCGAAATAAATTTTTCATAATTCGGAAATTGCGCTTCGATGTTTCTGGATAAAAGCAGATGAGAATCGATCTGGAAGAAAAGAAAGTTCTCAAAACGTCCAAAACGAACTTCTTCTTTTGCTTCTGCCAGCAGTTTCTGAAGCTCCCCCAGCGCTTTCCGGGAAATGATGACTTCCATTTTTTCGGAAGACATTTTTGATTCGACTTCGTTCGATACATAAGCAAGGCGGTGTCCGTCCGTTCCGATGAACAACATGCGGTTCCCTTCAATCTGAAAAAGGGCGCCATTCATAGCGTAACGAATATCTTCCTGCGCGATTGCAAAGATGACGCGTTTGATGCCTTCTCTTAAAATAGCCGCCGGCAGGACGATCGTTTTGCTTCCTTCAATTTCAGGCAACGAAGGATATTCCTCGACAGGGAGGCCAACGAGCTTAAAATGAGCCGAGCCGCAACGGATATCCACCCAATTGTTTTCCAGTTTTCTGATTGTCAATCCGCTAAGATCCGGAAGAGTCCTGACAATTTCAAACAACTTTTTCGCTGGAACCGTGGCCTGTCCGGGCTTCTTTACTTCAGCATCTGTACGAATTCGCAAAGCGACTTCCAGATCGGACGCCGTAAGTTCAATTCCATCTTTGTCGGCAGTTAGCATAAGGTTCGCAAGAATGGGCATCGTATTCTTTCGTTCAATAATTCCTTGCAGTAATTGAAGCTCTTTTAAAAACGGTTGTTTAATTACCTGAATTTCCATTTCTGCTGCGCTGGGCATATCTCCTCCAGATCCATCCTTTTCTTTTTTAAAGTGATAACAGTAGCAGTAGTGTAGCCTGTGGAAATTGCGAAAAATGGCTGAAATGCAGCACTGTGGCTCATCCTGGTTGTGGAAAACTTTTTCATCCACTTCAAGGTTGAGCTGTTTTTCTGTTGACTCATTTCTTTCTCATCTTCTGAACCGTTTTTTCACAATCTTTAAAAAGCTTCTTGCTGTTGAAAAACTGCTAAGTTATTTTGATCG
The DNA here is from genome assembly GCA_963771165.1 of uncultured bacterium. Taxonomy (GTDB): domain Bacteria; phylum Acidobacteriota; class HRBIN11; order JAKEFK01; family JAKEFK01; genus JAKEFK01. Next base: position 378,791 of record CAVYSN010000014.1, on the reverse strand, counting down.
TTTCGATTAGCGTGTTGATCTCGTTCTGCAAAATCGGATCATGCTTCAAAGAATCTTCCACTCTATTAATGGAGTGAATGACTGTTGAGTGGTGTTTTCCGCCAAAAGACTTTCCGATTTCAGGCAAGGAGGAATCCGTCAGTTTTTTGCAAAGGTACATGGCGACCTGGCGGGGCCTGACAATCGGCTTTGAGTTGTTTTTGGATTTCAGATCTTCCACTTTTAACTGGTAATACTGGGCCACGGTTTCCTGGATCAACAACGCTGTAATAATGCGGTCTTCCGTATTGATCAGAGGGCGAAGAACCTCTTTGGCGAGGGCGATATTGACTGTTTTGCCCATCAAAGAGGCCATCGCGAGCATTCGAAGGAGGCAACCTTCGAGGTTCCGGATGTTGCTTTTGACGCGGCTTGCGATAAACCAGGCGACGTCATCGGGTATTACTGCATTTTCCATGGCAGCCTTTTTGTGAAGAATGGCGACTTTTGTTTCAACATCCGGAGGTTGAATGTCTGCAATCAACCCGCCCTGGAAACGCGAGTGAAGTCTTTCACGGATTCCGGGAATTTCACGGGGCAACAAGTCAGAAGCGAGCACGATCTGCTTCTGATTTTCATAAAGCGAGTTAAATGTATGAAAAAACTCTTCCTGTGTGCTGGATTTGCCGGCCAGCTGATGGATATCATCGATCAACAACAGATCAACAGTCCGATATTTTTCACGGAAGGCCGGCGTTTTTTCCATACGAAGGCCTTTGATGAATTCATTGGTAAACTCTTCGGCGCTGATGTAAATAAGCTTCAACAAAGTATTGGCGCGGTGCGCTTCCAGACCGATCGCGTGAAGCAGATGCGTTTTGCCCAACCCCGAGCCGCCATAAATAAATAAAGGGTTATAGGCGCGCGAAAGATTCTTGGCCACGGCCTTTGCCGCCGCGTGAGCAAATTGATTGGAAGATCCAACGACAAAATGGTCGAAGGAGTAGCGGCTATTCAAACGTAATTTTTCCTCTTTTTTCGTCTCTTCCGGCTGAGTAAGAGTCAATTGGGTAGGACCCTCTGAGAATAAAATCAATCGTCAAATGCTGCCAGTCATTTTTTTGCAAAGCTTCTTCAATTAAAGGCATGTAATGCTTTCGAATGTGGTCGCGAAATCGATCGTTTGGCACTTTGACCCGAACGAGGCTTGCATCTTCTCCGACCTGAAAAGTGGGTTTGAGCCAGTCGTTGTATATTTGCGGACTGACTTTCTTTTTCAAAGATTGCAAAATAGTGTTCCAAATCGCCATTTTTCCTGGTTGCTAGGCCCCACCTGACGGCCTGATTTCCACAGAATTTTGCACAAATGTTGAAATTTATTCAGGCTTTTTCTGGGGCTGCGAAGTAGCCATCCTAAGTGCTTGAAAATTAAGGATTTTTACTCTGCCGGAAGTACGATTAAATATAGCATAAAAGGGTGTTTTATTCAAGTAAAATCTGTCACCTGAAGCGACCTCAGGAGCGGTCGTCAGAAGGGGGGTAAAGGGATGAAAGGGATTCAGGTGTTTTCTTGAAGCAAAATCATACACCTTGAACACATTGAAACCTTTAGCACCTTGAACTTTTGTTGTTTGTTCCGTAACCTAGAACTGCTTCATGAACCGGTCTGAATTACACAAAATCAAGCGACCCCGCTTTTACATTATCGATGGCTACGGGTACATTTACAGGGCCTTTTTCGCCCTGCCTAAGATGAACAATTCCAAGGGTTTCCCGACAAATGCGCTATACGGTTTCACGAACATGATCCGGAAGTTGCTGAACGAGGAGAAGCCGGATTACATCGCAGTAGCACTGGACGGGCCAGAACGCACGTTTCGTCATGATTCCTACGAGGCGTACAAGATTGATCGCCCGGACATGCCCGACGATCTGAGCCAGCAATTGCCCTTGATCAGTGAGATCTGTCATGCCCTGGGCCTTCCAATCCTTCAGGTTCCCGGTTTTGAGGCTGATGACCTGATCGCAACGCTGATGGAGAGGTCCAAGGCGGAAAGATACGTCGGGGTGATCGTCACGTCGGATAAGGACTTATTTCAGCTCGTGGATGACGAGAATCTGATTCTAACGCTGGATCCGATGAAGGACTATTTCGTTTACGACGAGAGGGCTGTCGAGGAAAAATGGGGAGTAAAGCCGGACAAGATCGTTGAAGTTCTGAGCATTATGGGGGACAGCATCGACAATATTCCGGGAGTGAAAGGGATTGGACCGAAAGGGGCCCTGGAATTGATCGCCAAGTTCGGGACGATTGAGAATTTGCTTGCCAACATCGACAAAATTGAAAAGAAAACTCACCGCGAAAAAATTACTGAATTTAGAAAGGATCTGGAGCTAAGCCGGCAACTCATCCAACTACGGAAAGATGTTCCGATTCCGGTGAAGATAAGCGATTTAAAGGCCGTAAAACCTGCTCCTGATGAAGCAAGAAAGCTGTTTTTGGATCTCGAATTCTATTCCATTTTGAATGAATTCCTGTCCGACCTTTCCTCCCGTAAAACAGAGTATCAAACCGTCAACACAGTCGAAAAGTTGCAGCAATTGGTTGGGGCTCTTTCGCAGGTCAATCGCGTTTCAATTTGCCTCGAAACGAGCTCGAACTTTCCTCTGCAGGCCGACCTGGTCGGCATCTCGATCAGTATTCAGGATGGGCAGGCATTCTACATCCCGGTTGGGCACAGAAAATTCACCGAACAATTGGAAGAAAAATTTGTACTCGATCAACTCAAGCCGGTTTTGGAAAATCCGGGAATTGAAAAAGTCTCGCACAATCTGAAGCAACAGATCCTGGTCCTTCGAAGCCGCGGAATTCGACTGGAAGGAGGACGCTGGGATCCGATGGTGATGTCTTACGTTTTAAATCCGACGCGTCACGGACATTCGGTGGAAGATCTGGCCAAGGAATATTTGCAGTATCAAACGAAAGAATTAAAGAGCTTGATCGGCAGCGGACAAAAACAAATTTCATTTGCGGATTTGGCGGACCAAGAGGTTTGCGATTACTGCTGTGAACGAGTTGATCTTTATCTCACGCTTACGATAAAGCTGGAAGAAGACCTGAAAAAGGAGAATCTCGATCGTTTTTACGCAGACTTGGAACTCCCTGTTCTGGAAGTCCTTGCGGAAATCGAATGGAATGGCGTCAAGATTGATACAAAAACGCTCAGTCGTCTTTCCGAAGAAATGGGAGTGAATGTGGACCGGCTTGTGGCGGAGATTTATGCGCTCGCGGGGGAAGAGTTCAACATCAACTCTCCGAAGCAGATAGGCGAAGTACTTTTCGAAAAACTAAAACTTCCTATGGTGAAGAAGACGCGCAAGACAAAAGACTTCAGCACAGCTGTCGAAGTACTGGAGGAATTGGCGAAGGATTACGACTTGCCGCGAAAAATCCTGGATTATCGCCAATTCATGAAACTAAAGTCGACTTATGTGGATGCGCTTCCATTGATGATCAATCCGAAAAGCGGAAGAGTTCATACCAACTATCAGCAAACAGTCGCTGCGACAGGACGGCTGAGCAGTATCGATCCGAATTTGCAGAACATTCCGATTCGTACGCCGTGGGGAAGATTGATTCGGGTTGCTTTCGTTGCCGAAGAAGGGAACTGGCTGATTTCGGCCGACTATTCGCAAATTGAATTGCGTGTTATGGCGCACCTGTCGGGCGATGAAACTCTCATCGATTCTTTCATGAAGGATGAGGACATTCACTCCAGAACGGCGTCCGAAGTCTTTGATGTTCCGATGGAGAAAATGACGAAGGAGATTCGAAATCAGGCCAAAGCAATCAATTACGGGATCAATTACGGACAGAGTCCGTTTGGGCTCTCACAACTTCTTGGAATCGATCAGAAAGCGGCAAAGGAGTACATTGATCGCTATTTCAAAAAGTATCCCAAAGTAAAAGAATATCTGGATCAAACTTCGCAATTTGTAGTCGAGCACGGCTACGTAACGACCATGTTTGGCCGCCGCCGTTATATACCGGAGATTCGAAGCCGGGACCGGATGGTATTTATGGCTGCTCAGCGGGCTGCAATCAACTCTCCATTGCAAGGATCTGCAGCCGACATCATCAAGCTTGCGATGATTGCCGTTCAGAAGCAAATTGAACGAAAAAGAATGAAAACGAAGATGATCATGCAGGTTCACGATGAGCTGGTTTTTGAAGTGCCCGAAAGCGAAAAAGAAAGTGCGGCAGCGATGATTCGCGAGGAGATGCAGTCTGTTTGTAAACTTGTGGTCCCATTGACTGTGGATTTAAGCATCGGGAAAAACTGGCGCGAAGCGAAATGAACTCAACCGCCAAGACGCCAAGAACACCAAATAAATAAGATAGAAATAATATTGGCGTTCTTGACGACTTTGGCGCCTTGGCGGTTTTCCGTGAGGTGAAGGTGAGCTGGAAGGTTGATGTGGTTGTTGTCGGGCCGATTCAGTGCAATTGTTACATCCTCTCGGACGAGTCATCAGGAAAGGCGTTTCTTGATCGACCCTGGAGCGGAGTCTTCTGAGTTGCGGGATTATTTGCAGAAGAGGAGACTGGAACTTCAGGCAATCTTGATTACCCATGCTCACATTGATCATGTTGGCGGAATCGAAGCGGTTCACGAGCAGTCGAAAGCGCCGGTTTATTACCAGGCGGGCGATCAGTTCCTCTACGAAAACCTGATGATGCAGGCGCAACTTTTTGGTGTGACGCCGGCGCAGTTAATGGCAAAGCAGCCGCGTGTGGGTGAGGGCTCCTTGCGAGACGAGCAAGAATTCCCTTTTGAAAATGGGATCTCTGCGAGTCATCCACACGCCCGGTCATACGCCGGGATCCGTTTGTTTTCACGCATCTGGTGAAGCAAAACATTTTATTTACAGGCGATACGCTGTTTGCCGGGTCGATCGGCAGAACGGATTTATGGGGCGGCGACTATGATCAGATTATAGAATCGATTCACGAGAAGCTGATGGTCCTGGAAGATTCGGCTTCCGTATCTGCCCGGGCATGGGCCACAATCGACGATCGGTGAGGAACGCAGATCGAATCCGTTTCTAAGGTAAAGCCAGATCAACCGCAGAGTACACAGCGCGGCAAGCAGCCGCAACCAAGCTGAATCAACGCAATGACGCCAAGACGCCAGGATCGAAAAAATTAGAGGGTTTCGGATGTGTAAGAAAAGGAGATCGGGAAATCAGTGAGAGAGCTTGACTCTACAGTGAAAAATCAGAGCTGCATATTTGATTTCAGATCTTGCAGCTTTTCTGCCGCGCGACGCAGCGTTTCCATTTTTTTGCAGAACGCGAAGCGAACTTTTCTGTATCCATCCTGCTGGCGATGATAAAAACTGCTGCCCGGGACAACGGCAACTCCCACATCTTGAATCAACCGGCGGGCAAAAGTCGTATCATCGGGAAATCCAAATGCTGTGATGTCGGTCATGATGTAGTAAGCTCCATAGGGTTTATAGCATCGGAATCCCGCATCTTCCAGCACGTTCAATAAATAATTTCTGCGTTCCAGATATTCATTTGCCATCTCCGTGTAGTAGGAATCGTCGAAGTGCATTGCCACAGCAACGGCTTCCTGCAAGGGATGAGGCGCGCCTACTGTTAGGAAGTCATGCACTTTTCGGATAGCCGCTGTCAGATATTCACTCGCAATCGCATATCCCACACGCCATCCGGTAACGCTAAACGTTTTGGAGGCTGCATTGATGGTGATTGTGCGGTTCGCCATCCCATCGATCGCAGCCATGTTCAAATGCTTGCGTCCGTCGTAAATGATGTGCTCATAAATTTCATCCGTAATGGCGAGAACATCCCATTTCTGGCAAAGCTTTGCAATAAACTCCAGCTCTTCACGTGAAAAGACTTTTCCTGTCGGATTATTCGGAGTATTGATAATGATGGCCCGCGTATGATTATTGAAAAGAGCTTCCAGCTCTTTGAAATCAAAAGTCCAATCCGGCTCTTTCAATGAAATGTATCGAGGTACAGCTCCCGATAAAATTCCATCCGGACCGTAGTTCTCATAGAAAGGCTCAAAGACAATGATTTCTTCGCCAGGATCGATCGTTGCAAGAATGGACGCGATCATCGCTTCCGTGGCGCCGCAACAAACAGTAATGTTCTTTTCCGGATCGATTTGAAATCCGTTGTATTTCGCTGTTTTCGCCGCAATAGCATCTCTGAGATTCTTCGATCCCCAGGTGATTGCATATTGATTCACATTATTGCGAATTGCTTTGACTGCGGCTTCCTTCATGTCTTCCGGAGCAGAGAAGTCCGGGAACCCCTGAGAAAGATTGATTCCGTTATGAAGATTGCAAAGCCGCGTCATTTCACGAATGACTGACTCGGTGAACGATCCTGCTTTTTTTGAGATCTTTGGCATAGTGCGATTATAACCGTAGTGGCAGAGCAATTCGCGTGTAATCCGATAAACAGAACCCTTGCATTGGTGATTTATCTTTCTATGAACATGCTTCCTGGAATAAATTGCTCGGCAGAGCACTTGCGACAAAGAAATGGTTCTTTTCACACAGGTACAATTTGATGCCTAAGACGGTTATACGACGCTAACGTCGCCAAATGCTCTGCCACTACACATTTTGCGGGAGTTTGATCGAAACCTTTGAGATTTTGTTTCCGTGCATTTTTTCAATTCGGAATCGGAGGTTGCCGTAAGAGATCTCCTGCTTTTCTGCCGGTATCTTATCCAGGATCGACAGCAGGAATCCGGCCACGGTTGTGTAGCTGGGGTTTTCCGGGAGATCGACTCCCAGGTTGTGGTTGAGCTCCTTTACCGGAAGATTCCCTTCCAGAATCCAATTGTGTTCGGACACTTTGTGAAGCATTTCGACATCTTCGTCGTATTCGTCATGGATTTCTCCAAGCAGCTCTTCTATGAGGTCCTCAAGCGTTACGATTCCGTCGACTCCGCCGTATTCATCCACAACGATCGCAAGGTGCGTCCGACTGCGTCTCATGTTTTGGAAAGCATCGTGAACCGTCGCTGTTTCGGGAATGAAAAAGGGCCGGCGCAGATAGTTTTCGAGTGAAAACCCCGGATCCACGCCGATGATATCTTTCGCGTACACAATTCCAAGAATGTTGTCCAAATTCGATCTGTAAACGGGTAATCGCGAATATCTATTTTCCTGAATGGTTCTCAACAACACCCTGGACGGTGTGTTGATTTCCACAGCTTTCACGAAGGGTCTGGGCACCATGACCTCGCGAACACGCCTTCCGGAGAAGTCAACGAACTTTGAATCGAAACGTCTGTTTGCGCAGCTGCCCGTCGGCTTTTTCAGGACGCAAGCTGAGAAACATTTTGATCTCGTTCACGGAGTACTCTGAGAAGATTTTCTGTCCGTTAAAGCCGTATAAACGCAAAATGCCGGATGCCATCCGCTCAAAGGCCTGTGGCAGCGGTAAGATATTCGTTCAGTTTGACGACAAGCTCGAACGGTTTGATCAAAGTAAACGCGGTTCGCTCAGGGTTGTGAACTGCCAGCATTCGCGGCAAATATTCGAGCAGAAGCATCGCCGCAACGAACAAAAGTGGAGCCAGATGGTTTTGTACAGGAGAATAAGTTTCAGAGAAACAAGCCACCCTCCAAGCGTCATATAGAAAACTGCGTTGAACGTATATCTCAGAAACAACAGGACTGAAATGGCCTGTTCAGGCGAGGACAGTAAGGAGAAGAGTTTCTTGGCTTTTTCGTTTCCTTGCCTGTGGATGGCGTTGATCTTGTAATAATTCAGTGACCGAAGAGAAAGGTCTAACAACGAAAGCGCCAGCATGATAGGGGCAAATAGGGCTAATAAAACGGCGAATACAATTTCCAACGGATTATTTTTTCCGCTTAACGCAGTTGGTGAGTGCTTTATCCAGCTTTGCTTCGACGTCTAATTCAGGGAGTTCCTGGACTTCCATCAGCTCGCTAACGATCAAATAGCGGGCTTTGGTGAACATTTTCTTTTCGCGATAGGAGAGATCTTTCTGATTGCTGAGGTAAAAAAGGTTTTTTAGGACTTCAGCCACCTTAAAAATCGAACCACTCTGCATTTTCTCGAGGTTCTCGCGATATCGACCCATCCAGTTATCATACTCGTCGATCAATCCGTTCTGGAGAATCCTGTAGAGCTTGTTCACTTCCTTCTGCGAGATGATCTTCCTGAGGCCGACACTGGAAACAGCCTCGAAGGGAATCATAACCCGGGAATTATTTGAGAAGATTCGCAGGTTATAGAATTGAATTTTTCGCTCACCAATGGCGCGTTCATTGATATTTTCGATGACCGCAAGGCCGTGGTTCGGATAGATAACCTTATCTCCGATTTTTAATTCTACAAGCATATATCTCGGGAAGAGTATGAACTAAGAGTACCAAAAAGGGAGAGGTGAGTCAAACGACGAGCCGGCGGGAAAGGTGCTACAGAACGCTATTTCGCAGCATTCCGATCGTTTCCAGCTCAACTTCTATCACATCGCCTGAATGGATCGGAGCGATGCCTGCAGGCGTCCCTGTAGCAATCACATCTCCCGGCTGCAGTGTCATGATTTGCGATATATACCAGACAAGATAGGAGGGTGAAAAGATCAATTGAGAGGTCCTGGAACTCTGTCGAAGTTCGCCATTTACTTTCGTTGTGATGGCGAGATCGGAAGGATCCGCTCCAATGGCAATGCAGGGCCCATAGGGAGCGAAGGTATCGAAACCTTTCGCGCGTGTGTACTGAACGTCTTTGTCCTGTAAATCGCGCGCGGTAACGTCATTGAAGCAGGAGTAGCCGAGAATGAATCGGGAGGCCTCTTGTGGTGAACCAACCTTTGACGCCGTTTCGCCAATAATAACAGCCAACTCACCTTCCGGGTCCACCCGCTTCGATGCCGGGGGCAAAGAGATGGGGTGTCCGGGGGCAAGGAGCGCGCTAGGCGGCTTCAAAAAGAGAAGCGGTTCTTCCGGAACCGGCTTCTTTCGTTCGAGAGCATGATCGCGGTAGTTCAATCCGACACAGATGATTTTCGATGGTTGAGTCGGTGTCAGCAGTCTACAGTCTTTTGTTGGGGCTGTGTGCTCTGCATCCACGATTGCGCGCGGATTTTTCGGATCGACAAAATAGAATTGGTCTTCTTTCAGCACAGCGTAATGGATTTCCTCCCTGAAAAGGACTCTGTAGAGATGTAAAATCACGGAAAAAGCTCCGGAAAGCCGAACAAAGCTTCCTTTGAAAATTCTCCGCGATAGACCAGCCGGGCATCACCTTCCAGGTAGATTTCACCCAATTGTTCGGTGGGTTCGAAGTGCACCTTGACGGGAATACCCGATTGAGGTTCAAAAGTAACAGGAGGATCGGTCTTACCTTCACGAAAAGTTGATACTGCGCTCGAAACGCATCCGCTCCCGCACGCCAGCGTTTCATCTTCTACACCCCTTTCATAGCTTCGGATTTTGATTCGATTGCGCCCCGTTTGTTCAATGAAATGAACGTTGGCCCCTTCCGGCCCGAGTCCTTCATGCAGGCGAAGCTTACGCGCGAGCTTCACGAAATCGATGCCACGGATGTTTTCAAAAGGGACAACCAAATGAGGATCTCCCACCTGAACAAGATGGCCTCTATACGAACGTCCTTCCAGTTCAAACTTGAGATTCAAACGTATTTCGGTCGGTTTTGTGAGCTGCAACTTCACGGAGCGGTCTTCCAGGATCTCGGCTTTGACGACGCCAAGATTGGTCTCCATTGTGATGTGTGGCTCCGGCCGCAAAAACAAATGTGTATAACGAGCGGCACAGCGTCCACCATTCCCACAGGTATTGAATTCATTTCCATCCGGATTGATGTAGCGTATGCGCACAGTTGCGCGATTGGAATGTTCGACGAGGATCAGACCGTCGGCTCCGATGGAATAACGGCGCGCGCAAATCCGGCGGGCAATCAGAGAGGCAACATCCGTAAAAGAATGGTTGCGATTATCCAGAACGATGAAATCATTCGCGGAAGCGGATAGTTTTGCAAAAGAAATACTTTCAGGCAGACTTTCCAAAGTTCCGTAATTCATGGATTTCTTTGCACCTCAGAAACTTCGTTGGAACGCGGGCTCTCGTTCGCCGCGGGAGCATTGTCAACTGCTGATACTTGATAATAGTGCTTGAGACCCGGTTTTACATCAGGATCCGAGTAAGTTGTTTCTCGAACCAGTTTGGTGTTGTGTTTCTTGAAATCCGCTTCACCTTCCACTTTCCTGTAAACGTTATATCCCGTTACGTCTTCTTCAGGATTGGGTGCCCAGATCAGGACCATCCCTTCACGAGCTGCAACGACATTTAATTCCTGGGGGGCGGAAGGCGGATAGGTGTCCTGTGGAAATATGAAAATGACATTCGATTCCTCGCTTTGCTGTTCCCGCTTCTGTGTGTTTACGAAAGCGCGAACAAAATAGTAGTAAGGCCTGCCGAATTGAAATTCAGGATCACCGAGAGTTGTCGAAGTTATTGGGTAAGAGTTTAACGATTGAAAGGGTGCGAAATTGGCGTGGCTGCCGCGATAGACATCATAGGAAACAGCCGAAGCAGCCAGTGGTTTTCCAGCTATATCGCGGCTCACAGGATCCCATGTGAGCTGAATCATCTTTTCGGAAGCCTTGACAGTTAGATTTTGGGGAGCCTGCGGAACGATTTCCGGGAAAAGAGCGATGAGTCGACCGAAGTCATTTTCTTTATTCTTCTTGTTGTAAAGTTTTACGCCGTAATAAAACCAGTTTTGAAGATCTTCTGACCCGGCTTTTATCTCCCGTTTGTCCTGATAGACAAAAAAGTCATCTCGCATGTATGAATCAATTTTATCTTCGGGAATTTCCGCGATCTTTTCAGCCTGGTCTTCAAACTCGGTGGCGGAGAGTGCACGAGGCGTTTCAGCCGGCGCGGTCTGGGTTTGCGTTTGGGTTTGGGTCTGTTGTGTTTGCGTTTGTTGGGTTTGCGATGCTGTTTGAGTCTGAGTTGAATTTTGTGTTTTCGGAGCGCTCTGTGTTTGCGGTGCCGTTTGTGTTTGTGTTTGCGTTGGTGCAGTCTGTGTTGGAGCGGTCGGCAGGAGTCTAGGCGCTTTTAAGCGATAAATTACGAGCTTTCCCATTTCGACTGGCGTTTTATCATCGGTGCTGAGCGGAGGTATCTTAAAAGCAAAAATAAAAGATGAGCCCGCCTGCGCAATCTTGTTGTCAGCAGCCGCCTGGGGAACGATCGGGATCGGAGGGGATGGAGGAGCTTTCTTACCACAGGTTATCGTTAGAATGATTGCAACAGATACAGTCAGAATAAACGCAATTCTTTTCTTCCAGGACTTCTTCGAACGCTCCGGGTTTGCATGACGCATCCAGATTCCCTTTACAGTATGAATCGGCTGAGGTCGTGATCTTTTACAATATCGGCAAGCAGTCTGTCAACGTATTGTCGATCGATTACAACTTTTCGATTTTGCAATTCCGGAGCATCAAAAGAAACTTCATCCAGCAATTTTTCCAGGACCGTATGCAGTCTGCGGGCGCCTATGTTTTCGGTTCGATCGTTTACTTCAGCTGCCAGATGCGCAATTCGTTCGATGGCATCATCGGTGAATACAAGCTCCACCCCTTCCGTTGAGAGTAGAGCGGAGTATTGTTTTGGGAGGGCGTTTTCAGGTTCTTTTAAGATTCGGACGAAATCAGACTCGTTCAGTGGATCGAGCTCTACGCGAATTGGGAATCGGCCTTGCAGTTCGGGAATCAGATCGGAAGGTTTTGAAACGTGAAAAGCGCCGGCAGCGATAAAGAGGATATGGTCGGTTCGCACCATACCGTAACGGGTATTGACCGTTGTGCCTTCGATGATGGGAAGAAGGTCGCGCTGGACTCCTTCGCGGCTCACGTCCGGTCCTTGCGCGCTTTGTCTGCCTGCAATCTTATCAAGCTCATCCAGAAAAACCATTCCGCCCTGCTCGACTCGTGTGATGGCTGTTTTTGCGACCTGTTCCATATCAATGAGTTTCTCTTTTTCTTCGTTGAGTAGCACCTGGCGCGCTTCTTCGATACGCAGTTTTCGTTTTTTCGTTTTTCCACCGGAGAAAAGGCCGGGCATCATTTCCTTTAAATTAATATCGATATCTTCGATACCGCTATTAGAGAAAATTGAGAAGGAAGAAAAATTGCGTTCCTTGATATCCAGTTCAACAACGCGCTGGTCGAGCGCACCTGAACGGAGCTGTGTACGCAATTTTTCGCGCGTTGCATCTGTCTTTTCATCCCCGGAGCTGCTAAACGAAGTGGGTGGAATCAGGAGATCGAGTAAACGTTCTTCAGCATGTCTGACTGCCGTTTCTTCAATTTCATTCATTTTTTCCTGTTTGACCAGATCAACAGAAATTTCCGTCAGGTCCCGAATCATCGACTCCACATCGCGTCCCACATATCCGACTTCCGTATACTTTGTCGCTTCCACTTTCAAAAAAGGGGAACGAACAAGCCTTGCGAGACGGCGCGCAATCTCGGTTTTACCAATACCGGTCGGTCCGATCATGATGATATTTTTCGGTGCGATCTCTTCGGCTATCTGAGGCGGAAGTTTTTGGCGGCGCATCCGGTTTCGCAATGCGATCGCAACTGCGCGTTTGGCGTTTTTTTGGCCGACAATGTAACGGTCCAGCTCCTGAACGATTTCTTTGGGTGTGTAATCGTCCTGAGGGTGGTCGACCCTGGCCGGTAACGGAATCGCCATGGATTAAAGCTCCTCTACTGAAATGTTCATGTTTGTGTAAATGCAGATTTCTGCAGCGAGTTTCATCGACTCCTTGCAGATCTCCATCGCCGATAAGTTCGAATACTTTAGTAGTGCGCGGGCTGAGGCAAGCGCATAAGCTCCGCCGGAACCAATCGAAAGAATCCCATCATCCGGTTCGATGAGATCACCGGATCCGGAAATAAGGTAGGAGTTTTCGGGATCTGCGACCACCAGTAGAGCTTCGAGCCGCCGCAAAATGCGATCGGTTCGCCATTCTTTAGCAAGCTCCACAGATGCCCGTTTCAGGTTTCCACGAAATTCTTCCAATTTCGATTCAAACTTGGAGAAAAGGGCCATTCCATCAGCAGCGGATCCCGCAAAACCTGCGAGCACACGATCGTGATAAAGTTTACGGATCTTTCGGGCGCCTTGCTTGACGACGATATCTCCGATTGTGACCTGACCATCGCCCGCCATGGCAACTTTCCCGTTATGGCGGACACAAAGGATCGTGGTGGCGTGAAACATGATAGAGGATCGAAATATAATATGGTGCTAATACCTTGTCAAACAAACCTCAAATCGTGAGCTGCGTTTAGATTGATCAAATTCGCCCTGCGCCATGGTATGTATCTAAGCGTTACGAGCTTCGTCTTGCGACGGAAACATCTTGAGGCTATCATTGATTTAATTTTCACCAAGGAAGCGAAAGGAGTATACGATGCCCGAAGTCGTTGATCGTCTAAGCACTGCCGAACAAAGCAATATATCGCCGCCATCGACGTTCAGACCTTACATACCTCCCGAAGTAACACTCAGAGAATTCACACCACTGCCCATCATAGTGGGTACGTTGTTGGGAATGATTTTCGGAGCGTCCTCTCTTTATTTGGTTTTAAAAGTCGGGTTGACCGTCAGTGCTTCGATTCCTGTTGCTGTCATTTCAATTACTTTGTTCCGTCTGCTCTCAAAGATGGGCCTTCGTGAAGCGACGATTCTTGAAAACAACGTCGTACAAACCACCGGTTCCGCAGGCGAATCGATCGCTTTCGGAGTGGGCGTTACGATGCCGGCGATTATGATTCTGGGTTTTGATCTGGAAATTACGCGGGTGATGCTGGTCGGACTTCTTGGAGGACTCCTTGGAATTTTGATGATGATTCCACTTCGTCGCGCATTGATCGTTCAGCAACATGGCTCATTGAAATATCCGGAAGGAACAGCTTGCGCTGAGGTGTTGAAGGCTGGAGCTTCGAAGGAATCCAGGGAAGCTGCTGAGAAAGGCGGAACCAGGGATGAGGCCGGACACACGAGTGCGAAAACGATTTTTGCGGGGTTCGGAATCGGTTTTCTTTACATGACAGTCATGCAGGCGCTGAAGGGGTGGAAGGATGTTCCCGAAAAAGTTTTCGGAGCTCCTTTTAAGGCGGGTTCCATTTCCGCAGAAATTTCTCCCGCCTTGTTGGGCGTAGGCTACATCATTGGTCCAAGAATCGCATCGATCATGTGTGCGGGAGGGGTGCTCGCGTACCTTGTATTGATTCCGGCAATCAAATTTTTTGGTGAAGGATTGACGACCGTTATACCACCTGGAACTGTACCGATCGGCGAAATGGATCCAAATGGAATTCGCGGTGCGTATGTGTTGTACATTGGAGCTGGAGCCGTTGCCGCAGGCGGAATCATCAGTCTTTTCCGATCTTTGCCGGTCATCTGGTCCGGCCTCAAAGGTGGACTTAGAGATTTGAGAGGCGAGATGGCTTCCACGGATCTTGCTCCCAGAACCGACCAGGATATTCCGATGAAATATGTTCTGGGCGGGATCATTGTCCTGTTGATTGGGATTCTTGCAGCGCGTTCCCTTCACATGAATTTACTCGGGGCAATCCTGATTGTATTATTCGGGTTTTTATTTGTAACAGTTTCCTCGCGATTAACCGGTGAAATCGGTTCTTCTTCCAATCCAATATCAGGAATGACTGTCGCCACACTGCTGCTGACATGTCTTGTTTTTCTGGTGATCGGCTGGACCGGTCCGGCATATTACGTCACGGCTCTTTCGGTTGGAGCCATTGTTTGCATCGCCGCTTCGAATGGCGGAACGACATCTCAAGATCTCAAAACAGGATTTCTTGTTGGGGCGACACCAAAGTATCAACAGCTTGCAATTTTAATCGGAGCTTTTGGTTCTGCTTTAATCTTAGGACCGATCCTTCTACGGTTGAATGACACGGCAGCGGTCTATGTCCCACGGATTTCGTTTCAACGGCTGGATCCTGCGCCTCAAGTTCCAGCCGATTCAGCAGCAACGTTGTCTGTTTATCAGGAGGAAACGAAACCGGATGCTGGGAACTACAAAGTGATGAGGAACGATAATCAGATAATGCCTGATCTTCCTGCCGGCGAGTATCTGGTGGATGACTCGGGGAAAGTTGTGTACAAAGTGCAGCATAATTTTCCTGATCACATGAAAGCGGATAGTTCTCAACTCGGAAAACCTGAGCAGATTCAAGGACAGCAGAGTTCGATGGATCAGGGCACCTATCGCGTTTGGTACAAAACGGATGATCAGGGAGGTCCGGCAGGCCGCTATCTTGTGAGGGAAGACGGAACGCCGCTCTATCTCGTTGATCCAGGAATTAACGGAGTCCACCGTACGAGACCGGATGGTTCGACGGTTACAAAATTCGATGCGCCGAAAGCGACGTTGATGTCCTACATCATTAAAGGAATTTTGAACCGGCAGCTTCCGTGGGGCCTTGTCATTCTAGGTGTCATGATCGCCATTGTTCTGGAAATGTCAGGGATTCCATCGCTTGCTTTTGCTGTTGGTGTATATCTACCTCTTTCCTCATCCAGTCCGATTTTTATAGGCGGTCTGGTCCGGTGGCTGGTCGATAAAAAGATTCGTCAGAGGCTGGCTCACAAGAATATGACCGAAGAGCAACTCGTGGCTGAAGGTGATAAGAGCCAGGGCGTTTTGATGGCCTCTGGTTACATAGCCGGCGGCGCCATTGCGGGGATCGTGATCGCTTTCATGGCAGGCGTGCTAACGAATACCAGTCGCACCATCGAAGAGTGGTCCGCTGTGAACAATGCTTTCTTCCGCGGACCTTATGCAGATGTCCTTGCCATGATCCCCTTTACAATTCTTGTGATTATCCTCTTGATGACCGGACGCGGGATTTTGTTTGCGCCAAAACAGGCGTAGTGGCAGAGCATTTGCCGTCTAATTCCGGAAAACAGGACTCTTGAATAGCGAATTCTGTTTAATGAAAATTCCCGATTAGGAATTGCTCTGCAGAGCATTTGCATAAACTCAGAACGCATACGCTGAATTGCATTCATCATTTTGAAAACTGAAAGCTTTGGTGTATTTACGAGGCAAATGCACTGCCACTACTTTTCGGTTCGGGCGATTTCCGTGAGTAGTCTTCTTGCTGCCTCATGTTGTGGCGACAACTTTACCGCTTTTTGACATTGTGCCAAGGCGCGTTTCGATAATCCATTTGTGAAGTAAAAACGAGCAAGGTCTACATGGTAATCAGCGTTCCAGGGATCCATTTCAAGAGCTTTGTAGAAGCATTGCTCTGCATCTTTTCCGAATTTTGGATGCTGTGCATACGCCCTGGCCATTAAGTTGTAGTATTTTGGTTCCGTAGGATTGTTTTTTATCGCTTGCTTGCACAGCTGGGCAACATTCCAATGATCTCCAAGATCGAATTTTTCTTCCGCTAACCCGAAAAATTGTTCGGCAACTCTGACATGGTGCTCCAGCTCAACAATTTTATCGGATTTCAATACTTCCAGGCGCACATGCTGCTTCGCCCGGCCGATGTCTTCACGAACATGCTTCTCTTCTTCTTCGGGCTGGACCAATCGACGTGCGGCTCCTAATCGTTCCAATAGTTCACTGTCCGACTTTCCAGCAGGCATTTTTTTGATCCTGCTCAAGTTCGTTTCAGGGGCCGGCGGAACCGATTGTTGAGCGGGCTGCGGTTGTGGCGCCGGCGTTTTAAGTCTCCGGGGCGGGCGTTTTTCCGCAGCCGTAACCTTGAACTGAATCGCCCCCATTTTCATGAGAGCAAAAATGAATCGTGAGACGATCTCGACCGGCAATCCTGTGAGTAACTGGAGCGTTTCGAGTGTGGTGTCTTCCCCTTCGAAACGGGATGCGATGAAGCTCTCTTCCGGTTTTAGATTTAATGTGGATAAAAGTCTTTCAAATTCGGCTGTCCGGCTGATGAAATTGGGAGGAATCTGTTTTTTAACAACCTCGAAATCCAAAAGTGTTCGCGCCGCCTCCAATAAAACTTCGGTGATCCTGACTGCCGCAAAGGCGTCCTGTTCAATGGAGGCCGTGGCAAACTCCCCTTCGAAAACCGGCCAGAAAAATACCTGCATTAGTGCGACCTTCATGAGATCCCGATAGGAAGTCTTAAAATCCGCAAGGGTGATGCTTCGATTCAGAAGAAAACGGTTGAGACTGGTCTCCATATCTTCCGATTTTGGGGGGAACTCTTCTTTTCGAAGCAAGTTCTTCTGAAGCATAGCGTGCCAGATGCTTTCATCAGGTTGACTCGATTCAAAAAGAATGATTTCGCGCTGCCGGATGAGAAATCTTTTTTGAAGGGAAGCCCATCGTACAGTCAATACACCGGTTAGGGAATCGGAATAGAGCGTCGTAATCAGATCGAATAAACTGTAACTCTTCAATGATGGTACTGCAGCAATGTGGGTCGCCCGAGGGAGTTTCCAGTGAGACTGGCTGAGCAGATCGTTGCGTAACTTTTCAAGATCCAGGATGAGGCTGGAGTAATCAGGATATCGCTCGTCCGGACTTTTTCCAGTCATTGTGGAAATAATGTCATAGGCTTGACGTGGAACTTGAGGATCGAGACTCTGATAATCAGGAAATGTTTGCGATGCATGTTTGATGACCATTTCAATCGCAGAAGCGGCCGTAAACGGAAGTTTTCCGTAGAGCATGTAAAAGAAAGTGATGCCAAGCGAATAAATATCCGCACGGTGATCCACAGAAGCATTCTGTGCTTGTTCGGGAGCCATGAAACTCGGTGTTCCAAGGAGTTCCTGAACTTGTGTAATGCGAACGTTCATCTTTTCGGAAAAGGCTAAACCGAAGTCAACGATTTTCACCTGCTGATTTTCATCAAAAAGAATATTGCTTGGTTTAATATCACGGTGAACGACACCCTTCTTTGACGCTGCTTCGAGAGCACGTGCGCTTTGTAAAATGATCTCAAGAGCGGGAACGATATCGATGCGTTGCTTTTTTCTGATTAGATCTGCGACGGAACCGTTCGAACACCATTGAATGGCGAAGTAATGCTCTCCTTCCTCTTCACCGAAACTGTAGATGAATGCGATTCCCGGATGATTAATGGCCGCCAGAACTTTTGCTTCACGGCGAAAGCGTTCCACAAAAGAAGGGGAACTGGAAAGCTTCCTGGAAAGTATCTTGATGGCTACAAAACGTTCAAGGGGTTCGTCGTAAGCTTTAAAGACATGACCCATTGCTCCGCTGCCGATCAGCGTTTCAATTCTGTAAACCCCGTATTTCGGCCGAATCTTCACGGCGGAATCGCTCGAAGAAGGGGCACCAACAAAATCCACAGTCGGAAAGCTTTTCTCCTTTTGCGATAACACAGATTTGGGTATCTCAAAGGGTGGAGGCGTGGGTGCTGTCATCTTCCAGGATTCGATTAGACGATGAAAACTTCGGACACGGGCAACCAGTTCTCGAAGATCAACCGGTTTGATCAAATATTCATTGGCCCCAAGTCCAAAGCACACGAGTTTGCGTTCGATATCACTAATCCCGCTTAAAATGATGACCGCTATATCGCGAAGAAAAGGATCCTCTTTTATGAGCCTGCAAAGCTCATCTCCACTCATTCCCGGAAGCGCTAGATCCAGGAGCACGATTGCCGGTTTTACTTTTAAAATCTGCTCGATCGCCTCTGGAGCCGTGGCCGCCGTGTTTACGGCAAAACCTTCTTCCTGCAAGGTTTTCTCCAGAAGGTGCCTGTACTCCTGATTATCCTCCACAATGAGGACGTTTGCGGGATTCAAAAACTCTCCTTTGAACGCATTTCACGTAGACGCAGGTCGGGCGCTGCTTACAAAATCATCATAGCATGCCAGGCTGTTTCATTGACAAGGTTAGAACCGTTATCTATAATCTGTGTTTCATTTTTTGATGTTGAGTGGGGGCGCAGCTTATCGCGCCCGTAAGGGATCATCATACGCACCAGGGCGTGATGAATCACGTCCCTACAACCATCATCTTAGAGGACAGTAGTCTCATGAAACGCACGTACCAGCCGAACAACAGAAAGCGGAAACGAACTCATGGTTTCTTAGTCAGGATGCGTACTCGATCCGGAAGGAAGGTTCTAAGTAGAAGACGAGCCAAAGGAAGACACCGACTGAGTGTCTGATGCCCGAGAAACGGGACGAGTCTTTCTCAAAAGATCATCGACTCCGAAAATCCACTGAATTCAAACGCGTTTTTTCCAGGGGAAAACGAGCCGCTACCCGTTATTTCGTGATTTATTCGTTAAGAAACAACATGCTGTTTTCCCGGATCGGAATTCAGGTAAAGGCAAAAATCGGATCTGCAGTCAAACGGAACTATATTAAACGTATGGTGCGTGAGACTTTTCGAAGAATGAAAACCGAATTTCGCCGGCCCGTTGATCTGATTTTCATTGCGGAAAAAGAAATTCTGAATATAAAGGGGGTGCAATTCGAAGAGGAATTCCGAAAGGTGGTAGCGCAATATCTCAGATGAATCAAAGTTTCGGAAGCATCATCGTTTTGTCATTGATCCGGTTTTACAAGAGATTCATTTCTCCGCTGTTGATTCCCGCGTGTCGCTTTACGCCATCCTGTTCCGAATATACTTACGATGCTATATCGAAGTATGGAGCGCTAAAAGGCATATTTATGGGAATCAAAAGAATCCTTCGGTGCAATCCGTTTTGCAAGGGTGGCTTTGATCCTGTACGGTAAATTATGGACAAAAAATTAATCGCTTTTTTGCTTCTTTTCTCAGGTTTTTATTTTCTTTATTACAAGTTCGTTCTTCAGCCAATCGAGAAACAACAACCGGTCAAAAAAGTTACCGCTGCTCCTGCGCCTTCCGAGCAATCCAAGATCCCGGCGCCTGCTACCCCGGCATCGGAACCGACAGTTCCAGCTCCGGTTCCTGCGGAGACCATCGCGCCTACGGCAGCTCAGAGCGCAAAAATAGTCAAGATCGAAACGCCGTTGTATCTTGCAGAAATTTCAAACAAAGGCGCGGTTTTAACATCTTTCCGGCTAAAAAAATATCTGGATGATTTTGGAAAACCGCTTGAGATGGTTCCTCAGGAAGTGGAAGAATCTCTCCGTCCATTGATGCTGGAATTCAATGACAAGCAGATCTCAAAATTGGCGAACGAAAACATTTATTCCGCTTCAACCGATCAGATTTCGATTTCCGGAAATGAAAAAACCGATCTGGATTTCACTTTTTCTGATGGGCGTCATACGTTTCGAAAAACATTTGGATTTCGCGCGGACAGCTACCTGGTGGATTTCGCTATAACGGCGGAACAAGAAAGTCAGCCATTGGGCGTAAAGGTGAGCTGGGCTCCCGGGATCGAGACGGCACGAAGTTATACAAAAGCGGCTTTCTTAAAGCCTTCGCGTGCTGTTGTAAACACGGGCGAAAAAGTGGAGCATCTCGATCCGAAAGAGGAATATCAGAAAATTGGTTCCACGGTGCGATGGACAGGTGTCGAAGACAATTATTTTCTGGCCATCTTTATACCATCCGATCCCGGATCGCAGCCTGTTGATGCGTATGCGGTCCGCATTGGAGACGGAAAGAAGCAGCACCACGTGAATGTCATCCTCGCAGCGCAACGAGCCGAACCCATGAAAATGGTTCTGTTTGTCGGCCCGAAAGACTATTACATTCTTGATCAACTGGGGATGGATTTGAGTAAGGCGGTGGATTTTGGCTTCTTTGCTCCGATCACCAAAGCCCTCTTTTTTGCACTTCGAAAGTTTTATACTTTCACGCACAACTACGGCTGGGCCATCGTTTTAATCACCATCCTGATCAAGATTATTTTTACCCCGTTCACTCAAATGAGTTTTGCTTCCATGAAGAAGATGCAGCAGATGCAGCCTGAAATGAAAAAGATTCAGGAAAAATACGGGAAGATGAAAAGCGACGATCCGAGAAAGCAGAGCATGAATGTGGAGGTCATGGCCCTTCACAAGAGATACGGGGTAAACCCGCTCGGAGGTTGTTTGCCGATGTTGCTTCAGATGCCTGTTCTCTTCGCCTTCTATACACTGCTATCGAATGCAATAGAACTGCGGGGAGCTCCTTTTGCTTTATGGCTGCAAGATTTGTCGAGACCTGATCCCTTCTGGGTGAGCCCGATTCTTAATGGGTGCGACGATGCTGCTGCAGCAGAAAATGACTCCTGCAACCGATCCGATGCAGAAAAATATGATGTACATCATGCCGGTCATGTTTACATACATTTCCCTGAATCTTCCAAGCGGTCTTGTTCTCTACTGGCTTTTGAGTAACGTTCTGGCCATCAGTCATCAGTATTATTTCCAGCGTCAACAGCGGAAGGCTGTTCCAGCAATGGTAAACGCATCCTGAGCCTGGTTCACGCATATGGTTCTTGAAACAGAGGACACCATTGCAGCGATTGCTACGCCTTATGGCCGGTCTGCACTTGGCACAATCCGGATCAGCGGACGTGATAGTTTTCCTATCACATCAAAAGTCTTTGTGCCGAACGGTGAATTAGCTGTAATTCCATACCGGCCCACATTGGGAAAGATCCGCGCTGAAAGTCGCGAGATCGATGAAGCGTTATTGATTTACTTTCAGAAACCACACTCCTACACCAGAGAAGATCTGATTGAGATCACATGTCATGGAAATCCGCTCATTCTTGATCAAGTCTTACGTTCTCTTCTGCAGGCCGGCGCGCGTCTCGCCGGTCCGGGTGAATTCACTTATCGTGCTTTCCTGAATGGAAGAATCGATCTCGTCCAGGCCGGGGCAGTTCATGATCTGATTTCAGCCGACTCCATTTATCAGGCGGAACTGGCTCTGGAACATCTCGAGGGAAAGCTCAGTGCACACTTGCAGGATCTTCGACATCGCTTTATCGAATTGATTTCGCTGCTGGAAGGGAACATCGATTTCAGCGAGGAGCAACACTATAATTTCATAGACCAGGAACAAGCCTTAAGCCGGTTGCAATGAACTGTCTGGCCTGTGTACAACAATCTGCTCGGCACGTTTGAACGAGGCAGGTTGATCAGGGACGGATTTCACGTAGCGCTTGGTCGGAAAGCCTAATGTCGGTAAGTCTAGTATTTTCAATGCTTTACTGGGAGAGTCCCGTGCCATAGTGACTCCTGTTCCTGGAACAACTCGGGATTATCTTCGCGAGCGAATCACGCTTGGGAATTCTCTGGTTCAGTTGCTGGATACTGCTGGAGTCCGAGAGAGCGCAGAAGAAATTGAGATCGAAGGGATTCGGCGGACCCGCGCGGTGATCGATCGGGCTGATCTTGTTTTGTTCGTGCTGGATGGAAGTGAGGATCCGGACGAAGAAGACGAAAAACTGTGGCGGGAGACAGAAGGGAAAGTCCGATTTGTGATCTTTAACAAATGCGATTTAACAACTTTCAAGCAACTTCCGTGGCATGGACAATCTGGGCTCCAGCGTTTCGGCAGTATCGAACGCAGGAATCGACAAGTTATTTGAGCAGATCCAGGAGCATATGGAAGAGCGCTTAAAAGGTGGAGCCGAAGATTTTGTAATCTCAAATATCAGGCACCGGGAGATTCTAGAATCGGTATTACTGGCGATTGAGAGAGCGCGGAGTGCTTTATCATCCGGAATGAGCGAAGAATTTGCGATGGTGGATTTGCATCAGGCCTTGCAAAAGGTTGGTGAGATCACCGGTGAAGTTACAATAGACGATATTTATCAGCACATATTTACACACTTCTGCATTGGGAAATGATGAGAAATTTTGACGTGATCGTAATCGGCGGCGGACATGCCGGCTGTGAAGCGGCCTCTGCTAGCGCGCGTGGAGGAGCAAAGACCGCGTTGATTACGATGTCGCTGGATGTCATCGGACAAATGTCTTGTAACCCGGCCATCGGTGGGGTCGCGAAGGGTCAGCTTGTAAAAGAAATCGATGCTCTGGGCGGAATCATGGGACGGCTTGCAGATCAAACCGCAATCCAGTACCGGTTGCTCAATCGGAGCAAAGGGACAGCTGTGTGGTCGCCTCGTTGTCAGTCCGATAAGAAAGAATACCGGCGCGTCATGCGTTTGTTTCTGAATGACACTCCGAATTTGGAAGTGCTGGAAGGCATCGCAACGGAACTCGTCACAGAGAATCGAAAGACAGTCGGCCTTCGCCTGCTGAGTGGCGAAGAGTTCAGCTGCGAGGCCGTGATTATCACAACGGGAACCTTTCTGAATGGTTTGATCCATATTGGTGAGAGAAAGATTCAATCCGGCCGAATCCAGGAGCCGGCAGCGACTCATCTCTCTGAATCATTGAGAAGCTTCGGTTTCGAAATGGGGCGCCTGAAGACCGGAACACCCCCCCGAATCCATCGCGACAGCATCGACTTTCCTGTCATGGAAGAACAATGGGGTGATGCGGATCCGTTCTTCTTTTCTCCCGAAACGACGAAACCCTATTTGACACCAGATTGCCTGCCACATTACGTATACAAACCAGGCCGTTCATAATCTAATTCGGGCGAACCTCGACCGCTCGCCAATGTATAGCGGACAAATCCATGGAATCGGCCCCAGGTATTGTCCTTCAGTTGAAGACAAAGTGGTCAAATTTGCGGAAAAAGAGCGGCATCAACTCTTCATTGAACCGGAAGGTTTGGATACAGAAGAGTACTACATCAACGGACTTTCGACTTCTCTGCCTGAAGATGTTCAACGGCAAATTCTGAGATCCATTGTCGGTCTGGAGAATGCGGAGATGCTAAAGCCTGGCTATGCCGTTGAATACGATTACATTCAGCCGACAGAACTGTATTCCAACTTTAGAGACCAAAAGGATCGCCGGCTTGTTTCTTGCCGGTCAAATCAATGGCACTTCGGGTTACGAAGAAGCAGCGGCTCAAGGCTTGATCGCCGGAATCAATGCGCTGCAGAAAATCCGAAAAGAGGAGCCTTTCGTTTTAAAAAGGTGGGAAGGATACATTGGAATCCTGGTGGACGATCTTGTTACCAAAGGAACAGCGGAACCCTACCGCATGTTTACTTCCCGCGCGGAGTACCGATTGATGCTCAGGCTGGACAATGTCGAAGAGCGTTTGGCTCCGTACGGCCGTCGTCTGGGTTTGGTTGGAGATGCAAGGTTTGAACAATTTGAAAGAAATGAAGCACGAGTGAATCATACGCTCGAGACTTTGAAAAACACAAAGGTTATTTACAACCATCAGGGAACCACAGCAGAACAGCTTTTGCGCCGCCCAGAGATAGGTTTAGCTCAGCTCGAGAGATCTTTTTGAAATGGAATTCGATGGGCTTTCGAGACTGCTGCGGTTCGCCATTGAAAGCCGTATTAAGTATGACGGATACGTGCAAAGGCAAATCCAGGAAGCCGAGAAGATGAAAAAGTGGGAGAAGAGGGGAATCCCAACCGATATGAGTTTCCGCTCGATTCCAGGGCTCACGCGCGAGGTCATCGAAAAGCTCGAAAGGATTCGCCCTCAAACGTTTGGCCAGGCGCAGCGAATCTCCGGAATGACTCCCGCAGCTCTCTCTCTACTAAGGATTTACCTCGAAAAACGGGAGAAAACTTCCCATGGGCCTATTGAAGCAATGGAGCTCTGAGGGGAAACTAAGCCCGGATCTACTTCGTAAGTTCACCCTTTACTTGGATTTACTCGTCGAATGGAACTCACGAATCAATCTGACAGGACTCCGTTCCCGAGAGAAAATGGAAGAAATACTGATTGGTGAGTCCCTGCTTGCCCTCAACGTGCCTTCCCTTGGCCGGTAAAAAGGTCCTCGATATCGGTTCAGGCGCAGGTATTCCTGGTCTGATCTGGGCGCTGTATGATCCTTCTATTCAAATCACTTCGGTTGAGATCCGGGAGAAAAAGACAGCCTTTCAAAAGGAATTGCTCAGGACTCTCGGCTTCCCTGCTGAAATCATCAGGGGGCATTTTCCTTTTGCGGTTCAGGGTCGCTCCTTTGATGTGGTCACAACCCGTGCCGTACGTTCATCCCCCAAGTTGTGGACCGAGGCAAGTCGCTCTCTTGCGTCCCGGTGGGGTTCTGATTCGCTTTGCGCGCGCAGATGCCGTCGACGCGGGATGGAGGAGCGTTAGAATTTCGGACCGTTCCGCGCTTTTGATTCAAGCCCTGTAAATGTTCCACGGGGAACACTCCGAGGGGCGCCTATGATATCCTTGACGTAGATCATGGGAAAAACGATTGCTGTCGTTAATCAAAAAGGTGGAGTCGGGAAGACGACCACCGTCGTGAATCTCGCTGCCTCTCTGGCTGCTGCTGAACGGGAAACTCTCGTGATTGACCTCGATCCCCAGGGGAACACAACCAGTGGCCTGGGGGTATCCAAAGACAATCACGATAACATCTACAACGGCATTCTGTTTTCGCGCCCCATCTCGGAGCTTTATCTGTCTACCCAGTTGACGAATCTCAAGCTTGTCCCTTCCCACCGCGATCTGACCGGGGCGGAAATGGAATTGCAATCGCTGTCCGATCGTGAATACCGGCTCAAGGCACTGCTCGATCCTGTGCGAGAACGCTTTGATTTTACATTGATCGATTGCCCCCCCTCCCTCGGCCTTTTGACGTTGAATGCCCTCTGCGCGGCCGATTCGGTGCTGGTTCCCATCCAGTGTGAGTACTTTGCTCTCGAAGGTCTGGCCGATTTATTGGAGACCCTCCGCCGCGTTCAACATCAGCTCAATCCCAAACTTGCAATGGAAGGGATCCTTCTGACCATGTATGACGAACGAACGAACCTGGCTCGCCAGGTGAGGGAGGATCTGACCAAACATTTCGGCGACTCTTTGTTGAAGACAATGATTCCAAGAAATATCCGTTTGGGAGAAGCTCCCTCGTTTGGTAAGCCGGTTTTACTGTATGATATTAAGTCGAAAGGGGCAGAAGCTTATTTGCATTTAGCCCGGGAGATCATCGGCCATGGCAACCAAAAGAAAGGCGCTCGGTAAGGGGCTTGGGGCTTTGCTGCCCTCGGTTCCGTCCGGTTCGGCGGAAAAGACTTACATGGATCTGCCCATCGATGCTGTGATACCGAACAAATATCAGCCAAGGACGAGCTTCAATGAAGAGACGCTACAGGAGCTTGCTCAATCGATCAAGAGCGATGGGGTGATTCAACCGGTAATCGTCCGAAGGTCCGGTGCCGTTTACGAACTGATCACTGGTGAACGTAGGTGGCGCGCCGCAAAAATGGCTGGTCTCAGGACCATTCCAGCCGTTATTCGTGATGTCAGCGAATTTCGCACGCTCGAATGGGCGTTGATCGAAAACATCCAGCGACAGGACTTGAATCCGATCGAAGAAGCATCCGCTTATTCCAGCCTGATCGAAGATTTCCAGTTGACGCAGGAGGAACTCGCCCAGAGAGTAGGAAAGGACCGGTCGTCTATTGCTAACTATCTGCGATTATTACGGTTACCTTCAGAAGTCAAAGAAAAAATCCAGCGTCAGGAGCTGTCCATGGGGCATGCCCGTGCTTTGATAAGCCTGGATAAGGCGAAGGATCAGATCGAATTAGCAAACAGGATCATTGCAGATCAGTTGAACGTTCGACAGGTTGAAAACCTGATCCGTTCGAGAAAAACAGCTCCCCCAAAACAGAAACAGGCTTCCTTCGAAACACACAAGGATCCGAATGTGAAAGCCGCTCAACAAAAGCTCCAGGAATACTTCGGGACCCGGGTGAATATCAGCGCGACGAAAATAGAGATTTATTACGAGAATCCGGATGATCTGATCCGGATCTATGAGTTAATCCTGGCGAATAACTAATATGTTCATTCTAATATAAAAGTAGGACTGAATTAGTCATGTTGGGTCAAACCTTATCGCATTACAAAATTGTTGAGAAATTAGGCGGTGGCGGCATGGGAGTGGTTTACCGCGCTGAGGACCTCCGTCTGGGCCGTGGTGTAGCATTGAAATTCCTGCCCCCGGAAATGTCTCAGGATCCGCAATCTCTGGAGCGCTTTCAGCGGGAAGCGCGCGCCGCATCCGCGCTGAACCATCCGAATATTTGTACGATTTATGACATCGATTCCGCGTCACCGGAAGTCAACGTTTCTCCGGTACATTTTATTGCGATGGAATTACTCGAAGGGCAAACGTTAAAACATCGTCTAATGGAGGGCCCGATTCCTTTTGAGCAATTCCTGGATCTGGCAATTCAAATTGCGGATGCACTCGATGCGGCTCATACGCAAGGAATCATTCACAGGGACATCAAGCCGGCAAATATTTTCATCACAAAACGGGGCCAGGCAAAGATTATGGATTTCGGTTTGGCCAAGCTGTTGCCCGTCCAAAAAGCTCCGGGCGCATCGGCTGTCTCCGTACTTGAAACGGCGATGCCGGAATCTCTCACGTCTCCAGGCATGACATTGGGAACTGTTGCGTATATGTCACCGGAACAGGCGCGTGCGGAAGAGTTGGATGCCCGCACCGATCTCTTTTCATTCGGGATTGTGTTGTACGAAATGATCACGGGCAAACTTGCTTTTGCCGGCAGCAGCAACGCTGTGATCTTTGACGCCATTCTCAATAAACAGCCACTCTCTCCATTGCGTTTGAATCCAGCCCTTCCGGCAGAGCTGGAACGCATTATCGATAAAACCCTGGAAAAGGATCGAGACATTCGATGTCAGACTGCCGCGGAGCTCCGCGCCGATCTCAAACGACTGAAGCGCAATTCCGATTCCGGCAAATCAGCCACGCATATTGCAACCGCCGCTGTTGCCCCGGTCTCAACAGAAATTCCCGCGGCCATTTCAGCGGCCTCTTCTACTCAATTAGCAGTCAAACCGGCGCGGGCATCGAAACGCTGGATTCTTTTCCTTCCCGTCTTTGCTATTTTGTTTGCCGTTGCAGGGTACGTCACTTACAGAAATTCGTCTGAGAAGCCCGCTCCTGCTGTGCCGGGAAAGATCACAAAGATCAGCCAGTGGAACAAGCCGATGAACTCCGTTGTGCTGTCCCCCGATGGCCGAACGGTCGCCTTTACATCACCGGTTGGCTCTGTGACCCAGGTTTTTGTGATGTTGACTTCCGGAGGAGAGCCTTTGCAGTTGACTCATGATGAAGGCACAAAGGATGTTGATAGCTTTTCACCGGACGGCAGAGAGATTTTTTACAGCCGCACCAGCGGAAGAGATGAAGAATGGGCCGTCCCTACACTGGGAGGAACACCACGCCGCGTTGTTGGCGGACTCCGTCTGCAATCTTCGCCTGATGGTGCATCCTATTATTATTTGAAGTCTGACAGCCAGGGGATTTTTCGCGCAGGAAAATCGGGATTGACGGAAGAACTTCTTTATTCATTCGAAAAGCAGTCATTGTTTCCGGCCGGAATTCTACCCTATCCGGATGGGAAAAGTTTGCTTGTGGGAACCGTATGGAAAACTAGCGGCACCACTCACCACCTTCTTAAGCTGGATCTTGCAACTCGCAAGACCGAAGATCTAGGGGTCATCGAAGACATGGCAGGAAACGTAAACTGGCTCGAACCAGGGAATAGCCTTGCGTTTGGTCGAAACCTGAACGGTCTGACAAATCTCTGGAAATATGATCTGGCGACTCGCACTGTATCTCAAATCACTTTTGGCTCGGGCCCCGATTTCTCTCCCATGGCTGATCCGTCCGGAAAAGGGATTTACTATGTAAACGGAAAAATATCAGGCACATTAATCGCGTATAACGTGAAGACAGGAAACACATCTGAAATTTCTTCTGAGCTCGCGTCCCAACCGATTGTTTCTCCGGACGGTAACCTTGTGATCTACATACGCTTGATTGAACCTGGGATTAATACAGAATTGTGGGTATCAACCATCGATGGTAAGAATCCAATTAAGCTGGCAAACGCGGCGGAAATTGGCACCGGCCTCTGGTCCTCCGACAGTTCTCGCGTCGTATTTTTCGCAACGGAGAAGCCCGGTGAAAGGAATAAGGCATACATCATAGGAATCGATGGACGCGGACTGACACCGATCGATTTGAAGGATAAGACCATCATGAACGTGAGCTGGGCGATGGATGGCAAGTCCGTGTACATCACGATAGAGGAGCCGGGCGCCCCTGCCATTTGGAAGGCGAATGCGGATGGAACGGACGCTCAACCATTTGCGAAACAATGTTACGCGATGGAAGCCACACCGGACGGGAAGTATCTCCTGGGTCTTGTGTTGTCAGGGAAAGACACCGGGATCTATCAGATCGAGCTGGATTCACGAAAGCGTGTTTCGCTATTACCGGGAGTGACCACGTTCATGGTGCGGATGACCGGGGACGGCAAAGCTTTTTTGTATTCCGTTGCGGGTCGCGGGGAAATCCTGTTTTATCGCCAGGGGTGGCGTGACGGCAAACTGATTGGCCAGCCAGAACTGGCTCTCAAGCTACCTTTTGCTTTTCCGCTCGCTTTCTTCGGCAATGCCTACGATTTTTCTTCTGATCTTTCCACGATTGTTTACGCAAAGCCTGGAGGTCAGGCGGATCTGTATTATCTCAGTTCTCAGTAGTCTATCCCGTCGTTTTAACCGGCACGTTGAAGACTATTGCCAAAATGGCATCCTTGACTTCGGAGCACTCTCGTCTATAATGATTTACTTTTGCGAAAGAAATCAATATCATAGCGGATGAGTCTCCGTGTTTCTAAACGGCGTCCTGGGAGTTGATCTGTGAAAGTACTGTTAATTAATCCTCCGGCAACAATGACGTTGTCCGGGAATCTTCCGACAGTTGTAGATGAAGAACGTGGGTACAATCCGCCGTTGGGGATTCTCTACTTGGCGGCCTTTTTACGTCGCGAAAAAATTTGTGATGTCGAGGTCATTGACTCGCAAGTCGAGGAGCTCGATTATCCTGCCCTCAAAGAAAGGATCCGAAAGGTAAGCCCCGATTTGGTCGGGATCAGTGCGATGACCTTCACGCTGCTGGATTGTATCAAAGTGGCCCGTATCGTGAAGGAATTGCATCCAAAGATTCCGATTGCCTGGGGTGGTTCTCACATACACATTTACGCCGATGAGACCATTCGATTGCCGGAAGCGGATTTCTGTTTCACAGGTGAAGGTGAACATGCCCTCGTTGAGTTGATTAAAACTTTGCATCAACCGGATGAATGGGACAAGATCCAGGGTCTTGTTTTCCGCCGTAATGGAAAAATCGTGCGCACTCCAACGAGAAAACTTCTCGCAAATGATGACCTGGATCTATTGCCTTTCCCCGCGCGTGACCTGGTTCCTTATCACAAATACAGTTCCGTCATGGCGAAACGAGATCCGATCACCACGATGTTCACGAGCCGGGGCTGCCCTTTCCGTTGCAGTTTTTGCGATCGGCCTCATCTCGGGAAGAACTTCCGTGCCAATTCTCCCAAATATGTCGTTGACGAAATGGAAGAATGCATCAACATGGGCATTCGTGAATTCCTGATTTACGACGACACCTTTA
This sequence comes from uncultured bacterium, assembly GCA_963771165.1. Taxonomy (GTDB): domain Bacteria; phylum Acidobacteriota; class HRBIN11; order JAKEFK01; family JAKEFK01; genus JAKEFK01. The sequence goes on along the minus strand of CAVYSN010000014.1, from coordinate 348,199 downwards.
CTGTAGATAAGAAACGCGTTCATGCCATTTGCGATGAGATCCTCCGGCGCAAACTGGATATCGGCTGGGATGTCCGTGCAAAAGTAAACACCATTGATGCCGATCTGTTAAAACACATGAAAACCGCACATTGTGAGCGGATTCACTATGGTGTTGAAGCGGGTACGGACAGGATCATGAAAGTCCTTCGCAAAGGGATCACGACTGAAGAAACCCGCAAAGTGTTCAAAATGACAAAGGAAGCGGGGATCGATACGCTTGCTTATTTCATGATCGGTTCTCCTTCCGAGACTCGCGACGAAATCAAACAGACGTTCCAGTTCATGCAGGATCTGGATCCTGATTACACACACATCACAATTCTGACGCCATTTCCGGCTACAGAAATCTATTATCAGGGCTTGAGCAGCGGTTTGCTGAAGGAAGATTACTGGAAGAATTTTGCACTCAATCCAACTCCTGAATTCAGACCGAAGTTCTGGACTGAAATTCTAAGCGAACAGGAATTGCAAGAGTTGATCGTCGATGCGTATCGCTCCTTCTACTCGCGTCCATCCTATATCTTCAAGAAAATGGTTCAACTGCGAAGCTTCGCAGAATTAAGGCGCAAGATGAAAGCAGGATTCCGCATTCTTACGATGTCTCCGGCACCCGTTTCCGCGTAATTTTTTTTAACACAGAGACACAGAGAACACATAGCCATAAGTCTTTTCCCTGTGTTTCCATGCCGCTGTGTAAAACCCCGATTTTGATCGGGATGTCCGTCGTAAAAGCGCCCCAAATTTCCTTGACCGGACTCATACCGTGTGCTAGATTACTTGCTTCTCAGAAAAGTTAAAAAGTTCAAAGTGTGAAAGGGTTTAAGGTGTTTGCACTATAGACAACTTAGCATCTTTATCACTTTGAACTCTTTGAACACTTAGGATGCGAGGCGAAGTGTGGAACACAACAGCGCTCATCAAATCACTTTGCTTGTTCTGCAGCTCGCTTTCGTAATTTTTATAGCCCGTATTTTCGGGGAGATCTTTGAAAGATTTTTAAAGCAACCCAGCGTGCTAGGTGAGCTTGTCTCGGGCGTGCTGTTTGGCCCTTATCTTTTGGGGGGCGGCATCAGTTTTCCCGGTATCGGACCGCTTTTTCCAACGCTTCCTCCTGATTCGATCGAGGCGTTGTCCCACATTCCGGTGTCACTTTCGCTTTATGGAATCGCTCAGATTGCTGCGATTCTGCTTTTGTTTATTGCCGGACTGGAAACGAATCTTGCGGGGTTTTTTCGATTCGCAGGGAAAGCCAGCATTGTGGGCGGGGCCGGAATCATACTACCTTTCTTTTTGGGAGCAGCAACAACTGTCTGGTTCGGCCATGCCAATAAATTCCTGGATGGTTCTGCGTTGTTTATGGGAGCCATTTTGGCGGCGACATCGGTGGGAATCACGGCCCGTGTACTGAGTGATATCAAAAAGCTCGATACTCCGGAAGGGATCACAATTCTTGGTGCAGCCGTTGTGGATGATGTACTCGGGATTCTCGTTCTGGCAATTGTTGTGAATCTAGCCGAATCGGGCACTTTAGATGTAGCCACTGTAGGGTGGATCGCATTGAAAGCGATTGGGATCTGGCTCGCCGTATCAGCCTTTTTTGTTTTAACCGCCCCCTGGCTTGTCAGAATCTGGTCCTGGTTTCAGACGCCGGGGTCAGGGCTGGTTCTTACATTCTTTGCCTGTCTTCTGGCCGCTGCTCTATGTGAGGTCGTCGGTCTGGCAATGATTATTGGTGCTTACAGCGTTGGTCTAGCGTTTTCGAATACACCGATCGCCGAAAAGTTAATTGAAGAATTGCGCGGAGTTTATCATTTGATTGTTCCTGTTTTCTTCGTGGTTCTTGGAATGCTTGTAAACGTGGATTCCATGCGAAATGCACTTGTGTTTGGACTCGTAATAACTTTGTTTGCAATCCTGGGAAAGGTGATTGGTTGCGGAATAGCGGGGCTTTCCTGCGGTTTCAACCGGCTCGGGGCGTACAGGATCGGTTTGGGAATGGTGCCTCGTGGCGAAGTGGCGTTGATTGTTGCCGGTTACGGATTATCACGTGGTGTCGTGGATCTGGATATGTTTGGAGTTGCAATTTTGATGACTCTATTAACGACGATTCTGGCTCCAATTTTTCTGGTTCCGGCGTTTAGAAAACAACAGAGCGGTTTACGGCATTCTCATGTTCATTGAAGTTCACGGTCCGGAGTGCATGCTGGACGAGATCCGTTTGCACTTTGAGGACGAATTGCAAAGAGCGGGATACGGGACAGGGCTCAGGCTTGGATCTATGGATGCGGGTACACTGATCAGTTATGTTCAAGGGGATAAAATCATTAGTATTCAAGTTACGGAAGAATCGGAAGCAGGGGACAGTGCTTTAAAAATCGAAGCAGAAAGCGAAATCACCGAAATTTATGAATTGTGGGATGCGGCTTTGATCAATTATGGCAGAAAGATGATGAGCCGGTTGATGAATTTTGCGCGGGATAAGATCGAAACTGGAACAGGGGTTGAAATAATGGAAATTTTTCCGAACTGGACATTCATCCCGATTGTATTTTTTCTGATCGTACTCACCTTTATATTGAACCGCACTTTGTTTCGGCCGCTGGGCAAGATCATTAGAAGAAAGACATCGACGGATCGAAGGAGCCCGGCTGGAAGCCGAACAAATCCGGAAAGCTTCTCAGGAGAAAGCCTTGGAATTCGATCGGCGTCTGAGAGAGGCAAGACGGGAAGGTGATCAGCAGATTGGGCAGGTGAAAACGGCCGCTCTAGGAGAAAAAAGTCAGGTGATTGCGAAGCAGCGTGCCGAAACAGAAAAGATGTTGACTGAAGCAAAAGCGGATATCCGCGCGAAAGTGGAAGAAGCGCGGCGTAAGCTTCAGGAGCAAGCCGAGCAGTTTGCAGCCACGATTGCTTCTCGAATATTGAAAAGACCCGTTCAACGGCAGGATTCGACGCAGGCTTGATATGAGAAAACTTGTTCTTGTTTTGTTTGTGGTTTCTCTGATCGGGATTTTACCGGCTATTATCGCTATCGGCTGAAGAAGGATCTCATGCGGAAGGGGGTCATGAACAAACATGGTGGCAGACGCTGGGTCAATGGACAAATTTTGCAGCTCTTGTTGCCATTCTGTATTTCTTCATCGCCAAAAAACTTCGGGTTCAAGATCAATTCAAAGCGGAAGCTGAAGAGATCCATCGTTCCGTAGAAAGCGCCCGCGCGGCCAAAGACGAAGCGGAACGACAGATGCAGGCGATGGATCAACGAATGCAACAAATGAATGAAGAAGTTGTCCGGATCCGGGAGCGAGCTCTGCAGGATGCAGAAGACGAAAAGGCACGGATCCTGGATTCTGCCCAGAAGGAAGCCCATAGAATTGTGGAAATGGCCCAGAGGGAAATCGAAAATGAGGTGAGATCCGCAAAGAAGCAACTGCGCAAGCACGTCGCAGACCTTGCTGTGCAGCAAGGGCAACGGATTATTGAAAAGGAGATCAACGACGAGGATCAACACCGTCTGATCAAAACTTATATTGAAGAGTTTGGAAAATGAAAAGAGATCTATTGATCAGCACGATCGCGAAGCGATATGCTCACGCACTCCTGGATATCTCCATTCGGCAACGGAATTTTTCTACAGTATTAGAAGAACTCGAAAATTTTGTCAGGATGATGGATTCAACGCCCATACTGCGCACGCTATTCGTAAACCCGTCCGTATCCCAGCAAACAAAGCTCAAGGTTCTGCAGGGTTTGAGTTCGAAATCGAAATATCAAGAACTGACTTATAACTTTCTTAAGACGTTGATACATCGCGACCGCTTGAAATTGCTGGAGCAGGTGATTGTTTCCGTCGAAGAACAGTTCCTGGAGAAACAGGGGATCATGGTTGTCGAAGTGATGACTGCTCAGCGGTTGTCACACGCGGAAGAAAATCTGCTGGTCGAAAAGCTTCAGCAGTTTACAGGAAAGAAAGTTCAGCTGGAGAATCATGTGGATCCTTCGCTGATCGGCGGTGCGATCACAAGGATCGGCACCACTTTATACGACGGCAGCGTGCAGGCGCAGCTGCAGCTATTGAGAGCAAAGATTCAGGAGGCATAAATGGCAACGACCATTCGAGCTGAAGAGATCACATCCATCATTCAGCAGGAGATTGAAGGGTATCAGACCGTACTGGATGTAAAAGAAGTTGGAACAGTGCTTTCGATTGGTGACGGAATTGCGAGAATTCATGGCCTGGATAAGGTTATGTACGGGGAGCTGATCGATTTTCCACATGATGTGGTGGGCATTGCAATGAACCTGGAAGAGGATAATGTGGGCGCGGTGCTTCTCGGTGAATTTGCAAGGATCAAAAGCGGAGATCAGGTCCGCCGGACCAAGCGCATCATGTCCGTTCCTGTGGGTGAAGAGATGGTCGGCCGTGTTGTGAATGCCATCGGTGAGCCTTTGGATGGGAAGGGGCCGATTTCCGCAACGCAATTTTCACCTGTGGAAAGAATTGCTCCTGGAGTCATTGACCGTCAGCCTGTGAACGAGCCTCTTCAAACAGGATTGAAAGCCATCGATTCGATGATTCCGATTGGACGCGGACAGCGTGAACTGATCATCGGCGATCGGCAAACGGGTAAAACAGCAGTTGCTCTCGATACAATCTTGAATCAGAAAGATAGCGAAGTCATTTGCATTTATGTTGCTATCGGGCAAAAGAATTCAACCATCGCGCATCTTGTCAAGTCTCTACAAGATAACGATGCAATGCGTTACAGCGTAGTTGTGGCCGCTCCGGCCAGCGATCCTGCCCCGATGTTGTACATCGCTCCTTATGCGGGTTGTGCAATCGGCGAATATTTCCGTGATAAAGGTAGACATGCAGTGGTCATCTTCGATGACCTGTCCAAACACGCTGCCGCTTACCGTGAGCTCTCGCTTGTATTGCGCCGCCCTCCAGGCCGGGAAGCCTATCCAGGTGATGTCTTTTATTTACATTCCAGGTTGTTGGAGCGCGCTGCAAAAATGAACGATGAAATGGGAGCAGGTTCCTTAACAGCGTTGCCGATTATTGAAACCCAGGCCGGCGATGTCTCAGCCTATATTCCGACCAATGTTATTTCGATTACGGATGGTCAGATTTATCTCGAAGCGGATCTCTTCTACTCCGGTATTCGCCCGGCGATTAACGCCGGCCTATCCGTTTCGCGAGTGGGAGGCGCCGCCCAGATTAAAGCAATGAGGCAAGTTTCAGGGATGTTGCGTTTGGAGCTTGCCCAATACCGCGAGCTCGCTGCCTTCGCCCAGTTCGGTTCGGATTTGGATGCAGCCACACAGCGACAGCTGGCACGCGGCCAGAGATTAACCGAAATCCTCAAACAGGATCAATACGCCCCATTAACCATCGATAAGCAGGTCGTTACGATCTTTGCTGCAACGAACGGTTATCTGGACGATCTTGCTGTCGAAGTGGTTCGGCCCTTTGAAAAGGCGCTGCATCAATTCATGGATAACCAGCGACCGCAACTCGGGAAATTGATTCTACAGAAAGGCCAGCTCGATGATGAGGTAAAAGCCGCATTGAATGAGGCGCTCACCGATTTCAAGGCTGGCTTTGTTGAAGCACATAAGAAGTGAATAATGCCGGCACTGATAGATCTTCGTAGAAGAATCCGCAGCGTAAAGAGTACGCAGCAAATTACGAAAGCGATGAAAATGGTTTCGGCTGCCCGTTTACGTCGTTCTCAGGAACGCATGATGGCTGCGCGTCCGATTGCAAACAAAATGCTTCAGGTTTTGACAAGTCTGGCAACTCGCGCGAATCCTGAAAATCATCCGCTGCTCAAGGTAAAAGGGGATCAAAACGTGGAACTGGTTGTGGTCACAGCCGATCGTGGATTGGCTGGCTCTTTTAACGCGAACCTGATCAAGGCTGCTCTGCTGTTTCTGGAGGAGAGACGGGATTTCAATCTTACGCTGCATCTGGTCGGTAGAAAGGGCTACGAATTCTTTAAAAAGCGAAAGTTTGTCATTTCGAATCAATATCTCAATATTTTTAGAAGTCTCCAATTTCAGCACGCAAAGGAGATCGCGGAAAAATCGATTCGTTCTTATCTGGACGGCAACCTGGATGCGATTTACATCATTTACAATGAGTTTAAATCGATGATGCAACAGCGTATCGTCGTCCAAAGGTTGCTGCCGCTCGAACGTTTGCCGGAAGCAACGGCTGCACAGAGTCTGGATTATATTTACGAACCGGACGCGGAAACCATTTTTGACAGACTTTTACCCCTGCATTTGGAAATCCAGATCTATCGTGCGTTGCTGGAATCAGGGGCAGCAGAACACGCTGCACGTATGGCAGCGATGGAAGCTGCTACAAATAATGCAAAAGATATGATTCAGTCTTTGACGTTAACAATGAATAAGATCCGCCAGGCTGCAATCACAAAGGAGATCATTGAAGTGGTTGGCGGCGCCGAATCGTTATCCTAACCGAGGTCAACAATGCTCACACCGGATTTTGAGTACAAAAGTGTCGGAACGATTGTGCAGGTCATCGGACCTGTTATCGATGTTCAGTTTGAAGATGGTCAATTGCCATTCATTTATAATGCGATACGTGTTTTTGATGAAGGCACAAATAACGTTCAAGTGGATATCTTCACGGAAGTGGAGCAGCACCTCGGTGAAAATCGAGTTCGTGCCGTATCGATGGAACCAACAGAAGGGTTGATCCGCGGTATGAAAGTTTATGATACTGGAGCACCAATCACCGTTCCTGTGGGCAGAGCAACGCTCGGTCGCGTGATGAACGTAATCGGCAAACCGGTGGATATGTTAGGCCCCATTGAAGCGAAACATTTCTATCCGATTCATCGTCCGGCTCCCACGGTTGAAGAGCAAGATACAGCAATGTCGATGCTTGAAACGGGTATTAAGGTTATTGATTTGCTGGAGCCGTACCTAAAAGGCGGAAAGATCGGCCTGTTTGGCGGCGCCGGTGTTGGTAAAACCGTCATCATCATGGAGCTGATCAACAACATTGCCACAAAGCACGGCGGGTTCTCTGTGTTCGCGGGAGTGGGTGAAAGGACTCGTGAAGGAAATCAGCTCTGGCTGGAAATGAAGGAATCAGGGGTTATCGATAAAACGGCATTGATCTACGGTCAGATGACAGAACCACCCGGAGCGCGTTTGCGAGTCGGATTAACGGGACTCACCGTTGCGGAAGCTTTTCGCGACGAAGAAGGGCAGGATGTGTTGCTTTTTATCGACAACATCTTTCGCTTTACTCAGGCAGGATCCGAAGTATCGGCTCTACTCGGACGTATGCCCTCCGCCGTTGGATATCAACCGACGCTTGCGACGGAAATGGGGCTTTTACAGGAAAGGATTACTTCTACGAAAAAAGGTTCGATCACATCGGTCCAGGCGATTTATGTTCCTGCGGATGATTATACAGATCCGGCCCCTGCAACGGCTTTTGCTCACCTCGATGCAACAACCAATCTTTCGCGTCCGATTGCCGAACTCGGGATTTACCCCGCCGTCGATCCATTGGCTTCAACCTCGCGTATTCTCGATCCACGTGTGATCGGCGACGAACATTATAATGTTGCTCGTGGAGTGCAGGGTGTTTTGCAGAAATACAAGGATCTACAGGACATCATTGCAATTCTTGGAATCGATGAACTTTCTGAAGATGATAAGCTCATTGTGGCTCGCGCAAGAAAGATTCAAAAGTTTCTATCACAGCCTTTCTTTGTTGCCGAACAATTCACGGGTCGTTCCGGGAAATATGTAAAGCTCGAAGATACGATCCGCGGATTTAAAGAAGTCGTGGAAGGGAAGCATGACGAAATTCCGGAACAGGCTTTCTATATGAAAGGTGGAATCGAAGAAGTCCTGGAAGCTCACGAAACCATGAAGGGTGAATAATGGCTGTTGCTTTGCCTACCAAAATAAAGCTGGAAATCGTGACTCCTGAACGATTGTTGCTATCTGAAGAAGTTGAAGAGGTAACGTTGCCCGGTTCTGAAGGATACCTGGGGATTTTACCCGGTCATCTTCCGTTGTTGACCATGCTTGGAGTCGGGGTTTTATCCTATCGTCAAGGTGGCCAAAAACAGCATTTTGCCGTGAGCGGTGGTTTTGCCGAAGTTCTTGGCGATCGCGTGATTGTGCTGGCAGTAACTGTGGAACGTCCGCAAGAAATCGATGTAGAGCGCGCTCGAACGGCCAGGCAAAAGGCAGAGAAGCTGTTGATGTCGAAAGAACAGATTGACGTTGGAGCCGCTATGGCCGACCTTTTGAAAGCAACCACGCGCATCCAGGTCGCTGAAATGCGTTGATCAGGAGCGCAGGCTCCCAGCCTGCCCCCTGGTTCTTGCAGCCAGGATGGCTGCGACCCTGAATGCAGCCTGGAAGGCTGCGCTCCTTACCTCAGTGCAGCAGGCGAAAGGATCGCAGGAAATCTTCGACGTCGGTCGACAGTGCATCTGTCTGACCGGGAGGAACCACTGTAATCAGCTGATACAGCCTCTGTCCGACCAGAAAAACCCTGCCTTTCAGAGTAAAATCCGGTTTTTTGGCGATATATTCTTTGCCTGGAAACTTGTCGATCTCCAGATCTACTTTCCGGATCAGTTCGCCATCGCCAATCGAACCCTTTACAACATCTTCCAATATATTGTCTGCGGTTTTTGATTCGGTTAGTGTGGAAGGATAGTCGGTAAATGTCATGAGGAATGCGTACTCGCCATAGTCCATCATGTATTGATGCATTTTTAAACTGCCGACATCACTCGGTACATCTTTTACTGAATGGGCAGGCGTCTTTGGAACCGATATTAAGCAACGACCACCTTCCGGCCGATACTCACTCCAGGCTCTGGCAAACGCGAAGTTGAAGGACAAAACAACAGCAACAACCAAAAACGGAATGCATTTGAGTTTCAATTGTTATCCCCCCCAGATTAGGATGCGCAAATTATATCGCAAAAATCTATTGAATGTGCAGAGTGTACCGCATCCCGTGAATCAGTTGTTACAGTTCCCTTTTCAGCCTGTCCACGACAGTTTTCAACACTTTGATTCTGGCGTACCATTTGTCATTCGCTTCTACTACAGTCCATGGTGCTTTGGGAGTACTTGTTTTCAAAAGCATATCTTCGGCTGCCTTTTCGTAGTCTTCCCACTTGCCGCGATTACGCCAATCTTCCTCGGTGAGCTTCCACGATTTGTAATGTGTGCGCTCCCGTTCTTTAAAACGCCTGAGCTGTTCCTGCTGGGTAATATGCATCCAAAATTTCAAAACGATTGTTCCTGAGTTTGTGAGTTGGCGCTCGAATTGATTCAGTTCAGTGTAAGCGCGCTTCCAATCTACTTCTGAGCACAATCTTTCCACACGCTCTACCAGGACTCGACCGTACCAGGAACGGTCAAAGATTGTGATTTCGCCTTTGGCGGGCAATCTTCGCCAGAAGCGATACAAATAATGTCTGTCCCTATCATCTCCGTGCGGCGCTGAAATCGGCCACACTGTGTATCCGCGAGGATCCAACTTTGCTGTAAGACGCTTGATTGCGCCTCCCTTTCCTGCTGCGTCCCATCCTTCGAACACAATCACAACCGGCTGTTTTTGCATATAGACCTGATAACCAAGAAGATGAATCTGATTTTGAAGCTTATCCAGAGAGACCGAATATTCTCTAGAGGGGAGCTTTACATCGTGATCGAGTTTTTCAAGCATGAGCGTCATCGAAAGGTTTGATATCGGCGGACTTCAAACGTTTGCTGAATGCATGGATGAGTGATTGGTAAATCTTGATTCGAGTGAAATACCGGTCGGTGGCTTCCACAATCGTCCATGGTGCGTACGGCATTTCGGTTCTTGATAGCATTTGTTCCACTATTTTTGCGTGCTTTTTATACGACTTGTTTTGAAAAGCATCCTCCTCCGATACTTGCCAGGCTGTTAATTTGCTCTTCTGCAGCTGCTTGATTCGTTTTTTCTGTTCTTTCCTGGAGATTTGCAGCCAGAACTTCAGGATCACCGTTCCGTTATTCGACAGTTGTTCTTCGAACTCGTTGATATCCTGGTAAGCGCTCTGCCATTCTCGTTTACTGACTGTTTTCATCAGCCGGTCGGTCAATACCCTGCGATACCAGGATTGATCAAAGATCATCATTTGTCCGGCTACTGGAATCTTCAACCAGAATCGCCACAACCATGGATACTGAGTCTCATACGTGCGAGAGGGCATAAAAGGCACAACACGAAAACCGCGCGCATCGAGCCGTTCTGTCAGTAGAGTGATCGTACTGCCTTTGCCGGAAGTGGCCCAGCCTTCGAAGATCACGATACTGGGAATGCCTGAAACAAACATCGAATGAGCAAGCCCATAAAAGTGCTGCTGTAATTTTGGCAAACGCCGTTTGTATTCTGCTTTCGATATGGAAAGGTTCAAATCGAGGTGTTCCAACATTCTCCATAGTCTAACTCATACCAGTCCCATCTGATTGTGCTGATATAATTTAATGAACAATACGGGAAGGCAGGTGCAATGAATCGGGCACCTACGAAACCATCAACCGTGTAGGGGCGACATTTATGAGACCCGTGTGGCTCGTGGAGTCGAGTTTAGGATCGAAATCATGAGCTTGTATTCCGGACAAATTTTTGGTTCATACGAAATCGTGAAGCTTCTGGGCCGGGGCGGAATGGGTGAAGTTTACCTGGCCACAGATACCCGCCTGAATCGTCCTGTCGCGATAAAAATCCTTTCATCGGACCTTTTGCCAACGTCTCAGCTGATCGGCAGGTTTCGAAGAGAAGCATCTCTTGCAGCTGTCCTGAATCATCCAAACATTTGCACGATTTACGAGACCGGCGAAGCAGAGGGCCAGGTTTATATCTGCATGGAATATGTGGAGGGAGAAACTCTCCGCGAAAGGCTTCAGACAGCACCCATGAAGGTGCCGGAAATTCTCGATATTGCGATACAGATCGCCGATGCTCTTGATGAGGCGCGAAGAAAGAACATTGTTCATCGGGATATCAAGACCGGCAATATTTTGCTCGCATCGCGGTCGCATGTGAAGATTTTGGATTTCGGCCTGGCAAAACAGTTTCGCGATTCCGCACTAGATTGGAGCGAGCACAAAACGGAGTCTCATCTGACTCAAACGGGTGACGTTCGAGGCACCGTCGCATACATGTCCCCCGAACAGGCGCTAGGTAAAACCGTAGATCATCGAAGCGACATTTTCTCGTTTGGGATTGTTTTGTATGAAATGCTGGCAGGTCGTTTGCCGTTTACGGGAAACTCCACAACTGAAGTTGTCGATGCGATTATTCACAAGGATCCAGTTCCCGTCACCCGTTTTAATGATGGTGTTACACCAGACTTAGTGCGTGTGCTGAAGAAAATGCTGGATAAGGATCGGGAGATGAGATACCAGTCCGTGCATGAAGTATGGATTGACTTAAGGCGCATCCGCGGAGATACAACAACAACATCTGCCCGCGCGGATTGGTCCCTCCGTTCAAAACGATTCCGGCATCACCGGGCCGCGATCGCTGCCGTTTTACTGATTGCAATTGCAGCAGCTATCGCTTGGCTTGTTGTTCCTTCCATATTTCGAAAGAAGATAGGACCACAAACTGAAGCGATTGACGATAGACCGGTCGCCATCGCCGTTCTTCCCTTTCGTTACGGTGGAGAGGATCCCGCCCGTGGTTATTTAGGAACAATGGTTACAGATGCGCTTATTGCAGGATTGCAAGCAGTACCAGGCCTCGCCGTCGCACCGTATGAGAATGTCAGACAAATTCAAGAATTGGCTGCTGTAAGAAACGTTGCCCGTGACCTGGGGGTCGACACCATAGTCAAAGGGGTTGTTTTCACGAAGGGTGACACCACCGAGATCTCAGCCGAAATTCTATCTGAGAACGGAAAGATTCTGTCCAAACAAACTTTCAGTGGTCGCCCTATTGCAACAATGGATTTAATCAAGCAGTACATTCTTTCCGCTCTGCAGATGAATGGTCGTGCGGAAAAAGAGATTGGGCAAGTTCGAACACCCAGCATGGAAGCCTACCAGAAGTATCTGGAGGCCCGCAATTATCAAGAGGGTTGGGATGTGGATAACTCCTTGGATCAGGCCGCCAGTCTTTACCGCGAAGCGATCGTTATTGATCCGGATTTTTCTGCTGCGCGGGCGCGACTTGCAATGACTCTCATTACAAAATTTCACGAAGCACACGAAGCTTCTTTGATGTCAGCCGCGAGTGCAGAAGCGAAACGCGCACTGGCATTGGATCCGAATCTTCCCGAAGCTTTGCTTGCTCATGGTGTTGTTCAATTAGAAAGCGGAAACTCCATAGAAGCACAGAATGCCTTTGCGCGCGCACTTGAGTTGGCCCCTGGAGATGATTCCGCCTGCCGTAATCTTGGTGCATTGTACTCTTCGCTTGGAAGAAATAAAGAAGCAACGCAAATGTACAATCGGGCCATCGACCTAAGATCGAGTTACTGGAAGAACCATTATGAGCTTGGAATATTTGAATGGCAATTCGCCGGCAACTTTGATTCTGCGCGCTCTCATTTGGAAGAAGCAACGAAACTTCATCCCGAAGGATTTGCACCGCTCGTTGGACTTGGAATCATACATTTGACGCAAGGTAACCTGGATGGTGCCGAAAGCTATTTCCGTCAAACGCTGGAACGCTCTCCGAATCTTTACGCATACAACAACCTTGGTCTGGTTTATTATTACCGCGGCCAATACGATCTTGCTCTGCGAAACTGGCAAGCGCTTTTGAAGGAAGCACCCGATAAACCGCTCAATGTTTCAAACGTAGCGGATGCCCTTCGGCAGCTGGGTCAAAAGGAAGAGGCGCGTGAGTTTTATAGTCAAGCCATCAAGAAATTTCGGACTGCTCTGGAACTCAATCGAGTCGACGATAGGTCACGCGGCGGCTTAGCCATGGCCCTTGCTGCTACAGGGAACTGCAAAGAGGCGCTGGATGAAGCGCGAGGAGTCCTGGGTAGACATCCTGACAGCCCGGAACTCTCCGATTATGCCGCCATTGCGGTCAGCCGCTGTAAGGATTGGAGGTGGGCTAAGGAGATCGCCTTGAATTCGATAGCGTCCAACAATTTGCTTGTCATTCGCTTTGACCCCGATGTAAAGCCAGTTCGAGAACTGCCCGAAGTAAAGGCCGCCCTGGAAAAACAGATCAGAAAGTCTATCTCCCCCGCGGCGGGACCTCAATCATAGGATCTTTTGTGCCGCCGGGAGTACAAGTAACAGAATATTTAAACTTTCTACCCTTGTTTTCTTGAGTTATCTTGATTTTTCCCTTTATGTTGTTCTGATTGTTACCAGGAGTCGGGTCCGCTTCCAAAGGACTCTCTTTTTTGTCGGGCCAGAACCTTCTAATCTTTTTGAAACCATGGATCTCAATTGTGATTCCAGGTGCTACTCCTGACGTCACCCACTCAATATCCTCACCCTCTTTTGCGCATACATCAGGTGTTGCATCGACGGGTCCACAAGTAACAATGATTGGCCTATTCGCCGGCAGTGTGCAGCCCCGCTGTGGAAATAGTTTCGATGCGGCAAACAACACTAGCCCCACTGCAACCCCTACGATGATCAATTGAAGCGCTAATCCAGAATTGGCTAAAGCACGCACAATTAGCACAATGATCAAGCCGGCTGCTAAAGCGATGCCAAGGGATGGAAGCACTCTGTTATATTCAAACCACAGATCAAACGTGAGCGCCCAGATAACAAGTGAAACGACAACAGCAAGAACGATTGATTTAATCATGTTTCTCCCCTGTTGTTGGTCTGAGGACATTCGTTGCGACTATTTCATGACAACTTAATCAAGAATCTCACAGTAAGTCAAATGGAGAGCGGTGAATTTACTTGTCTGAAAGTTTCTTTTCGAGCTCTTCGATCTTTGCTTTCAGATTTTGAATTTCGCGGAGCATATCCGGCAGGCGGTTAAAGACTGCGCTGGATTTGAGCCAGGAGCGATTATCGATAGCAGGATAACCGGAAATAAAACTGTTTTCTTTTACCGAATTGGGGATTCCAGTCTGCGCGGTTGCGATGACATTATTGCCGATCTCAAGGTGGCCGGCAACGCCCACTTGTCCGGACAGGATCACGTTTTTACCAATGATTGTGCTTCCGGCTAGCCCGACCTGTGCACAAAGTATGGAGTTTTCGCCGATGTCGCTCGAATGCCCAATCTGAACCAGATTATCGATCTTGGTCCCGTGGCGAATTCTCGTTTCACCGATCGCCGGGCGATCGATGGTTGTGTTGGCTCCAATTTCCACTGCATCTTCAATGATCAGCTTTCCGGTCTGAATGATCTTGTAGTGCGAGCCATCATCCGCTTTTGCAAAACCGAACCCCTCACTTCCGATCACGGCTCCATTCTTGATGACAACACCGTTTCCTATTTCTACATTCTCCCGGATGGATACATTCGAGTGAATCACGCAATGTTTTCCGATACGAGCACCTTTATAGATGTTTGTGTTCGGAAATACACAACAACCTTCTCCAAGTTCGACAGAATCATCTATATGAACGAATGGTGCGATGTAAACATCGTTACCGATTCTGGCTGTAGGCGCTATATATGCATGAGGTGAAATAAAGGGGGCGGGCCGGTAGGGTTGATAAAAAAGTTCAAGAGCTTTCGCGTAGATCAGATAAGGATTCGAATGTCTTAAAACGTTTTTGCCATTACAGTCAATGCTGAAGTCTGTGATGACGGCGCCGGCCTGTGTGGATTTCAGCTTGGGCAGATATTTCCTGTTTGCAAGAAACGTCAACATTTGAGGACCCGCCGTTTCGATCTTGTCCACACCGGTGATTTCCGCAGCCGGATCTCCTTCCAGCTTACACTGCAGAATCTCAGCAATTTTATCTAGTCTCATATGTTTTTTTGTAAATCATAACATCGTGGGTCCGTGGGGCGCGAAGAAACCGCTCGGGAAAAACTGATTTACTTTCTCCAGAATGTATTCATTCACTTCCTGGGCGGTCGCGAGAGCCAGACAATGGTCAAAAATTTCGCGTGCATCCGAATAGTTCATCGAGCGGATCATATGTTTGATCAACGGTACCGACACAGGATTCATCGATAATTCATCGAGTCCTAATCCAAGAAGAACAATCAAATTCTGCGGGTCAGAGGCCACTTCACCGCACAACCCGACTTTTACTCCGACTTCGTGGGCTTTATCCACAACATATTTCATTACTCGAATGACGGCAGGATGAAGTGGATCGTAAAGGTACGAAAGGTGGTCATTGTTTCTGTCGATTGCCAGAAGATATTGAATCAAGTCATTCGTTCCCAGACTGAAAAAATCGACTTCAGGCGCAAGAAGATCCGCTGCCAGGGCTGCGGAGGGCACTTCGATCATGATTCCGACAGCAACATTTTCATTGAATTCTATCTTTTGCAACCGCAAATCCTCTTTCGATTCCTCCAGAACTGCCTTGGCTTCGCGAAGTTCACTTAAGTCCGAGATCATTGGGAACATGATTTTGAGGCGCCCGAAAGTGCTTGCGCGCAATAGGGCTCGCAACTGAGTTTTAAACATGTCTTTTCGTTGCAAACAAAATCGAATTCCACGGATTCCCAGCGCGGGATTGGGTTCATGGACCATGCCCATTGCTGGTGTAAATTTTTCAGCGCCAAGGTCCGCTGTTCTTACAATTGCTGAATAAGGATAAGCTTTCTCGGCCAGGTTTTTATAAACAAGAAAGTGTTCTTCTTCTGAAGGGAGCCGATCCGGATTCGACAAATACAAAAACTCCGATCTGTAAATTCCGATTCCCTGAGCTCCCGAACGGATGGCGCCTTCCAATTCCTCGGGAAGTTCGATATTTGCCTGAACAATGACTTTTCGCCCATCTTTTGTTACGGCGTGTAATTCCCTTTGCGTGAGCATCACCCGGGCATGTTCTTCATAATAAAGCTTCTTGTTCTGATATTCTCTGAGCTGTGTCGTGCTGGGATCGACGATAACGATCCCTTCATAACCATCGACGATCAGCATTTGCCCTGATTTAGCAATTTCATCGATCCCCTCAATCCCGGTTACAGCAGGGGTTTTCAACGATCTGGCAATGATTGCCGTGTGACTCGTCTTTCCTCCGAGCTTTGTGGCGAATCCGACGACCCTGGTATTCTGCAACTCTACTATGTCGGAAGGGGCCATCTGATCAGCAAGGATCACGGCGTCTTCATCCACCTGGGTCAGCGCATGAACATTGATTTGAGCCAGGTTCGCTTGCACCCTGTGAATCACATCCTCTACGTCGGCTACACGTTCTTTAAAATACTCATCCTTCATATTTTCAAAAATGCTGGTCCATTGATCCGCTGTTTCATTCAACGCCCATTCCGCGTTCACTTTTTCTTTGCGGATGAGATCCATTGTGTTTTCAACTAGAAGCTTATCCGACAGCATCAGCAACTGAGAATCCATTATGTAACTGTGTTCCTGACCGAGTCGATCGCTCAGTTGATCTTTCAAAAGATTAATCTGAGAAATCGATTTATCGATTGCTTCTTTAAGTCGCTGAACTTCAAGGTCCACCTGATTGTCTTCGAGATCAATGCGATAAACAGCCACATCCTGTTTTTCGAGAAGAAGGCTTTTGCCGATTGCGATCCCCGGTGAAATCGCTGTTCCTTTATAAGTGTTCTTCTTCATCACTCGCCTTCGTCAAATTTCCGATTGATTAGATCCACAAGCACATCCATTGCCTCCTGTTCATCTTCTCCTTCTGTCGTGATTGTCAGCAACGAGCCTTGATGTGCGGCCAGAACGAGAACCCCCAGGATGCTTTTCCCATCGCTTTGCTGTCCGTCGCGGCAAAGCAAAACTTTGGATTTATAACGGGCGGCAAGCTGAACAAGCTTAGATGCGGCCCTGGCATGCAAACCCTTCTTGTTCTTGATCTCGACATCCCGTGTCAGCATCTATTTGTGCAAAGAAAGAATTTCGCTCGCCAGATAAATGCTTTTTTTACCTTGTTCTGTTATCAATTGTGCAAGCTCTTTCAGTTTGTAACGTTCTCCTACGTTCATGATTTTAATTAACATCGGAAGATTCACTCCTGTGATGATTTCCACTTTCTCCGACAGAAAGGACAAACTGATGTTGGACGGCGTTCCTCCGAACATATCCGTCAGTACCAAAACTCCATCTCCTTGATCGACTCGATTGATGGCGGCCGAGATGATCTTTTGTATGTCTGCCATGTCATCGTTCCAACCAACGCTGATCGGGACGATGTGATCGATGCTCTTCCCAACAATGATTTTTGTCGTCTCCAACAGCTCTTGTGCAAGTCTGCCGTGAGTGACAATTAAAATGCCAACCATGTGTTTTTACTCCTTATTAATATCTCGATGCTTGCTGCGGACCGTATGTCCTTTTTCCTTCAGCAATTTCTCCAAATGGTCCGCGATTGCGACAGATCGATGTTTGCCACCCGTGCATCCAATCGATACTGTCAGATAAGCCTTCCCTTCTTTCACATATTGAGGCAGCAGAAAGAACAGTAGGTCAGCAAGTTTTTCACGAAATTGTTTCCACTCCTCATGCTGAAAAACATATTCCTGAACGCTGAGGTCCAGACCTGTTTTATTTTTGAGTTCCTGCACGAAGAAAGGATTGGGGAGAAAACGAACGTCGAAGAGAATATCACTGTTAAAAGGGATGCCGTATTTGTATCCGAAACTGATTAATGAAATGATCAGTTGTCTTGCTTCATTGGTCGGCGAGTAGATCTTATTGATGTGTTCTCGAAGTTCATGAATATTCAAATTCGACGTATCCATGATGATATCAGCAATATCTCGAACCGGTTGCAATCGCTCCCTTTCTTCCGCGATGCCCTGCAAGACAGGCCTGTCAAAAGCGAGGGGATGAGGCCTGCGCGTTTCACTGAACCGCCGCGCCAGAACTTCATCGGAAGCTTCCAGGAATAGGATCGAAAAATCATATCCATCAGCCTTCATGCTGTTGTAGATTCCCGGAAAATCTTGAATAAAGTCCCGCTCCCGAATATCCATTGTCAGCGCAACACGGCGGATTTCCGCTCCCGGTTTTGTGCAAAGCTGTACAAATGTTGGGATTAACTTTGCCGGTAAATTGTCCACGCAAAAATAGCCAAGGTCTTCAAAACATTTTGTCACACCGCTTTTGCCTGATCCGGACAATCCTGTAATGATCAGGAAATGCGTGGAAGTCCGTGGTTCCGCCATTGAACTCTAATTATAACCGCCAAGGCGCCATGGTCGCCAAGTTCGCCAAAAGGATAAAAATGAAACTTGGTGTACTTGGTGGTATAGGATTCTACTTGATTTTGGGACCCGCGATTTCGTCGATCTTTTGTACCAGGTCCTTCGAGGCATTGTATCCCTGGGAGCGGAGCAAATAATTGCGGGAAGCCACTTCAATTAAGATAGCTATATTTCGACCTGGCGCAACCGGCATTCGGATGAGCGGCAGGTCGATCCCGAGGATTTCATACCGGTTCTCTTCCAGACCAAGGCGATCATACTCAACGTCCGGCTTCCACCGTTCGAGTGAAATCACAAGCTCAATTTTCTTCGTCAGGCTGATCGCCGAGATTCCGAATAGATCCCGAATATTGATGACGCCCAGACCTCGAAGTTCCATATGATAGCGTATCAAATCAGGCGCTGTTCCTATCAGGATCGTATCGGTGGTCTTTTTGATGATGACAATATCATCGGAGATCAGACGATGCCCGCGAACAATGAGATCGAGAGCGCATTCACTTTTTCCAATGCTGCTCTCGCCGATCAGCAAAACACCCAGTCCAAAAACATCAAGCAAATCCCCGTGCAAATATGTTCTTGGCGCAAGCGAATCCGAAAGGAACGAAGTCATTTTTTCAATGCATACCGAAGTTACGTGAGGTGTCACCATCAGAGGGATCTGATGTTTCTCGGCTTCCGCTAAAATCTCTTCCGTAGGTTGCATGCCGCGGGTGATGATAAAACACGCGATATCCACCGAACACAACTGATGTAGAACCTCGCGCCGCTTTTCCGGTTCCATCTGTCGTAGAAAGGCAAGCTCACTTTCACCAAGGATCTGAACTCGTCCCGGCCGGACATATTCTGTAAAACCTGTTAAAGCAAGACCGGGCTTTTGAATCTTGGGAAAGTTGATTCGCTTACCAAGCCCTTCTTTGCCGGTGATCAACTGAAGGTTTAAATGAGTCGCTTTTTCCGAAAGTAACTCCGATACGTGGATGTAGGGCCGGTCGATATTCTGAACTTGCATTTATTTAACCAACGTCCCTTCTTCCTCGCGGATCAAATTCACCAGCTCGCTTTTGCCAGGTCTTTTTTGCAGTTTCGCAATAAAACTAGAAGACTTAAGAAGTTTCGATAGCGCGGAAAGCGTCCGCAAGGTAAGTACGGAGAATTCGCGAGAACAAGAAAAAAAAGAATGTTTTGTTACCATCGATCGCTTTGAAATCCACTCCGTCAGGAGAATATCCAACGGCAAGAATGACTTCATTGAGATTTTCGACTTTGCAGTGCGGGATAGCGATCCCGTTGCCGATCCCAGTGCTCTCTTGATTCTCGCGCTGCATCAGACGGTCATAAAGCAGCTCTGGATCAGAAAATTTTCCGGTTTGGCAAATGGACTCTGCGAATTCACGTAGTATTCCCGAGACATTGCTCCCCTTTAATTCCGGAAATATTAAATTCTCGCTGATGATCTCGGATAATCTCATACAAAGTACAGGTTAATGAGCTTAAATTTCTGAATCTATAAGTCCGTAATTTCCATCCTTCCTTTTGAATAGTATACAAATTCGATCTTTTCCCGTATCCCGATAAACCAGAAATTCGAGTTTCATGGATTCCATTTGTAAGATTGCTTCCTCTTGAGACATTGGCTTGACGTCTTGCTTTCTGCTGCGTATGACTCGCGGTGAAATCATTCTTTCTGTCGTGGCCATATTTTGGACAAGCTTGGCCCCTTTTGTCGGCGCCTGACGCTTCCTGCCGATCATCTTTTCCTTATGGCGTCTGACCTGTTTATCCACTTTTTCAATCACCGCATGGATCGACTTGAAAATATCCGGTGTGGAGTGCACCGCCGTAAATTGCGCATGACGATCATGAACCAGCAGCTCCGCCTTATACAAATGTTTGTTCTGGTCCATTGTCAGGGTCGCGGTAATTATTTCATGTACGGATTCGATCTTCTTCAGTTTTTCACGCGCAAACTTTCTGATTTGATCTGTCAGATCGAAGCCACGGCTCGAAAAAGTTACATTCATATTAGTACCTCATTATGTATGTATTGTTGCAGGGGCACGATAAATCGGGCCACTACAGGAATGCTTTGTAATCTTATTGTGAGATAACAGATCGCCTCTGATGGGAAGCAGGGATCTTCATGTCCTCTCTGTATTTTGCTACCGTTCGTCGCGAGATCTTCAATCCCTCTCTCTGGAAAGCAGAAGTGATCTCAGAATCACTGAGAGGCTTGAGCTGATCTTCAGCATCAATCATTTTCCGGATTTTTTCTTTAATAGAGAGGGAACTGATGTCAACTCCGCGCGAATTGCTCAGTGAGCTATGAAAGAAAAACTTCATTTCATAGACACCCTGAGGTGTATGCATATATTTGTTGGTCACAGCGCGCGATACAGTCGACTCGTGCATTCCGATATCATCGGCTACGGTCTTGAGGATCAAAGGTTTTAAAAAATCAATTCCGTAGTCGAGAAAAGCTCTTTGATGGCGAACAATACTCTCAGCGACTTTGTAGATTGTTTTTTGCCGCTGATCAATGCTCTTAATCAACCACAGTGCTGATTTGATTTTCTCCTTTATATAGTTGACTGTCTCTTCCGGAGTCCCCTTTTCTTCCAGCATCCTGCGGTACAGTGGATTGATCCGCAGTCTCGGAATTCCGTCATCATCCAGGATGATTTTGTATTCACCATCCATTTTTACGACATAAACATCGGGCGTTACGTATTGAGGAGCAGAAGAACTGTACTTCAACCCGGGAACCGGGTCGAAATGTTTGATTGCATCCAGCCATTTTTCAACGTCAGGTAAAGAACACTTTAAACGTTTGGCGATTTCCTGGTAATTATGATTTCGTAGAAGATCGAGCATTTCACGAATCATTGTTTCTACGGGGGTTCCCGCGAATCCATAATGGATGGTTTGGATCAGCAAACACTCTTTCAAATCGCGCGCCCCTACGCCCACGGGATCCAGATGTTGAATAAACTGTAAGCCCCTTTCCACATCAACAATTTCCCACGGCCCAGCTTGAGCAATCTCTTCAACAGAGCTCTGCAGATAACCTTTATCATCCAGATTTCCAATAATTTCATGAGCGATTGCGAGATCAGGTTCCGGTGGATTTAAAACGCCAAGCTGCCATTCCAGGTGATCGGAGAGTGTGGTTTTCGTCGCCAGAGTATTTTCGAACGAAGGATATTCCATGATTTCCTTCGGAATGTTGGGTTGGTAGCTCAGATCGAAGTAATCGCGGAAAAAGGCTTCGTAATCGAAGGTGTCTTCTACTTTTCGATCATTCTCAATATTTGTATTTTCTTCGGCAATCTCCATCTCTTTTTCTGCATCATATTCTTCATCATCGACAGTAGTAATTTGCTCTTCGAGGATGGGATTGACCTGCATTTCCTGAGCCAGATAATTTTGTAGCTCGAGACGCGCAAGCGGAAGCAGCTTGATGGCTTGCTGCAAGGAGGGGGTCATGTGCAGCCGGGGGCCAATCTTCAAATGGAGCTTCTGCTGAATCGACATAAGACTCTAATCCAGTTTAAAGGACTCTCCCAAGTATACCTTTTTCACCTCGGGATCGTTCGAGAGATCGAGCGGTGAGCCTTTCCGGAAGATTTCCCCATTATTGATGATATAGGCTCTATCCGTGATTTTCAAGGTTTCACGGACGTTGTGGTCGGTGATCAAAATGCCAATACCGGAGTCACGGAGTTTCGCAATGATCTCTTGAATGTCGGCAACTGCAATCGGATCAATCCCCGCGAAAGGTTCATCCAGTAGCATGAAACTGGGAGAAGTTGCAAGCGCGCGTGCGATCTCAACACGTCTTCTTTCACCACCCGAAAGCGTGTAGGCTTTGCTGTTGGCAACATGATCGATTCCCAATTCAGCCAGCAGACTGTACGTTTTCTCACGGCGTTCCTGGCGCGTGTAGTGCATGGTTTCAAGGATTGCCATGATGTTTTCGTACACTGAGAGTTTGCGAAAGACAGATGGTTCCTGAGGTAAGTAACTGATCCCCTGACGGGCGCGAAGGTACATGGGAAGGTCCGTGATGTCCAGATCGTTCAGCAAAACGGAGCCTGAATCAGGCGTTGTAAGCCCGACAACCATGTAAAATGTTGTGGTTTTGCCGGCGCCATTTGGACCAAGAAGACCGACCACTTCTCCCTGGGTTAAATGCAATGCTACGTCACGGACGACGACTCGCCCTTTATAACTTTTGGTTAGGTTTACCGTCTTTAGAACCTGCATCCGGAGCTTTCTTACTGGGGGGTTTCGGTGTCGCTGTTTTCGATGTCGCTGTTTTTGGTGACGTTAAAGTGCTTCCCTCTAACATCTCAAGTGTGGTTGTAGCCCGGCCGTCCTCCCGACCGTCGATGAGGATTCTACCATCCGCTAAAAAGAGGGTCAACACATGACCAAGAATGTCCGCTTTGCCCGGCTCTTGCAATTTTGGATTTCCTTCCAGGATCAGCTTTCTGTCACTCGAAAAGAAAGTGGCCTGTTTGCCGCTCCCCCTTTTTTGTTCGGTCTGAATCGTCACCTTTCCTTGCGCATATAGACGATCGAATTCAGAAGAATTTTCCTGTAAATAGAAATCAGCTTTTTCCGAATTTATTTTTGTAGAAGGAGTAACAATCCTCACATCTTTTTCGAAATGTATGATGCGGTCCTTCTCCACGTAGTTCATAATCGCCGCATCAACCGAGATAGGACCATCTTCTCCTTTCTCCGGTGTGACAAGCAGTTTATTTTCATCTTCACCGGAAGCAGGCACTTTTTCCTTTTTCTTTGACTTGTCCTGATTTTCCTGGGTTTCTTCATCCTTTTTCTGATTATAAAAGATTGTATGAACTTTATCGTAAGCGGACAAAGTTTTTTCTTTGTCATTGATCGTCATTTTGGAGGCAGTAATGACGTTTTTTTCCTGCCAGAGTTTTGCCTTTCCCGTGTAGATGGCTTCGGATTTGTGTGAATCCCAGTCCATTTTCTCCGCACTGATGTAGACCGGCTGATTGGACGGAGAAGCGAACGGAAAAGTATTGGGTGTTTTCCCCTCGCTTTTTATAAATTCACTTTTTACGTTTCCATCAGCATGGATTGCGGATGTTTGTTCATAGAGGAACATTTTTTCGGATGTAATATTGAAGGACGCATCGCGAATTTGGGGTGTTCCGATCAGATCCGTTTTTCCATCCTTTCCGTAATAGATTGCCTTTTGGCTGGAGACGGTACGGTTGTTTTGAACATGTTTAAACCCGCCGTCAAAATGGATTTCGCGGACATCTCCGGTTTCCGGCAGAAAAACCGCGTTCAGGTCCTGGCAATAGATGGTTTGCGGCATTGCATTTTTTCTGGTAGGGTCTGCGGGCTGAACATTGACTGAGACGTTTTGCGTTGCGTGAAATTGATCCATATCTCCATTGCCGTCAAAAGATGCATCGAATTGGTCCCCTTTGATGATCCGGTCTTCGAAAGGCTTATTTCTTTTATCAAACGTATGAAGGACGAACGTGCAATTTCCTGTGGATCGAAATGATCGGATCGTACTTCCATCCTCAAAAAAGAATAATTCGACCGTATCCGCCTCGAGATCTTTTCCGGAAGCTTCATCGGCCACAAATACATTGGACATCTTGGGAGGTTGCCCCTTGATGGCTGGCGTTTCGATCTTAGCGGGCTGAACAACCGGTGTATTCGTCTGGTCTTGTCCCTTGCGTGGCTTATCAAATTTGATTTTCACGTTGTTGCGTGCGACGATCTTTTCAATATCGTTTCCGCCTGGTTTGAATGTGACTTCAATCCGGTCCGCGTGGATCCAATCTTTGCCCTGAGTGACCTCCACGTTTTCATCAAAATAAGCAAATCCATTCTTGCGATCCACAGCGCCTCGCATTCCAGTCACAACGATGGGTTGCCTGTTATCACTTCCCCTATTGACGTAGGTAATTTGCGGCTCTTCAGGCAAAATCAGCATTTCCTCTTCAATTTTGTATACAAATCCGCGGGATTTCCCGTTCATTGTTTTCCAGTGAAACTTTGACGGACTCGGAGTATGGAATTGTTTGAGGCGGCTGTCATACTTCAGGAGATGAGCCGAGACAGTCATCTCGTTCTGTGATTTTACGACGACGTCATCAATGACAGTGATTGTGTTGTAATCGCGTGAAATATTGCATCTTTTCCCTGTGACACGTATCGTTTCCTTCTGATTTTCATCAAAGAAAATGAAAACGGGTCTTTCCAACTGCTGTTGCTGGTTTTGCATTTTCCGGTTGGTTTTTGCGCGAACTTCGTAAACCTTCAGGCCTTTGTCGAAGTGGCTGTACTCAATTCCTTTGACCTGTTGAACGACTTTTCGGGTGTTATCCTTCGGAGCGGTTTCAACGCGAGATTTTTCTTTCTGGTCCCCATAATTCAAATAAACATAGACACTGAATCCGATGACCCCGAGGATCAATAGTCTTGGGATCCATTTGAGGATCGTATAGCTGAGGACTTTTGCTTTTTTTGCCATGAGTTTTATCGATCATGATCAAGAGCAGGATCACGATTACGATGATGTAAGCTTACGCTCGTATGCCCAATGTGTCCAGAATGGCCGGTTTTCCCCGCCAGTTTTCCTTCACTTTGACTGTCAATTCGAGGTAGATTTTGCGTCCTAAAAGAGCTTCGATATCTTTTCGTGCGAGACTGCCGATTCTCTTGATCATCTCGCCCCCCTTTCCAATGATGATTCCCTTCTGCGTGTTTCTTTCAACCCAGATTTCGGCATCAATCGAAACCAATTTAGGCTTCTCCTCAAAAGTGACGACGTGCACCGCGGTCGAATAAGGAATCTCTTCATGCGTGAACTGAAAGATCTTTTCACGAACCATTTCAGCTACAAGCACACGTTCGGGCAGATCGGTCAGGTCATCCTCGCCGAACATAGCCTCACCTTCAGGCAGGTGTTTGAAAATCGATTGTCTTAAATCGTCGATGTTTTCCTTTTTTAGCGCAGAGACCGGAACAATTTCCAAAAACTCATAAGCTTTGCTATAAGCATCCACCATCGGATAAAGCTTGTCTTTTGCAATCAGATCGATCTTATTCATCACAAGAATCAAGGGAGGCTTTTTGGATTTCAGATGGCCCATGACGAAATCGTCAACACGATGATCTCGTTCCGCATCGATCACCCAGAGTGCGAGATTCACATTGCTGATGGCGTTGAGCGCGATACTAACCATCCGTCTATTCATAACCCCAAGTGCTTTATGAATGCCGGGTAAATCCCAGAAAACAGCCTGCCCCTTTTCTGTTGTCAAAATTCCGCTGATTCGGTTGCGGGTTGTTTGCGGTTTCGGTGAAACGATTGCGAGCTTGGTTCCCAGCAAAGCGTTAAACAACGTAGATTTCCCTACGTTCGGACGTCCTATAAAACTAACAAATCCAAATTTCATCTTCTGTAAAAAAAAGTCTAAGTTTCGACTTCGGCGTTTTCGGTGACCGGTATTTGTCTGATACGGACGCGGTGGATGCGACGCTTATCCGCTTCCAGAATTTCAAAGGTTAGATTCTGATATTTCACCACTTCACCCACAAGTGGAATTCTACCGACTATGGAAAAAATTAAACCGCTGATGGTCTCAAAATCTTCATCTGGTACCTGAATGTCAAAGACTTCTTCCAGGCGTTCGATGGGAAATTTTCCTGTAACAACAAACGCGCCATCCTTTTCACGGTATGCTTCCTCCGGCGCTTCATCAAATTCATCTGCGATTTCCCCAACGATTTCTTCTAATAAATCCTCCAGGGTTACGAGACCGGAAGTGCCGCCATATTCATCAATCACGATTGCCATCTGGGCATGCGATTCGCGAAATTCCCGCAATAACGTGAATACTTTTTTTGTTTCGGGGACGAAGAGGGCTGGACGCATGATCGTATCAACCGTTGCGTTCATGTCCGTTTCAGGAATTCTACTGACAAAATCCATCACACCAACAATTCCAACAATGTTGTCCACCCGTTCTTTATAAACCGGCACCCGACTAAATTTGTGTTCTTTAAAGAAATGATGAAGATCCCCAAGTGTCGCAGAAGCCGAAACCGTCAACATGTCCACACGAGGGGTCATCACCTCTCGGACGGTTGTACTCTCAATCGTGCTGATCGCTTCGATGATATCCCCTTTGAATTCACGCGATTCAACTTCTTCGAGTTCTCCGTTTGTCTTTCTCTTTTCTTCGTTCGCCACTTCGTGACGGGGCTCGCGACCGGACAGTTTATCAACGAGCCAGAGCGCCGGATAAAGGACGTAACTGATGGCCTGAACCGTTGTCCGGAAGATTTTGTGTCCCGAAGGTTTTGCGACCCAGATAGGTAAAAGATAAAGCAGCGGACAAATCAATATCAGGACGATAATTCCCGCAGCCATATGTATCCTGATGGCCCATTCAAACATCAGCAGGATTACTGGAACCGCGAATAGTAAGCGGCACAACTGTAGAACACCAAGCAATTTTTCTTCACTTTCAAACAGAAGCGTCAGCGGCCTGAGATGGTATCGATCTTCTGTGCGCTCTTGGATCGGAGCAGTAATCAATGCCAGCACATCATGGGTGATGACGGAGAAGCTCAAATAGGCAAAAAAACAGACAACAAAGATAAGAATGTACCAGAGGGCTTGGAATAGTTCCATCGGTTCTAAAGAGTCTCTTTGCGCAGACGCCGTTCAAGACGCTCCATCTGTCCGTTGTCTACTTCGTGATCGTAACCGAGCAAATGCAATATACCGTGTAACAGCAATATTTTAAGCTCACGCCGAGTCGTGTGACCTTTTTCACGCGCTTGCTCTGCTGTTCTTTCCATGGAGATCAAAATGTCCCCTAGATAAAAGAACTGGTGCCGGCCACCGGAGGAGATTTCTTCCTGCAATTCATTGATGGGAAAAGAAAGAACATCGGTAGGGTAATTCTTTTTTCGAAATTTTTCATTGTAACGACGGATCTGTCGATCATTCATAAGGACAATAGCAACCTCAACCGGTATATTCCTTTGTAGGGCGAGCCTCCGTACTCGTCTGCGGCTTCCCAGATAATGACGGGCAGGGATGCCCGTCCCACGAAAGAGTTCCATCCAGACTTTGCGAAGGTAATTGCGTACGTAAACAGGATCAATTCGCCATTTTCTCTGAAAAGTCTTGAGATTCACCTGAAGCTTTGGTCGTGTCATCTTTATTGAATTCGTAACCCGGATAGGCAATTCGGTGATGGAAAACCGATTCCAGTTTACGCACAAAGGCATCCGCGATCACATTCAAATCCTTCATCGTTAAATTGGATTCATCCAGCTGACCATCTTCAAAAATGGCCCGGAAGAGAGTATTGACCATGTTCCGAATGCGCGCGGGGCTCGGATCCGTCAACGTACGTGAAGCCGCTTCTGTAGCGTCCGCCAGCATAAGGATAGCCCCCTCCTTTGTTTGAGGTTTCGGGCCTGGATACCTGTAATCTTCCTCTTTTACTTCTTCGAGTTCCGGATTCTCCATGTCCTTTGCTTTCTTATAGAAGTATGTGATCAATCGCGTTCCATGGTGTTGCGGAATCATATCGGCTAATTCCGAAGGCAACCGCAGCATTTTCGCAACTTCCTGGCCTTCTTTTACATGATTGATAATGACCAGCGCGCTCATTCTCGGATTCAAAGTGTCATGTTTGTTAAATTCGCGCTGGTTCTCCACGTAATATTCGGATTTCCGGATCTTGCCGATATCGTGATAGAGAGCAGCAACACGCAAAAACACAGGATTTGCTCCCACTTTTTCGGCAGCGGCTTCCGCAATGGTCCCCATCACAATGCTGTGGTGATAGGTTCCAGGCGCTTCCAGAGCCAGCTGGCGCAACACCGGTAGATCAAGATTACTCAGCTCCAGCAGTTTGATATCAGTGGTGATATTGAACCACCATTCAAACAGTGGAGAGAGCACAGATGCTATCGCAGCCGAGAGCATAGCGGAAATAAAAGTGCACATTGTGTGAAATAGAATTTCACTCCACACAAGAGGCGTTTCCTGCAACAGGTGAATCGTAAAAACGGTTAGAAGATTTGCCAGCCAGATCCAGAAACAGCTACGCAGAAGAGCTGAACGTAAAAAATAACGTTTGATGCTGAAAGCTGCGGCGAGTCCACTGGCCAGACAGTAAAAAGCGAGGTAGAAATCTCCTCTCGTTAAGACGCCAACCAGAATCGCGAAAACGAGAGAGTAGATCGTCGCTATCTGCTTATCGGTGAGAATGGACAACAACAGAGCGCCCATCGCGAATGGAATCGCAACCTGATACGGCAGAAGCTGGCTCAGGGGCCCGAATGAAAACACAACAGATAAAGAAGATGCCACCAGGAATCCGAGTTTGACGATCAGCATGTGAATCAGAAGGATCAAACCGCACATCTGAAATAGCGATTTATTCCGGAGCTTGATCTCGGCAAACTGATGCGCATTCAAATATTTTTTAAGCGATATCAAATAGATGGAGAGCAAAATCAGAATACCGATCGAATAACGGATCGGAGGTCCGGGCTGAACCGCCTCGCGAATCGCATTCAGTTGCGTCTGGATCGCAGGGGTAATCTCTTCTCCATCTCTGACAATAACTTTTCCTTTTTTGATTTGATAAAAAACCGGTTCTGCATTCTCTTCAGCAGACTGCATTCGGGATTCTGTCTCAGCGCTGTTGTAATAGATCGTGGGAACAATCAACGAATGAAGCAAATCCAGATGATTTCCTATATCCGCATTTGCATTCCAGGGGTTCCTCTCCATCTCCGTTTTCATGATCTCCTGCATGCTGCGGAGATCCTGAACCGACGTAACGGGAAGCTCTTCTTCTTTCGACGTAATTCGATTGCGTACCGTTAATCCTTTGGGTGCCGTTTCAAACAACACTTCACGGCTGAGAACAATGTACTGGGCCATTGCTTTCTTGAGCTGGTCTGTCAAATATTTTTCAAGACCCGCGCTATTCTCATCCTTAGAAATCTTGGCAAGATAGGCCGGGTCGATGGAAATCTTCCACTGCGCCTGAATGTCTTCGGAGAGTTTTTGAGGATTGTTTTTGCCGTTGGTAAGCTCCTGATTTCTCACGAACATGAAGATTTCATGAAGCCTCGATAATGAGGAATTCGCCAGGTTGGATTCATAATCGTAGACCGGCAGAATTTTTTGCTTGTCCTCCTTTCTCTTTTTCTCAGTCGTTCGAACATCAGGCACCTGTATATCGCGTGGAGCGCGAACCGTGCTGTGTGCAATGTCCCCAACATTGTATTCCGGTATGGGAATCTCCGAGCGGGTGCTGAATAAGAGCAAAAGCGTGACGAGAAAGAATGTACCCCACCAGAAATCTCTTTCACGCAACAGTCTGAAGATGTGATCGCGGACCTGAGTGGCTGCGCCTTGACTCTCAGGCGGACTAAATATCTTAATTTTGGATTTCATGGTAACGCCGGCCTCCGGCCGGCAGTTTAAATGCTCTCCACCGGATCCAGAGTTACCGGTGCTTTTTTGCGTTGATTTTCCGGATAATCTTCATAAGCACGAATGATCTTTTTTACAAGTGGATGACGAACCACATCATGCTCATTGAAATAACAAAAGGAGATTTCATCCACATGACTGAGAATATCAATGGCTTCTCTCAAACCGGAAATTTTACCTGGAGGCAGGTCGATCTGCGTGATGTCGCCGGTTACAACAGCCTTGGCATTAAATCCAAGTCTTGTTAAGAACATTTTCATTTGCTCTGAGGTGGTGTTCTGAGCTTCATCCAGAATAACAAAACTGTCGTTGAGGGTGCGTCCTCGCATGAATGCAATGGGGGCAATCTCAATAAGTCCTTTTTCGATGAACTTAGAAGCTTTATCCAACTCTACTAAATCATATAGAGCGTCATAGAGCGGACGCAAATACGGATTCACTTTCTCGAGGAGATCCCCTGGCAAGAATCCGAGTTTTTCTCCTGCTTCTACAGCCGGACGGGTCAGAATAATCCGGCTGATGACTCGATTCTGCAATTCGGCCAGAGCCATGGCCATCGCCAGATAGGTTTTCCCTGTTCCGGCGGGTCCGACCGCAAAAACCAGATCGTGGTTTTGCATCGCATCAATATATTTTTTCTGATTGAAGCTTTTTGGTGAAACGTGCTTTTTGGTCGATGGAATGATTCGATTGCTCAAAAAGAACTGAGTCAAGTCAACGCCTGGATTTTGCTGCAGAAGGGACGTTGCTGTTTTGATGTCGCCGGGACTGATGGTGTAGCCGCTTTGCAACAGTGACATCAATTTATTCACAAGTGTTTCGGCCTCCTGAACCTTCTCGTCGTCCCCCTCGATGAAAACTTCATCCCCGCGTGCAGACACACGAACCCCGACATATTTCTCAATCGTCTTCAAATTCTCATCCATTTTTCCGATGAGTAATTCGAAATATTGGTGTGGAACCTGTACCTTTTTCATTTCTATTTTTTACACGAAGACATGGTTAAGATTTTTTACAAAAGCGAGCAAAGTCGGCAAAGGATAAATCATAACTTTGCTTGCTTCGCTATCTTCTGTAAAAAAAATGTGCTCACTCCGGGTTCTCCGTGACTCCGTGGTGAAAGGGTTAAAAGGGTACATCGTCTTCGCCTGTACCTGAAGATTCGGGAGGCAGCGAATCGATGGGAGGTTCTCCCGAAGCCTGCTCAATCCCCGGCTTTCTTTCGAGCAGTCCAATTTCCATGGCACGAATCTCGGTTACGTAGCGTTTGACGCCGTCCCGGTCTTCATAGTTTCGGGTTTGCAGCTTACCCTCAATGTAAAGATAGGATCCTTTTTGGAGATATTCCTGACAAAACTCGGCCAGTTTTCCCCATGCTACGATCTTGTGCCACTCTGTTTTTTCCTGTTTCTCTCCCGTATTGGATGTCCAATATTCGTTTGTAGCGAGACTGAAATTCGCCACGGGTGCGCCACCTTGCGTGTAACGAACCTCGGGAGCGCGACCAATATGACCAATCAAAGTTACTTTATTAATGGACTTCATTTTGTTCCCCTTTTCATTCCAATCCCAGTTCTTCCAGCCGTTGTCGTGCGATTTCAGCTTCTTTCGTATTGGGATACCGTTGAGTAATGGACTGCAGTTCTACAACTCCCTGTCCTTTTTTGCCCAATGAAAATAACGAAAATGCCTTTTTTAGACGTGCCCCGGGCACTCTGTCCGAATCAGGATAGCCTTTGATGACCTTATCATATTCTGAGACTGCATCGACGTATTCTTTCATTCCATAATACGATTCGCCGATCATGTATTGAGCATCAGCGGACATACGGGAGCCTGGAAACTGGTCCAGAAGGTCCTGAAACCCGCGTAATGCTTGTTCGAACCGGCCTTTGGTGTATTGCCCCATTGCATCCTGATAGATTTGTTGTTCACCGATTGTAGCCGAGACAGGAGGAGGCGCAGGTATCGGATTCGACGTTACATTCGAGGGTTCCGGTTCATTCGATGCTGCAGGCGGAACAACTGCTGCGACCGGAGGAACGGACAGATCGCGAACACGGCGATTGGTGTCATCAAGCTTTTCATTCAGCGCTTGGACCTCATTCAAAATTCTTTCCAGTTTTGCGTTCAGTGAAGCCTGCGCTTCACGCAGTCCATCATTTGAATCCTGAAGATTTTTTACCGATGCTTCAACCGTTTTACTCTCTTTTAACCGCTCTTCGAGGTCCCAGAATTGTTGCTGAATTTCCAACAAACTTCTTTGCAATTGTGCAATATCTTCTTTGGTTCCCGCGTACGCGGTTGCGCCAAAGGCAAGTAACAGGAACAAAAACAATGTACGTTTCATGGTTCTCATCTTATAACCGCCAAGACGCCAGGCAGTCGGTCTACTCAAAGATGGCGGTTACATGCAAAATAGAAATGGCGAGGCTCAATGTTGTGCCTCGCCATTTGTGAATCTTTAAACTTATTTTCTAACTGCGACAAAATGTGCCCTTCGATTTTGTGCCCAGGCATCTTCATTGCTGCCTTGCGCAAAAGGACGGCTTTCTCCGTAACTTAGAGTGCTGAGTCGATTATCAGGAATTCCTAGATTGACAAGATAATCTTTCGCAGAATCCGCTCTTCGTTCACCTAATGCCAGATTGTATTCATCCGTGCCGCGTTCGTCGCAATGGCCTTCTATGAGAACCGTGACTGTGCCACACGTCGGAGATTTCAGCACCCGAGCATTGTTTTGCAATGCGGCAACTTGATCCTCACGAATCTCTGAACGATTGAAATCATAGAAAACCGGCTGCAGTTGTCTTGTGCATTCTTCAAAAACGTCCGCCGTGGAAGGTTCTCCCTGCGTGGGCCGTTCCACAAGAGGCGGCACTTCGCCCGTTGTTGTTCCCGGAGCCGATGTGTCCGGCACTGGTTCGGGAATGGGCTCCTTCTTTTTGCAACCAGAGAAAACAAACGCTACTGAAATAATCATCAGAACAATCACTAAAGCTCGTGCTCTCAACTTCCTCCTCCTTATGAATCTACTTCGAGTTCATTCTCCTGCAGCCCAGGAAGGGCTGGTGTTGTTGCCGTCGCGCGTCAATTGACGCAGCTTCGTACCATCATACAACATTGACCAGATTTGATACTTCCCGGTTCGGTTTGATGCGAATCCAATATGCCTACTATCCGGAGACCAACAAGGATTTTCATTGCTCCGTTCACTCTGAGTCAGTCGTTTTACCACACCTGTATCCATTTCAACGACATATACATCAAAAATATTACCTGAACGGGAAACATATGCAAGCTTGGATCCATTTGGGGACCAGGATGCAGATTCATTATATTCTCCCACAAAGGTCAGTCGCCTTTCGTTGGTTCCATCATTGTTCATGATATAAATCATCGGATTACCGCTCCGGTCCGATGTAAAGGCGAGCTGTCCGCTCGCTGGATTCCACGCCGGCGAAGTGTCAATCCCTCGATGAAACGTGACCTGGCGGGCGTTCCCACCATCTGCGTTTGCGACGTAGATTTCCGCATTTCCGTTCATGTTCGAAGTAAAAGCGATTCGACCGCCATCCGGGGACCAGGCGGGGGCGGAGTTCAGAGTACCCTTTGAGAAGAAAGTGTACTTTTTGGCGTCATAAATGGAATAAACCACCAGAATTTGCCCGCTCCCTTCCGTGGCAATTCTGTAAGTCGTGTAGACAACTTTCTTACCATCCGGCGATAGATCCGGCGAAAGATTCAGCTGTTTGCTGACAGTAATCTGCTTCTGATTGTAGCCGTCATAGTCCATCAGCCAGATTTCTCGCGTTCCGGTCCGATCCGATGAAAATGCGATTTTCGATGTAAAGATTCCGCGAACTCCCCACAGTCTGTAAAGAATTTCATCACCGAATCGATGGGCAATCTGGCGGATGAATTTGCGATCCCATTTGTACACCTTTCCTACGATCAAACTCTCGGACTGCAAATCGTAGAACCGTGCTTCCACACTGACCTGCGTTGCTGTGGCGCCAACCTTCAGCAATGCAATGTATTTCGCGCGTGACGTTTTCCAGGGGGCCATGTTAATGTTTCCCGTAAAGGCCGGATACGACGAATTATCGATAATTTCAAATAAACCGGAGTAGTCCAAATCCGCTGCCAGAGTGGTTTCCAGTTCATCCGCCGCTGCTCTTGCATCCGGGGTTTCCAGATAAGAATGAGCGATCATTACCGGATGCGGCTTGAAATCCGGGCTCAGGATCGTCCCGAGGTCAACAGGATTCTGTTGGGATTGAGAAATCATTGGAAAAACGACCATGAAAAGAAGGGAAATTCGAAGTATGGATTTCATTCAATTTGCTCCGGTTTGAAAGGTCACTCGTAGCGGAAGTTCCGGTTCGGTGAATTGATTGGGTAACGGTGGAAACGGCACTGCGCCAAGGATCGCACTTTCACACGATCGATCGATTGTCGGGATCCCGCTTGCTTCCTGGACCTTCACCTGCCGGACTTGACCGTTTCTCTGAATGATGAAGTAAACAACCGTTATGTATTGCCGTTCAACATTTTCACCTAAATACGGTTTTCGCCAGGCCAATTCGATTTTGGTAAAAACAATATCCAGATACCATTGATAGGGAAATGGAATTCCCGTTCCTGTTCCCGTTCCGGAACCGTCTCCAGGTCCCCCGATCCCAATCCCGACTCCGGATTTTCCCCTTCCTCCTGTGCCGGATTGACCCGCGTTTTCGGTTTTATCAGTTCCTTTTCCAAATTCGCCGGTTTTTTTGCGGTCTTTCAAAGGCACGTTCAGGGTTTCTTTTGCTGTAGGTGCATCTTTGGGCTTGGCTTTTACTTCTTCTGGAAATTCCGTTTTGGAAGGAAGAGGCACCTCTTCATCCGGTTCGGTTGCTTTCTTGATTGCGGCCGCGGGAGCAGGTTCTTCCTGCGTCAGAGGCTTTTCAGACGGTTTTCCCAGTTCCCCGATGGATGAGCTTGAAACCCACATCACATTCCCACCCGGTCCCTGGCCGCCATAAGGCTCCGGATCCCCCGTGGAGATCAATCCCGGGAATACTAGAAACACAAGCATAGCGAGAGCGTGACCGAAAATCGAAACGAAAATCATGATAGGCAAACTCGCTTGCTTACCCTGTCTCATCTGTGGAATTGTTTCGCTCATTCTATCGATCCACTTTTCGCTTTTCACCTGGAGGAACAGGTTCGGTTACAAGGCCAATCGTGGGAACACCGGAGCGTTTCATTTCGTCCATCACCTGCATGATAATCTCATAACGCAAAGTCTTATCACCTCGCAGAAAAATCGCTTGCTGGTTCTCCTTGCCCTTAGCGCGCCGCTTGATTTGATCGCTCAAATCTTCCATGGGTATCTGGACGTCTCCGATGAAAATTTTTCCTTCCTTACTAACTGAAACGACAATCCTCTCATCTTGATCTGCCGTTTGTGCGACAGTTCGAGGTAAATCTACATCGATTCCCCTTTGCATCAAGGGTGCGGTTACCATAAAGATGATCAACAAAACAAGCACAACATCGACGAGAGGTGTGACGTTGATTTCCGCCATCGCGGTCCCAAATTTTCTTCCTGCAGAAAAAGCCATTTTTATTTAGCGACCAGGTGCTGGCTCTCCACGTAATTTTGCAGCTCGATCGAGAACTCTTCCATTTCAGACGTCAAATCCCGAATTTTATGAGTGAAGTAGTTATATCCGATGACGGCCGGAATTGCTGCAGCCAACCCCATTGCAGTGGCAATCAATGCCTCAGCGATACCGGGTGCAACAACGGAAAGATCAGTGCTTCGCGCTGCGCCGATCGATTCAAAAGCGTTGATGATCCCCCATACGGTTCCGAACAAACCAATAAATGGAGTGGCACTGGCAGTTGTAGCAAGGAAGGACAAATTTCTTTCCAGCGCGGATGCCTCGCTCAATCCAGCCTTGCTTACCGCACGGTCGATTCGTTCATGTGTGATCGCCGGCATTCCCTGGATTGTTGGGGCCGTGCCGCCGATATCCGAAGGTAAACGGTGCGTGATTTCGTTATAAACAATGAGGAACATTTTGGCGAAGGGAGAGTGCCTGTGACGCGTCGCAGCGTTTGCCAGCTCGCTCAAGGAAACTGTTTTGCGGAAGATTCTGTAAAAGTGCCCGTTTTGTCGTCTTGCCCTGCGAAACGAAAAATACTTGTCCGCTATGATTGCCCAGGAAACAATCGAGAAAAACAGCAGCAGGATCAGAACGCCCTTTGCTACCAGGCCCGATCGTTGAATAATTGTGAGAACCGAAGTGTCCACCCCTTCGGCTGCCATCTGTGCTAAAAACGATATTAAAAGGAGTCGCAAATATCCTCCCGCATTCGCGTTCCCCCTTGTGGCAATCTAACAGAGGTAACGCTGCGAATCAAGTGCCGGAGCAATGAGCCATGAGTTTTGAAACGGGTTAACATTCAGATCAAAACATAATTTCTTTCTTGTTTTTTGCAAGACTTTTATATTTAGACAATATTCTAAACGGTTTTGGTGTAAGAAAGGGGATCTGGGGATAAAAGAGATAAGGAGATGATCAAAAAAATCTCCTTATCTCCATATCCCCCTTCTTACACTCCTTGCATACCCGTTGCATCAAACGCACAATAACATCATGGATCCATCTGTAAAACAGTACCGCATACACAAAGAAAAACGCTCCCTGAACCGGAGAGTCAACTATGAAGCAGAGCTGAACCCGCAACAGCTCGAAGTTGTGGCTGCCGGCGATGGTCCCGTTCTTGTCATTGCAGGCGCCGGAAGCGGCAAAACCCGGACGATTGTCTATCGTGTTTCCTGGCTTCTCGAATCAGGCATCAACCCCTCCGAAATTTTGCTTCTTACCTTCACAAACAAAGCGGCGAGAGAGATGCTTCACCGCGTCGAGTCTTTTAACGCAAATTGATGTGAATCAGCTCTGGGGCGGCACCTTTCATCATGTCGGTAACCGGCTGTTGAGGCCCTACGCGAAGCAGCTTGGACTGAATTCCAGTTTCACAATTCTGGATCAGGGCGATTCCAGGGATCTGATCAGCGCTTGCGTTGCTGAGATTCACGGAGAGAAGAAGACGAAACAATTTCCATCCGGCGATATCCTTCAGGATGTCATCAGCTATTCCATGAATACTACGAATGAATTAGAAGCTGTGGTCCGGCTGCGTTATCCTCATCTTCAACCGGTGGTTCTGCAGATCCTGGGAATCGCCCGGCGCTATCACGAAAAGAAGAAGGAGATGAACGCCGTCGATTTCGATGATTTATTGCTGGGATGTAAGTATTTGCTGGAGAACCATCCCGAAATCAGAAAATACTATTGTTCCAAATTCAAATACATCCTGGTGGATGAGTATCAGGACACCAACAAACTTCAGGCAGATCTGACCGATCTGCTCGCTTCTGAGAATCGCAACATTATGGTTGTGGGCGACGATAGCCAGAGTATCTATTCGTTCCGCGGCGCCAATTTTGCGAACATCATGGAGTTTCCCAACCGTTATCCGGATACGCGGTTGCACCGGCTGGAATTAAACTATCGCAGCACGCCTGAAATTTTGCATCTTGCCAACGACATCATTGAAAACAATGTGCAGCAATTTAAGAAAACGCTGACTGCCACCGCGCCGCCATTCAATGGAAACCTGCAGTCGTGCCTTTGCGGGATGCAGCGCAGCAATCCGATTTTGTCGCACAGCGAATCCTGGAGCTGCAGGATGAGGGCATATCGCTCAATGAAATCGCCATCCTGTACAGGGCGCATTATCATGCGATGGAATTGCAGCTGGAGCTCACCCGGCGCGGAATTCCGTTTGTCATTCATTCAGGTGTTCGATTTTTTGAACAACGCCACATTAAAGATGTGATCGCATACTTGAAAGTTTTATTGAATCCCTTCGATGAGCTTTCCTGGAAAAGAATGATGCTGCTGATACCGGGGATTGGTTCAAAAACTGCGGACAGAATCTGGTCCCAGATCCGTACTCAGGAAAATGCAGTCGCTCGCCTTCGCGAGTATTCAAATCTGGTCCCCCGCGCCTCGAAAGCCGGATGGGATCATTTTTCACAATTGATGGAAGAGCTTTCGCACGAAGGCTTTCTTGGAACTGCCTGCCTCAGCGATTGATCATGTGCTAAAAAGCGGTTATGAACAATATCTGGAATCGAAATTTACGGACTATAAGAATCGCGAAGAGGATATTCACCAGATGAGTAATTTTGCGATGCAGTTTCATTCGCTTGAAAAGTTTTTGACAGAGCTGTCTTTGCTTGGCCAGATAGAAAGCGAAGAGACCGACGGCGCGGAACCTCAAGAACGAGTCCGGCTTTCAACAATCCACCAGGCAAAAGGCCTGGAATGGGAAGCTGTATTTCGTGGTGTACATGGTGGATGGGCGTTTTCCTTCCGCGCGTTCGATGAAAGAAAAGGAAGACCTTGAAGAAGAAAGACGCCTCTTTTATGTTGCAACAACTCGCGCGAAAAATCATCTTTATTTGACGTATGTGCTCTTTTCCGAAAGCTACAATCAGGGACCATACTTTCACCGTCCTTCGACGTTTTTGAAAGAGTTGAATCGCCAACACTATGATTTGTGGCAAGTCGATGATTCACTCGCTGTTGAAGACGGTCTTCCGGAATTTGTAAAAGATGACGCGGCTGATTACTTCCAGTAACCCCGGTAGCGCCGGCGGTTCACCGGCATTGCCTGTCAGGAAGCTCGAAGATCGCCGGCAGCCACCGGCTTACATTTACTGGACGAACTTATCCTTGTCCGTATTAAACACGGTTGGTTCCACCATCTCCGAAGCGAGCTGGCCGTGAATCACCTCTCCCTCTTCATTCTTTTGATACGGCAAATATGAATCGACGGCTACTCCGGATTCGTCCTCCATCGAGGTAACGATGACGTCTCTTTTTTCCGTGTTTGACCGGGCATTTCAGCATGCATGTGCGCGCAGATTCCAAAGGCCCTGTAACCATCTTTTCGCACTCCCCCTTCCAGGACTTTCCGGAACAGCGTAACCAGTTCTTTCGGTTCCGTTTGTTCGCCATGTTCGACAACGAGCTGTTCAAAGGTTCCATCCTTATCGATGAATCCCCCGAACGGCAAGAAAGTTCCGACTTTTCCTAACATTTGAAGGGCAAAAGGCAATAGCGCATTGATGATCGTGTCGAAATGTTTTTGCGCGCTTTCATTCATGGTTTTATGCTGCTGGCGAACGCCCTTAACGTTTGTAATGCCCGCCTCAGGCGGGCTCTTCAATTCGAGCTCAGCCCACGGGACCTGAACTACAAACACCTAACTATAACAATATAATCGCGATGGCGTACCAGCAAAGAGCGAGCAGGAACCCAGGAGGGCATCGGCCAAGTAATGGTAGCGTCCGATCACAGTTGCTGCTGTGATGTTAATCGCCAGAAACAGAAATACAACACCCGCCAACCAGTGAAGATGAAGCATGGCGAATGCAATGGCGATGCAAGAAGCAACATGGGCACTCGGGAACGTATTCACCTGAATACTCGCGTGACGGATTACAAGAAAATTCAATTTACGCACGATCCCGTGAGGTGGGCCCATATGGAATTTCCATGGTGGCAGTGTGTGATAAAAAGAAACAATCAGATGGCATAACAGTGTAGGCGGCAAAACAATGGACCAGAAAAAATCAACCTCCGTTCGAAGGCCCAAGGCATAAAGCACCGCGACCGCTCCCGGGACCAGCGGATAGCAGAAAAAATATGCCACCTCCCAAAACAGAGGGAACCTGACCGGCGTTTTTGTCAAAAATCTTTCATCGAAACGCTCGAGATAATCCTGTAATTTTTCCTGTGGTCTAGTAAGAAAGCTGCCACCTTGCCAGTAAATCAAGAGCATGATCAAACAGGGCGCAAAGTCGCGGGCGACTGTTTGGATTGTTGCGACCTGGAGCAGAAGAATTCCACCGAATCCAAGACCGATCACACGCAACCGTTTATGGGCAGACAATCGGCGGATGAGCGCAAGCAGCATGAAAAGAGCAAGAAATATTAAACAGACCCACTCGGATACGCGCATGCTCTAACCTCAACATAAACACAGCCATCCTTACAGGTCAATTTTTCCGATATACTTGGCGTGCTTAGCGCACTTGGCGTCTTGGCGGTAAATCCGGAAAAGGAGCGAGTTATGAAAAAAAGCATTATGGAAAAACTGGCAGAGGGGATTGTGCTGGGGGATGGCGGCTATCTCCTGGAGCTTGAGAAACGCGGGTACGTTCAAGCAGGTCCTTTCACACCGGAAGTTAGTTTAACCAACCCGGAGGCGCTCGCACAGCTGCACCGCGAGTTCATACGCGCAGGGGCGGAAGTCATACAAACTCTGACATTTTACGCAAGTGAAGACAAACTGGGCACCGTTGGATTGGAAGGAAAAGCAGCTGAAATCAACCGGGCCGCGGTGAGGGTCGCGAATGAAGCTGCATCCGGGACGGAGGTCTTGATCGCCGGCAATCTAAGCTTAACATGGGCCTACGATCCAAACGACACGAAGTCGCCGGATCACGTGCGGGATCTGTTTGATCGTCAAATCGAAATTCAAATGGAAGACGGCGTCGACTTCATCATCGGCGAAACTTTCAGCTGGCTTGGTGAAGCCATCCTTTGTGCGGAACGGATCAAAAAAGCAGGACTTCCTGCGATGGTAACCATGTGTTATGAAGGAAGTCCGCTTTCCTATGAAGGTCATGGTCCTGCCGAATGTGCGAAAAGGCTGGTCGATGCAGGCGCAGACATTGTTGGCGTGAATTGTCTTCGCAACCCCGAATATACTCTCCCTCTCGCTCGCGAAATGCGTGAAGCCGTTTCCGCCCCCGTTGCTGCTCAGCCCACAGCCTACCGCACGCCCCCTGATAAACCGGACTTTACTTCATTGCCTGATTTTCCATTTGCTCTGGATCCATTGCAGCTCACACGCGAAGAGATGGGTCGATACGCGTTTCAAGCGCGGGAAATGGGGATCCGTTACATCGGTTCCTGCTGCGGTTCGATTGCGGTGCACGTGCGTGAAATGGCCCGGGCCCTTGAAAAAATTCCTGCTGTTGAACGCACATGGAAATCCAAAACCGGAAAGCCGATGTCGGCATACGAGTATTACGGTCACGAATGAAAACGGACTACGAATACATCGTTGCCGGTCTTGGCGGTCTTGGAAGCGCAGCGGCTTACTGGTTAGCACGCACCGCGGGCGCGGAAGTGCTGGGTCTCGAACAATTTCAATTGGGCCATCTTCACGGAGAGTCGCAAGATCATTCCAGAATCATCAGACTTTCTTATCACACTCCATCCTATGTGAAACTGGCAAAGGAAGCTTACGACGCCTGGACAACTCTAGAAGAGGATGCCGGCGTGAAGTTGATTTTAAAAACCGGCGGCATCGATTTGTGGCCCCCCAATTCAATCATATCCGTGGCGGATTACACCGGAAGTCTTCAAAAGGAAAATGTTCCCTATGAAATGCTGGATGCATCGGAAATCATGAAAAGATTTCCGCCCTTCCGTCTGACGGATGACATTGTGGGACTGTATCAGTCAGAAAGCGGAATCGCTCCCGCGGCGCGATGCAACGCCGAACATCAACGAATGGCACTCGCGCATGGTGCTACGCTATTAGAGAATACACCTATTCGAGCCATTTCATGTGTATCAGATGCCTGTGTTGTACATACAAATGAGAAAACGTACACATGCCGGAAGCTTGTGATTGCAGGCGGCCCCTGGAGCAATCGACTCCTCGCAAACTTCGGAATCAGCTTCCGTCTGACCATCACGCAGGAGCAGGTCACGTATTTTGAACCCCTTTTCCCAGAATCCTTTCAACCGGACCGTTTCCCGATCTGGATCTGGATGGATGAACCTTGTTTTTACGGATTTCCAATTTACGGTGAAAAGGGAGTGAAAGTCGGCCAGGATGTTGGCGGCAATGAAGTAACTCCGGAAACTCGAACCTA
This sequence comes from uncultured bacterium, assembly GCA_963771165.1. Lineage (GTDB taxonomy): Bacteria > Acidobacteriota > HRBIN11 > JAKEFK01 > JAKEFK01 > JAKEFK01. Next base: position 306,248 of record CAVYSN010000014.1, on the reverse strand, counting down.
TGATCCTAATCCATCGACTTTCCATCGTGCCAGACAATTTATGGATAAGTATTTACCCGGCTCAACCGCCCGCACAATCTACACGAAAACGTGCCTCTATACATTGACTCCGGACCGCGACTTCGTCATTGATAAAATTCCAGAAACGAATTGCGCAATTGCTATAGGAGCCGGCCACGCTTTCAAATTTGCATCACTCATCGGCAAAATTCTGAGCGAACTGGCGATCCATGGCGAAACAAACAGCGATATTTCCCCGTTTCAGCTGACCCGGCCGATCTTGAAAGAGAAGAATCCGCCTAAGAATTTTATGACTTAGTGCGTTTTTAGCTCTTAACTAAGAGTTAAGGAATGACAGGAAGGATCAAGCGCGACGGGTGTTCACGATCGTGGTAAACCGTTTGGGTTGCCTTCAAAACTTCTTTGTCTGTTGCCAGGTTTCCGCCGGTGTTGGTATTCGGATCGTAGTGCGGAGTTTTGCTGCTGGTGATCTGCAATCGGATACGATGGCCTTTCTTAAACAGGTTGGACGTTAAGAGGTTGTCGATTCTAATTTTGTAGATCTTTTCCGGTTCCATCAATTCCTGTTTATCGAATCCATTTCTGTAGCGCATCCGGAGAAAACCTGCATCCAGACTGGTTAAATTCAAAGATCTGCCGTCCGGATAAACATCGCATAGAGTGATCGCAAAATCCGTATCGCGCGCAGTGGAGGAAACGTAAAGCTCTGCAGCAATAACCCCAGTAGCTTCGAGATCCTCCGGCAAAGGTGTGGAGGTAAAGACCAGAACGTCACTTCGCGCTTCTATTTCTTTTTGATCAAAGGGCCGGGAACCATCATTGGCTGGATCCCATAAAGCGTTGTTCGGATCAAAAACATATTGATCAGGTTTTTCTTCTTGTGGTGAAGAAGAGGCCAAACTTCCGGAGCTTCGCAAATAAAAGCTCGTTTCCTTCTGTCGCGACAACGGCCATTCATTTTCTTGCCGCCAACGGTTTGCGCCCATGACAAAAATACTGACCGGAGGCAGAGGCGGCACCGTTTCACTTTTCAAATGTTGATCGAACCATCGAAGCAAAACAGCATCGTAATCCATGCCACCGGATGCATCCAGATCCATCGCTCCGAGTCTGGTTTTGCCTGCCGAAATCGCTCCATGCTGCCACGGCCCCAGGATCAATCGAGTTTGTTCGCGCGCTTCCGGACTTCCTCCTTCTTTCCGCATTCGCTGAAAAGCTTCCGTGGCTCCGAGTGTGCCGTAGACATTGTCAAACCACCCGCTGATCAGCAGAACAGGAGTTTTCATTTTTGGAAAATCCTGGTTCACATTCGCAAAATTCCAGTAATCACTTCTTTCCGGATGAGTCAGCCATTCGTAGTAATAGGGCGCATATTTTTTTAACAACGGATTATCCACTAAGGGACGGTAGTTGTAGAAATCCATTTTTACTTTTTCCCATTCTTCGGATGCTTGATCCACTTCCCAGGTGGCCGATGTGTCGTTCGCGCGCCGGCGTTGATCCGGAAGAATCAACGGAACAAACCAGTCTAACCAGCTATAGGAAAAGGCCCCCCCAACGTAGAAAAATTGATGACTATGGATGGGAGTCATTTCCGGAACGGCCGCTTTCAATGAAGGGGGTCCCTGGGATAGTGCCAGCCACTGAGCATAGCCGCGGTAAGATCGGCCCCACGTTCCAACTTTACCGTCGCAATGTTCGGATTTCGCTATCCACTCAATGACGTCGTAACCATCCTGCTTCTCGTTACGATACGCTTCAAAATTGCCTTCGCTTGTATATCGTCCTCGCACATCCACGAGAAAAACAGCGTAGCCGGATTTTGCGGCTTTTAGTGGGAATTCCTTTGGATTCAGTCGCCTTATTGTAAGGCGTGCGGAATACCAGGGCAGGAAACTTGCCTTCGCGTGCCGGACGATAAAGCGTTGCACCTACCTTTACACCGTCACGAAGCGGTATCCGGACTTCTTCCTGAAGGACATTGAATGGATGTTGGGCAAACGCAAAAATCGAAAAGAGTATGATACAAAAAGCTTGAATGACCAATCGCACGCGAAAATTTTAACACAAAGACACAGAGCCGCAATAATTTTTTGCCTCTGTGAATCTTTGTCCCTGTGTTAAAAGCTATTTCTTATTGGCTATACAAGCGACTTTGCGGGATCACCTGCAAAGCCTGACTAGGACTGGACCACTGGAGAATGCATTTCGCTCTGTTCTTGATTTCGTAGAATTCCAGCTTGATCGAATACTTCTGACCTGCAGCAAGGTGATCGTGCCGGTGCTGATACCCGCTAAGTTGATCCAACGGTTGATGATTTGAACGCCGTTCACCCAAAGCCGCACACCGTCATCCGTATTCGTTCGGAAAGTATAAGTTTGACTGAAATGTGGTTGAACGAAACCAGTCCATCGAACGCTGTAAGTATCACCGGCTAACGCTGCAATCCGGGACCACTTTTCCCCAATCAAAATTGATTGTTGGGTCGATACGGTGTCGCAGCAATACCTGTGAAATCTTGATTGCTGTAGTACGTTCCGCGCAATCCATCTCCGTTCGATATGCAACAGTACTAAAGGTGGCGGTATACGTTGTGTTGGAAGTAGGCACACTGATATTGTGAGTTCGCTGCTCCGCCATCGGACCATGAAACAAAATTGTAAGTGCTACCGCCAAACAATTGCGGAGAAACGGCTTCAATATTGCGCGTCATTCCGACAATGCCCAACGAACGAGAAAGGCGCTGTTACGGCCTGTCCATCCAGTCTGAGCTGCAATCCGGCCGGGTTCGAAGCCAGGTTGATTGTAACTTTGCGCGGGAAGATTTCCACATAGGTCGTGTTTTGCAAGCCACCGGAATCAGTGACTCTCAAATAAATACGGTACCACTGATTGTCGTCCGTTTCGCCGGTAGTCGGTATGGAGAAGCTTCCACTTGTTGAACCGCTGACCGGTTGAACATGAGGATGCGTGTGTTCATCGTGATGGAGATCGACCCACCATGTAAAGTTGCTCGCCGGTATGGATGGATCTTCCGGATCTGAGCCCGTGCCGGAGTAATTGATAGTCTGTCCGGCGTTGTAAAGACTTTCGTTTGCCGGCGCGGTAATGCTCGCTGTTGGCGGGTTATTCTGAGTCACAGTCAATTGTGCTTGATTGCTGGTGACGTTTCCGAATGAATTTGTCACAGCACACTGGAACTGCGCTCCGCTATCGGAGAGCTGCGCGTTCGTCAATGTGTAACTGGAGGAAGTCGCACCGGAAATGTCGACACTGTTGCGCTGCCATTGATAGCTCAAAGGCGCTGTTCCGGATGCAACAACAGAGAACGTTGCAGATGCGCCGACCGTTACAGTTTGATTCGCAGGATGAGTCGTGATACTCGGGCCCTGCGAGGCCGTATACTGAATGCGATAGATTGCGCCTGTGCTGCTTCCGCCGCCGCGAACCAGATAATAAAGGCTGCCATCGTTGGTAACATCCAGATCGACTGGATTCGAGATGACAGTGGTGCTAAAATCCTGGTATGTGTTGTTCGATAACTCCAGCCTTTTGATGAATCCTCCGCAAAGATCCGCAGAAGAAATAATCGCCCTGGTAATCCGCCGGGAATTGCTGTGTCGTGGGATTGTAAAAAGTACCTCCCGTAATCGCGCAGCCGTTGAATTGTTCCGCCACTATGAGGATACGCAAAAATCGGACACAGATATGTTGAGCACATTGTCGATCCTTCCGCGAGCGACCAACCATAGTTGCGAGGATTGGGAAAACCTCCAGGAGGAGGGACCGGCGGTTGATCGTTGATCTCCTCCCAACTGCCGGCACCAACATCATTGATAAGAATTCTGCCGGTTCCGGGTTGTACGGAAAAAGTAAAAGGATTGCGAAGTCCGAGTGCCCAGATGGTCCGATTCGTATCCGCTGCTGTATTGTAAAAAGGGTTGTCTGTTGGAATTGTGCCATCGCTGTTGATGCGAAGCATTTTGCCCAGCTTGTTGTTTAACGTTTGCGCATTGGAGGTCACCGCGTTTTCTCCAACAGCAATGTAAAGTTTGCCATCTTTCCCAAAATGGAGTGCGCCACCATTATGATTTGTGGCGCTTAGCGCTTCCAATTCGAGGAGAATGAATTCATTTACGTTCGGATCTTTAACATTTCCTAGCGCTTTAAAACGACTGACACGATTGTGAATATTCGGAGTGGTTGCCGTGTAATAGACGTAAATAAACTGATTGTTTACGAAATCCGGATCGAAGGCGATTCCAAGAACTCCACGTTCACCGGAAGAGTTCACTGTTAGAGTGTGAAAGGGAGTGGCCAGCAGACTTCCTCCGCTAATGACACGAATCGCGCCACCTTGCTGACAGACGAAGATTCGGTCGCTTCCATCATTTGCAAAGGCCATTGCTGTTGGATTCGAAAGTCCGGATACGACCAGGGATTCCGTAAAACCGGTTGGCACTACTGCGGCTGAGGAGATTCCGCTGGTGAGAAAAAACAAAACAAGTAAAATGGCAAATCTGGTGGTTTTCACTGTATGCCCTCCCTCGTGAATAGCATATATCACACAAATCTATTATCAAAATTGTGACTCTTCTCGGGGAATTGGCGTAATTCAAACCGCCAAGGCGCCAAGTACACCAGAGTCGCCAAGATTTTTTGAAGATTAATAATTTTGGTGCTCTTGGTGTGGCGTCTTTGCGAGCTGGTGTGAATGCCTTGACTTTATCGAGGTGGGCTGTTTATCTTGAAGTCGCTTTATGGAAGAAAGAGTGATTCTAGTTGATGAATCTGACCGGGAAACAGGAACTGCCGAAAAACTCGAAGCCCATCGGAAAGGCCAAAGGCACAGGGCTTTTTCGATCTTCGTTTTCAATCAGGCAGGACAGTTGCTTCTTCAAAAAAGATCGCCCGGGAAATACCATTCTGATGGCCTCTGGACCAATACATGTTGCAGCCATCCCGCTCCGGGAGCTCCGATGAATCTGGAAGTACGGAGAAAGCTGCTTCAGGAAATGGGTTTCGAATGCGACCTGCAATGGATTTTCAGTTTCCAATACAGGGTTGAATTTCCAAATCATTTGATTGAGCATGAAATCGATCATGTTTTCATCGGACGGTATGATGGAGATCCATCGCCGAATCCGGAGGAAGCTGACGATTGGAAGTGGATCGATCTTGAAACGCTGGTAAATGATGTCAAGGCCAACCCGGCTGCCTATAGTTACTGGTTGAAAGCATGTTTAGATCAGGTCCTCGAATTCTACGTCGGCGAACGCTTTTAGCTCATTTTCACAGGAGAAAGCGAAGAGAACAAAGATTTTTAATTCTTTGCTGCCTTCGCTGCCTTCTGTTCAAATATGAAAATTGGCATTTTTGATTCCGGTTACGGCGGGCTCACGATCTTCAAAAGCATTCGAGAAATGCTGCCGAATTATGACTACATTTACCTCGGTGATAATGCCCGCACTCCATATGGAAGCCGTTCCTTTGATGCCATTTTTAAGTTCACAACAGAAGGCGTCCGGTACCTGTTTTCTCAAGATTGCAAGCTGATCATCATTGCCTGCAATACGGCATCTGCAAAGGCGCTTAGAAGCATTCAACAGAAAGTTCTACCGCTTCAATACCCCGATCATCGTGTCCTTGGTATCATTCGTCCCTCAGTGGAAGAGCTAGGCCGGGATACAAAAACAAAAACGGTTGCGTTGTGGGCAACAGAGGGAACGGTAAAATCCGAAAGCTTTGCAATTGAGATTTCAAAATATGCGCCGGGATTACGTTTGATTCAGACAGCCTGTCCGATGCTGGTTCCTCTCGTTGAATCGGGTGAATTGGAAGGACCTGGAACCGACTACTTCCTCCGCAAATACTGGGAAGATACCCGGCGAGTTTCAAATGACATTGATGTTTTACTTCTTGCGTGCACTCACTATCCGTTGCTTCTACCGGCAATCCGGGCGGTGGTTCCGCAACAGGTGCGTATTCTTGTTCAAGGTGATTTCGTTGCCCCAAGCCTCGTGGATTATTTGAGAAGACACGCTGAAATTGAACGGGACCTCACGCGTGACGGCACTCAGCGTTTTCTTACAACAGATCACACAGAAGGATTCGATCGTCTGGCCGAAGTCTTTCTAGGTCATCCCGTCGTATCTGAAAATGTTTCCCTTTGAGCTATCGCAAGAGCCAGCCCTTCTGCGTCACGGAGCGCTTGCCTCAGTTGACCTGCTGCTGGTTGTCTTCCAACATCGATTGCCAGAAAAACAGCGTAGTTCTTCCAGGACCTGAGAGCCTTCTGCAAGAGCGGTGAATAGCTGAAGCGCCATGGTACTGTAATGGCCACATATGGATAGCGTATTTTGATGGCATCAAGCGCTTCTATAACATTCTTCTTGTCGAAGTCGCGACCGGAAACTTCGTAGCCATACTGGGCATTCTTTTTCCACTCAACAAGTGCGCGTCCCAGACTTAGATTTGGTTCAATCCAATTTCGATCGGTCGCGGGCATAGTGGTTTCAAGGTAAAGCAGCGTAACCAACCCTGGACCTTCGAAGTTATGAGGATATACGATGACATGCATCCCGTCGCATGCTCTCTGGAGCTGAATGAAATAGCCATCTGTAACGAACTGAAAGTCCAGTTCTTTCGCCAGTTGTTGAAAATATTGATTGCGGGATTCTTCACCTTTTATGCTCGATTTTCTAGCTCGAAGGATCCAGGACAATAGCCCAATGGCCAACAAGAATACGCCCAGGGCCAACCAGCTCATGTCAGTTGCGTTGTAACACCCGCCTCCGGCGAGCCTTTGTAGAGGCGGGTTTTAAACCCGCCCTCCTAACCAGCCAACAGTAAACCGGGCGGGTCTTAGACCCGCCCCTACTACAGAGCTTTTTAAGCAGTCTTTGCATCCGCCACTACTCTTTCAATCGCCTCAGCCGCCACGTTCGTGCCGTTTTGACTCGCGGGAACCAGTGGTTTCAAGCGATCAGCAAACGATGGATCCGCAAGAACCTGTTCGATTCCCTGCTGCAGCTGCAACAGGTCTCCATTCAAAACCGGCGCGGAAGACGCTCCAATCGATTTGCATTTTTGGGCCCAGTAGGTTTGTTCGATTGTGTACGGTGCAATGACCTGAGGAACGCCCGCACGGAGGGCTTGCATTGCAATGTCCTCTGCTCCCGCATGAACAACAACGGACATTCTTGGAAAAATTTGAGCATAAGAAAGAGAGGGTAGCAAACGAGAACCGGCAGACATTTCTTTTTCTTCGATATCGTCCCAGCCGTAGCCCAAAACCACCCGATGGCCTGCATTTACCAGAGCATTACACAGGGAAAGAACCTGTTTTGGACTTTTTAACCGGAAAGGAGCAATGTAAACCGGCCGCTTTCCCTGATCCAGATAGGATTCGGTTTCATGATCCAGATCAATATTTTCATTTAGATACCAGAATCCTGTTGTGATCTGGTTCGGCAAAATCTTACCGGCAGCAAAATCGGAGTCCAATGCCTGCAAAATGGTCCCCGTGCGATACAGATGTTCAAATAAATTCTTCACAGGAGGGAGATGGGAGATTTTGCGTTCGCGATTTAAAGCCGTAAGAACATGCTTGTTCCATGCCTTGATTCTTCGGCTGCGTCGTTTTTGAGCGCTAGTCTGCGACACACCAAAAATCGGAAAAGAATCATGATCCGCATTCCCAGGGGTCGTAACCACATAAAAATAGGGGATGCCAAGCTGTTCGGCTCTGGATGGTCCCGCAATCTGAAGCCGTCCGCCGACCAGCGCATCCGCTTCACGCGCGCCATCGCGCAAGGCAACAAAGTGCATCGCCATATCTTCACTCAAAATCGTTACGAGTTCGCTTGTGGCGTCTTCCAAACTACCCTCGCATTCAAGATACTTTTTGTATGTTTTTCCGCTCGAAAACATTGGAACTTCCGACTCGTATATGCGTGATCGGAATTCTTCCGGTGCGCAAATCGTTACAATGTGACCGCGTGATTGAAGTGTTTTCGCCAGAGCAAGCATCGGAAGCACATCGCTTGCTGTGCCAGACGGCGCTAACGTGATTTTCATGAGGACTCTCCTTCATTCACCACAGAGACACAGAGATCACACAGGAAAGATTGAATTTTTCCTCCGTGATCTCCGTGACTCGTGGTAAAAATAACGGCAAAGTATAGCACACGCAAGATCGCCGTTCCGGATGATACAATCTTGGCTTCAGGAGTGAAAGAAATGCGCTTTTTATTGTTGTTCTTCACGCTTTTTGTCACCCAGGCAGCATATGCAGCTGAACAGCAGGAATCGAAAAACCTGCCGGAATTCAAGGCCGAATTTCCAAAGGAAGTTTTTTCTGAAACGAAGCATTCCGTAAAAATCGGCGGGCAAATAATTCCCTATAAAGCTATTGCTGCCAATATGTTGCTGAAGGATGAAACAGGAAAGCCAAAAGCGACCATCTTTTACATTGCTTATGTAAAAGAAGGAACCACAGACCTATCAAAGCGTCCTCTGACCTTCTCTTTCAATGGCGGTCCCGGTTCTTCATCAGTCTGGTTGCACCTTGGCCTGCTGGGCCCCAAGCGAGTGCTGATGAAAGAAGATGGGAATGCATTACCGCCCCCCTACAGACTCGTTGATAACGAATACTCATTGCTCGATCGAACGGACATGATCTTCATTGATCCGGTTACAACCGGTTATAGCCGTGCTGTTCCAGGTGAAAGCCCCAAGCAGTTTCACGGGTTCCAGGAAGACATCGAAACTGTCGCTGAGTTCATTCGGTTGTACACAACCCGCAATTTGCGCTGGGCCTCCCCCAAATTCTTGATCGGGGAAAGTTATGGAACGACCCGCGCGGCCGGCTTGTCCGGATATCTTCAGGACCGGCACGGTATGTATTTAAACGGTATTATGCTCATCTCATCGATCCTGAACTTTGAAACAGCACGGTTCGATCCTGGAAATGATCTTCCATTCCTTCTATTTCTTCCGACTTACACCGCCACCGCCTGGTATCACAAAAAACTGTCTCCGGATCTTCAGGCCGATCTTCGAAAAACACTCGATCAGGCGGAAACTTTTGTTCGCAGTGAATACCGGGACGCGCTGATGAAAGGTGATCTAATCCCTGCGGAGGAGAGACAGAACTATGTGAAAAAACTCTCCCGTTTTACTGGATTATCATCGAAGTATATCGAACAGGCGAACCTGCGCATTGATATTCAACGCTTCGTGAAGGAATTATTGCGAGACGAACGGACGACTGTGGGACGCCTGGACAGCCGATTCAAGGGCAGAGATGCGGATGCAGCAGGCGAATCGTATGAATTCGATCCCAGTTATGCTGTGATTCAGGGACCCTTCACCGCCACTTTGAATCATTACCTTCGCGCGGAGTTAAAATACGAAAGCGATTTACCGTACGAAATCCTTACGGATCGTGTCCGGCCGTGGAGTTACAAGGATTACGAGAATCAATATTTGAATGTAGCAGAAACGTTGCGCGCGGCGATCAACCAAAATCCGCACTTGAAGGTTTTTGTGGCAAATGGATATTACGATCTTGCGACTCCATATTTTGCGACAATTTATACGTTCGAACACATCGGCCTGGAACCGGATCTGAGAAAGAATATTTCAATGAGATTCTACGAAGGCGGACACATGATGTACATCCATTTGCCTTCCCTGGCTCAATTGAAAAATGACCTTGCCGTCTTCCTGGAACAGTCAGTCCAGGCAAACCAGTACTTTAACCGCCAAGATACGAAGAAATGAAAAAAGTTCGCCAAGTTTTTGATTTTTTAGCTTGTTGTACTTGTTTTAATTTGGCGTCTTGGCGGTTCAGTTGATTCTAAAAGAGTATTCCGCCTGTTAGCACGAATCGATTTGTAAACGTTTCGTCGTCACCATAAATAACGTACCGTGCTTCCACGAAAGGCGTCACTCCGCCGCCGCCGAACTTCACACCCCCCAGAATATTGACTCCTGTTTCGGTCGCAGAATCCACAAAAAAACTCTCGTCAAAGGTGAGTCGTGCAATTCCGAATCCACCCCCCACATAAGGACGGAATCCTTCCACGGGAAAGGTAAAGGCAAGATTCGCGTTAAATTCGTAAAAGTTCACATCTCGAATCTCGCCGTCTGGAAAGTAATAATCAAAGGACAGAACGAGGGCCAAAGTGGATGTGCCGAATTCAGACCGTGCTCCGATTCCGAAATCGCCCCCCTCTAGAAAAGTTACATCCCCTTCAGGGGACTCAAAATGGTTGTAATCTACCTGAACACCGAACCCGGCGTGAGCGCTTAGCGAAAAGAAAAGGCTGAGCGCCAAAAAAAGAAATAGTCGTTTAACCATCCTCAATCACCTCCAGTCTTAGTGTCAAAGCTATGAGTCATGTCTTTTGACTGATGATTCATTGCCTGGGACTCTTTTGTTAGACTTTACCACACCTGATAGAGGCCTTATCTTTTCAGGCCCCCGAATAAAATTTGGTACAATTACAATTGTTATGGGTGAGTTAAACGTAGAAGAGGTAAACCATCTCAAATTGCGCGATTTCATGCGCGCTCTGATCGCCGATTGCTGGGCAATGGAGAGAATGCTCGACACCGGTATGATCGAGTCAGGGGTACGAAGAATCGGCGCCGAGCAGGAAATGTTTCTAGTGGATCGCAATAATATGAGACCCGCCATGATCTCCACACCTCTCCTGCAAGTCATCAACGATCCACGATTTACTACAGAGTTGGCGAAATTTAACCTGGAAGCGAATCTTTCTCCCAAAGATTTTGCGGCCGGCTGTCTGCAATCCATGGAATCCGATTTGAAAGAGCTTGTCGCAAAAGCAAAGCAAGGGGCTGAACAGTTCGAAGCAGATGTGGTTCTGCTTGGGATTTTACCGACTCTAATTCTTCCGGACTTGAACCTCAATAATATGACGGATGTTCCACGGTATCGCGAGTTGAACAAAATGCTGAGCCAGACTCGAGGCAGCAAGTTTTATGTATTGATCAAAGGACTTGATGAATTACATGTCACTCACGACAACATGATGCTCGAAGCCTGCAATACAAGCTTTCAACTGCACTATCAGGTTGGACCGGATGAATTTGTGGATCTCTACAATCTTTCACAAGCTATTACAGCGCCTGTTTTAGCGGCAGCTGTGAACTCTCCTGTCCTGTTCGGCCAACGCTTGTGGGCCGAGACGCGTCTGGCTTTGTTTCAACATTCGGTGGATGAGCGTTCGGAGCTGAGCAAAGCGCGCTCAAGACCTTCGCGAGTCAGTTTTGGCGAGCGGTGGATCGAAAATTCGGTGTTGGAAATTTTCCGGCAGGATATCGCGCGATATAGAGTTCTGCTCACTCATGCTGTGGATGAGGATCCGCAAACGGTGCTCGCGCGGGGTGAAATTCCGAAATTATCGGCGTTGCGGCTTCACAATGGAACTGTTTGGCGGTGGAATCGGCCCTGTTATGGAATTTTGAACGGAGTTCCACACTTGCGTATCGAAAACCGCGTGCTTCCTGCCGGTCCTTCGATCGTGGATGAGGTTTCCAATTCCGCTTTCTATTTTGGTTTGCTGGCTGCGCTACCCGAAGAATATGGCCCCATTCACAAAGTGCTCGATTTTGATCATGCGAAAGCAAATTTTCTTGCCGCTGCCCGGCACGGTTTGAGCGGTACGCTGCACTGGGTTGGAGGGACCACCTATACGGCAAGAACACTTGTGCTGGAACATTTGATTCCTCTTGCACGGGCCGGATTGCAGAAGATGGGAATTCAAAGTGAAGAGCGTGACCGATATATGGGAATTCTTGAAGAACGAGTGAGATCCGGGCAAACCGGATCGCAATGGATGTTAAAGTCGCTTCAGGGGATGGGCAATCGCGGTACTCCTTTAATGCGCGCACAAGCCATCACCCGTGCGATGATTCAGGGTCAGAATGCGGAAACGCCGGTGCATGAATGGAGCCAGGCAGAGCTTCAGGAAATTCAAGGATACCAGCAACACTATCGAACGGTCGGGCAGTTTATGTCCACGGATTTATTTACGGTGCGTCCGGATGATGTTGTTGATTATGTGGCCAGCATCATGCACTGGGAACACATCCGCTACGTGCCCGTAGAAAATGAAGAAGGTAAGCTTGTCGGTCTGGTCTCACAACGCCACCTGCTGCCGTTGCTGGCTCAGGGTTCAGCACTGAATCGGGCTCAAGGTGTGTCGGTTCATATGATTATGAAAAAAAATCCGACCACCGTCACTCCGGACACTCCTACACTGGAAGCCATCGAATTGATGAGACAACGTCATCTTGGCTGTTTACCGGTTGTGGAAGATGGAAAATTGGTGGGTGTTGTGACACTGTTCGACTTACTTGCCGTCTCAGCCAAATTACTGGAAGAGGAACTCCGAAAAAAATAGTTTTAAAAAGTTTTTATCACCATAAACACCTGCTATGCTTCCCTTACTCCTCTACCTCCCTGGTATGGAAGGGACAGGCAAACTTTTCTACCGGCAGGAACCTTTGTTGAGTCCTTATTTCAAAATTGTAGCCGTGCCATCACGCGCCAGCGCACCGTTTGATTACGATCAGCTTGTCGCAGATGTGCTGGCTGCTATGGACAGGGAAGAAGCCGGAAAGGCTACCATTGTGGCGGAATCGTTTGGTGGAACGGTTGCGTTGCAATTTGTTTTGCAGCATCAGAACCGTGTCGAGCGGCTTGCACTGATTAATACATTTCCCTATTTCCGCAGACGCTGGCGTTTAAATCTTGGTTTAGTTTTACTGCCGCTGACTTTTGTTCCACTTGGAAATGCTGTCCGCGAGTTTTGTTATAGAACCGCGCTGGGTTTTGAAGGACTTGCGAGAGAAGATATTGAAAAACTTTGTGAATGTTCCTTCACACATGGTTACGCGACCTCTCGCAACCGAATGCAGTTGATCAAAGTCCTCGATGTTCGGGAGAGACTATCCCAAATTCAGGTGCCTGTGACCGTCATCGCTTCGGCACGCGATAAGATCGTCCCATCGGTCAAGGAAGCACGGTATATGTCAGAACGTTTACCAAACGCTCGTGTGATCATTTTGCAGGATCATGGACATACACCGTTGATTACTCCGACTTTCTCACTGGTCTCCGTGCTTACTTAATTGCCACATTCCCATCGCTCGTCCTGATCTGTAGCAGATGGCCGCCATCCCTGATTTTTCCCATCAGATGACGGGATGATAAACGGCCGATGACGCTTACAGGATGATCCGTTTCAACACGACCATCGCTTGTAGTGACTTCCAGATCCGCCGAAAAATCATCAGGAAGCTCCAGCAAAATTCCGCCATCAGAAGCAGTTAAAGACCAGTTGCTGGACATCACGGAACCCGGTGCTACTTTGATCACCATTTCTCCATCACCAATCCTTCCGTTCATAGCCTTCAAAAGGCCGTCTACGAAAATGTCTCCATCGCCGTTCGAAATTTCAGCTTCACCGGTAAACCCCGGAAGCTCCACCGTGCCATCCCCGGACCGAATTCGAACCTGCCCCGAACAATTCTCAGCGCGAAGATCACCATCGGAAAGATCAATCCTCATAACTCCATTGCTCTGTTTTAAGACGACGTCCCCATCGGATGCAGTGATTCGAAGATCTCCCGAAAGCCCCTCCGCCACGATGTTGCCGTCCGACGTATTCAATTCCAGGGTTCCCTGCAACCCCATGATATAAAGCTCTCCGTCAGAAACCGATGCGCGAACATCGGATCGAACGGGAGCGAAAACTTCATATCGTACATCCACATTCGGTGAACGGTGCCACCCGATATGAAACCCTTCGTTGGGCCATCTTGTGATCGCCCGCACTTGATTGCCTATCTGCTCAATGTCCAGAGAAACCTTCTCCGCCAACTTTTTTGCTTCCATCTGATTCTTCGCACCGCGCACTTTACGTGTGATTTTGATCTCTACACTCGATCCTTCTCGCGGGCTGATTTGAATCACCCCATCCGCATTCTTCAGAACCAGATCAGGCGTCCCCTGGATCTCAAACTTTCTTTCCGTTACATCGGAAAAGTCCTCCGCCAGTAGTGTTGTACCCAGGAAAAACAACGACAAGCTGAAATACAGTGTCTTTTTAAGCATAGGTCACCCCTAAGGAAAGACGAACGCTGTTAGAATAAAGTTCCGAAGAAGCACAACTATGAACCATGACGGCGCAAATGGTTCGCGCACGCTGGCCATGATGAAAAAAGCACTTGCCCTCGCAATATTCATAGTGTTCAGTCATCCATTGAGATCCAACGAAAATCCCTACCAATGGATTTTGAACATGATGTCGAAACAGAAAGTGATGCGACAAGAGGCTGCAGCCAATCTCTTGAAGCTCAACAACGTCTCCTACGCTCCGGCCATGGTGGATGTGTTGTTCTACATGCCGCGAGCCGCACGCGGTGAGATGATCGAAGTTCTTGAAAAGATCACAGGAAACAGTCCAGGGGATGAATATTATGAATGGGTCGAATATATCGGAAAACGAACCGATTTAAAATCACCATCGGGCTATGTCAAGTTCAAAGTAACTCTTCTGTCTTTAATCGATCCCACATATAAAAAAATTCTCTACACCGGAGTCCCCTTGAAAATTCGTCCGGAGGAAATTGTTTGGGGTGGCGTCGGCCTGGATGACATATCTCCCATTGATACACCCGGATTCATTCCTGCTGAAAAAGCTCAATTGAAAGACAAAGAAAAGATATTCGGTGTCAGCTGGAAAGGGGAATCCCGTGCTTATCCGCTGCGGTATCTCAGCTGGCATGAAATGTTGAATGATCGGATCGCGGGAGATCCGATTACGATCACTTATTGAACGCTCTGCAATTCCGGAGTCGTGTACTCCGGTAAAACCGGGGATGGATCGGAGTATACGTTTGGGACTTCAGGCTTGCTCTATCGCAGCAACAAGCTGATGTACGACCGACAGACGTTTACCCTCTGGGGAAATCTTACGGGCGAGCCGGTGGTCGGGAAAATGGCAACCAGCGGATTCCGTTTGCAGATTCTCCCGATGGCACTGACGACCTGGAGTGAATGGCGAAAGATGCATCCGAAGACAACCGTTTTGTATCTGGATGATCGGTATGGCGCTCAATGGAATTTCCGTTACCAGCCGGGCCTCGCGGATCGCGCGAGATCCGGTGTAAAGTTCCCGGTCTGGCAAAAAAGCAAAATGCTCGAAGAGAAAGAAGAAGTGTACGCTCTTCGTGTGGGAGACATCCCGAAAGCATATCCGATCAAAATGCTTCTATCTGAACGTGTGTTGAACGATAAAATCGGAGAAACTCAAATCGTCCTTGTTGTGGATCCGGAGAGCGAAGCCGTTCGCGCTTACAGGCGCGAAGCCCATACTTTTTCTCCGGACTTGAAGGATGAATCCGGCCGAGTGTGGCTCTTGCAGGAAGAAGCGCTGATTTCAGGCGACGAAAAGCTCATGAGGATTCCCGGCCATGTGTCGTTCTGGTTCGCCTGGTACGGCTTTTTCCCCCACACTGAAGTTTATCGAAAGTCATAATTCCTTCCACATTAAAACGGCGGATGATGGACACAACTCGGTAAATTGTTTGTGACTGCTGATACTTTTCGGGGCCTCTTCGCGTTTCTTGCGATGAAATCCGGCCTTATCAAAAAACTTTGCGGCCGTATCAGTTAACAGATAAATCTCTTCTGCGCCTTCGTGCTTTGCGTGGTCCAACAACCGGCCGCATAGCTCCTTCGCAATGCCATGGCTTCTGTAATCAGGGTCCACCGCCAGCGAACGCAACAGCGGACCCTCCAGTTCCACGCCGATGCAGCCGACCACGCGCGAATCCTGTTTAGCCACTATGAAATGATTTAGATGGGCGTCCAAATCGTTGAACGGAAGGTTACAAACTTTCAACAATTTCTGGATTGCGTCTAAATCCTTCGCGCCTGCTAACTCATAAATCACGCGACGGCTCCTTTTGTTGCAACAATCCGTGCACTCCAGATTTTACCCGCAACATAGCGGTTCGCTAAATAACGGTAAAATCCTTTCAGAAAACGGTAACCAAACAGCTTTGCGCTATCAATAAGCTGCAAAACTTCATCCCGGTCGTAATAGATTCTTTCCGTAACCCGTGCGTCCGAGAAACCTGCTTGCCGCATCGCCGCCAGATATTTCGATTCTGAAATCGCGCCCGCTACGCATGCGCAGTGCAATGCGGAAGATCGTGATAACGGCCATGGCATTTGTTCAACAACGATATCGCTGATCGATACCTTACCGCCCGGCTTCAATACGCGGTGTGCTTCTTGAAAAACTTTGAGCTTATCAGGCGAGAGATTGATGACACAATTGGATACGATCCAATCTGCCGTTCCCGTTTCCACAGGCATATTTTCCGCATCACCGAATCTGAATTCCACATTTGTCAGGCCGGCTTTTTCCGCATTCTTCCGGGCTTTTTCAATCATGATCGGAGTCATGTCGACACCAATTACATGTCCGTCCGGTCCTACCTTTTGTGCCGCAAGCAAACAATCGATGCCTGCTCCCGAACCAATATCCACCACTGTCTCGCCGGTTGACACGCCTGCAAACGCTACAGGATTTCCGCAACCAAAACTGTTCGCAATGGCATCCGCCGGTAGCGATATCAGCTGCTCCTGTGTATACCCGGCTGCCGAAACAACGCGACCCTCAGGCATTTGCACATCCGCGCCACAACATGTTGACTGGGTTCCACAACAGGAATCCCCCCCGGTGACCGCTGCTGTGTATCTTTGCCGAACCTGTTCTTTGATCCGTTCTTCTGTTCGTTCCATTTTGCCGTTCCTCCTTTTTGCTTGTACCATACAAGTAAATAAAGAAAAAAATTATTCTTTGGTTCTGGCGAGCGCTTCTACAGGCACAAAATTCTGTGGTTCTGTGGCGCATTCATTCAGCACTTTTGTGAGCCTTTGAAGGACTTGCGGCAGAACTTTCCTGACTTCTTCAGGAAAATCATTGAGCGCTTGCATCACAACATTCGCCAGATCGTTTTGTATGCGCGATATCAGCCGTCTTCCGGATTCTGTAATCTCGATTTCACGAATTCGGGCATCTTCCGGTTTTTTTGTGCGCACCGCAAGCTTTTTCCGGACCAGCTGGTCCACTAGTCTTGTCGTAGAAGAAAGATCAAGACTGAGCCGCACAGCAAGATCCGATGATGGCATTTTTCCGTAGTCGTGCAATTCCTGCAACGCGTAACACTGCGAGACGGTCAGGCCGTAGCAGCAAACTTCTTCCTTGCTGCGAAACTGATAGCGACGCGCCAAATCCGATAAAGCTCGGTAAATTTCCATCCCGTTACTTACTTGTATCATACAACAATATTAATTGGCCGTCATTGATTTGTCAAGAGGTCGCTGCGCCATAAATAGAAAGCGCCACGGCGATCAAAGCTTCTCCGGCGATAAAGCCGGAAGCCAGCGGAACTCTGTTTTGTTCTTCCTGAGCCGGCGAAGTCCTCGACCAGATAAATTGTGCCAACCCTCCAACCATAAAAGGCATCAAAACGTCCGCCGGGATCAGCATCCCGATGCCGATGGCGGACGGTGAGGGAATATTCTGCCCGAATTTTTCGGCAAGCAAAGTCAGGACGATTCCTGCGATGACTCCAAACAGCAACCCGATGAGACATCCCGGTGGCAGCGCATCGATTCCCTGAGTCAGGAGTTCCGCAAATCCTGCCCATTTCACGCTGATGGGTGAAGATAGTCCATTCCCTCCCACACCAAACTTTGCGCGCAAAATCGGATAAATAATCGCAGTTGCTGCAGCTCCAATGGGAGCAGCGATCAACTGAGCATAAGTCAGCAATCTGTTATTGGAGCCCACAATCTTGCCGGCTCTGTAATCTTGCATCAGCGCTTCCGATTGCACAGCAATCGTTCCGGTTAATCCGCTCGAAGACATATTCGCCGCTACATTTCCAGGAGTGACGACCGCAAAGATAGCCTGCATCATGTTGGACATCGCGCTGATGGGCCCCCAGTTGGTTTCACCAAGGACCCGGAGCCCTACCAGCATCAATGGCAACGAAAAAATGACGGAAAGGAGCGTGACCCAGAGCGGAATTCCCAAACTGTAATACTGCGTGATGCAAAGAATAACAGTTAACACAATCGATCCGATGACCACCCATCGAATGGGAAAATCCTGATCGCTCACGGTTGCACCGCGAAGCGTTTTGAAAGTTTTTACGATCAAATGCCACTTTAGAAACAGAGAAGTCAAACCTCCCGCAACCATCAGTCCGGTCGCGGGCCACATCACCCAACGAAGTGTTTCAGCAAAACTTTGAGCAGGGATCAAACCCCGCGAAAACAGAAAAGGAGGAAGAATAAACCAGCTTGTAAGCATTCCGATGGCCATTGCAAGACAGATTCGCCAGCCGACGAGCAACCCGGACCCGAACGAAAGCAAGCTAAAAGAGAATCCTACGCGCATGGACTGCATGGCGGCCCCAAAATAGAAGGTGTCCCGAAACAGTTTCAATGGTGCGCTCACCATCATCATCAAGATCGCTGAAGCCAGACCGCCCAAACCCAGTGCAGTCGTTGGACCATGCGCCCCTTTATACCTTGTCTCATGCAGCACCTTAATTGTCTCGCCCGCCGCAAGGCCATCGGGATAGGGCAGATTTTCTTCATCGATATAATGCGTTCGCATCGGAACAGCAAGCAAAACCCCCAGCAAGCTCGCACTGCATAACCAGAAAAAGATTTGTGTGGTGTTCAGGTGGAGCGGTGGATTGAAGACTCCACGGTCATTTAACATGTCGAAAGCTGCAAGCAAAACACACATGAATGCCGTTTGTCCGGAGCTAGTTCCCATGGTTTGAACGATGTTATTTTCACGCGCATTCGTTCCGCGCGCTCGCAGGATTAGAACCAGCGCAATAAAACCAAGGAAGGCCGCAACAACGGAAATGTTTGGTCCAAAACCGAGTTTCAAAACGATGTATGGATAAGCCAGGCCCGTGATGATGGCGACAACAGAGCCAACAAGAATTGATCTTAAAGTGAGTTCCGGGCCGTCGTTTCCATTCGGAGAATGATTGGTCATCAGATGCTCTCCTTATTGCTTTCTTTCGGATAGGTTACACGAATTGCCTGGAGCTTTATAGAGCAAACGCAGAGAATACACTCGGATCAGCTTCCAATTCAGATTTTCGGGCTGTAATAGCGCCGCAACCATGCGCTCAGTCCATCAAGGCCTGGAAAAAGTACACGTTCCGTAATATTGGCCTGGTCCAACTTGTCGCGAATTTCTCTTTTTAACGATGCAGGGATCAACAGTTTTCGATGGAGGTCCGGTTTTTTTTGAAGCCAGCCATGAAGATTGGCTTTTGGACTCGACATCATGGAAAAGAGAGCAAATTGATTTACGATTCTTTCATCCAGTGAAGGAGGTTCATAAAAGACAACAAAATCATCCTTTTCCAGTTTGTCGAACTCTTGCAGGCTTTTGGCTGCGCGGCTCAACAGTTCCGCTGTAAAGACGTAGGACCCTTCTTCTTTCAGAAGTCGTTTCAATTTTTTCGGTAGAAATTGATTGCTCTTTGTGTAATCGAGACACCAGATGGCTCCATCCACATGAAAAGAGTTCATATCTTTTGTCGCGAAATGCAACGCAACGAATGGAGAATAGGTCCAGTCGAGTAGCCGTGTGGGCAAGCCGTGATGTTGTCCCACTGCCAGCCAATGCCAGATGGAATCTCCCGGAGTGGATTCACTGCCGGCATATTTGATGAAGTTTCGAATTAAATGATTTTCAAGTACCGCGTAATTCCCTCCGAGTGTCATCAACGCGGTTTGTAAGTCATCCAAATCGTTTCCGCAACCCCTGAATGCGTAGTTCGAACGAAATCGCTTAAGAGAAGGCTTCCAGGAATCTTCAAAGAGCCATTCTTGTAATTCATTCCAACTTTCGACACGAATGACCTTTTCTCTGCGCGGCATACTTATTTAATGGATAGGTTACACGAATTGCTTGGAGCTTTATAGAGGCGTCCTTCAAAATTCGGCTAAACTAAACAGAGCAAACAACGAAATGTACTGGATCGCAGGGATTCTTTTCATCACCCTTTTCTTATTCGCGTGTCGAAAAGTTGATACAACGTCACGCGGATTGGTAACGAGGTTAAGAAAACCGGTGAGGGTTGCTGGACCCGGAATTGTTTTCATCATCCCGTTTCTGGAAAGATTGCGGCTCGTGGCGATCGAACCCCTCTCACTTTCCTTGCCGATTCAGTCGGCCATTACTCGTGATGAGATTCCGATTCAGCTCCAAGCCTCTCTGGATGCAGAAGTTCGCGAGCCGGAGATTGCTGTCAGAGCGGCAAGGGATTGGAGAATTTTTCTGGTTTCAAAACTCCAACTGTTGATGAAAGACAGATTGGAGGATCTGGATTTTGATCACCTGGATTCAGTTTTTCCGGAATGGGTTGAGTCTATACGAACTGAAATGCAGCAAGCCGGAGCCGGTTTAGGCGTTGAAATCACGGGATTGCACATTTCGAATCTTTCACCTCGCAGCAGGCCAGAGTAAAATCGACTCTCTGGTACTGCATGTGGGAAAAAGTATCTTTGGTTGTGCATGAATCAGAACAAATGGTGAAAGCCGCTAAGAGTATGTTTGAAGCCAGCATTGTGCTTCTGACGTTTAACGGCGAAAAATACCTCGCGCAGTTACTCGACATGGTTGGGAAACAAAAATTGCAGCCAGTGTCGGTGTTTGCGATTGATTCTGGATCTACCGACTCTACGCTAAGCATATTAAAAAACTACAACATTGCGGTTGAAGAAATTCCACAAACTGATTTCAGTCACTCGCGGACAAGGAATCTGGCTGCGAGAATGTGCTCAACCGAGTACCTCGTGTTCTTGACACAAGATGCTACGCCGGCTGACTCCTGCTGGCTCGAGTGTCTTCTAGCGCCCTTTCATGACATTCCGAATATTGCGGGGACTTTCAGCCGCCAGGTGGCTCGTCCGGGTGCAGATCTGTTGGAAGCCAACGACGTCAGGATACTTTTTCCCGCTAGATCAACAGTGAAGAGTTTGTTGCCCGGCGGCAATATTGAAAAAAAGGAAATCTTAAACTTGATCCGGTATTCCAACTCGAGCAGCGCGTACAACCTCAAAGTGTTGCTTGAAAACCCCTTCGATGAGCGGATGGACATTGTGGAAGATCAAGAATGGGCCAAACGGATGCTTGAAAGGGGATTAACGATCGTTTATGCTGCGCCATCCGTTGTACTGCATTCGCATCATCACTCTCTGCAACAAAAGTACAGCCGCAGTTTACAAATGGGACGTGCTTTCTCCTCTTTTATGAAAAGGAATCTCGGACCCCGCTCGATTACCCGTGAGCTGGGTGCATGGCTTAACCATCTGTTTCTGGATGCTAAATTCATTACCGGCTCTAAAATCACCTTGTGGAATAAGTTCAAATGGCTGGCTTTGTCGCCTGTTCATCGAGCTATAACACATTACGCTTACCGCAAAGGTTGGAACACAGGTTTGGAGATCTTCAAGACTTAGAATCGGATCTCTGAGTCTTAAAGCGGTAAGTCTTCGGGCAGAAGGACCTTTTCATCCACGGGCAAACGACTCAAAACAATCGCATTTACAGAGGAACAATGGTCCATTTCCGATTTCTTGAAGGTCGGAAAATAATGCCTGTAACTGAGGTTTGGATTGTAGTAAGGGTCACCGGCGGCTAGATAATCTTTCCACTTCTGCGAAGCCAGAATAAAATCGCTCGTGGGTGCGATTTTCTGAGTGGTGATCGCCTCGTGATGGATCAACCGTACTTCCGGCGTGAACAAAATCCTGTATCCTTGCTCACGCACCTTTAAGCAAAGGTCTACATCACTATAGTTCAGTTGAAAATCTTCATCGAAACCGCCTGCTTTCTCAAATGTAGTTCGCCGGATCAACAAACAGGCTCCGGTCACCGCAGACACGTTTCGATACCAGCAATCGGAACCAAATAAACTGCTGATCCCATCTCCGGATTCCCGAAACAGGTTCGCGGCTATGCCTCCTAATCCAAGAATAACACCCGCGTGCTGGTTCTTTCCGTTCGGAAATATTAGTTTCGGACCGACCACCCCAATTTGGGAAAATTCGAACCACTGAACCATTCGCCCTAACCAGGGCGGATCCAGAACTTCCGTATCATTGTTTAAAAAGAGCAACAATTCACCCGTTGCGTGTTCTGCACCAAGGTTACAGGCTTTGCTGAAATTGAATGAACCATTGAATCTTATCAAATGAAATTGTTGTTGATTTGATAGAGAATCGTAATAACTCCAGGTTGTTTTATTTGTACTTCCCGTATCGACAAGAATGATCTCAAAATCGGGATAGTCCGTTATAGACAGAACGCTTTCCAGACACCTTTTTAACAACGGCAATTGATCGCGGGAAGGAATGATGATCGAAACGGTTCGTAGTTTGTAATCCCATCGGGAAAGCGGATGATTCTGAAAAACAATATGCATCGGATCGAATTGCACTTCAGGCTTTTGAAGGTTGAGTCTCAGTAAATGACCTGTGATGGTTTCAAGTTGTGATTTCTTGGCGTATGGTTTGTTCTTTACGTCGACGGCCGTGGAAGTCGGAGACTTTCTCCAGTGATAGAGAACGTGCGGAATATGATGGATCCTGGCAGTTTTTTCCGAAATTCGTAAATAAAGATCCCAATCCTGGGCGCCATCCAATTGAGGATTTAAATATCCAACTTCATCCAGAAAAGTTCGTCGAAAAACAGAGAGCTGATTGAGGAGATTACAGCATAGCATCATCTCCGGAGACCAATCTGGCTTGAATAGCGGCTCGCAGCGGTTTCCTTCTTCATCGAGCTTGTCTGCATCTGAGTAGAGAAAATCTGTATCCGGTTTGGCACGAATTGCCTTTGCGACTTCATACAATGCATTCGGCGCGATCGTATCATCATGATCCAGCATCACAATGTAGTCTCCTGTGGCATTTTGAAGCGCGAAGTTGGTATTGTTTGATATACCGCCATTTTGTTTCAACCTGTGTGTGCGAATTCGTGGATCGCTCTGCGACAATTCTAAGAGGTACTTCCAGATCGTATCTTCTTCACTTGCGTCAGCTATATTCCAGACCCAGTTGCCGTAAGTCTGATCCAGCACCGACTGAATCGTTTTTTGAAGTACGGGGAAAGGAGGGGAGTATACAGCGGTGATCAAATTCAGAATTGGCGCCGATGTCCATTGAATCCAATCCTTTGATTGGAGTCTCAATTCATTCTCTGTGGGCTCAAAAGTGTCCTGGAAAATCTGATACTGAATATCCCGGACAAGCGGGCTGCTATTTGTTTCCAAAGTGCGGTTCAGTATCTGCTTCGCAAAACGATAGACTTTGTACGCGGGATGGTTCAGAAAAAGATCCAGATAATCCTGCAGATTCTCATTTCTTGCTTTCAAATCCAGAAACTGTTGGCGATAAGCATCTGTCTGTTTTTGCAGTTGGGTTAGATTCGCTTTGAGATTCGATACTTCTTTTTGAAGCTCCCGTCTGTCTTCCTGCAAAACATGGATTGTGCGTTCCTTTTCTTCAAGAACATCGGATACTGCCGCAGCCATCGACAAACCCTTCAATACATATTGATCCGACTCGAACGAAACATCCCGTTTGCTTATTTCCTGAAGTTGCTGACGCATCTCCGGTGATATCGGACTTTTGAGGCACGCGAAAAAGACGCGATAAAACGGAGGTTCATGGCTGACCGATTCAAAGAACTCGTTGAAAATCGCATTAAACGTGCCGCGGGAAAGGTCGAGATCGGAGTGGCGAAGCATCAAAAAGTTCGCTATTTGTAAAAGGAGCCACGAGTGAATATTTGCATTGGAGTATTTTAAGATTTCGGGGAAGAGAGGTCTCAAAATTTCTTGAATGGCATTCGCGTCCGGCAGACCATACTCAAGATGTTCGGTCAAATAGTCGGAAGCGCTTCCTGTCAGCTTGCGGATAAGATTGGAAAAGGCGCGGTCCGCATCGTTGGCAGGTTTAGAATCACCAGGAAAACCTAACACCACAGCATTCAAGGCAACTCGAGTAAGCTCCCCGATCAAGGTGATGCGCTCCGCTTCCAGCATATGTTCCAACGCATCGGTGCTGATGACTATTTCAAAGGACTTGTCTCGAAATGGAAGTCGGAATCCCGAAGCGCGAACATTGACTGCCTCGCGGGACACCCGATCCACGCCAATCAAAGAATGGTCCTTCAAAAGGGTTCGCAGGGGGCTGAATGCTGCTCCCACTTCCAGGATTCTTGCACTCTTGCCGTTTGACAGCGTATCGATGATTTGTTGCAGAAATCGATAGCGCTGGTACTGATCGAAAACGATGTTCGTCATTGAAACGTTCGGATCATTTTAGCATGGCCGTTTGGAGCGCTTTCCATTTTCTTCCATAATGACGGCAGTGAGAGCCACCTTCTTAACAAGAGCACTCGGCTTTGCTTGTATCATCCTCGCGGGAATTCTTGTGGGACTCGCGAATTTGGCGAGTAACTACGATGATGCCTTCATAACGTTTCGATGTGCCTTTAACCTCGCCATCGGTGAAGGTTTTGTTTACAACACAAGTGATCACGTTTTGAGTACCACGGCTCCGTTGTTTGGATTGATTCTCGGGTGTCTTGGTTGGTTGTTTGGTCCTGAATCGATACCTGTTTCTGCAGGGATTATCTCTGCTTTTTCCCAGGTAGCTGCCGGTTTGGCTTTGTTTGAGTATGGCCGGGAACAGGGAAAAACGTTGTGCGGTTTTTTTGCCGGTTTGTTTTACGTGTCGAATTCTTTTCTTCCCCTGACATTCGGCGGAGAGATGCCTTTTGTTGTTTCTCTAATATTGTGGGCGTTTGTGACCTTCAACCGCGGGCAATCTTTTCTTGCATCGTTTCTGTTGTCCGTTTCATTCTTATCTCGTCCGGACTCTGCATTGGCTGCGATCGTACTGACTTTGAATTATCTGTGGACGAAGCGCAAATTGCCGGTTCGAGAGATGCTTCTTGCCGCCCTAATCATTACACCTTTTCTGGTTGCATCTTATTTCTATTACGGTTCCTTGCTGCCGACGACATTAGGAGCCAAAATTGCTCAAGGGAAAAGCGGCCAATTTGCAAGTTTCACCCTGGGGATTCTTGAGTGGTTGAAACCGGTCACAGCTCTTCGTTTCGATTTCCTGCCGCATTTTTCGCCTACTTTTCGATTTCTATTCTATTTGATCGTCGGAGGGATATTCTTTCTTCATCGCTATCGGTTTTGGTTTCCGATCCTGGCGTGGAGCGGATTCTTCTATTCATTTTATGTCCTGCTAGCGGTGCCCTTTTACCACTGGTATCTTGTGCCCATCGTGCTTGCCATTCTCATCTTTGCTGCGTGCATCGCCGCAGGTGTTGTGGAACTCGGCTTAGAGTTAGCCGATCGATGCAGATTCAGATTTCCCACGCGCGCCCTGACCGGGTCGCTTGTGATGCTTTTGATTCTGATAGGAGCCCGCGGGAAGGTTCAAGAGGCGAGGCGGGCGTATGTGGAAGATCCGGTTGAAGTTTTATATGAAAAAGCAGGAATGTGGTTTCGATTTTCAACAGATAAAGGTGCGCGCATAGGTTATCAGGAAATCGGCTTTCTCGGATATTACTCGCGTAGAAATATCGTAGACCCAATGGGACTTTTGGACCCGGAAGTTGGTTCGCATCTGGCAAACGGCGATTTGACATGGGCTTTCCGGCAGTACAAACCGGAGTTTATTGTCCACACCGATCGATTTCGGGGGCCGCTTCTCACCATGTTGTCAGAGGACTGGTTCAGAGACAGTTACAAAAAGGTGCATCAAATTGAACAGCCTGGAACTCGCCCACTCATCATTTTTATGAAAAGGGATTGATTCACAGAATGAAGAATTGTAGTGGCAGAGCAATTCCCGTGTAATCCCAAAAGCGTGACTTTTGGTGCGGTGATTTATCTGTCTACGAACATGCTTGATTCGAGCAATTGCTCTGCCACTACTGGGTCACCTTCCACCACTAACGGCACAACAGCCGTCTTAAATGGTTGTGATAAGATAACCCACAAGAGGGTTTACAGGGAGCTTAAGGCAATGGCGAAATGGACTGCAAACTTTGAAAAATCCCAAAATAGCCTTGCTTCTTCTTTTTGTGCCTGTTTCACGTTGTGATCTCCTTCTCTCGATCTGCTCTCATATTTCGAAACTTCCAAATATTGCATCCGTAAAACATAAGCTGCGTTAGCTATGCGGCATGTTACGGGATTGTCTGTTGGTGCGATTCTTTCATTCTTCCTCTATGCAATGATCGGTACCATCGATCTCCTGTACAACACCGGAAGGAATACGGATGCAATTCGAACGGGGCTTGGTTACGGACTTCTCGGATTCCTTACGCAAATAACGATCTTCATTGTCGTTGTGCTTCCAGCGCGCTCACGTCTGGATCAACCGGTCAGAACGGGGATTCTCGCTTTTCTTTTAAGCACTATTCTTCTGGCCACTTTTTATGCGCTCTATTTCGTCAACAACAACGTTTTAAGCGGCATTCCATGGTACACCTGGAAGTCCTTATCAGCCGCTGCTATGACTCTCGCAATGTCAGCATTTCTCGGCATCCTCGCTTTTCGACTGATGCTTCACGGTCGGGAGCCATCACGTTTAGGTTTTTTTTCCGTCGCACCATGGATCCTGTTTGTTGTCCTATTTTTCAGTTTTGTTTTTCTGCTATCACAAACGTCTCAAATGGCAAAAGCACCCCGGGAGAAGGGTGAATTCCCGAACATCATCCTTATCGTTTTAGATGCCGTTCGCAGGGATTCCGTATCGATTTATGGTTACGTGAAAGGAACCACCCCGACGATCGATGGAATGGCTCAGGAAGGTACGCTCTTTTGGGATGCGCACTCGGTTTCCAGCTGGACCTTGCCCTCTGTTACTTCGCTTTTGACATCCCGTATTCCTGCGTCCGAATTGGAGCCTGCTACCTTTAGTGGTCAGATCGATGCGCCGACTTTATCGGAAATTCTGGGAAGCCGCGGTTATACCACGCTTGCTGTCAGCAGCAATCCTCACATCGGAAGTTTGTTCAAGATTGGATCCCGTTTTCATCATTTTCATGATGGGCGGTCATTCTATCGCCGAAGTCTTACTTACACGGCCGCGGGAAAGGTTGCCGACCGGTTGTTGCCTGTTTCAGATCAGCATCTAGTCCGTTATGTTGTTGATCATCTTAAGGACATTCCACAACCGTTTTTCCTTTATCTTCATCTTATGGGCGGGCATGCACCTTATAAAATTTCGGACGAAACCGAACCCGGGATTCGGTCCATCGAATTTCCCACAACCGCATTGAACATCACTGACATTGAAAAAAAATGGCTCTTTTCCGCATACATCGACCAGATTCGCCGCAGTGATGCACTGGTTCAGGAGATCCAAACTTCTTTAAAGTTAAATTTAATGGATTCTTCTACCTTATTAGTCATTACTTCGGATCACGGGGAGGAATTCGGTGAGCACGGAGACTGGATGCACGGAAAGCATCTTTTCCGGGAATCTATTGAAGTCCCTTTGATTTTTTGGTGGCCCGGTCACATACCGGCGGGCAAAAGAAGATTGGAAACTGTGACTCTGCTGGATTTAACTCCTACTATTCTAGCTGCCTTACCTTTGCGCGTAGACCGTGCCGGGTTCCAGGGGCGGGATCTTGCCGTACGCCAACCAACAGCATCATTGTCTGAAATGCCGGTGTTCGCCGAGCTTGCCCCGAATCTACGGTGTATCATTACAAAGCGTTGGAAATATATAAGCGATGATGAAAGGGGTGAGGAGTGGTTGTTTGATAGAGTGAAGGATCATTCGGAAATCGTGAATCTGGCGAAAAAGAAGAAAAACATTTCCCATGGTCTACATTCTATTTTACAGCAATTCTATTTTCAGGCCGTTCCAGCGATTCGGCGCGGCACGCCCTTAACTCCCGCTCAGATTGAGGAGTTGAAGAGTTTGGGGTATCTGGAATAGATTAGATTAGGTTTTGGAGGGGTGAGGTGTTCGAAATTGTTTGCAGTTTATTTCTTCTTGCATATACGCTCCTCCCTTTTCAAAATTTTCAACAAATGTTGTACCTCGTTGTCGGTCAGACAGCGATCTGGCTTGCAGCAGTTCTGATCTGGAAAAACAAAAATTTCCTGACACCTCGTTTGCTGTTCTACTTTAGCTTGATTCCGGCATTTACCCTTCGGGTGGCACTGACGAATGGACGTTTATCGAATTATTTCCTGGCCGTAGCTTTCCTGCAATGGGCAATCATATTGTGGTTGAACCGGCCCAATTCAGAAAACAGCGACCAGGCATCGCTCTTTCTTGCGATTACCCTGATCTCGCCTTTTTTCCTGGATATTTTGAACATTCGTGAAAATGCAATTGTTGGAATCGCACTCTGGACCCTTTGTGTTGTCCATGGGGCCTGGATATCTTTGAGCAAAACGGACTTGTCCATTCCGGTTTATTCGCTGTTATTTTTGCTTCTCAGCTTGATTTCGATCCCATTTTCCCTCTACGTCTGGCATAGCATTCAATTCTTCTGGATTAACGTCGCGTGCGTTTTGCTCTTTTTAATATGCTTCACACACCGGTCCGAAAATCTTCTCGCGATCAGATTGGGTTGCCTCTTCGTGGCTGCAGGAATTGTTCTGTACTCCTTGATTCAAGAAGTTCCATTGCTGCATCACCTGGGTCCGGATGTACTTGGTATGCGTCACCACGTTTTTGAACATGCTAATACTATCTCAGCCCTATACATCATTTTTTCTGGAATTTTTCTCGATATTTCTTTGAAACAGGATTCTCGTATAAAGAGGCAAGTGTTGGCGATCGTTTTCATACTTCTCGCTTCGCTGGAATTCTTGACTTATTCAAGAGGCGGCTGGTTAGGATATTCCTTTTTTATTCTTCTCTATCTGATCGCGACCCGATGGAAGAAATTGCAAATGAAGAGCGTCGCATTCCTCCTGGCGATTGGACTGGCCTCGGGATGTCTTTTTTTTATCGCCAAACCGGTCCGAATGATGGCAGGGCGCAGAGTCCAGGATTTTCCAAGCTTCAGCGAACGGGTATTAAATTGGAACATTGGATTCGGTAGTGTGCGGAGTGCCCCATGGTTCGGTTCCGGATGGCTGAATTACTATTCCCATGCAGCGTTACACATTCCGGATCCATGGAATCGATCTCATTTTCAATATAACGCCACGTATTCAGTTCATGATCATTCATTCTTCCTGGATCTTGCCGACGCCTCGGGTATACCATTGGCGATTTGTGCAATTGCCCTAACCACAATTCCCTTAATTCGACGTTCCGCAGCACCTGCATTATGGGCTACTCTTGGCGGAATCACTGTCAAGAATATTCTGGATACCTCTGTGTTGTGGTTGACTGTGTATCCCCATTTCTGGCTTCTTCTCGGTATGATCTGGTCTTATCACAAATCAACATGGAATATCCGCCTCCCGGGCCGCGCGATGAAACCGGCGCTTTGTGTCCTTCTGATCGCCGGGGGGGTTCTGCCCCTGGCCGAAGATCATTTCTTGCAACGCGCGGACTATTCTTATCAGAATAGCAACAATGAGCAGGCGCTAAAGCATATTTCTACAGCAGTCTTGCTTGCTCCATGGGATGTTCTACCTCTGGAGCTCAAACGAAAGGTTCATGCAAGCGATCAACAACCGGAACGGGTAAAGGAAACCTTAAATCAATTAAACGCTTTGCGAAAGAACTATGCTCCGTATTATGCAGAGCTCGGGAAAATTTCCTTATTTGAAGATGATCTTGAGCAAGCTGGTATTCACCTGGCCGAAGCCAGACGCCTGGATCGTTTTTCTTCCAGCAAAGGCGAAACTTATCTTTTCCTGGCTGAGCTTGCTCAAAAGAGAGGTGATCGAGCCTCTACCAAGCAGTACTTGTGCGAATATTTTCTGGGTGGCACCTATCTTTCCTTTCGAGCTCGCGAGCTGCTGGATACATTTTCAGAGGAAGAATTCATTCAAGCTGCGTTGTCTTATGCAGATGAAAAATCAGGCTCCACACAGGACTGGGTAGCAGCAGTGGACAATTTCTACATCAATCTGAGTTCGATGCGCAAAGATTCAATGGCGTTGACCTTGCTTCATAAAATACGACCTCGTTCGAGCCGAATGAAACCGGATGATTCTGACTACTTTCTTTATGAGCTTGCGAAACTTCTGATGAAAAAACGGCAAACGGATTTGATCTCTAAACTGATACCGTCCTGTCGCTATCGAGAAACGGCCTACCTGTTTCAAGCTTATGTGAACATGGCTTCTAACAACCCCGAAGGTGCATTATTGAATCTTCAACGGTCCATGGACCGGTACAATTACTACGGAATTGCCGATGGCTGGGAGGCGTTGTGGATTCTTTTAAAGGATGAATCAAGGTTGCGATTGCATTACAGGTTGATGCTCAAATTTCCTGTTGAGAAAAGAGATAACGCGTATCTCCAACAAAAAATCGCTGAGTCTTACTACCGAACACAAGATTATGAAGAATCGGCAAGGGAATACGCCCGGCTGGCCCTGTATGAATTTACGGATCCGAACCCTCATTTTTGGGAAGCAAGAATGTGGTGGCTGAGCGGGCAGCAAGAGAAGGCCGAATCGGCAAACGGGCAGTTGATGCGTTTGATACACAAGAATCGGCTGTTGGAGAATTTATACAAAAGCAGATTCAACGCTGTTCCGAGCGGGTTGGGACTGTACAGAGTTGAGCTTCGAAACCGCCTGGGCGGTTCCGTTTGGAGGAATGCACTTTTGCTCCATCCTCCGGGCATGGCGGAATTATCACCGGATCAAAAATTCACAGCCATAAGCGGTGACATCGCTATGGGAGGCGATGTTTGGCTGGAACAAACGGATGGTGTGACATTCAAGATTTGCGAAACAAGAAATAGTTGTGGTTTTCAAATGATGCTAAATCCACGGGAGAATCCGGACCAGAGATTGTGGAACAAATTTAAATGGACATCATCGATTCCAGTGGCAATTCGCATCGAGTCAGATCAAGTGGGAGACTCGAGCTGGGATTGGGCGTTCTGGTTTTTCGAAACGGCAAACTGAGAATGAAGATCGCACATCTCATATCGACGTTGAGCTATGGGGGCGCCGAGCGTCAGTTGCTTGCGTTATGCCGGGGGTTCAGGGAAGCGGGCCACACCGTAAGCGTCGGTACACTGAAATCCGGCGGTGAGCTTGTAGAGACTTTTAAACAGCATGATTTTCAGGTTGATCAGTTTCATTTACAGCATGCCCTGGATGCTTCGGTAGTCAAACGATTGAAAAAGTGGATTGCGTCCATCCAGCCAAATTTTGTTCATACTCATCTTTTTAAAGCTGATGTCTACGGACACCTTGCGTGTTCGAGCCTCGAAGTTCCACATTTATGCACAAAGTGGAATGAGGATCGCTATTTGAAGAATCCGCTCATTTCTAGAATTGCCCGTTGGGCTGCAGCTGGAAATTTCAAAGTGGTAGCAATTTCCAAAGCTGTTAAGACTTATTTGATTCAAACATGTCGTCTCAAAGAAGATCAGATTCAAGTAATTCCATTGGGGATATCAGAAATAGAGAGGCATCCCATCCTTCAGGAAAATGGTGCGATCCGGTTCGGTATCGTTGGAAGATTGGTAAAACAAAAGGGGCACGAAATTCTTTTTCCTGCGTTCAAGAAACTGCTATCGACTGGAATCAGCACCCGACTTTCCGTGTTTGGAGGCGGTCCACTTGAATCAAGATTAAAGCGTTTGTCGCGAGAACTCGGCATCGAAAGACAGGTTGATTTTCACGGAATTATTCTGGACACCGAAGCGATCTATGAACAAATCCATGTTCTTGTGCTCCCTTCCTTATGGGAAGGCGGCGGTCTGGTATTGTTGGAAGCGATGTCGCGCGGAATTCCTGTTATTGGGACCAGAGCGGGAGGAATCATTGAGTACGCAGGGGAAAACCTGGCTCTGCTGGTGCAGCCCGGTGATGGGGAGGAGCTCGCTGCCGCAATGCTCAAAATTGCCAAGGACCGTCAGCTTCGGGCCAGACTATCAGAAAACAGTCTACGTGCTGTCCGCGGATTTTGTCTGTCCAAGTCAGTGGACGCTTATCTGAAGCTATATGGCGAACTCGCCGGGATACTCCGCAAGTAAGACGAGTTCGGCTTTTGTTTTTTTTCTAAGTGCCGAGGCGATTAATGCGAATGGACCTTTTAATAACCCGGTGATCCTTGCTGCGAGCATAGGATTTTCTGCGCCTGATTCGCGCCCAAACGTTTTTCGAAATAGATATTCCCAGGCCTGCATCCTGAATCCCTTTTCTGTGAACAAGAATTTTGTCAGGTATGCTCCACGCGAAATCGAGTACTTTCGAATCACGTTCTCGTAGCTCTGTCGATCGGAAGCATAATCGTGATGGACAACCGCATCAGGATCATAGACGATCTTCCAGTCTGCTCGGATCATATCGTGAAATAAATAATGTTCATCCGCGGCAAAGACAGGAGTTCCAGGACCGAATAACTCAGGAAAACAGTTCTGATCAAAAAACTGTTTCCGAATAAAGAGATTGCTTCCCGTTCCCGGTGAGGTTTGTAGCGGATCAAAGTGCTTTTGATCAAACTCACGCCTGTTGCTGTCAGATGGAAACCATCCGGCAGAGGCCAGCCTTCGTTGCCATTCTGTTTCCAAAAACAATGGAAGGATCTTTCCAGTAACGCAGCCAACCGAACCATCACGAAAATTCTTTTGACCCTGACGAAGCCAGTCCGGTTGTGCGACAGCATCATCGTCCAGAAACGCCAGCACTTCACCGCGCGCTTGCCGAACCGCCAGGTTTCGTGCCGCCGAAAGCCCGGGAATCGGATACGAAAAAATGCGAACCGGTCGTGATGAAAGAACAGGCGGGATCATAAAGTGTTTTGAGGCATTTTCAACCAGAATAATCTCGTATGGACCGTAATCTTGAACCAGAAGGGATTTCAAGCATCTTTTCATCATTTCACTTCGGTCCCTTGTACAGAGAATTACTGTAATCGTCGGGTCAGCCATAAGAATTCTCTCGAATCAGTTATTATGAAAAGTATAATATGCTGGACTCCATCCCGACGAAGGTTTCGCAGCTTATGTCTGGCCTCTATCACCGGATCTATTGCGGGACAGATTACATTCGAGCCCGGATCATTGAGGCACTGGGTGGACGTCCTTTCGACCGTTCTTATTTCGAATCCCTTTTCGGACGAAGGGTTGATCCCTGGCTTTATGTCAGTGCTGTTCAACAGGAAAGGATGGAATTGATCTGCAAACTTGTTCCGGAGACTGATTACCCGTTGCTGGAAGTCGGTTGTGCAGAAGGAGTGTTATCAAGAAGGCTTGCAGAAAAAGCGAAGGCCATTGTTGCGACTGATCTTTCTATGACGGCAATCAGGCGGGCACGTAATTTTTGTACCGGCGCTTCGAATCTTCACTACGTCCAGAGCGATGCGCTTTTTCCGCCCTTTCAAAGGCGTTTTGGTGTCGTTGTTTGTGCGGGAGTTCTTGTTTATCTGACCGACCGCAGGAGATTACTGCAATCTGTTGAAAAAATCTCCCGTCTCTTGCTTCCGGATGGGTGGTTGATCTTGGAACACATGTGGGAATCCGGCGGCGGCGCGATAGCCGGAAAGACCATCCACGAAGTTTTGCTGGAGAATAAAGATTTTACGCTGACCGATTTCGTGCAACGCAGAAATTATGCAATAAGCGTTTTTCAATATGTCTCCAAAGATCGCTAAGAATATCTTCGCTCACTATTCGGGCCTGGCTCTTGGTGGTTTTGCTTACCTGCTTGTTACACCCATTCTTATCCGTTACCTCGGGTACGAGGCATATGGAGTTCTGGCCCTTTGTATTTCCATTGTTACGTTGGTTCAATTCTTGGATTTCGGAATTAGCCAGGCGAGCTTGAAATTTATTGCTGAGTGGTCTGTTCTTGGTGAAAAACAGAAACTACAACAACTACTCAACACCGGCCTTTTCTTGCTTTTTTTAGTGTCTGCCGGACTTGCTTTGATTCTGGGGCTTCTCTCAGAACGTGTCGTGGCCTTATTTTCCATCAGTTCTGACATGACGCACGATGCCCGGGATGCGCTGATATGGAACGCCCTGTCTTTGCTTTGGATCGTGCCGGCGCTGCTCATGCGTAGTTTTCTGGAGGGACTGCAGCGGTACGATCTTTCAAATCTCGCCCAGACCAGTTCTTATCTGCTCAGTGCTTCCGGTTCTGCAATTCTCGCCTGGACGCACCACGGAATTGTTGAAATTTCTATTTTTACTAACGTTTGTTATCTGCTGCAGTTCATGATTCTATTTCTATTTGTCCGATGGCAGTTGCCGCATGTATCGCTTTCGATCAGATCTATTCAATCCGATATTCTAAAGCAAATCTGGGGTTTGAGTACGTGGAACTTTGTTCGAAACGTGTCGGCTCGCATCAGCTGGGATCTGGATACTCTTGTGATCGGGTTCTTTCTGAAAACCGGCGCAGTCTCCGAATATGTTCTCGGTCGGCGCTTACCTTACGCCTATAGTTCCATCGGCTGGCGCTGGGTAGAGGTCTTTCTTCCGGTGGCATCGCAATTGAAGGCGGAAGGAAAAGAAGAAGCCCTGCGCCAGTTATATATTCGCGCATCCAGAATTTGCATCGGTTTCAGCCTTCCTATAGCGTTATGGCTGATTCTACTGGCTCCTGTGACTCTGAAATTGTGGCTGGGAACGGTGAGTTCATCCTTAATACAAGTCCAGTGCTGGGTGACTTTCAGCATTCTTTTGGATCTTTCCCATTCGGTGTCCATCACTCTTCTGTCGGGTACCGGCGCGCTCAAACGGGTCAGCCAGTACTTTTTTCTGGAATCTGTCTTAAATCTTTTTTTAAGTTTACTTCTGGTGGTTCCTTATGGAATTGTCGGGGTTGCAATGGGCACAACCATTTCATCATTTGTGATTGTTGTTTTCTTTCAAGTCCCTTACGCATGCAGATCTTTCAGAGTATCGCTGACCGAATTCGGAAAGCGGGTACTTGTACCCCAAATGTTGCCTTCAACCGCTTGTGCTTTCTTATGGCTCCTCTTTTCCCGTATCCTGACTCTCGACAAATTCTTACCGTGGCTCGCGGTTACGTTATCCGGGGGATTTGTTTATATTCTGCTCTTCTGGCGGTTCGGCCTCCATCCGGAAGAGAAAAGTATTTTGCATTCGATTTGGAACAAGGCTCAAATGCAAATCAGCACACGGTAATGTAATCTATTCGAAATCATGAAAGCGAGTATTCTGCTTTATCATATCGTTAGCGATGATCTACCCCCTTCCGATGTAACCATTGGAACAGACAGGTTCGTTCGTCAAATGAAGCACCTTCACAGCCGCGGCTACAAATGCATTGGTTTGCGCGAATGGATAGACAATGGCACGAACAGCAGTAAGGGGAAACACGCCGTCATACTAACCTTCGATGATGGCTTTTCATCGGTGTATGAGAAAGCATGGCCCACGCTGAAAGAATTGGGGTTCCCATTCACTGTATTTCTTGTTTCAGACAGGATTGGGGGCAAAAATGATTGGAATGGCATTGAGCGCGGGCGGCTCTCATTATTAAATCAAGATCAAATCCACGAAATGGCGGCCGGTGGCGTTGAGTTTGGCGGACATTCTTGCACTCATCCTTCCTTTGAACAATCGGGCCGGGATTCTATAGCGCAAGAAGTCGCTGAATCTCGAAATCAGTTGTCGCCGGTCCTGGGTAAGCCTCCTTCATTTTTCTCTTATCCTTACGGTGAGTGGAGCCGCTTCGCAGCGGAAATCGCGAAGAAGTCCGAATATGAGGCGGCGTGCTCGACTGTTTGCGGCAGAAACAGTACCCAAACGGACCTATATCATTTGCGGAGGGTTTACATTTCAGGAAATGATTCCTGGTTGGATTTCCTTTTGAAGGTGCGGTGGGGAAGAGGGCTTTTCTCCTGGAAAAACTTGAAAGCATCAATAAAATCTTTCTTACACTAGGTGTTTTCATCATCATCCATGTCAGATAAGAAAATTCGAATCGCGCTCGTTAATGAAGGCACTGCTGGAGGGATTCGAAAGCGGATTCTTAATGTACTCCGGAGTATTGATTCCACACGTTTCGAAGTGACGGTTTTGTTGTCCGGCAACAGGGAAGGCTATACGGCCGAAGAGGATTCACGTATCGTGTTGAAGAAATTTGGTTATCGATGGATTCATATTCCAATGGTTCGTCATATCTCTCCATGGAAAGATTTTCAAAGCTACAAACTACTTAGGAAGGTTTTGCAAGAAAACCAGTTTGATTTGATACATGCTCATTCTGCTAAAGCTGGTTTTTTAACCAGATTTGTGGCGAAAACATCGAACGTAGGAGTCTGCATTTATTCACCACATGTTTTCGCCTTTCAGCGGTCTTCCGGAATCATTCAGCCCTTTTACCGTTTACTAGAAAAAGTTGCAGCTTCCTGGTGTGCTGGTTTTATCGTGGATTCGGAAGCTGAAAAGGAATGCATATTGAAGAACAACATGAGCCTGCCGGATCGTGTTTTTGTACTGCCGGATGCCGTTGAAGTTCCCGGCGGGATCACGGATGCAATCAAGCAAAGGATCCGGGGGGAACTGGGTGTTCAGGATGATGTTGTGGTTTTTCTCTCGGCTGGAAGACTCGTTGGATACAAGGGAAATCATGTTCTCATTCGGGCATTTTCCAATCTTGCAAAAGACAATTCCAAATCGGAACTCTGGATTGCAGGGGACGGCGAAGAACGGCCTCGACTTACGGATCTAGCACGCGCTTCTGGTGTTTCATCGCGGGTTCGCTTCCTGGGTCATCGTTCCGATATTTACGAAGTTCTAAGTGCTGCGGATTGTTTCATTCTCGTATCGAAAGCGGAAGGTTCCTCTCATGCCCTTTTAGAAGCTTTCGCTGTCGAAAAACCTGTAATCGTTACTGCAGTCCCCGGAATACTGGAATTCCTGCGAGCTCCGGGACATTTCAGGACAGTTCCATGGAATGATGTTGATGCTTTGACCCGAGCTCTTGATGATTTTCTAAAATATCCGTTCCGAGGCGCATCTCGTGACAATCTTCCAGCCGAATGGTTTGATGCTTCCGGTCAAATTCGAAAACTTGAAGCTATTTATGAACAGATGACTTCTCTGACCCGGTGTGATTCTTCGAACGCTGAATCTCTCTCGCGAACTCTTCCGCTATGATCCGATTCACCCAACCACGGTGATGACCGGCAGAATTCGGATTGTCGATCGGAAGTTTTTGAACCGCATTGGTAACCGACTGCACCCTGGGAAGCCAATCGGCAAAAGATACACCATGATCTCGCGTCCAGCCGCGAAGCCAATCATAAGAACTACCGGCTTGAGACCAGCTCACAACCGAACAAATCGAAGCAAGATCCGATCAATTGCGTATATAATGTAACGGGAGGGGAGGTCATGGTTAGACCATCTGTTCTTCTTGTTTTGTCTGATGCATTTGCCTTGTTCCTTTCTGTAGTCACTGCCTACTGGCTTCGCTTTCAGAGCGGGCTGATTCCCATCAAAGACTTTCAGCCGATATCGTTTTATCTCTACTCCTTTTTGACAGTCATGCCTCTTTATCTTTTCTTGTCCTATGCGCTCGGAAATTATCAGAATCGTCGCGGCAAACTCAATCAGTACGAGATCCAAAGCATTGTGCGATCGTTAGTTGTTTTTTACATGCTGTGTCTTGTTATTACTTTTTTCGTTCATACACAGGAACATTCACGATTAACCGTGCTATTGGCCTCTCTGATGAACGTTGTGTTTTGCCTATGCTTCCGCCAGGCGGTGGTCTTCTATCAGATCCGACGCTGGAAAAAAGACAAGGATATTTCCCGTATTTTAATTCTTGGAAAAGATCAAGTAATGATGCAGGAATTTGCTGAATATCTTGAGACGCATCCGCAGCTTGGCTACCGCGTGGCAGGTGTGAAAATGTTGCAGTATGCAGGGTCGTGTAATGGCTGTGATCGTGTGATTCTGGTCGGTGACGTCAGTTACAGTGAAATTTCCGATATCGTCCTGAATGCGCCCGCCAAAATAAGAATTGATTTTCTGCCTACTTATTATCTCTTATTGCAAAGTTTTCCTTTCAAGGACCAGATCGGTTCGTTTCATCTGCTTCCTTTAAATCAGCAAATCTTTCTCGATTGGAATTCAGCGGTGAAACGCGTAATGGATGTAATGATTTCCTCAACGCTGCTGATCGTGCTTTTCCCTCTATTGTTTTTCATCACGATTGGGATTTTGCTTACGTATGGTAAGCCTGTTTTTTTTCGTCAGGAAAGAGTTGGCCGGAACGGAACGCTCTTTGGTTTGTACAAATTCCGAACGATGAAACCGGATGCGGAGAAAGAGATTTCCGACTGGATTGTGGCGAACAAACAAACAATTTACAAGAAGAAAAATGATCCACGCGTCGAAGGGGCTTTTGCCTGGTTTTTGCGGCGGACGGGACTGGATGAGCTCCCACAGCTATGGAATGTTCTGTGCGGAGATATGTCGCTTGTCGGTCCCAGGCCGGCCACCTTAGAACTGGTCAAGAATTATTCTGCAGAACATAAAATCCGCCTGAGTGTTCTCCCGGGAATCACCGGCCTGCAGCAGGCGTATTGTCGCGGCACGGATTCGATGGAAGAAATCTTGAAATATGATTTCGAATACGTAAGGCAGCAAACAATCTGGCTTGATCTTGTCATCCTTACGAAGACTTTGAAGACTGTCATTTCCGGCAAGGGAGTGCCCTAATTACGGCAAGAGCCTGTCCGGTCGATGCTCGGGGCTTACGACTTCCGGGAGCTTTCGTGTGAGGAATGGAGGAATTTGATCATTCTTCCAGCTTGCGTATGTTGATTTCGTTCGGAACCCAAAAAAACCCATGAACTCTTGGACCCGCTGTATTCTCAACTTGAAAAACGGCGCCATTATCGATCCAGTCCAGATAATGCATCTCTGTCGGATGGTAAGAGAGTCCCGGTGATATGCTATAACTGCCTGGACGCAGTAGTACCTTTAGCTTAAATTCAATCACGAGCCGATCCCCTTTTTTCATCGCACCAATCGGCTTGCCTTCTTCGTGCGTATTGATTCCGATCAGGTCATTACCGTATCGATCACGAATATAGAAGCCGAGGATGCTCTCCGTTATGTCCGCAAAGTATTCGATGCCAAAACGGAACGTAACGGTATCCCCCAGGGACACCGTTTCTACTCTTTGATCGGCAACCAGAATTTCAATCGAGACGATTTGAGCTTCACTGCTTCCATGACGGCTAAATCGGACCGGTTCAGGAGCTTCTTTCGAGACTCTCTTTCTGAGCGATTCTATCCGCAATCAGTTGAATGTAACGATTGGTGACATCATCCGGATTTCCGGTAAGTAAAGTTCGTCCTCCATCCAGAAGAATTGCGTGATGGCACAAACTCTTCACTGCAGTCATGTCGTGAGTTGCCAGCACGATCGTGGTTCCTTTTAATTGCAGCTCCCGGAACTTTTTTGCGCATTTATGTTGAAAAGCCATATCGCCGACAGCAAAAACTTCATCGATCAGCATCACATCCGGTTCAACATGAATTGCAGTCGCAAAAGCCAGCCTCAACAGCATCCCGGAAGAGTAGTGTTTGATCGGATGATCTATAAAATCCTCCAGTTCGGCAAACCCGATGATGTCGTTGATCCGCTGTTCGACCTTCTTCCTGGAGAACCCGCGCAAACCACAGGAAACGAAGATATTCTCACGTCCCGTTAAATCGTGTTGAAAGCCCCCTTCCAATTCAAGTAATGTTGCAAGATTTCCATGAACCTCCACCGCTCCTTCCGTTGGTTTCAGAAGGCCGGCCAGCAATTGCAGAAATGTGGTTTTTCCGGAGCCATTCTGGCCGATGATTCCAAGGGTTGTCCCTTTCGGCAGTTCCAGATTCAGATTCCGAAGCGCCCAGAAGTCCCTGGCGTGATTACCGGAATGAAAAAGTGCGCCACGTAGCTTGTACCATTTATTGTCGTAATACCGGAATGATTTTCCCAGGTCCATTGCCCGGACTGCGATCGCGGGATTCATTTGATTACGGCAATTTTAACACGACGTCTTGTATTAGGGCGCCATTCCGGGCGCCAGTATGAGGAGGTTCTCAGGACGCGGGAACGATGAATCGCGCTGCTACGATTTGAATCCTCGTCTTGAATGTGTTACTTTTCTTGTTCATAGATCCCCGCCCACGGGTTGATTTTCGATGCACAAAACCGAGCACTTATACAGACTGGCCAGGGTTTTCCTCGCCTACAGGCAGAAGAAGATTCGGAATGTACCTCTGCCAATTCGCCTTTGGATCGAGCCGAATCCGTACTGCAATCTCAAGTGTCCGATGTGTCCTCAAAGCGACCCGAAAATCACCGAGGTGACGAAGGGCAAAGCTTACATGGATATGGACCTCTTATAAGAAGATTATCGACGAGGCGGCCGGACATGTTTACGACATCAATCTGGCCCATCGAGGTGAATCTCTTTTTCACAAAAACTTGCCTGAAATGATCCGCTACGCTGCGGACAAAGGCATTAAAACCAGGCTTCACACAAACGCAACGATTTTGAGCGAAAAGATCTCCCGATCGTTGCTTGATTCGGGTCTGGACCTGTTGAGTTTTTCCTTCGACGGGTTTGAAAAACATACGTACGAGAAAATTCGCGTTAGAGCAAATTTTGAAAGCACGCTTGCAAATATTCTTAAGTTTTTGGAATTGAAAAAGCAGGCTCGGAACAAAGAAACCCTACACTGTGTTTCAGGTCATTGAGCTGAACGGAAACACAAAAGGAAAGGAAGAATTCCTGCAGAAGTTTGACGGACTTCCGCTCGATCAGCTCTATATCAAGAAACCGCACAACTGGGGTGGAATTATCTCCGGAAATCCAACGATTGATCAATACTGTCATCGCGAGTCTTATTCGCATTGTTCCTTTTTATGGTATTCCTTGACAATTCTATGGGATGGTCACGTCACTCCCTGTCCGCAGGATTTCTTTCAGGAATGCATCCTTGGAGATTTGCGCACACAGACAATCAAAGAGGTTTGGGATGGAGCACCGCTGGTTGAATTGCGCGACAAATTGGCGCGCAAGGAGTGGGAAAAAATCCGACCCTGCAACACCTGCGATCGTTTGTGGCGAAAACAGGTCGCGGGCGTCCCAAAAGTGAACCTCCGCACATTCGTGAGCGATAACCTGATCGGCTACAATTTTCTGAATCGCTTCTTCCGGACCCGATATGAAGAAGATTAAATTGACGCGCGTGTAAGAAGGGAGATAGGGAGATGCTGGAGATACGGAAGATTATCTGATTTTTTCCGCTTCCTATCTTTAGAAAACAAGTTTTTACAAGGAAAAAATTCCAGAATCCCCATATCTCAACGATCTCCTCATCCCTCTTTTTACACTATTTGGACAGAGTCGTAGCATCAATGGAAGATTGGCAATTACAGGTCTATAAAAAGTCGCTCAAAAAGAAGGAAAAAATAGATCTCCTTCTTCGCTCCCTGAAAGATCTTGACGACAAAGTCTGTCTGGAAGTGGGTTGTGCGCGGGGAACCGTCTCTCATTTCTTAAAGTCCGCCGGCGGGAAGTGGTTTCATGCGGACACCGATAAAAGTAATGTGCAGGCTGCGTCTGCTCTTGTTAAAAATGGTGTTTTGCAGATACCACCTAACGTCCTTCCTTTCCCTGATTCCAGTTTCGATGTGATCGTCTCGCTCGATTATCTGGAACATGTCCATGATGACAATGCCGCCATGAACGAACTCTGGCGCGTCTTAAAGCCGGAAGGGCGTTTGTTGATATCCACTCCAACTACAGGTCCGACATTCTTGTTGAATAAAGTGAAACCGCATATCGGATTAACCCTCGATAAGTATGGTCATGTCCGGGAAGGCTACGATCTGGGTGATCTTCAGGCACGGTTGAAGCAGCAGGGTTATGACATCCTGAGCTCTATGACCTATTCGCGGTTTTTTACAGAATTGATCGAAATGGGAATCAACTTTGCGTTTGTGAAAGTGCTCGGAAAAGGAATGGAAGGGGACGCGGCCAAGCGAGACGGGAATATCACGATCGGGTCGAAGGAGAGTTTTCAAAAGCATCAAGGCTCCATGAAGCTTTATTCGATTGCCTATCCGTTCCTGTTTGCGTTTACGAGATTGGATAAGCTGCTTCCCTGGCAGGGTTATGCACTGTTTATCGAGGCGAAAAAACCAGGCTCCAACACATCGCGGGCGCAATGAATCGTGCCTCTGCGAGTCAATATTGTTTATGGGGCGCGTGTAGTCTGGTAGAATACAATCTTTTGTTTCTGCCCGATTCAATATTCACTTTTTTCATTTAATAGGAAGGAGGGTTTTGTGAGAAGCCGGATTCTAATCATGGGCGCAGCCGGACGAGATTTTCATAATTTCAATGTACTTTTCCGGAAGGATCCATCCGTTGAAGTTGTCGCATTTACAGCAACTCAGATTCCAAATATTGCCGATCGACGCTACCCGCCGGAACTCGCCGGTGAGCTTTATCCTAACGGCATCCCCATACATGAAGAAAGGGAACTTGTTTCTTTAATTCAAAAGCACAGTATTCAGCAGGTCATCTTTTCCTACAGTGATGTTTCCCACGAATACGTTATGCACAAAGGATGCGAGGCTCTCTCTGCAGGAGCGGATTACCGTTTGATCAGTCCGACATCGACAATGCTGGTTTCGAAAAAACCTGTTGTATCGGTCTGTGCTGTTCGAACCGGCAGTGGAAAAAGTCAAACCACGCGCAAGGTGGCCGGGATTCTAAAAAGCTCCGGTAAGAAAGTGTGTGTGGTCCGGCATCCGATGCCCTATGGAGATCTCGTGGCACAGCGAGTTCAGCGTTTTGCGACGTTGGAGGATCTCGACAAGTACGATTGCACGATTGAAGAACGGGAAGAGTACGAGCCTCACATCACACTCGGAATTGTTGTGTTTGCCGGAGTGGATTATCAGGCCATTCTGACAGAGGCCGAAAAGGAAGCTGACATTGTGGTTTGGGATGGTGGAAACAACGATACTCCATTTTTTAAATCCGATCTCGAAATTGTGGTTGCTGATCCGCACAGACCCGGGCATGAGCTGCGCTACTATCCTGGCGAAGTAAATTTCCGCCGCGCAAATGTGATTGTCATCAACAAAATGGATACTTCCTCGTTCGATAAAGTGAACATTGTGCGCGCGAATATCCGCAAAATAAATCCGAAAGCCATTGTGGTGGATGCCGCTTCTCCCATTTTCGTTGAAGATGCGTCAGCCATATTCAACAAGAGGGTCCTTGTGATTGAAGATGGCCCTACCTTGACCCATGGTGAAATGAAATACGGGGCAGGCATTTTGGCCGCCTCAAAATTTGCTGCGAGCGAAATTGTCGATCCTCGGCCTTACGCGGTAGGCAGCATTGCGGAAACATATCGAATTTACCCTGAAATCGGGACATTGTTACCTGCAATGGGTTACGGAGCCAAGCAGATGAAGGACCTTGAGGATACAATCAATGGCGCCGATTGCGACGTGGTTATCATCGCAACACCCGTAGATTTGCGGCGTTTGGTGAACTTCAATAAACCCGCAGTGCGAGTCACATATGAACTGCAGGCCATCGGTACTCCAACCATGGAAGACGTGTTGAAACCG
Source organism: uncultured bacterium (assembly GCA_963771165.1). Classification (GTDB taxonomy): domain Bacteria; phylum Acidobacteriota; class HRBIN11; order JAKEFK01; family JAKEFK01; genus JAKEFK01. The sequence goes on along the minus strand of CAVYSN010000014.1, from coordinate 262,285 downwards.
TTCCTTTCCTGATCCGAGAGAACCATACGTCATGAGGAACCCGGTAGCTGTAATTGCCTTCGGCGGCAATGCCATCCTGAAAGAAGAGGAAAGAGGAACTCAGGAGGAACAGGTTCGCCATTGTGACGAAGCTGCAGACCTGATGGCTCAGATTGTGCAGCGTGGCTTCGATCTGGTTATCGTTCACGGAAATGGGCCTCAGGTAGGAAACATTCTGATTCAAATGGAGGAGGCCGTTAACAAAGTGCCTCCGTTTTCACTGGATGTTTGTGTCGCGATTTCTGAAGGAAGCATGGGTTATATGCTGGAGCGTTCCTTGCGAAATCAATTCCGTAAACGCAGTTTGAAAAAGGAAGTTGCCACTCTGATCACTCAGGTCATGGTGGATCCGAGAGATCCTGCATTCGAAAATCCGAGTAAACCGATCGGTCCCTTCTTTACTGCATACCGTGCTGCAGCTCTGAGAAAAGAAAAACGCTGGCCCATGGTCGAAGACAGTGGAAGGGGCTACCGCCGGGTTGTTGCGTCACCTCTACCTCAACGAATAATTAACTTAGAAATTGTGAAATCTTTGATAAAAGAAGGTACATGCGTTATTGCGGCGGGCGGTGGCGGAATTCCAGCTTATTACGATGGTCACGACAACATCAAAGGCGTTGAAGCGGTGATCGATAAGGATTACACGAGCAGCTTGATCGCAGGAGAATTAAAGGCAGATCTTTTTGTCATTCTAACCAATGTTGAACAGGTGGCCATAAATTTTGGTAAGAAGACGCAAAAGAATCTGTCGCGTATCCGCTTAAAAGAGATAAGACGTTATTACGAGAAAGGTCATTTTCCGCCGGGCAGCATGGGGCCAAAAATCAAAGCAGCAATCGACTTTATTGAAAACGGAGGAAAGGAAGTTCTCGTGACCACACCAAGAGAATTGATTCGCGCTGTCAAAGGACAATCCGGGACCCACATAGTGAGGTAGTTATGCAGATGAAACATTTCCTGAGCTTGAAAGATGTTTCTTCCGATCAATGGAAAATCATTTTTGAATTGAGCGCCGATGTGAAAAAGAATCCGAAAAAATACAGTCAATCCCTTGCTGGAAAAACTCTGGGAATGATTTTTCAAAAGTCTTCCACGCGCACACGCGTATCTTTCGAAGTCGGAATGTTTCAACTCGGAGGCCATGCACTTTTCTTGAGTTCCAATGACATCCAGATCGGACGCGGCGAAACAATTGCAGATACGGCCCGGGTGCTTTCTCGAATGGTGGACATCATCATGGCACGGGTTTTTGGTCATAACATTGTGGAGGATCTCGCTCATTATGGTTCGGTTCCTGTGATCAATGGTCTCTCGGATTTCTCTCATCCGTGTCAGGGTGTTGCAGATTACTTTACGTGTTATGAACGATGGGGAGATCTGAAAGGACGAAAGATAGCGTACATAGGCGATGGGAATAATGTGTGCCATTCGCTGTTGTTTGGAGCGGCTGCTCTGGGAATGCATATGAGCGTGGGCGCTCCCGACCGGTATAAACCGGATCCAGGCGTGGTCGACTTTAGCCGGGATCTTGCTGCAAAAACCGGCGGATCTGTAACAGTATTGACCGATCCCCGGGAAGCCATCCGCGATGCCGACGCTGTATACACGGATGTGTGGGCGTCGATGGGACAGGAACAGGAGTACAAGGAACGAAAAATGATCTTTGCGAATTATCAGGTGAATGGAAAACTCTTCTCACTCGCAAAGAAAGACGCGCTCTTTTTGCATTGTTTGCCGGCCCATCGCGGTGATGAAGTCACAGATGAAGTGATCGACAGCCCCAATTCCGTTGTGTGGGATGAGGCTGAAAACCGTCTTCACTGCCAGAAAGCAATCCTCCTCTTGCTAACACGCTCTTAGCTCTTTAAAGCAGAGACGCAGAGAACGCGGAGATTTATAATCGATTTACAACGCGATGGATACCATCCTTCATCAGTCTGTGCCCAAAATTTAGTAACAACCCAACCTTCAAACCGCTCACTCTCAAGTACGTTAGCAGTTGTGACTGGAAAATCTTTATGTCCTGAATTGCCATTTTGCACTCCACGATAACAACTCGGTTAACCATCAGATCAACCCTCAACGGATTACCCAGTGATGTCCTTTATATGTGATCGGCATTTGAACTTGCCGCATTACAGAGAGATTTCTTTTCTTTAACTCCCACTCAAGCGCTTCCTCATATACAGTCTCCAATAATCCTGGGCCCCCTAAAGTGCGGTGAACATCGACTGCGCAATCGATGATAATTTGTGTGATTTCATTCTCTTTCATCTCTGCCTCTCTGCGTCTCTGCGTTAAAATCCTTTTTTTCCTCATCGGACCAGGCGGGTTTTTGCAAAGTCTCATTCAAGGGTTCAACCCTGGGTACTGGTGATGGCGCAGTTTTGGGGGCAGAGGCGGGAGCCAGCAGTACGCCAATCAGGGCGCCTGCACAGAGCGGAAAGACCCACTCGGGCGGGATCTTCTCCAGAATATTTGTTGTTATTTTCGGAAGCGGTTGTGGCTGTACTTTGCGGGAATCCGAAATATATCCGCTAAGCCATAATAGAAATACAGTTTTGTAGCAGGGGATTCTCGCTATATCAGGATCCTGCAAGATCTGTTTGAGCGTGCTTCCTGATCGAAGATACATCCAGACCCGTTTTTCTTCTTCGCTGAAATGAGCAAGATTGGGATTGGAAGAATGAACATGGTAGGGAGGTTTCAGTTCCTGCACCGAACGTAGCGCAGTGGGAACCGTGATCGAATCCATTCTCGCCCGTAAAAGTACTTCCCCCAGTGGACGATCCATCCGCACAAATTCGGACTTCAGCGCGCTTCTGTTCGTAGACCAGAATATGTGCACGGCAGGATCGAACAAGTAATCCGTGCAAGAAATCCAATGCTCGAAAAGAATTTTCGAGAACTCCTCATCGTTCATAATATGGTGCCGGATCAATAAAGAGCCAAGAGCTTTTTCAGGATCGATTTGATTTTGTGCGCTTAAAAATTTAGTTGACTCCGTCAACTTTTTTTCCTGAACGAAGTGGGTGAAGGATCCTTCGACAAAGGTGGTGCTGATGCTGACCAGGTTTCCTTTGTCTAACGTCCAATTCAAATAGTTTCGGCCGGTTTGAAGCACAAGCACGCCTGACTTTCTGTTCACAATTACGTCACGAACAAGTTGCCATCGAACAACGGAATCTACAACCATTTTCGCCTTCCTTCTACGATCTGTACGAATGGAAAAGATGGAATGAAGTTGTGGAGAGCTCGACACGACTCAAAGTGCAGCTGATTAATATCCGGTGCAATCACAAAAGATCCTTTGATTCCAACACTTCCTCGAAACCAGACGATTTTTCGATTTGCATTCAGAGCTTCCAGAAATTCCACTTTTTTTTCAGGTTCCACGATGAAAACAGAGCTTCGGATTTCAGAAAGCCACGACTGCTTTTCATCATCCGAAAGAGACTCGATCCCGGTGCTCACATGAATGGATGATTCACCGGAAGAAATCAGGCACGCTTCAATCCGAATCGAGCACCGGTCGTTTAGCACGCTGATCTCTTTTCCCGAGTAGAAACAGAGGGGATGTTCGTGAAGGCTTCCCTGCAACGACTGAACGCTGCTTGTGATTGAAACATCTTCGCTCGAAACGATGTATAACGAAGCCTGGGTTTTTCCGGAAGGAAAATGCGTTATTTCTCGGTACGTTTGAGAGACGCGTACGCTCCGATCGAACGCAAGGGCAAGCCTGGATGTCTGACCGATCACGATGCCTTTATACCGGACCTCCCATTCAGAAAATCTCGGCCAGAGCTCAAGTTGATCCAGGTTTAAGTAATAATGGTTGATTTGCCAGAATCGTGGATCTTGACCGGTGATGTTCAACCCGTTTGGATTGGATACGGTCTGCATTGAAAATGGAAAATCGAGACGGATACGGTTTGGCTTTCTGTATGACGCGTAGAAGGAAGGTGAGACATCATTGTAAACAGCTTCTCGGAATCTAGCCGGACGATCGACTATCAATCCGCCTCGCGAAAAAACAATTCCATCGAATAAAGTAGATGGCGGTAGAGTTTGAGCGGCATCGCTGAAGAATGCAAAGTCTTCGAATCGCATTTGCCGCACAGGCAGTTCCAGATTCGCGAACGACCGCGCTTTCTGAACATGGAGATTCAGCATGTTCATGCCCGCAGGATCCCACGGTGCAGCAAGTCTTCCGGTGAACCGATAGCCATTCCAGACGCGTGGCTTCAGCTCAAGGCCATTCCATGTTTGCGGATCGGTGAAGAACCTCGGTTCTTGAGAGTTGTGTTGAAGCACAAGTTTTGTCGCTCCGGCTTCGGAAATGATTCTCGCATTCTCGCTGTCATACAACATTCGACTGGCAGCGTAATGGTTCTCAGCAATCAGCAGCATCCAGTAGCCGAAGATTGTAAGGATCAATACCAGCAAAAGACTTAAAAGAATCGCGAATCCCTGGTCGTGGCGGGTCTGGGTCCCGCGTGCGTTCACAGAGCGCACCGGAACTCCATCTGAGTGAGTCCTGTTTCCCATCGGACTGTGAGTGAGCCATCACACCAAACGTAATCGAACGAATTGACCGATGACAGGTAGGGTTGCAGCGCTCCACCGGGACTGATCCAGTAGAGCGTTTGGTTCTGGAAGAGAAAACCATGCACCTCCACTTCGATGAGCGTCCCTTGTATCGGTTCCGGTCCCGAAGTGTATGGTTTGAAGTTTACGGAGAATCCTTCTGTTGTGGTCGAAATCTGTTCAATCCTCGCGTAATTCCAGGAGTAGTTGCCGGCGCCGTCGCTGCCGGCCAATAGATACATTTTGTCTTGTTGAATCGCTGATCCGGCAGGGACGTTGTAGTGCATGCCGGAACGGAGAAACGGAAAAGGCAATCCTGTTACATGTGCCACAGAGAACGCGTTTTTTTGAGGCTCTTTGCCAAAGGAAAGGTCCGGGAAAAAAATCGTCGCTCCTTCCAGGAAAGGATCCACTTTCAACCGCTGCGACGACCGCTCCAGAAAATGCTTGATCAGAAGCAGCCTGTAATTGGATTCTTCTTCCGGTTCGGTTCGGGCGATGATGTTTTGGAGCAGCCTTCTTTGAGAGTCGAACGCATGATAACTGAAGAATAAAAGGGCAAGGAAGAGGGATATTCCCGCCATAAATTCAAGCAACGTGACTCCTCTCATACTTATTCGGAGCGGTAGAAAAGCGTTTCAACGATGGTTTGATTCTGGTGTAACACTCGGCACCGAATCTGTTTCGTGCCGAAAAAGGGGGCGTGATCCTGAATGGACCATTCCATCAGGAAAGTTCCACTGGATTCCTGATCGCTTCCTTCTAAAAGACTTTCTATAGGATTGGAACGGAGCTCTTCGACTTTGTTCATGAGAAGCAACGTGGCTTTCTGTTGGATTTTGCTTTTGCTGAGCAAGCGTAAGGAAGACATATTTGCACTCCCGATGAAGAAAAGCGCCGTAAAAAGCAAGAAGCATCCCACGAGAATTTCCACATATGTGAATCCGCTTTCCTTCGTCATCACACGGGCTATCATCAAAGGTTGTGCCAGCGAAATTCCGTCGATGCGCAATGCTGCGCCTGTGGCAGAAAAAGAACTGGGAAGGAGAAAGTGTAGCTTTTGCAGCGATTAAGCGTGTAAATTTCGGTTGACAGTGGTTTACCGCAGAGGGCGCCGAACACGCAGAGAGCAAGAATTATTTTTACTCAGCGTTCTCGGCGCATCCGGCGGTGAAAAACGAGGGGGCGTTACAAACTGCCCAGATAGCTCAAACAGGCGTACGCTATGAGGATTCCCATCACGGCGTTGTATTCTTTGTTGCGAATCACCTGATTCCAGGAGAACCTTGTGGAGCTGATGGGATAGAGTCTGATGGTGGGATAAAAGGCCGGGACGGCGGCGGCGTAGGGGGGATACTCAGCAGAAAATTGTTCGCGCAGCATCGATTCTTCGTAATGGACGACCGGAAGATAGCACAATACAAAGTAAGCAAGAACAAGCAACCAGACCCAAATGGAATTTGCCACCAGGCAGAATCCAATGGCGATGAGAAAACTGCCGAGATAAAGAGGATTGCGGATGCTGCGATAGGGTCCGCCTGTTGTCATCACCCTATCTTTGCGGAGATGTCCCGCTGCCCAGATGCGAATCGTCTCGCCAATGCCAACGAGCATCATGCTGATCGCCAGATAGTCCGCGTCGAACCGTGCGAGCAAAAGAGCCGCAATGACAAGAGGAATTCCCAGATTGCGGCGATTACGTCGAATCCACAGAGAATACGCCATGTTTCACCACGGGGTCACGGAGAACACAGAGATAAAAGATGCAATTTGCTACTCCGTGATCTCCGTGGCTCCGTGGTTGATTTACTGATTTGTGTTGAGTGAGGTTGATAGATAGAAGGTTTTCTTTACAGAGTCCAGCACTTGTGGCACTTCGAGTTTTTTCATGCATTGGATTCCGATTGGGCAAACACGCAGGTAGCATGGAGAGCATTGATAATGGATTGTAACGGCTGAATCGTGTGGATTCCAGGGTCCGTTACGGAGAGGATCCGTAGGACCGTAAATTCCTACCACCGGAATGCCGAGCGCGGAGGCAAGATGCAAAGGTCCGGAGTCTCCGCTGACCATCAACCGCGATTTCCCGGTTAATGCGATCAGCTCCGAAAGATTCGTGCTGAAGCAAACCATTGCCGGCGTGATGCACTTTCGCATGATTCTTTCTGCGAGCTGCCGCTCTCCAGGGCCCCATAAAACCAGCGACGGAATGTGCAGATCGTTGTAAATCATGTCGATGAGTTGAGCGAATTTATCTTCTCCCCACAATTTTGTGATCCATCCTCCGCCAGGATTGATCAAAACAAAGTCATCGATCTCGAGCTTTCTAAGCTCCAGTTCCACATAATCGACGGCCTCTTCTTCCGGATGAATATGAAAATAAAGCGGCAGATTCTCCGAGCTGATTCCGACATTTTCCAACAGCGCCAGATTTTTTTCGATGATATGCTTCTTTTTCAGAGTCGGACGACTGAATTCATTCAGGAATATTGAACTCCATTTCTCTTTCCGATCGGACCGGGCCATACCGATCCTTCTGGCCGCCCCGCAAAATCTTGCCAGCAGCGCTGATTTAAAGACGCCCTGAAAATCCAGCGCCAGATCAAATTGCTGGGAGCGAATATAACGAAAAAAACTGAAAAGCTCCTTCCAAACGACTGGAGAAAAAATACGCTTTCGCCACTTTTTTGTATCCACAAGCAACAGCTGATCCACCGCCGGATGGTGGTTGAGTAAGGGAGCCATGCTCTTTTCAGCTACCCATGTGACCCGCGCGGAAGGAAAACGCTCTTTTAAAAGATGAGCAACAGGAAGTGTATGAATCACATCTCCGATGGAACTGAGTCTCAGAATGCAGATTGAACGGGGTTCATCTGGAATGTCGGCGCCGGATCTCTTCGAATAACCAAGGCGTGGACTGTACTTTCCTTCCTCCGGTAATGGAAGTTGCACGTCCATATTGTTCACCGCCTCCTTTTTCCAGAAAATGTTTCCGGAGTGTGATCATCTCCGTTGCAGTTCAACGGGGCTTCAATTCTACCAGCAAATGATCAATTGTGTCATCTCAAATAGAAGGAATGAAAGCTCGGAACCGGATCTTGTAAGGGCAGGTTTGAAACCCGCCCGCGGTCCCGGCAAACAGAAACTGGGCGGGTCTGAGACCCGCTCCTACACACATTGTTGTATACTCTGGCAGTGTTGAAGGCGTCCGATTCTTCCACATTCGCGATGTCCCGGCTCTTGTTAGGTTCAAAATTCGTTCAGGTTTTTTGGCTCGTAGGTTTTACCGTTGCATTGATCTTTTATTATCGCTGGCACGTTCCGCTGGGCTTCATCACAAAAAACCTGATTCCATTGCCGCTTGCCCTCTTGCATGGCTGCTCGCTGGTGGGATTGGGCTTGCCTCTCACGCATTTTCTTTTGAACCGCCATCCGAAGAGAGTTCAATTCCTTGTCGCTTTGTCGATCGGAATGGGACTCACCGGAATCTTCAGTCTGGTGCTTGGACTCGCGGGTCAAATGAAAACTGTATACTTCGTGCTGTGGGAGACGGCCGGTCTGGTGTTGTTTCTCGTTGCGCTTCTGCGATGGCGTCCGTTTGTCGTTCGAGAATTTCACTGGAATGTCTGGAATATTTTAGGGATTACGATCATCCTTCTGTTCCTTTTCACACTGGTCCCTTTTGTGGTTGCGCCCGAAATTTCGACGGACGCAATCGCGTATCATCTTCTGATTCCCAAGCTCTATCTTTTGCAGGGCGCAATTCAGCATCTGCCTTTATTTGTAGAAGCGTATTACCCGAACCTCGCAGAATTGAATTATCTGCCTCTTCTGATTCTTAGCAATGAAATCGTGTGCAAATCCTTTCATTTCTGGATGGGAGTTTTCGTTCTTCTCATGATGCTGGAGCTGACCAGCATGACAACCGGCGGGAGCAAGAACCTGCTTGCCCCTGCTTTATTCCTTTCGATGCCTGTCACTGCGATTCACATGGGCTGGGCGTGGAATGATTTTACGTATACGCTTTTCGTCCTTCTATCCATTTATTTTTTACTCTGTTATCACAAGAGTGACAAAAGGAATGGCCGCGACCTGCTGTTCGCCGGACTGATGGCCGGCCTTTCCTCCTGGACGAAATATACATTTGTTCTCTATTTCTTTGCTTCGGTGCTATTGCTTATGATGGGATACCTTCGTTGGAAATGGAACGTTCGGCATTATTTATATTTTTTTGCGGGAATCGCCTTTGTTGCTCCTTTTTGGATGATTCAAAATTGGATTTTCACCGAAAACCCATTCTATCCCTTTCTGAATCAAATCTTTCAAAGCCCCTATTGGAGCGAGCATTCCGACAAATATTTCCATAATGCGCTTCGCAGGTGGGAAATCGCTGATTGGAACTGGACGACTTATCTGACTTTTCCGATTCAACTCATGATGAAACCCAGGCTCGTTGACATACACACGGGAATTGCGGCCCTTGTTTTGATTCCAGTGCTTTTTCTCCGAAGTGAGAACAAAGCGCTATCATTCTTGAAAGCTTATATCGCTGCCGGCCTATTCGTGTGGCTATTCATTCATACGGAAACGCGGTCTATGTTCACTGTTTTTGCTGTGCTGTTTTGTGTCGCAGCGGTTGGATTGGAACGTATCCCATGGAAAAGCAGTAAGTTGAAACATCTGTTCGCAATCGGATTAATGGCGGCGACAGTTACGAGCTTCTTTTTTACTTTGTTAACAACTCACTCCCTGTTTGATCCGATCGATCACTTTATTGGGCGTGAAACGCACGATCAATATCGCACCCGTTTATCGGAGAGTCAGAAGGCTTTTGACTATTTGAACGGGGCTCAAAATGTGGGCCGGATTGCCTTGATCAGCAATCACGTCCCGTATTACTTGAATCGGCCCTTTCTTTTCAGCAGCTTTTCCGATCCGCCTGTTGCGCAGGTTCTATCGGGCGGATCGAAATCATCTGACGATGTCGAGCAAAAGTTCAAACAAATGAACATCAGCCACATCCTGCTGAACCGCGCCGCCTATCAAAAGGAAAACGCAGGAAAGTCTTTATTCGTGGTCCAAAGAAGAACGGTTGTTATTTGAGGAATTCTTACTCAAGCGCTGCACACCTCTTGTTCGATTTGGCAAAGATTACGTCTTTCGAGTGAACTCAGCGGATTAGTTGCTGTCCTAAAAGAAGCAACAATTCAAATTGGCGCTCATCTTGTTACCAAATTGATTTTTCGATATAGTCGGACAGCTCTATGGATTTGCCTCTCCCATCGACAGCCAACAGGAAGATCATCTTTTGGGCAAGCGCACTCGGCCTTTTTTTGGAGCTCGCATTAATCAGGTGGGTTTCCTGCGAAGTTCGGATCTTTGCCTATTTTAAGAACATGGTGTTGATCGCATGTTTTCTGGGATTTGGCATCGGTTGTTTGCTGTATCGCCGTGCCCCGCAAATTCTACAGGCGGCGTTACTTCTTTTCTCCTTTGCCTGGTCATTCAGCTCCCCTGGCAGCCTCTTCTGGATTATGGGCCGCGACGAATTAGTTTGATCCTCGCAGAACTTCCCGGGCTGATGATTTTCAAGATTGATGACGCCACTTTGTCCTGGTCCGGAATCGGCAGCATTTTGTTTGCGATTGGCTGGGCGGTTTTGATATTTGTTACTCTAACCTTGATTCTGGTGCCATTCGGACAGATCGTGGCTTCTGCAATGGCAGCGATGCCGGATCGGCCACTCGCCGCTTACTCCATAAATGTAGCCGGAAGTCTCACAGGAATCCTTTTGTACACGTTGATGACATTTCTGGAACTACCACCGATCTGCTGGTTTGTACCTGCTGCTTTGCTTTTCGTGTATCTACCTCCCGCTCAACATGTGAAAAAGGAGCTTTTAGCAGTCACGATTGGTCTGACTCTGATCCTGCTTCCGAACAACACCTTTGAAGAAACCGTGCTGTGGAGTCCTTATCAAAAGATCGCGTTGATCAAACAGGAAGATGTGCTTGTCAATAACATTCGGCATCAATGGATGATCCGGCAGCCTTCGTTGATCAAGGAAAAGAACCCTGCCATCAAGGTGACTCTTTTTCCTTATATCATTCATCAACCTCCAGGCAAGGTTCTAGTCCTCGGTTCAGGAACAGGAAATGATGTGGCTGCGGCGTTGGGAGCCGGTGCCGAATCAGTAACTGCAGTCGAGATCGACCCGGTGATTCTTGATATTGGCAGGAATTTACATCCGCAAAAGCCGTATGATGATCCCACGCGTTACGGTGATTGTGGATGACGCAAGACATTTTCTGAGAACAACAGAGGATAAATTCGATTTAATTGTTTTTGGTGTTTTGGATTCCCATACGGCCCTTTCTTCTTTTACAAATGTTCGATTGGATGACTACATTTATACGGTAGAAAGCATGCAGGATGCGCGAAACACGCTTGAAGCCCGGTGGAATGCTAAACATCGCCTTCTGGATTGAAAGAGCTTATATTGCAGCTCGTCTCAGCCGAAATCTCACCGAAGCTTTTGGTCACGAACCGGTCTCATTACTGGGGTCTCCGGAGCACAAGAGCGGATGGCGCATTGCATTCTTTGTGACCGGAGAAGAAAGAAACGATGCCGGCGATTGAAGCCGGCGCTAAACGTTTTCCGGGACTGACACGCTTCTATACAAAGCGAAACGCGGTTATTTCTTCGACCGATCAATGGCCCTTCCTGCCACTTTCAGAACCACATATACCCGTTCTGGTTTTGATTTTGTCTTCCATAGTTCTGGTTCTTTGTGGACTCTTTATATGGAACGCGCGGCCTCCGGGTGAAGCTTTTGGTGGACGCGTTTTCTGGCTCGGTGCTGCTTTTATGCTACTGGAAGTCCATAACGTTTCAAGACTCGCGCTTGTTTTCGGCACAACCTGGCAGGTGAACGCGTGGGTTATAGGAATGATTCTGAGCGTGATTTTGCTGGCCAATTGGGTCTGTGGACGCTTTTTGAAAAAAGGAGCTTCACAACCCCGCTGGGTTGCTATTGGATTATTCGGAAGTTTAGCAATAGCCTATTTTCTGCCGATGAGAACATTTCTTGAATATTCTTATCTGTTCGGCGGGTTCCTGGCCACTCTGGTCTTGACCCTTCCAATCTTTTTTGCCGGAATTCTATTTGCAGATGCTTTCGCATCGAGTGCAACACCTGGTTTTGCTCTTGGTTGGAACATCCTGGGGGCCGTTCTTGGTGGTATGACCGAAAGCATCTCGTTTCTATTTGGCATTCCCAGTCTGATTGTTGTTGCTGCCGCATTCTACCTGCTCTCGATTGCCTGGCCTCGTTCTGTATCGAACGTGGATCTGAATCTCAGGATGCAGATGGAGTCCGGTTCATCCTGAGCTTCGTCGCCGGATCTCTTCGAATAACCAGCGCGTGGACTGTACTTTCTTTCCTCCGGTAATGGAAGTTGCGCCTCCGTATTGTTTCACAGTCTCTTTTTCCGGAACGGTTTCCGGAGTGTAGTCACTTCCTTTGCAGTGGAAATCGGGCTTCAATTCTGTTAGCAAACGATCCACAGTATCATCCTCAAATAGAACAATGTAGTCCACGCATTCCAAAGCAGAAAGCACGGTCGCTCTAGAGTCTTGATCCATTACAGGTCGCCCTTCCCTTTTAATTTTCGGACAGAGCGATCCGAATTCAAGCCGACAACAAGTACATCGCCTAGAGCGCGCGCTTCCTGAAGGTAACGAACGTGTCCCACATGCAGCACATCGAAGCAGCCATTGGCGAATACAATGCGTTTTCCATCCGGACTTGCGGGATTCGATGATTTGTTTGAGCTCTTCCAGATCCCGGACTTTACTCATGCATGTCTGCTATTCGAATTGCTTCACTCAATTCTTCCGGAGTCACCGTCGCGGCGCCCCGCTTCATCACGACCAATCCGGCCGCACAGTTTGCGAGTCTCGCCGCATCGTAGAATGATGCGCCGGCTACAACAGCCAGCGCAAAAGTCGATATAACCGTATCCCCTGCGCCGGTCACATCTACAATGTCCGAAGAGCCGAAAATCGGAATCATGCAGGGATCCTGATCCTTCGTGAACAAAGCCATACCATTCTTTCCGCGGGTAATCAGCAAAGCATGCATATCCAATTTTGCAAGCAGAACCTTTCCTGCTTCGAAAATACTTTTTGAATCCACCGGCTTTCCTACCAACGTCTCAAGCTCCGGCTCGTTTGGTGTGGCCGCCGTGATGCCTGGAAAGCCCTGCAGATTGTTGCGAGAGTCGATAAAGCATGGAAGACCGCGTCGCGTGAGCTCCTTTACGATCGGAGCCAGATGAATGGAATTCGCAACGCCGAGTCCATAATCGGAAATGATCAATGCATCCAGATCTTTTGCAAAAGCAATCAGTCGTTGTGTGAGCTCTTGATGGCAGGGAGATTCCGAAGAAAGTGGCTGGCAACGATCAATTCTGAGAATTTGTTGTTTGACGGAGTGGGGAGAACCGGCCACAACACGTTGTTTGACAAATGTCGGATGACGTTCGTCGCAAACAATACCGTCTGTTGCGATTCCCTTTTCCTTTAAAACGTTCAGCAGAGTGCGTCCCGGCGCGATCCGTCCCCAGCACGCCAAAAGGATAAGGATTCCCTCCGAGTTCATGGATGTTGTTTACAGCATTGGCAGCCCCGCCTGGTCCGATTTGCGCTGCTTCATAATTCACAACAAACACCGGAGCTTCCCTGGAAAATCGATGAATCGTGCCGTACACATATTCATCTGCGATCAGATCTCCATAAATCCCAATTCTTTTACCGCGTAATTCCGGCAGATACTGCAGCAACTCTTTCATGATGATTTCTTCTCGTACTGGCTGGTCTCAGACCCGCCTGCGTCTTCCAGCCGGTTCCTCAGGACACGAGCCGGCATCCCCACAACAATGGAGAAGGCAGGTACGTCGGAGTTAACAACCGCCCCCGCTGCAAAAACAGAATCGCTGCCGATTCTGGAACCATCCAGCACGATCACGCCGGCTCCAAACCAGCAATTGTCATCAATAAAAATTCCCCCGCGGCTCAGGGAGGGCTGCTGGATGATTGGAATATCTGTACGCGAAAAATCGTGGTTTCCACCTCCGACAAAATAGACGTAAGAAGCCACGAGTGTATTTTTGCCAAGCTCAACGGCGCTTTCCGAATGCACGAGCGAATTTTGAGCGATGTTTGTTCCAGATCCCAGTTTGATATGGCCACCCTTTGCAGCTCAAAATGTTATTCCGGCTCAACACACAATTATCCCCCATTTCGATACCGAGCGGATCCTCCCCTTTTGCATCCAGAACGCAGTTTTCATCAACAATGCAATTGTCTCCGATCCGGATTTTGTGCGGATGACGGATCGTAATGTTCCTTCCAAAGGTCACATTCCGCCCGATCTTTCCAAAAATCAGCGGATAGAAAATCTTTCGCAAAAAATATCCGATCGCTCCCACTCTTGCGTTGCAAAGCGATCATAACGAATTCGTATTTCAGCAACGCCCACCAGGAACGCACGCCGATTTGCATGTCCATGTATTTTTGAACCGGATTTTTTGCTGTCGTCGTGAGCTGCGATTGAAAATCGGTATAAGGGCGCGCGATTGGCGCAACTTTCTCATTCATTTTTTTACAGAAGACAGCGAAGAAAGCAAAGAGTTCTAAAACTTCGCTGCCTTTGCTATCTTCTGTTCAAAGAGGATGGTTTCATCGTGAGTTGTACGAAATCTGATGGACTGCTTTCGAGCCGGTATTGTTGATCCGGTTGCTGACGCCATTCCCTTCTTTATACGAAATCATGCAACAACCGATGCAACCTCTCCAGATGCCGGCCTGGCGCAGCTGTTTCCGGAATGTTTTATATTTTTCCCCGTTCCAGATCTCCATCAATGAATTCTTTCGAACGTTTCCCATGTTGTAGCTGTAACAGGGAAAAACATCTCCATAAGGACCGATGTGCATTGTGGACCACACGACCCGGCAGGTGAAGTGTTCCAGATCCGGGGTGTTCTGATAATGATCGACAATATCATCGACCGGCATGATCGGATTGAATCGTACTTTCGTAACGGAATTTGATTTCGATCTTGCCTGCAGTTCTTCACAGACCTGGCGCAAAACCTGGGATCGATCGGGCGTACTGGCGTCGGCACTTTCATGTGTGCTCGTTGATCTCCCACCCCTTCGATTCCGTAGGAAGAAGGTTGATTGTTCACAACCTGATAAGAGACCATGTCAGCGCCATGTTCTTCGGCAAGCTTAAAAATGTCGACAAGGCTGGTAATGTTTTCGTCCGTGATGACGACTTTCAGATCAATGATCGGAAATTTCTTCTTCTGTTTTCTTTTTTCTTCAGCCAGCGTATGAATGGTTCGTACTGTCTTTTTATAAGCGCCTTTGATCTTTACAATGTGATCGTGGAACTCTTCCGGGCCTTCAATCGATACTCCAACGGACATTAAACCGCTTCCGAGCAGATTTGACGCTCCCATGGAAATCACTTCCGCAAGCTTCTGATCATTCAAAACGGTTCCGTTGGTTACAAAATGTCCTTTGTGCTTTCCGTTGATGTAGCGCATAATGTCCATGAAATCGTAACGCGCTGTCGGTTCTCCACCCGTTATAGTGACGACAGAAAAACGCGGAAGCTGATCAACGATCGATTGGATCTCTTTCAGGGTCAACACTTGCGGCTGCATCTTCTTTGCACGTTCAATGTTTTCCGGACTGACAACCATGCAGAATTCGCAACGCAGGTTGCAGAAGTGCGTGATGACAATCGCCACGCGAAGGGGAGGGAAAGCCCGTCCTTGCTTGTCGAACTTCATCGGAAGGGTCGTGTAGGCGTGCGTAACGTCCCTGTAGAGTGCTCCAAAATCCATTAAATCTCCCTAAGTGGAAACTTGTTATTATAACAGTATAGCTCACTCTCGCAACCAAATGCTCGAGAATCCTCCTGTCCAAGGCCGCCTCGGGGTCGCGCAGGTCAAACTGTCGGCCACTCTTGGGTGGTTTTCATTGAGTTGTACGTCTTTGCTCAAATGGTGAAGAAATCACGGTGCTACTCTGACAGTCACTGCGGATCGGCTTAAAAATGAATGGGGCCGAAAAATCATCCTGCTTTTGTCGGACGGAGAAAACAATGTACGGGGACCTAAACTCGATGACTTGTTTCAGGACCTGAACAAGAAAGATATAACAGTCCTGTCGATGGGGACAACCGATATTCGAAACTGGGAAGGAAGGACAACTCATTTCAGCACCCCGATAGCATCGGATCCCCTGGATGTTCCATTGGTGAAACCTTCGGATAAAACGCAGAAAGCAAAGAGACTTCTGCGATTGCTTGCTGATCATACAGGCGGTTATTCGGTTTTCCCCGGGGAAGAAAAGGAATTGGATGACAGCATGGACAAACTCCGACATGTTCTTCGCAGTCAATACATGCTTGGTTTCAAACCAAGGGAAAAACCTGCGCATCCTTCCCTCAGAAAGATGGAACTTGAATGCCTGCGAAAAAGGAGTCAAACTTCGATACAGAAAAACTTATTTCCTGTGAGGAGAGTCACTTTGATGAAATCATCTCTCGCTTCGACAACTAAATGTGTATCGATGAAAATCGAATCTGAAGCACTGAGGAGGAAAAGATGAAAACGGTTCTTATTTTTAGCTTCTATTTGATTTTGAGCTCTGTGACTTTTGTAAACGGCGCGGAACCGCCATCAGAAGATGCAGCCATCCGGCAAGCTGCTCTGGATTACATCGAGAGCTGGTACGAAGGAGATGATCAGCGGATGGAGAAGTGTTTGCATCCACAATTTGCCAAGCGCCGTGTGCTGGATGCCGAAAAAGTAGATCACCTGGATCGGCAAATGATGGTTCAGTTAACAAAAGGTAGATTGGGTATGGGTACTCCGAAAGACAAGCAGCTGAAGGATGTAACGATCCTGGACGTGTATGAATCAATGGCTTCCGTGAAAGTCGTTTCTTTTGAATTTGTTGATTACCTGCATCTGGCAAAAACCGGAGGCCGGTGGCTGATTATAAACGCCATTTGGGATTTCAACTGATCGGAAGTTTCACAGAAGATAGCGAAGCAAGCAACGCAGAAAGACAGTTTTGATCTTGGCTAAGTTTGCTATCTTCTGTTCAAAGAACTACCGCGGCCAGAGCCAACCGAAGGTTCCTGCGGTGAGCAACCCGTAGATCAGGCCGTCGAACACGTGTTTCAACGTTGCGCTCCAGGGCTGACCTTTCCAGATGGAGTCCAGTATAAAGCCCACACCGTACCCAAGAAATGCGATCGTGCCCGCTATCCGAAATACTGCAAGGTAATGGGTCCCCGCACTGGTTGTACGGCCGGTAAGATAAGCTACGAAAACACCAATCAGAACACAATACGAAAACCACAGTATCAGATACTTGCCCATGGCAGGCGCGCCTTTTGGTATGAGCGTAAGATAACCAACCGGGCCTCTCTTAAATTTCTCGATCATCTCCGGCGAATTCATTTCCTTCGGACCCGTTGTGTGAGGAAATGCATAAAAACCGGGCTGGACGTTTTCTTTTCCTATCGCTTCCATCAAAACATTTTCATTCGGCAGCTTTCTGTATTCGCTGCGGTGATACTGAAGCACCATGTGTAATATAGAACTCGCAATGAAGACGATGACCGCTGAAACAAGAATCGGAATCCACAAAGATGTGATCGGAACCATCGCTACCCCTCCTTATCCGGAAAGATGTTTGCTCTTGATTTTATCATTGCGCCAAACACCAGAGCCGGAGCGGACCGGTTTGAAAATTGAGGCGCCGCGCTAAGGAACGCGGCACCCCTGAGACAAAATTTAGAACTGGTAATTGGCGCGGAAGTAGTACGAAGCGCCATTGATCCCGAAAGGCAAAGTTTCCCAACCGTAAACAAATCCAAGTTGGGGAAGCCCCCCGGTCTTGTCTAGATCCGTATCCCATTTATCGGGATACACATCGAAGATATTGAGACCACCAGCAGTTAGAGTGAAGCCACCGCCAATTCGGTAACTCACTGAAGCGTCGGTCAGCCACTTGCCGCTCCACACCTGCTTGAATCCAGGAGTGAAACCTTCCCCCGCAACTTCGCCGAAATAATTCAATCGCAAGTTGCCTGACCAGGGCCCGTTATGGTAGGTACCCGCCATTGTATGGTGTTGGCGCGGTTGACCTTCCTCAACAAGCGTAATCTGTGCCTGATCAAAGAGCACTTCCTCCGGCAGAATTTCGGAAGATGATCGTATGTTGGTAACCTCGGTCTTGTTGAAACCGAATGCACCTTCCAAAACCAGGTGTGATTTGGCGGAGATGCGATGATCGTAGATCGCAACAATATCGAGTCCTTTTGTCGTGGTGTCCACTGCGTTTGTGAAAAAGAGAGCTTGACCAACACCAAGCGGATCCAGAATGGCGCGGATCGGACAACCGGAAGGAGTACCGCAGGCGGATGGGTCTTCCGGTTGGATGTTTCCGGAGAAGATGATGCGATCATCTATATCGATGTAGTAATAATCTGTAGTCACCCGGAAGCGCTCGGTAGGCTTTATAACGATTCCGACAGAGAAGTTTGTTGATGTTTCCTCTGTTAGCGCCGGAACTCCGAACGCCCTCGTGATATCACTGTCCTGACGCGCCGTGAGCGTATCTGTCAGTACGCCGCCTGCGTTCAAGTTTGTGGAACGCTGGCTGTACAGCGCCTGCTGGATGCCAGGAGCGCGGAATCCATTGGAGATTGTTGTGCGTACAGCAGCCTGCGGCGTAAATTCGTAGCGCGCCGACAGTTTCCCGATCACAGTATTCCCGAAGTCGGAATAGTGTTCAAAGCGCGCGGCTCCACCCAACAAGAACTTGCTGGTGAGTTGCGCTTCCGTATCGATGTAAACAGCTGTGTTGGTACGATCATCGTCAACTTCTTCCGTGGGTGACCAACCGGGAAAACCTTGCGCGCCAGGCGCTGCAATGCCGCCGGTTTGATCCAGGATGACAATGCTGCGATCGTTGGTGCGTCCGTACGAAAAAGATGCCGGATCGCCTGCTGTGATTTTGTAAGCATCTTGCCGCCATTCCACGCCGGTAGCAATGAACAAAGGAGCCGTTCCAATTCCCCAATCTACCGTTCCTGCCACATCAAAAGTGAGGCTTGTCATCCGCGAACGCAGCGTTCCCGTGTCCATGATCAGCGGTGTTTCTTCAAAACGCGGCCCTGTCGGATTGTTTCGATCTAAGGGCTCATAGAACCAGCTGACGTTTGCAGTATTTTCTTCACGGAACCGGAACTCACTGTTGCCAAAGTTCAAACTGGCATCATAGTTCCAGTTCTGATTCAGTTTTTTCCTGAAGCCGGCAACCACTGATGTATCTGTCGGTTCGGTGATGATCGTAGGCAGAAATCCATTTGGATAAATGTCCGGGATTGTGCGCCCGTCACCACTTCTGCGGAAGAAGCCTGATGAGTTTCCCTCTCGTTTCGAAAAACCACCGAAGGCATAAAAATCGCCGCCACCTGCGGGGATATCTGCGTTCAACCATATTAAGCCGTCCTTTGCATCCGGATCACCGATTCGTTGGGTGACCCGAGGCGGACTGACGCGCAACGAGTCCACGCCGGCGCGATTCGTTTCCCCACGGTCACGATATTCACCGGTTATGTTGATAATGCCTTTTTCTCCGACAGCAAAACCTTTGTTGACGCTGACAGTCGCTCCGCCACCATCTCCTTCGTACGTTTGGCCGGTCTGAAAATTCACTTCTCCTTCTGTCCCATCCTTCAAGATGATGTTGATCACACCCGCGATTGCATCCGAACCATACTGCGCAGCGGCACCGTCGCGCAATACTTCAATGTGATCGATGGCGGAAATGGGAATCGCGTTTATATCGGTCCCTGCCTGGCCTCTGGCAATCGTTTGCTGCACATTCAAGAGCGCCTGCTGATGCCGGCGTTTTCCGTTCACCAAAACAAGCACCTGATCTGCTCCAAGGGAGCGCAGCGTGGCCGGACGAATAATGTCGGTTCCATCACTGATGTAGGTAGTGGAGAAATTAAAAGAAGGTGCGAGTAACTGGAGCACTTTTCCGGTTTCCGTCGCACCGGTGCTGCGAAGCATTTCGCTGTCGATAATATCGACAGGTGCAGGTGTGTCCGTTGCGATGCGCCCTTCTGCGCGCGTTCCAGTCACTGTAATTTCTGTCTCAACTTTCTGAAGTTCCTCTTCTTCTTCAGCCTCTTCTTGTTCAGTCGTTTGCTCCTGATTGGACTGGTTCGTTTCTTCTGACTGCGTGTCGCTACTCTGCGCTGCAGCAAAATCTATCGGTAAGCACAGGAATGCTGCCCCTACAAACAAAAGGCAGACAAACCAGACCAGATTTCTTTTGTGAAGACTTGGGTCCGTTTTTATCGTCATTAAGTCCCTCCTGTGTATGCAAAAGTCCTGGAACCTCATTCCCAAAATGCTACCACCAGTTCGTTTCTAAGACCACTCGAATTGGACACGGGTCAAAATGTACCCCCTACGATGTTTATGCAGCTTCGTAGACAGCGTCGAGGGCCGGCGCAGGGCGCAGTTATGATTCAACTCGGCTCATCCAGTCGAACATAAAACCTCTTGTTGATTTTTCCCTTGTTTTCCGTCTTAAAAATATGGAATCTGCCGACTTCTGAAGTATCGCTGACATGCGTACCTCCGCAAGCCTGGGCGTCAAATCCCTGAATTTCCACAATCCGGACCCGCCCATTGATGACTGGCGGTTTTGCATCAAGCGTCCTGAGAAGATCTGTCCGCGCTCGAAATTCTTCCTCAGGCAAAAAAAAAGATCTCAGCGTTTTCTTCCCTTCAAGAGCGACGTTGACCTTTTCTTCCAGCTCCAACTTCTTTTCCACCGAAAAACGGTCCAGCTTAAAGTCGATCCTTGAATAGTCCATACCGATCTGAACACCGGTGATCCACCCTCCGAAATCACGCAGCGTAATCGTATTCAATATGTGTAGAACCGTATGATAACGGGAGAGAGTTGCTCGCCGATGGCGATTGACAATCAATCGAACGCGACACCCCGTGGCATATGGAATGAATTCAGAAGCGATATGCCAGATCACTTCGTTCACGTCCGCTGATGCCGAAACAATTTCTGCTTCGCGCCCATCCGGAAATCTTACATTCCCCGTATCGTGCGGCTGGCCTCCTCCGCCGGGGAAAAAACAGGTGCGGTTAAAAGCGATTCTGTTTTCATGAAGTCCAACGACTTCTGCGTCAGCTGCGAGACAATGATCGTCTTCCCAATAAAGGCGCTGCGTCGGCGACCGGCTCTCCTCCTGTCGTTTCGATGAATCCATGATCGCTTGCCTGCAAATTCCTTCTATCGTAACATATTCAAAAGATCCGGCCGCCGAGTCATGTTGAGAAACCTTCAACTTCCATTCCAGGTTTTGGGGATCGCATTTTTTGGCGCTCTTCTCACATACCCGTCTATCGCAAGCACACAGGATCAGCAGACAAAGGATCCAACCAGTTTAACTCTTGAAGAGAAAGAAGAGTTTCTGAAAAACGGCAAGATTGTAAACGAACGTCCCCTCTCGGTTGGAGTGACCCGGTCGCTGCGGGTCACCCTCGAATATAAGGGTATGACGCACGATGCACATATCCAATCGATCAATGAGGAAATCCTTTCGGCACGTCCCGACAGGCGGCTACAATCGGATGAACGCGATTACTACGGATTCAACGTTGCCGCTTACAAAATTGACAAGCTTTTAGAATTGAATATGACTCCGCCATCAGTCGTGCGCGAGGTCAGCGCAAAACCGGCGGCAGTTACCTGGTGGGTCGACGATGTGGCGATGATGAGTCTGGAGCGCGTCCGCAATAAAATTCAACCGCCCAATATGGAAAACTGGAACAAGCAGATGTACATTGTCCGGATTGTAAACCAATTGATCTCTGATTCCGATCCAAACATGGGCAATTTACTGATAACAAAAGACTGGAAAATCTGGACTGTAGACCGTTCCCGCGCTTTCCGTCCCAACAAAAAGCTGGAAAACCCGAAGAGCCTGACCCGGTGTGAGCGCAGTCTGCTTGCCAGGTTAAGGGAATTGAACAGGAACTTGCTGCAACAGAACTTGAAAGACCATCTGACTGAGATGGAAATTGAAGGTTTGGATGCCAGGCGACAGCTTATCGTGAAACTGTTTGATGAGGAGATCGCCAGGAAAGGTGAAGATAAAGTGCTCTACGATTTTCCTAAAACGCTGACCCCCGGACAGCCGTTGGGTAAATGCATGTTACAAGACACTAAAGCTTTAAATTCGAAAGAAGGCCCTGCATTTCTTTCTGCAGATGTCCCGCAGAGTGGTATCGAAGCTCCGGATTCTTTTCCAGGCACTTGAAAATAATCTTCTGCAGTTCAACAGGTATTCCGGGGATCTGCTCAGGGTCAGCGTTTACGATTTGGATCAGTATTTCAAGAACGACTTCATCATCCTCTTTCGTCCCCCGGAATGGACGCCGACCGGAAGCCATTTCATAAAGAACAACTCCCAGCGAAAAGATATCAGCTCTCGAATCAGCGCCCTGTCCCATTGCCTGTTCCGGACTCATGTATTGAAATGTTCCAAAAACCGATCCGGATTGTGTGAGCGGAGACCCCGAAACTTGCTGTGCGGTCTCCCGCCTGACCTTGGCCAACCCGAAATCGAGAACCTTTGCCTGCCCACGGTTCGTGATCATTATGTTGGCCGGTTTGATATCCCGGTGGATGATTCCTTTGGAGTGCGCTTCTGCCAGAGCATCAGCGATCTGAATTCCAATTTCGAGAATTTGTGAAACTTGCAACGGATTTCCATTCATCACTTCCTTCAACGTTTTTCCTTCGACGTATTCCATGGCTATAAAATGCACACCCCGGATCTCACCGATCTCATAGATGTGAGCAACACCTGGATGGTTTACAGCAGAGGCGGCCCTCGCTTCCTGTAAGAAACGCCGCATCCGCTCCTGATTGGAGGCAACTTCGGATGGCAGAATCTTTAGCGCAATCGGACGGTACAACTTGGTGTCTTGTGCCAAATACACTTCGCCCATTCCACCCATTCCTATTTTCCGAATAATCTTGTAGCGCGATAAGGTTTGCCCGGACAGCTCCGGCCGAGGTTCACTGGTTTGCAACCAACGGTGGAGTAGCCGTTATAGAACCGGATCATATAAAGAGTAATACATTGCGGCCCGTCGTGATTGTAGAAAACGTTCTTGCCGGACATAATCCGATCTGGTCGTATCCCAACGCACAAACCCTCAGTACCGACCCTTATTACGAGGACGAGACTGAAATATCAGTACCCGCAGGTCAAGAGAATTTTGAATTCAGGTACACGGCCTTGAGCTTCATAGTACCGGAGAGGGTGAAGTTTGAGTACAAGCTGGAAGGGTTTGACACGGATTGGGTGAAAGCGGGAACACGGCGAACCGCCTATTACACCAATCTGGCCCCGCGAAGATATACATTTCGAGTCAAGGCTTCCAATGACGATGGCGTTTGGAATGAAGCAGGGGCCTCCTTTTCCTTTTATTTACGACCTCATTTTTATCAGACATTCTGGTTTTACGGCCTGTGCGTGCTGGCCGCAGCCGGAGTGGTTGCCGGTGGTTATCGTATTCGTGTTCGTCAGCTGAAAACCCGTGAAGCGCACCTTGTTCATGTCGTGGATGAACGGACCCGAAGCCTTTCCGTAGAAAAAGAGAAAGCAAACATTCAGGCGAATCAAATGGAAAGGCAAGCGCAAGAGTTGGAAACGCTGGACCGAATTGTAAGGGTGATCAATCAGGAAACCAGTCTGGAAAAGCTTTTGAACTCCCTCCTGGAGCAAGCCATGTTGCTCTTTCCAAAAGCACAGAAAGGCTCGTTTTTGCTGCTGGATCATGGCGATCAGAAGTTCAAGTTTGCATCCGCATACGGTCTTGATTGGGAAGAGCTGAAAGCTATTTCACTGACGGTTGAAGAAGCGGTCAGCAGATACACGGAGGGTTCCGAACGGTTACAGGTGGGTGTTCATATTGTTCGGAAGCTTCAAGAAATTGCCGGTCAGGAGAAATTAAAACACCTTCCTGTGCCGAAATCCATGTTGGCCATGGCTGTTCATCTGGCCGGAAACCTGGAAGGATTTTTGCTTCTGGACAATATGGAGGATGCGGAAGCGTTCGATAACTCCGATCTGCAAAAATTGAGTCGATTTCAGGAACACGCTGCTGTGGCGATCGCGAAAGCAAAGCTGTTAAAGGAATTGCAAGAAAAACGACACGAAGCAGAAAGCCAGAAAGACGCCGCAGAAAAACAGAAAGAAAAGGTCCAGAAGGCGATGAAAATCATTGAATTGCAGACCAAACAGTTGATTGAAGCGGAGGCGGAATTTTGCGGCAGACCATTGTCGGTGGTCCAAACATCGTGGACATATTGAGTCATTGCCTTGCTGGGATCCAGTGCAAAGAGGGGAAAGGAAAAGAAGAGAAATGCAACAAACGCTGCATTACGAAATTTCAGGCAAAGTTGCGATGATGAAACGCTTATGATCATGAAGTTGGTAGCTATGCGCTTGCCAGGCACAGTCAACCGAGCATACTAAAAGTCCCCGGCCGATACAACGTGTTTTGAATTGTGGCCCTGATTCATCGAGGCGTGGTGTGTTGAGGCAAATCAGTGCTTTAGATGAGGAGCAATCCTATGCCCGCAGCAAGAGCCGCCAGTGAAAGGACCATTAGAATGCGAATCAATGTCCGGGATTTTTCGGGAAATCTGCGCTCAATGAGCTTAACGATGTGAATCATTTCGCTTTCTCCTTTGGCTCTTGTCAAAATATAACAACAAAATCCCACGGTCAACCTTGAGCTGGAGATTGCATCAGCGCCAGAGGAAGTACAAGAATGTCGGATGCAGGGATTCGTTAAGCTGCGACCAGCCGTTCGTGTTGGCCTCCGGCCAGGAAGTACCCGCAGACGATCATCATCATGCTGAACAACCATAACGCACCGCTCGGTGTGGTCGTTTCTGGACTTACTGTAAAATGAATTAGTGAAAACACGATGAAGAAAATGTTGGTTACAGGTTCCTGTGGATTGATCGGATCCGAAGTTTGTTTCTTCTTCGGAAGTAAGAACTATGCTATTTCAGGAATCGACAACAATCAGAGAGCTATGTTTTTCGGACCTCAAGGGGATACGGGATGGATGCGAATCAAGCTTCAGTCGGAAATCCCTGCTTACGTTCATCACGACATCGATATAAGACAAAGACAGGCAGTCTTGGACATTTTCGAAGAACTAAGACCGCATGCGATTGTTCATGCTGCGGCACAGCCAAGCCATGACAAAGCTTCCTCGATTCCTTTTGATGATTTTGAAATTAATGCGGTGGGGACGCTGAACCTTCTGGAAGCTTCGAGAAGATTCTGTCCTGAATCTCCATTTGTTTTTATTTCCACCAATAAAGTTTACGGCGATTCGCCAAACAGGATAAAACTGAGAGAGTTGGAAACAAGGTGGGATTACGATGATCCTCTGTACCAGCATGGAATCCCGGAGGACTTCTCCATCGATCACTCCAAGCATTCTCTATTCGGAGCTTCGAAGGTGGCGGCTGATATTGCTGTTCAGGAGTATGGAAGATATTTTGGCATGCCCACATGTTGTCTGCGCGGCGGTTGTGTAACCGGACCCAATCATGCCGGAGTCGAGTTGCATGGGTTCTTGAGCTACCTTGTGAAATGCAATATCGAAGAACAGGAATACACCATCTTTGGATACAAAGGCAAACAGGTCAGAGATAACATTCACTCTTTCGACGTTGCAAACTTCATCAACCATTTTATTGAATCACCCAGGGCGGCAGAAACCTATAATCTTGGAGGCGGTAAGAACAATGCGTGTTCCATCTTAGAAGCATTCGAGATGATTGAAACGATCTCCGGCAAATCCATGAGGCAGACCTACAACCCGAAAAACAGAGATGGCGATCATATTTGTTACTACAGCGATTTGAGGAAAATGAAATCCCATTATCCAAAATGGGTCATAACCAAACCCTTGAACGACATATTCATTGAAATTTTTGAAGCGTGGCAGCGCAGAAAGAAATGAGTTTTGCTCCGAAAGTTTCAGTCCTCTTACCGAATCTAAACAGCTCTTTATGTTGGCTTGCTTGAGTCAGGATCGGTTTGCACGAGGTAAAAATCACGTATATCATTACCCTCTATGAATTCGGCGATGGCGAAACGGAGCGAGATGGTTTTCATCCCGGGACCGGAAGGGGAACTGGAAGGCATCTTCTCCTACGTTTCGAAAAGAGTGACACATCTGGCGATCCTCTGCCATCCGCATCCCTTGTATGGCGGCACGATGCACAACAAAGTGATTTATTCGATCGCCATGGCTTTGAATCAAATTGGTTACGCAACCGTTCGATTCAATTTCAGAGGTGTCGGGCGCTCGAGCGGAACATTCAATCACGGAATCGGGGAACAGCGTGATGTTGAAGCGGTCCTCGATCATTTTCATCGTTTGTATCCGGACGCCTACATCGTAATCGGCGGATTTTCCTTCGGAGCTAAAGTAGGTCTGCTTGTTGCATCGAGAGATGAAAGGGTCTCCGCTGTCATCGGTGTTGGTGTGACTGTAGACGTTGCCGATTTCAGTTTTCTCTACGACTACGAAAAAGCGAAATTGATCCTTCAAGGCACCAAGGACCAGTATGGCTCGGTGAGCAGTCTTCAAGATTGGTTTAACAAACTACAGGAGCCGAAGAAGCTTGTGCTGATCGAAGGGGCCGTTCATCTGTTCGATGGAAAATTGACTGAGCTGAAGAGTGCAATCATCACGGAATTTCCGGCGTTGACCCAGCACTCGGCACTGCTTACTCAGCATTCGCAATGAACCGGTCGATGTGCTTTTCGAGCACAGTCATCGGCATCGATCCACTTCCCAAAACGGCGGCGTGAAATCTTCGTACGTCAAACTTCTCTTTAAGAGCTTTCCGGGTCTTTTCTCGTAATGAGTAAAATTGAAGCATCCCCATTTTGTAGCCGAGGGCCTGACCGGGAATATCACAGGAATAACGCAGAGATTCTGTGTGTATCTGGGTGTCCGATTCCAGCAGATTCGCCTTCATAAATTCAACAGCTTTGGATCGGGGCCATCCGTAATAGTTCATCCCGGTGTCCACCACAAGGCGAACCGTTAAGAACATTTCTGCGGCAAGTCTCCCATATAACTCATATGGGTCCTCATACATTCCCATCTCTTCGGCCAGAGCTGAAGAATATTCCGCCCAACCCTCCATAAATGCCGTATGACCGCCTTCACGGCGGAAAGCCGGCAGCGCTTCATTTTCGGACTGCAGGTTGATCTGAAAATGATGTCCAGGCACCAGCTCGTGAAAGACAAGTGAAGCAGAATTAAACATCGGCCTTTCGGATAAATTAGAACCATTATAGTAATAAGTGCCGGTCGGATCTGCTTTGGTCGGCACCTGATAATAGCCGAATGTCATCGAACCTTCCAGACTTGGATCCAGTCTTTTGACGGTGTGAGGCGCTTTGGGTTTTAAAGAAAAGTATTCCGCGATTTTGGGGGCAATCCTGCGGTCGTAGTAGAGCAGTTTGTCCCCGATCTCCTCAGGTGTTTTCGGAATAAACTCCGGATCTTTTTTCAGTTTTTCATGGAATTCGGCCTGGGTTCCTTCAAATTTTAATCCGTCCCGCACCGCCTTCATCCTATCTTGCAGTTTACGGACCGCATCCTGACCAATTTGATGGACCTGTTCCGGAGTGACGTCCATCGTTGTATGCAAGCGAACAAGCACCCGATAATAATCCTTGCCGTTTGGATACTGGGAAGGTCCGACCGCATCCGGAGCCTGTTTTTGATAGTCGCCGCTCAAGTAATCGATGAGTTTCTGAAAGGCGGGACTGATCTGTTGTTGAATGATAGCGATTTGTTCATCGTTGAATTTCGCATCCAGGTTTTTGCGACGGTCCGTCTTTACATAGAAAGGGCTTTGTTCGCCATCGCGTGCGAAATTGCTGAGGAACGGAATGACAAGCTCCAATTCTTCCTTTGGTATTCGGATTCCCCGATCCGCCTGTTCTTTCACCGTCTGTAACAATTTCCCGGCATAATCAGGAACCGTTTTCAGCAATGCGATGTAATTCTTGCCATCCTCACCCGTGCTGAATTCATAAGTCGCGAAGACTTGATGAACGGTCGGCAAAGTGGAGGCATAGGGTGTAACGGGCGAACTGTGCCAGAAGTAAGGCAGCAGTTCATTCACCTGTGAACATTCCCATCGTAATATTTCCGAGGAAAGGAACTCTTCATGATTGATTTCTTTTTCATCCACCTGATCGAGTCGTTCAAGAATTGATTTGCAGAAGGCGGCATCCGCTTTCGCATTTGCGTACGTTGGATCCGGTAATTTTGTAATGGGCAACCCGAATTTCAAGCGGTGATACGGGCTCTCCTCCAGCTGCCGTTGCCAGTACTCTTCCCCGATTTGCTTCAGCAGTACCGAACTCTTTGTTTGAGCCTGCGCCGTTGTGAGGACACAAGAAGGAACGTGATAAGAATGTACGCGCACCATTGTTCTGCCATAATCACACCTGAAAGTCAAGTTTTTAACTCTTTCCTAATCTGGATAATTGGAAAAAAGGATCTGGTTGTTGTTTTTCCAAAACGACTTCGGCAACGTATTCTCCCATCGCGGGACCATGTTTGAACCCATGGCCGGAGCCTCCTCCCACGATCCAAACATTTTGTAAATCCGGATGACGGTCCACGATGAAATGTTGATCGGGACTGTTTTCGTACTGGCAAACGCGAGATTCCACCAGCGGAGCGTTCTTCAAATCTGGAAAACGCATGGCAAGAAATCTTCTTGCTGCTTCCAGTTTCTCAGGAGTGATCACACGCTCCGTTGTTGTTGGGTGGAATGGTTCGCCTCGTGTATCATCCGCTACTTTAAATCCACGTCTTTCGTTTCCAGGCACGCCGTAGATCAAACGCTCACCATGATCAATCCAGACCGGCATTTTCTTTTCTGAAAATCGTTCATCGCCCGCCGGAGGTCCAAAGAAGAAAACTTCCTGCCGCGTTGGCTGGATCAGTTTGCCACCTTCAATCTCCGGAAAAATTTCACTCAGCCAGGGTCCGCAGGCAAAAACATAAGCATCTGCTTCTAATGCATCACCGTTCGCTAAGCGGATTTGCGTCCAGTCTGCTTCCACGGGTTTTGCCTGGTTTCGCCGCTGCAATCCTGTACTCTCCACCTTCCGAAACAAGGAGATCGACCACTGTCTGGCAGGATTGTCTTGCCAGCAGGAAACCGGCCTCTTCTTCCTTCAGAACCCAGTTGATTCCATCGAAGTTGATTTGAGGATACATTTTTGATGCTTCGGCCGGCGTAAGCTTTTCATAAGGCAATCCTTCTTCCTCCATCAATGGAAGTGCCGCTTTTTCGTACGCATCATCTCCGCGAATCATCCAGATCGCGTTCGTTTTGTAATACAACTTCCGGTTTGATGCTTTTTCCAGCTCTTTCCAGAGTTCAAACGAACGAACGGTCCACTTTACATAGATTGCGGTTGGACCGTACACGCCGCGAATCACGCGCGTTTCGCCTCCCGAACTTGCGCGGGCGTTTCCCGGTCCCCATGCGTCGATCAACAGAACACTGGCTCCGGCACGCAATAAATGAAGCGCTGTCCAGCCCCCGAACGCGCCCGCGCCGATCACTGCAACGCGCGGTTTTGATGCGGACGATGCAAACGCCGGAATGAGAAACGGAACGCTAATGGAACCTGCCAGAAATGATCCTCCGATTGAATTTTTCCATTGCACGATATTTTACTTGAAGTAGGGGTGGCGTTGCATCGTTACCAAGAGTAGTTTAAGGTGTAATGCAAAGTGTCCCGAAACTCAGTTGGAGCGCGGACTTCCAGTCGTCGACTTCCAGTCCGCAAATACTGGTATGACTCGACGAGTCTTTGCGGGCATCGATGTCCGCACTCCAACTAGAGACAGGAGTCGCGCGTTACAAAATCTTCAAGTCCTTGAGTTTGGAAGAGAGTGTCTTGGTAGTGATCCCCAGTGCCCGTGCTGCTTTTTCCAGATCCTGATCATTGTCGTTCCAGGCCTTCAGCACCGCGCATCTTTCCGCTTCTTCGGCCGCATGGCGGCGGATTTCCGGTAATGGAGCCTGCAGATTCAAATAATCCGCGATGCTTCCTGTGGATGCCGCTGAGCTCGTCAGAATGTCTTTCTCATCAATCACCTGCCGTTCGCAAAGAATCACCGCCCGTTCCAGGCAATTCTGAAGTTCCCGAATATTTCCCGGCCACGAATATTGTAGTAACTTTCGTGTTGCTTTTTCAGATAATTTCATTTTCCCGCGTTTCAACTCGCGGCCGAAAACTTCAAGAAAATATTCGGCCAGCAGCGGTATATCCTGCTTCCGTTGCCGCAAAGGCGGAATATGAATTGGAAATACGGACAACCGGAAATACAAATCTTCACGAAACTCCCGCGCCCGGACACTCAGTTCCAGGTTCCGGTTTGTCGCGGCGATAATTCGAATATCCACCCGTATCAGTGTCGTACCTCCGACTCGATCAAAGGTCCTTTCCTGCAAAACCCGCAAAAGTTTTGCTTGTAGAGGAAGCGTCATTTCACCGATTTCATCCAGAAAGACTGTACCGCCCGCTGCCATTTCAAATTTTCCAAGTTTTCGATGAGTGGCTCCTGTGAATGCGCCCTTTTCATGACCAAACAGCTCATTCTCAAGCAGCATTTCCGGAATCGCTGCGCAATTGACTGCGACAAAGGGGGCTTCACCCCTTTTGCTCAGATGATGTAATGCACGGGCAAACAGCTCCTTGCCGGTTCCGCTCTCACCCGTCAGAAGGACTGTCGCATCGGTTGGCGCCGCTTTTTGAATTGCCAGCGAAACGTCGCGGAACGCACGGTCTTCTCCGATGATCCGGGGAAACCCAAGCCTGCGAGCGAAATCCTCTTTAAGAATCATGTTCTCATAACGGATCTGTTGAGCCTGCTCCACCCTCTTGACCATCATGATCAGGTAATGAATGTCCACGGGCTTCGGCAAAAAGTCATAAGCGCCGTTCTTCATAGCCTCGACTGCAATTTCAATAGACCCGAAAGCAGTCATGAAAATCAAAACGTTATCCGGATCAACCTCTTTCGCCACACGTAGCAGTTCCAACCCTTCAACGTGAGGAAGGCGCAAGTCGGAAAGAATCAATAAGTATTTCTGCGTGCGGATCTTATGAACCGCTTCAATCCCGTCACGGGCTTCCTCTACCTGAAATTGATTTTCTTCGAGCGCCCGCTTGAGCATTTCACGAAGGCTTTCTTTATCTTCAACCAGGAGAATTTTGCTCATTGAAACCGTTTATACAATGGAAGCTGGCTGGAATATTTTACGTATCCAGTTCTCGGATCATATTCATACGGATTACCGTCCGGGTCCAAAGGGACACGATTTAAAAGTCCCTGGGAAACGAGCTGTTCGAGATTCAGCGGCGGCCGCTGAAATTTTCCGTAAAAGAGCGTTATAGCATTTCGAATCAATTCAACGTCAATCAGGACCCGTAAATCGTGCATGTGTTGATAGGCCGTCTGTTTAATGCTGGGAGTGTCCGTAGATTGATAAACCTCGCTCCATAGCGCGAAAGCAGCAGCTTTGTCTCCCATCTTGAAGGTCATGCTCGCTTGCGCGCGTTTTGCGAGCGAAACCGTACCCGGAATTTTAGCCGCCCTTTCGAAATAACGCGCCGCAAGATCCTGTCTCTTCAAATTCATGAAGCAATAAAAGCCCGCCTCCATGGGCAAGATCCATTGATCCGGATTGTTCCTCATTCCCTGTTCGAGCAACTGCAATCCCGCGTGAGGATTCCTCCCTTCATAAAACATGAAAAGCGCGCCGACCTGATACGCATCAAGGTAGTGGGGATCCAGTTCTGTGATCAAATCGTATGTATGTTTTAAGTACTCCATTTTGGGTTTCAATTTCGGATCCCCGTAATACTGAATCGACCACAGATAGATAAAGTCGCTGAGCAAAGAGTGGTAACCAAATGATATCGGTTTCAAATATTTACCCGAGGGAAGATAAAGAATTGAGGAAAGAAAAGTGCCCTGAGACCTGTATTTCTTATAAAGCGTTGAAGTGAACGGAGGAAGCCGCAAGAAATGCCATAAGAACGGCGGCAATCAGGTAAAAAGATGAGGTTTTTGTTGTGCTCATACAAAATCTTTTTTCTGAAATATCGTGATGGCGAGCAACAGGAGTGACAAAAGATAGAGTATCCAATAAAGAGTTGCCTGTACAAAAAAGCCTGATGGCAAAGCCAGCTGATGAACCATCTGAGTGCGCACATTGAACATTTCCAGATTGGGCAATGCATAAAAAAGAAGCGTTAGCAAAGAAATCGAAAATTCAGAGCTCAGCCGGCTCTTCAGCATCAACAGACTTTCCGTCAAATGTCCCATAAAGAAGGACGCAAGCGTCAGCATTGTGCTCAGCAACGGTGTGGAAAAAGATGAGAACAGCAAGGCAATGCCGGTGATGAGCAGCCATTCCAGATAAATCATGTAAAAGGACCAGAGCAATCGGGGATTGGAATCTCCTTTTAGAAAAAGCACCAGATAAAAAACAGAAACAAGCGTGCATAAAATCAAAAACAATGTAAGTGCCATACCGAAGAACTTTCCAAGAAGAAAGTGGTAACGGCGTAGAGGTTTGCTCAATACCATATAAATCGTCCGCTTCTCCATTTCGCGGAACACAAGCTGGATTCCGATGAAAACTGTGATGAGGACGCCAAAAAAATGAATACTGTTGATACCAAGATCTTTGATGATTTTCAGCTCATCCCCCACCGTGAGCTGACCGATGATCCAGGAAATCGAAATCAACCCGACCGCAAAAAAAAGTAAAAGATAGAGAATCTTGCTCCGGATCGCTTCTTTGAAGGTCAGTAACGCAATGGCCTGGATCGCTCTCATTTTATTCCTGGATGCGTTTCAAATAGAGATCTTCCAGCGTCTGTCGCAAAGGGACGATCGATTCAATTTCAAAATGTTGGATTTCTGCTTCTGCCAGCAGTGAATGAAGCTCTTTAACAGAGGGAACGCGCAAGAGGTATTGTGACTCCGTTTTCGTAATGACTTGATGAGGGATGCCATTCATCTGAAGCTCCTGCTTGCTTTGAATCGTCACTTCGTAAGCGTCGATCTGCTTCATCAGAGTTTGAACTTTTCCAATCATCTGTATTTTGCCTTTCACCAGAATGGCAACACGATCACAGATCATCTCAGCATCCGAGAGGATATGCGAGCTGAAGAGCAGGGTGCGACCTTTGCTTCTTAAAGAGATCAAGAGGTCCCTCACTTCCTTTCGTCCGACCGGATCTAATCCCGACATCGGTTCATCGAGGATCAAGAAGTCCGGATCGTTTACAAGGGCTTGGGCGAGACCGATTCGTTGCAACATTCCTTTGGAATACTTTCGCAGAGGTCGATTTGCAGCCTCCTGCAGTTGAAAGAACTCGAGCAGTTCATCGGCTTTCTTGCGCGCTTGTTGCGTGCTGAGTTTGTGCAGTTTGCCTGCAAAAACCAGATATTCACGGCCGGTTAAAAAATCATAAACATACGGATTCTCTGCAAGGAAGCCAATGCGTGCCATTGCTTTGGGAGACGGAACCGAATCCCCGAGGAGCTCAATCGTTCCCGAGTCCGGATGGACCAGACTCAGGATACTTTTCAAAGTCGTTGTCTTTCCCGCGCCATTCGGTCCGAGCAGTCCGAAGATCTCACCCTGTTCGACTTCCAGCGAAATTCCTTGAAGAGCTACTACTTTCTTGGGAATGAAACCTGTTTTATAGATTTTCGACAGATTGGAGATTTTTAGAGCAACCGGCATAGATATTTCATCTTACTATAGGAAGTAGCGCCGAGCCTGTTGATAAATTCCAATCATTCGCTCTTCTAGTGGGGGAGCGCGGGCGTCTTTGCCCGCAGACCTCTCGTCGAATTTAGAGATTCTTGCGGACTAGAAGTCCGCGCTCCATCTGAATTCTTCAACAGGTCGTGCCGGCGGCCCGCCGGCAAAACGCCCGGTATGGGTTCGCGAATCTTGCCCCCCTACTAATTGTAAATTCTGAATCAATGGTATTACGATTAATCTGGCTTTTAAAGTTCAGGAGTACTCTCTGGCCTCGCATCTGACAACTGTGGTGATTGTGAATTGGAACGGTTTACGTTTTCTTCCCCCCCTTTTACAATCGATCAAGAATGAGGATCCCGCGGAGATCGTTGTGATCGATAACGCTTCCTCCGATGGATC
The DNA here is from genome assembly GCA_963771165.1 of uncultured bacterium. Taxonomy (GTDB): domain Bacteria; phylum Acidobacteriota; class HRBIN11; order JAKEFK01; family JAKEFK01; genus JAKEFK01. Next base: position 228,192 of record CAVYSN010000014.1, on the reverse strand, counting down.
TCTGGAATTCTTGTCCGGCCAGGCTGGTATTAGGACGATTGAAAATCGTGAGAATCTCGGGTTTGGCAGAGCCGCAAATCAGGGAGTTCAGGAGAGCAAGAAACCTTACATCTTACTTCTCAATGCCGACACGGAGGCGCTGCCTGGATCGCTTGAGACGCTTGAAGCATTCCTGAATCGAAATCCGGCTGCCGGCGTTGTTGCTCCTCAACTTCTGTTCCCGGAAGGGAAGCTCCAGCCCTCCTGCCGAAATTTCCCTACTCCGTTGAACAATTTTTTGTTTTTGTCTTATCTGGATTACCTCATTCCGGCAGGTTATCGAATCAGTAAACGTAAACACAAGCGGTTGATGAAGGTTGATCAGCCAATGGGGGCTGCCTTGATGATTAGAAGGAGTGCCCTGGACACAATAGGCTGCTTTGATCCGCGATTCTCTTTATATATGGAAGAGGTTGATCTTTGTAAGAGGATGAAGGAAGGAGGCTTCGAAATTTTTTATTTGCCTGAAGCAAAATTCTTCCATCATGCGGGTGGAAGCACCCGCCAGGACTGGGAGCGCTCGCAAATGGAGTATTTTCGCAACGTGATCCGCTATTTTCAAAAACACTTTCCGGAAAAACGTCTCAGCTCTGTGAAGTTTACTTTGTCGACAGCTTTAATCCTGCGTTCGTTTGTTCTGTTCCTGGCCGGTCGGTTTCGCCAAAGCAAGTTTTATCTCAACCAGGCCTTTGATTTTAACCACGGAGCCACGGAGCACACGGAGAAACATTTTTTATAACTCCGTGCTCTCCGTGACTCCGTGTTTAAGAACCGTTAATTTTGGAGTAGTTGGCGCAAGACAAAATGAAGAATACCGCCATGCTGGTAGTAAATGGCTTCGATTGGTGTATCGATGCGAAGCACAACAGATATTTCCTCTGTGCTTCCATCCGCGCGATGGATCACCATCGTGACATCTTGTTGTGGGCGGATTCCTTTTTCCAGGCCGATGATGTCGTATGTTTCTGTCCCAACGAGTTTTAGTGTTCTGGCATTCATCCCTTCTTTAAACTGGCAGGGGAGAACTCCCATTCCAACCAGATTGCTACGATGAATGCGTTCGAAACTTTCGCTGATGACGGCGCGTACGCCGAGCAACCGGGTTCCCTTTGCAGCCCAGTCACGGGAACTGCCGGTTCCATACTCCTGTCCGGCAAAAATCACCAGCGGTATATCGGCCGACTGATATTTAATGGCAGCATCGTAGATCGTCATCACCTCTCCGCCCGGCTGATAAATTGTGACACCGCCTTCAACGCCGGGCACCATTAAGTTTTTGATTCTGGGATTGGCAAACGTTCCGCGTGTCATCACACGATCGTTACCTCGGCGCGATCCGTAGCTATTGAAGTCCTTTTCATCCACTCCATGTTCAAGCAAATATCGCCCCGCGGGGCTGTCCTTTTTAATGGCACCGGCAGGACTGATGTGATCTGTCGTCACGGAGTCGCCGAAGATGGCAAGCGGTCTGGCGCAAAGAATGTCCGTGATCTTTCCAGGTTGCGTGTTGAACTGCTGAAAGAAAGGTGGTTCCTGGATGTAAGTGGAATTCGCGTCCCATTGGTAGACCGCTCCTATGGTTGAAGGAATTTCATTCCAGAGAGGATTCTGCTCTGCGAAGTTACCGTACAGTCTTCTGTAAGTGTCCGGGTCCATTGCGGAGCGCAAAAGCGTACTGACTTCCTGGAGGGAAGGCCAGATATCGCGCAAGTAAACATCTGCGCCCTGTTTTCCTTTTCCAATCGGTTCAGTGGTGAGATCGATATCGACTTTTCCGGCAAGAGCGAAAGCAACAACCAGCGGGGGGCTCATCAAGAAATTGGCTTTGATGTTCTGATGCACTCTGGCTTCAAAATTTCGGTTGCCGCTCAAAACGCTTGCCGCAATCAAATCATTTTTCGTGACGGTCTCTTCAATATTTGGATGCAGGGGGCCTGAATTCCCGATGCAGGTTGTGCAACCGTAACCCACCAGATTGAAACGCAGCTTATCCAAATAGGGTTGCAGTCCCGTTTTTGCCAGATACTCAGTTACAACGCGCGAGCCCGGAGCCAGCGAGGTCTTCACATAAGGAGGTACGGTCAGGCCTTTCTCCACCGCTTTTTTCGCGACCAGTCCGGCTGTTAACATAACTGTGGGGTTGGATGTGTTTGTGCAGGATGTGATGGCTGAGATCAGCACCGAGCCATGCCCGATCTCTGCCTGCTTGACCTGCGTCGGAACGATCGCCTCCGGAGCCGGGTCGGCAGTCGGACGATTGTTCATCATCTCAACCTCGCCCCAACTCGCATCCTTCCTGTCCGGCGGCGTTTCCTGATCCCCTCCGCCTGCGCCCGGTTCCGTAACCTGTCCGTTTAAGCTGACGCGAAACCGCCTGGAAAGTTGATCATCCGTTTTGTTGTAACCATTTTCCGTGACCGGTTTTCTCAACAACTCAGAAAATTTCCGTTTCAAACCCCCGAGATCGATTCGGTCCTGCGGGCGTTTCGGACCTGCAACGGCAGGCACAACATCCTGAAGATTCAGCTCTAATACAGTAGTGTAATCGCATTGTCCCTTTCCGGGAATTCCGAAAAGGTCTTGCGCTTTAAAATAACTGCGAAAGATCTGAACCTGTTTTTCCGTGCGTCCTGTCGCAAGCATATACTTGCATGTTTCTTCGTCAATCGGAAAATAACCCATCGTCGCGCCGTATTCGGGCGCCATATTGGCAATGGTAGCGCGGTCCGGGACAGCCAGTGTTGCGGCCCCCTCACCATGGAACTCAACAAACTTGCCCACCACCTTGGCTTTTCGCAGCATTTCGGTGACATGCAGAACCAGGTCGGTTGCCGTTACTCCTTCGCGCAGTTTTCCGTTCATGTTCACGCCGACAACATCCGGCGTCAGAAAATAGACCGGCTGCCCAAGCATTCCGGCTTCCGCTTCGATTCCGCCAACACCCCATCCAACAATCCCAAGTCCGTTGATCATTGTCGTATGCGAGTCTGTACCCACTAACGTGTCGGGATATGTAACATCCTTTTTTGTTAAAACTCCCTTCGCAAGGTATTCCAGATTGACTTGATGAACGATTCCAATCCCGGGCGGAACAACGAGGAATCCATCAAAAGCTTGCGTTCCCCATTTCAGGAATAGGTAGCGCTCATAGTTTCTCCGAAACTCAATTTCCATATTTCGCTGAAGTGAATCCGTTGTTCCAAAGAAATCCACCTGAACCGAATGATCGATCACCAGATCTACGGGAACCAGAGGTTCAATGATCTTTGACTGTTTTCCCATTCGATCGACAACCGAACGCATGGCTGCAAGATCCACCAGCAGGGGAACTCCGGTAAAATCCTGGAGCACAATCCTGGCAACAACAAACGGAATTTCAGCGGTTCTTTCTTCGTTTGGTTTCCAGTTTGCGAGGAACCGGATATCCTCCTCTTTAATCTTCATTCCATCGTAGTTACGAAGAACAGATTCCAGAACGATTCGCAGGCTAACAGGAAGCCGTGAGATCTTTCCGATTCCTTCTTTTTCCAGCTGCGGTAATGAGTAAAATCTTCCGCCTTCAAAATTTTGTAATGTATTGAATAGATTGTGAGCCATAAGATGACCTCTGTAGCGCCGCCGGCCTGGCGACAGATTGACGATCTATTAAATTATATATGATCCTTGCCGGCGAGCCGCCGGCGCTACAAAAGCTCATATAATGGATTTATGACCTTCATTGTTCCCGGGATGCAATTCTCGCATTTTCGTTTGGAGGAGAAGCTTGGCGCCGGATCCTTTGGTGAAGTTTACAGGGCTCGGGACATTTACCTGCACCGTGTGGTTGCTCTGAAAATGCTGACTCTGGTCGAGTCCAAGGATGCAAAAGAGCGTTTTTTGCAGGAAGCGCGATTCTGTTCATCGCTAGTTCATCCGAATATTGCTGTCGTTTATGAAGCCGGCTGGCATGAATCGATCCCCTATCTCGCGATGGAGCTTGTGGAAGGAGATTTATTGAGCAAACGAATTCGGTTGGCACAGGTTTCAATGCCGGAAGCTTTGCTGTATATGGAACAGATACTCGAAGCCCTGGAAGAGGCTCATTCAGAAGGCATTATTCATCGCGATATTAAGTCATCCAACATCATGATCACTTCTCGCGGTAAAGTAAAAATCCTCGATTTTGGGCTGGCCAGCAGTTTGTATCAGAAGGGGTCGGAGGAATTATCGAGCGCCTCATCGGGCACGTTGGAGTTCCTTTCGCCGGAGCAAGCGCGCGGAGAAGAACCTGACGAACGGAGCGATCTTTTTTCTGCAGGAGTTGTTCTGTATCAGATGCTGGCAGGACGGCTTCCTTTCGAGCGGGATACCAGGGTCCAGACGTTCTCAGCCATTCTGCATGAAGACATCGCTCCTTTGAGCCATATTTCCGATCCTTTGAACGCGATTTTGCAAAGATCGCTTGCGAAGGATCCGAAAGCCCGTTATCAGGATGCCGGTGAATTTCTGGATGCTTTGAAGCATTTGGATGAACTGGAGTCAGAGCTTCGGGCTTCTGTGGCTACTCCCATCAGCATTGCGGTCCTTTATTTTGATCTGCCGGACAGCCAGGAAGAAAGCGAATATCTCAGACTGGGGATGACAGAAGATATCATCACCGATCTATCGAAGATCACCGGAGTGAAAGTTCTTTCCAGACACGCCATCGTAAAATATCGCGACACGAAAATCCAACTTCCTGTAATCGCTCAGGATTTGCAGGTGCGGTATCTCCTCCATGGGTCGCTTCATAAGTCTCATAACCGCATGGAAGTTCATGTTCAACTGTTTGACGGCGCGGTCTCTTCCGTAGTGTGGAGTGAGCGTTACACAAGTCCGATCGAGGAAATATTTGAGCTGCAGGAGCACGTTGCAAGGAGCGTGCATGATGCTCTTCAGCTCCGGCTTACGGAATCGGAAAGACGCTCGGTGGGGCAACGTCCGACTCAGAGTTTCAAGGCATATGAATTCTATTTGAAAGGCAGGCATCACTATTCTTTTCAGAATGCAGATCAAAACAAACAGGCCGAAGACTTTTTGCTTTTGGCTCTGCAACAGGATCCCCGGTACGCTGCCGCTCTTGCCGCATTGAGTGAAGTGTACGTTCAGCGTTTTTATAGCTGGTTTGACCGCGACCGCAAATGGCTGCAGAAAGCGGAAGAGATGATCTTACAGGCTGCATTGATCAACGATCATCTTCCGGAAGTTCATTGTACGCTTGGGATGTTGCTTTATTTGCGGGGGAATTACGAGCAGGCCATGGATGAAATTCAAAAAGCGATTCGTTTGGATCCGCATTATGCGGTGGCTCACGATCACAGCGGAGAGATTTATTTGCACGTGGGAGAAATGGATAAGGCGATACTGGCGTTTCATACAGAGCTGCGCATCAATCCCGAAGTGATTTATCCCTACTTTTATCTTGTCTGGATCCACAGTTTGCTCGGTGATTTTTCCATTGCGAGAGCCGTACTGGAACAAGCGAAGAAGAAACATGCGGGGAACACATTGTTGAATGTTTTGCACGGAACGTTTGCATCCTACAGTGGTGAATTTGCAGAAGCGGAGTCCTATTTGATGAAGGCGATCCATCTGAATCCGAATAACAGTTTTGCCACTGCAAGATTGTCTGTTGTGTACGCGCAGATGCAAAACTGGCAAAGCGCTACGGAACTTGCAGAGAAGGCTACGGAGACCATCGATCCGCTGGATCATCATGCGGCATACGATCGAGGTTCGGTGTTTTGTTTGCAAGGGGATATTGTTAACAGTTTTGTATGGTTCGAAAAAGCTGTTCAGCTCGGCTGGCGCTGTTCGTACCATTTCGAAAATGACCCGAACCTGGCCTCCCTCCGCAGCCATCCCAAATTCACCGAGCTCTTATCAACGCAAAGACGCAAAGAGGCAAAGCATTAATTTATTTTCTATTTGCGTCTTGGCGTCATTGCGTTAAATCTATGAAAGTTGCTGTGATCATACCGGTTTTGAACGAAGAGCAATCGATCAAATCTGTGCTGGATCAAATCCCTCAGGATCTGGTTTCGCATGTCATCGTTGTTGATAACGGATCGAAAGATCGGACTGTGGAGATCGCAAAAGATCATGGCGCGCATGTCGTTTCCGAATCGCGGCGGGGATATGGTTTCGCGTGTCTGCGGGGCATTCAGGAGCTTAGGGACCCCGATGCAGTTGTTTTTCTGGATGGTGATTTCAGTGATTATCCGGAAGAAATGCGGCTCCTGGTGGATCCTATCCAAAAAGGAGAGGCCGACCTTGTGATCGGATCACGCTCGCTCGGTAAACACGAAAAAGACGCGTTACCCGCTCACGCTGCTTTTGGAAATCGCCTGGCAAGCTCATTGATCTGGTGGCTTTTCCGCTTTCGCTATACTGATCTTGGTCCGTTCCGCGCCATCCGTTATGAAGCCTTGCAAAAGCTCGGTATGGTGGATCAAACGTTTGGCTGGACGGTGGAAATGCAAATTAAAGCCGTGCGAAAAAATCTGCGAATCCGGGAAGTGCCTGTCTCGTATCGTAAAAGGATCGGAGAATCTAAAATCAGCGGCACCTTATCAGGCTCTATTAAAGCTGGAAGCAAAATCATCTGGACGATTCTTAAGTATAGATTTGTATCGCCCGCGTCCCGCGGGCAGAGCTGGAGCTAATGAAGCTGAGTGTTCGCTACAGGATGGCCCGCCGGAGGCCGGCGTTACAAATGGCTGTCGTTCTCATCCTGTTATTCACGCTTGTTGCCCGCGCTCAATACGTTGTTAATGTTCAGGTGGTTGATCTCCAAATCTCTGTGCTGAATAAGAAAGGGGAATTCATCAGCGAGCTCGTGCCTGAAGATTTCCTGGTTTGGGAGAACGATGTGCAGCAGGAAGTGTTGGATTTGGAAACAGAACGCGAGCCTTTCTCGATTGGTGTGCTCATCGATACAAGCAGCAGCATGCAATCGGTTTTCCAAATCACCGGCCGCAGCACCACCGATTTCCTTTCGTCGCTCCGGCCCGATGACGAATTTTTTGTGATGACTTTTGACGAACGGATCAAACTGCATCAGGAGCTAAAGAAGAAAGCGGACAGTGCACAAAACGATTGGAATGACTTTCGCTACGGGGACCGGACAAAACTTTTCGAGGGCTTGATCGCTGCTTTGAATCGTTTGTCGACTGCCGCTTATCCGCGTCGAGCGCTGTTTCTGATTTCCGATGGTGTGAACACAAGTGGTTCGGGAAACTTACAGCAAGCTATTGAGCTGGCTCAAAAGAATAAAGTCATTATTTATAGCTTGATTTTGGAAAATATGGATGCTGATTACAATGCACTGCGGAAGTTATCGGAAAGCACTGGAGGCACCTACTTCGTTTTATACGAGGAATTCCCGCGTTTGCAGGCCGCTTACAACAAAATCGCTACGGATCTAGGACATCGATTGACGCTTTATTACAGATCCAGCAGCGATTATTCTGCGAAAAAGAAACCGGAGATCAGGATTCGCACGAAAAACCCCGATTGGACGGTGCGATTCCAGAGGACATACTATCCCAACAAGCCGGACTAAGATTCTACAGAAGATAACGAAGGAAGCAAAGAGAAATATTCCTTTTAGCTATCTTCGCTAGCTTCTGTTAAAAACAGGCTCTAGCAACACCCGCCCGTCTGTTGCTATGGCGAAAATGTCTTCAATTCATTATCATTTCTGTAATTTTTAGAGGAGTGAGAGAGCTATGTCTGACGTTGTTATCAAAGTATTGAAGAATGGACCGCTGCGAGTGGAGGGAAAAGTTACGCTTGTCGATCCGCAAGGAAATGTGATCGCAGGCGATAAAGAAAAGTTCTCATTATGCCGCTGTGGTCATTCGATGAATAAGCCGTTTTGTGACGGCACGCACAATAAAATTGGCTTCCAGCACGAGGATGCCTGGACGGCCCCGCCCACACCGCCCCCGGCACCGCCAACAAATGATCCAAAATGAATGACTCATTGCTCATGACTTCGGCGCTTTTTTATGAAGACACGAGACGATATCCGTAACCTTGCGATCATCGCGCACGTTGATCACGGGAAAACCACGCTTGTCGATGCCATGCTCTGGCAAAGCGGTATTTTCCGTGAGAACCAGAAGGTCAACGAGCGGGTGATGGACAATATCGATCTGGAACGCGAGAAGGGTATTACAATCATGGCCAAGAATCTGGCGGTCTGGTACAAGGGAGTCAAACTCAACATAGTCGATACCCCCGGACACGCCGATTTTGGTGGAGAAGTGGAACGCACTTTAAATATGGTGGATGGCGTGATGTTGCTTGTCGACGCATCCGAAGGTCCGTTGCCGCAAACCCGCTTCGTATTGAAAAAGGCTCTTGAGCTGAATCTTCCATCGATCGTTGTGATCAACAAAATCGATCGCAGTGATGCTCGCATTCCTGAAGTAAGAAATGAGATCTACGATCTGTTCATCGATCTGGATGCGAAGGATAAGCAGATCGAGTTTCCGATCCTTTATACGAACGCGCGTGCCGGCATAGCGAAAACAAATCTCGAAGAAGATTCTCGAACATTGATTCCGCTGTTCGAAGCAATTTTGCAGACGATTCCCCCGCCGCTTTACGATGAAACAAAGGACCTTCAATTGTGGGTCACAAATGTGGATTACAACGATTATCTCGGCAGACTCGCGATCGGGGAAATCATTCAGGGAACGATCCACGAAAACGAGACGATTGCGATTTGCAAGCTGGATGGATCCCTGGAGAGCTCAAAGATCACCAAGATATTTGTTTTTGATGGTCTGGGCCAGATGGAAGTGAAGGAAGCCGGCGCGGGGGATATTGTGGCTGTTGCAGGGAATGAAAATATTACGATTGGGGAAACAATTGCGTTTGCTGCAAATCCACAGCCTCTGCCGGTTTTGAAGGTAGACGAGCCGACCATTGCAATGTTTTTCACGGCCAACGTCTCTCCATTTTCCGGTCAGGAAGGAAAATACGTCACAGCCAGACACGTGCGCCAGAGACTGGAGCGGGAATTATTGCGCAATGTCAGTCTGAGGATGGAAGTGGAAGAAGGCGCGACAGAAACCTACAGGGTCATGGGTCGCGGTGAATTGCAGATGGCAATTTTAATCGAAATGATGAGACGCGAGAACTTCGAGTTCGAAGTTTCAAAGCCGGAAATCATCACAAAAACGGAGAAAGGTGTTCTGCTGGAACCTGTAGAAAGGCTCATCATCGATTGTCCGGAAGAGTACATCGGTGTCAGCACCCAAAAAGTGGGAATGAGAAAAGGCAAGATGCTGAATATGGTGAATCATGGCAAAGGGCGAGTTCGTCTGGAGTTTCAGATTCCCACGCGCGGTTTAATCGGTTTTCGATCCGAGTTTCTAACGGACACCCGCGGGACCGGCATCATGAATCATCTTTTTGACAGCTATGAACCCTGGATGGGTGAAATCACGACGCGAAGCAATGGCGTGCTGGTTTCCGATCGAGATGGCCGTGTCACCGCTTACGCTCTCAATAATCTGCAAGACCGCGGCGAACTTTTTGTAAAACCGGGCCAGGACGTCTATCGAGGAATGATCTGCGGGCAGAATTCACGTAACGTCGACCTGTGGGTCAATGTTACAAAAGAGAAAAAGCTGACGAACATGCGTGCGTCTGTTGCCGATGATGCGATCCGGTTGATTCCTTTTACTGAAATGGGTCTTGAAAAAGCGCTGGAATTCATCAACCCCGATGAGCTTGTCGAAATCACTCCGCTGAACATCCGCATGCGCAAGAAGAAGTAGTTTCACCGCAGAGAACTCGGAGAACATCTTTCTTCACTCTCTGTGTGCTCCGCGTTCTCTGCGGTAAAATACAAGGCAACTATGGAACGACGAAAATTGTTGCGTCACTTCGGGTTTGCCGTGGGACGTTTTCCATCCGGACCGAAGAATTCATTGACAGATGTGCCCGGTGTTAAGGTCGGGCACAGCACAATCATTGAAGGGACCGGACGACGCCGTCCCGGCAATGGTCCGGTCCGCACCGGTGTCACCGCAATCATTCCTCATGATAACGTTTATATGGAGCGTCTTATGTCGGGGGCTCACATTCTAAACGGCGCAGGTGAGGTCAGCGGACTGATCCAAATTCAGGAATGGGGGCTCATTGAAACGCCGATTCTCCTGACAAATACTTTGAGCGTCGGCCGCGTGAGCGATTCCTGCGTGAAATGGCTCTCTGAGAAATTTCCAGAGATGGGCAATGAGTATGATGTTGTCATTCCCGTTGTAGGGGAATGCGATGATAGCTTCCTGAATGATGCAGTCGGTCGTCACATCAAGCAAAAACATGTATTTGAAGCACTGAACAGCGCTTCGAAAGACGTTGTACCGGAAGGTTCTGTCGGCGCAGGAACCGGAATGGTTTGTTGCGATTTTAAAGGCGGAATCGGAAGCAGCTCACGCGTCGTTAAGGTGGATGATCAACAATTTACGATTGGAATTCTTGTCAACTCCAACTTCGGCCGCATCGATGACCTACGAATCCTCGGCATCCCGGTCGGTAGAAAACTGCTCGCTTCCTTTGCCGCATTAAGAAAGCGCTCGGACAATTACGGATCGATTATTACAGTACTCGGCACCGATCTCCCATTAAGCCGTTTCCAGCTCACCTGGCTGTGCAAGCGAGCCGCTCTCGGAATCGGACGTTGCGGGAGTTTTGCCGCTTACACCAGCGGTGAAATCATTGTCGGATTCTCTACAGCCAATTACGTCTTACGCGAGCCGAAATCCGGTCTGCAGCAATTTACTTACATGCTGGATCAATTCATGGATGATGCTTTCGAAGCAACCATTGAAGCAACCGAAGAAGCCATCATCAATAGCCTGATCAATAACCATGACATGGTCGGCGCCAACGAAAACTTCGTCCCTGCGATTCCTGTAGAAAAGTTGATGGCGGTGATGCACTCCGCCCTTGGATAGGATTCAACGCAAAGACGCTAGGGCGCAAAGAAAAAAACATTAAATCTTTGCGTCATTGCGCCTTTGCGTTAAATTCCTTCCATCGTTTTGAGGTATTCGCGGTCGAAAGCAGCCAGCAGACTTTCCAGATTCGAATACGGGCCCGGTACATATGCGCGGGAGCTGATCCCTTTTTGCGATAGCTCGCATACATGCCAATCCTGTCGATTCGTGATGTCCCAGAATTCCACCGCAGAAGCAGCATCAAAATCGGCCCGGTTCATTGCATCCGGATGAAACAACCACTCACAATGAATCCTGGTGAGATCCGGACGGACCCGTTCCAACCGGTGGACAAGAACGTAATCTGGATGCAAGCTCAGAAACATTCCGGGAAAAAAAGTGTAGTAATGAACAAGATCCTGTTCGTCTTCGGATAGCGCTGTAGCACACGCGCGACCATCCATCGTCATGCTTCCGCCTTCCATAGAAATTTGCATGGGCCCTCCAAGAAACGGACCTTCGTCCAGGTGGTTCAATGCGCTTTTATATGGTGTCAGCTTTGCCAACAGCGGATGAACAGTGGGGCAATGATAGCATTCGTTGTAATTCTGAAAAATCAGTTTCCAATTCGCCTTTACTTCATATGTAAGGGTGTGAGCAGCACGCAGCTCTTTCAACTGCCACGCCTGGAAGCGATGGAGCAAAGGTTCAAAAGCGAGCGCAAAAGGTTCCGCATTGCGGTCCATGTTGATAAACAGAAAGCCTTCCCATTCGGCGATTGCAATACTGTGCAGCGGATAATTCCCACGATCAAATCCGGGCACATCTTTCATGTTGGGGGCGCCCAGCAATTCCCCGGTTAGCGAATAGGTCCATGTATGATAGGGGCACTGAATCCTGCCGTTGAATTGCCCGTTCGATTCCGTGCACAATTGGGTGCCCCGATGACGGCAAACATTGTAAAAAGCATGCGCTTCACCATCATCGCCTCGAGTCACAATAATGCTTTCGCCGCTTCGCTCCACAAGGAAATAGCTGCCGGTCTCAAACAAACTGCTGGAACGTCCGACACACAGCCAGCGTTTTGAAAAGATCCGTTTGGTTTCTTTCTCAAAAATATCTTCAGAAACAAAATATTCCTGAGGCAGTGTGCTTGCGCCCTGCGCAAAACGTTTGGACATGCCGACCTCCGCTCAGGCACGATGAATCGCGCCCCTACACGCAGAATAAGAGCACCATCTTGAAAAGTCAAAGATTTTGAAATACCATTTCACAATATGAAATACACCCAGAAGAAGCCTTACGAGGGGACTCAGGCTGTAGTCCGAGCGCTTTCCGTATTGAAATCGTTTAATGATGAAAGACCGTTCTGGTCGCTTGCTGATTTGTCACGGGCGCTGAACCTGAACAAGACAACCGTGTTTCGATTGCTGAGTGCTTTGGAAAGCGAAGGGCTTGTGCGCCGTGATTCAATGGCTGAAACGTATGCTCTTGGACCGGAAATGGTGATGCTTGGAGCGAGAGCGATGCGCTCGTATTCTTTGCGTGATGCATGCAGGCCTGAGCTAAAAAGTCTTGCAGAAGCTTCCCGCGAAACAGCAACACTGGAAATTTTGACAGGAAAGGATGTCCTGATTCTGGACGAGGTCCGCGGTGTTCATTTGATCGGGTCGGTTCAATCGATCGGGACACGTTGGCCGGCGTTTGCCACATCGACCGGTAAATCGATCCTTGCTTACTTATCCCAGGAACAACTTGCGCCGATTTTGAAAGGTTCACTTCCGCAATACACGCCGAAAACGGTGACCGATCCGGATCGTCTGCGCAAAGAATTCACAGAGATCAAGCGTCGAGGTTACGCGATTGCCGACGAAGCGCTTGAACTCGGTTTTCGTGCGGTCGGATCCCCTGTGTTTCAACACGATGGTGAGGTTGTCGGCGCGATTAGTGTGGGTGGTCCCGCGGCGCGAATGACTTTGGAGCGTTTGCCCGAATTCGGAAAACTCGTCAGTCGCATGGCACAACAAATTTCCACTCGGCTTGGATATGAAAGGACTTCCTCCAACCGATGAGAACCGAATCAATCATTCTGTTGTTGGATTGTCCGGATCAAAAAGGTCTCGTGGCCCGGATCACTTCATTTTTCTATCAACGCGATTTCAATATCCTTCACTGCCAGCAATACACAGATGTGCGCGAAAATCATTTTTTTATGCGGATGAAGCTGGACATGAAGGATCTCGGAACCAGCCGGGAAACTCTGAAACGGGAGTTTGAGGCTTTCGCGCAGCCGCTGGGAATGCGGTGGGACATTCATTATTCTGATGTGAATCGGCGCATTGCGATTCTGGTCACCAAAGCATCGCATTGTTTATTTGATCTCCTGATCCGGTGCAAGGAAGGGGAGATCCAGTGCGATATCCCTTTGATCATAAGCAATCATGAAGATTTGCGATATGTTGCAGAGGATTTTCAAATTCCATATCACTGGCTTCCCGTTGCTAATGAGACGCGAATGCAGCAGGAAGCTCAAATTAGACGCCTGCTTGGACAGAACGGAGTCAATCTCGTAATTCTTGCCCGATATATGCAGGTTCTTTCGCAAGGATTCGTTGAAGATTATTCGGGGCGGATTATCAACATTCATCATGCTTTTTTGCCCGCTTTTCAAGGTGCCAACCCATACGGGCAAGCCTACGAACGTGGTGTGAAAATGATTGGAGCTACTGCTCACTACGCGACGGTCGATCTCGATGCAGGACCGATCATCGATCAAGGTACCGAACGGGTGAGTCATGAGGACTCGATGGAAGAAATGATGCGCATCGGCAAGGACATTGAAAGAGTTGTGTTAGCGCGTGCCGTCAAGGCACACCTCGAACACAGAACAATCCTCTCCGGCCGCAGAGTCGTCGTTTTTTCCACCGGCATCTGAGCGGAACATGCACCCGGGCGCGATGAATCGCGCCCCTACCGTATAAACATGTAGGGGCGACATTTATGGCGCCCGTGTTCCAATTTGAGCCGTTCCTTCCTGTGCGCCACAGGGATTTCGGGTAAGCTTAAGAAGATGAAAAGACAATTTTATGTCGTTGCAGCATTCCTGTTGTTGTTTTGTGGATCTTTGGTTGCGCAGGATAGAATCCCGGGCGCTGATTTTGCGATTGCCATCGAGAATGGAGATCTGGATGCAGTCAAAGCTTTGATTGCAGGTGGCGCGAAAGCTGACACGCTTATTGAATATGGAGAGCATAAGATCACGCCTTTGATGAAAGCGAGTTGGGATGGCGAACTCGAGATCGCCCGCTTCCTGATTGATTCGGGAGCGGACGTGAATGCTGTGGATGATACCGCCGAAACTCCATTATTCAGTGCTGTGAAAAGGGATCGAGTTGATATTGTTCAACTGCTGGTGGATCGGAGTGCCAAAGTAAATGTCAAAAGTTCGTATCAGTTTTCTCCAGTGACGACCGTTGCGGCCGCCGGTAATGCCGAGATCCTGAAGATCCTCGTTAAAGCGGGCGGAGATTTAAAGCTGGAAACGCATGGTTTAACTCCACTCATGTTCGCTGTTGCTTCGCGGAAAGTTGATATCGTTAAACTTCTTGTCGAACTGGGAGCGCCCGTGGATCAAGTCTCTTCCATGTCCGGCCAAACGGCCCTCTTCTCTGCAATTTATGCGGCAAATCCGGAAATGGTCCAGGCCCTCATCGATCTGAAAGCAAATGTGAACTTCAAAACGAAGGATGGTGAAACGCCACTCCAGGCAGCCGGAAAGGGAGATCAGACAGACCTCATCGATATGTTGAAAGCCGCCGGCGCGAAAAATTAGGAGAATGCAATGATGAAAGTTCTTCTTTTGATTCTGGTGCTACCCTTGTGCCTCGCTTTTGCGGCGTCCGATTTTGAAGGCACTGCAAAAGGAGAGCTTCAGGTGAGCAATGTGAAAGTAGATTTGCTGTATTCGTACGCGATTCAAAAAAGCAAAAGACTCAGCGTTATTCTTTCAGATCGTCCGGTGCCGGTCGACGCGCTTGGAAATTATAAGATGCTTGTCTCCCTGGCAAGTGAAGGAAAATTAAAAGCGGTCGAAGTTGTGATCGATTCGAGTCATAAGGCTTCGGAAGTTTTCTTTTTTGACGACCGTTTGCCGGCTAAAATTTCAGTCAAAGACCCGGGCCCTTTTACTCCAAAGAAAGTCGATGAAAAGAACGTCTCAGGAAAACTCGTGATGAAGGATCCCGAGTTTTCATTTGGCTATGAAGCAACGTTTTCTGCTCCAGTTTACAAAGTTGTTGTGGCGTCGGGTCGATCCGTTGATTCAAGCATGACGTCGGAAGAGCAGGCGAAAATTGGATTGAAGAATGCCGGCCTGGATTTTGATGAGGAAGCATTCACGCGAAAAGTGCAGAATGGAGATGCGGGTGCCGTTCAGTTGTACTTACAGGCGGGAATGCCGGCGGTCGTCCATGGTAAGCAGGCGATCTGGACAGCAATCGAGTTCAAACATCCCGAAGTTGTCAAAGTATTGACTGAGACAGGCGCGAACGTGAATGAGCCAGGTCCTTACGGTCAAACAATGGTCATGCTCGCCTGCGATCATAAGAACCTCGAAATTCTGGATCTGTTGATCCTCGCAGGAGCGGATGTGAATCGCGCCAATGAATACAAAATCGCCCCGCTCGCTTCAGCTGCGGAACAGGGAAACAAAGAGATTGTTGAGGCTTTGTTGCAAGCGGGAGCAAAAGTAAACGCGCGAAACACATACGGTGGCACAGCCTTGCAGGTGGCAGTGTTGCGCGGCTATACGGACATCGTGAAGATCCTGATCGCCGCAGGGGCTGATGTGGCACGGGATCGCGCGGAGCTTCTGGAAATCGCGCAAAGAGAAAAGCATCCCGAAATTGAAAAACTGATTCGCGAAGCAAAGTAGTGGCAGAGCAATTCCAATGTAATCCGCAAAAACAACACTATTCAATAGATGATTTTAGTTTTCTATGAACGTTCTTCCTGTGAGGAATTGCTCTGCAGCCTGTCGAAAAACTCAGGAACGGGGGCCCGTTTTAGTTGGAACGCGGGCATCTTTGCCCGCAAGACTCATCGCGCTTCATATCCGTGCGGACTGGAAGTCCGCGCTCCCACTAGTTTTTCGACAGGCTCTTTTGCAGAGCATTTGCTCAAATGCTCTGCCGCTACAATCTTTCCAGAATCGTCTTGCGCAAGCGCTCTTGCTCTGTATCCAGCTGCTTACCTTCCAGAAGACGCAACGCTTCTTTGTATCGTTCGCGCGCAGCATCCGGTTTCTTCTGTGTCTCAAGAATCACTCCCAGATGGAAATGAAGTACCGCGCGGGAAGGGGTGAGCTGGATCGCCTGCTTGATCAGGGCTTCGCTTTGATTGAGATCGCCGATCTTAAAGTAAATTTCCGCCATCGTTTGTAAAAGCTCTGATCTGTTTTCCGGCGAGTGTGTGGTGCGCGCTGCTTCCCCGTACAAATGCAGGACTTTCGAAAGGCGCTCTTGCGCCTTCTGTGGCTGGTTTGTCTGTCGGTAAAGCCCTGCCAGATTTAAATTGCCGACCAGATGTTCCGGTTCGTATTTCAAAAGCTGGAGATACCAGTGCTCCGCCGTGCTGTTCTCGCCGCTCAATTGGTAGAAGAAAGCAAGATTGTAAAGCGTTTGCGTATGATCCGGTTTCAGCCGGATCGTTTCCATCATTTCAGAGAGTGCCTTCTCCTTTTGTCCAAGATGAAGACTGGAAGTTGCCGCGATGAAATGCGCATCAACCATATGCGTATCCTTGACCAGCACATCCTCGGCGATAGTCAGGGCCGTCTTGTAATCGCGGTTCTCCATGGCCTTTCTTGCTTTTGAGATGGTTTCCAGCGTATCGATTCTGTCCTTGGGATCGACCTTGCGGCTCTCCTGTGTGGCTGGAACCACGGTGCCCACGTAACCCAGTGCTCTTAATTTTGCTTCCGTTTCCGGGTCCATTTTTGCTGTTGCTTGCTGATCGACCCACGAATTGGATTGCATATATTCCAGCAACTCTTTTCGAAGCTTGTTCCCGACGTCCGATTTGATTTTCATCAGATTTTGAAGTTCGCCCCGATCGCTCTTTCGATTGTAAAGTTCCGGAGTCGGAGCATCGATCAACTTGTATTCTTCGGTGGTCAGGCTTCTCAACGGGCTCCATCCATAATGTAATTCCGAGAACAGAGACTCACTGTATGCTACGCGCTTGACCTTTTCAGGATCCTGAATGAGAGGTATCAAACTCTTTCCCTGCATCCTGGGATCCGGCTGGATCCCGAGCCATTCCAGGACGGACGGAGCGATATCCATAAGGCCGGCGATTCCTGGAATACGCTTTTCTTTTCCCTGCGGCAACCGGATCATCAGCGGGACATGCTGCGTGGCGTTATAAATGAATATGGAATGCGTCTGTTCTTTGTGTTCTCCCAGACTTTCACCATGGTCTCCGGCCACCACAATAATCGTTTTGTCTTTGAACTTCATCGATGCCTGCAATCAAACGCCCAAGAACATGATCCGTATAAGCAATTTCCCCGTCATACAAAGAGGAGGCGTATTGCGTTCTGTAAGGCTCGGGCGGCTTGTAAGGATCATGCGGATCATAATAATGAACCCACAAGAAGAACTTTGTATTCTTTCCTTGCTTCAACCATACATCCACCTCGGATTGCGTTTCTTCTGCTCGCCGCTGCGTATCTGTGTTGTTGACCCTCGGTTGAGCAAGCGTGAAACTGTCCGAATAAAGATCGAAACCTTGATCCAAACCGAATTGAGAATCGAGAACAAAAGCAGAAACGAAGGCCGCTGTGTTGTAACCGTTTTTCTTCAGAATTTCAGCTAGTGTCGTGATATTTGGATTCAAGATGTAACCTGCATTGTCACGGATTCCGTGTGCGATGGGAAGCAGACCGGTAAGAATCGACGAATGAGAAGACAAGCGTCATCGGAGTATGCGCTACAGCATCTTCAAAGATGAGACTCTCCGAAGCCAAACGATCCATCGAAGGAGTCTGAACTCGCGTGTAACCGTAAGCAGGGAGATGATCGGCGCGCAAAGTATCGATCGTCACCAGCAGAACATTGTAATCGCGGAAAGCGCCAAAGCCGGGCACCTGTTTAGGCTGACCGGTATTTATAAATGACGACAGTTGCGATTGACAGCGATTGCTAGCAATAAGGCAACGCTTGCTTTTCATTAGATTACTTCATTGCCAGCGGTTTCGATCCACGCTTGATTTGATAGAAATGATCGGCGGCAAGTCCTGCATGTGTTTCCACTGTACCATCGGGCCATCGAATCTGAATTTTTTCTATGTTTGTTGCCTTGCCGGTACCAAAGTTTAAACGTAGATCATTTTGCGAAGCGTAACTGCCACCTGAAGCGACCTGACGCATTTGGGTGATCTTACCGATGGTTACCGACACACGCGCGCCTGATTGCAAGAGGACTGTGGCGAGTGTCAATGAGATGCAAGCGTAATCCAGTGATTACCGGTTCGCGATCTGTTTTGCAGTAAATTGGGTTTGTCATCTTGATTCGCGATCACGATATCCAGATCGCCATCGTTGTCCATGTCGCCATACGCAGCACCTCTGGAAGATTTCACGATCTGAAAACCGGAGCCGGCCTGCTCCGTCACAGCGCGGAACTTGTTGTTTTCGTTCAGAAAGAGTGAATTTTTCTGACGATAGCTTTCGTGCAAGGATGGATCTTGATCCACCTGGGGATAAATGTGCCCGTTGGATACAAATAGATCCAGATCCGTATCATGATCCACATCCATAAATAGCACGCCCCATGCTAAAGGAACAAAAGTTGGGACCGCAATGTTCGCAGCGTACGATTCATCCTGGAAAAATTGTCCGCCAAGATTCCTGTAAAGCGTATCGTAGTCATGCGCGAAGTTTGTGACAACCAGATCGAACCAGCCGTCGTTGTTATAATCGCCCAAATCGATTCCCATACTTCCCTGTTCCTGACCGTCTGCATTGTACGCTGCGCCCGAAACAGTTCCGACTTCTTCGAACGTTCCATTTCCACGATTGCGATAAAGACAATTCGGTGTACTGTCGTTGGCAACATACAGATCGATGTCGCCGTCATTGTCATAATCGAAACTGACAACTCCCATCGAGTAATTCTCGGTTCCCGTTTTCAGACCTGCTTTCTCCGTCGCTTCTGTAAAAGTGCCGTTGCCATTGTTTAGATAAAACGTATCGGGGCCTCCCGGAAGTCCTTTTGGTCCATCGAGCACTTCGACCTTTCCACGCCAGAGTCGCGTTCTTCGTGCAGCATGCACTTCCTGCCATGTTGCTTGAATGTAGTTGGCAACATAAAGATCCTGATCGCCATCTTTATCTGCATCAAAGAAAGTGCAACCGATGCTCCATCGCGAATCAGCCGACTTTTGCTTTTGCAGTGATATCAGTAAATGTTCCATTCCCGTTGTTGCGGTATAGAATGTCCGGGCCGAAATTCGTGATGTACATATCCGGCAAGCCGTCGTTATCCACATCTCCCACGCATCCACCCTGTCCGTAAACAGTGGCGCCTGTGCCGGAGGCGGCTGTTACATCTGTAAAATTACCATTTCCATCATTCCGGTAGAGCACGTTTGAATGAGGCTCTGTTTCTCCTCGTTTTGGAAATCGGAAAGCATTTACAAAGTAGATGTCTTGATCAAAATCTCCATCGTAATCCAAAAGCAGCAGACCGGTTCCGGTGGACTCCAGAATGTGATTTTTTTCCACTCCTCCGGTGTAGGTGACCACATTCAGTTTTGCGGCGGGCGCTTGATCGACGAATTCTATTTGCACGTCAGGCGAGACGGCCGCTATAAGAAAAAGCATACATAGCAGGTGGGGGCGCGATAA
This sequence comes from uncultured bacterium, assembly GCA_963771165.1. Taxonomy (GTDB): domain Bacteria; phylum Acidobacteriota; class HRBIN11; order JAKEFK01; family JAKEFK01; genus JAKEFK01. Next base: position 208,268 of record CAVYSN010000014.1, on the reverse strand, counting down.
ATCGCGCCCGCGTTTAACGGTTTGGTTCATGATAAGCCGGGATTGTTTCGATTAGGATCAAGAGCAGGATCATGATTACGAGTAAAGACAAAAAAGGCGGGCAATGACGCCCGCCTTTATGAAAACTGAGGTCTAGAATTCGAATCCGAGCCGCACCTGTAATCTGCGAGGCTGGGTCCAGAAATCGGGTTCAAATTCATCACCCACATTCTGAAGCCGCAGGCTTGCAAGATTCAATTCATTGTCGGAATTTAGGAGATTATAAACGGTACCTTCGACGCGGATCGCAAAATCTCCGCCGAGGTAGATTTTTCTTCCAACGCTCACGTCAATCGTCTGGACATTTTTCAACCGCAAGTCGCGTTCCATAATAATGTTGACGCCGCCCTGGTTGAGCAGGCCGCTTACGCGAATTTGCCGCGTGTGATGCCGTCCGCTTTCAAAGTTTGCGGCGACAGAACCGGTTAGATCCAACGGCAGTTCCATGAACACAGCCTGGAAGCGGAACATGTGTGGCCGGTCCCCTTGCAAACGTCCTTCAGCATTGATCCATTGATTCGGATCAGACCCTTCACGCGATCCGTAGAAGGGATTGTACTGCACCTGATTGATCGCTCTTGGATTCAATCCTTCCGATTTGGACCACGTGTAATTCGCGCTGACTCCCCATTTATCTGCGAACCTCTTATCAAACGTGAAAAGAAGTCCGTGATATGTCTGGAAGTAGCTCAGGCCTTCACTTCCGGGGAAATCACCCGGGTCGTGCCCTTTTGTGAGTGTCGGACGATCGACGATACTCAGAAGAGTGTAGGTAGTCCCTGTGAACGGATCCGTAAAGGGGACTTCTTCATACGTTCCACCGAGAATCTGCCAACCGATCAGATCTTTGGAATCTTTATAGACATACTGAACGCCCGCCGCAATAGATTTTCCGATCTGTTGCTCGAAGCCTACCGAATACTGAAGAGTTTTCGGAGTTTTCAGGTCCGTGGGCGGAACAATCGTGTTCACGATCCGGTCATATTCTTCAAACTGATTTGTGGCCGGATTAAACAAAGTGTAGATGATGTCCGGTAATTGCGGAGGAGGGTAATCCCAGTTCCCGGATACATTGTGGTCGTAATAAACGCCAAACGATCCTTGTATCGTGGACCGGCCATCTCCGGTGGGCTGGAAAACAAATCCCAACCTTGGAGAGACAGTGTTCCAATCGATCACATCGGATCCCGGTATGGATTCGCCTGTGCTTTTGAAATTTCCAGCCTTCGCAATCGAAGGTGTACCGGCTATCAAACGCTCATACTCTGGAATCGTTCCCGTATTGTGATCAAACCGCACACCAACATTCAGAGTGAGATGGTCGTTGATCGTAATCGTGTCATCGACAAATAAACCCAATTCACGGTTATCTCCTCCGTACTGGAATGGAGCTTGATAGACGCGGTACAAATAGCCATAGTAGTTGTAAGTGTAAAATCCATTGGCACCAATCGCAATATTCGTGTTTGCCGAACCGAGAGAGTATTGAACACCGAATTTGAAATCGTGCTGGCTGTTCAAGAAGTCTTCAGCATAATGTGTCGCTTTTCCTCTGAACTGACTTTTCCAAGTTTCATAGTCCCACGGATACCACACGCCACCGGAGTATTGCGTCGGTCCTCCATCGGCAGGAGTGTAGTCAATAAATGGATCTGTTGGAGGTGTTCCGACAACCGAATCGTAAATGTCGTCCGACCACCATCCCGAATAGCCAACTTCCAATAGGGTATTCTGCGAAAGCGTGGAGGTTAAACTCGCTCCCCATGCGGGGTTCCGGCCACCTTCACCGGCAAGCGCCGAAGCGTCAACATACTGAGGTGAAGGAAGATTCGGGCTGTCCCAGTTCTCATAATGTCCAAAACCGGAAAGCTCATGTTTTTCACCAAGACGACCCGTTACCTTGATGTCGTACTTGTCACTTTTATACGGTGCGTCCGCTGCAAACGCGGGATCGACGCCCGGCTGCGCGGCAGCATCACGTAATGTTTCAACTCCACCAAAGAACCAGACTCGATCCTTTACAATTGGACCGCCGAGCAACGCTGAAATGCGTCGAAATTCCTCGCGGTGAAAACCGGCAATACTCGGATCGACGCCTTCCAATTCAACGTTTGTATCCGTCAGACCATCGGTCAATAAATAATAGTTGGCGCCACCATGCAATTCGTTTCCGCCCTTCTTTGTGACAACGTTAAAGACGGCTCCCGTATGGTTTCCATATTCAGCGCTGGCACCAACTCCTGTGACTTGAATCTCTTCAATCAGGTCCGGGTTTACTGTGAACCAGACCGAACCGGTTTCCGGAGCGGAAAGATCCACGCCGTCAACGTGCCAGGCGTTCGATTGCATGTTGGAACCGAGTGCAATTGTACGATCGCCCGCGCTGTCTCCTGTGCTCGCACTGACTCCAGGAGTCACCTGCATCAGATCTGTCATCTGATGCTGCGTTGGTAATTCGTCCAGTAATTCCCCTTTGTAGTTCGTAGAAAGACCCGAGTCAGTCACATCGATAATCGGAGATTCACCAATCGTTGTGATGGATTCCGCAACTTTCATCAGCTCCATACGGAGTGGAACTGTTGCTGTTCCATCAATGCTGATGCTGATCTTTTCTACGCGAACCGGTTGAAAACCAGCCATCGTCGCTTCCAGCGCGTAGTTTCCTACCGGGATGGATGCGAATCTGTAATCACCGGATTCATTTGTGTAAGCTGTTCGTGTCTGGCCAAGCAGCGCGTTGCTGCTGATGACGACCATTACGCCGGGAAGGGGCTTTCCATCGGGATCCATAACCTCTCCCCGAATGGTCCCGGTGGTCTGCGCAGAAACCACGGCGCAAAAACTGAGCAGGCACAACAGCAACGGCAGCACGAGACGTTTCGTTGCCATAAACCCTCCTATATTTGCTTTTTCTCTGTGGAATGAAGAATGCTTTTGAGCATTCGATGCGTGTGAGTTCCGAAGAAGAACGTGTGATTTTGTGGACAGGAGCACCTCCGTATTATACAGCAGGTCCCGCTGTCCATTACAAGTAGGCGTTTCACAATGTGAAATGCTGTCACATTCAAAAAATGGGATCGTCCGACTCCAACATTTTGGAGTCGGGGCGCGCTGAATCGCGCCCACAAATGGGAACACAGGCGTCATAAATGTCGCCCCTACGATATGATTGAAATCATATATGAAATTATTTGTAAGCCTCGTAACCATTCTTCTTGCAGTGACTTTGCATGCACAAACCATTCCAGAGAAAGTCCAGAAGGGCATCACCCTTTTCAATGAAGGAAATATCGATCTTGCGGCGGAAGTGTTGTCGGAAGTCATCAAGGAGAATCCACAACATGGTCCCGCACGTTTTATTCTGGGGCAGATTGCAATGGAACGGAACCAATGGAAAGAAGCGGAGGAACATCTAAAGATTGCAGTCGTTTCCAATCCCCGCCGGCCGCATCTTGTATGGCAGCTTTATGGAAAGCTGCAGTTAATGCTGCACAAGTATCCGGAAGCACGACAATCCTTCGAGCAATCCCTTCAACAATCGCCGGATTTTCTCCCTGCCTATGTTGGTCGAGCTCAGAGCTCGTTATTTTTGAATGACACAACCTCCGCGCTTCCGGATCTGGAGCGTGCTGCTTCGGCGAAATCAACAGAAGCACTTCTGTTGTTGTCTGAGCTCATGATTTATCTGAATCGCGATGGGGAAGCCAGGAATCAATTGATCGCCATCGATTGGAAAGGGACTCCGCAGGAAGAAACAGCCTTGCTTCTGCTAAGTTCAATCACAGGTACGGATTCGGCGGAAAAAGAACTAAAAGCAATCGTTGCAGAAAATCTGGGTCTGGCAGAAAGTTATCTCGCTCTTGGTGTATCGGAGCTCCGGAAGCAAAACAAAAAATCAGCTCTCCTCCTGTTTCAAATTGCTTTTCAGATGAATGATCAGAATCCATTCGGACCACTTTTCTTGAAAATGCTTTCGCCGGAGCAGGCTATCGTTTTGCCCCGGATTCCTCACTCTGAAATGATTCGAAAAATTACATCGGCACAAACTGCTTTAAAAGAACAGAAAGTGGACCAGGCGCGTGAACTTGCTCAGGAAATTTTGAACGATCGACCAATGAATATTCCGGCCGAGTTGATCTTGATTGACGCAGCGGAGAAACAGCAGAATCACTGGGATGCATTTCCGCGATACAAAAGAATTCTAAGCCGGGTCCCGGATGTGTCAATGGTGGAAGCGCGATTCGCATCGCTGTCGGAGAAAATGGAAGCTCACGACATCGCCGAATGTCACATAAGAAAGGCAATCGGGCTTCAGCCGGAGAGCGGCTACTTTTATTATGTTCTTGCCGGTATTCTGAAATCGAAGGGAAAGCTGGACGATGCTTTGAGCGCGGCGAAACGTTCGATTGCCCTGGGATTTGAAGCGGCCCCGGTGTACGTTACTCTGGGTGATATTTACTATGAAAAAATGGAAATCTCACAATCCATTCAAGCCCTTGGAAAGGCTGTAGAAAAGGATCCTCAAGCTGCGGAAAATATTGCATCATTCGCTCTGTCTGCACTCACGACCGAAGATTATTCTGCCCTTCGCAGTATTCTGGAAACTCATGCGAAAGCGAATCCTTCAAATATTGAAACCTTGTATAGCCTGGGAATGATGTACTTCAACGAGAATGATCTGCAACGCGCCGAGGAATATCTGGAATCTGTAGAGAAACTTGCTCCGAGCCATTCTCAGGTTTATTACAATCTTGGGCTGGTCAACTTCCGTTTGGGTCACGAAGCGGAAGGTAAGAAAGCGATGGCGCGATTTGAAGAGATGAAGGAGAGGGAGCGTGCGGAGTGGCTAAAGCAAAACGGTGCCCATAAAATTCGGCTCCAGGCGCAGCAGGCCGATCCAAACGAAAGGATCCGGCTTTATTTGCAGCTAGTGTCTGATGAACTGGCCGATGCAGCCGATTTGATTGCTTTAGCAAATTCCTACCGGATCGTCAAAAATCGGAAGGAAGCCTACGGATGGTTTGAGAAAGCGTTGGAGCGTTCACCCTACAATCGCGATGCTTTGGCCGGCGCATCCGAAACAGCCGATAAAAAGGACCTTGCAGAACTTCATAGCAGCCGTTTAAAGCTGTTGACGGAACCATGTAACGCGGGCGGCTCGCCCGCAGGGACGCGGGCGCGATGAATCGCGCCCTTACTATATTTATTATACTTTTCCTTCTTTCGAAGTTTGTCTTCGCCGAATCACGCAACCTGATCCTCATCACGATAGATACTTTGCGGGCGGACTATCTCAGCTACAACGGATCGAAGAAAGTGAAAACTCCAAATCTCGATGCTCTCGCCGCGCAGGGGGTCAACTTTCAACGAGCTCGTTCTGCCGTTCCATTGACCCTTCCCTCCCATGCGTCGATCCTGACCGGCCTCTATCCGCCGGCTCACGGGGTACGGGACAACGCCGCGTTTCGCTTAAGCGAAGACATGCTCACGATCACGGAAGTATTAAAGAAGCGTGGCTACAGGACGGCCGCTTTTATTGGAAGTTTCGTGTTGGATCATCGCTTTGGACTCGCGCAAGGGTTTGATTTTTACGATGACCGCACCTGGAGCGATGCGGACATGCTGGAGCGATTTGAAGCGGAGCGAAATGCAGAAACTGTTTACAATGCTGCCGTTCAATGGCTTCGCGCCAACGCCGGAAAACAACCTCTATTTATATGGATACATCTTTACGATCCTCACGCACCCTATACGGCCCCTGAGTCGTTTCGAAACCGGTACCCTCGCGATCCCTACGCCGCTGAAGTGGCTTATACGGATTTCGTTGTAGGAAAACTCCACAAGGAATTTGGATCATTAAAACTCTTGAACGAAAGTATGATAGCAATGACAGGCGATCATGGAGAGGGGTTAGGAGAGCATCAAGAAAGCACGCACTCGGTTCTCATTTATAATTCAACGCTGCACGTTCCCATGTTGATTGTTGCTCCAGGATGGATCACACCCGGAACGCGAGTCAATCAACTCTGCCGCACGATCGATCTCGCCCCGACTTTGCTGGATTATCTCGGCGTTCAAAAGTCACTGGGACAAGGTGTGAGCCTTCGCAACCTGATAGAAGGGAAGCCACAGAAAGAGCTCACTGCGTATAGCGAATCGCTTTATCCAAGATTGAACCTCGGATGGAGTGAGTTAATCGGACTGGAGGGGTCTCATCATCACTACATCCAGGCGCCCAAAGCCGAGCTCTATGAAATCCAAAAAGATCCGCTGGAAAAATCCAATCGTATCGCGGAGTTTCCAGATGTGGTCCGGCAATACAGGCAGAACCTTCAAGAATATTTTTCTACGAAAACGGATCCTTCCAGGCCACCGGAGTCAATGGACGCGGAAACTCGCGAAAAGCTTGCGAGCCTGGGTTACGTATCCACAACTTCACCCTTGAAGGGCACACCGTCCATCGATCCAAAAGATAAGATCGGTGTGTGGAATGAGATTCAGGTGGCGCTGTACCACATGAGTCAGAAGGATCACGCTTCCGCGGTTCAGAAGCTGAAAAGCATCCTGTCAAAAGAGAGGAGCATGCCATTGCTTTATGATTATCTTGGCGCGACATATATGCAATTGCAGGATTGGAGCAATGCGGAGCAGATCTACCGTCTGGCTTTGAAATCCGGGATGGAATCATCCATGTTTCGAACGAATCTCGGCCTGATTCATTTTCACAGAAAACAATTTTCGCAGGCAGAGCAGGAATTGCAGAAAGCGATCCGGCTGGATGCCACAAATGTTTCCGCACACTATCATCTTGGGAATGTTTTCCGTTCGCGCGGCGAATTGCAAAAGGCCCTGGAACAATACGAGTCGGCATTAAAGATCAATCCGGATTATGTATTTGCTTTAAATGGTTCAGGCATGGCTTATGCTGCATTGAAACAGGACAATAGATCCCTGGAGGCATTTCAGCAGGCAATCAAGATCGATCCGGCAAACGCGGCGGCTTACTTTAATCTCGCCGTTCAATTGGAGCGGATGAAACAACCAAAGTCCGCTATGGAAGCGTACAAAACATTTCTCTCGGTCTCCAACGAAAAGGATTTCGCCGCGCAACGCCTGAAAGCTTCCGAAGCGATCCAAAGACTCCAGTGAAAACAAATCTTGGGTCTCACCGCCAAGACGTAAAGGAACGCCAAATTCGCCAGGAGGAAGAATGTTTTGCCTGGCGTTCCTGGCGAAGTTGGGTTCTTGGCTGTTTTATTTTGATGCTCATTCCCGGGTTGTTGTTTTCACAGGAAACCCAATCTGACGAAGATCAGACAGAAATCGTTCGAACCTACAGAACACGGGATGAGCGGCGGAAGGCCGGGCTCAAGTATGAAATCAACGAATGGATTTCGCTGACAGGCCTTTTGGAATCTGAATATCTTTATGAATCAAGCGCCAACGATGAGGATGAATTTTCTGCCAGTCTCCAGCTTGGCCTCGAAGTCAATCCCTTGTCCTGGGCGAAGCTTGAGTTGGTCTATGAATACGATGCCGCCACCAATGATCAAATTCTGGATGAGGCGATCGCCGGATTTGAAGCGGGGGATTTTGATGCTGAGTTGGGAATGCTTTATGTTCCGTTCGGCGAATACTTCAGTCATTTTGTGACGGGTGCTCTGCTGGAATTTGGTGAAACCAGGGACATAGGCGCAGTTCTTTCCTACACGCCTGAAGAACGGCTGGATCTATCTGCTTTTTTGTACAACGGCAATGCCGGCCGGATTGAATCGGAAAGTTCTGATTTGGACTGGGGCTTTTCAGCGGAGTATTCGCCATTTTCATCGTGCACCATTGCAGTTAGTTATTTGTCTGATCTCGCTGATTCGGAGCATGGATTTCTGGACGAAAACGATGATCTGTATCAGAATCGCGTGTCCGCGTTGAGCGGCTATGCGCTTCTGGGCCATGGCCCCTTTGAAGTGACCGTTGAGTTTGTTCATGCACTCGGTTCATTTCAAGAATTAACCGCGGAACTGAATCGCCCGAGCGCGTGGAATGTTGAGCTTGCCTACTATCCGATTCGGGATCTCGAATTGGCGTTTCGGTATGAGGGGAGCAGAGAACTGGAAAATGCTCCGCAATTCAGAGCCGGACTAGGCGGCACGATGCGCGTTATAAAAAATGTCTATCTCTCTCTTGAATATCTGCATGGAACATTTGATGAGCCCGGTCATGCTCATTACTTTGGCGCCCGCATCAGCATTTTGTAACGCCCGTCTCCGGCGGGATGAATCGCGCCCCTACGCAGGAAACGTTAGTCTGAATTCGGAACCTGTACCGACCCGGCTGGACGCTTCGACGCGTCCGCCGTGCGCTTTAACCACCGCTTTCACGAGACTCAATCCAAGGCCGATTCCTTTTTGCGAGCGGATTTTGTCGCTGCGATATAGACGGTCCCAGATTCTGGGAAGTTCTTCGGAAGTCATACCAATTCCTGTATCTTTCATAAGGATGACGGTTTCTTCATTCAGGCGAAAAGCTTTGATTTGAACTTTCCCGCCGGAATCGGTGTACTTAATTGCGTTGTCCAGTAGGTTGGCAAGCACCTGCCGCATGCGGTTCCAGTCGGCGCGGAGAGTAAGATCGTCAGGATATTCTGTTTCGATCTGTATGTTTTTTCCTTCCGCTACATAACGATAGAGCTCCACACTATCTAGAATTAAAGCGGGGATACTAACGGGTTGTAAAGCGAGCTTCATGGAGCCTGTTTCTGCTTCCGAAATATCCATCAAAACGTTCAGGAGTTTGTCGATTCGGTCTGATTCTTCTAAACAATCGGCTAATGCCTCTTGATATCTTTCGCAGTTCGGTTCCGATTGCAAAGCGCTTTCTGCAACGACTCGTAACCGGGTTACCGGCGTTCGCAGATCATGCGCGACAGCATCCAGGGAATTGCGCATTCCAATGATCAAGTTTTCAATTCGCCCCAGCATTTCGTTGAACAACTTTGCAAGCTGATCCAGTTCATCGCCCGTGTTTCGGGTTGGCACTCGCGTGTCCATCTTTCCATCCTGAATCATCCGTACAGTGGAAATCATCGTTCGTAAAGGACGAAGACTGCGCAACGAAAGAAGTGTGCCCGCAAACAAAAAGAGAGGAGTTACTACGGCGGCGAATATGAAACGAAAGTTGGCCAAATAGTCCTCTCGATATTCGGAGGTTCGTCCCACCTGCAGGAAGTTTCCATCCGGCAAGCGTAAGGTACTGACTTCAAGAATCTCTTTCTGCTTCAGGATTTCAATTTCATCATCCTGACTTTTTTCCCGAACCTTGATCCAAGCGCCGACTGAAGCGGGAGTTCGTTCCAGACTATTCAAGTCGAAATCCGCGTAAGCATTCGGGTTTTTCAACAGAATCGTTTGATTTTGTGGTCCTGCAATTCGCACGAAAAACGAATCTGGCGCATCCGGCCTTTCGGAAGTCATCGCATCATTTTCGATTTCTTCTATTCCGCCTTTTTGATAAAGCCTCCCAAGCTCTTTGATCTCTGCTTTGACGCTTTTGTGATCGTTGTTGATGAGAACCGACGACAACCAGAGGTGAGAAAGGGTCAGGAGAAACAATGCAATGACGATAAAGATGGCGGAGTACCACAACCAGAGTCGAAAGCCGATGGTTTTCCAGAAGTAGCTAATTTTTCCGAAGAACATAACCAATCCCCCGGATTGTATGAATTAACTTGTCCTGAAAGTCTTTGTCGATTCTGTTTCGCAACCGGCATACAAGAACATCTACGACATTTGTTTGAGGATCAAAATGATAATCCCAAACATGTTCCAGGATCATCGTTTTTGACACCACGCGTCCTGCATTGCGCATGAGATATTCCAGGAGCGCAAACTCTTTTGCCTGAAGATCGATTTTCCTATCGGCTCTTTGCACTTCTCGGGTGAGAAGATCCAGGTTGAGGTCCCCCACTTTCAAAGAATGGGATTCGATGATATTCCCGCTCCGGCGAATCAACGCTTGAACGCGGGCAAGTAGCTCGGAAAAGGCAAAGGGTTTGACAAGGTAGTCATCGCTTCCCGATTGCAAGCCCGTTACGCGGTCATCGACCGATCTCTTTGCGCTCAAAATAATCACCGGCGTGGTCACCTTTTTCTCTCTCATTCGTTGGATCACAGACAGACCATCCAAGCCGGGGAGCATGATATCGATGATGGCCGCATCATATTTCTCAGTGAGCGCCAGATGGAGTCCATCTTCTCCGTTGATGGCGTGATCAACGGCCATTCCCGTTTGCTGAAGACCCTTCAAGATAAAGGCAGCAATCTTGTCATCATCTTCAATTACAAGAATTCTCATGCTTGAATCGTCTCTGAAACTATTAGACATCATGCGGGCCGGTTTCGAAACCACCCTGACAAGAGTTAGTTGGGCGAATAAAAGGTTGCATCAGCCGTGGAGAAACTGATCAGCTCCAGCGGTCCGTCTTTGATCAGCCCAACACCCGGAGCGTAGCGTTTAAATTCCAGAGCGTCAGGTTCAAGAGGTGTGGTCTCCCTTGTTAAAAGACAGTTTTCGAAATTACCGAAAGGCGTGGAAACCACTGCATCGAGCTTGCGTATCTCTGCTCTATCCAGTGCTACATCCGGGGCGATTTCTTGAAAATATCTGGATCCCAGAAGGAGCGTGCCCGGCATAATAATCCCAGGTCTGGCTCCATTGACTCCTGCCCGCCAGCTTCCATCGTGATTGATAACCTGTCCATCTTTATAGAAATCGACATCTTCACCGAAATAGAAGACGCTGTTGGTTTGTTTGCAGATGGCGAAGTAATTGTCCGAGACTTCGAGCAATTCACCATTTTGTGTTTCTCTTTCTCTCACAACACGGGTTTCCACGCCATCGATCACCTTTGTCCTGTCCAGGACCGTGATCACAAGCCGGACCAGATCTCCTTCGTCATCCCCTTCCAGGAGCAGTTCATGTCCTGGTTGCAGAATGAAGTAAGGATTGGAGCCTTTCGAAGTAAATTTGCATTGATCCTCGAAAAAGGTGTCCGTGAATGCCGGTGGCGCGGCCGACACATTCGCAACAGAAAATATTGTCAGAGCGAACAGAAAAAATAAGAGACATGTTTTTTTGCTTTTCATCCTTGATTCTCCTTCTATACATTAATAGTAATGAGGAGATGATTACGAGAGGCTTTCAGGATGATTACATTCTTGCAATGATGATGTGCGATGCCTAACAATACACGGGCACGATGAATCGCGCCCTACGCCGTATAAAACATTGTAGGGGGAGACTGTCGAAAAACTAGTTGGAGCGCGGACTTCCAGTCCGCAGGGATATGTAAAGCTCGACGAATCTTTGCGGGCAAAGATGCCCGCTCCAAATTCACCCCGGACGCTGATTTGTCGGCCAGCACTAAAACGTACTTTTGGATAACTGACGGAGCCTCATCTCCGCATCCTTTCGCATCGGATCCGTTGTGCTGGAATATTGCAGGAATTTCTTCAAGCTATCGATCGCTTGTTTGTTCCGGCCCAGCATGTACTCGCATTTCGCAAGGTTGTAATAGGTTTCCGCCTTGTGAGGATCGAGCTCTGCAGACTTCTTGTAGTAATTAGACGCGAACTGATAATCCTTCTGATGCAGATAGGCTGTCGCAAGATTAAAATTAGCGATTGCCGAAAGTGGCGATTTTTCAACCGTATCACTCCACAATGTCAGATCATCGCGCCATACTTTGCTTCGAGAGTAACTGAGGCCGGCGAATATCACAGAAATCGCAAGCAGCACCGCGGGAACATGACGCTTCAACGGCAATGAGATGACCGCCAGTAGAAATCCTGCTGATGGCAAATAAAGATAACGTTCCGCAAATAGAACGGGACTGACTTCTTTTATGAACAGTGCAGGAAGAAGAAATACGCCAAACCAGCTGCATGCCAATAGAAACAATTTGTTCCGTCGAAACGCGTAGACAAGAATGAGTACGGAAAACAACAATAGAAACCCGGGCCACGAAACATTCAAGGAAAGCGGAAGGGTAAAATGATAGAAGGCATTGAGCTCAACAGGGAAAAACATCTTTGCGAGATACAAGCCGGTGAAAGCCATGCCTGAATGAAGCATGGAAAGCGGAATCAGTGTTCCTTCAGTGCGCATAAAGGCGCCCAGCGAATAAATTCGCAGACCCGTATAGAGAAGAAGCAGAACGGCAGCTCCCGCGCCCCAGAAAATGATTTTTCGTTTCTCTTGTCCGTGAAACAACAAATGATCCACCGCGATAAACAGGGGAAACACGAGGGAAGTCTCTTTACTGAATAATGCAAACAGAAAGAATAGTAACGAAAGAGGATTCCTGCCGCGAAGATAAGAAAGAAATGAAAGAAAAAGAAACATTCCGCACATCAGGTCGGGAAATCCGCCTATCCAGGCCACGGATTCAACGTGAACAGGGTGAGTAGCAAAAAGAAGCGCACCCAGAAACGCTGGGAGCGCACGAACGTAATGGCAGTAAATTTTCCAAACCAACAACACGGAAGCGATATAGAAGAGCAAAGCCGACGCATGAAAAACAACAGGATTGAATCCGAACATCTTGTAGATCAGGAGGTAACTGATCATGTGAAGAGGCCTGTAGTTATTGGAGTTTGTCCAGGGACTGAAATGCCAGACCTCTTTTGTCAGCAGGATGTTCAGGTGGCGAAAATCCCTTATGTAAGGATTGCGTTCCAGCTGAAAATGATCATCATAAACGAACCCATTTTGGAATACAGGAAGGTAGGAGAGAATCGTGACGATAACCAGAATTGCTGGGGCAAGCCGACGCATTCCGTTGCTTATCCCACAGTTCTCGAAATTTCGCAATCGATAGCTCTAACCGCCAAGACGCCAAGAATCACTGAGTACGCCAGGAGCTTAAGAGCAAAAATATTTGGCGATCCTGGCGCCCCTAGTGGTTAGAGCTAACGGTTGCCGGATGCCATTTGAAGCGCCTCAGGCATCTTACGCAAGCGGATCATGTTGATGATTCCAAAAACCGGTCCTGCTGCAAGAATCCAGAAGACGTTATCCCATCCGAGTAATGCGACTAACGCCGGGATTAGCGCAATGGAAATCAAAGTCAGCAGAAATCCGAGTGCCGTTTGCACAGTTAGAGCCGTTCCAACGTAACGGGGGTCTGTCAATTCAGTCACTGCTGCGCTGAATTGAGCGCTGTCAGCGACGACGGCGAAACCCCATATGATGCAAAGAATCGTTAAAGCAACAGGTCTGTGAAAAAGCAGACCAGCGAGAAGGCAACAACTTCCGGAGATGAGCAAGCTGAGGCTTGCAATTTTCGTACGCCCTATTTTGTCTGCCATCACACCTGCAATGACGCAGCCCAGGCTTCCAGCCGCAAGCGACGCGAATCCTGCGAAGCGCGCGCTCTGAGCATTCTGACCGGATTCTTGAAAGCTTGCCAGTAAAAGAATGGGCACCCACGTCCACATCGCATAAAGTTCCCACATATGGCCAAGGTAGCCGTAATTTGCGAGACGCGTAGGCTTGTGCTGAAGAGCGCGAATCGCAAACTGCCAATCGAATGGTGCACTCTTGCTCAAGTATGGCCCTGCCTTGATAAAAAGAGCGCTGATGAATGCAGCCAAAAGCGAGACTGCGGAAAGCATAAGCATAATGGTTTCCCATTGGGGCATTCCATCGGACCCTGTGATTGCATTCAGCAGATGTGGTAAGGATTTACCGATTGTCAATGCTCCTACAAGGATTCCAATTCCGCGGCCACGGTCCTCTTTGCACCATGTTGCTATCAACTTCATGGCAGGCGGGTAAACTCCTGCGATCATCATGCCGGTGAGGAAGCGCAACAACATCACAACGTTTAATTCTGGTTTGAAAAGCGCAATTGCTGCGTTGAAAGCTCCGGCCCCAAATGCGCTGGCAGCTAGAAGCCAGCGGTTACTGATACGGTCACTTAGATTCAAAAGCGCGCTTAGTATGGCGCCAATCACAAAACCGATCTGTACGCTGTTTGTAATCCAGGATTGTTGAGCAATTGTGAGTTTCCATTCAACAGTGAGTTGCGGAAGCACAGCCGATCCGGAAAACCAGAGCGACATCCCCTGCATTCCCACGAGAGAGAGCAGAAAGACGTTTTTCCACTTCTGGCGAGGATTCATTTTTTACGTAGTGGCAGTGCATTTGCCGGCGGGTAATACGGCAATGATTCGGTGTTGATCCAGCTTTTAGCGAAAGCATTCTTCGGCATTGCAAATGCTCTTCGACCAGGTTGTGAATCCGCAGAGCATTTCCTCATAAAAACCATGTCCATTCAGATGGGAATATCATACAAGACTTAGGTCGTTTGCGATTAGAGTGGAAATGCTCTGCCACTTATAGTTATTCCGAGCTGTTTTTTCTGAAGATTCTTTGAAGAAAAAACAGCCTAGCCTGAAAGGGTCGTCCGAATCTGTGGAATCTGAGAAAATTTAGAAAGACACGCAATGCTCCGCTACGAATCTCTGCCACAGTCATGCGATGACCAATGTAGACTTTCGAGCGGAGCAAAGCGCTTTGGTCGACAACGCATACTCAGATGTTGTCGCAAGAAACGACTCTACTATAAGGGCTGCGAATGACCGAAGCAAGCGTGTTTTGAAGGAGGAATGAAAATGGATAATCAGTTTAATGACGATTACGCAGCGCTTGTTTCTATCGATTGGGCGGATCAGACCCATGAGTACGCTGTTTCGGACCAAGCAAGTCGAACAAGAGAAAGAGGTCAAATCGAACATAGGCCTGAAGCTTTACAGGAATGGTTGTTAGGACTGCGAAGGCGTTTTCCAAACGGATCTATAGCCATTTGCCTGGAGCAATCTCGGGGAGCCTTGGTGTACTTTCTGATGCGGTTTGATTTTATAGTTTTGTACCCAGTCAATCCACTGACGCTCAGCAAATTTCGTGAGGCGTTGTACCCGAGTGGGGCGAAGGATGATCCGCGCGACACTGATTTGTTGCTGGATTTGCTTGAAAAGCACCGGGATAAGTTGCGTAGATGGAATCCTGAAGCGGAGTGTGTTCGCAAAATCGATCTGCTCAATCAGAATCGCCGTAGGATTGTCGACGACATGACCCGATTGACCAATCGTTTGACGAGCTACTTAAAAAGCTACTATCCACAGGCGTTGTTTCTTGCTGGAAGCCTCAATACAATTCAGGCGTGCGACTTTTTAGAAAAATGGCCGTCTTTGCCGTTACTAAAAAAAGCGAAGCTTCAGCAAATCGAAAAGTTTTACCGCAAGCATAATTGTCGATCTTCGGAGCGAATTTCCGAGCGTCTGTCAATGATCAACAACACAGTGGCAATTACGGAAGATTCAGCGATCTGTTCCGTCTACCAAATGGTCGTAATTTCAATCGTTGGACAATTGCGAGCACTGCTTTCCTCTTTAGAGCAGTTTGACCAGGAGTTGGAAAAAGTCTTCCAGCAATATCCCGAAAAAGAGTTGTATCAATCTCTTCCCGGCGCAGGTCCTGTCTTACAACCACGGCTTGCAGCCATCTTCGGTCTGGACCGTTGCAAGTGGCAAGGAGCTGACCAATTACAATCCTTCTCCGGCGTTGCTCCGGTTACAGAAAGAAGCGGTAATCACCGTTGGATCCACTGGAGACTGGGCTGCCCCAAATTCATTCGTCAGTCCCTGGTAGAGTTC
This sequence comes from uncultured bacterium, assembly GCA_963771165.1. Taxonomy (GTDB): domain Bacteria; phylum Acidobacteriota; class HRBIN11; order JAKEFK01; family JAKEFK01; genus JAKEFK01. The sequence goes on along the minus strand of CAVYSN010000014.1, from coordinate 192,516 downwards.
GCCAATCATTCTCGCGCTAAATCTCTTTGGGCCGCCGCTTACTACCAGTCCCAGCGTCTTAAAGGAAAATCTCATAATGCAGCGTTGCGCGCCCTGGCTTTTAAGTGGGTCAGAATCCTTTTCCGCTGCTGGAAAGACCGTACCGTTTACAACGAACAACTTTACCTGGAGGCACTACAAAAACACAATTCACCATTGATCAAATTGATCGCTCAATAACCTTGACGGACCGGCTCAGATGTCTACAGATATGGAGCAAGCTTCGTGACAGGTTGAACCTCCACAGGCTCCTGTTCTTTCCGAAAGATGCGCGCACCCGCTAAGCCCTTGAGCAGAATTTCTCCGGATTGAACACGGATCATAGAACCTTCGCGCAAACCGATAACAGGAAATTCATTTTCTTCGAGATATTCACGGATCCGTTGTTCGCGCGTTTCTCCCATGTGTTTGGAGTTCGGATCCGGATCGATGTAGTGTGGATTCACTTGAAACGAAATCAGCGCCAGCGCTGTGAGCGAGGGTGGTTCCACAATCGGCATATCATTTGTGGTTCTCACAGTCGGGCACGCGACGTTGGTCCCCGCACTGGATCCGATATAACTCGCGCCACGATCGATGCGAGCGCGAATTTCAGCGATTAGATCGTTTTCGTATAACGCTTTCAGAAGGCGAAAAGTGTTACCGCCGCCGATGAATAAAGCTTCTGCATTACGAATCGCTTCTTTCGGATCCTGCTGCTACGTGGATCGATTCCACGCCGTATCCCATCGATTCCAGCCGAGTTCGAACTTTGGCATGATAACCGTCGTAATCCTGGATCGCATAAGGAACAAATAGAACTGTCCGCGTATCATTCAGATGATCCCGAATCTCTGCTTCCGCAAAATCAAGATAACCATAGCCATAAACATTCGAACTGCTGATCAGTAGAAGTTTTCGATCACTATTCACTCTTCCCTTTCCGTTTTCCACTCATTATCACATTTCTTTCAATTTTTTCACGCGGTTCTGCAGAGCTCGTCGAATCCCTTCCCGCCGTTGCTCATTCAGCGATGCATCCTGGGGCAACTGAGCGATCCCTTTTTCTGCATACCGCAATGCGAGTTCCTTATTCCCTGCCGCTTCGTATGCTTCTGAGAGGCTATCACTTGCATTAGCGGATTGCGGAAAAGTTTCTGCTACCAAAATCAGGATCTGTATGGCAAGATCCCTGTTGCCTCCGAACAAGAATTCATAACCGAGAGAGTTGAGAGCATTTTCACGAAAAATAACGATTTTGGGATTCCGCTTCTTTCAATTCAGAGTAAATGCCCTTGGCACGTTCGAAGTGGCCTTCACGAATCAAATTTAGAAATTCCCATTCCCGGGGTGGAGCTTTCGCAGCTGATTTCGTTTCGACCGTCACGAAGTCGGCCGGTACACCCCATTCCTGTGGCTTTCTTTCTTAATTCCGCGAGTGACTCTGCGGATCCTTATTCACATACGCTTTCAGAAACTGAAGTGAGTAATTTGAAATGAATTCGAAAAGTGGCTGCGCGTTCTTTACTTTTTCCGGACGGTACCCTGGAACCACTCCAGTAAAAATCCCATTTGATATGAAATCAACGTGACGATAGCCGCCATCAAACAAGAGTGAATAAGAATCCGCATACGGGATGGAGTCCAGGAAGTTCAAGTTCATATCTGGCGCATCTGCCCGCGTCAAGTAAAGCTGGGCAGCCCGCAGATCGGCAGGATTGTAATAATTTGAAGGTCGGAACCAGCTTTCAACGATCGGAAAAATGATTCCCGTATCCAGATAAACAACTGCATCGATATCAAAATTTCGCATTTGGACGAGTATTGCCGCGGATCCGCCCATACTGAAGCCGATCAAAGCGAGGCGGTCCGGATCGACATGCGGGAACCGGTGCATATATCCCATAACAAATTCGATATCCTGCATGTAAGCGTAGAAGCCGGTCAGATCGATCGAAGCATTTCGAGAATAGGCTCCCATACTTGGCATGGCGGCAACGATGTATCCGTGACTCGCGAGAAACTCGCAAAGCACCGGATTCTCTATCGAAGTTCCGCTGGCTCCAGGCGCATAAACAATCAAAGGAAATTTCCCGGCGGCTCCTGGTGCGTCTTTTATTGCGGCAGTTTTCGTAGCAAGAAGTTCTTTGATCGCAGCCTCCGATGCACCGGAAGAAGTTCGATGAGTTGCAAATTGTAAACGACCGGCATTTTTGATTTCTTCTGTTAAAGGTCCGAACTCCAGTTCCTGTCCAACCAGAAATGCATATTCTTCATACTTCATGAAGTTGGAATTATCGGCTGTTGCCGGATACCAGATCGCAATCTGTATTGGCCGGGATCGATTCCCTGTGACAACTTTTCCATCCAGATCCACCTTTGACCGGAACGTTCTGGATTCGTCGTATTCAAATCGAGCCGTAAAACCGACCGCATGCGGACCCGGTTGTCAAATTTCCCCACAAAGCGTGATCGGAAGCAAAAAGGCTCGTGCTGTAAATCAACAAAGAAACAGAAATATTCGATGCATATGCTCACCTCGTTGAGATTGCGGGCGGCGACGAAACGCGCCACTACAATGCTTAGAGAATTTTGCTTCGTAACCACCACTCGCCACCATCGATTTTATGCAAGCGGCGCGATTGACAGGATCAACGCAGTAAAAGACGGTTTAAACGGTTCGTTTGCAGCATTGGGTTCTGCGTTAAAATCAAAATCATGATCGGCAGGATCGCGCGTTTTGCCGCCCGTACGTTTTTCCGTGACATTGTAATGGAAGGCACTCACCATCTGCCTGAAAGGGGGCCCGTAATTTTCACGCCCAATCATCCCAATGGTTTGCTTGACCCAATGCTTTTGTTTTTTCTTTCACCTCCTTTCCGTTTGCGATTCGTTGCAAAAGCCACGCTTTTCAAGATTCCCCTTTTTGGAACCATTCTAAGGTCGATCGGAGCCATCCCGGTCATCAGGAAATTTGAGGCCGGAGGCGAAGTGGATTATTCAGCTTTTTTTGGAGCCTGTCTGGCCGCGCTGGCGCAAGGGGACAGCATCGTAATTTTTCCGGAAGGACGATCGTTACCTCAAGCGTATCTTGCGCCATTGAAAACGGGACCTGCGCGACTTTTTTTGATGGCGCAAGAAAAAGGAATTCCTGTGAAAGTCGTGCCGATCGGATTGAACTATGAAAAGGGCACAACATTTCGTTCCAGAGTTCTCATCTGCGTTGCCCCACCTTTGGGAATGTCCTTAGCCGCAGGCACCGAACCTTCTATTGCGATGCGGCAAATGACGGAAACTCTCACCGACTCGCTGGTGGAGCATGTTGTGCAGGCGGAATCCTACAGAGAACGCGAGCTGATGTCGCTTCTGGAAACGCTTTCAGCTGAGCAGAATTCGGGCAATTCTGATTTCAAACGATTTGTCCGCCTCAAGGAGTTCGAGCGCGGTTTATCCCGTTTGCGCACATCCGCGACTGATGAGATCGATTCACTCCGGGAATTGTTGTCAAGATATGACAGACTTGCGCACGAATATGGAATCGATTCCGAAATAAGTCAAACGGCCGGAATGCGACCAAACTTTATCGCAGCATTGCCAGGCGCCGTTCTTGCGATCCCGGGTTGGATCTTTAACTTTATACCCTATCACCTCTGCGACCTCCTGATTCAAACAACGCGCAAAGATGCTTCAGATACTGCGACATTCAAAGTCCTCTATTCGTTATTCCTGTTTCCAATTTGCTATTTTCTGGAAGGTTATCTGGTTTTTCGTTACCTCGGAAGTGCTGCGTCGATTTTATTTGTCATCCTAATTTTACCTTTGAGTTATTTCACGCTTTTTTATACAGAATGGTTTGAATCTCACTTTGGCGGAGTGATTCTGGCCAAAGTCGCGTAAGCGAATGAAGGCACAGCTGGAACGTTTGCGCAGCCGGATCCTTCAACGTTTGGATCAAATTAGAAGGCTGCAGTGGCAGAGCATTTGCCGTTTGTTCGTGCCATGCTTTAGTTTTCACAACGACGAATAGCACCTATTGTAAGCGTTCATGTTTTTGTTAATAGAAGGATAAAATCACCAACTCAAAAGTCATGGTTCCCGTATTACACGGGAATTGCTCTGCCACTACCGATATCCCGAACCGCGCAGGATTCATAGTATGCTTTGCAGCATGAGTCTTTCTAAAGCTGTATTTCTTCCACTCTCCATTCTTGCGTGCTACATGGCATGCCGATCAGAAGAGCCACAACCGCAAGCAACAGTAAGGCTGGTAACCCTGCAGAAAGCTTCCTCTTCAGCAACGCCGGCACATGCGGTTGCGATACCAAAAACGGAATTCCGGTTTGATCAAGGTCTCCAGGGTTGGGAGAGTTTCGATGGTATCAGCGGATTAACAGTCCGAAACGGAAGGCTCGTAGGCCGTAGCACGAATGAGAATCCTATTCTTCATTTGGCGCGGAAAACTTCAAAAGAGGATCTGGATACGCTGCACTCAGTGGAAGTAAAAGTTCGTGTTTCGGCAGGCGCAAATTTTCGTATCGGTTTCGTTGCATCGGAAAAGCTCGATCCGGAAGAAGCCAAGGAAAACGTTCGTGATTTTCTTTCTGTCACCGAAAGAACACCTGTGATTGCGGGAACTGAGATGCGCACCTATACGCTGAAACCTCGATTTGCCTATTTTTCTTCCAGCATACGGCACCTTGTTGTCGCCGCTGTAGATCAGGCAGGGGCTGATTTCGAGATCGAATCGATCCGGCTCATTTTTCGAAAAGAGTATCTGGCAACCATACCGACCGGCGTCAGCTGGCAAGGACTCAAAGGGATCTATCACGAATCGATTGTCTCTCGTTCGCCGGAAGCGATCCGGTTTGGTCTGACGTTACCGAAGAATCCGTGGCTCGATTTGAACATCGGAACAATCGAAGATGGTCCTGTGAAATTTCGTGTCAGCATTCAAGAAAAATCAAAGAAAGAAGAAGTTGTTTTTGAACGCACAATCACCCGGCCTCATGTCTGGCAACCGGTTACTCTAGATCTGGCTAATGGCGGCAAAAAGGTGACGCTTTCGCTGTCCGTTTCTACTGAGAAAAATGGAATGATCGGCTTCTGGGGCTCTCCTGCCATCCGCGATCGTGTCGCAAAAAATCAGGATTCGGCAAAGCTACCTCCACAGGGCGTCATTATAATCTGGACCGATACGCTTCGGCCGGATCATCTGGAAGCATATGGTTACGATAGAAAAACAGCTCCGAATGTAAAACGAATCGCTTCCGAAGGGGTTCTGTTTAACAGGTGTGTTTCGCAAGCAACGTGGACCAAGGTGGCAAGTCCTACCTTATTTACAGGACTTTATCCAACGGCCCATGGAGTGCTCGATTTTCCGGACCGGCTTCCAAACGCCGCCGAGACGATGGCTGAAGTATTTCAGAAGGCCGGATACGCGACCATCGGTTTTTCATCCAATCTCTTTACCGGAACCTATAGCAATTTTCATCAAGGCTTTGACCAGCTTCATGAAGGCGATTCTTTAGCAGATCCCAATTCCAGCAAAACTACGCGTGAATATATGGACCGTTTGCTCCCCTGGCTCGATGACCATCGGCAGGCCCCCTTCTTTATTTTTTTGCATGCCTATGATGCGCATGATCCTTATGAGCCTTATCCTCCTTACAACACTTTGTGGGCCGATGCGTCAATGAAAAGCGCCCACGAAAAGCAGCTGGAAGATGCCCGCAAAGTCATCAAGAGTCCATTGATGAAACTTTTCGGGATGCCCAACCGCAGCGAAATGTTGGAAGCGAAAATCAATCCCGAGGAATTCGTGAAATATGCAAAAGGATGGTATGACGGATCCATCCGGGCCATGGATACCGAAATAGGACGGTTACTGGAATTTTTGCAAAACAACAACCTCGCACAAAACACGTTACTTGTTTTTGTGGGTGATCATGGTGAGGAGTTTTTAGAACATGAGCGAATGTTCCATGGCCAACATGTGTACGGAGAGCTTACAAGCGTTCCGCTGATTTTCTGGGCGCCCGGAAGATTGCGTGGTGGCCTCACAGTAAAAGACACTGTGGAAACCGTTGATGTCATGCCCACCATTCTAGAATTAGCAGGAATCAAAGCGCCGCAGAACATGCAGGGCCAAAGCCTGACTGAATTGTTCAGCAAACAAGCGTCCGGCAAAACTGCAGAAGCGAATTCCATTTTGGGAGTATGGAAACGGCCTGCTTTTTCGATGAAAGCGGCAACCGTCGGTAACGACTCTCCTCCGCCTCAAGAAACGGAATCCTTTGCTGTGGTTTTGAATGAATGGAAACTGATTCACAATACTAAAAGGAAAGGGGACACTCCTGAGTTTGAGCTTTACAACCAGACTTCGGATTCCATCAACAAAACAAATGTAGCGAAACAGAATCCGGAAGCTGTAAAACGGTTATCCAGATTGATTGAGGAATGGCGCGAAAAATCTTCGGCCAACCGACTCAAACCGGATGCCGAAGCAGCGCAGAGCCTCTCGCAAGAGGAACTCGAACGGCTACGTGCACTGGGCTATATTCAGTAAAGCGTTCGCCGTTTGGGATGGCAACCGCGTCACGGAGGATTTGCCGATGGGATTGACTCTTACTTTGAAGCCTGGAAAGCCTATCGGAGCTAAAGCACTTGCGCTTTTCGAATTTCCAGTACCCGCTCTTCCTTCCATTCTATTTGGATTTCAAAGGCCTCTTCTCCTGCTGTTTCTATTTTTTCATTCATATCATCGTTGCAAAATTCTTCTTCGATAGGCTTCTGGATATGCTCGAATTCAGGAATCGCGCTAGCCATGGTCACAGTTGTCGTGACCACACCTTCAGGGACAGACTCCGTGGCATTCGCTGCGCCTGGATAGCCATTCATCATTAGTTCTGTCCATTTCAAACCGTACTGAAATCTCTTCATCCAATCTGAAGGCACATAGTTCGTTGCGTGAAAGGGGATCTGTCCAATTAGAATCAAAGGTAAAATTGCTGTAACGAATCTCTTCATAATTATCTTCCTCGCTTATTTAGACGACCCTCCTTGAAAAAAGGTTGCTACTGAACGGTGCCAAAGTCATGAGCAATGAGTCATGAGCAAATGAGCCAATGAGGTAGGGGCGTGATCATCGCGCCCGCGTATTACTGGGAGTGCCAAAGTAATGAGCAATGAGGCCGTCCGTGTGAGTCTCATGACTCATCGCTTATAACTTATTCAAAATGAATTCGCAGTTTGGCGTTCAGCACGTGAGCCAGCTGGAGTATGAACTTCATTGTGAACTGCTTGTATTCACCCTTCTCCATTCTTGCGATGATCTTTTCTGATTTACCGACTTTTTGAGCGAGATCGACAACGCTCATTTTCCTGGCTTTCCGGATGCGAGAGAGCGAATCGCCGATTTGTTTGTAAACTTCTTCGGAAGACGAAAATTCACGATACGCTTCATCTTTTTTCAATTCCTGGAGCAGCTCCTTGGAAAGCTTTTCCCGCGCGTCCGGTTTGCCTTTCTTGGAGGAGCCTTTCTTCTCCGGAAACTTGAGTACACGCGTGTTTGCCATGAACCCATGATACCCGATCCGGCTACTTTCATACGCCAGAAAAATCCGACAGTAATAATAGTCTTGACAAATTATTTTGTCGGTTGTAAGCTTTGAAACCATGAGGCAGGAAAACTTAAGTTTTATTGAAGATCAGCAGAGCGCATCGGTGGTGCTGGATCCTTTGCGCTTGCGGATACTGCAGGAGCTGACGCATCCTGATTCTGCGAGTGGTGTCGCCCGCAAGCTCGGAATGGCCCGTCAAAAAGTGAACTATCATCTGCGCGAGCTTGAAAAGTATGGTTTCGTTGAACAGGTGGAAGAACGTAAGAGGGGGAACTGCGTGGAGCGGATTGTTCAGTCGACGGCACGATCGTATCTGATTAATCCCGAAGCGATGGGATCGCTTGCGGCCGATCCGGATCAAATTCAGGATCGTGTTTCGTCAGCCTATCTGGTCGCAGTTGCCGCGCGCGCAATTCGTGAGCTCTCCCTTCTGCAGCGAAAATCGGAAAACGCGGGGAAAAAATTGCCAACGTTCACGCTACATGCCGATGTCAGCTTCGCTTCAACAGAGGATCGAAACGCCTTTACGCAGGAGCTATCGAATTCTGTGGCTCATTTGATCGCTAAGTATCACAAACAGTCCTCCGGTTCGCGGCGGTTCCGGTTTCTTGCGGGCGCTTATCCTGCCATAACAAAAAAACTTTAGGAGTGATGATATGGAACAGACCGAAGCAAAAACAAGAACGATCGAAAAAGTGATTGAGATTCAAGTCCCGATGGATGTTGTTTGGAAAGCGATCACAGACTCGGATGAGCTCACCAGATGGCTCCCTTTGGATGCTCGCACCGTTCCAGGCAAAGGAGGAATGATCTGGTATTCCTGGGGTCCTCCATACGAAGGTGAAAATGAAATTCTGGTTTGGGACCCGCCACGACATCTAAAATTGTCGGACCAATGGGCGGAACATTCGCATGGGGAAAAGCCGCGCGAGATCGAAGCTGGAATACCATCTCATGTGACAACCGATTTCTATCTCCAAACCGAACGAGGAAAAACGGTGTTGCGCCTGGTTCATTCCGGATTCGGGAGATCGGCCGATTGGGATGATGAATTTGATGGAACCAATCGAGGATGGGAGTTCGAATTGATGGGTCTACGGCATTATCTCGAGCGCCATCCGGGCCAATCGCGAAAATCCGTTTGGGCCAGGGTAAAAACAGGAAGCGGGCGAAAAGAAGTGTGGGAAAAACTGACGAGCCCCGGCGGAATTGTCCTGGTTGTTGGTGAGAAACATTATGAAGGTTCAATCGCATCAGAGAGGATTTACGGAGATGTTCTGCAATATGATAATACGGTGGATTTCTGTGGAACCATTGAAAACTGGAACGATGCTTTTTTCCGATTTCGTCTGGAAAAGTCAGGCGAAACCATCGAACCGAACTTGTGGCTGTCCACTTATAATTTGCCCAATCATCGGATCATTTATTTGCAGGACCAGTGGTCCCGATTGCTATGCAAAAAATTTGAAGGAGCTTGAATCTTCATGCCCACCTACATTTCGTCTCCAAAAATTATTGAAGCTGCTGGAAACAAACCGAAAAGGATTGAAGAATTCATCGGCCGCGTGAATTCCAAAACATCAGCTGTGAGCATCGCCCGTATGAAGAGCCCTTCCGGATGGATAGAACCCGGTCAGACTCCGGCATTTGAAGAATACACTGTCGTATTGCACGGGATGTTGCGGGTCACAACAAGGAAAGGATCTACCGATGTTCAGGCAGGTGAAGCCGTTATAGTTCATCCCGGTGAGTGGGTGCAATACAGCACACCAGGTGACGAAGGAGCCGAATACATAGCGGTTTGTTTGCCCGCTTTCTCCTTAGAAACAGTTCATCGAGATTGAGCTAATACGGTGTTGGTCGGGGCGCGATTCATCGCGCCCGAGAGTTTAGAATGCCCGCATTCCCTATAACTGGTCCGCTACATGTTTTGCAAAAGCCATTGAGGATGTAAAGGCCGGTGAAACGGCATTCATTACATGAAGTGAGTGATTGTTCTGCAGAATCATAAAATCCATCACAAGCTCGTGAGTGGGCCAGTGCACCAGTTGTGCTCGAATACCGACTTTCGATGACGGTTGTACATCTTCGTATTTGAGCTCCGGCACCATCGCATGAGCTTCTCGAAACAGAATTTTCTTTGAATACTTTCGTAACTGGACGGAAGCGGCGTTTCGAAACGCCGGATTGCGAACGAGCAAAACGGCATCGCGGAACAGAATGGAGATTGTTTCCTGATCGAGATTTTCGAACAGCCCATAATTCTCACGGCTCAATGCTGGAATCGCGGTGGGTCCCAGAGTGATTTTGCCGTGAACATTTTTGCAGAAGTGAATTCCAAGAAAAGGATTTTTCAGATCCGGAACGGAGTAAATATTGCCATTGACAAGATCGGAGCTGATGATTTGTTGATAAGTCCCTTTGAACGGCTGAATGCGGTACTGGTGTCCTAAATCGAATTGATGAGCAATCCGATCGGCATAAGCTCCTGCCGCATTGATCAGCTTTTCGTATCGAATTTCGCCGTTCGAGGTTTCGATTATTCCCTCCTGGTTCGCTCGCTTGAATGTGGTGTTAAACCAGGTCTTTGCCTTGCCTGAATCGATGATTTCCCGTTGCAACGCTTGAAGAATTTGATGCGGATCGATCACGGCGGTGTTCGGCGAATGGAGCGCATCCCGGTACGTAAAGGCGTAGGGTTCGAGTTTTTCCAGTTCTTTTTTGCCGATCAAATGAATCGTTGCTCCATTCCTTTCGGCTCGATTTTTGAGCTCATGCAGACCGCTCAATTGCTGTTCGGTAGTGGCTACAATCACTTTTCCGCTTTCAACCAGAGAGAGATGATGGTGGCGGCAATATTCCTTCATCATTCTGTTCCCTTCAATGCAGAAGCGTGCTTTTAAGGAGTCTGCCGAGTAATAGATACCCGCATGAAGGACACCGCTGTTTCGGCCGCTCGCGTGAAATCCCGGGCCTGGTTCTTTTTCAAGAATGATCAGGTCGCTGTGACCGCGCTTCAAAAGCTCCCGCGCCACAGTCAGGCCGATGATTCCTGCGCCAACGATCAGAAATTTGCATTCATGCATAGTAATCTTTCACCGCGAAGTCACGGAGAACACAGAGTATAAACTTTTTTCCGTGAGCTCCGTGACTCCATGGTAAATCAGAGATGTTTGCGAAAATATTTAGCAATCAAGTAGCCGACCCGATGTTTGAAGGGAGTGAGGGCACTTGTGTAATGACCGCACGGTAGAAATGAAACATCGAAGGGGATTCCGTGGCGGTGGTGTTCCTGGAACAGCAGGTGCGAAAGATCGGGAGGAAAAGTCAGATCGTACCGCGCCGAAATAAGTAGGCACTTCCGTTCGGTCTCACCCGTAAGACGCGACACATAAGAGTTGGGGCTGATGACCGCCCAGGCCTTGTGCAGCTCCTCTTTGGTCAGATGAGGCTCGATCCCTTTTCGAACATGCTGGGTGCTGATTCCATTCCAAACAACATCCCCGAAGAATGAAGAAACATGATGAAAAACGCCCACTCTGATTCGCGGATCGTGAACATATGCGAGAAAGCTGATGCAGGAACCGACGCTGGTTCCCATGATTCCGATTCGTGAATACCCTTCAGCAACCAGCCAGTCGATCGCATTTCGTGCATCCAGAGCGGCCTGCCGGATCGCTTGAATGGTTCGTCCGAGATTAGGACTCACCATATAATCCGCGCGCGGACCCTTCGGGTTTCTTTCTTCGTGGTAAGGCAACGTCAGACGTAGAGTCGTGATGCCAAGACGTGCGAGCAAACGGCACAGACCAACGTGTCCATCGGCGTTCGCGTTCCATTGTGGAAGAACCAGAACGGCTCTCTTGCCGGAATCTTTAGCCGGGAAAATCCGGCATCCCGCCAGATTGTTCTGCTCATAAGGAGATTCAATACTGCTTGGGAACTTCAAAGTCCCGTTCACAATCCGGAATTTGCGTGGTTGATGGGCAAAATAGTCAGCGCTGTTTGCGATCGTTTGCTGATTGAAAACAAATAATGCTTGTTTCCGGTCTTCGGCCGTAGGAAAAAAATCCAGGAATTCGAACCCCCAATCGAACGGGAGTGTTGTACGATTTTTATCCTGTAATGAGAGTTTACGCTCCCATCTGTGCATCCATGTTTGAATCATCGGATCGCTCGCGTCGACATTTTAGAATACAATGCAATGTGTTGAAATCATGAAGTTTGAAGGCGTTTACTCGGTTTTACCAACTCCTTTTTCGGCCGATGGGTCTGTCGACTCAGCCAGTTTGAAACGAATTATAGATCTTTTTCTGAATGCGGGTGTATCCGGATTCACGATTCTCGGGGTCACGAGTGAAGTTGCCAGGCTCAGTGAAAAGGAAAAGAGAGAAATCCTGGAGATCGTCTTTCATCATGTATCTTCTCGCGTTCCAGTTATTGTCGGCACAACGGCCGAGGGTACGTCATACGTGCATCGAGAGCACCCGCGCAGCAATCGCTGCCGGTGCTTCCGCTGTCATGGTTTCGCCGCCCCGCATGCCGAAGCTGAATAGTGATATGGTTGTGCGCCATTACAAAGCTCTTGCTGAGGCCGTTGATACAACCATTGTGATTCAGGATTATCCGCCGATTTCCGGTTACACGATGGAATCTTCTCTGTTGATTCGAATTGCGCGAGAGGTTCCAAAAGCGCAGGCAATCAAACTCGAAGATGCGCCCACGCCTCTAAAAGTGGCGCGGATTCGGCAGGGCAGTGACGGTTTTCCGCTCACAATTTTCGGCGGCCTTGGAGGCGTTTACCTTTTGGAAGAACTGATGGCAGGCGCAACCGGAGCAATGACCGGATTTGCGGTTCCGGAAATTCTTGTCCAAGTCGTGAAGAGTTTTCATTCCGGTGAACTGGAAAAGGCAAAGGACATTTTTTACCATTATGTTCCACTGATGCGTTTTGAATTCCAGGAGGGAATCGGAATGGCGATCCGGAAAGAAATCCTCCGGCGCCGTGGGGTCGATGTCCAATGCGTTTGTGCGTCCGCCCGGCGCAATCCCTCGATGCATCGACGATCCGCGCACTGGATGAACTGCTCGAGTGGTTGAAAAAAGAAGGCTGCCCATGGATTTAAAATATTTACCACGGAGTCACGGAGTTCACAGAAAGAAAATAATTCACTCCGTGGGCTCCGTGGCTCCGTGGTGAAAGATGGGAATTGGTCGCAGATCTCTTCTTATGGGCTTCGCGTAGTCCGTCTCTGCGGGAACGTTTGCCCCGGTATCGATTCGTTCAGAAATCTGTCGCGCGTTTCATGCCTGGTGAGAACAGCGAAGATGCCTTGAACGCTGCGGAACGGTTACGCACTTCCAACATCTCCACAGTTTTGACTCATCTTGGCGAGAATGTCACAACGGAACAAGAAACCCGCCAGGTGAAAGAGCATTATCTGAAACTCGTGGAGCAAATCCATGCGCGCGGACTGGATGCGCATATTTCAGTTAAGCTCACGGAGCTTGGTCTGGATCAGGATTTGAATCTCTGTTATGAAAACATCAAAAGCCTGGTCCATTGCCGCCTCTGAAAAAAACAACTACGTCTGGATTGATATGGAAGGGAGCAAATATACATCCTCCACTCTGGATCTTTACCACCACCTTCGCGAAGAATTTCAGAACATCGGTGTTTGCGTACAGTCTTACCTCTATCGAACAGCGGAAGATCTGGATAAGCTCCTTGTCCTGAAACCGGGAATTCGGCTTGTAAAAGGCGCTTATGCGGAACCCCCGACCATTGCTTTTTCTGCAAAATCAAAAAACGACGAAAATTATTTTAAGCTTGCCGGCACGCTGTTGTTGCACGCCAAACAGGACCAGACGACGGTCGGCATTGGAACTCATGATCAGTCTCTGCTGAAACAGATTCTGGACCTCGCGAACACGATGAATGTTCCGCGCGATGCTTTTGAAATTCAAATGCTCTACGGTATTCAGACAAAAAGACCAGCTCCGTCTGGTCCAGGAAGGGTTGCCGCCTTCGCGTTCTGATCAGCTATGGAACCTACTGGTTCCCGTGGTACATGAGAAGGCTCGCAGAGCGTCCTGCCAACGTCCTGTTCGTTATGAAAAATTTGTTTGCTTAATTTTGTGCTGCCGGGTTTGCCGGCTCTCGATAAGGAATATGCCATGAACATCAAAGAATTTCGTGAAACAGGCCATTCGATGATCGATTGGATCGCCGATTATCTGGAAAACATAGAAGAAATGGACCATTGTTTCCACGTGTTGAACCGCGCGAGCTCTATCGATTGTTTGATGAAGAGATACCTCGCGAACCGCGTTCGGCCGAAGAAGTCATCGCTGAATTACAAACAAAACTGCTTCCTTACTGCACTCATGTGAATCATCCCGGCTATTTTGGACTGATCACACCCACGCCAACTCCTGTTGGAATTTTGGGAGACCTGCTCGCGGCTGCTCTGAATCAAAACATCGGAGCATACACAATCGGTCCATCCGGTGTTGCGATGGAACGTCGAACCGTTCGCTGGCTGAACGATCTGATTGGTTATGGTGAGAAGGCGGGTGGAAACCTGACAAGCGGAGGCATGATGGCCAACTTTATCGGTTTGAAATTGGCCAGAGATGCTGCAACGGGTAATGTTGCACAGCATGAAGGACTACTGCATTCGTATTCCGTGTATGTTTCGGAGGAAAGGCACGTTTCTGTGGATAAAGCCGTCGATTCGGTTGGGATCGGGCGTAATCAGCTGCGGATCATTCCCACCGATGACGAGTTTCGCGTGCGGCTCGATCTTCTGGAAAAAGCCATTGCAGAAGATCAAAAAAAGAGTATTCGCCCGCTATGCATCGTAGGGTTGGCAGGAACGACCAATACAGGATCCGTTGATGATTTGCGCGAGCTCAGAAAAGTGGCCGACCGCATCGGTGCCTGGTTTCATATTGATGCGGCTTACGGTGGTGGAATTTTTCTTTCAAAAAAACGAGCGGGATTGCTGGATGATGTAAAGCTGGCTGACTCCGTCACGCTCGATCCTCACAAATGGTTTTATGCTCCGCTGGATGCAGGCGCTCTGCTTGTGAAAGATGAAGCGCAGCTAACGAACTCGTTTGGGATGAAGCCCGCATATCTTACGGATGAAATGGACAAGCAAAATGAACGCTATCAGTATTACGTTCACGGTTTTGAGCAATCCCGTCGTTTCCGAAGCCTGAAGGTATGGATGAGTTTCAAACGTTACGGTACCAATCAGATCGGTGAATGGATCGATGCCAACATTGAACACGCGGAACATCTTTACGAACTGTCGAAGAATTCACCTGACTTCTCGCCGGCTGTGAAGCCATTGATGTCCGCCATTTGCATCCGGTATCAACCGGAGGGATTCGATGAGGACCGGCTGACACGACTTCATCAGGAAGTGGCACGACGGATTGAAGAAGGGGGCAAGTTCTGGATCTCTACTACCGTATTAAAAGGGCTCCACTGGTTCCGGATCAATCCTGTGAATTTTCGAACCCGTATGCATCATCTCGATGATCTGATGCATACGCTCGAAGTGGAATGCAAACGCGCAGCGCAGTCCTAAGGAGCGCAGGCGGGACGCCTGCTCCTTTCACTTCAAACCACGCGTGGGATTAAAGTCTCCGGATTTTCCGCGCGGGATGCTGAGCGATTCCCAGTGTCCGGATGCCAGATGTTTGGCCATGAAAACAATCTGGCCTACATGATAGCCATAGTGAATCAGCTGTCTGTTAATCGCCTGGTAAACCGTGTGCGGCTGCTTTCGAATCAGGACCGTTTTGGATAAGTCATCTGCTGATAAGCCTCGAAGCGCGTCGAATAAATAAGTCCAACCGGACTGCCAGTGTTGATTTAAACGCTCAATATCGTCTTCCGAAGTGACAAAGAACTCAGCATCACGGTTGCGGTCCGGTTTTTCACCATCTGTTGTCAAAAAATCTCTCCATCGTGAACGCATATTACCGGCTATGTGTTTCATCGTGACCGCAATGGAGTTCGATTCTTCATCCCAGGTTTTGTATAATTGCTCGGGCTCGAGTTGAGCGATCGCGCCATCAGCCAATTTTTTCAGTTCCTCGAAACGGGTCAGCACGTCATCCAGGTAGGATTGAGTTAGCATGGAATCATTTTAACGCGAAGTGGCCCTACAACACATTTAACATTCTTGAAATGATTACAGTAACAATCTCGCAACCTTGTGGAATATGATTAGAAGCAGATGCGAAAGAATATTTTAATCGTGGAAGACGAAGCCGACATTATCGAAGTTCTTCGGTACTACCTCGAAAAGGAGAACTACCGTGTCCATGTTGCGCAGGATGGTTTTGCGGCGTTGGAAATTGCCGAAAAGGTTGTTCCGAACCTTATCATTCTGGATTTAATGCTTCCTCGACTGGACGGAACTGAAGTATGCAAACGCCTGAAAGGGGATGAGAGATTAAGGGATATTCCGATCATCATGCTCACTGCAAAAGCCGAAGAGTCGGATAAAGTAAAGGGTTTGGAAACGGGAGCGGACGATTATGTGACGAAGCCTTTCAGCGCGAAAGAACTGATGGCACGCGTAAAAGCGCATATTCGGCGACGCGAAGGTTCGATTCCGGAAAAACAATTCGAGTACGGCGGATTAACCGTGGATACTGTAAAGCATGAAGTGCGCTGGAGCGGCAGCGAAATCGAACTGACTGCGAAAGAATTTGAGCTTCTTTTGTACATGCTGGAGAATAAAGGTCGTGTTTTAACGAGGGACATGATTTTGAATCACGTGTGGGGATATAACTACTTTGGGTCCACACGCACAGTGGATGTTCATATCACGCGGATCCGGCAAAAAATCCCGATACTTGCTGACGCCATTTCCACAATCAAGTCTTTCGGATATAAGCTGAAAGAACAAGCGCCTGTTTGATGTTTCCCCGTCAGTTTTTCTGGAAAGTCTTTCTTTCTTTGCTCGCTTCTATACTGGTTTTTTCATTCTTCTTCGGTGGTCTGCTTTATAACAAGCTTGGTGCAACAACAATGGAAAGCTTGAAAGAGAACCTGAAGAAAGAAACAGAAATGCTTGCCGGTCTTCTAACAAGCAGTCCCCAACTGATACAACAAGCCCGCAGAATCATTGAAGCCGTGCACACGGAAGATCGCATCACGATCATGCTTCCGGACGGGACGGTACTGGCAGATAACTGGGCCGAACGACTCGGGATTGAGGCACTTGAGAACCATGCAAACCGCCCTGAGGTTCAGGCGGCACTCGCAGGGAGGCCGATGTACGTTCGCCGTTACAGCAATACTGTCAAAACCGAAATGCTTTATTACGCCGTTCCTGTCAAGATCGGAGGCCAGACCGCTGCGGTTTTGAGACTCTCTTTTGCGCTCACAACTTTTCATCGACAAATGACTTCTGTCCGTAACTTTCTGATGACGTCTGATCTGATCGCCATTCTGTTTTTATTGCCGCTGACGTACCTCATCTCGCGATCGGTTCAAAGTCCGATCGAAAAACTGCGCAAGGGCGCAGGAGCGCTTGCCGCCGGAAATTTATCGGAGAAGATCGTACTATCCGGAAGTCTTGAATTCGAAAAGCTTGCCGGTGATTTGAACTCAATGGCCGACCAGCTTCAGCAAAAGATTCAGAATATTGAACAACAGCATAACCGCACCGAAGCATTGCTTTCCAAAATGGTGGAGGGGGTATTGGCGATAGACCGTTACGGCAAAGCTGTTTTTGCCAACTCCGCGTTTTGTAAGATGTTCGGGTTGCGCGAAGAACGGATCCAGGGAAGATCGTATCTTGAAATCACCCGTAGCGATCAACTCTCTGACTACATTGCGGCATTGTTGAAGGGAGACACTGCATCGGAAGCTAGAGAAATAACTCTGGTTGGACCGGAAGGGGAGAAGAATTTTGCCGTGCAAGCCTCACGCATTCAAGAAGAAGATCGTTTAACCGGGTTGATTTTGCTTGTGTTTCACGACATTACCCGAATCAAGAGAGTGGAGCGGATTCGAAAGGATTTCGTGGCAAATGTGAGTCATGAACTTCGCACTCCGTTGACCGCATTGAAAGGCTCGACAGAGCTTCTACTGGATGGCGCGTACACGAAACCGGAGCAATGCAAAAAGTTTCTTGTAATTATGGATAAGCAGCTGCGCAACATGCAGAACCTTGTCAGCGACATGCTGAATCTTGCTGCAGTGGAAGAGACCAGGACCGGCATCCGCAGGGAACAGATAGAACTGAACACTCTTGTGGAGGATACGGTTTCGCTCATGCGCCCGCTGGCGGAAAAGAAGGGACAGAATTTCATTCTACGCCTGCCCGAGCGGAAGATATCACTCAATGTCGATCCTTCTCAAATGACCGATGCTTTGATGAATTTACTCGATAACGCGGTGAAGTACACGCAGGAGGGGGGGACAATCGAGCTGATTGCGCGAACGGAAAATGACAATCTGATCTTTCAAGTCCGTGATAATGGTCCTGGAATTCCTACAAATCAAGTCTCCCGTATTTTCGAACGCTTTTACCGTGTCGATAAGAGCCGCTCGCGCGAAATAGGCGGAACGGGGCTCGGGTTGGCGATCGTAAAACACGCGATCGAAAATCACGGAGGCACAATAACCGTTCAAAGCGAATCCGGCACAGGCACCGTGTTTACAATCCTGTTACCATCCACCGCCTGGCAAATCGTGTAGGAAGGGGGATGTGGAGATACTTGAGATGAGGGGATACCTCCAATTATTGGATCAAAAAGAGCCAATCTCCTGATCTCGATCATATCCTTGATCTCCCTTCTTACACATACGCTTTGCTGTGTGCCTCTGTGTTAAAGGCGATTGCATATTTGTAAATATGCCATTACTATTCTGTAAAGCTTTTCGAAGGAGAGAGTAGCTGATGGCGTTTTCGCTGATTCCAAGAGAAGAAAAGTTCTTTGATCTGTTCGAACAGCAGGCGAAGTCGATACAGGAAGCGGCAAAGATATTCGTGGATCTTGTGCGCGACTGGAATGATAAACATCCTGCCATCGCGCGGTTGCGCGACCTCGAACATGAGTGTGACATCACAACTCATGAAATCATGGATAAGCTCAACCGTACGTTCGTAACTCCGATTGACAGGGAAGATATTCATGCGCTCGCTAAAGAGCTCGACGACGTGGTGGACATTATTCAGGCCATCAGCGAGCGAATGCTGCTGTTTAATATTACAAAGACGACAGAGGACCTTCTGGAACTCGCAAACACGCTGGAAGAAGCCATCTCAAACGTTGCCAAGGTCGTGACCAGCATCCGCGAATTGAATCGTCCCCGCAGGATTCTCGATTACTGCATTGAGATCAACCGTCTGGAGAACAGAGGCGATCGAACATCAGAACGCGCGATTGGAAAACTCTTTCACGGCAATCAGGACCCGATGGATGTCATCAAGTGGAAAGAGATATACGACGCAACTGAATCCGCAATCGATAAGTGCGAAGACATTGCTAATATAATAGAAGGAATTGTAGTTAAGAACGGGTAGCGATGGAGTGGGGGCTCGTCTTCGTTTTACTGCTGATCCTGGGCGCTGAATTCGTCAACGGATGGACCGATGCTCCCAACGCCATAGCGACCGTTGTTTCGACCCGCGCTCTTCCGCCTCTCGTGGCCCTGATCATGGCAAGTGTTTTCAATCTGCTGGGCGTTTTATTGTCCGGAACAGCGGTGGCAAAGACCATCGGAACCGGCATTGTGGATCCCAAAGTGATCAGCCTGACCACGGTCGGGCAGCGCGATGCTCGGAATCATTGTCTGGAGCAGCATTGCTGCGAATTGGGGATTGCCGACAAGTGAGAGCCATGCGCTTGTTGCAGGGCTGGCGGGTGCAGGTTTGGCTGCAGCAGGTCCGGATGCGCTTCTGTGGATCGGCTGGCAGAAAGTGTTGATCGGCATTGTGTTTTCTACTTTCCTCGGATTCGGTGGCGGATTGCTTGTCATGGCGTTGATCTACAGGCTCTTTCAAAGAGCAACTCCGTCGCAGAGTCAGGGGACTGTTTCGATATTTGCAGGTGGGGTCCTCCGCCTTTATGGCTTTCAGTCACGGAACCAATGACGGCCAGAAATTCATGGGTGTTTTTACTCTTTCTCTTGTGCTCGCGGGTGTGTTTCAGGAATTTCCCAAAGCGATTCCAACATGGGTCATCCTTCTTTGCGCAACCGTCATGGCGATCGGTACAATGGTCGGAGGTTGGAAAATCATGCGCACGATGGGAATGCGCGTCACGCACCTGGATACATCGCAGGGTTTTGCCGCTGAAATGGGCGCCGCTACAACGATTGAAATCGCCACAAGGCTTGGAATTCCTCTCAGCACGACGCATACAATCAGCACTTCCATCATGGGAGTTGGCGCGGTTCGTCGCTTTTCTGCTGTCCGCTGGGGAGTTTCCGGCGAAATCGTTTCCGCCTGGATTCTCACTTTTCCTGTTTGCGGCGGAATCGCTTTTCTGGTAACAAAATTAGTTCAACTGATCACATCCGCTTTTTGAAGATTTATTCGTAATGGCAGAGCATTTGCCAACCGTTCAGATCTAACCCCAGTTTTAGAAAGGAATGGCGTCTATTGTTAGGTTCATCGTTTGAGCAAATGCTCTGCAGAGCAATTCCCCTGCGGGGAAATGTTCATAAAGAAATTAGAATTATCAATTCAAGAGTCAGGCTATCGGAATTCCAAAAGGAATTGCTCTGCTACTACCAGACCGGCTGGGTCGTAATCAGCAGTTGCGCAATATGTCTTTCAACTGGGCGGGAGAAGAAGAATCCCTGGGCATAATCGCATTGCAGGGCTTTTAATTGCGCGACCTGTTCCTTATTTTCAACTCCTTCGGCGATCACGTCCATACCCAGATTTCGCGCGAGATTCATGATCGTTCGTACAATTTCTAGATTTTCATCGACTCCCATTCGAGTGACAAAGGAATGATCGATCTTGAGGGCATTGATGGGGAAACGATGCAAATAGCTTAAGGAAGAGTAACCGGTTCCAAAGTCGTCGATGTGCAGTTGAACGCCGAGCCCGCGTAATTTTTCGAGAGTAAATGTGATGGATTCGGGCCGTTCCATGATTGTGCTTTCTGTGATTTCCAGCATCAGAGTGTTCGGCCGTAGTTCCATTCTCTTTCAAAATCAAGCTGATATCCTGAACAAGATCCGATTGCAGGAATTGTTTTCCTGAAAGGTTCACGCTGATCGTCAGATCCGGTTGAAATTGTTTTTGCCAGACCTGTAACTGTTTGCATGCCTGTTCAATGACCCATCTTCCGATCGGAAGAATCAAACCGGTCTCTTCGACATGTGAAATAAATTCCGATGGATAAACCAGACCGCGCTCCGGATGTTGCCACCGCAACAACGCTTCAAATCCGGTCAATTTTCCGGTTTTCAAAGAAACTGTGGGTTGATAATGGAGACGGAATTCCTGGCGTTCGAGTCGCCCTTCGCAGACTTGTTTCGAGCTGAAGCTGTGCGACAGCCTTCGAGTGCATTCCTTGATCAAAAATTTCGTGAGTCGATTTTCCTGCGGCTTTCGCGCGATACATGGCGGTATCAGCGTCACGCAGCAATTCCTCGGGTCTGTTATAGGAAGTCGCGCTTAATGCAATTCCGATGCTGGCGGAAGTAAAGACTTCCTGGCCGCCGATTGTAAAAGGTTGAGCGAGAGCTTGATGAATGCGATCGGCAACTGTGGTTGCATCTTGAACTTCGTGGATGTCTTCCAGCAGAACTGTAAATTCATCTCCGCCCAATCGAGCGACAGTATCGCCCGGACGCAAGCATGCTTCCAATCTGCGCGCAATCGAGATCAGCAGTTGATCGCCTGTCATGTGCCCGAGACTGTCGTTAATCAGTTTAAAGCGATCAATATCAAGAAACAGAATGGCAAATAGATAATCATCTCGCCGTTTTGCGCGTCCCAAAGATCGCGCGAGCAAATCTGTAAACAACGCGCGATTGGGCAGGCCGGTGAGCACATCGTGAATTGCTTCGTGCATCAACCTTTCTTCCACCAGCTTGCGATCTGTAATATCCGTTTGCGATCCGACAAGCCGGTAGGCCTTGCCATCCTTGTCACGCACAGCAAGCGCGCGGCTTAACATCCAGAGATAACTTCCATCCCGGTGAAGCATCCGGTGTTCATTCTCAAAGTGAGGCGCGAGTACTTCCAGGTGGGCGGCGATTTCTGCCTTCAAACGATTCAAATCATCCGGATGAACTCTCTTGAACCATTCGTCGATCGTATCTGGAATCTCGTCTTCCAGATAGCCGAGCATCTGCTTCCACCGCGGTGAGAAGTAAATATGAGCTGTGCGAATATCCCAGTCCCAAAGGCCGTCATTGGCGCCGCGAACGGCAAGGGAATAACGCTCTTCGCTTTGTCGAAGCGCTTCTTCCGCTTTCTTCCGCTCGGTTATATCGCGGAAACTCCAAACCCTGCCGACGTATTTGTCCCCGATGCTTTGAGGCCGGGAATAACGCTCGAACATCCGGCCATCTTTAAATTCCAGGATATCGAAGCTTTCAGCGCTAGGATCCTTGTAAAGGTCCCGAACCTTTTTCAAGAACCCTTCAGGATCCACAAGCTGGTCCAGTACGTAAGCGAGCGCGCGACTGTCATCTCGCGATTCGATAATTTCAGCTGGCAGTCGCCACTGATCGGCGAATTTCTGATTGTAGCTGGCGATTTTACCGGCGGAATCGACGACAAGAATACCATCAGTGGTCGACTCAAGGGTCGCTCGCAACAACGACAGCGATTCCGCAAGTTGTCGCTCGGCCTCCTTTCGAACTGTTATGTCGCGCTGTGTCCCCCAGACACGGTACAGGTAGCCATTCTCAACAATGCCTACTAAGTTATTAGATATAATGACCGAGTTCCCATTCCTGTCGATTTCATGTGAGATGACATCGGTCAACCGGTATCCCGCCTGGATCAACGCCCGAAGCATATCCATGTTGTGCGGATCATCAGGAGCCAGAAGATCGCTCAATTTCGCGCCCAGAATATCCTGCGCCCGCTCGTAACCGTATAGTTTTGCCATCAAATCATTGCATTCGGCAAGAAAACCCGTGCGATAGACTTGCTCAATCTGTTCATCCTCCTGCAGTGAGACCGGAATCGGTTCTTTCATTTCGAATCGCCAGATCGCTTCAGAACTCTGTTCAATGAATGCGCGGTAGCGTTCTTCGCTTTGTTGAAGAGCCTGCGAAGCTTGTTTTCTTTCAAGCGCCGTTGCAATGTGCTGGCATACGAAAGTTAAAATCTCCTTTTCGTGTTCACCGAAGCGGACATTTTGTGAATAGCTTTGAACGACGAGAACTCCGAATGTTTGTCCTCCTGACTGAAGCGGAACTCCTAGCCAATCCACAGAGCTGGCGCCGAGACTGACCACTTCCCCGGCCGCTTCCAGAGCATCAAACACATCCGGTGTTGCAAGCAACGGTTTACCGGTACGAAGCACATATTGTGTCAAACCCATTGTAAGTTTTTGAGGACCGGGCGGCGCATCGAATTCATCCTGAAAGTACGGAAATATCAACATTTCTGTCGGTTCATCATAAAGAGCGATGTAGAAATTTTTTGCATACATCAGCTCTCCGACAATTTCATGGATCCCCGAATAAAGTTCCTGAACATCCTGTGCTGAAGCAGTTTTTTCCGCGATCCTGTACAAGGCCGACTGCAGAGTTGCGGAACGGGTTTGTTTTGTTACGTCGCTGAAGCTCCACACGCGCCCGATACTGATTCCCGCAATGCGTTGCGGTGTGGAATATCGTTCCAGGACGCGTCCATCTTTAAATTCCAGCACGTCAAAGCTATCGTCATTGGATAGGTACAAGTCTTTGACTTTGCGGATGAAATGATCGGGATCCTTCAGTTGGTCCAAAACAAAAGCGAGCATTAAGGCTTCGTCCCGGGAATCGACAATCCCTTCCGGAATACGCCACATGTCCACGAACCGCTGGTTGTAAGTCATCCATTTTCCTTCGCGGTCTACAACCAGAATTCCATCGGCTGTAGATTCCAGAGTTGCTCGAAGCAAGGACAGGGATTTATCCAACTCGACCTGGGTCGCTTTAACTTCGGTTATATCGAACGCCAGTCCGATAATGCCGGAAACAGATCCATCAGGATGTCGCATGGGAGCAAGATGGACTTGATAAGAGCGTCCCATCCAGACGTTGTCAAAGGCGACAGTTTCACCCTTCAAGGCGCGCAGATGGGCATCCACTGCAGAATCATCCGGCGAATGTACTGAGATGTATTCCAGTATATTCAGTCCCACCATCTGGTTCGGTTTAATTCCGAGTTTTACAAGACCTGCTCCCTGACTTGAAGTAATGCGAAAATCCGTATCGGTGGTCCAGAGCAACGCGGGCATCTGCTCGATCAAAAACCGGAAACGTTCCTGCGTCAGATCGATGTCTTCAATGTCCTTTTGAACCTTTTCTTTGGAAGCAAGATCGGGATTGGAATGGAGCTCCATATACCTCAATGGGAGTTAAAAAATACCTTTGTTGGAACATCATACTATAAAGGGGGAGAGGATCGTGTCGGCTACAGTGGAGGCTGCGTCTGGTTTTCCTGCCTGGTGCGCGGCATGACTCATTCGCTGCAGGATTGTGGAATCGCCCAAAATCCGGGCCAATGTTTGTTTGTAGATTCCACGTTTGTGAATGACGCAGAGTGCTGCACCTCTCTCAACAGCGTACCGCGCATTGGCTTCTTCCTGCCCGGGGATCGGTTCCAGTAGAATTTGCGGCAATCCAGCTGCCATGGCTTCTGAAACAATCAAGCCGCCTGGCTTTGTGACGATCAAATCGGAAGCTTTCATCATTTCTGCAATACGTTTGCTGAAGCCAAATATTGCAAATCGTTTATCGTTTGAAAATCTTTTTTTTAAGTGATTTTCCTTTGCTGAATCCGATCCCGCGATCACGAGATAGCGAACCTGATTCTCAAGGGTGCCAAATTCCTCGAGTATCTGAACGCTTTTCTTAACTGTTACGGCCGAACAGAGGACCAAAACAACGTATCCGTCTGAATCCAGATGGAAGGCTTTTTGAGCTTCTGCGCGTGAAACAGGATTACAGAAGGCTTTTGAAATCGGAATTCCCGAAACTGTAATGTCTTTTTGACGGACTCCAATTTGCTGGATTTCGGAGGCGACTCCCTCCGATGCAACAAAATAATGATCGAGACCTGTTCGTTTCCAGCATCGATGAGCCTCGTGATCTGTGATGACGGAGAAGATTTTACATTGCAGCTCATCCATTGAGCGCCAGTCGGTGAATAGAGCGGCAGGAGTAAAGTGTGTAGAAATCAAGTGTGTAAACGGAGTATGTTGCAAGAACCCCTTGAGCTCGGTGAATTGCCATTTCTGCATGCGTGCTTTCGCCGGCCTGTAGGGGCTTTTGGGCGCGTTCACCAGATTGTAAGTGAGCCGCCACATGCTGCGTCCGCTTGTGATCATGAATTCGTAAGCGGACGAATAAAATCTGGAAATTGACGCCGGCAGAAACTCCAGTAAATCGCGGTTCTCCACCGCGATTCCCCGATCCTGGAAAGCTTCGACGAGGGCTTCCGCGGACCGTCTGTGCCCGGAGCCAAACGAAGCGTACATCACCAAAACCTTCATGATATACACCACGGTATCACAGAGAACACTGAGAAAAGCTCCATTTTTGACTCTGTGATCTCCGTGTCTCCGTGGTTAAAAAATCAGGAGGATTTTTTCTGGATCTCTTCCGCTTTTTTCTTGGCGATTGCCAGTTGGGATGCATGCCGGAACAGCGTTCTTTTTAGACGTTCCGGCACCATCCAGGAGAGTCGATCAACGTAAATCTTCATTTTTTGGAAGTGTTTTTTGTTCCAGGGATAGTGCTGTAGGATCAGGTCGCTGTCAGCGGAATTAAAGATGTAATCCATGATGATCAGTGTTATGAAGGCGTCATCCAGCCAACCGAGAATTGGTATGAAATCAGGTACGATGTCGATAGGTGTCATCAAGTAAACAAGCAGCCCGCCTAAAACAACTCTGTTCTGGAGCGGTATCCGTTTATCTTCGGCAACATCACGAACAAAATCGAATAATTTGCGCATAACAACTCCTTGACTCTGTGGTAAAAATCATTTGACGTGGATTTTCTTAAATCTTCTAGCTCCAATCTTAAGTATATAATCCTGGCCGGTCTCCAGCGCTACGTTCGCTTTTTCGTCTTTGATTTTTTGCGCCTCTTGATTTCCTTTCATCAAGGTCACCGCTCCCTGACGGATCAACCTGCGGGAATCCGAATTGCTCTCGGTGACTTCACATCGGCGGAGCAAATCTAGAATCGAATAGGATCCCGAATCCATCGATACTTCTTCCATTTCAACCGGCAGTTGTTTCTGGCTGAAGACTTTGGTGAATTCGGCTGCGGCTTCCGCCGCAGCGGCGGGGCCGTGAAAATCGGAAATGATCGATTTTCGCAAGTTCTTCTTTTGCCTGCCTTGGATGTTTCTGTTTCACTTCCTCGACTTGCGCAACGGAAAGATCGGTCAGAAGTAAATAATATCGATACATGAGTTCATCGCTGATCGACATAAGCTTTCCGAACATTTCTGATGGCGATTCCGTGATCCCGACAGAGTTGTCGAGCGATTTGCTCATTTTTTCAACGCCATCGAGTCCTTCCAGAAGCGGTATGGTCAGAATGACCTGTGGTTCCTGGCCGTATTGACGCTGCAATTCCCTTCCAACGAGCAGATTAAACTTTTGGTCGGTGCCTCCAAGCTCGACATCTGCCTGCAGCATCACCGAATCATAGCCTTGCGCGATCGGATACAGAAGTTCATGCATACTGATCGGAAGCGATTTCTGCATCCGTTTCTGAAAATCATCGCGTTCCAGAATTTGCGCTACAGTATATTTGGCGCACAATTTGATGAAGCCTTCCGAGCCGAGCTGCGATAGCCAGCGGCTGTTGAAGTCGATCACCGTCTTTTCCGGATCCAGAATTTTGAAAACTTGAGACTTGAAAGTTTCAGCATTGGCCAGAATTTCTTCGCGCGTCAACGGTTTGCGCGTTACGGAGCGTCCGGTGGGATCGCCGATCATACCTGTGAAATCTCCGATTAAAAACACGACGCGGTGTCCCAGATCTTGAAAATGTTTCATCTTGCGCAGGAGCACGGCGTGTCCCAGATGCAGGTCCGGAGCTGTCGGATCGAAGCCTGCTTTCACTGTTAGCGATTTTCCGCGCTTGATTTTTTCCAGCAGTTCTTCTTCTTTGATGAAGTCTTCTGTCCCTTTTTTTAAATATTCAATCTGTTGTTCAGGTGTCATGTCATATCGATGTCTTAATCTGTAGGGGCTGGTCTCAGATCAGCCCAGTAACATTTTTTACTAAGAGGGCGGATCTCAGACCTGCCCCTACAAAATTATGACTTTTCGACCTTCCACGCGCAATCGATTTTCAAAAAAGAGTTTTACTGCTGCCGCGTAAGTCTGATGCTCGAGCGGAAGAAGCCGGTCGCTGAGCGTATCAACAGTATCCTCCGGAAAAACTTCAATCGTATTCTGAAGAATAATGGGCCCCGAATCCAGCCCTTCATCTATGAAATGCACCGTGCATCCTGTTATTTTTACTCCGTATTCCAATGCTTGCTCCTGTGCGTGAAGTCCGGGAAAGGCAGGCAGCAGAGAGGGATGCACGTTCATAATGCGTGTCTGGAAATCTGCGAACAAAGGCAGGGGACAGAAGTCTCAAGAATCCGGCAAGACAAACAAGATCCACTTTTGCATGATGAAGAATCTGCGCGAGCTGTTCATCGTATTTTTCGCGATCCGGATAGAGGCGATGAGAAAGGACGATCGATTCGATGCCGGCTTCCGATGCGTATTGCAGTCCGGGCGCATTCTCTTTGTTGCTGACAACCAGCGACACCTGCGCGTCAATTTCTCCACGTTTGCAAGCATGCGATCAGGTTGCGAAGATGGCTCCCACGCCCTGAAATTAAAACACCAATTCGTCCACTCATTTTTCACCACGGAGTCACAGAGAACGCAGAGATTAAGAATAATATTCATTTTTTCTCTCGTGATCTCCGTGACTCCGTGGTGAATTCTAGGAGCGTGCGACTACCAATTCGCGTTTTTCTTCGTTTGCTTCGATGCTTTTTTGAAAGAGTCGGAGCTGTTCGAAATTCTTTTGGAACAGGAACCGGATACTTTTTGGTATAGCAAGCCGTGCAGAAGATGTTGCCCGGGGGATCTTCGGTGGCTTTCAGCAGGCCATCCAGGCTCAAATACTGAAGAGAATTCACGCCAATGAATTCCTGAATCTCGGGAACCGTTTTGTAAGATGCAATCAACTCCTCTTCGGTCGGGGTATCAATTCCGTAATAACAGGGTCCGATGGTTGGAGGGCAGCTAATGCGGAAATGAACATCGCGTGCGCCGGCAGCGCGGACCATCTTCACAATTTTCTGACTGGTATTGCCGCGAACGATGGAATCATCGATCAGCACAACGCGTTTATCCTGCAGAATGCTGCGCACCGGATTGAGCTTCACTTTAACTCCGAAATGCCGGATGCTCTTTTTGGGTTCAATGAATGTTCGCCCCACATAGTGGTTTCTGATCAATCCAAAACCGATTGGAATTCCCGATTCCGCGGAGAAACCAAGAGCGGCAACCAGGCCCGAATCAGGAACCGGAACGACAACATCGGCTTCTACAGGGGCTTCGCGCGCGAGCTGGCGTCCCATGCTGTAGCGAGCATCGTACACATTGCGCTCAAATACTTTGCTGTCAGGACGCGCGAAATAAACAAGTTCAAAGATGCAGCTATGCTGTCGCTGCTGCGGAAAGGGCATGACACTTTCCAATCCCTTTTCGCTGATCACAACGACTTCACCGGGACGAACATCTCGAACGTAATCCGCATCAATCAAATCGAGAGCGCATGTTTCAGACGCGAGGATGTAAGAGCCACCGAGTTTTCCGATACAAAGCGGCCGGAAACCCCAGGGATCCCGAGCCCCAATCAAACTATCTTTTGTGAGCAGAACGAAAGAATACGCGCCTTTTAGAACTGCGAGAGCATCAATCAGTGCATCAATAAAACGCGGCTGCCGTGAGCGTGCAATCATGTGAAGCACGACTTCCGTATCAGAAGTGGTTGTAAAGATTGTTCCTTCTTTTTCCAGTTCACCACGAATCTGCGATGCGTTCACCAAATTTCCGTTGTGGCCGATTGCAATTTCACCACGATGGCATTGAACGTAAATCGGTTGGGCGTTTTTTAACTGGCTTGCGCCGGCAGTAGAATAGCGAACGTGGCCTATCGCGGCGTGTCCACGCAAGGAATCCAAACGATCTTTCCTGAAAATGTCCGCAACCTGACCCATTCCGCGTTCGCAAACGACCTTATCGCCATCACTGATGGCAATTCCAGCGCTTTCCTGACCGCGGTGTTGCAAGGCGTACAAACCCAGATATGTCATCTTGGCGGCTTCCGGATGATCGAAGATTCCGAATACACCACACTCGTCGTGAAATTTGTCGTCTTCTATTTTCATCGCAGTAGATTCGTTAATGAATTATACCAGATATTGTACAGTTCCTGGACCGGAAGCCGAATCATCATTTCTCCATTGACTTGAATGGAGACTTCGCGTCCTGCAGTTTTTCCAAGAACGAAATGAGGGACGCGGTGGAACTCAAAAATTTCTTGAAGCCGGGAGAGCGATTCGTTACGGCAAGAAAGAATGTATCTGGATTGCGTTTCCCCGAACAGGAAAGCATCGGGTCGACTTGAGCCCTCCCAGGCCAGCTCACAGCCCAGTATAGAAGGATAAGCGCCGAAGCAACTTTCGGCAACCGTTGCGATCAATCCGCCATCAGAACAATCGTGGAGACTTTGTAAAAGGGTTTCGTCCGCTGCCTGCAAAAGGGCTTCTTGTTCGCGCTTTTCCAGATCCAAATCGAGGTTGGGACAAGGACCGCATAGAGGTTCCCGGAGGGTCGAATAGCGGCTGCCTCCCAGCTCGCTACCGGGAGGTCCTGCATGAACAACAATGTCCCCTTCCCGTTTGAAATGTGGCGTCAGAGGTTTGCGATTCCGGATAATACCCACCATTCCAATGACCGGTGTTGGATAAATTCCCTGGCCTTCGGTTTCATTGTAGAAGCTGACATTTCCGCCGGTGACGGGAGTTCCAAATGTTTCGCAGGCTTTCTTGATGCCATCCACTGTCTGTGAAAATTGCCACATGATGTGAGGTTTTTCGGGATTGCCGAAATTCAAACAGTTCGTAATGGCAGCCGGGTTTGCGCCTGCACAAACAACATTTCGTGCTGCTTCCGCCACCGCGATTTGGGCGCCTACATAAGGATTCAGTTCACAGAATCGCCCATTACCATCCACACTCATCGCGAGATCTATGGATGTGTCTTTGATGCGGATCATAGGTGCCGCGGTGCCGGGCATCGCGATTGTATTGGTGCGCACTGTATGATCGTACTGGCGATACACCCAGTTCTTGGAGGCCACAGTGGGCAACGCAAGTATTTCCCGCGCGATCGCATTGTAATCGGAGGGCAAGTCCCCCCGGTATTCCGGATAGCGTGTGGACCATTCCTGCTAAAGGTCTCGCATACACAGGAGCTTCGTCTGCAAGCGCTTTGGCCGGAACCGTTGCAACTTCCTTCCCTTGATATTGAATGCGCAACCAGGAATCGTCTGAAATCGTTCCAATATTTTCCGCATGCAGATCGTATTTTTCAAAGATCCGTTCTGCTTCCCGTTCGTGTCCTTTCTTTACAACCATCAACATTCGTTCTTGCGATTCGGAGAGGAGAATTTCGTAAGCCGTCATATTCTTTTCTCGTTGCGGAACAGAATCCAACCGTATCTTCATTCCACTTCCGCCGCGGCTGGCGATTTCCGAGGTTGCGCAGGTTAATCCTGCAGCTCCCATATCCTGAATGCCTTCAAGAATATCTGTCTGCATCAGCTCCAGACAGGCTTCCAGTAGAAGTTTTTCCATGAAAGGATCGCCCACCTGAACATTCGGACGTTTGGATTCGGTTTCTTCCGCGAACTCCGCGCTCGCCATTGTGGCGCCGTGAATTCCATCACGGCCGGTTTTTGCGCCGACGTAATAAACCGAATTCCCCGGAATTTTTGCGCGGCCATAATGGATCTTGTCCTGTTCCGCAATTCCCAGGCAAAAAACATTTACCAGAGGGTTCTGGCTGTAGCAATCTTCAAATACAACTTCGCCTCCAATGGTCGGGATGCCCATGCAATTTCCATAAAACCCGATGCCGGAAACAACACCTCGTAGAATGGATCGATTTTGTTTGGAAGTCAGTGGACCAAACCGCAGCGAGTTCAACAGCGCCAGCGGACGGGCTCCCATCGTAAAGATATCGCGGATGATTCCACCTACTCCTGTAGCAGCTCCTTGAAACGGTTCAATGAAGGATGGATGGTTGTGCGATTCAATCTTGAAGATTGCCGCAAGGCCCTCTCCGATATCGATCACGCCCGCATTCTCGCCCGGTCCTTGCAGCACGATCGGACCCTTTGTCGGCAATCTTTTCAAATGCACGCGCGAACTTTTGTAGCTGCAGTGCTCGCTCCACATCACTGAAAACATTCCGAGCTCAGTGAGATTTGGCTCTCGCTGCAAAGTCTGACAGATCTTTTCGTATTCTTCTTGAGTTAAACCATGTGCCTGAATTATTTCTGATGTAATCATAAATTTGATTGTTTTCGTAGTGGCAGAGCATTTGCCGTGCTGCTGTGTATGAACGTCCGAGCCGTCCGTGCGTGCCTTGACCACCGAGAATTATTCTCTTTTGCAATTGCTCTGCAACTTTGTTGCAATTTGCAGAGCAATTCCTTCCAGGAAGAATATTCATAGAAAGATAAAATCACCAATTCATGAGTCCTTTGCTCGGAATTACGCGGGAATTGTTCTGCCACTACAAGCATTTCGCGTTAAAGGATACTGTCCAGGGCCTTCGAAATCCATTCCTGTTCCTCCGGTTGTATGGTTCGAAGCTCGAAGAAAGATTCGATCGTTTTCCACCCTGGCTACAATGGGAGGTTCAGCTTCACGCAGAAGCCGCGCGATTTCATGAGTCGGCTTCAACGGTTGCAAGGACACAGCGAACGATGGTAGTTCCTTCATAGGAGCGACCCCCCCGCCGATGTAATTTTGCGTGGCTTCAGACAGACCAGGTTTCGTTTGGAAATCTTTCCCGCAGCTGCTGCAACCAGTGCTCGGCCCGCTCGTTTAACACTTCCTGCGTAATGTGAAATCATGCGAATCACCGGGATTTCTTGTTCCTTCCCTTTTGCGTAAGACATCAAAGTGGCTTCCATTGCAGCGTAAATCAGCTTGTCTACACGCAGGGCCCTGAATAAAGGATTTTGACGGCATTTTTCGATCCACAATCTTCTTGCCGCAAACAATTCCCGCTTGCGGGCCGCCTAATATCTTATCTCCGCTAAAAGTAATCAGATCCAATCCCAATCCGAGACGATGAGCGACCTGCGGCTCATCCTGTATTCCGCAAGAGGTCAGATCGGTAAAAATTCCACTTCCCTGATCTTCCACAACAGGGATGTTGCGCTGTTTGCCCAGCTCAACCAGATCTTCCAATGCCGGCCGTTCGACAAAACCGATGATCTGATAATTACTCGGATGCACGATAAGAATCATTCCGGTTTGATCCGAAATCGCTTTTTTATAGTCCTGAGTCCGAGTTTTATTGGTTGTCCCCACTTCGCGGAGAATCGCGCCACTTTTTTTCATGACATCCGGAAGCCGGAAAGATCCGCCAATCTCCACAAGTTCGCCGCGCGAGACGATCACTTCTTTGTTCTCGGCAAGAGAATTCAAAACCAGAAGCAAGGCAGCCGCGTTGTTGTTCACCACAAGCGACGCTTCTACAGGTAAGATTGTGCGCAGGATCCGATCCAGATGTTGATCCCGCGATCCCCGTTCGCCGGTTGAAAGCTCATACTCCAGGTTGCTGTAACCCGAAATCTCCTTCACATGTTCCAGTGCTTTGCCGGAAAGCGGTGCTCGACCCAGATTCGTGTGAACGATCACGCCGGTGGCGTTGATCACTTTTCGCAACGAAAAACGAAATGTACGCTCGGCTCTTTTTGCGATTTCGAAGATCAAAATTTCCTTTTCAGGAGGATTGGAATCCGGCGCCAGTCCGCTGCCGCAAATCTTTCAACTCTTCCCGGATCATTTTCAGCAACTGATCGCGCGAATAAGCTTCCGCCCAGACTTCTTCCAGGCAGCTGTCCAGAAGCTCGTGAACCGGTGGAATTCGACGAAGCACGTTGCTCATGTTTATCGTCGGGGCACAATTCATTGCCCCATCATCCGGGCGTGATCCATACACGCCCCTACAAACTATACGCTATTCGCATTATGATATAGTTTCACGCTCATTTAGACTAGGGGGAGGCGGGCAAAATATGTCTCGTATTAAGGAACGGATGAAAAAGGATTTCCTTGAAGATCCTGAGATCAAGGAATCGATCGATGACATACTCTACCCTTATCGCAGCAAAAAAGATCCGACGATCACAATTGAATTTGGTGTGCCTCCGGAAAAACAGGATGATTGGCGTGAAGCAGTCAGCTTCGCTTCGGCTCACAACAGCTATAGCAGCTCAAAAACCGGGCGTCTCACCAAACATCGAATCGATCTGAAATCCGATCAGGTCTGGGAAATTTACCAGCTTTATCAAATGCTGGAAAATTCACCTCACCTTGAAATCTTTATCGATGAAAAAAGGATTCCATATGCGGCTACATTGTGGCTGCCCTTGTTGTGGTTTTATTTATAACGCAGGGAAGCAAGTCTGATGGACAACAAACAGCTTGAACGGGAGTTGGACGATCTTGAAAGGTCGCTTGCCTTACTGAAGCGCGACTACGAAATCTATTTTTCTGGAGGAGCAAAGCTTCCGCCTAACGAGGCTCACAAAAGGTCGAAAATCAGGTACGAAAGTACTCGAGACTTACAAACCTGAACTATGCTCAACGCTTCCGATACAACAACATTCAATCCCGTTTTCAGTCTTATGCTGAGCTCTGGGCTAAACAGATGAGATATAAGGAAGAAGGGCGTACGTCCATCCGGCAACGTTCTTCAGGTTGCACCGAAAGCAAAGAAAGAAGCGAAAAAAGCCGCCTCTGCAGACGCCGAATCAAATCATTTTCAGAAACTATTCAACGAATATTTGAAAAGCCGGCAAAAAACGGGTGAAAACTCGACCGCACTTTCATTCGAGAAATTTTCCGAACAACTGTCGAAGCAGAGAAAGGCTATTTTGGACCGTTTTCAATGTAAAGATGTTGATTTTTATGTTGCAGTCGAACAGGGGAAGACAAAACTCAAGGCAAAACCGCTTAAGAAAACGGAAAGTGGAAGTTGATCAGTGTAGAGGCGGGTGTCAGACCCGCCCCCACGTGGTTAGAATGCGGTTAACTGGCGAGAACGATTTCAACGTCCCCTGCTTGCATCCGGCCTTCTGGGCTCTGAATGATGTCGAACGTAACTTCTTGCCCCTCTTTCAGCGAACGATAACCGTCGCCTCGGATCATCGAGTAGTGGACGAAAATTTCTTCGCCAGTATCCTGCTTGATAAAACCGTAACCTAACTTGTTGCTGAACCATTTCACTTTGCCGTTTAAACGCATTTCCGTAATACCATCCTTGCAAAAAAAAACCCAGGGTTTTTACCCTGGATTTACCTATTTAAGTTCTGAAATGAGCAGTGAAACATTCAAACAAAGAACCTTGAACGCATCGAGCATAGCGTTCTTACTTCAACTTGTCAAGAATCCAATCACGTAGTTTTGCGAGTATGAAAAATCGATTGAAATCCTATCCTGTCAAAGTAATTTTGGCCAGCGGAAGTCCCACGCCGCCAGGAGATGCTCCGCGCGCTGAATATTGATTTTGAAACGGTTGTTCCGGATGTGAAAGAGCGATGGAATGCAGAGAAAAATGCTCGAGAGATTGCTTGTGATCTTGCAATCCGGAAGGCGCGAAAGTACAAAAATCGGAACGCGCTTGTGATTGCAATGGATACCCTGGTTGTGATCGACCGGCACAAACTGGGAAAGCCGTGCGATCACAAGGAAGCGAAAAAAATGTTGCAACTTTTGAGCGGTCGGACTCACAGGGTGATAACAGGAGTTGCCATGTTATGGGAAGGGACGTCTGCTATCAGGGGCGGCTGTCACAAAAGTGCGATTTCGTAAGATCAGCTCTCGCGAATTGGATTGGTATATTCAGAACGGGAGAACCGTTCGATAAAGCAGGAGCATATGCCATTCAAGGGTTCGGCCGAATCTTGATTCACAGCATCGAAGGTTGCTACAACAACGTTGTGGGTTTCCCCTTGACGTTGTTTCAACGCATGCTGCGGCGCTGGAATCTGACTGATTCTCGATCTGCAGCGATCGTAGTTGCTTTTAACAAGATGGTCGAGACGGCATTCAAGACTCCCGCTGCTATTCTTCGGGCGCGATAATCGCGCCCCTAACTTGAATCCAAAGTCTTTAAAATTTTTTTTGTGATGGAAGAAGTGGGATGTTGTTCCAGGTCTTTTTTCGCCATCCATTTTCCGGAGGAACCATTCAGCTTGAATTCCCGCGGTACCAGAATATGCGCAAATATTTTTCGAAATGTAACGGCATGCTCGATGACATTCAGCTCTCTGAGCTCTTTCAGTTGAATTCCCCAGCTTTGATCAAATCGGTCGATCAACGCTCCTGCGGATAATTTTTTGTTTGAGAGCAAGTCAGGAAAAAGCCAGGCCCCTTTCAAAAAGGATCGTGATGGATTTTGCAGATAATAAACAGAGCCGTTTGATGTGAGAATCAGCAGGTACCAGTGAAAAATTTCTGCTCTTTTTCGCAATCTTGTTTTTGCGGAAATACATTTTGCATGCCTGTTTTACGGGCTTTGCAATCATTACGAACCGGGCACAGAGGGCATTGAGGCTTTGGCAAACAAATGCGTTCACCGAGTTCCATCAGTGATTGAAAGAATTCGGCCGGCGGGGATCCATTTCCGAGTCTCGTAAAACTGTTCTCCAGATCATCGTTCGACATCAACAAACGGGCAAGCACCCTGCGAACATTTCCGTCGATCGCAGGAGTTAAAATTCCAAAGCATATGTTACGAATGGCGCCTGCGGTGTATTTTCCGATTCCCGGAAGACGAAGTAATGCGGTCAGGTCAGACGGAAAAATGCCACGATGATCAATCGCAATCTCGCGCGCACAGGCCAGCATGTTCTGCGCTCTGCGATAGTATCCGATGCCGGACCAGAGCGCCATGAATTCCGAATCTGTTGCTCCAGCCAGCGATTTTAAATTCGGATATCGTTTCAAGATTTTTTCGTAAAAATGCAACGCGACCGGAATTCTTGTTTGCTGCAACAAAATTTCGGATAACCAAATGTGATAGGGCCTTCTGCGTTTTTCGCCACGGATAAGACAGATAATTCTGCCGATACCAGTCGAGTAAATGTCGGGTCAAGGCTTTCATGCTGGTGGAAGAAGTCTTATAATCTTAACACGAGGCAATTTGCGTGGAGGATAACGCGCCGACGCGAAGACTCGCCGACGCGCAGACGCGTATGACTAGCCGCTGTCCCAAATGCGGTTCTGATCAGATCTTGAATGATGAATGCTTGAAGTGCGGCGTTCTCGTTTCGAAAGCACACATCACTACCTCTACTAATATAAAGCCCATCTCCTACGTTGCTCCGGAAACGACGGGTGCTGTTCCGGAAACTCCAAGCGCCCAGATTCCTGCCTGGCGTCCACCTGTTCAGGATCGCGTCATCTCAATGCCTGTCAAAGACAAAAAGGGCGCATTGGAAAGAAAGCTCGTTTTGCTGATCATTACAATTCTGTTGATCGGCGGCGGCTATCAGCTCTATCGGTTTTTAATGCACAAAGCTGCCGCGTATAGCGGTTATTATCGGAACGATATTTATTATTTCACAGTCAATTTGCCTGAGAAGGGCTGGAGCCATTATCGGGCAGGAGATCTGAAGTCCAGAGAATTCAAGGATGCGCACGATGCGTTCTATCGTGGAGATGATACCGACAATCCGGAAGTGACTATGCTGATTTGGAGCGAACACATCCAAAGAAAGAAAGTTCCTCAGCATTTTGATGACGAAACGGCCGCCGGTATGCTCAATGCAATCGAAGCTGAAATTGCTCAACGGATGGAGACTGCCGGATTACAGTGTGAAATTACAGAATCTTCCCGAAAGACCATTGGAGGAAATGACGGCTTTGTTGTCCATGCAAACGTTACAAAACAGGAACTCTTTATGAAAACGACCATCTACTGTGGCTTTGCGGAGACACGCGCCTACACCATCCAGTTCCTTGGGAATGATGAGAAAATGACCGAGCTTCAGCCGGAGATCGAAAGAATTATGCAGTCATTCAACTACGACATCTCGCTCTTTTAACGCAAGGGCGCAAAGGCGCAAAGAATAAAAAATTTTTCTTTGCGTTAAATCTTCAGGCGTTGCGGCGGAGATCCTGTAAGGTCAACTTGGCGCAGGTTTTGAGCGTATCGAAGACACCGATTCCTTTCGAAGCAACGGCTTCAAATACCGGTTCTCCTTTCTGCATGAGAACCCGGGTCATTTCTTCCACGGGTGCTACGTTTGGCAGGTCTCGCTTATTCAATTGCAAAACGTATGGAATATTGGAAAGTGAGTACCCCTGTTCCTTCAAATTTTGATTCAGGTTGTAAACGCTTTCTTCATTGGCATCCATTCGTTCAATCTGTGAATCTGCAACCAGAATGATGGCATCCACACCTTTTAAAATCAGTTTTCTGCTCGCATCGTAGAAGACCTGTCCTGGGACGGTGTAGAGATGAAATCGAACTTTAAAGCCCTTCACGTTTCCTAGATCGAGCGGTAAGAAATCAAAAAACAGCGTACGATCCGTTTCCGTTGCGAGAGAAATGAGTTTACCCTTTGCTGTGGGGTTGGTTTTGTCGTAAATGAATTGAAGGTTGGTGGTCTTGCCTCCAAGACCGGGACCGTAGTATACGATTTTACAATTGATTTCCCGCGCCGCGTAATTGATGAACGTCATGATGCTCGAAAAACTAAAACAGCTTTTATTCGCTGAACAAACTATCGATATCTTCGTCCGTTATTTCTGCGAACGGGGATTCGTAGCCGCCACCTGCTTCTTTTTCCTTCTCTACTTTTTCCAGAATCCGATTGAATACACCTTCAAGCTCAACGGAGGCCTTCCGAACTCTCAATCGGACCAATCCCAGGGATGAACGTTCATCAAAGATGATGACGAGTATGACTCTTCGACCGACGATCGAAATATGAATATTGTCTCTTTCCCCTTCATGAAAAAGCACCGAAAACTCTTTTTCTCCGATGAGCCGCGCCAAACCATCTGTGGCCGCTACATTACCAGCAGTCAGGGAGGCTAATGAGGTCGTATCCAGATTGTTGATATCCCCGTTGTATGCAATCTGTTGACCGTTCTTATCGACGAGGAACACCATTTTTGAATTGGCGTCGTCCTTGAGTTTCTGCAGAATGCCGCGAATCTGCTGAAACTCCTCCTCATACATGATCATGTCAGTGCCGGGCATAGACTCCCCATAACGCGCTTTACGAAGGAATTGGCGTCATTTGTAAGCGTAAGGTTAGCATAAAACCTGAGATGGTTCAAAGTGTTAAAGGTATTGAATGTGCTCGCTGTGTTTACACAAACAGCTAAGCACTTTTAACCCGTTTAACACTTTTATCCTTTAATCTGGATTCTTCTGCCTGTAATCGCGCGTGACATGGTTACTTCATCCACGTATTCCAGATCACCGCCGACCGGAACGCCAAGTGCGATGCGGCTGATCTTATCTGCATCGTCCTGGATGAATCTGGCAATGTAAACTGCTGTGGCTTCCCCTTCCACTGTCGGGTTTGTTGCCAGAATGACTTCTTTTGCCCTCTTTTGCTTGAGTCGGGCTACAAGCTCCTTGATCCGAATTTCTCCCGGGCCGATTCCTTGCAATGGATTCAGAGAACCGAGCAACACATGGTATTTGCCGTGAAATTCGCGAGTCTTCTCAATTGCGATCAGCGTGGTGGGTTCTTCAACAACACAAATGATTTCATCATCGCGACGTGTATCGGAGCAAATGCGACAGGGATCGGTATCGGTAAAATTCCAGCATATGGAGCAATACCGAATCTTTTCCTTTAAATCTGTGAGGGAAGCGATGAAGGATTGCTGATCTTCCGCGGGCATTTTCAAAATGTGAAATGCGATTCGCTGGGCCGACTTGACTCCAATACCCGGAAGTTTCATCAATTCTTCGAGCAGTTTTGCCAGCGGCGCCGGATAATATTGCAGCGGATATTCCATAGCTCTTTAACGTAAAGACGCAGAGAAGCTCTGCGTTAAAACAGGTTGCCGAGACCCGGGATTTTGATGTTACCCGTATATTTGCCGACCTTTTCGGCGGCCTCCTCTTCAGCGCGGCGAAATGCTTCGTTGTAGGCCGCCAGGATCAGATCCTGCAACATTTCAACATCTTCAGGATTGACGGCCTGCGGATCAATCTTGATTGCAATCATCTGTTTGGATCCATCCAGTGTGACTTCCACCATACCACCGCCTGCACCAGCCGTCACACGCATAGCACTCAGCTCGTCTTGCAATTTTTTTTGCGTTTCCTGCACCTGACGCAACATCTTATTCATGTCCATTTTCATAAATAACGCTCCTTATTAAAATCAATTTTAGTGATTTTTCCTTTAAACATCTTCACGAATTCCTGAACAACGGGATCACTTTCCACCAGTGTCTCGGGCGTGGATACTTTCACAGCTTCTTTTTCCGCGGGCGGGTCCCCTTTGTGAATTTCAACCAGCACAGGGGCTCCTAGCTTTTGCTGGAGCATTGTTTCCAATTCAAGCTGATCCCGCGCGTCAAGCTTCATCATTTTGAAATAACCTTCCGGAACATAAAAGCAGATTTTTGAATCTGTACGGTGAATGTGCGCGCTTTCAAGCGCCGCTGCAAGGCGTGGGTTTTGCGTTTCGATCTGACTGATTAGGGCAGCAACAAAATCACCGGCGAGAACCTGCGCCTCGGCCGGCGGGACTGCCGTAACCGTTCCTTCTTTCGGAGCAATCACGGGCGCTTCCTTCCGTTGCGGCGTTGCTACACTCCTGGGTATTACGGTTGGGGCCGGGATGGATTCAGCTTTTTTTTTTAGATTCTCCGCGATCTCTTCCAGCGGAACCAGGCGCTTGATCTGCGCCAGTTTTACAAGTGTGATCTCAAATAGAAAACGGGGATTGCCGGATAAACGCAATGTATTCTGGATGGAAACCAGATTGATGACAAATCCTCAACAGTTGAATTTCATCATATTCCTGAGCCAGCTTTGCTAAACGTTCATCGTCAGTCTTTGCCTGATCGGGTGAAAAACGATGCAGGAACAGATCGCGGTAAAAGGAAAGAAGCTCATTATAGAATGCGCGATAATCAATTCCATATTCTGCAATCCGGTCCATTAAGGAAAGCAGGGCAGCGGAATCGCCGTGTGCGATAGCCGATCCAATCCCGAGCAATTTATCGACGTCCACAAGACCAAGAACTGTTTCAACATCCTTCTCTTGAACTTCACCGCCCCCAAAAGCAATGATCTGATCCAGGGTGCCGAGAGCATCTCGCAATCCACCTTCGGAGGCTGCAGCAATCAACTGAAGCGACTTTTCTGAAATGGTGATCTTTTCTTCCTGTGTAATCTGGTGGAGCCGCTGGACCAGAATGCGGTCAGGAATTTTCTTGAAATCAAAAGGCTGACAACGCGAAACAATCGTATCCGGAACCTTTCGAAACTCCGTTGTAGCGAAAATGAAGAAGACATGCGGAGGCGGTTCTTCAAGAATTTTCAATAAAGCGTTGAATGCTTCGGCCGTCAGCATGTGCACTTCATCGATAATGAAAATGCGGAAGCGATCCCGGATCGGTTGATATTTTGCGGACTCCCTGAGTTCGCGAACCTCATCGATACCGCGATTCGAAGCACCATCAATCTCGAGCACATCCATGGATCGGGAAGCAGCGATATCCAGACAAGAAGGACACGCATTGCACGGTCTCGTCACGGGATTCGGACCGGATTGGCAGTTTAAGGCCTTCGCCAGAATCCGCGCGCATGTTGTTTTGCCTACACCACGCGGACCGGAGAAAAGAAATGCGTGCGCAGTCCTGCCTGCCGCAATTGCATTTTGCAGCGTACGAGTTACGGTTTGCTGGCCCACAAGATCCTCAAAAATCTGTGGTCGCCATTTTCTCGCTAATACCTGATACATAACAGTTCTATTTCAAATTGCATATTGCAGATTGCAAAATCGAGATCCCGCGCTTTCACTATGCACTATGCTATTTGCAATCTAAAATCTGCAATCAATATTGGTCGCGTCGACGCTTCTGGTCGTGCACCCTTCTTCGAAGCCGACTGAGAAGGAGATCATCATAGAGAAGGATTCAGGATACCAACGGCACATGCAGGTGTCTACTTACCGCTGCTTCCTTCCGGACCTGACGGGGTTCGCAGATCTGCATTGCATTGGTCCCGAACCCTCCGGAATCCATGACAACCAGATCTTTTCGGACGGGCTCCTCTGTTGGGAATTCAGCCCTGCTAGAGCGGATTGCAGGTACAGGGCACCGCTGGCTCCCCGCTTAGCACGACCAAAAGCGTCACGCGTCAAGCGATATTACGCTTCATGTCTTGAACTATTGGATTATAATGTTTTTCATGAAAAAATTCCTGCTTCTGTTGCTTTTTATTGCATCGCTGACCTACAGTGCAACAGAAGACAGTAAGAAAACTTTTCTGCAGCTTTACTACTCCGGTAAATATGTCGAAGCGCACTCGCTGTTAAATCAAGCGAACGCGCCTCCGCTTTACAGAAAAGTCTGGGAAGAGCGTCTTCACATCCACGAAAATATATCCGGATGCGATTTCCAGAGCGATCATGCGATCCGGGCCACGGCCTTGCTTCGGATCGGATTGATCGATGAGGCAAAGATCAATTTCGGCGAAGACTGGCTTTCCCTCCTGGGCCGAGCAAAACTTGCGGGCTGGAACAATGATTTATCGGCGGCGCGTAGTTTTCTGAACAAAGCGATGCAACTTCGACCTCTCGATGCCGACCTTTTGTTCTACGCAGGACTTTATGCTTCCAATGATGAGGAGGCAATCAATTACTTTCAGAAATATCTCAAAAGCAAACCGGTAGATGCATTAAAAAGGAATTCCGCCAAACAATCGGTGGATTTCATTCAAAAATCAAAAGGCCTGGACCTCAATCAATCGAAATTATCTTCTTCAGTCGAAATCATCAATTCGAATTTCAATGACAGGAAATTGACGATCCGGGCGAAAATGAATGAAAACAGCGAAGTCGTTTTGCTGGTGGACACGGGCGCTGCCGGGTTATCTCTGAAAGATAAGAACTGGAAGGCCCGTAACATGACAGACTTGACGATGATCGGACTCGGAACGAAACAACGCACGAGGGCGGCGCTTGTTGTGTTTGAAGAGCTTCAAGCCGGACAATTCAAGATGAAGAATCCCGTCGTTGCAGTCAGTCGTAACTTGCAGGGAGCCGGCATCGATGGGATCGCAGGCGCGGTGATCTTCTCGCGGTACAACATCGTACTGCCGTTGAAAAACAATTCGAATGTCATGCTATCCACGCTTGATTCGGAAGAGTTGTTAAATCATCTTCAGCTGAACGGCCAGGGATACAAACAAAAAGTTACGCTTCCCTTTTATCAGGTCGGCAAGATGATCATTTTGAAAGGTAAGATCAAGAAGTCGGATCCTGAAATGGACATCTTGCTCGACACAGGAGCTCAGGCCAGCATCCTGTCAGCTGCTGCTGCCAGAAAGCACGTCTATATCAACTATCCTAAAACTTTTCGGGAAAAGCGTAAAACTCATCTGATGGGAATCGGTGGAAGAATTGACAATCTGATTCACGTAGAAAATGTGGATATTGAAATCGGGTCGTTGCGAAAAAGTTTCAACCGGATGGTTGCTTTAAACCTTTCACAAATCAGTGAAGCGCTCGAACTGGAAGTCGATTTGATTCTGGGACAGGATTTTTTGAACGGCTATACCCTTGTCATTGATTATAAGCACAACACCGTCACCTTCCTCTCTTAACCGCCAAGACGCCAAATTCGCCAAATCCGCCAAGAAAGGATTTTTTTATCTGGCGACCTTGGCGAACTTCGTGTCTTAGCGGTTAGAGCTAAGCGGCGGAGTGTTTGGCTGCGAGCTTTTTCACGTAGAGCAGCAGTTCCTGAATTCCTTTTGGCTTCGAAAAGATCTGCAGAACTTCCAGGTTTTTTAGCTTCTCCCGAATATTATCGTCACAGGGTATTCCGGTCAGGACAACGATGGCTGTTTTCTGGCGAACCTTGCGCATTTTGGCAATCACTTCGACCCCATTCATAACAGGAAGTCCCAGATCCACAACGACAAGGTCGTATTTCTTTTTCTTGAACCATTTCAAAGCTTCTTTACCGGAAGAAGCTCCTTGCACCGTGTGATTGTGACAAACTTCCAGGATTTCCCCCATGGTGTCAAGGATGTCCTTCTTGTCATCGACCAGAAGTATTTGCATATAAGTTCAAAACGGAGAGAGAGGGATTCGAACCCTCGATCCGCGTTACCACGGATACACGCTTTCCAAGCGTGCTCCTTCAACCACTCGGACATCTCTCCCTGAAAAATCTAAACCGCCAATGCGTCAAGAAAACAAAGATCGCTGAGATTTTTTCAGCAGATAAGATTCGGCAATCTTGGCGTCTTGGCGGTTTCCCTTCACCTGAAAGGTTATGATTTTTTCTTAAAATTGATTTCAACGAGCTTGCCAACGGCTTTCCCCGGAGATGCACCTTCAATAATGAAGGAAAGTCCTCCATCAGGAAGTAACTTAAAGCTACGCCGATTGACGTACCCTTGTTGAGCCGTGGCCAATGAAAAAACAACTTCGTTACTTCTTAATTCCCCTGTATAAATTCCAATAAAGTTTCCACTTGTATGAAGAGTCATGACGATCTTTTTTGTGGAGCCTTCAAACCCGATCACCATGATCTCTTTTCGTCCACCAACAACGCCTCCGGCCTTGTTCATCGACTCGCGCAAAAGTACAACGGCCTGATCATCCAGTTCTTTGGTCCCCTTCATGGTTCCTAAGAATTCCTGATCGCCCGACATTACACCTTCCCCTTCCCATTGTCCGAGTAACCATCCCAGGACTTCAGCAAGAGGTTTGTCAGCTGAAACGGGCGCCGGAGCTGTTGGTGCTTCTGGAGTCTGCGTGGCCGTTTGAGCAACCGCAAAGCTCGCGAAGAGCATAAGGATCAACAATAACGTTTTCTGTTTCATCGACTCTCCAATTTAAAGAGTAAACACACTTTAGACAGTATCCCTGGAAGGCTTTGAGATAAGATTGGAGTATATGTGTTTTATTTTGGAGTGTCAACGAAATGCTGGGATTCGTTCGCGATCTCTTTGAAAGCATTCGTAAACCATCGACAAAAGAAGTTTTTTTCAGAAGTTTAAAATGGAACAGGCGCATCATTTTCTGGTACGCGAAAAAACTGGTTCGGCCGGACAGCACGATTGAACCTCTGGATCGATTGCAAGCAATCAATCAGCTGCGAAAAGAAAAGCATGCAATTACCTTCATTTCGAATCATTTGACGTATGCGGACAGTCATATCATCGAAACTTTGTTGATTCGATTCGGTTTTAGAGATCTCGCAAGACACATCATTCATATAGCGGGTCAGAAGACATTCGTTATCACACGCCGTTTGTTTACGCGTTCACTGAATACGATTCGTGTTTATCAGCCAAAGGCCCGTGTTGATAAGACAATGAAACGAAAAATGAACACACGCGCGCTCAAATGGGCTGCGCACCTCAAACGCAGGGGATACAGCGTGCTTGTGTTTCCTGAAGGTACACGTACGAGGCGTCAGAAGCGATTCAATCCGGCGGCTGCCAATCCGAAAGCCA
The DNA here is from genome assembly GCA_963771165.1 of uncultured bacterium. Taxonomy (GTDB): domain Bacteria; phylum Acidobacteriota; class HRBIN11; order JAKEFK01; family JAKEFK01; genus JAKEFK01. The sequence goes on along the minus strand of CAVYSN010000014.1, from coordinate 147,646 downwards.
CCATCTATTTTCGGGACTCTCATGTGGTTCCGCTGGCTCTCATGGGGGCGGAGAAGATCATGCCCGTTGGCCGAATCCTTCAAACGCCCGCTACGGTCCGCTTAAGAGTCGGCGAACCAATCGACAATCAAAAACTCGAACAATCCATAAAAAAAGAGCATCCCGGCATCGGCGATTACGAACTTCGGCAGCGTTTGATGACTTTTTATATGGGTAAGGTTCAAGATCTATTAGATCCCGAATATCTTCCCTCCTAGTTGCGTCAGCCATAGGGAATTTCTATACTACCGGAGCACCTCGAGATTCGATCAAGATTTTGTTCAAAGGAGAGGTACCGAAGTGGTTGTAACGGGCCTGACTCGAAATCAGGTTACCGCGATTACGCGGTACGTGGGTTCGAATCCCACCCTCTCCGCCATTCCATTTTAGATTTCAGATTACGGATTTAAGATTGAAAATTGATTCACCGCGGAGGACGCTGAGCACGCAGAGCCAACCCGTGAATTCCCTTTATTTAACTCTGCGGCCTCCGCGTACTCCGCGGTGAAAAACTCAGCGCCTTTGCCTTTAAAATCTCTACAAATGGTTTGGGAAACTGGCTCGCACTAGCTTCACCCGAGCCCTAAGGGCAGCTTCATTATTTCGAGAAACTGAAATCTGCTGTTTTAACCGTTCCGTCGTTTAACGTCAGAACCAGACGGCGACATGTGTTGCCCCACGATCTTTGAGTCTTCCATATATAGGTGTATTGATCTGAAGAAGCATCATAAGAGAGACTGCTTACTCCTGCCGTTCGTGACAAGTGCAGCACTTCCATTTCCCCGCGCGTTAACGTAGATTTGTCCACGCGTTCGGATAATCGCACTGCAATCTGTTCTGAGATACTAATGACAGAGGAAATTGCGATATTGAACAAGACGGAATGATTTGCGATTAATTTTCGGGAAGACTGATTTTCAATTTCAGAATGTAGCTGCCTACGCCTGCATAGTCCCGTGATGGATTAAAGTCTTCATGCCGTTGTACAAGCGCGTACAAAACGAAAGGCGCGACGGGATCCCCCGGCTTAACCGGCGAAGGTATGATCACCACTCTACCGACTGTAATTTCTTCCGTATCAGCGGTCGTATACAACTTAACAGGAGATCCGCTGGGCTTGCCTTTTTTATTCAGAACCTGTGCCCAAATGGATGCAGCCCCACCAGTATTGTCGTGTTCAATGGCAATTAGAATTCCACGGACTCCAGCGGAAGTCTCAGAAAAAGCAGCCGAGGGCCACAGAAGTTGGTTATCCTTTATCGGTGGATTGAATGCTTTGAATGATGTACCGGAAAGTTTTCCGTCCGCGTCGATTTTTTGACCTTTAATATTCTGATTATCTGTAAAGTAAGTAAATGCCGAGTCAACCGAAGCGAACGCCAGAGCTGCCCCGAATCCCGTTAACCGGTGGTTCGCATGCTCGCCACCGGGATCAGGGTAGAAGACACGGCCAATATTTGTGAAATCCGCTTTCTTAAAATTCTTCAATTTCGAAGAACGAACCGTTGCCAGGGCGTAATCTCGGTAATGATTGCTCGGGTCAATCGAGTCCCAAAATATCATCGACACAAACAGTAGTTTTTTCGCGGAGGGCAGATATTCTATGTCAGTGAAAAATATATGATTCTCGCGCGTAATCTGTTGCAGCGGAGCGGTCAGTTGTCCCTTTTCGTTGAGATGTGCGCAGTAGAAAAACGAATCGTCAATCACTTCTGGAATTCCGTGATCATAAGAGACCAGAATATAGCCGCCCGTAATTGGGTTGAATTTTATTGTGGCGGGTCCCGGAGCATCCGTGAGGTTGGGATGATGGCTGATAATGTCGATTGGCTTTCCTACAGGATGGCCATCCGAATTCAGGCGTAAAACAAACGGCCGACTCTCGAAGGTGCCAGGGAGGCGATCCGTAAAGGCGATCAGGAATTCGTTCGTGTTTGGATTATAGACAAACGGACCAGAATTTCTCACAACAGGGGGAAATGTAAATGGTTTACCGTTTTTCCCTTTCTTATTTACGATCAAGCCTCTAATTGAATTGTCCCCTAAGTACGGACTCCACATGATCAGGGTATCTCCAGTTCGGGTGTTTACAGCAAAGCCCGGAGCCCACATTTTCGAGTTTGTGCCGCCCGGAAATATTGTAGACTTTTTGTCCAGCTGAACCTGTGCTGACAAAAACGTGCCAGTTAGAAGGGAAAAAAGAGCTAACAAAAAAATCTTTGTTTTCATGATTCGATCCTCCATTTCGAATTAAGGTAATGCAGGCAATGGAGCAAGCGCTGTGATACGAATTCGGAACGGCATGGAATATTGCCCCCTATGAACACCCGAGGAAAGCAGGGTTCCCCGCTGGACAATCGGGTCACCATCGTAGGTGAATTCGCCTTCCACGATCCACTGGTCCAGTGTGCCGCCACTCGCCGGGATATAGTTCACCTTCACCCATGCGGCAGATACCGGAGCGTTTTGATTCGACGAGGGATCACCATCGGGCGTCGGGCTATCCACGCAAGGAATTAACCCGATTGGGCAATCGAACGGCTGAAACGCCAGGATGTAATCGAGACCGTCCGGACCTTTGATGTAATTTGCCATAAATTTTGTGTACCAGGTGGTTGCTCCGGTCTTAACCTCCGGATAGCCGATCAGATTGTAAATAAGCAAAAACGGCTGAGTGGCGATCGGATCATCTCCCGCAAAGTCGGGAGGCAGATCCTCGATGATCGAACCCGCAATCGCGGCAGGAAAATTCATGGAAAGTGTTCTACTTGATCTCCTTCCAAGGGCAAGGGTCGCATCCTTGGATCCGTTGCAGTCTTTTCCGAAATGAATGACGCTGTTAACGCCATTTCCCGGTTTATACGCTCCTTTTCCGTCATCGGTAATCGCTGATGGCAATTCGCTGGTAGTCGTTGCCTCAAAGACCCAACTAATCGGAACATCCGCACAGCCGCCGCCTCCGGGTTTACCGGCATACACATTGCCGGCAAATGCGCAAACAATTACAACCATCGCAACTTTTTTCATAAGTTTCTCCGTTCCCATTTCTTTCGTTTACCTTCCTTATTCAGGAACGCGACAAATCCGAACAAGTACCGTAATTCGGTATAATGACTGCAGTTGGCCGGTAAGTATGAACACGCCGATTACTCAGCTGCTGCTCGCGTGGAGTGATGGCAACCAGGAAGCACTCGATCGACTGATTCCCCTGGTAGAACAGGAATTACATCGCCTGGCGGCCAGACAGATGCGGCGAGAGAAGCCGGGACACACTCTGCAAACGACTGCTTTGGTACATGAAGCTTACTTCAAGCTGATCGATCAAAAGAATGTGCGGTGGCAGAACCGCGCTCATTTTTTTGCCATTGCGGCGCAATTGATGCGTCGCATTTTGCTGGATCATGCGAAGAGTCAAGCCCGTGCGAAACGTGGCGGGGGCGTTCAAAAAGTGACGTTGGATGTGGAAATGCTTCCATTAAAGGAACGCCGTGCCGATCTGATTGAGCTCGATGAAGCGTTGCAGCAACTGGCTGATTATGATGCTCGCAAGAGCAGAATCGTGGAGATGAAATTCTTCGGCGGTTTGAGTAATGAAGAGATTGCAGAAGTGGAACAGGTCTCCACAAGCACTGTAGAAAAGGAGTGGCGTAAGGCGAGATTGTGGCTTCTCGATGAGATGCAAGAATGAAATTACGTCCTGGGTCCCCATTCGTCGCGTTTCTATAGAAGGAATCAGTGAAGCCCCGAATTGATCCACAACGATGGAAACAGATTGATGACCTGCTGGATGCGGCAATTGATCTGGAGGCCGAAAAAAGATCGAGCTATTTAGATCAGGCCTGTGGCACGGATCAGGATTTACGCAAGAAGGTCGAAGATTTGCTGAAATCAGATCGCCATGTCGAAGATTTTATTTCCCTCCCCGTACTCGATCCGGCTTCCGAATATGTGGGTGACAAAATCGAACTGTATGAGCGAGACGTCATCGTTGATCGATATGAGCTTGTGTCCAGGCTGGGAACGGGCGGGATGGGAGAAATATGGCTCGCCTTTGATCTCAAACTGAGAGTCCATGTAGTACTGAAAACACTCCACTTTCACCTGAACCGAACACCCCATCGCGTAGAGGCTTTGCGGCGCGAAGTTCTTAATGCACGGACTGTGATTTCTCCGAATGTCTCTCGAATCTTTGATCTTGTGATAGATCACGATCGCGAATTCATTTCGATGGAGCACATCGATGGAATGACGCTAGCTGCCCTATTGAAAAGCACGGGGCCTCTCCCTTTAAGCAAGGCAAGGGATATCGCATCGCAGTTTTTAACAGGCCTCCAAGTCATTCATGACGCAGGTTTGGTGCACTGTGATTTAAAACCGGAAAACATCATGATCACGCACACCGGGCGTGTTGTAGTCATGGATTTCGGCATTGCAAAACAGATGGACCAAACGCGAAACGCGATTTCCGGGACACCGGCCTACATGTCGCCCGAGCAACTTTCCGGCGCGCCAGTCGATCTGAGATCGGATATTTTTGCAACAGGAATCATTTTGGCTGAGATGATCCATCCGGGAAGGATTGTGACCGATCAGACGCGCGAAGAAATCTGGAAAATGATTCGGCACGATCCTGCGCAAGTGGCTGATAGTCCCTGGAAAGCTGTTATTACACGAGCGGTTGCTGCTCACCCGAATGCTCGATTTGGTTCTGCCGCAGAACTGCTGCGGGCACTCGAAGAAGCAACGGAGGAGATACAAACACAACACGAACGATCACCTTATCCCGGGCTCGCTTCGTACAGGACCGAAGATTCGGATTATTTTTTTGGACGCGAACAAGAGATTGAAGCAGTCATCAAAAAATTGAAACAGCTCCATTTTCTGGCACTGGTTGGCGCATCCGGCTCAGGTAAGACTTCATTTTTGCGCGCCGGTCTGATCCCCGCACTTCCGGAAGGATGGAGTTGCATCTTCTGTGTCCCGGCCGATTCACCACATTTAAATCTAAAACACGCTCTGATTCGGGAGTTTTCCGGCGACCCGGAAGCGATGCAGCAACTATCACGATTTGATGAAGCGGAGGTTGCGGTTCGATTGTTGCATCAGTGGCGAAGAAAATACACAGAAGCTATTTTGATTATTGATCGCTTTGAGGAACTATTCACTCTTAATGGAGCAGATGTGCAGTCGCGTCTTGCTGATCTTATCGGAACTGCCGTTGTGGAGTCAGACATTCATGTGCTTCTTTCCATGCGGGATGACTTCCTGATTGGCTGCCATCACTATCCTCCGCTCGCTCCCATTTTTTCCGGGTTAACGCCTTTGGAATCGCTATCCGGACCGTCTTTGCGTCGCGCTCTTGTGCAGCCGGCGTTGAAGTGCGGTTACCGATTTGAAGATGAAATGTTCATTGAGGAAATTGTTGCAGATGTGGAGAAGGAACGGGGCGCGCTTCCACTGATGGGTTTCGCTGCTGCACAACTATGGAAAAAACGCGATCGGGAATCCGGAGTTTTATCAAAGAAAGCATACAAAGAAATCGGTGGTGTCGGCGGTGCACTGGCGCAGCATGCCGAAAAGACACTGGAAAGAATCGGCACCGAAAAACAGGATATTGTCCGGGAAATATTCCGCAATCTCATCACTGCACAAAACACCAGAGCGGCTCGGGATACAGAGGAATTACTCAGCCTTTTTCCCGACCAACAAAAAGCAGAGGAAGTTTTGCGCATCTTAATTGATGCTCGCCTTCTCACTTCGTTCGAAGATCGGCCCCAAGATGTGGACAAGCCGAAAAGGCGAGTCGAATTGATTCACGAATCCTTGCTCGCTGCATGGCCGCGATTGGTGCGCTGGCAAACTCAGGAAGCCGAAAGCGCGCAGCTTCGGGATCAGCTTCGACAGGCTTCACAGGTCTGGGCCGAAAGAGGGCGATCAGACGATTTACTTTGGACCGGCAGAGCGTTTGGCGAATTCGAGCTATGGAGACAACGGTACCCCGGCGGTCTGACAGCAACGGAGAACGCATTCGCTCAGGCAATGACCCATCATGCTAACAAAAACAAACGAAAGCAGCGATTCGCTGCTACTACCGTATTCGTTCTACTTTTGGTCGTTGCTGCTGCGCTTAGCATTTTGTGGCGCCAGGCGATGACCGAAAGAGACAAGGCCATTGCGCAAGCAAAACGAGCAGAAGCCAATAAAGTGTTGGCTCTTGGTAGTTCTTTATCCGACGCCGACGTCAGTACGCGTCTCGCGTATGCACTGGCGAGTCTCGAGCTGTATGATACGCCCGACGCTAGAATGTTTGCTCTTCAAACATTATCGGAAGGACCTCCCGCGCTGGTGGTGGAAAACATTGATGCAGATCGGGCGGATTTCAGCTCCAATGGCAAATGGTTAGCGGTTGGAGGTCGTGGAACTTTGTATCTCATCCCAAGTCACGGAGGTCCGCCATCGAAAATCGTCTCAAGCAATGGTTTTCACACACAACCCTCGTTTTTTCCATCACATGAACTCCTCCTGTTCCGGGCCCCTGAAGCTAAGAATATTCTGAAAGTCTGGGACCTATCATCAAAAGGCATCATCAAAACTCTTCGTTTTGAAGGGCAAGCCGCTCATCAGATGACTTCAGGGAAGGCTTTCTTTTATACAGATAATCCGATTCAAAACGAGCCGAAGTGGAGTGATACCATTTGGCGCTCCTGGGATTTTAATCACGAGGAGCCTGAATTGATTGGACGCCTCCCGATGGCAGACGTAGTCTCGGAAGTATTGGATTCTAAGGGCCGATTCATGGCTTATACAAAAGATCGTGCAATCTACATGCGCTCATTAAGCGCATCGGGATTCGGTCCAGAGAAACTGGTGGGACGTCATTCTGCAAAAGCCCTTACGGTGTCGATTCACCCGGAAGGAAACATGCTAGTCTCCGGCGACGAAAACGGCGAAATCCGTTTCTGGTCGATTCTACCGGGACCCGGCAAACTGATTCGCGTGATTGAACGAGACTTACAGCGAGATACGGAAGTCTTCTGGTTTTCTCCAGATGGATCCTCTCTACTGGTTCGACAGGATGCTTCTGTTTATTTGTGGGACCTGACCGTTCCCGAAGACGCGGAGCCGTTTGTTATTCGCAACCCATCTAAGGATGTGGGCTTAGTTGCATTTCACCGGACGCGCCCCTGGATAGCGATCCCCTGGGAAAAAACAGTGCACCTGTATCCTCTCCTCCGTAAGTATCCATATGTCTTTCGCCGGACCACCAACGATGGTTCATTCAATGTCAGATTTAACCCCGATGGAAGATCGTTAATCAATGGTTTTGTTAAGGATGGCGTCTGCATCTGGAACCTTCCCGGTCAAAACCAGGTACTCAGCCCGAACCTGTGGAAACCGCCGATCGCTGAGTCTTTTCCGATTGATGTAGATCCATCCGGTAAATATGTGCTGGCAGGCACAAATGCTGAGGATCAAGCCATAGGAGCCTATCTCATTTCGATTGCCGATGGCAAAGCAATGCCGCTCAAGCGCAGTCTTCCCGGCAGAATCTACGATAGTGTCTCGTTTTCCCCTGATGGCAAATTTGCGGCAGGAGTTGCTGTGCATGGACCTCCAGAATGGCATGGAGTGGAGATTTGGGATTTACAAACCGGCAACTCGCGAGTCGTCGAAAAAAGCAAAGGGAAAGCTTCATTCGCTGTTAAGTATGCGCCGGACGGATCACTTTTTTCCGGAGATTCGTCCGGAAACATGTATCGATGGAATCTGGAACATGATTCCAGCAAAGTGTGGAAAATCGGCGAGGGCATTGTAACGAGTATTGCCATTACAAATGATGGAAACAACGTGGCGGCTGTGGCGCTGTCTGCGAAGCAATGGGATCATGTGCCCGAATCCAGATCGCGGCTTGTTCTGATTGATTTAAGAACAGGGAAAACGTTCACTGTTACTTCGCATGGTGATCGTGTATTTCGTGTCGCCTTTGATCCGAGTGGAAGTAAATTGATTACAGGCGACCTGGATGGCATGGTTCGCGTTGGAGGCAGGGATAATGAAAGCCCGCATCTCTTATTAGGGCATGAGTCTCATGTTGCTGATGTTGCAGTTGATCCCAGCGGTAAGTGGATCGCTTCTACTGAGTTCAACAAGTCGGAAGTGCGATTGTGGCCGATGCCGGAAGGCCAGCCATTTCACACTCTACCGTATGATGAGTTTCTGAATCGTTTGCACTCGCTAACGAATCTGAGAGTGGCAGCAGACAAAAGTTCCCCCAATGGTTACCGGGTTGACATCGGACCTTTTCCTGGTTGGGAAGAAATACCAAACTGGTAGCGGTGAACTTTTTAGTGATGGATCACAGCGAACTCACTGTGCCAGATTTGTGCCATCAACCAGCCGCAAACAAATCGAAAATCCCGCAAACAAAAACAACATGGTACAAACAAAGGCAGAATTGCCGACGAGCCGGTAAGCATTGCGTTTCTTCGACTTCTTTGATTTTCGTGTCTTAGTATCCCACCCTCTCCGCTTTCATTTTCCGTGTATGGCACCCTCTAACGCGATCGCAGAGCCGCTGACACAGAGGTTTAGGATTGATTTGTAATATGAAACTAATTTCATCATATGAAATCCTTAGATTTTTGTACCATTCAGATCCACAAATCTTCTTTACGATGCCATTGCGGTCTGCGATCCAAATTCCACCGCTGCTGATGGTGTAAATCGGAATACGGATTCTTTTTGCGAGCTTGATGTCGTGGGCCGCGGGACGTGGATCAACCTTATCCGTATGTGTATGAATCTGCGCAATGGAATTTTGCGGAATCTCTGCGTACCAGAACTCGCGATTGCGTTCGGCCGAACGTGGCCAACGAATACACCGGTACCTGTTCGGTGAATCGTTGACAATCCACGCAGCCCGTTCCGTTCGGTTGGGATCTTTACCGAATCCGGAATCTGCCCATAACCTGTACATCATATTCAGAACTTCTGGTTGCGATACAATCTCTTGCTCTGCAAAAGCAAAGCGACAGGTGAGAATGACCAGTGAAAAAACAACTTGCCTCATCATACATCCTCCTTGCTCGGCGGAGATGAATGAGGCTGCAGCCTGTCATCTGAGCTTCTCTAAATCGGTCTCACTTTTTAACGCGACATTCCTGGCTGAATTACGACATGGGCAGGAGTTATAATGTGGACAATGCTTCCATCGCAAGATATTACTGGGCTGCTTGTTGCGTGGAGCGAAGGTGACAAAGAGTCCCTTCACCAACTAATTCCTCTGGTGGAAAAAGAATTGCATCGCCTGGCTGCCCGCTATATGCGACGTGAAAAGTTGGGTCACACGCTTCAAACTACAGCACTGGTCAACGAAGCTTATTGCAAGCTGGTCGACCAGAGAAACGTACACTGGCGCAATCGCGCTCATTTTTTCGGTATAGCAGCTCAATTCATGCGCCGGATTCTAATCGACCACGCCAGAGGTCATGCCAGAGCTAAACGCGGCTCTGCCCAAACAAAAATCTCACTGGATGAGTTTGCGCTGATGCCTGAACAACAGGCAAAAGAACTAATTTCTATTGACGAAGCGCTAACACGTCTTGCCGAATTTGATCCCCTGAAGAGCCGCATCGTAGAAATGAAATTCTTTGGAGGGCTGACGATAGAAGAAATTGCAGAAGTGGAGCATGTTTCAACTCGAACGATCGACCGCGAATGGCGCAAAGCAAAAGCCTGGCTTTACGATGCAATTCACCTATAGAAAAGATGGATGCCGATCGATGGAAGGAAATCAATCGCCTGCTCGATGAAGCCTTTGAACTGGAACCCGACAAGCGAAATGCATACCTGGAAAAGGCCTGCGGCGGAGATGCAGCCTTAAAACAGGAAGTCGAAAAATTGCTACATTCCGATGAGAGAGCGCAGAGCTTTATCGAAATTCCCGCAGTGCAAGCCGTAGCGGAATCATTATCAAAAGATAAATTATCTTCCGGTCAATCCCTGGGGCCTTATAAGATTGTCTCAGAGATTGGTACCGGTGGAATGGGTGAAGTCTATCGCGCGCAAGATCCGAGACTGGATCGCATCGTGGCGCTAAAAATCCTGCCCGCACATCTAGCGCAAGATCAAGACCGCATGCGCAGGTTTCACCAAGAAGCGAAAGCCGCTTCGAAGCTGAGCCATCCGAACGTTGCGCATATTTATGAAATGGGTAGTTCAGCGAATATTCGCTTTATTGCGATGGAGTATGTGGAAGGACAAACGCTGGATGAAAGAATCAGCAAAGGCCTTTTAGAAGTCCCCGAAATGATCGACATCGGAATGCAGGTTGCGGACGCTCTGGATGAAGCACATCAGAAAGGAATCACTCACCGCGACATTAAGCCCGCAAACATCATGATCAAAGATAAAGGTCACGTGAAAGTGCTTGATTTTGGGCTGGCAAAGATTCTTCAACTTCCGCAGGATGTGCCGCCAACTCAATTCAGCACCATTGAGAAAACCGAAGCGGGATTGGTCTTTGGGACTGTTCCTTATATGAGTCCCGAACAGGCGCTCGGGTGGGAAGTGGATCATCGTTCGGATATTTTTAGTCTGGGTACAGTTCTTTACCAGATGGCAACCTCCAAACTTCCTTTTACCGGAATTGGGACCGTCGAAGTCCTCGATCACGTCCTCCACGTCGACCCTGATCCGATTTCCAGTTTCAATCCTGATGCCCCTCCTGAATTGGAGCGCATCATCCGAAAATGCCTGGAAAAGGACCGGGACCGCAGGTATCAATCGTGCCGGGATCTGTATGTGGACTTGAAGAATCTCAGGCGGGATAGCGAAAGCGGAGTGGTCATAAAACAGGCCAACGTTCCCGTACGCCCCGTGACGCGTTTTCGAACGCCAGCCATCATTATGTTGTTACTTTTGATTGCAATCGCAGGAACAGTACTGCTTTCACGCATGCGGAGTCATCAAACAATCCATTCGATTGCAGTCCTCCCCTTTCTGAACTCGGGCGGTAATCAGGAAACCGAATATCTCAGTGATGGAATTACGGAAAGCACAATCAAAGCGCTTTCGCTTCTTCCCGAAATGAGAGTGATGGCGCCGGGCACAGTCTTTACTTACAAAGGCAAGAATGTAGATCCGAGAAAAGTGGGACGCGACCTAAAAGTCGATGCGGTTCTCAGTGGAAGCGTTCGTCAAACAGGAGATTTATTGATGATTGAAGCAAGTCTTGCTGATGTTTCTGATGGGAGTCTGCTTTGGGGCAGTCAATTTCGGAGACCACTTTCCGACATAACAAATCTGGCATCGGAGATTTCCAGAGAATTGTCCGGGAAATTGCAGCTAAAATTGGCCGGCAAGGCAGAAAAGTTGGCAAATAAACAATATACGAACGATAGCGATGCTTATCGGTTGTATCTCAAAGGTCGTTATTTCTTAAACAAGAGGACGCCTCAGGGATTTAAAAAAGCCATTGAATTCTTCCGTCAGGCGATCGACAGTGACCCAAATTACGCCCTCGCCTACGCCGGGTTATCCGAACTTTACGCGCTTGGGGACGACTTGCTTAAGTCAAAAGCAGCGGCAATGAAGGCCCTGGAACTCGATGATAATCTGGCTGAAGCTCATGTTTCACTTGCAGCTATTAAAAGCATGGAATGGGATTGGTCGGGTGAAGAAAACGAATTCAAGAAAGCGATTCAGCTGAATCCGAATCTCGCCAATGCTCATATGCAGTACGGAGACTCCCTTGCGATCAGAGGCGAACTGGATCAAGCGATTCAAGAAACAAGATTGGCTCAGCAACTCGATCCCTTAAACGTTCATATTGCGACAGCTCTGAGCAATAAATTAAATATGGCGCGGCGCGGAGACGAAGCGCTCACAGAAATTCGGAAGGCCATTGATATGGATCCGAATTTTCCCATGGCGCACAGTATACTTGCCGGTATTTACCTGGGTAAAGGAATCTACGCGGAAAGCATCCAGGAAGAAGCAAAGGCTATGACTCTTCGCGGAAGGAAGCCGGAAATCATTGCTCAGTATATTCAACTGCTGATGGATGGCCTTAGAGAAGAAGGAGCGAAGGGGTACTGGGAAAAAAGGCTCGAGTTTGCCAAAAAGAGGGCCGCTGAACTCCATCGGCAGGATGATCCGATTGAGTTAGCGCTTATTCATGCGCAACTTGGCCAAAAGGACGAGGCATTCCGGTGGCTGGAAAAAGCCTATCAAGACCGGAGCTACGACCTGATCGTCTATATCAAATCCGATCCCATGTGGGATCCGATTCGCTCCGACCTTCGCTATACAGAGTTGCTCAAGAAATGCCGTCTTTTGTAGCATCTGGATTTTTGTTTATACTGTTCCCATGAAGGGCTCTCGTGGCGGACAGCCCGAAGTCGTATCGCTCTTCTTCACGATGGAAAGGTTTTCATGATCTTGCCTCCCAAAACGGTCTCAGTGTAGTAAGGCGTGAGCTAGGGGTAAAAGCGGCCAGGCATTCCACAGCAAGATAACCTTCGACCCGCCGGAATCCCGGCTGCTTGTAAATGCCGAAATATTGACTCATACATATGAGGTATTTATACTACTATTATGAGTAAGAGATTGCAGGTCGTTCTAGACGACTCCGAAGCGCGTGAAATCAGGCGGCTGGCGCGCAGCCGCCGCATGACGGTATCCGAGTGGGTACGGCAAGCTCTGCGATTTGCACGGAGGCAAGAGCCGGAAACGGATCAAGCAAGAAAGCTGCAGGTAGTTCACGCATCTGTAGGACATTCCTATCCTGTTTCGGAGATAAACGAGGTGCTCGCTGAGATAGAGCAGGGTTATTTGAAGTGAAGCCGTGATTTTCATCGACTCCAATATCCCGATGTACCTCGTAGGAGAATCGCACTCCTTCAAAGCGCAAGCACAGCAGCTGTTAGAAAAATACATTCTGCAGCGTGAGCGTCTGGTTACAGATGCTGAAGTTCTTCAGGAAATCCTGCATCGCTATGCCGCAATCAACCGGCTGGACGCAATACAGCCCGCGTTTGATGCGTTGCTGGGCGTGGTTGACGAAGTTTTCCCGGTAGACGTGGCAGTAGTGGATCGAGCGAAAACGATCCTGCTTGGCAAGAAACGCATTTCGGCGAGGGATGCGCTGCACGTAGCAGTCATGCAGGCGCAGGGGATCTCACAAATAATGACCTTTGATAGAGGATTTGACGGCATAGTAGGAATTGTTCGATTGCAGCAATAGACGTCTAGCAAGACAAGTTGACAGGGGTCCGCGGAAACCAAACCGCGAACCCCATCTTGTCTGAACGGGAGGCTGGCCTACCCAAGGCACCGGCATTTCTAAATTCTTTGCCTTGTCCTTTTGCTTTTTTGCACACACACATTCCTGTTATCGTCCAAACTGCAGTTTCAATGCTAAGTGACGTTCAACAACTTAGGCGGCGATGTAGGATCAACACGTTGAAGATATCGAGTCCAAGTGAAATTGCTGATCCCTGCTTCTCCTATAACCCGCAGAATAGTTACATACTCAGCCGTTTTCCGTTTTCATCCAGTACGGTTACATCGCCCCATGGGAGCACTTGCTCTTTCACCTTTTCGTAGTCTCCAACAATGACAATTGCGCATCTGTATGTATCGAAATATTTTGCAGCAACTCGTTGCACATCACTGAGAGTCACCGCATCTATGAGGGATCGCGATTTGTGAATAAAGTCTTCTGGCAGGCCATAAGGCGTAAGTCGTATGGATCCGGTAAGCGAGTCCGCTCTGGCTTGCCAACTCGATGGAGAAGTTGCCCTTTTGATAGGCGCGAGCGACCTTCCGCCTGGCTGACGGGAAGAACTCTCATTCGATCCATCTCGTAAAGAATCTCCAATACGGCAGCGCCGGTTACTTCATTTCGAACTGGAGCATTCACTATGAATGAACCGAGTCTTGCCATGGTGAAATTGCCACTGAACGGCGAATAGGTGTAGCCCCGTTTTTCGCGAATGTTCTGGTTTAATCGCAAAAAAAATGCCAATCCGTAGATGGTATTGGCTGTTCCCAAGGGAATGTAGTCCGGTGCCTTGCGCGGAATGTCGCAATACCAACCATAATGTTTGATAATCGGTCAACTGGTGGAAAGTGGAAAAGCTCGAGCAAGACGACGATGTCCAGGCTATGTTCCACAACATGCGGTAACCCCACGCGGTTGGCACAGCGCTAGGTCAGAGTACTCCAGCCGTACGCAGCCAAAAGTTTTACTGTTAGATCACTTCGCCCACGAAAGTATGGAATTAAAGCCATCATGATCGAAAGAGCTGAGCGCCAATTTTTTTCTGAAGACCTCAAGGATGCCACGAACAACATGAAGATAATCGATGTCTCTCAAACCGGAATCGCCGGGTATTAGCACAATTGACCCTCAGGGGCCCGAAGGTTTATCATTATGAAATAAAACCAACAACAGATTAAAACAGAACAGAACGAACGTTATGAGCCGAGTATTGCAACCGGCATCAAGATGCGGAGAATTGCTATGAGTAATTTATAAATCGAAGGAACTTCATTTTGAACCACCCGGGCCAGGGTCCTGGGTACAAGACCCTGTCCACTTCCCCCGCCCACTGACGCGCTATTGGCAGGATATGCATCCGCCAGCCTTCAAGAAGGGGACCAACGACTTTCGCCCGGTTCTACGGGTTGCTGATTGACGGCTTGCAGATGGCCTACGTAAACGGATTCGGCTACAGGCAGGTGTTGCCGGCCCCGGAGTCTGAAATCCCCGAGCGCTTCAAGCGCGCTGAACAGGTTTTCGCGCAGAAGCTCTGGCGCGAGCAACTTCGCGAGTGGGATGAGAAGTCCAAACCGTCAGCGATTGCGACGCACCGGGAGTTGCAGGCCGTCAACCCGGACGACCTCTCGGACTCGGAGTTGGTTGCTTATTTGAAGCGTTGCCGTGACCATCATTCGGCCATGATCGCGCAGCACATGCGTTATACCGCTGGTGCAACGATCCCAACCGGGGACTTCCTCGCACACGCTGCGGAGTGGACTGGACTGCCGCAGTCTGATTTGCTGGGCTTGATGCGCGGTTCGGCCGAGGTATCCGCGGGCGGTTCCGACGAGATGCAGCGCCTGAAGCGGGCGTTCGCCAACGACGCCGGAGCCCGCAAGAGCCTCGAATCCAGTGGCGATCCCGCACAGGTCCTCGCCGGCTTGCGTTCCCTCGGGGGCGAAACAGGCGCGGCGATCTCCGGCTATCTCGACCTGGTGGGCAACCGGCTAATTGACGGCTTCGACATCGCTGAGCCTACGGCACTCGAATTGCCAGACGCGCTCCTGAGGGCCATCCACCACAGCCATTTCCGGAGAAGCCCAGCCCGCTCCGGACGATGCGCGTGTCGCTGAAGTCCGCGCCAGGGTCCCAGCAGCGCACCAGGCCGAGTTCGATGAACTGCTCGGTGAGGCCCGCAATAACTACCGGCTCCGCGATGAGCGCGGCGTCTATAGCGACATCTGGGCCTCCGGCATTATGCGCCGGGCCGCCCTTGCGGCGGGCCGGCGGGTCGCCGGTCGCGGTCGCATTGACACACCGCAGCAAATGCTGGACGCCAGTCTCGACGAGATGTGCGCCCTGGTCAGCGGGGCTACTGGTCCGTCCGCAGATGAACTGGCCGCGCGCGCCAACTACCGCGCCACTCATACCGCCAAGGACGCTCCGCCCCTCCTCGGGCCGCCCGAACCTCCCCCGCCTGACCTCGCCAAGCTGCCCCCGGACGTCGGGCGCGTCATGCGCGCCATCTTCATTTCACTGGAACACATTTTTGGGAGTTCCCAGGCTGAGCACGGGGAAAAAGTCCTCTATGGACTGGCCGCGAGCAAAGGTATATATGAAGGGCCGGCGCGCCGTGTTTCGGGCCCCTCCGAATTCGGCTTGATTGCCAAGGGTGATGTGCTCGTCACAGAGTCCACAACGGAGGCCTTTAACATTCTTCTGCCGCTTCTTGGCGGGATCGTCACCGACAACGGCGGCCTCCTTTCACATGCGGCGATCGTCTCACGCGAATACGGCATCCCTGGCGTCGTCGGGACGCGTGAGGCAACCGAACGCATCGCCAATGGCGTCCGTGTCCGAGTTGACGGTGACGCCGGTGAAGTCACAGTGCTCGAGTAAAGTGAAAAAGGCTGTTCCATTCTCGAAAGCACTCGAGAAATCACTCTATGGGTCCAAGGCTGTTGGGCTGGGCGATGCAGCGCGCCAGCGCCTTCCGGTCCCCCCGGGCGTTGCGCTGTCTGGCGAACTGGTCGAGGCCATCGCTTCGGCGGACGACAAGGCTATTGAAAAATTAGCCAAAGCGATTGCTGCCTTGACGCCTCCGTTTGCCGTCCGATCGTCTGCTGTAGATGAAGACAGCGCGGAGGCGAGCTTTGCCGGCCAGCACCTGACGCTGCTCAACGTACATTCGGCTGCCGATGTCCCCGGCGCCGTCCGAGAAGTCTGGTGGTCGGCTAACTCCGATTCGGCCATCACATACCGCCACCGTGTCGGCCTGTTCACCAGGCCAAGCGTCGGCGTGGTCGTGCAAACACTACTCAACCCCACCACTGCCGGGGTCATGTTTACCGAGAACCCGGTCACCGGCGCGGATGAGCGAATGATTGAAGCCAGTTGGGGGCTCGGTGAGGCAGTCGTCAACGGCGTCGTTGTCCCTGACCACTTCCGTCTCGACCGCTCCTGCAAGGTGCTCGAATGCAAGGCCGGCCGCAAGCGGATCGCCATCCGCTCACTCCCGACCGGGGGAACATTTGAAGAGCAAGTGTCACCTCCGCAGAGTGAACCAGCTTTGTCTGGACGACGCTCAGCTCGCCGCCCTGGGTGAACTCGCTTTGCGGTGCGAGCAGGTCTACGGCCCACGTCGCGACATCGAATGGGCATTTCAGGACGGAACGCTCTATCTCCTTCAGTGCCGCGCCATCACTACAGGGAAATCCCGAAGCGAACCGCCGGCGCCCGTCTCGCCCCAGCGCGACCCCGTGGCCGCCCTCCAACGCGTCGGACTCTTCGCCGACATGGACCGGCGGCAGCGCGAACAAATCGCGCGCCTGCTCAAGCTGCGCCCCTTCGCGAAGGGCGAAACCATCATCCTGGAAGGCTCCGGCGGCGCTGCCTTTTTTCTCATCGAATCCGGAGATGCCACGGTTACGAAAAAAGGTGTCCGCGTCGCCACTCTTGGTCCTGGCGACTGCTTTGGCGAACTCGCCCTGATTGACGGAGGCCCTCGCTCAGCCACCGTGACGGCGGCGACGGACCTGGTTTGCTATGGACTCACCTTCTGGGAGTTCCGCCCGTTAATCGAAAGAAACGGCAGCATCGCATGGAAGCTTCTGCAGGCGCTTGCAAAGCAGTTGCGCGCTGCCGACTCAGGCAGTGCACCGCAAAGCGATGCACCCGCGCACAGCGGCGGCGCCTAATGATACAGAGAGTTAAGTATCCTACCCTCTCCGCTTCCTTTTCGCATCCTAGTTTTCGTACCAGATTTGTTTTTTTATGGCTGAGCCGTTGGTTCACCTGATCCTTTTAAAGCTTGTGCTACTGAAACATTAAACCAGGAATCACAGATTCATTCATGGATGACCCCGTTTTGCCTCCTCGAATCAAGCAGTAGTAGACACGCCTGTTCTGGCAGTTCGGAGATATCAGGTTGGGATGCGATTATTGCAGGTTCAATCGATGGAGTAAATCTGCAAAAAGAGGATCGGTTCGCAATTCAGGCAAATACAGTACGAGATCGGAGAGCCAAAGAGTACCGTCCTGGTAGCCCCTGTCCAACCAGCGCAAAGCTTCCTCTTTGTCCCCGATTCCAAGGTAAACCACAGCAATGTAGTTCGGAGGAATATATCTCTCCTTTGAAAGATCTATGAGCTGTAAGGCTAATTTTTTTGCCTCCGCTGTATTTCCAACTTTCCCATGAGCATAGCCCAGCTCCGATGGTCCCCATCCTCCCGCGCACAGGTCCAGGGCTCGCGGAGTTTGTAGTTCGGAAATGGCCGCGTTCATGTTTCCTATCGCCCTGTAAACTTGCGACGCAACGATTGGAGTACCGCAATGGTCCGGATCCAACTCCCGGCTCTTTTTGAGCTGATCCAAAGCTTCTTGATTTCGGCCGTTTAGAATTAACGCAAGCGCGTAATCGTCGTTGATTTGAACGTCAAGCGGAGCCAGATCATGTGCCTTTTTCGAGAGAACCAGAGCCTCTTCAAACCGGCCGATCGTCTCAAGAAGAGTTCCATACCAGTGATATGCTGTTGCATACTCGCTGTCCAATTCGATGGCCCTTTTGAATTCTTTTTCAGAATTTATGAAATCAAACTGGTGGATTTTCGTGAACGCCAGAGCAACATGGGCTTGAGCCAGTGTTTCATCCAACGCAAGTGCTTTTGAGGCCGCTGCGATGGCTTTGGGGCCGAATTCCTTATTCGTGGCCACACCCCATCCCGGGCCAATAGCATACGATTCAGCGAGTCCCGCGTAAGCCGGCGCGTAATTGGAGTCAAGTTGGATTGCCCGGGTGTAATAATCGATGCTCTTCTTCAGCGAGTCACCACGCTTATTGAAATAGTATCGCCCCTGCAAATAAAGCTTGTACGCTTCCGTATTGGTGGTGTAAATTTTTGTGACTTTTGTTTTTTGATCGCCTGTCAGTTTCAGACTCAAGTTTTCCGAAATTTGCCGGGCAATGTCCTTTTGCACGGTAAGAATGTCGGCGAACTTGCGATCATATTCTTCACCCCAGATCTGCGTTCCGTCACTCACGTGCATGAGCTCAGCCCGAATGATCAAAGTATCTCCCTGTTGCAGCACTCTGCCGGTAACCACTGCGTCCACATTTAAATCGCGGCCTGCTTTTCTTGGATCAACATCCTTCCCTTTTAAGGCAAAAACCGCCCCCCGCGCCATCACTCGTATATCGGGCAACCGGGAGAGACTGTTGATTGTGGTTTCGGTGATGCCGTCGCTGAGATATTCTGTTTGTGGATCTCCGCTTGCATTCACAAACGGGAGAACAGCGAGTGATTGAATCGCATGGGTAGAACTTCGGTTGAAGTAGAAGTAGTACGAAGCCGCAAGTATAGCGATCAAGACGACCGCGATCGCGCCTAAATATCCGGAGCTCCTTTTGTTCACACGGCTTCCGGCGACGCCGACGACTCGGGATTCGGATTGTATTTCGCGAAGGAGTCGTTTTAAATCCGCTTTTATTTCCGCCGCACTCTGATATCGCGTTTCACGATCCTTCTCCAATGCTTTGTTGATGATGCGTTCTAACTCCGGCGGAAGCTCGGGATTCAAACGCAGTGGAGAGGCAGGCTGCTTTGTAAGCAGCGCTTCAAAAATCACAGCACTGGTACTGCCTGAGAAAGCCTGGCGCGCAGTTGTCATTTCGTAAAAAACAGCGCCAAACGAAAACAGATCCGTTCGTGCATCCAGTTCTTCCCCGCGGGCTTGTTCCGGCGACATATAAGCGATGGTTCCAACAGTCATACCGATGCCGGTTAACGGTCCATCCGCGGCGGCCGTGTTCATGGAAGAAAGCTTGGAACGTTCGCCGGAATCAAGACCGTCCGGCATCTGCTTTGCCAATCCAAAATCAAGCACCTTGGCCTGTCTGCGATTGGTCACAAAAATATTCGCGGGCTTGATATCGCGGTGGATGATTCCTTTGGAATGTGCGGCATCCAGCGCATCAGCAACCTGAATCGCGAGTTCTAAGAGTTGTTCCAGCGGAAGACGTTTTTCCTCCACAATGTGCTTCAGGGTTTTCCCTTCCATCAACTCCATCACTATGAAACGGAGCGGAGTTTCGGAAGCGGCCGCGGCCTCCTGTGAAGGAGAATCACGAGGTATCCCTTTATCGATATCGTATATTGTGCAAATGTTGGGGTGATTCAATGCAGATGCTGCGCGAGCTTCTCGTTGAAGGCGTTCTACCGCCTCCGGATCTTTAACGAGATCCTCGGGTAGGAACTTCAAAACAACATTTCGTCCAAGCTTGAGGTCTTCCGCACGATAAACGACACCCATTCCACCGCCGCCCAGATGTTCGAGAATTCTGTAGTGCGATATGGTTTTGTCAATCATGAAGATATGCGCGAAAGTATAGCACGCGGGGCGGATCCCTCCCGGCGCCGATTGTCAGATAAGCCTACCAGCGTATCGTCGCCGCTTATTGCTTCCTCGACGAATGGTTCAGGCTACTAATAAAGCAGTGGCGGCGGGTTGACATGTGCTTCCGCCAGGTTACTGTTGATTGCGAGCGCCTTAATCAACCGTTTCCCTGATGAATTTGAAGCTATCGCGTGTTTCTATCACCCCAAAGTTTGTTCGCCAGAGGCGAGCTTCAGCCAATCCGACCAATGCCAGTAAACTTTCTCCGTTCTTTCGCGCGTAAAACCAGATTGCGAATAGTCCCAGCATTTGGTATTGATTGTGCGGTCGGGTCTCAGACCCGCCCTACAAGCAAACATTAGGTGCTAAAATCAAAATTCGGCGGAACGCTTGTAGCGCGAGGAGGCATCGCATGAGAAAGATCATTCTGATGATTGTCGCATTATTTTGTTGGGTGCTAACCACGAAAGGGGAACAGAGCCAGCAACAGCCGTCTGCCATCAACCCTAACATTCAAAGCATCGTAAAAGAGATTTCTGCGCAGAACATTGAATCAACCATCCAGAAACTTGTGAGCTTTGGCACCCGGCATACTTTATCCGAGACAGAAAGCGATACTCATGGGATTGGCGCGGCTCGCCGTTGGATCAGGTCCGAGTTGGACCGCTATACCCAGCAATCGGGCGGTCGCCTGAAGGTTGAATTCGACGAGTTTGTCCAGCAACCGATGCAGCGAGTACCGCAACCCACTACACTGATGAATGTTGTTGCCACTCTGACCGGAACGAACCCGGATTCAAAAGACAGAATATATGTCGTTAGCGGCCATTATGATTCGTGCGTGTGCGTCCAAGATGTGCTGGATTCCAAAACGGATGCTCCCGGAGCCAACGACGATGGTTCGGGAACGGCAGCGGTGATGGAACTGGTCCGTGTGATGTCTCGCTATGAATTTGATTCCACTCTGGTTTTTCTCACGGTTGCGGGCGAAGAGCAAGGTCTGCTCGGTTCCAAGCACTGGGCAGAAACGGCGAAGCAAAACAATTGGAATATTGGCGGAATGATTACGAATGACATCATCGGAAGCAGTCATGCGGAGGATGGTCACGTAGATGACAAGCACGTAAGATTGTTTGCCGGTGAACTTCCTCCGCGCGGAGACATGACTCCTGGATTAAAATCGCTTATCGATGACGGCGGCGAAAATGATTCTCCGACGCGCCAGTTGGGCCGTTATATTAAGGAGATGGGCGAGAAATACGTACCGGCCATGACTGTAACCCTGATCTTACGACGCGACCGATATGGCAGAGGTGGAGATCATTCCCCATTTCTGGACCTTGGATTTCCGGCTGTTCGCTTCACAGAACCGAACGAAAATTATAAACATCAGCACGAGAAAGTTCGCATTGAGAACGGAGTTCAGTACGGCGATACGCCCGAGTTCGTCGATTACAAATTCATCGCAAACGTTGCGCGTGTGAATGCAGCAGCTCTCGCATCATTGGCGTTGGCCCCTGCACCCCCGAAAAATGTTCACCTGGAATTGGGCAAGCAAGAAAACAACACGACTCTCAGCTGGGACGCAAACACCGAGTCCGATATTGCCGGTTATCAAATTGTGTGGCGCGAAACAACAGCAACCTTCTGGCAACAAAAAGTTCAGGTAGGGAATGTGACCCGCTATACGATTCCGCATCTCTCCAAAGACAACTATGTTTTTGGAGTACAAGCAATCGACCGCGAAGGCAACCTAAGTTTGGCGACTTATCCGCGGTTATATCGGCCCTAGACTGTGACCGTGTCATGAAAATGTTCAACGCTTTGCGTTGAGCTCATATGCAATCGGATCCGCGTTTTGGTGTCTTGGCAGCCCTACAAATTCATGCAGCGTAGCAATTCTCGGTATAAGCAATTGCTTTTTTTACGCAGTCCACGGAACCAGTGAAAACCGTCACATATCCAGCGGATTCACGGCAATTGTATCCTGAATTCTTGCCGTACGGTTCCGCAAGGGGAGTACAATTAAAGCGAGAAAAATAATAATGGTCGCAATTTTTGCAATCTTACTGTGTCCCTGAATAAAGTTTTAATATCCATTTTCTATTTTCTTTTTACTTGCATTCAAAGTGTCCATAGTCTCCCGGGCAATTTTGGGTTTGATTATAAAATTTAATAGCAAAACCTTGAATTTTGAGCTTGAATAAAAATGTGAAATTTCCACTTGAGTTGTATTGTCGTCAATTTTTTTGAAAGTCGTTTCTACAACATAGTCTGGCAACAACTTTGTCAGCCCCATTGTGTCAGAAGGAAAAACTGTCACAATTTTTTCCATTGGAACAACTTCAATGTCCTTTTCTATACAAGTATTTTTACCGTCTGTCAGGTGACATTGATAAGCTACACCAGCTTCTCGAAACTGTTTGCCTGAAATAAGGTCAACTTTATTTACTCGTGGATGATAGTCAGCTATTTTTGAAAGGTCTTGGCTAAATTCCCATACTTTTTCAATAGGAGCATTAATTATAACAGCTTGTTTTGATTGAAATTTTGGCCTCATATTTACTATTACATTGTCTTTGTTAGGTTGGGTTGCCCTAACGTTCACGGCTTGCTGCAGGCCGTTAAGTTAAAGAAGATTTCCGGCCGAGCTCCACAACAAATCCATTTTTATTTATGGGCGAGGCCTCGTATGAGCAATTGCTTTTTTTGCGCAGACCACAGAACCAGTGAAAACCGTCACATATCTGACGGATTCACGGCAATTGTATCCTGAATTCTTGCCGTACGACAAGAATTCAGGAATACAGGAAACGCATGGTGTGGCTGACAGGTATCAAAGAACGGAAGCGGATGGTTTCGAGACAGAAAAAGATCGCGGCTTCCGCAAGGGGTATCCTATTTGAAAGCAAATTCGCGGATCGGGATTGGTTCGTCGAATCCCACCCTCTTCGCTTTCATCTCGTAATCGTGCTCTTGCTCGCCTCCTCTCCAACATCAAGACGCAAGGATCCGCCGACTAGTAAAAGATCTTAACGCTCATAACCGCCCGCCTTTCAAGCCACTCCAAATTGGCGCATTTTGCAAGTACACTGGCGTAAATTGCTAGTGACCAAGCTGCGCCAGACGGCTAAACTTAAGAGCGATCAATTAAGAATTGGAGGATGAGATTATGTTTGAAGTCAGAGCATACGCAGCGGCAACTGCTAATTCCCCGTTGAAGCCCTTTACAATTCAGCGGCGTGATCCAGGTCCGCGCGATGTGCAAATCGAAATTCTTTACTGTGGCGTCTGCCATTCGGATTTGCATCAGGCGCGCAACGAATGGAGCAACACGATTTATCCTTGTGTGCCCGGTCACGAAATCATTGGACGCGTGGTGAAGACGGGAAGCAAAGTAAGCAAGTTCCGTGAAGGGGACATTGCTGCAGTCGGATGCATGGTTGGCTCCTGCGGTAAATGCAACAGCTGCAAAGAAGGTTTGGAGCAGTACTGTGAAAACGGATCGATATGGACCTATAACGTCGAAGATCCGCGTGAAGGAGGAGTTACCCGCGGCGGCTACTCAGAAAGTATCATCGTGGATGAAGCGTTTGTGCTGCGTGTTCCGCGGAATTTGGATCTTGCGGCAGCAGCTCCGCTACTTTGCGCAGGCATCACCACGTATTCACCTTTGCGTCACTGGAACGTGGGTAAGGGAAAGCGAGTAGGCATCGTAGGCCTCGGCGGCCTTGGGCACATGGCTGTGAAGTTAGCGAATGCTTTCGGCGCAAACGTAGCCTTGTTTACAACATCGCCAAACAAGGCTGAGGACGCCATGCGCCTGGGCGCTCATGAAGTGATCGTTTCCAGAAACGAAAATGAAATGTTGAAAAATGCCAACAGTTTCGATTTTATCCTGGACACCGTATCAGCGGATCACGATATCAATGCTTACCTGAATTTACTAAAGCGGGATGCCACATTAACACTCGTAGGGGCGCCTGAAAAGCCGCTGCCGGTGGCGCCTTTCAGCTTGATCTTCAAACGCCGGAGCTTTGCAGGCTCGGGCATCGGCGGCATCCACGAAACTCAAGAGATGCTGGATTTCTGCGGCGAACACGGCATCGTTTGCGATATTGAAAAAATCCGCATCCAACAGATCAACGACGCCTACGATCGCCTGGTCAGAAGTGACGTCAAATACCGGTTTGTCATCGACATGGCTTCGCTGAGAACATAAATTCCATTTACCACAGAGGACAAACGGAAAGAACTATTGGTGTAAGAAAGGGGATACGGGAATGAAGAGATATGGAAATGTGTTTTTAGGAAAAAATAATTCTTAAATCTCCTTATCCCCTTTCGTCTCTCTATCTCCTTTCTTACACCTTCTGTGTTGAAAAGAAGGGTCTACCATATGGATCGATTTAAAGTTTCGAACTGGCTGCCGAAAAGATTGGAAGAATTGGGAGTCCCACCTGTCGGTGTATTGCGAAAGGCAGGATTGCCGATGGGTTTGTTCAACCAGGAAAAAATACTGGTCAGCACCGAAGAATTTTTCGCTTTGTGGCAAAGCATCAGCGAAGTCAGCGGTGATCCGTTAATCGGACTCAAGCTGGGAAGCGAGGAGCGAGTCGAGCGCTATGATCCGATTTCCATTGCAGTACTGTACACACGCTCTCTTCGTGACGCTTTGGAACGATTGGCCCGCTACAAACAACTTACGTGTCCTGAAAAGATTCAAGTTCTTGAACAACGGAATCAATGCGCCGTTCAATTCAAGTGGCTGCTGGCCGAAGAATCTGAACCCCCGGTATTGATCGATTTATGTTTTGCCCGTGTGGTCGCAATCGGCAGCCGGGGTGTTGGCGCGGCATTGAGTCCGATTCGAATCGAGTTGGAGCGTTCACCCGCACACCGTGATGCATTCGAAGCGCACTTTCGTTGCCCGGTAAAATTCAAGGCCAAACAAAACCTGCTGGTGTTTAAACGTCAGGACCTGGATCGGCCGTTCGTCACACATAATCCGGAATTGCTTGGGATGCTTGTGCCCCATCTCGAAGCGGAGCTGAAACTATCGCAACAAACAATTCGCGAACAGGTAAAAGGGATGCTGAAGCGACTTGTAGCGGGGCAGCGTCCGGCGATCGAAGATCTCGCAAGAGAATTGAATATGAGTGCCCGTACTTTGCAGCGGCGGCTCGCAACCGATGGTGTCAGTTTTCAACAATTGCTGGAAGAAGCACGCCGGGAGATGGCGCATCACTACCTGCTGCGCTCCACTCTTGAACTGACAGAAACGGCGTACCTGCTCGGTTTCGAAAATTCCAATTCCTTTTTCCGGGCCTTTCATGGTTGGGAAGGTGTTTCCCCTGCAAAATGGCGCCGCACACATGCAACATCAAAGTAGAAGAACATGAAGGAGGAAAAAATGCAGAAGCGCAAACTTGGAAATAGCAATTTGGAAGTTTCATCTCTCGGGCTCGGGTGCATGGGAATGAGCTTCGGCTACGGTCCGCCTGCAGACAAACAGGAGATGATCTCACTGATTCGCACTGCAGTAGAACGCGGCGTCACATTTTTTGATACCGCTGAAGTTTACGGACCGTTCACGAATGAAGAACTTGCAGGCGAAGCTCTCGTCCCATTTCGCGGGCAAGTAGTCATCGCTACCAAATTCGGATTCGCACCTGCCTCCAATGGCGAGAGATGGAGTGAGCTGGATAGCCGGCCGGAACACATCAAACAAGTTGCCGAAGCTTCGCTTAAGAGACTAAAGGTCGATGCCATCGACTTGTTTTATCAACACCGTGTCGACCCGAACGTGCCGATCGAAGATGTGGCCGGAGCTGTAAAGGAACTGATTCAAGCAGGGAAGGTCAAGCATTTCGGACTTTCTGAAGCAGGAGCCCAAACGATCCGTCGCGCACACGCGGTGCAGCCGGTCACTGCGCTGCAAAGCGAATATTCCCTGTGGTGGCGACGCCCTGAAGAAGAAGTGCTGCCAACACTCGAAGAACTTGGAATCGGGTTTGTTCCATTCAGCCCTTTGGGTAAAGGTTTCCTCACAGGAAAGATCAACGAAAACACTTCGTTCGATAGCTCCGATTTCCGTAACATCGTTCCTCGCTTTAAGCCGGAGGCTCGGAAAGCAAATCAAGCTCTGGTGGATCTGCTTGGTAAAGTGGCGGAGCGGAAGAAGGCGACACTTGCTCAAATTGCGCTCGCGTGGCTGCTTGCGCAGAAGACCTGGATTGTTCCAATTCCAGGAACCACAAAGCTGAAACGCCTGGAAGAGAACATCGGAGCAGTCGCTGTAGAACTTACTGCGGACGATCTTCGTGACATTGATCAGGCTGCCTCCAAGATTACCATCGAAGGAACTCGGTATCCGGAACACCTGGAGCAATTAACCGGTCGCTGAGCAACAAGATGATTATCCCGATCATCCTGGCTATGGCAAGACAGCGGACGGACAACGAACCAACTAATTAAGTAGAATGAATTTGCCAGTCACGTTAGGAAAGCTTAATGGACTGCTGGAAGGATATATTCCGGAACATAAACGCGTTGCGGAATGAATAACGCAGGATCGGCGTAAGTACCGCCGGTAAAGGCGACCACCAGATCGAGATCCGGTATCCCGATAAAAACCTGGCCTCCATTTCCACCAGCAAAGTATGCGCGTACTTTCTTGTCTTTGTACGGATACTCGACTGAGTTCCACAAATATCCGTATTGCTGGATGGGCGAGAGATTTCGTAACGGCGCTCCCGATTTTTCCGTCCACTCTTTTGAAAGGATCTGTTTGCCGGCCCACTTACCACCGTTCACCATGAGCTGCGGCAGCTTCATGAAATCACGAGGCAGGAAGTGATGCCCGCCACCACCGTAAGCTTCCCCTGTGGGTGTCAGCGTGAGATGATAGGTTCCCATTTGTAGCGGCTTTGCGATGAGCCGGTGGAACAATTCCGGCAGCGGCTCACCTGCAACTTTTCTCAACACACCGCCTGCAAGATTGGCTACTGCACTGCAGTAAACGAGTTTTTCTCCCGGTTCGGAAACCATGGGAACATCCAATGTATAACGATACCAATCCGGCTCATCGGTTTGCTCCGACATGGCATCTTCATTGAGCGGCGCCGATGAGTCGTTATCATCGCAATCGTATCCTGCGGTCATGGAGATCAAATGCTCGAGCCGCATCGCTCGTTTGCGCGGATCGAGATCGTTCGGAAGTGACCCGAGCATCGTCTGGTAAACAGGAGTATCCAGAGCGATCGGAATTCCGGCTTGCATTGCGGCGCCGATGAGTGTAGCGGTCCAGCTCTTGGCCGCTGAGCGAGTGTCGTGCGGCATGTCGCGATGATAACCGTGGAAGTATTCTTCAACAACGAGCTTGCCATGACGCGCAATCAACACGCTGTGAACCTGTGAGGATCCGATCGAATCCATCGGGACATCGATCAACATCTGAATGAACTTTTCGATTTGATCACGGGAGATCCCAACCTCTTCAACCATAGCAACAGGCCATCCGTCTTTCAGCGGAATGGGAGGTGTATACCTGTAGCGCTGGCCCGGATTTCCACGCGGATAAAATGGGCTACTGGCGACGTCCTTCACTCTGATGAAGTGGAACGTGCCGCCACGGAGCGTCATGCTGATTTCATCATCACGTTCATAGTGTCCCTGGAGAACAACCGTTTCTGGCGCTTCTTTGTTGCGCCGTCCGATCAAACGGATCGTTTCCTCTTCCAATTCGATTCGTGAAACGGGAAGGAAACGTCCCTGGTTCCTCTCAGGATTTCGCAGATAGGCGGCCATGGTGCCGTCCGGATTTGGGGTTACCGGCAAATACCAGGTGAAAACGTCTTCCATCGGTGTAACGAATCCGCGCCATAAAGATGCGCTTTCTGCTTTAAGCGTTACGGGTGTCGCAAGCTCACTGCCGTTGAATTGTGTGATGGGTTGAATCCAGTGGCCAACGATTTCCTGTCCGTTACGCCTGCCCCGGAACTTTCCTTTTTCATCCGGCAATTCGAAAGAAACATTCTCCTGTTCAAATCGGACAAAAACCGAGAAGCCGGAAATATCGGCGCGCCACCCCTGCTCCGTTTGCCGAAGTACGAGATTGCCCCGAATATCCGGTCCAAATCCCAGCCTGGCTCCCCATAGTCCTTGCAACTTTAAAGCCGGACTCATCGGAGCTTGCTCACCCGTCTGTGTGAATAAGCCGAAAAGCACAATCCATAACGCCACAAATACCGTGAATCGATTCGACATGCTTCCATTATATCCATAATGGTTATAGTGTCAATGGATATATTAAGGATGGATATATCGAGATTGAGAGGCTGCAGGTGCCCAATTTGTGCCACCGGGTTTCCATCAATTTTTACAGTCTGCCGCGCTTCATTTGTACTGGATTCCTTTTTCTGCCGTATTCAAGATCTGTTAGAATTAAATCCATTCGATGTTGATATGTGAAACTTCTTTCACATGGCTTGGACCTCATGAAAAGCCGATGCTTGAATATCCAATCTTTCACATCCATCTATATGTGAGTTACATGATGTAGGTCACTACGACGGGATTGATTTTCTGGTCATGGAGTTTCTGGAAGGAAATACGCCGGCGCAGCGATTGAGCAAAGGCCCGCTTACTACAGAGTTAGTATTTCGCTACGCATTCATCAATCCACACGCGCACCATCACTAAACTACGGCCCCTGCAAGCGCGATTGAGGCATTACTGAGCAATTTTCAAGCGTTCAGATTCGCTCTTTGACAACGGTTGCTCTTTCAACGGGGCTCGGTGGAGTGCAGCCTTTTCGAGATTGGATTTCAGCTCGCCTACGGAAAGGAATCGGAAAAGCGGATTCTTCTGGAGCGCCCGGAGTATTACACTTTCTATTTCGGGAGGAAGTTGTGTATTGATATCGCTGGGTTTGGGCGGATCTTCTTTAAGTTGCTTGAAACCAACCGCGATTGCAGAATCACCCGTGAAGGGCACTCGCCCCGTGAACATCTCGTACAGAATGATTCCCAGCGAATAAATGTCGGCGCGCTCATCAACGTTCTTGCCGGCTACCTGCTCCGGAGCCATGTATTCGGGTGTCCCCATGATCAGACCGGTAGCAGTCAATCCCTCCAGATTCCCGGCACGCGCCAGACCGAAATCGATGATCTTAATCTGATTCGTGGATCCAATAATGATGTTCTGCGATTTAAGGTCTCTGTGGATGACTCCCTGCCGATGGGCCGCTTCCAATCCATCGCAGATTTGTATTGCAATGTTGAGAGACTGCATCAGTGAAAGCATGCCTGTTTTCTTGATGTAATCTTTCAGGCTTATGCCTTCAAAGAACTCCATCGAAATGAAGTGCAGGTCGTTCAGTTCCGAGATGTCGTGGATCCGTATGACATTGGGGTGCGTAACACGACGGGCAGAGGATACCTCGCGCTTGAGCCGTTCGAGCGCATCAGGATCGCTGCTGAGAACAGGTGAAAGTATTTTGATCGCCACCTGCTCCTTCAGTTGCTTGTCATAGGCTTGAAAGACGATTCCCATGCCGCCACGCCCCAGTTCTTTCAAGACCTGATATCTGCCTTCCAGTGCCGAATTGACATTCATGAAAGTCGTGGGCATCAGACTGACACCTGGGGCAACGGAACCAGTTGCCATCTTGAGCATACTGAACGACCGTTCCAGCCGGGAGTTCATCTCCGAATCCAGACGGCACATGAGTGCCTCGAGATTCTCCAATCGCTCAGTCACAAGCTTGACTTGAGCATTCTCCTGCGAATTCTTCGATAGCGCCAACTTCTCTCGTGCCAACTCCCGTCTGTGGCGCAACCAAAAGGGCACAACGACGCATGCGGTGATTGAGCCAAAAACGATCGTTAATGCTGAAAGGAAAGTGGCACTGTCCACGCGCTCAATGATACCATTCCTGTTCCAAAATTTCCCTGTGAATGCACGCTGATGCGGGCTTGCTCTTGTTATATTCTGGCTAGTGGCTGCGGCTGACGATCAAAATGGCTGCTTCCCTGTGCCAGATTTGTGCCATCAACCAGCCGCAATATCGTACAAGACGCCATAACCATTTTGTCTATCGCTTCTCCCCACAGAAGTGCGCTTACTGGAGCTGGAATGCTTGCTGTTTACAGTGCCGGGATCTCAGTTCCAGTAACGATCGTTCTTCGGACTGCTTTACACTCTGCCGGCAGTCGCAAAATATTGGCCATATGCATCGCGACCTAATTCGATCTTTGCTGTTTTTCCCATGGCTAAATCCATGTTAAATACTCCACAGCATATACAGACCAACGCCAATTAACGCGACTCCGCTGACCGTCGTTCTGGTGCTCGCCTCGTGATCCTTTTCGTCCTCAGATTCTAGATTTGCGGCGTTTCGCTGTAACAAACTATTGGCAGATGGTTGATAGAGAGTGACTGGAACGCGCCGACTCCACATCGATAGAAAGCGGCATTGGAAGCGTCAGATCTTGCGAACTCACGCTTGATTTGTTAACCGTAACAGCACCTGCGCGAACAGTTTTGGAAGTTAGATTATGGAAGTATGGACAGCCGGGAACGATTCCATCCGAATTCAAGCTTAGAAAAAGTAGATCGTCTTTTCCACTCGAACCGAATACGGTAAAACCGCCTTTACTGGTAGCAAAGACCGACTGTGCTTCCTCCTGGATGCCTGAAACACCAAAGGTTTTTTGAAAAACCAGATTCTTCTCCGCATTTATTTTCAGAAAAAGGCCGGCTCTGGCGGCATCCGATTTATTTTTTGTTACGCCAATCACGACATACCCGCCATCCGCGGTCGGTATTACACGGGAGATCGAAAAATCAGGAACCTTTAGAGAATATGTTGCTTTCCAATCGATTTTTGCGTTGGAGCTCAAACCAATTATCGACAGGATCCCGGAGTCGATGAGCTTACCGGCAATGACGACTCCATTGTCCGCAGCCTGTCCCAGAGCTTGCAAAGAAAAATCTTTGATTTTTAAAGTCCTTTTCCACAGGATGTTTCCCGAATCATCTACTTTAATAAGGTCTGCGCCAACTGATTTTTGAACTGCAAGAATGAATTTGTTATCTGAGACGGAATGAGAGACGAAAGGGCCAGACAAAGTTTCGAACGCCTTCTGCCACTGAATGTTTCCGCCTGACGTGAATTTAACCAGTATCGGATGATTACTTGGGGGATAGTCGCCGCCTGTCACAATAAATCCACCATCGGCCGTCGAAGTCACTGTATGAAAAGCTGAGTTCCCTCCGTCCACAACATACAGTTGGCTCCAGTTTACCTCGCCATCAGAGCTAAGAGCGATTACTATCGCGTAAGAACTGTGAATGTCCTGAATAGCGTAGCCTACAAGAACATACCCATCATTTGTTTGGGCAATCGCACCCAGATGTATTTCAAAGATCCAACGTTCTGGAAACGACAACGTCTTTTCCCATATTTTGTTTCCCGATGGAGTAACCTTTCTTACGGTCCAGATTGTGGCTGCCGTCTTAGCAATGGATACGTAACTATCGTCAGTTGTTTGAATTACATGGGTCACACGACCTCCACCCTCTACTTTCTTGACAAACGTCTCGACTTTAGCTTCATGTTCGGCAAGCAGAGGAAAAGTTACAATGACAAGAAAAAGAATCGTAAAGATTTTTAGTTGATTGATTCTCATAATCCATCCATCTAGTGTCCGTCTCTTCTACTAACGCGTCATTTCAGATTAGAACCCATCACCGCTGCTCGTTTTTTCTTACGTTTGACGCGTGTTAAGGAGTAAGAACCAGTTGCGCAGTGTGAATGGTGAGGGGTTCCTCAGTTTTAAGTTTCTTGACATCCAACAAAAGATTTGAAATAATAAGTAAGTACTTACTTATATTAGAACATATATGGCTCGTCCTCGAAGAATCAGTAACGAAGAGCTTCTTGCAGCAGCCAGAAAGCTTGTTCTGGAAAGAGGTCTGCAAATCACGACACGAACGCTCGCTACAGAAATGGGAGTTTCGGAGGGTGTGATCTTTCAACGGTTCGGATCCAAGGAAGGTCTTATCCGTGCAGCGCTTTCTCCTCCGCACATCAATGCCAATCAATTGGTGTCTGAGGGAAGCACAGGAAGGGATGGTCGCGAAGTATTAGAAAACATCGGGGTAGCCATTTTTCGCGCATTTCGTCAGTTGCTTCCTTTTTATGTACCGCTCATCACTCACACGGAATCCGATAGCGAACGGTCATGGATTTCACGAGGATCTCCATTTCAATTGTTCGTGGATGCTCTTGAACAACATCTCAAGGCGGAGCGACATGCAGGGCGGATCTCGACCGAATCACCACACACATCGTCCTACCTTATTGTCTCTGCACTTCATAATGCTGCCCTGTTTGAAACGATTGCAGGTCCGTCAACCGGCATCAATGAAGGCTCCGCACGCGATCTGATTGGAATCGTCTGGATCGGGCTCCAACCTCGCATCGTGCATTGAACCGAATTAAAGGTCGTGAAACTTCCGGCGTAGAATAATGATAAACAGATCGACCTTTTTGACACCAATGCCGATGTGAATTGCATCGGTCAGACCACCACCTCCCTCTACTTTCTTGACAAAGGTCTTCACTTTAGCTTCGCGTTCGGCAAGCAGAGGAAAAGTTACCAGTACAAGAAGCAGAATTGTAAAGAATTTTAGTTGATTGATTCATCATAATCTCTCCTTCGACCGTCTCTTCTAATCACGCGTTATTTCAGATCAAAACCCATCACGAAAATTGATGCGAAATGCGGAACTCGAACTGCGATGCCGGGATGTTGCGCCGCCTGTTGTGCCTCTGTATATAAACACGGCAGTTCTTTATGATGCGTAGAATGGCGAACAGCCGGAACTTTCCCGCAGTTACCTGATTTCAACTACTGAATTTCGGCATTGTTTTGTAGAAATCCGAACTGTGATACTGTTCACTCCAGGCCGAAAGAAGGCGGTCATGTTTTTGCAGAAATTGATTCACTGCATGTTTTGTTTCGCCATCATCCTGTTCAGTACATCAGTATTTGCGCAAAAACAGTTTGGATCTGCTCAGGGAACCGTCCATGATGCGGAAGGGCAGCCTATTCCAGGTGTCACCGTGGAGGCATCCAGTGAGTCCTGGGGAAGCACAACTGTATATACCGACAAGAATGGACGTTACCGGATCGAATCTTTGATTCCGGGTACCTACAAACTGGAAGCTCAATTGCTTGGGTTTCAGTCTGTGCTGAAGAACGAAGTCCGAATCTCGGTCGGTAGCGTAAGTGTTGTCGACTTCGTGCTTGAGCGCGCAAACGGTTTCGGAATCAGTAACCGTTCAGAGTGAGGCTCCACTGATTGATTCCACCACCACCGCTATTTCACACACAATTCCACCTGAAATCATTCAGGGTTTGCCGCAACAACAAGTCTTCACGTCATTACTCGCGCTGACCCCCGGTGTTGGGGATGATGGGGTTGCTTATGGCAGTTCGCGAAATACCCCCAATCGCATCTGGATTGATGGAGTAGATATGAGTAGTCCTTCCAACGGAGGAATCTTCTTCATCAACTTATCCTTACAACTGGATTGAAGAAGTTCAAGTCGTGGGGAATGGTGCGCCGGCAGAATATGGCAATTATGCGGGAGTAATTGGAAATTTCGTGACCCGCTCGGGCGGCAATCAGTTCCATGGCTTAGTGGAAACATTCTTCCACAACGAGAATCTCGACAGTACAAATATACCGGATCCGGGCCCGGAAACAGCCGTTTAAATCGTTGGATCTGAGCGCTCAAATCGGCGGCCCGATTACTCGCGACAAGCTCTGGTTCTTTTCCGGCTTTCAATATTCGTACTTACAGACCACACCCTTTGGATATGACGGAGTCCACAACAGAAGAATTTCCCAAGTTCATTACCAAGCTAACGTACAAGCCGAATCAAAATAACACGATTCAAGGATTCGTCAAACTCAGCCATCAGCGATTCGACGGAGGTGGCGCGGGCTTTGAGGTTTTGCCGGAGACGACGACTGTGGATACGTGTCATGAGAATAGTTGGAATGCCACATGGATCTCTCTTTTGACAGCAGCGACAACATTGGAAGGTCGCTTTGGAGTTCAGTTGTGCGAAGTGCGATTCTCTTCCCCGGAACGGGGATATCGCAGCCCACGTCAACGAGGATACTCGCGTAACGTCTGGAAATGCGACACATACCAGCAGAACTCCGCCAGTTTCGCCCACAAGGTAATTTTGCATTAACACATTATTCACAGGATTATCTGGGAAGTCATGAATTCAAGTTTGGAGTTCAGTTTCAAACCTCCAGCGTGAGCAATGAGGCGTCCATTAACGGCGGATTCATCTATCATAGTTACACTCATAGTTACTATGGATATATGCTCAGTCGCTATTCCTACCTTCAGGACACGAACAAACTCAATGGTGACGTTGACCAGGTCAGTCTGTATGTCCATGATTCCTGGAATCTGAATAGTAATTTCAGCTTGAGTCTCGGCCTACGGTGGGATCACAACCGGGGAAGCACCGACCGCGGACGTTGTCAGTTCCAGCGATCCGGTTGCACTGCGAATCGGTGCGATCTGGAAGATTCGTGAGAATAAACCGATCGTGATCAAAGTTCATTACGGTGACTACTATGATGCGCTTCTCACCCAACGGTTCGTTTTCTTGTCGGATCGACCGTTTGGGTATCAGATTGATGACTTCGATAACGATACACAGCAATGGCTAACCCCGACCTACCGAGAGCAAAATGTGTATGTTTCTGCACCTGACAACAAACATCCATTTATACGGCAATTCACAGTGGGAATGGATCAGGAGTTCCCTGCCGGGATTGCAGCAGGCGTCCATTACATCTATCGCAGGTGGCACAACATCCTGGAAGATGTGGATACGAATTCTGTCTACGAACCTGTTGCTTTTGTGAATCCTGTGACCGGGGAAGTGATCACGGTTTACAGTCGATTACCGACGGAAGAAGGGTATACCCTAAGGTATAGCCTTCTAACAAATCCCGAAGGGCTTTACAAGAGATATGACGGATTAGAGTTCTATCTAAATCGGCGATTCATGAATCAGCTTGCGCTTTCCGCTTCTTTCGTCTATTCGAAGGCCCGGGGCAACATTCCAAATGAGCGTGAAGTGTTTCCTTTTACGGACTTCTTAAACGATCCGAACAACTTAATCAATTTTGAAGGGCATCTCATCAATGATCCGACTTTTGCCTGGAAGTTTTCAGGCATCTATAACCTTCCATACGGCCTGAATCTCGGCTTTTTTTTCCGGCACGAAAGCGGCGACACCTGGGAACCGCTTGTGGAAGTTCCCCAGGGTATTGTGCAGCAAGAAGGACTTGTAATTTTCGGTCTTCCTCGCGGTTCATTCCGATTGCCTTCGCAAAATACTCTGGACCTGCGGATCGAAAAGCAGTTTGCAATATCCAGCGGACAATTCCGCCTTACCGCCGATGTATTTAACGTATTCAATGCAGGAACTGCCGTCGATGTGGAAAGGACATGGGATGCCGATAACTACGGTCAGCCAACTTCATTCGTGGGGCCTCGCCAAATACGATTGGGTTTGCGATACACCTTTTAGACTTGCGTGGACCTCTATCACCGTTCAATATTACTGGCAGATCGTTGACATAGAATGCCTCGAGCGTTTGGAGATCAGATCGAAAACGGTTGGTGCTGGAAATGATAGGGATTGCAAACTAAAGTTGGACGGGCCAACGTTGACAGCGCTTTTGGGAACCCTTTTAGAACTCAGATTATGAAAATACGGACAGTCCGGAACAATTCCATCCGAATTCAAACGTGAAAAGAATAGATTGTAACCGGTTCCACCAAATAGGATAAAGCCCCCTTCATTGGTAGCAAAGATTGACTCAGGACTCCGAACGCCAAACCTTTGAAATACAAGATGCTTCTGTGCATCGATTTTCAAAAGAAATCCGGCGTAGGAACCAGATTTCTTTTTTGTTGCGCCAGTCATTGCGTAACCGCCATCAGCTGTCGGTACAATACGGGAGATCGAAAAAGGGTCCTCCATCGAGAAGTTTGCTCTCCAAACGATTTTCCCATTGGAATCCAAACCTATTAATAGCAGCATGCTGGGGTTAATGGACCTACCGGCAATGACTACGCCACGATCAGGATCATAACCGATAGCAGCTAAATCAAAATTTTCGATTGTCAAACTCCGTTTCCACAGGATGTCTCCCGAATAGTCCAGCTTAATGATATCGGCACCATTTAAAAGTGGAGCGGCAAGAATCAACCCGTTATCGGAGGTCGATTGAGAGAAAAGGCTATCCAAATACACGAAAGCCTTTTGCCACTGGATATCTCCGTTTGACGCGAATTTCACGGCTATGGACTGAGGAAAGGACCAACCTCTAGCAATAAACCCACCATCCGGCGCCGAAGTCACTGTTGTGAATCCTCTACTTACCCCGATAGTCGGATCCCCAAAACGTTTAGTCCAGTTTACAGTGCCGTCAGAGCGAAGTGCGACGACTATCGCTGTTGAAAGTAATTCCCCCGGGCTCTCAGAAAACTCGCCCACAAGAACGTACCCTTCGTTTGTCTGGGCAATCGACGTTAGACTCATATAAGCACCATTCGCAACCCCAACCGAAAACGATCTTTCCCAGATTCTTTGTCCCAGTGGAGTAACCTTCATTACAATGTTGGTTGCTCTGCCTTTCGGTCTACTCACCGATATATAGTTTCCATCCGTTGTTTGAATTGCATCCATAACATAACCGACTCCCTTAACTTTCTTAATAAAGGCCTTATCCTTATCGTCACCTTCGGAAAGCCGAACTGTCAGCAGGATCGCGAGCAGGATCACAAAGATTTTGAGTTGTTTGATTTTCATATATATCGCTCCTGTCATTAACGCGTCATTTCAGATCGAAACACGGCAGGAACCAACTGCTAAGTTTAGTGAAGTCTCGTAGGGACGATGGGACTCAAATGGGAAACACTGGTTTTTCAGGTGTTGTAATGCATTTTGGCGAGGAAGGAACGTAAGGAATGCTATGCATTGCTGGTTTTTTCATACAGATAACGCGTTAAGAGGTAGAACAAGAAAGGATAAATCAGTTTTTGATAAGGAGGCCGTTGTGAAATACGAACGACTATGGAGAGCTCTCGTTTTCAGTCTTATTGTGGCGCTGACATCGTGTGGAAATGAAAATGAAACCATAACGGGACACAATCCAACACCCAACCCCAATACCGGGATCACAGGTTTAGTCGGGACATTCTCAGGCACTGTTCAAAATACCGATCATACGAAAAGCGGAACGCTTACGATTGCTATTAGGGCCTATGATAGTTCCTCAGGCTTGCTAACCGGAACGTTGAAACTTACCGGTTTCTCAGAATGCTTTACAACAGGAATATTCCCGGATCCTAATCATAAGAATTATGATAACTACTATCTGCCAGGGAGGGGATTTGGTTTCATCCAGGCTTCTGGAACTCAGCCAGGGTCATATTCTTATTTACCCTTCGAAGGATCCACTTATTTTTACAATGGTTTGCAGCTAGGTGGTGTGGCAGAGAATCTGGGGTTTCGTGATGCCAGCCATTGGTGTCTTTCAATCGATTCTGCCCTTCTGAAAAGAAAATAGAAACGGAGATATGGAGATAAAAAGATAACATCTCGTAATCTCCCTTTTTTCACTTTGCGACTTTGACGCGCGGCCTTTATTTCTTCAGGAGGGATTTCCAGTTTAGAAGGACATTGATTTCTGTTGGGGTTGTTTTGTCAATCAGTCTATTGACCAGGAAGTGGGTTCCATCCGACGAAACGAAATAGTGTTTGCCACCTCCGATACCCCATGTATTAATGCGTGGTTGTGCGTGTGTCTGAAATAGAAATCTGGTGGTTCCCGGTTTGAATATTTCGCCTGTTTGCACTTCAGTTGCCATCAATTTCTTATCGAGAGTTAAATAGAAAAGTTCCTTTCCGTCACGGCGCCAGATCGGCTTTTCACCTCCGTCCGTTGAGATCGCCCACAATCCTCCTGCCTCTATCGGGAAGCTGCGGACGTAAACTTCGCATTGACCGGATTGGTAAGATTGGTACGCAACCCATTTCCCATCGGGAGATAAAACAGGACTTTCTTCCCGCGCTTCTGTTTGCAGATAAGGAAAAGCTCTGCGCTTTCCGTCCAGAGGCAATACCCACAGGTCAAAGAGGTTTTTTGAATCACCTGCTTTGAAGGTAATGAACCTTCCATCCACAGACCAGCTCATGTCTGCCAGGGAGTGCTCGTAGAGAAGTTCGGTTTTGCCGGTACCACTGGATTGTCTACGGTACAACTTGCCATCGTTATAAGCCACCTGGCTGCCATCGGGCGAAAAAACCGCCTCTTTTTCGTTTGTCATGGCAAATCGAGTGAAGGAACCGCTTAATAGGTCAACCATCCACATGGCGCCTCTCCAAAAGGTCAGCAAGCGTTTGTCGTCCGAAGAGAGATCACAAAACCAGTAATTGCCCGGTTCGCCAATGGCAGATGGATAATTTTTCAAAGGACTCGATTGTTTTCCCGATCGATCAAACCAGATCGGTTGAGTAGCCCAGCCACCTCCGCCTCCGTAAATGAGTACGTTGTTTTCTGACATAGAGAAATCGGGACCTGATACATGACTGGACCAATTGTCGGTAATCGGTAAAGCCTCTCCTGTCAATTCCAGACGGTTTTTGTCAAAAGGTTGAACCATCAATTTGTTATTTCGAACGAAAAAGAGATATCCGGGATCGATATACCTCACCGGTGTCGATTCAGGAAAAATCAGCTTCCTATCTTTTGAATCCAGCGAGCCTAAGTACACGCCCTTAGCACCTCTAACCAGGTAAAAGAAATGACGCCCATCCGGTAGAAACTGAGGAAATGTATGCCTCGCTTCATACCGCGACTCATCGAGCTTTGTCGCGGGAGTTACCTCACCTCCTCGGGCCGATATTCGATAAATACTCCGAGACCCTTGGGAAGCAAAAAGGATGTCACCGTATTGATTCCATGCTCCGCCTTTCGGAAGGTCGACTTCGCACAGCGTCTCGGGCGATCCCCCGCCAATCGTCCACTTTTTTAGCTTAGTGTCTGTAAAGAAACCAATCGAACGGCTGTCAGGAGACCAGAATGGCAAGGTTGCATCCTCTGTTTCCGGAATCTCTTGCGCTTGAGTTGAATCCATGGAACGTAACCATAGTTTACTGAAGCCGGTCGTTCCGTTGATGACATAAGCGAGGCGCTGACCATCAGGAGAAATCGCCGAGGAATTCAGAACAGTATTTTCAGGAAGCACGATGGAAAGTCGTTGAACGGAGGAAAGACTTTCGGGCGAAGTTCTGCTCAACGATCGGTAAAGAGTCAATACCAAGAATCGTGGCAGCAAGGAAAAAGATACCAGACAGAATCCACGCAAGTTGTACGGGCTTCTTTTGGCGTAATGGTGTGACTGGAGGTCCCGAAACGGACGATAACGATTCAAGAGCGAAGGCAAGATCGCTTGCGGATTGGAAACGATGATCCGGATCTTTCTCCAGACAACGCCGTACAATCCGTTCCAGAGAAGGTGGAATTTTTTCATTGCTTTGAGACAGCTCCGGCGGATCTGTTTTCAGAATCGCATGCATGGTTTCAATTTGAGTCTCGCTGCCAAATGGACGTTTCCCGCAAAGCATTTCATACAAGACCGAGCCGAATGCGAAGATGTCCGATCGGCGGTCCACCTTTCGGCCAGTCACTTGTTCGGGAGACATATAAACGATGGTTCCAAGAACGACTCCCGTATCCGTTAGATCCGAGTTTTCCGAAGGAACGGAGGGACTCACGGACCCCTCAGGATGTATTAACTTCGCCAACCCAAAGTCGAGAATCTTTACGCGTCCTTCCTTTGTGATGAAGATGTTTCCTGGCTTCAAATCGCGATGAATGATTCCTTTCTCGTGAGCAGCGGAAAGACCTTTTGCAATCTGTAACGCATAATCGATTGCCTTTCGAAGCGACAGCGGGTGCCCTCTCAGTTTTTGCTGGAGCACTTCCCCTTGCAGTAGTTCTGATACTAGATAAGGAGATCCATTGTGTGTTCCCGTATCGTGGATCGCAACGATATTTGGATGATTGA
Source organism: uncultured bacterium (assembly GCA_963771165.1). Classification (GTDB taxonomy): domain Bacteria; phylum Acidobacteriota; class HRBIN11; order JAKEFK01; family JAKEFK01; genus JAKEFK01. Next base: position 107,261 of record CAVYSN010000014.1, on the reverse strand, counting down.
GCATACCTGCGGCGTGCGCTTCCTGTTCAAAACGCCGTAATCGATCGGGATCCTGAGAAAAGTGAGGCGGCAATATTTTCACTGCGACCTCTCTTCCGATCCGCGAGTCGCTCGCTCGAAACACTTCACCCATTCCGCCGGACCCGATCATCGATAGAATCTTATAGGGCCCGATCGAATTACCCGAAACGAATACTGTGCGATGCTCTGTCGAGCAATTCGGCAGCCAACTGCATCGAATATTTTTCGATGCGATTGTGCTCCTTTTCATCCGAAGCGAGTAGCGATTCTACTTCTTTCCGTAACTCTTCATCTCCAACGCAGGCTTCATTCAGAAACGCAGTTCTTTTATCTGAATCCATTTCCAGCGCTGCGCTGAATAACTCATCGACCTGTTTCCATCGTTCGGGATTCATAATTTTGCCCTCAGACACCGATCTCTCGGTGAAGCCACGCTTTGGCTTTGCGCCATTCACGCTCAATCGTGTAGGGGGAAACCTTCTCAACCTCCGCAATCTCTTTCATGTTTAATCCACAAAAGATTTTCATTTCAACAATCCGGCTTTTTTTGGCATCCATCTCAGCCAGACGCTTGAGGGCATCATCCAGCAAAAGGAACCCTTGTGCACTGTCTGTGGTAACGATTACGGCTTCGTTAAGTGAAAGTTTTTGAGCGCCTGCGCCCCGTTTCATACGGGCACGACTTCTTGCATGATCCACCAGAATGCGTCTCATCAACTGGGCTGCGATGCCAAAGAAATGAGCGCGATTCTGCCACCGCACATTCTTTTGGTCAACGAGCTTGATGTAGGCTTCGTTGACCAGGGCGGAGGTTTGAAGCGTGTGACCCGGATTCTCTTTGCGCATATACGAGGCCGCCAGGCGATGCAATTCCTCATAAACAATCGGCAAGAGTTTATCGAGCGCCTCTTTGTCGCCGCTGCCCCAGGCCTGTAGCAGCTGTGTAACGTCGGCTGACGAAGCTGGTGTCATTTTAAGCATTATACCTCTTAGCCAAATCTTCTAAGTTAGCATCGCTGTTTTTTTATACAGATGACGCGTTAAGAGATAAGAGAGTATCCGGAAACTTTTGGAGGACGCATATGAAAGGCAGATTTTGGACAATGGGAATCAACCCAGTCAAAATTTTTGTGACCATGTTTGTTTGCGTGATAGTTTTGCCTCTGCTTGCCCAGAGTCAAGCGACCCCTTTCGTCACGAAAGTAGAAGGAATTGGTCCCGTCGCAACTGTAATTCAAACGGCCGATGGCAGTTACGTTTCGGTTAGTAAAACCGAAATCAACGCTTGTGTGGTTAGAAAAATCTCTCATTCAGGGCATAGAATCTGGCAAAGATCCTTGTCATTTCAATCCCAGGGTGGCGGATTTGTTGACATAGGGGGAATTGCTGAAACCAATGACGGATATGTTCTTGTGGGTGGGGGACGAGTGGGCGGTTATTATGACGATGAGTCCGGCGTCATAGTCAAGCTCGAAACTAATGGCACTGTCCGATGGAGTAAGACATTTAAGCTGCCGGAATCAGAGGCCAGGGGCATCTTCTTCGAGTCCGCATCTTCGACAACAGATGGTGGATACATTGTCCGTGGACGGATTTCTCTGTTGAATCAACGTCAGGGAACCGTACTTATTAAGTTTACCTCGGGTGAGCAGATATCGTGGAGCAAAAAGTTACCATGGCATTATTACTATCCAATTTCTCAGCCAGTCTCTGACGGATTGGTTTTGGCGAACCCGCTTCCCCATAAATTGCACGTTCTCAAAATGAACGATTCCGGCCGCATAGTCTGGAAGCAGACGTTCAATGGCTTTCCATTACATACGCTAGGATCCGCTTCGGATAACGGAGTTGTTCTGGCCGTTTCAAACTCCAACGGGCTAGGCCTGATTGGCTTGAACGCGAAGGGAAAGGTTCAGTGGAGAGCAAGTTATTCTTTGAAAGTTCCTTCCTTTTATGTCTCCAGCTTGGTAGAGACTTCTGATCGTGGATATGTGTTAACCGGCACATGGTCCAGTCTTCCTGAAACTGTCGGCAACGAAGGCGGGTTTGTCCTGCGTATTGACGCGAAGCAGAATTTGGTATTTCAAAAAACCTTTGGTCTTTCCAATACAAAAGAGCAGGCAGAGTCAGTCTTTGCAACAGCAGATGGGGGTTTTACCATTTTCGGCTCGAGCGGACTCAATGACATCCTTGATTTGAATCTGAATTCTGATGGTGTTGTGCCTGGCTGCAGATTTTTGCAAAAGCTGAGTGCAAGCAACGTGGATTCCCCTAAGGTTACAAGCAAAAATCTGGAAATCAAGCCAGCCAACTTCTCGCTTCCAACACCAGGCACCATTCCGGTAGTTTCTGTCGCATCGGAAAATCCGTCATCCAATGCATGTCCATGAATTCTGGAGGCGCGCATGAAAAATAAATGCTCCAAACTGTTGATCATTCTCTTGAAATCATCCGTGCCAAAGGATTCAAAACAGCCGTTTTCACCGGCGAGGGCAATTGAGCGTTCATCTATGGAGGAAGCTATGAAGAAAAAGAATCGGGCTCAGAACTTTAAGGTGCTCACAATGTCATTTCTTGTTTGTCTTCTCTTTTCGGTCGCAGCATTCGCTTCAGAAAAGTTTGTGTTCTCCGCCAGCTACGGGCCGAACCTGATCTTAAGAACCTTTGAGTTAGATCAAAATCAAATCAAGACACTAGAGTCCAATTTGATTAAAACGGACGCACCACCAGACATCGATCAGTGGGGTGGCTTCATTAACACAGCAGTTACGTTTCGGAAGGACAATAACGCTCCCACTTTCGACGTGTATTACAGCGCTTGTCACGATAGTGACTGTTACTTCAATAGAACAGTTTCAATGAAGAGAATGGACTCGGATCTTCAAGTCAAATTCGAGCGAGACTTCTCCATAACTGTTCACGACCTGCATACGCTAAGACTTCAGACCCCCTCAGATCCGAGTTCGCGCCTTCTGATTCAGAAAGACCGGGGGCAATTAGAGGAACGAAGGCTTAACGAAAACGGCATTCCTCGTTCTGCTCGACAAATTTCCCCTGTGACAGGACTTTACCGTAATTGCGCGGTTTCAGAAGACGGACAGATGCTAGTCACCTCCGATAGAGGCGGTCACTTCATTATTCGGTCTCTTCACGCGGAACTCCCCATAGAAAAAAAGACAAAAACAAGCTTTCCAGTAGTAGCACTGACTTTGAGCGGAACGTTTGCGAAAAGCTCGCAATTAGCAGGATCTCGTGCGGCGACGTATCGGTTCTTGTTCTTTCAGACCTACCATGATTTCCCAGACACCGGAGGATCAACAAATATAAAAAGCAGGATTATGACGCAGAGGATCGACGACGTCACGGGGAAATTTATTGGGAGTCCCAAAGCTTTCACGAAGTATAAAGTAGTTCCAGACCGTCCCTATGGTCAGTCAGTGACGGTGACACCAGGAGCCAACGTCGTTTTCTTCACCGAGTTTAATACTTCCTGCAATAAGAATCTTCTGTGGGGGCAAGTATTCAATCCTCAAACGCGAACCAATGTCGGGCCTCCGCAATTGCTCATCGGATGCAGCGAATTAACTGATGACTATTCCGAAATTAACGGAATAGACGTCGTGCAGTTCGAGCCTTAGCCTCTCCTACCCGAATATCACGCGCGGATGCTGGTTTTTTCATACAAATGACGCGTTAACAAATGAGAACAAGAAAGTAAAACCGGCTTTTGTAGAAAACTTTTGGAGGAAATATGGACGCTATCAAAACTCTCGTAAGCATGTTCGTTTGCCTGGTCGCTTTGTCTGTGACTTTCGGGAGTGAAGTTCGTACGACCCCCTTCGTGAAAAAAATAGAAGGAGGCGTTCGAGTCGAAACTGCAATTCAAACAACCGATGGAAGCTATGTATCGATCAGTACTGGAGACACATTTACATTCTTTATCGTCAGGAAAATCTCTTCTTCAGGACAAAGGATCTGGGAAAGAACGCTGTCATTTCAACTTCCTTCTGGCGGATTTGTTTTAATGAACGGAATTGCCGAAACGGTGGACGGCTTAGTTCTTGCCGGCTGGGGGCGATTGGGTGGTTACTACTCGGACGAATCTGCCGTCTTGGTTAAGCTCAGAAGGAATGGCACTACCCAGTGGACGAAAACGTTTTCCGTGCCACCATTCATCTTCGATTCTGTATTTGCGACCGCGGATGGGGGATTCATGATCCATGCATCTCAGTTTAACAAAACCATACTTCTGAAATTTTCTTCCGATCACAACGTAGTGTTGAGCAAGAGTTTTAAATCATCTTGTTGCGGGCTTTTGCCCGCGGAACCTTCATTTTCTCAGCCGGTCTCGGATGGATTGATCTTCGCGAATTCCATTGTTGACCCGGATAGTGGTGAATGGAGCGGTCTGAGCGTTTTTAAAGTGAACGATTCAGGCCAGGTGATATGGAAAAAGCTTTTGAAAATCGACGGCTTTGGTTTGTATGCGCTCGGAGCAGATTCAAAGAACGGAGTCGTCTTGGCCGGTAAATCTTCAGATTCCAACACCCTAACCCTGATTGGATTAAACGCGAATGGGGAAGTTCACTGGAAGGAATCCTACTTATTGGAAGTTCCTTCGTTTGACATCTCGAGCCTAAAACAGACACTTGACGGTGGATATGTGATAGCCGGGACAAGATTTAGTCCTCAAACTCACGGCAACAGAGCCGGACTGGTTCTACGAATTGACGCCGAGAAAAATTTAGTATTTCAAAAAATCTTTGGCCTCGCGGGAACTGATGAGGTCGCAGACTTCATATTTGCAACAGCGGAAGGCGGGTTCACCCTTTTCGGCTCCAGCGGAAAGGACATGCTGATTCTGAATGTGAATTCTGATGGCGTTGTGCCGGGCTGCAGGTTTTTACATAAACTGAGAGCAAAGCGAGTGCCTTCTCCCAAGATTATTCGCAAAAACCTTGAAATCGTTTCAGAGGATTTCTCGCTTTCAACGGCGGGCACCATTGAAGTCAATTCTGAAGTATCGAAGAACCGGTCATCGAATGCATGTCTATGAAAAGTATCATTGTCGTGGTTGGCATTATCTGTTGTGCTTCCGCTTCAGCTGATCGACCAATATCATCACCTGTGATTCAGAAAGTAGTTGTGATTTCCGTTGACACTTTGCGCGCCGATTTTCTCGGTTGCTACAATCCGAAAATGAAAACCAGTCCGGAACTGGATCAGTTCGCCGCTGAAAATGTGATTTGCAGAAATGTTACTTCTCAGGCTTCGACCACCGCGCCCTCACACAAATCGATTTTCTATTCTGTGTATCCCAGTATTCACAAGACCAGCATCCGTTCCGTACCTCAAGAGAAATTGCAATCTCCGATCGAAACCATTCGCGCAAAAGGATTCAAGACAGCCGCTTTCACCGGCGGGGGGCAGTTGAGTCATGCCTTCGGTTTTGCGCGAGGCTTTGACAAGTATTGGGAACCGCTAAGCAGCGCAGGCGCCAAACACCAGATCCAAGAGACAGAAGCCGCCGCTTTTGCATGGCTGGATCAGAACTACAACGATAAGTTCTTTCTTTTTTTACATACATTCGAGGTTCACTGCCCCTATGATCCGCCGGAAAAATTTTTTCTGAAATGGTCGTCCTGGTACGAGGGTCAGATTCGAAAAGAAAACTGTTATCCGAATAAATATCTGCGACGCCCTTCGAACGCAGACTATGAATATGTCAGAAGCCTCTACTCTGCCGAGGTGAACTATGTGGACAGTTTCCTTGGAGATCTGTTCCGGAAGTTGAAGAGTCTGGGGATATACGATGACACACTCATCGTTTTCCTTTCGGATCATGGTGAAAGCCTGGGTGAGAAGGGCTACGTGGGCCACAGTCGACTGGATGAAGTGGAGCTGCATGTGCCGCTAATTCTGCATGTTCCGGGTGTCGGGCCTACAAGTATCGATGCTCCTCTTGAATCCATCGATGTCATGCCTACGGTGTTCGAGCTTTTAGGCATAAAAACAGGGTCTTACCCATTTCAGGGAAGAAGTTTAGTGTCCCTAATCCGTGAGCCTCGTGTCTTTGATAAGAACAGACCTCTGATTTCTGAAGAACGGGGCGGCGTTCGGATTCGTATTGGAGATTTAGCGTTGTGTTTCTTTCTGGGAAATGAGGGCCGCGAGCAATTATTTAACCTCCGGCTAGATCCGCAGGAAATCGAAGACATTTCGGACAAAAATCGAAAAACAGTGGAGCAAATGAAGGCTCTCTATTTTCAATTGCTTACCAGAAGCAAGGATCTTTCTGCACAATTTGTCCTGGAAGCGGGCAAGAAGCCTCCTATGAGCGAGGAAACCATTGAACAGCTAAAGGCCCTCGGATACGTTGCTCAATGAATGTAGTACGGACGTCTAGTCCGCTGGTCTAACCTTGTACGCTTTCCGTCTTCAGAAAGGGAGATATAGCTGACATCTCTTCTAGGTTTGGCGTCGCTGTTTTTTCATATGGATGACGCGTTAAGAGATAGGGACAACTTGAAGAAGTGCAAAGATGAATTGAGTCAGAAGACGGAGGTTACGTTTTTGCGGGAATTGGACGATTGCAGGATGGTCAAGATCACGAACTTTTTGTCGTCATGTTGAATGTTGAAGGAAAGGTTCAATGGAAAAAGAGAATCCGTGGTTCTCAAATAACATCGACTCCTCCTACTATTGTGCAACTAAACGACGGCAGCTTCATTCTATCCAGTAGTTGACGAGAGAACTATCGACGCGTACCACCGATTTCTCCTACCTTATTGTCTCTGCACTTCATAATGCTGCCCTGTTTGAAACGATTGCAGGTCCGTCAACCGGCATCAATGAAGGCTCCGCACGCGATCTGATTGGAATCGTCTGGATCGGGCTCCAACCGCGCATCGTGCATTGAACCGAATTAAAGGTCGTGAAACTTTCTGAAAGTTGCGGAATCAGCAACGGATCGGATAACATGGAAACGCAATGGGCTTTATCCTGATTCTCTACTTTTTGTTCGGATGGAATCAGCCACGAATTGTATTTCAAGATGCTACGAAGGATTCCGGCATCTCAGATTCCATTCGAGGCATGATGGGACATGGCGCAGCCTGGGGAGATTTTGATAATGACGGCCGCCCTGACCTGTTCGTGGGTGGTTTTTGCGACCGACCTGATTCCGAATACACGCCGGCAAAGGGGCCTGTTCCCACCAGGCTTTTTCATAATCTTGGAAACGGTAGGTTCGAAGTTGTTAAGAATTCATCGGTGGAGTTTTTCGGCCGTACCAGCGGAGCGATATTTGTTGATTTGAACGATGATGGCTTTCCGGAATTGTACGTTTCTAATAATTCCATTGGTGAAACCAAACAAACGGATGAACCGCAAGCATCAGCACAAAAATTGCAGAGCAGACTGTTCCTCAATGACGGCGGCAGCTTTCGGGATGTCTCAAATGAGAGCGGCGCATCTCCCAAGAATCTGCTGACTGCAAGAAACATAGGTGTCTTTGACTACAATGGCGACGGTTTACTGGATCTCTTGATTGTCGAAGACAGATTTAGACCGGATAAGCGTCCCCGTTCTGTTCTGCTCAAAAACACCGGAAATCTAAAATTTAAAATTGCAAATACTGAAGCCGGAATTCCAAATGACATCTACGGTTTTGGCATTGCCGTTGCGGATCTGAACGATGACGACAGACCCGATTTTTTCATACCGCACGAAAATCGCATGTTTCTCAGTCAGCCTGGAAACAAATATCGTGAAGCTGTCGAACTAAAGAAAGTATTCCATTGGACTCCATTGGATGGTGAAGATTGGCCCAGCGGTGCGGCCTTCGGCGATCTCAACCTGGATGGAAATCTGGACATGGTCCTCACCATTCATCATGAACCGGCTAGAAACAGAGTCTTCCTCAACAAAGGGATCAAAAAAGGAATCCCTTTGTTTGAAGACGTAACCGATAAAGTAGGACTAGCTCAGAGCGTTCCCATTAAATGTCCCCACGTGGAAATTCAGGATTTTGACAACGACGGTCTTCCCGACATCTACACGACTGCTGCGTGGAAGGAGCGAGACAGTGTGATCCCGCTCATTTACCGAAATGAAAGAATCGGTAACAACGGTTTGCCGCACTTCGCACCGTTGCGAGAGATCAAGTCTCCCATGATCTATTTTCCTGCAGGTCCCACTGCCGATTTCAATGAAGACGGCAGACTTGATATTTTCCTGGTGAATTGGTTTCGTAACGAATCGAGCCATCTCTTGAAGAATCAAACAAAGGGAGGAAACTGGCTTCAAGTAGAAGCCCCCATTGGCTCGAAGATTAAACTTTTTTCGAACGATAAACTGGTGGGTTATCAGCAACTCTTTCCAGGATTCGGATATGCAAGCGGACAACTTCCAGTTTGTCACTTTGGTGTTGGCAATTTGGAATCGGTGAATTTGGAAGTCAGGCTTCCAGACGGAGTTGTCAAAAGAAGAGATCACGTACAGGTAAACGCAAGGGTTGAATTCAATGAGAAATAGAATGCTGCGAATTCTTTTTCTCACGTTTGCATTGTCAGTGTCGGCTTATGCAAATAATGCGATTGTTCTGGAAACTCGTGATCTGCTGAAGATTCCGAGCGGCGTAAAAGGGGACTTCACGGTTGCAGCAACTCCGCCAAGAGTTGAAGCAATTCTGTTTACGGGGCTGCCACAATCGGAGAAAGGTACTCTTTGGTCAAGCTGGGGTAACGGTCTCTTTGCCTCGAACAAGAAATACTATACCGCCATTGGTGATCATCGGGGCTACGACGGTAACAGCCATGTCTATGAATACAATCCTTCTACAGGTTCTCTGACGAAAATAGTAGACGTGGCGCAATCGATCGGCCAACAAAAGGAAGATTATGGACACGGAAAAATTCACGCGCAGATTCATGAATATAAAAAACGCCTGTATTTTGCTACTTACTGGGGGACGCTCAGCGAGGTTGAAGAAGCTCTAAGCAAGGGGTACAAAGGCTCGCTTTTTTTTAGCCTTGGTTTAAGAACGAAAAAATTAAAGAACCTTGGAAATATCGCGCCCGGAGAAGGCCTTCCTGCCTCCTGTCTGGATCGTGTTCGCGGTTTGCTTTATTTTTATGCTGTACAAAAAGGGGATCTCCTTGTTTACGACTTGAACAAAAGAGCCGTGAAGTTCAAGGGCGGCTCAACATTAACGGCTGTACACCGTTCCTTCATGCAAGCCAGGGATGGTAAGGTCTATTTCTCAGACTCGAAAGGACGAATCTCTTTCTACGATCCCCTGAAAAATTCTATTTTTCAAACTTCTTTGACCCTTCCTGGTTCGGATAATGCTTTGAGGGCTGCTGCACGTGCGACCTCCGATGGAAGAATCTTCGGTATGACCAATGCAGGGTTGCTGTTTGAATTCAATCCCGGAACGAACACCATCAAGAATCTGGGGCCAAACTTTTTATCCGGAGATTACACAGCTGTAATGGTATTGAGTCCTGATCAAAAGTATCTTTACTTTGCGCCGGGATCCCATGGTTCGGCTGCTAAATTTGGAACACCGATCGTTCAATATGACATTGCGGGCGGTACGCGCAAGGTGATCGCTTTCCTGCGTGACCCGTTGATCAAGGCAACTTCCTATTACATCGCGGGCAACTACAATATGCAAATCGATTCCAAAGGAGAAGTGTTGTACTGCACCTTCAATGGATCCGATTACACTCCAAATAAAGATCAGGAAACATTCGGGCTCCCCTCCATTGTTACTGTCAAAATTCCTTCAATCGAAAGACAGTGAAGAATTAAGCAACAAAAGGGTTGCATCATTCTGGGGAATCCATTAATATGCAACCAGGAGGTTGCATTTTATGGAACATCGTATTGAGAAACGTATTGAGTTGAAGGCGCCGGTATCCAGGGTATGGCGTGCGTTGACGGATCACCGGGAATTTGGTGAATGGTTTCGCGTGAAACTGGAAGGGCCATTTGTGCCGGGTGAGACTGTGCGAGGTCAGATAACGTATCCAGGTTATGAGCATGTCCGATTCGAAGCTGTCATACAGAAAATGGAACCGGAACGATACTTTGCCTATACCTGGCACCCCTACGCCGTGGATCCGGACATGGATTACTCGAAGGAGGAATCGACTCTTGTGGAATTCACACTGGAGAAAACACCGCTTGGGACATTGCTGACTGTGACTGAATCCGGCTTCGAGAAAATTCCGATCAACCGGCGCAGTGAAGCGTATCGTATGAACGAAGGGGGCTGGACGATCCAATTGGAGAATATTGAAAAGTATGTCGCGGGCAAGTCGTAGCGGAACCGCTGCCAGATTGCCGGAGTATGCAAATCTATTCGCGGCGCTTGGTGATGAGACGCGGTTATTGCTCATTCACAAACTCGCAGATGGAAAGCCGCTATCGATTTCGAAGTTAACGGAAGGATCCAGACTCACCCGGCAAGCAGTAACGAAACATCTTCAAGTCCTGTCCGGGGCGGGCCTCGTGCAGAGTACTCACGCAGGCCGTGAAAATCGGTTTGCGCTGGATGTCCGGCCGTTCAAAAATATCAGAGAATACCTGGATTTCGTGTCCGGGCAGTGGGATCAGGCGTTATCCAGGCTGAAATCCTTTGTAGAGCGCTGAACTGGAAAAGACGCACTCCGGATGCTTCCACCACGCAACGGGAATTTGCGACGCATCTCAACTATACTAAGCTCGTAAGTCAATGATGATCATCAAACGATGTCCTGGCGAAGCGTTGCGTCCTTTCATAAAGCTTCTATGGGCTTCCGATGATACGGAAACCGAATCGGTAGAAAGTTCGAAACGAAAGGTTGATTCCAACCGGCAGTATGCATCTGGTTTACAGGCTCTCTGAACATCCGATTCGAATTTTCGAATCCATGGACGATCATCGCGGCCAGGCTTTCCGCTTTGGCGTGGTTTCGGGGCTACGCTCCCGGTACTATATAAAGGATGTCTCCAGGCCGGTTCGAACCGTTGGCGCAATGCTGCAACCGGGTGTGTCGCGTTTACTATTTGGCGTGAGTGCGCAGGAGCTTACAGGACGGCACACTTCGATCGATGAACTGTGGGGACAAAGTTCGATTGATTTGCTTGATCAGCTGCAGGAAGCAATCCACCTTCAAGAGCAATTAAATGTTTTCGAATCATTCTTGATAAATAAAATTCCGCAGCGCTGCGCCGTTCACCCGGCCGTTGCTTACGCTTTGAAGTGCATTCTCCGGACTCGCAATATCGGCCAAATCGTGAAGGAGTCAGGCTACAGCCACAAACATTTTATTGAACTTTTTCGAACAGCGGTGGGGTTATCCCCGAGGTTGTATTGCCGCATCATCCGATTTCAGCAGGCTTTGAAAATGATTGTAGAACAGAAGGCTTGCTGGATCGATATTGCATTGCAATCGGCGTATTCCGACCAGGCCCACTTCAATAGAGAATTTCGCGAGTTCACAGGAATTTCGCCCGGCGAGTATCGAAACTCCCGCAGCGAGAGTCATCATGTTGCCATCCCGTTATGAAATGAACCCCGCCCGAAGGTAAATTTTATTCAATACTATAAAGTGCGCGAGGGAGATAATCGTGAGAACGGAGGATCACAATGAAAATTGAAGAATTGTTTGCTTACATGTCCGTAAAAGATGCAGGCGCTGCGATCGAATTTTACAAAAAAGCTTTTGGTGTGAAAGAAAAACTTCGTCTTACAGAACCGGGCGGTCGGATTGGACACGCAGAGTTGGCGTTTGGAAGCACGACCCTGATGCTTGCAGACGAATTTCCGGAATATGGTTTTGAAAGTCCAAAGGATACAGGAACCACCTCCTGTTCTCTGCACATTCACGTTGACAATGCTGATGAAGTCATTCGGCGGGCTATAGAAGCCGGCGCGAAACTTATCCGAGAGCCGCAGGACCAATTTTATGGCGAACGATCCGGAACGATAAAAGATCCGTTCGGCCATCATTGGAACATAGGGCACCACATCGAAGATGTCTCTGCCGAAGAGATGCAGCGGCGTTACGATCAGTTGATGATGGACGTAAAAAAATAAAGACGATTCATTCAGGCTCCGGAGAATTGCCCGGTGTGACGCGAATGATGTCCAGCGCATTGATGCCGAACTCAGTAGTCCTCATGCGGGCAATGGGAGTAAACAGTTTCTGCTTTTGTGGTGCGCCTGTCGGAGAAATTCCGCGGATATAACCAAGATTCCGATCCGATGCTGCGTGATATTTTGTAAACGCAAGAAAGGCTCCTCCCGGTTCAATCTCCACAGACTGAGATTGCTCTTCAGCGGGATAACGACTTCTGAGAACCGGTGTGTAGTTGATCGGAAGACTAATCCTGTCGAAATTATCTGCATTCAGGACCTGCAACTTTACCTGACTTTTCATGTCCTGCGTTCCGACGTTGAAGTATTGTCTGTATCCGAAGAACCTGTAATCGTCTCCTCCGTTTGGGTTATCGATCCTGTTGCTCAAAGTTCCACTGCTAACGAATCCCACATTTCCTAAAGGAATCTTTGTGAACTGACCCGTTGGACGAAAGGTGGAGCTGTTCGGCCGGAAGAAAAAGTAGCTGTCGCCTGGAAAATTTATAATCTGAAACGAAGCGCTGCCATCCGCCGATATTCCGGAGGAGCTGATAACTCCCAGCGGAAAATCCTTTTCCGGTGCATAATAAAGAGGAAATTTCGATGACTTAAAATTGCTGGCATTGGGATTGAACGCTCGCCCCTGACTGAATTCTGTTGCGCCGGATTTGGTTATTACAGTAACGACTCCCGCGTTTGCATTGCCGCCGTACTGCACACTGGGTGATAACGATAAGGGAATACTCCCCTTTACCACACAGATAGCATCAATATCCATGAGATCGCATACTTGCAAATTGGATTGGGAATTATCGGTTCGGATCAGTACCTGAATCTCGTTTTGGTCCACAAACTGGCCAGTTACTGTAATGTTTTTGTCCGCTGGAAGATTGGTAGGATAAATTTGGCCGGGGCCAAGCGTCAGCAGTCCCGACAGGTTTCTGCCGACCGGCAGTCTCTCCAACTGTTGTGCCGTTAAAGTGGAAGAGTGATAAGTCATGCTCGTATCCACGATTTCCGAATTGGGAGCAGGTTGAGATATGGTTCCAATGAAAAGAAGCAAAAGTGTAATCAGCAATCTGGTTAGAAAGCGCATTCATTCCCTCCCTTTGGAATTTTACCATTAACGGAGCAGATGAAACCGGTGATTTCTCCCAGTGTACCTGTGGTATTAGCACAGGGAGCCGTCTTAGCGACTTTTTGCGAAGCGAGGCTGTTATACTGGGCGCATGAGAAGCCTGTGCCCTTCCTTACGGAGCCGAATATGGATCGTCGTTGCGATTGCCTTATGCGCCGGTTGTGATGATCCTATAAACTCGTTCATCACGGAATGCGAAGGGCCATATCCGGACCAAACCAGTTCTGTTTATGTGCTTCCTTACGAACCGGGCCGAACCTTTGTGGTTGGACAGGGGAATTGCAGCACTGGTTCGCACGCGAAGGGAACGTTGGAGCAATATGCGTATGACTTTCTGATGCCGATCGGAACTCCCGTTGTCGCGGCTCGCGATGGAATTGTGCTTCTTGTGGAAGAACGCTTTGAAGATGGTACGCAAAACCCGTCACAACTGAACTACATCAATATTACTCACCCGGATGGAACGATAGCTGCCTATGTCCACCTAACAAAGGATGGCGCACTGGTCGGTTTGAATGAGACGGTGGTTCGGGGGCAGGTCATTGCTATCAGCGGCAACACCGGGGTAAGTGCTGAACCGCATCTGCACTTTCATGTTCAAGGTTGTTCCGGTTGTTCTTCGATTCCAATCACTTTCAGAAACACACGTTCCCATCCAAACGGCCTTGTGCAGGGTGAATCCTACACCGCTGAACCCTGAAGTAAAGCGGCAAAGCCGCAGTGTAAGAAGGGAGGCCAAGGAGATGATGGGGGATCAGGAGATTAGCTCTTTTAGTTTTTTAGCTGGAATATCCCCTCATCTCCCTTTCGTACGATCGATCACGATCAAGAGCAGGATTGCGAGTCAGAGCATTGAAAAATGTGCGAGGACTCAGGGAATCCCCGCACCAAATGCGGACGCATCAAGAAAACTTTTCGGGAAAGAAAAAGAAGCGCCCTGAAAGCAAATCTTCTTCGAATGTTGCACCTGTGCTTTCCTTTCATGGAGGGGTTTGGGGACTTTCAGACGTCCAATTTGTGTGTCCGTCATCGATTGCTTCCAGGGCGCGTTTGAGTGTGTGCTCTAAGAATTTTCAATTTAGATTCCAATCAACGACGATGAAAGGATACCGGCCGTTTATTGAAACTCGATGAACGGAAAAATAATTTGACGTAAATTCGAATACCCAAGGTATTAACACGGGGTTCATTGGCCATTCATCTCTCCTTGATTCCAAACTCTTAATGTTTGTGCGCAGGAGTGAAAAAATGAATTTCTCTGTTTATCAAAATGTTCTTCCGTTTGAGGGAAAACAGTTTTATCGTCGTATGGAAACGATTCTATCCGTGCTCGATCACGCCGGGACGAAGGAGTCATCGGCACGTGCATTTCTCTCTGCTTTTCAAAACGAGCTTGGTGATCTGCTGTTGGTGGGCTCATGCCAGCTCTACGAAGTCTTTTCCGAAGTGCCTGAACTTTTATCAGCCCGGGGCGAGTCGATACCGGAAATCGGACTCGATTTGCAGAAAAGGATCCAGGATGTGGATATCCCATGGTTTGGGAAACTGAACGGACGATTTACAGCGATTCTTCCCTTTGATCAGGAGGCGTCGCATATCCTTGTATTTGTCACTCGCGAGTCGGTGGAGAATGAACAGTTTCTGTCTTGGGCATTTTCGTCGATTCACTACGCATTAATTCAACATAACAGGCGATTGTCTCTTCACGATATTCTGGAACAGGCAACCGCAGTTCAGCGCAGTTTGTTGCCTTCACGCGCGCCACAATTCGCTGATTTTGAGATTGCTGCCAGGTCTGTTCCCGCAAAAATCGTCGGTGGAGACGTGTACGATTTTCAAAAGGGTGGAGAGAATACGCTTTGGCTGATGATCGCAGATGCGGCGGGTCATGGCTTGCCTGCTGCCCTCCAGGCACGCGATGTTGTCACCGGCTTGCGAATGGGGATTCAAAAAGAGATTAACCTTACGTTGCTTGTGGAAAAACTGAACCGTGTGATCCACAGTTCAGGGCTCTCATCCCGTTTTATTTCGCTTGTTCTGGCTGAGCTCATGATCGATGGAAGTCTTCTGTACGTGAATGCCGGACACCCCGCACCATTGCTGTTGCGTAATGGAAATTTCATTGAGCTGACTTCAGGTGGAATGATCCTTGGATTCGCTCCGGACAGCTTCTATCGCGCTGGATATGTAAAGATGGATCCGGGCGATCTGATGATTTTTTATACGGATGGGGTCATTGAACATATGTCACCGGAGGATGATGAATTCGGAAAGGAGCGTCTTCAGGATTGGATGTTACGTTGGAAGGATGAACCGCTGGAAGTCGCCGTAGAGGGTCTGTTCGATCGTTTACATGAGTATGGAGGACAGCAGACCCTTCGCGATGATGCTACGGTGGTTCTTGTCAGAAGGAAGACAACAACGTAGGGAGTGCGGCCCGCGATGAACCGCGCACTTGCAAAACCCTATAAAGCGATGCAGGGGTTTATGGCGCCCGTTTCACGAGCGTTTGACTCGCGTCTTCGCTCAAGACTTCTGTCAGGATGCGGGAGTCTTTCTCTGCTGGAATGGGAATGCCAAGCAGCCATCCGAGGGTAGGCGCGATATCTTCCGGTCCGCTCTCTTTGGAATAGTTTCCGGGCGAAACTGCAGCGCCCAGAAATACGATTGGCACGTGTCGATCGTATTCATGAGGCGTTCCGTGTCCCGTCCCACCGGAGTAATCCTCCAGATAGATATATGGTTTCAGGACGATAATGATATCCGGACTTCGCGGGGCAAAAAAAGAATTTCGATGCAATTCGAACAGCTTATCATTTGAGGCCTCATTTTGTATGAAATCGCTCTGAGTGTACACAGAATCAACAAGTCCAGTCTTTTGTAACGCCTTCTTGATAACGTCTTCGACCTCATCACGCTGGATTCCGTTTCGGAGCATTGCCTCGCTGTTCAAATAAAAGTGGGGTTGATCAAAGTATGAAATCAGATCGTACGGATTCCAATGTTTTGCCTGCAGAGCTTGAATCACTGGAATTTCTAAGACGGTCGGACGCAGACGCTTTGCTTGAATGCCACGCGAATTCAAGATCTCCGCGAGAGGCATCACTCCATGATCCGCAGTCATAACGACGAGCGTATTCGAGAGTCCGACGTTTTCCTCGACATATTGGAAAAGCCGCTCCAACAACCCATCCAGACGCAGCAAATGGTCCAGCAGTTCCTGGCTGTCCGGACCATATGTGTGACCGATGATATCGGTTGCCGAAAATCCAATCGCAAAAATGTCCGTATCATCATCCGTGCCGATCTGATGCTCTTTCATTGCAAGGCACGCAAGCTCAAATGTAAGTTCGTCCGCGAATGGAAATCTTCGAAAATCATCGTAGTAGACACGATGCGGCGGAGCGGTATGGATGCGATGAGGAAAGACTGTGTCTCTGCTTTCCCACTCGCCCGTGACCTGATCGGAACCGGCATACTTCTGATAAAGATCCGGATCGGAACGCAAACGCTCCCATAACTTTCCGGCATAACGTTCCACGGGTCGAGTCTTGTTCCATTCATCCAGCCATGCGGGCGATCGATCCGCATAATGCGAGCTTGTGATGAATGTTCCATTCCTTTCATACCAGTATGCTGCGTCACCACGATGGCCCGCCAGTAATATCGCGGAACGATCTTTGAGTGAAACAGCGACAACTTTGCTTTTTGGTGTCTGTTTTTTCAGCAGATCACCCAAGGTTGGGCCGATCAGATTTGCAGGTGAGACAGATTTGCCTTGGCCGCCTACCGGCGAATGCGATGTGTCTTCAACTACGTTGATGCTTCTTTGGAGAAAACGGTCATACCAGGAATTCGCGACAATACCCGTGTGTGACGGATGCCTGCCGGTAAGAATCACAGAATGCCCCGGTCCTGTTTCTGTCGCCGCGTGCCTGTACCTCGCATTGCTGAACACAGCTCCATGATCCATCAATCGTTTGAAACCGCCGGTGAATAGAGCTCCAAAACGCGTGAGATAGTCGTATCTCATTTGATCGATCACGAGCACCAGCACAAGTTTTGGATTTGGAATCCGG
Organism: uncultured bacterium; assembly: GCA_963771165.1. Lineage (GTDB taxonomy): Bacteria > Acidobacteriota > HRBIN11 > JAKEFK01 > JAKEFK01 > JAKEFK01. The sequence continues at coordinate 89,893 of CAVYSN010000014.1, read as the reverse complement.
CCTATAACCGGAGCACTGCAAGAAGGCAACCCGGCCGCAAAGAGCAACTGATTAAAGTCATAGAACTCGGCATGGTGTCCTCCAGATTCATCCGGATCACTTTGCGCAACAAATAGTCCGCCGGGAAAATCAGGCAATGAAAAATTGGTAAGAGCGATACCATCCGTGTTTGACGCCTTGCCGCGAACCGTCCCTAGATGGCTGTACGTGGCTCGATCAAAAAATTCGAACTCCGTTACAGCCTGTTGATCCGATGCGATGATGTAATCCCGCGCACATTGAGCTATTGCGATTCCTTTTACCTGTGACTCGAACTTACCCTCTCCAAACTTTGTCTCGTACCGCCCATCCAGATCGTAGACTTTGATGTCCCGTTCATTCTCGTCAGCAACCAGAACTCGCTGTCGTTCCGGGTCAACGAAAATGCTTTCCTGTCCGGCGGCGAGTTCTTTTCCGAATTGAATCTCCCTGATTGCAGAGAATTTTCCGTCCTCTTCCACGATCCGGAAACGAACCACCCTGGCGTCCCCTTCGGCGCGTTTAAAGACGACATATGCATACACAACGTAATCCCATCTTCCCTGATACAGGGCAATTCCCATTGGTTGCGGGATACCTTCGCCGAAGGTGGCTCTTTTCTGGAAATCGGGAACGCTATATATATGGATGCGATTTGCATCCCGATCGGTAACGAAGAGCAGGTCTGTTTCATCGAAAGGAGCATCTTGCAAAACAGCAATTCCATTCGGACGTTTCATTCCCCCAATTCTTTTGAGAAAAGTCGCTTTCTTGTCGGCCTTGAATACCATGACCGATCCGCCCTTCTTTTCAGTCAAAAACACAAGACTTTCCTCTGGTTTTGGAGCAATCCAGATCGCGGGCGAATCGACATTCTTACCAGCAATGCTGATTGCAACCGGCTGAACGACAGGCGGACTTTCCGCGACAGCAAAGAACGGCAGACAAATAAAAAGAAACTCCAGAGCTTTCATCAGTAGCTGAAGTTTACTCCAACTGTCACCCACCAGGAATAGAATTTTCGCTGGACAGGGCGATTTTCAAAACCGATATATCTGCGATCGGTGTCACTCCTTATTTAGTTTCGCATTTCAGCGGTGGTCGTATCGATCGTGGTGGCGCACCCATGCCATTGTATAAGGCAATTCTGCTTCGTCGCGCCCCTTCGGAACGAGATCCATGTAGTTGTACGCGCCGATTAATAAATCGAGGCCGCGCGCATAACTGGAATAGGTGTGGAAAATATCACCGGATTCATTTTTATAAAATACGCTGACCCCCGGGCCTTCCTCTACGCCGAATTTTCCGGTTGCATAGTTGTAATAGACTTTATCATTCGCCACATCCTCCTTTCTGAAGGAGACGTGATAATCGAAGTTGAAGTCGCTTGCGTTGGACGAAACCCACTTGAAACGCCAGCCCATTCGCTTTTTGAACACCTCGATTTGGGACAGAGGCGCGCGCGAAACAGCAATCAACGTAACGTCACGATTCGCGAGATGTACCACGCTTCCATCGATATGATCGGATACGAAAGAGCAGCTAGGGCAGCCCTCCTCCCACCCGGGGCCAAACATGAAATGATAAATGATCAGCTGGCTTCTTCCGTCGAAAAGATCAGCCAAAGTTTCTTTCCCTCCGGGACCATCGAAAACGTATTCCTTTTCGACCTTCACCCAGGGAAGCTCGCGACGTAGCCGGCTGAGTTCATCGCGAAGCCGGGTGAATTCTTTTTCTTTGCTCAAGTAATTCTCCCGAGCGATAAGCCACTCGTCTCGCGATACAATTTTCGGATTTTCTATCTTACTTCGCTGCATATTGATTTCTCCTTTCATTTTGGATTGTTCCGACTTTGAACCGGCCTTGCGATAAAATTTTCTCAGGAAGAGTGCGGTGAGCCCGCCCGTTGAAGCCGCGCCGGCGACAGCCACTGCCGCTGTTAAAAAACACGCCGGACACATCGGGTTCCTCCTGAAGAGTATCTACGATAGTTAACCATATGGTTAAATGTTAATGCAAGGCCGTGGGTTCGTCAAGGGCTTGAACTTTGAGCGCCCGCGAGACTGTCCCAAAAGTCACCTGGAGCGCGGACTTCCAGTCCGCACGGATATGTAACGCTCGACGAGTCTTTGCGGGCAAAGATGCGCTCCCCTAGAATTGGGCCAGTTCCTGGAGTTTTCGACACTTTTGACTTAGTTCAGCCCTTGCGCAAGATACAAATCCGAGAGAATCCGTCTGTAGCTATAGGCATAGGCTTGTTCATCGGGAGTCAGCGTTAAGAAATCGATTGCGTCAATTCCGGCCCGGTCAGGAGGGGCCAGTTGTTTCCAAAGGCGTAGTTCGCCGGTTTCCAGAAAGTACTGGTAGATATACCCTTTGGTTTCGCCAGGTTTTGTTACGAATAGAACCGTATCGGATTCATTCCACCCAAAAGGAATCAGGAGCCCCGGGATATTCAGCGGCTGTTCTTTACCACCCGAGACGAAATAGACACGCATCATCGAATCTTTCGAAGAATAAACTGCGATTTTAGTTCCACCAGTAGATGGCACCCATGGAAGGGAAACAGGTTCCGGGAAAATTACCTGTGGTTCGCCACCATCAATTTTCTGGCGGAAAAGATGATCTTCATTCCCCTCTTTCCGACCTCCGAAAATGACTTCTTGATCGGAAAGAAACCGCGGCCAAACATAGTGTGTGATTCCGTGCGCCGGCAATTCCCGAACCTGTCCGGCTCCAGTTGGGATCAACAGAAGTTTGTTGGAAGCCGGATAGGAAGTTGCCACAACCATCTTTCCATCAGGAGAAATATCGCCGGCTGATCCGTCAGCGAGACGGACTGCTCCGGATCCATCCATTTTTCTGAGGAAAGTTGCGTATGATTCTCCGGCTCCCGAGCCTTGCTCCATAAACAGCAAGAATTGTCCATCGTTGGAAACAGATAGCGGAACGGACCAATCAAACCAGGATAGATCACGCTCTTCCGTTTGGGCCGGTGGTTTGACCATGATCCCTCTTCGCGCGTCAACTGTGCTCATGAGAATCTCACCTTTGGGGGAATAGTCATGAAAATTGATGTTTCCAACCATTCGGCTAATTTGCCTGACTTTTCCTTTCCGGTTGACAGCAAAAACCTGTGCAAGGTTTGTCACCTTGCCGCCTGAGAAAAAGACTTCCGTTGCGTCTGGACTCCAGGCAAGACCCCCAAGGCCCAATGAATTCCAATCCGCCGTGAGAACCGATCGCTTTTTTTCAAAGTCCCAGAGCGCCACAGATCCGAAATTATCTCCAACATTCGGATGTTCTAAAAACGCAATGGCTTTCCCATCCGGAGAAAAACGCAATGTGCTGATCCAGCCGGGGCTCTGATACAGAACCTTCCCGATAGGATATTCCAGACGGTTGAGTCCGCGGACTGCAGCCACTTCTCCTGATTTAGGATTCCAGTCTGCGCTGATCGCATTCTCAAGAATGTCTCGTGGCTCGCCACCAGCAAGTGAAATACGCGATAGTGTCCCCGTGTAAGTGAATCCAAAGGAAGGGCGCACATTTCTCAGCAGCAATATTTCTCCTTCGGGAGATAGGGAAAGCAGTTCTGCTCCGGCCAGATCGAGCGAGCGAGATTCGGGGGTCCCCGGATGAGTGATAAATATCTCGAAGGGTTTGCCGTTCCAGGACGCGCTGTAAACGATGTTCCCTCCATCTGGTGTAAACAGGGCCCTGTGGATGATTCCTCTTTGAAAAGTTAACCTCTGAAAAGATGGTTCCATAGGATGGCTTCTAAAAAAATAGAGACCAGCCAGGAGGCCGAGTAAAAAAACCGGAAGAATCCAAAAGATCCGGAAGCTCCTGTTGATTTTCGAAGGCTGAGACGCCGGCAATGTGATCGATATTTGCGATGCGTCTGACAGAGTTTCAAGAGCGAAGCCAAGGTCTTGCGCCGATTGAAAACGCTGTTCGGGTTTTTTTTCCAGACAATGTTTAATGACGCGATCTGCAGCAGGCGGAGTTTTCTGAGGAGATAATGCAAGATCCGGCGGATCTTCTTTCAAGATTGCGTTCATTGTCTCCACTGCTGAGCTTCGCAGAAACGGATTCTGTCCGGTAAACATTTCGTAGAGGATAATGCCGAATGAAAAGATATCCGCGCGATGATCGACGGGTTGTCCTTTTACTTGTTCAGGTGAAAGATAACCGACCGTTCCCAGAATCATTCCGGGGCGTGTGCCACCATTGGCCAAAGTTTCCAAATTGCTTTGCTGTTCCGAAGCAGTAATGATCCATTTCGCGAGTCCGAAGTCCAGAATTTTAATGCGTCCGTCCTTGACCAAAAAGAGATTATCCGGTTTCAAGTCACGGTGAACAATTCCCTGGTCATGGGCTGCGCGTAGTCCGTGTGTAATCTGGATCGCATAGTCAATTGTCCTTCTCCCAGTAATGGGGCCCTCTTTCAGACGCTGACGAAGGCTCTCCCCTTCAAGAAGCTCTTCGACAACATATGGAATTCCCTCGAACGTTCCTACATCGAAGATGCTGATAATGTTGGGATGATTGAGGTGGCTCGTGGCTCTGGCTTCCTGTTCAAATCGACGAAGCCTGTCCTGATCGTTAGTGAATGGACCGGACAAAACTTTGATCGCTACGGTTCTGCCCAGACGCGAATCCACTGCTCGATACACTTCTCCCATTCCTCCCGCCCCTATGGACGCTTGGATTTCGTAATGACCCAAACGGGTTCCCGATGCGATTGTCATGGTTAATCGATTCTAATTGCTCATAATCATTTGCTTTTTGATGACTGTCTTGTCGGACTCGATTTATCGATGACTGCGGCCGGCGGCATTGTCATGCGTTTGGTATCAAACTTCTTTGTGAATGACCAGTTTCGAATCTCACATTTTGCTACCGGTGAATGGTTCTTATCATAAATCGAATAACGGTTGGGAACGAGTAGGCCTTCAACTGTTGAAAAAGAGTCGTAAACAAGAATATGAGGTGGAGTCGCATTGGTGCCGGGTGGCAGAATGGAAGCATACGTAACGATATACTCGCAAGCTTTGAGTCGATAAGTCTTGGGATCGATGTATAGAATGTAGTAATCGTCCGGCGTATCTCCAGTTCCGGCACCGAAGGTCATTTTGATCGTAATGTACTCGGTAACGTCCTTCCAGAGCTTTCCCTTGACTGGCTCGCTGAGAAGAGCTCCGGGATCTTTGGTCAGCCAGGGGAGATTCAGGAAGTAGTAATTGAGAAGCGCCAGAAACCGAGGCGGGTATGGTGCGCTCCAATTTTCACTCCAGGCTTGCTTGCCATCCCAAGCGATGTGCGCATCGGATTCGGGAAAATCAAGATACGCGCGTCGGCGTCCCTGTTCGACAGTGACATTGGATACCGTAGCTTTTCGCTCCCCTGCGGACTGAAGATGATCCTCAAAGCTTACCGTCGGGGCTGACCGCCATTTCCCTAAATCACCATGGGCGGCAATCATTGCATCGATGATCTCAACACTGGTTTTGGCTGTATCTCCCCATACCAAACAGAATGGTACGAGTGTTAAAAACAGGACGCAACGTAAGAGTTGCCGGACGTTTTTCGATTGTTTTGCATGGGTCATATCCATTCTCCTTTGGAAGATTGGTCTCCTATATCTATATATAGATAGTCGTTCGGCTGAAGCCAAATCTACGTTGGGACGACGTCGTTCAGCTTGATCAGTACTGGAGCCATAACATCATTGGAATGTAAAGATATTATGCTTCAAGTTTGAGGCTTAGCTCATTCCCGCCAATGACTGCCGCACACCTTCGGCATATGGCGTTTTATGAATTTCTCCAAGGAGTGCCCGTTTTACATTTTGCTGGATGAATAGGAATCCCCAATGAGTTCAGGCTTACAGGATGAACGGGTTGTAAATTATCCAATTTATAGCCGTGCGGTCTTGAATCTATTTTTCAATGGTTGCCTGATGGGTTATGAAGTTCAGCAGATCTTTTAGGGGAGTTTTTTCAAAAGACACGGGGGCAGGTCAGTAAGTGACTCAGATCTCGGCGTGGTGTCGAATATCCTTTGCTTCCACAAGATACACAACGTCTTCTGCAATGTTGGTTGCATGATCGGCGATTCGTTCCAGGTGTCTGGAAATCAAAATTAACTGAATTCCAATCGGGATCGTAGTGGGATCCGAGATCATGTAAGTCAGCACTACCCGAAAAACCTGATTCTTGAGGGCATCGACGAAATCATCTCGAAGAATCACTGCTCTCGCCTCCATGGCATCGGATGTGATAAACGCATGCAGCGCGTCTCGAACCATCTCTTTGACCATCTCGGCCATGTCAGGAATATCCTTCATTTTCTTTAGCTCTGAATGCTGCAATAGTATTTGCATATTCTCAGTGATGTTGACTGCTTGATCAGCAATTCTCTCCAGATCTCCGCTGATTTTCATACTCGCGATGATGAAACGCAGATCGTGAGCCAGCGGCTGCTGCAGGCAAAGCAGTCGATTCGCGTGGTGATCGATTTCCAATTGGAAATGATTCACTTCCGCTTCCATTTCAGGAATCTTATCAGCAAGCGAAGCGTTTCTCTGAACAAGCGCTTGAATGCTGCAATGAATCATCTTTTCTGCAATGCCCGCCATTGTAAGAAGTTGCTCCATCAGCGTGTGGAGACTCCGATCAAATTCGTTTCTCATGTACTTATCAGTAAATAATACTCACCCGGTAGAATAGTACTTTATGGAGCGAAACAAAAGTTTCACTTTCCGTGTTAGAAAGGTTAAAAAGACAGATGAACCGATTCTCCGGGAGATGCTGTATCAGGCTCTGTACGTCCCGCCTGGCGAAGCGCCATTTCCGCGATCCGTCATACACAAACCCGAAATCAAAAGATACGTCGAAGATTGGGGGCGTCCCGATGATCATGGCGTGGTCGCCGTTCATAGAGGGAAGAGCATCGGCGCTGCGTGGATGCGTCTTTTGGTCGGACAGGATCGTGGGTTTGGATATGTTGACGATTTCACGCCAGAGCTTTCAATCGCCGTTTTGCCTGCGTATCGCGGCAAGGAAGCCGGAACGAAATTGCTGGGTCGCCTTATGGATATCGCTCAATCGCACTTTCACTCCGTTTGCTTGAGTGTAGCATTCAACAATCCCGCCTTCCACCTTTATCAACGTTTTGGATTCGAAACGGTGAAAAGCGAAGGGACCTCTCACATAATGGTCAGACGCTGGTGAGATTTTCTTGTATACCCGAATGATTGATTGTGCTTCCTGTTGTGAGTAGAAATCTCGACAATTGCACTTTTTTGAACCATATCGTCAGGATATCGATGGAATCGACATTTACGTATTAGCAACACAAGCGAAAGCGTCACTTATCAACAGAGTCTGTGCATAACTCGCCTGAATAATTCCCGTTTGTTACATGCATGTTACGGAATACAAATTGTTAAGTTTTGATTGCCTCTTTTTTCACACAATGTAAAATCGTGTAGGACACCTTCCAAATTACTCACGATGTCTCATTCCTTTCAACTATCACAGCGCGATGCAACCTTACTTCGCGGGCAGATTGTTCTGCTGCAGAAACTCAGGTATGACTTCCTCAACAATTCCAGTGCTGAAACGGTTCATGACTTACGCGTTGCATCTGATCGATTCATGGAAATGTTGCATTATGCTGGAAAAGCATTGCCCTCAAAATGGAGCACACGACTGGCGAAATTATTGAAAGTAATTGTCAGACGTCTTAGCCGCACCCATGAATTGGAAGCGAATATTCAAGTATTGAATGATTTTCATGCGCGTGGGAAAGCAGATACCCTTGCGGTTGAGGTGATGCTGAACAGACACAATCAAGAATTCATCAAGTCGCGAAGAAAAGCCAGGCGATGTATATCGAGCAAGAGATTCAGGCAATTCGAGAAGTTTGTGTCCAATCTTAAAGCGTCACGGACCCTGGCTCCACGGCATTCAGATTTCCTGGAAATAAGAATCAATGAGTTTCTTAAGTTTTCCTGGAATATCTTGCCCGATGATAAGAGGCTGCATGAACTCGAGGTGCGGACAAAGACGCTGCTGTATGCTCTAGAAATACAGGAGAAAATATCCCGGAGAAAGTACGGCCGGTTACTGACTCGCATTCGAAATCTGCACGAGCTACTGGGCAAAATTCATGACCTTTTCGTTTTTCATAAAGCAGTCAGACTTTTGAGGAGGGATTGGGATAATCCTGACTTGAAAGTGATCACTTCGTCGTTGACACGCTTATCCGAAAATATTTTGTTGGAAAGAAGTCCGCTTTATGGGCGTGTGTATCCACTATTCGCGAAAGCAGTACCGCCACTTACCTCTGCATTTCAACCCGCTCCCGCGATGCCCGTTCGATCTTCCACTTCTATCCGGGTTGAGGGATTTCGCAACGCCCGCAAGAGCCGATCAGGGTAAGGTCATTTAGTGGAGCGCGGGCTTCCAGCCCGCAAAGAGTGTCGAGGGCTACGACGGGAAGTCCGCGCTCCCGCTAGTTTTTCGACAGGCCCTGCAGGTTTGATGCGGTCAGCCACCATTTTGGCAATACTTGACAATCAGTATTAGATGATCTATATCATCTAATATGAGATATGGAACGGACCACAAACAGGAGACTCGGGAACAGATCGTCCGAACGGCGTCCCGCCAATTTCGGAAGAAAGGTGGAGAAGGCGTGGCCATCGCGGACCTCATGCAGGAGCTCCGGCTCACCCACGGAGGCTTTTACCGCCACTTCAGCAGCAAACAGCATCTTTTTGTGGAAGCTTTGAAGAAAGCTTTTGCGGACGGCGATGCATTTCTAAAGTGGGCCACAGAAAATGCTCCAAAAGGAGAGGAGCTCAAGCGGATTATTGAAAGATATCTCAGCATGGAACACTGCAAGGAAGTGGAGAACGGATGTCCTGTGGCGGCTCTCTCCACCGAGATGGGGCGGCAGCCGAAATCAGTAAGGATCGCGTTTGATCGGGGCATCAGGACCTTTGTATCGCGGGTTGCCGCATTCATTCCGGGTGCATCCGTTAAGGAGCGGGAGTTGAAAGCTCATGTTCTGTTTTCGGGAATGGTCGGAACTCTCAGCATGGCTCGCACCGTGACGGATCCCAAGATGCGTGAACAGATTCTGAAATCGTCCAGGGATATGTACATCCAGGCGTTTTGTAAAATCTGATTTTTTTTGAGATATAAGATGATGAATATCATCTAATAGGGATATTTCGAATATGAACTTCGTAGCATTGCGGATGTTGATGGGAGATCGTGCAAAGTATTTCGGCCTTGTCTTTGCAATCGCTTTTTGCACGTTTCTTTTGGAAAACCAGACATCGATCTTCGCGAATATCTTGAAGCGGACGGCGAGCCAGGTTCTCGATGTCACGGATGCGGAGATTTGGGTGATGGATCCGGCGACTGAATATTTTGAGCAGACAAAAGCGCTGAAGGATACGGACCTGACACGCGTGCGGGGAGTTGAAGGCGTGCAATGGGCTGTCCGATTGTTTAAAGGGAATCCAGTGGCAAGGACTCCCAGCGGGAAGTTTGCCGTTTCATTTCTGATCGGACTCGACGACGCGACGCTTGCCGGAGCGCCGCGAAAGATGCTGATGGGCTCCTGGGAGCGCCTCCGTGAGCCAAACTCCGTGGTCATAGACAAAGCCGGCTACATTCTTCTTTTTCCGGGTGAACCGTTAAAGCTGGATCGCATTTTGGAGATGAACGATCATCGTGTCGCGATTGTTGGAATCTCGGACGCGTCCGCTCCCTTTGTGAGTTTACCGGTTATGCACGCACGGTACAGCGAAGCAATCCGTTTCCTTGGACGCGAACGGACGCAGCTCTCCTTCGTCATCAGCCGCCCTTTACCAGGCATCCGTGCAGAGGAACTCACGAGACGAATCACCAAACGGACCGGTCTCCGCGCGAGAACGACCCGGCAGTTCATGTGGGATTGCGTTCGGTACTATCTGCGCAACACGGGCATTCCGGTGAACTTCGGGATCACAATCGCAGTGGCTCTTGTCGTTGGCGCTGTCGTCGCGGGCCAGACTTTTTATTTGTTCACTGTTGAGAACTTGAAGCAATTCGGAGCGATCAAAGCGATGGGTGTCACGAACCTCAGACTCACGGGGATGATCCTGCTTCAGGCATTCACAGCCGGCACTCTTGGCTTCGCTCTCGGAACGGGAATGGCAGCAACTTTTTTCGAGATTACATTACAGAAGCTCGCAACCCGTGGGATTGTTCTAATGTGGCAAAGCGTCGCACTCACCGGCGCTTGCATTCTTTTCGTTGTGATTGTTGCAAGTCTGTTGAGCATTCGAAAAGTGCTGGTGCTGGAGCCGTCTGAAGTGTTTCGGGGGAATTGAAATGGAAAGCAATGGACATGCGGTGTGGTGCAGTGGCATCACGAAACATTTCGGTGAAGGGGAGGCACGCATCGATGCGCTTCGTGGTGTTGATTTCACAGCAAAATTCGGTGAGCTCAGTTTTCTTGTCGGCCCGAGTGGTTGCGGAAAAACGACTCTGATTTCTGTCATCGCGGGTTTACTCAATCGAAGCGCTGGCGATCTCTCCGTGTTAGGAGTTCGAACGGATGATTTGTCCGGTAAGGAACGAGTGCTTTTTCGCAGGAAAAACCTTGGTTTCATTTTCCAACAGTACAATTTGCTTCCTGCGTTGACGGCTGTTGAAAACGTGGCTGTGCCCTTGCTTGTAGCAGGAGTTCCGCGTAATCAAGCACTGGATCGAGCGAACTCCATGCTGTCGTTGCTCGGTCTGAGCAATCGGGCGAAATCATTACCGGCGAATCTTTCCGGTGGGCAGCAGCAGCGTGTGGCCATCGGTCGAGCGCTGATCCATGAACCTCGACTGGTGGTTTGTGATGAACCGACTGCCGCGCTGGACCATTCTACAGGTGAGGGCGTGATGGATCTTCTAGCGAATCGGGCTGTTCAGGCGGACCGGGCGGTCATTGTTGTGACTCACGATTCGCGAATTTTTCATTATGCAGACTGCATTGCTCGAATGGATGATGGAAAAATTGTAGAAGTTACGAGTAATGTAGCGCCGCCGGCCCCGTGGCAATGGAATTATAGCGGGGAGTCTGCGGCACAACAAAAGGAGAATACTTTATGAGACGATTGATTCTTCCCATCATCGGTTTGCTTGCGGCGCTTTGGGCCGCTTATTCTATCGCACGCACATCGCCGCAACGAGAGATCACGAATCCCCCAAAGCTACCCCCGGTGTCATCGTTTCAAGATACCGTTGCAGCAGTGGGTTTGATCGAGGCAAGCACAGAGAATGTATCTGTGGGTACGCCCCTTTCGGGAGTAGTCGCCAGAGTATTTATTACTGCGGGACAGAGCGTGAAATCGGGAGATCCTCTTTTTGAGCTCGATCTCCGGAACCTCCGCGCGGAGCTTCGAGTTCGATCGGATGCCTTGCAGGTAGCCCGCGCACGTCTAACGATAGCGACGGCTCATGAGGAAGATCTGCAAAAGCAGTTTGATTTCGTGCAAAAGATAGATTCGCGTGCGATCAGCGATCAGGAAGTTAGCCGGCGACGTTTTGCTTTTGAGGTCGCTTCAGCCGAAAAGGAAGAAGCACTCGCACAGATCGCGTCGGCGCAATCCCAGCTTGACCTGGTCCGTACGGAAATCGAACGAAGCACGATCCGGGCGCCTTTTGGTGCAGAAGTGCTTCAAGTAAAAGTACGTCCCGGTGAATTTGCTTCTGCTTCAACGACGTCTGAGCCTCTCGTGCTACTGGGAAAATCCAAACCTCTGCATGTCCGGGTCGATGTCGATGAGCATGAAGCATGGCGCGTTCGCGAAGGTGCAAAAGCAACGGGACATGTGCGCGGAAACGCCGATTTGAAAACGGAGCTAAGATTTGTTCGCTTCGAGCCATTCGTTGTGCCGAAGAAATCTTTAACCGGTGACAGCACGGAACGTGTTGATACACGCGTTCTGCAAGTCATTTATAAAGTAGAACGCGATGATCTTCCACTGTTCGTAGGCCAGCAGCTCGACGTTTTCATCGACGGAAATTCCTAGCGCCTGATTTGCCGGCGCGATGAATCGGATTACTAAACTTACGGTTCTGCAATCCGTCCGTTTGCGTGCATTTCCATAAACCTTCCATATCGATGGATCTCTGATTCCAGCGCCTGCTTCTCTTTACTGTTCAGTCTCCGAAACGGATGTAACTCGATTTCAATCGTATTTTTTCTTTATGGTCCTCTTCCAGGTACCTGCGACTTTACCTTCTAGAATGATGACCGCAGTCAGAGCATTCCCCATGGAGATCATTCTTTCAATGTCCGCGCTTCGCTCAAATCGCCTCTGTCTTTATAGGCGATCGTATACTCATCATAAATCGATAGTAAGAATGCGGATGGTCATCTCCGGGATCCAGGTTTTGTTTGACCGGAGAACCAATAGGTTTTGCCATCAACAGTCGCTTGTTCCAGTTTTGATTCAACTAAATCGAGCGCGAATTGTGCCTCTTTCCTGGACAGTCCCGACCGGTGTTCTGGTGACGAAGTTTTGTAATCTCTGATGCATTCATTCCTTCAGACCGCTGCAGAAAGTATGCTAGCTCACAATTTTACCCACATGTTTACCTGTCTGTAACCGTTTTGAAATCGTATTATAAAAGTTGCTATCTACGCTATTAGTGTGAATCAACTTATAAAGCGGGATTTGAAATCGGGTATTCGTGCCGTTTCTTCCGTTTCTCAAACCTCCTGGATTGTTTACGACTCGATCATCATCAGCGATATTCATCTCGGTAGTCCGATGTGCCAGGCCTCAGCGCTGGATCAGTTCTTATCCAGGATTCGAGTGGAGGTGCTGGTGCTTGCAGGCGACATCTTTGATGATCTCCGTTTTAACAGGTTGCAGCATTGGCACTGGCAGGCGTTGAGCCGGATTAGAAAAATCTCCGATCATTGTCAGGTCATTTGGATTCGGGGGAATCACGATATTATTTCTGCGCGAACGATGTCCCATCTTCTGGGTGTGCAGGTGCGTAACAATTACACATGGACCGCACACGGAAAATCTTTTTATGCAGTCCATGGCGATTGCTGGGACACTTTTATTTACAGACACCAGATTCTAACAGCACTCATAACATGGATCTACAATTCTCTGCAGAGAATCAACGGGCAGGCTGTTCGGCGGTTTTCCAAATGGTTAAAGCGCAGGGCGAAGCTGCTGACTAGAAATAGCGAAGCCGTGCAGTACGGAGCGATCAATCTTGCCCGCCGGCACGAAGTCGATGCAATCTTTTGCGGCCATACTCACATGCCCGCACTCGCAAAAATAGACGGCATTGTTTATGGAAATGACGGAACATGGCAGTCTGCAGATCCACACTTCATAGGAATCTCCGGTACGCGAGTGGATCTTTGCAAGTATCTGGACGGTGCTGCGTCCGTGATCGCTACCGAATGGGTCAGCTAAGCATCAGCTGGCTTTTGCCTGTGAAGAGATCGGCTAGAGTTTCTTTCCCGTTCGGAGATCGAAAACATATTCTTTTTCCACTTTGACCCAGGGCAGCTCGCGACGTTGCCGGCTGAGTTCATCGCGAAGCCGGGTGAATTCTTTTTCTTTGCTCAAGTAATTGCTGCAATACAAATTGAGACGCTACCAAACCGTGACGGAAGTTGATATTTTTTAGGGATCGATTGATTCGCAAAAGGAGGGAAGTATGTCATTTCCTGACGCTCGCTATACCGGTGATGAGGGAGAGATTAGCGCGAAGTTCCGGCCGACGACACAGGCTCCTGATCTGACGATTGGTGAGCGAGTCACTGCGCAATATCTCGCCACTGGCGCTTCAACGAACGGACATTTCGGCTTGTACAGGTGGGACATCTTGCCTAATAAGCCAGGGGCAACCGCGCACTTCCACAAGAAAATGTCCGAGTCGTTTTTCGTACTTTCAGGCACGGTTCGTTTGTTTAACGGAGAGCGCTGGATCGACGCAACTGCCGGCGATTTTCTGTACGTGCCCGAGGGTGGAATACACGCCTTCCAAAATGATTCCGATGACCCCGCTTCGATGCTGATTCTCTTTGCACCCGGCATAACGCGCGAGCCCTACTTCGAAGCAATCGCCGAGATGGCTGCCGGCCGCCAGTTCAGCGATGAGGAGTGGGCCAATATCTGCATCAAGTACGACAACTACTTTATAGATTCCAAGTCCCGATCTCTTTATAAAAAATTGCTATCGCAGAAGCTTTGAACTTGACTAATTCAAGCCTTGCGCCACGGTACAAATCCGAGAGAATAGAAATATGTGCACTCTTAGTGAAGCAGGTGAATCGTTTTCCTCTTGCATCGAGGTTAGATGGGATTGATCACTTCGAGGAATGAATAGTTCCGAAAATCCTTCGAATTGCGCGTATATAGCCGGTTCACTGCATGGTATTTGAGCGTCGCGGCAAACACCAGATCAAAAAATCGGTTTCCTCTTTGCGGTTTTTCTGCAAGAAGGTGTTCGACAATGGACAATACAGGGAATTCGTATGAAGCTATTTGTATCGATGAATGAGTTAGGTAGAAATCGCATGTACGCCAGGCTTGAAGAGGTGTCAGTGGACGCGCGAAAACAGCGGTACTGGTGAGAACCGCAAAAAGCTCGAATAAGGTCTGATGAACAATGAGGACTTGCTCCACCGTCTCAGCCAGCATCTTCTCGACAAATCTCTTTGCTGCCTTGTGTTCCGAAGCAGCTTCGTTGTGGGCGTAAACAAGAAGGTTGGAGTCAAACGAGCTAACCAGCAATTTCTTGGCTTCTTTTTCGGTAAATTTCTTTCTTGAAATCTTTCCTTCGCGGCAGGCCGAGATCATATGTGGGAAGTCGCGTTCCGGTGTTTCGTGCTTTCGGAAATCTCTGCAGGTAAATTTCCAGGCTGCGCCGCGTAATCTCTGCCACACTTATTTCCTTGGTGTCTGCCAACTTTTCCACGCTTTCCGCTAATTCATCGCTGAGAGTGATATTGATGCGTTTCATACATCAATCATACATCAACAATGATATCATCGGCAAACCGAAAGTTCCTTAACAATTAGCGACTTTTTGACATAAGGTTGGGGGAGGTTGGAAAGGAGGCCTCCCCCTTCACAAGGGGAGGAACAAGTCCATCATCACACACTCACTATTTGGGACAATAACGATTCATCGCGCCCGCGTGCCCCCAGCTACAATGTTGTCCCGTCGTTTTCTGGATATGGTACGATTTTAAGCTCCACTTTAATTCAAACAAAGGTGAAAATCATGATATCGAAGCAGGACTTACTCAAACGATTGAAGAAAGAATCTTCGACAACCTTAAAGGTGTTGCATGCATTCCCGGATGATAAGAAGGACTTCAAACCGCATGAACGCTCGAGTAACGCATTGAAGTTATCGTCCACTTTTGTTTTTGAGATGTATTTGCTTGAAATGAATCTACTGGGCGAGACACTGGATCGCTCTATATTTCAATCGTATAAGCCGGATAGCATAAAAACCGTGGCTGACGACTTCGAAAGGGAGACCAGTCGCGTCATCAGCCGGTTCGAGCAACTTCCGGAGGCGGAACTTTCTAAAACAATCAAGTTTGCAGGACACTCTTTTGGTGCCGACGAATTCGTACTCATGATGATTTGCGACCAGATCCACCACCGGGGACAGCTTTCAGTTTATGTGCGCATGGCCGGAGGGATCGTGCCGTCCGTTTACGGCCCATCCGCTGACGATACTTCAACGAACTTCTAATTTCTTCCGCAGACAGGAGAAATCAAATGCGTACTCAGGCAGAAAAAGGCAGCTTTTTTCGCGCACTTCACCAACGGGATCGGGCCTTTATCATCCCAAATCCGTGGGATGGCGGCACGGCGCGGCTACTTGCGCGTCTTGGTTTTGAGGCGTTGGCAACAACGAGCGCCGGATATGCATTTTCTGTTGGTCAACGGGATAACACGATCGGACGCGACAGGATGATGGCGCATGTGGAAGCAATCGTCTCTGCTACGGACCTCCCTGTCAGCGCTGATCTCGAAAACGGATTTGGGGATGACCCGGAAACGGTTGCGGAAACCATTCGGAAAGCCGCGCTCTCAGGACTTGTCGGCGGTTCGATCGAAGATATGACCGATCGCCCGGGTGATCCGATTTACGAACATCAGCTGGCAGTTGAACGAGTCCGTGCCGCATCGGAAGCGTCGCGATCACTTCTGTTTCCTTTCACACTGACTGCGCGTGCAGAAAACTACCTTGTTGGCCGGCCCGATCTCAAAGACACAATCAAGCGTCTTCAGGCCTATCAGGATGCGGGTGCAGACGTACTTTATGCGCCGGGACTTGCGAGCAAAGAGGAGATCGCGACAGTGGTCCGCTCCGTAGACCGTCCGTTGAATGTTGTGATGGGTCTGCAAGGCGTTCAACTGAGCCTTGAAGAGCTTTCGGAGATCGGCGTAAAGCGGGTAAGCGTCGGCAGCGCTCTGTGCCGCGCCGCGTTCGGTGCTTTTCTGCGTGCTGCCCGGGAAATGCAAGAACACGGAACCTTCACGTTCGCAAAAGAAGCTGTCAGCTATCGCGAGATCAGCGCGATGTTCGAGGCTTAACCAGTTTGCTCGATAAGCTAAAGTCTTTTAGTCCAGAATCTGGTAAATCTCTCTTCGGCCGGTCAGATACATTTCTGTATATTTCGACATTTCTTCTGCGACTTTGGGATCCATTTTCGAGGTCCCCGATTTGTATTCCTCCATTTGCTTTTCAAATTCCGTCAGATTGTTTACCTGGACCTCGACTACGACGGTGTTGTAGTTTCCCACCAGATCCGTCATCACGCGAGCCTTTTGGTCTTCGCCAAATCCCTTTTTCATCAATTTGGCAAGCTTCGATGCTTGTCCCGGTCTGGCAATAAAAACCTCACGAATGATTAGCATGGTCGTATCTCCTTTTTGTATTTCTATCTATATATAGTCGTTCCGCCGACACTTGAAATCGACAAAAGGCTTGCGTCTCGAATACTTCATTGTGGACTTTGCATGAAACGGCTTGCAGATTCTCAATTTCTAGCTTAGCCTTTTGGGGACGGCGCAAATAGGAAATCATGAAATATCTGTTGATGTGTTATTTCAACGAAGATCTCTGGGGAAGCATTCCGGAAGCGAAGCAGAACGAGATCCTGCAAGAGTACAACAACGTCATCCAGGAAACTGTGAAAAGCGGCCAACTCTGCGATGGAGCGAGACTGGCGCAAAGTCGCACCGCAACCACCGTACGGAAACAAAACGGGAAGCCGGTCATCACAGATGGTCCCTTCGCGGAAACCAAAGAACAGCTGGGAGGCTATCATCTGCTGGAGTGTAAAGATCTGGACGAAGCGATCTCTATTGCTCTTCGAATTCCCACGCTTCCCTTCGGCGGCACAATTGAAGTGCGCGCTGTGGAGTTATCGGAGAAGTAAACCTCCGGCTCATCCCCTTGCCTTTGTCGAATTGGATACTTTCAGAACGACTATCTTATGATTTTGATCAAGCTAGTGGAGGACAAATGGCAGAAGAAAAAATACTTACCAAACATCCGTTGGGTAAAAGCGGGAAAAACATTACCAGACAAAACTACGAAACGCTGAAGAAGGCAATCCTTTCAGTATTGCGAAAAAAAGAAGTTACCCACACAGAATTATTTGTTCAGCTGAACAAGATCTTAAAAGATGAATTTTCAGGGAATATCAGCTGGTATGGAGAAACCGTCAAACTTGATTTGGAAGCGAGAAAAATAATAGAAAGAACTTCTTCAAAACCTCCAAAATATCGGCTGAAATAGTCAACGATCAAAACAAGAACAGGCCTTTTCCATTTATGGAGAATCCGGGGGAAATCGAATAACTGTATTCGCGGCCGGTAGCTCCATATTTCGCGTGCCCCCTGTTCCCTGCGACGGAGATTGCCACGGCGCACCGGTCGCAAACGCGCCGATTGTTTCAAAAGCGCCCAGGACTTCAAAGTTCTTGAAGACGTAGGGCAGACCTTCAGCTGCAAGCGTTGAGTTTGTATCGCTCACGTGAAAGTGAAGATGCGGGCCGGAGGAACTGCTCCCGGAGTTTCCAAGTAAACCGAGCACCTGACCGCTCTTCACTCGATCACCGGCTTTGACCTGAATGCTGCCGTGTTTCAAATGTTCATAAAACGCATAACGTCCTTCACCCAGATCCAGCGTCACGTAATTTCCGCTGGCATTTTCAAGCGCGATAGATCCAGGGCTGCTGGAGATCGATTCATCTTCAGGTATGTCATCCTTCGCGTCAGCAACGATGCTATCTGCGACCGCCAGGACTTCAGAGCCGTAACCATGCCAGTTCGCAATCCTGGACTCATCACCGCGCGAATGTGTCGCGTCGTTGTCCAATTTAATCCAATCTATGGCGAATCGCGCCGGAATGCGTGCGCGGCCGTTGATCGTGTATATCGAAGTGCGGTGGCCACGTTCCATAAAAGGATCGTACAGTGCGACCCACGGTCCGCCTTGCAACGGAGCGCTCAGGACAACCGGGGACCCATTGCGAACCTCCGTCTCACCACCTTCCACGATTCCGTGTTCCCGGCCCGACTCCCGGATAAAATCAAACTCAATTCGATGTTGCAGCTTTGACGGAGTAGCGGCGTCATCAAGTGCCAACCAAAGATAAACGATCGCCCGCCTTCCGGGGCTGATCACTCGCTTATCAGCGGGCTCAGCAGGAGCACCCGGACGCCCAAGTTTGTTTGTGAGTTCTGAATCGCTGAAATCACCCAGACGACTTTTACCATCGGCGTTCAGTACTTCAATGCGAGTCAAGGAAACATCGAAGTTCCGGAAATTTGTGATGTGCAGCTCATACGCGAGATGCCTTTTACCGGCTATCCTGACAGGAATCGGTGGCACTGGAATCAGGATATCAACTGATTGAATGAATGGAGTCCGGACTTGCGCCCAACTCGCATTCGAACTGAACATTGAGAGAACCAGAACAAGACTCAAAAGAAGTGACAATTGTTTTGTGAGCATCTGCAATATTCTAAGATATATTAGACTCGAAATAGGAGAGAACTGATGTACCGCAGGATCATCATTCTTTTTCTAACGCTGTCTTTGATTTCGATCTGCGCATGCGCCGCACAGTTGCAGCAAGCGAAACCATTTGCATCTCTGGAAGAGCTGCATAACGCGATGAAACCAGTTTCGGAAGCGGACGATGCTGATTCGTTTTGGAACCGTGTGCTGGCGCACAAAAAGATGCCACTCATTTTCGGTGAAAACGTGGTATTTCTCTGGCGCGGCGATGCGGAGGCTGTAGATTGGCGCGGCGATTTCAATCTTTGGGAACCGACTCCGGAGACGCAAGGCAAACGGATTGGCAATTCCAATATCTGGTGGTTCGAACGTTTGTTTCCAAAAGACGCTCGCCTGGATTACAAAATCGTTCTCAATGGCGACGACTGGCAGGTTGACCCGCTGAATCCTCACCAGCAGGTCGGGGGCTTCGGCCCTAATTCAGAAGTAAGAATGCCCGATTGGAAGCTACCGCAGAACATCGTTCCCCGTAGCAATATCGAACATGGGACGTTGACAAAAGACATCGCTTTCGATAGTGCGAAACTTGGCTATTCCATCAATTATCGTGTTTACACTCCAACTGGATTCAATCCTGCATCATCCAAAAATTTGCCGGTCCTTTATGTCACGGATGGTTCCGATTACTGGAGAGATGAGATGGGAGGCCTTGTCATCACAATGGACAACCTGATTGCGGAGAAAAAAATTGCACCGATTCTGGTCGTTTTCATCGATCCGTGGGACCGCAGGGCAAATGTGAATAGACGTGAACAACAACTGGTCCCAGCATCGGATCGATCTTGTGCGTTTTGCGAATTTATAGTGGATGAATTGATCCCCACGATCGAAAAAGCATATCCAGCGCAAAAGACACGTGAGGGCCGCGCTATCCTTGGAACTTCGCTCGGCGGTTTGCATTCAACGTTCATGGCGAGCCGTTATGGCTCCCTGTTTGGAATGATTGGAGTGCAAAGTCCCGCGTATGGGCGGACTCCGTGGGTTCTCGAAGAAGCGGGAGGCGCGACTCCGCTGCCGATCAAGGCTTTCATCGACGCAGGACGATTCGAAGGAGACTATGTAAACTTCGCACGAATGCTACGGGACACATGGGGTCAGAAGAATGTCGATGTCAAATACTTTGAGCTCAACGAAGGACACTCCTGGGGACATTGGCGAGCTCTGCTGGATGACATGCTTGAATTTTTTTACCCGCCCAATGGATTGAACCTTCAGGACTAGAACCGTAACGCATGAATTCTAATCAATTCTTTTGATCATTTTAAGCAGCGGCGTTCCAAATAGATCAGACATTCCATCTCGCACAAAATGAAACCCGTTCTTTTCATACAAATGAATTGCATCTACGAGAAAGGGAGTCGTGCACAGAGATAGAATTGTGAATCCGTTTTGAATTGCATAAGCTTCCAGCGCTTGCAGCAGTCTGCGCGCGATTCCAAATTTTCTCGCCGTGGGACTTACAGCCATGCTCCGAATGTAAAACGAATCTTCCATGGGTAAACCTGAAACAGTTCCAACGATCATCGAACCGTGAACTGCAACCCAGACAGGACCTGCGGCGAAACGATTCCTAATTTGAACTGCCGTTGGCGTGGTTTCCTCAAACGCTTTCGTTGTGTACAGTTGCAGGAATTCCGTAAATGCCCTTCTTAAGACCGAGGCAATACAGTCCGCATCTTCAGGACCGGCCGTTCGAATCTGTATGACAGAATCGTCCAAAGATCTGATTTGTATCATCAAGAACAGAATAAAGGGCAGGATAAGAATGTGTCACACACACATGCCTGGCGATCCAAACGATACAGACAATCTGCGCCACAGCAATGGCTGCGTCAGCTTCTTTCCTATCGCAAGAAAGCGGTTTCTGGTAGGGGCGCGATTCATCGCGCCCGCGTGCTATTGAGAAGCTCTTCCGCGGACGAGACGTCCGCACCACTTTTTTAGCAACTCCTTTTATCTATCGATCGAGATGAACATCTTCCCAGGAGACCGGATCCTCAATCGGTTCAAGATGCGTAAACACAGTCAGCCTCTCGAGTTTGTTACGGAGATCGGCTTCGATCCGTTCGAGTAAGTCATGACCTTTTTGCACGGACCAGTTTCCCGGAACGAGGACATGGAAGGAAACGAAACGGCGAGAGGCCGCTCCACGAGTCAGAAGCGCATGAAAATCGATACCTTCCTGCTGTCGGTAGTTTTCCAACACCTGTTTCACAACATTCAGATCGTCATCAGGCAAAGAGGTGTCCATCAAACCGAGCACCGAATTGCGGAGAAGACGCACTCCAATACGGATGATGTTGGCTGCGACAAGCAAAGCAATCAGCGGGTCAAGAACGCTCCAACCGGTCAACTTGACGGCCACTACGCCTACGATCACGCCGGCAGATGTCCAGACATCAGTCATTAGATGATGAGCATCGGCTTCCAGCGTTATGGAGTTGTGTCGTTTACCGGCTTTTGCCAGAACGCGGGCAACAACAAAGTTGATGACCGAAGCTACAACAGCGATGGCCAAACCGATCTCGATATCTTGAAGAGGCTTAGGATGAATGATTCGCTGAATTGCAGTGAAAGAAATTGCTGCGGCCGCAAACAAGATCAGTGCTCCTTCTACACCACTTGAAAAGTATTCGGCTTTGTCATGTCCGAAATGGTGATCCTCATCTGCGGGACGCTCTGCAATTCTCAGCATCACCAGTGCCATGATTGCTGCTGCCAGATTCACAAATGACTCGAGCGCGTCCGAAAGCAAACCGATCGAGCCGGTGACGAAATAAGCTCCCCCCTTTAACCCAATGGTTGCAATCGCCGCCGCTATCGACAGCCAGGCAAAGCGGGTGAGGTCTCTCTTTTGCATCGCTCGTATAGTTTAATCGCTTTTGGTTCCGAAACTCAGTAGGGGCGGGTATCAGACCCGCCCTGGAGTTTCTACATTTTCAGACACTGTTTTCGACGAGCATGATTTTTAGAAATGATCCACGCTTGCATTTTGTAGCGCCGGCGTCTCGCCGGCTTCTTATTGTGACTGAAATCACAAAGGTATAAAGTGAATCTTGTGAGTTATCGTGATCGAGGTTACCTTCCTCACTTTGAATTAGAGAACTCAACCTATTTTGTCACTTTTCGCCTCTCCGGAACGTTGCCAAAGAAAGTTGTTGATGAATTCGCGCATGAAAGGCGGATCATTTCGCAAATTGCCGCAAAGGAGAATCGAGAACTGACAGAACAGGAACAGGCCCGATTGTCGGAAGACTACTGATCTATGTCCTGGAGAATCCTGTGAAGGCTGGTTTGTGCAAAACATGGGACCAATGGCCTTGGACAACATGCAGTGAGAAGATTCGAACCGCCTTAATTGCATAAAATCCATACAGAACTCCGAGGAGGAGCCAGCGAGACGCTGGCGCTACAAACCGTTTACAAGCCTATATAAATGTAGAAACTCCAGGGCGGGTCTCAGACCCGCCCACACAGTTTTTAATCGTGATGCAGAGCGACGTTGAGATTTAAAGATGATGGACGGTACGCTGGTATGAAGCAGGCAATCTTGGAACGCGTGATGCGTCTACGCGCCGCGGGTCTGAGCGCCTGCGTGTCGGGCTGCGTCAACAAACCTTTTTACTTTTGCTGGATCTTTTTCGTGGCTTCCCTTTTTGTCGGTCTTTGTTTTTGAATCGACCCCGGCAGGATGAACTTGCCGGATTGCGTCAGCAACGTTTTCAGGCCCCAATCCTCCGGCAAGTATGACTGGAATCTTCACGGAATCGACTATTTTTCTGCTGATGCCCCAATCATGCGTCATGCCGGTCGCGCCGATCTGATTGTCATCCATTTTATGGCTGTCCAACAATAAAAAATCTGCCACGCTGTCATACTGTTTCGCGAGTTCAATGCTTTTTTCGCCTGTTACCGGAATGCTTCGCATGAGGGCGATGTCAGGAAAACGCATCTTTAGTGTGCGCATTTGCTGGAGTGAAATGCCTTCCGGGACGGTCCCAATGTGAAGAATATCCGGTTGGAGTTGCTCAGCAATGTTCGCTATTACTGCCAGGTCACGCGAAAGAGTGAGAACTACCTTCTTTGAACGCCGGGGTATGGCATCCAGAACCTGCCGCGCATCTGCTGGTGTTATTTCACGAGGAAATTCTCCATTGCCAACAAGAACACCTACATGATCCACGCCCGCATCTGCAACCTGTTTAGCTTCCAGCGGATTTGAAATCTCATAAACTTGAATGATCATTGTGAAAAAATCCTAATCGAGCGTGGCAAGTAGCATTTTACCCTTCGCCTCTTCGGGTATGGCAATAATTTCGATTGTGTTCTTTCCGTTTACGAATGCAGAAGGAGGTACGATTGCTGCGAATCGGAACTTGCGTGCCGAATGAAATGCTTTTGTCACCGTTCGAATTCTCCCGTTAATAGCGATCGCCAGCGCGAGCTCTTTTCCTTCGTACCTGACTCTACCGGCAATGTAAGAAGGAATGAATTGGGATGACAAATCCACGTTCTCGAACTTTTCTATCCCGCGGACTTCTACAATCAGACCGCCGGGGTTTGAAAGCGATAAATCTTTCGTCTCACGATTCACAAGTTCCGGATACGGGCCAATGTTATAAAGATCAGCAATACTGTTTGCCTTGCTAAAAGAGCATCGTTTTTCGTTGCAAAGTCCTGTTCTCATCATGGATATCAAGATGAAGGCCAGACAACAATCTATCATGTAAAAACATTTTGCGTTCCCGGCGTTCCTGAATGCCGGCGTCCATCGCCGGGAAGCCGTCGAACTTCCAGGATGTTTGTATCCCGAGTACCTTTACGATTGTGGGTACTATGTCTACTGTTTCAATTCTGTAGTCGACAATTGCCCCTTTATCTTGAAAAGGAGCTTTTAGAAAAAACGGAACAAACAAGATATCCTGATAAGTTGTAGGTGTTGCCTTCCTCGCTTCGACTCCCGGCCACAGCGAAATTCCATGGTCCGCAACAATCACAATCAGGCATCGGTCATAGAGTCCTGTCGTTTTTAAATGCCGGATCAGTTCTCCGAGTAATCTGTCAGCGTAACCGAGCTGCAACAGGTGGCGTTGAACGGCAACTCTGGCGGCCCAATCGTCCACCTCCCAAAATTTATCGACTCGACGGCCTTCCTGAAAATCGTCGTACTCTTTGCCGTCCGGAAGGTATCTCCACGGCCGATGCGGAAGAGAAATGTGAAGAAAGGAAAAAAATGGCTTGTCAGAAGGAGTAATCGATTGAATAAATGTTTCGAATAACGCAGGTCTGTCGCTTTTCTTGATCCCGTTCTGATCTTGCGGTGTCCAGAAGTCTCCCCATGTGGTCGTGACGTCCGGAAGCTGTGAAGAGTAAGGGGCTGGAACAACCATCTGCAGATAGACCGCGGATAGATCCATGATCAAAAGACGAAGGTGAGAGAACCGGCTTTCAGAAGTGTCACTTCTCAGAACGTTCGACTGGGGCGGACAAAGTGATGTCGCCGTTTCCAGAACTTTCAGTTCATGCGAGCCGCCCAGGAGTGTAAAGAGATTCTCCGGATGATCCGAAAGGGTGGGAAGAAGTTTGCGGTCCGGATACTTCCCGGTCAGAATGGCCGGCACCGCCGATGTTGTAACTTGAGATACAGTCGTTGTATTTCTGTACCATGTAAAATGATCTGTAAGCGACGCGAAATTTGGATAGAGGACATCGTCCAGCAGCAGGTCTTGGTTCATCAGCGATGTGACCGGCAGCTCATCAAAGACAACCATCACAATCGGAACCGTTGCGGATTCGGAAGCAGAATGAGTTGCAATCTGATTGGTGGAAATCAATTTTCGGATCGAACTGTTCATCAGGAATAGCAGCGGGATTACGATGATCACCGGGGCCAGATAGGTCAGCGAACTGCGTACAACTTGCGCGCGATAGAGATAGGTCAAGATGGTGCCGATCAGCACGGCCGCCCCGATCGCTGGAATACCTTGAAGGAATTTGATCTGCTGAATCAACAGAAATGCAAGAATTGTGAGCAGGCAAAAGAGGAGCGTATGGTGAACCAGTTGCATCGCGGCTCTGCTGAAAATTCTTGCAACTCCTTCCAATGCGATCAGCAGGGCAGGCAACAGGAAACACAGAATCGTTAAAAGAGCGAAAATATCACCGGGACTTGCAGCGTGTGCGATAAGAAATTCCGGATTGTCCGCAAGCTTCTGCAGCAACGGCTGTGCGATTGCTAAATGAAAAAGGATTGCTATGTGCAGAGCGCAGATTAG
Source organism: uncultured bacterium (assembly GCA_963771165.1). Classification (GTDB taxonomy): domain Bacteria; phylum Acidobacteriota; class HRBIN11; order JAKEFK01; family JAKEFK01; genus JAKEFK01. The sequence goes on along the minus strand of CAVYSN010000014.1, from coordinate 64,452 downwards.
AAAAAACCGTTTCATGTTTGCATTCGCTTCCATTTCTCGAAACTAATTATAGCGATCTTGTGGGCACATATCGCATCGAGTAAAATCAGCAAAACATGAACACTGAAAGAAAGGACTCACCAGGCAAGCATACGAGTCGATTCCGGAAGGCGTTGAGTATCGTCCTTTTGTACCGACCGGAAGAAAGTCCGGCGGAATTCACTTTCAAGGCGGTCCTCGCCGGAGTCATTTTTGGGATTCTGTTCGGCGCCGCCAATGCCTATCTAGGTTTGCGCGCAGGTCTGACAATTTCCACTTCCATCCCGATTTCCGTTATGACTGTTGCGGGCTTTCGCCTTTTAAAAGCGTTGCGTCTGCACAGCACGATTCTGGAATCGAATATGTCACAAACAATCGGATCCGCATCCAGCTCCGTCGCCAGCGGGATCATCTTCACGTTACCGGCGCTCTTTCTGTGGGGAATGGATCCAACGCTTGTTCAAATGACTTTACTGGCGATCTTCGGCGGCATCCTGGGTACTTTGTTCATGGTTCCTTTGCGGCGTTTCTTGATTGTCAGGGAACATGGCCGTCTTCCTTATCCGGAAGGTACCGCTTGTGCCGAGGTCCTTGTGGCGAGCGAAGCGGGCGGACTTCATGCACGGAATGTGTTTCTCGGGCTCGGCGCCGGCGCTCTTTTTAAATTTGTGTCGGATTGGATCAAAATCTTTCCGGACATTGTTCAGATGCGCATTCCCTTGCTGAAGAAAGGTCAAATAGGGATGGAATTATCGGCGGCTCTCTTTGGTGTCGGCTATATTTTAGGACCCCGGATCGGAGCGATCATGGTTGGAGGTGGTTTGCTCTCATCGCTCGTGATTATTCCAGTGATCGCGTATTGGGGGGAAGGACGGTCCATTCCGCTCTTTCCTGAAATGACAAAAACCATCGCGCAGATGAGCGCTGGGGAAATCTGGAACCGATATGTTCGTTACATCGGTGCCGGAGCTGTTGCTACCGCCGGCTTGATTACATTGGTGCGAAGCATTCCGACAATGATTGAGAGCTTTCGGATCGGCGCCCGCCAGATGAAAGAACAGCTGGCTCACCTGACGGCAAATGTTTTGCGCACAGACAGAGATCTTCCGCTGCAGTGGATCGGAGCCGGCGCGCTGATTGTAATTGTCCTCATGGCGATCGTTCCTCACGTGTTTGGAACTCTCAATACATTCGGTCCTCGTTTGCTCGCCGCACTTGCTCGTTGGAATCTTTTCATTCTTTTTTGCAACCGTTTCCTCGCGTATCGTCGGATTTGTGGGCGTCACTTCCAATCCTACAAGCGGGATGACAATCGCGTCTTTACTGGGAACATCTACAGTATTCCTCCTAATGGGTTGGACAGATGATATTGGTAAAATCGCTGCGATCACAGTCGGGTGCGTTGTTGCTGTATCGGCATCGATCGCGGGCGACACTTCACAAGATTTAAAAACCGGATTCTTGCTGGGAGCAACGCCGTCGAAACAGCAGATCGGCCAATTGATCGGCGTTCTGACTTCCGCCGCTTTTGTTTGCATGGCCGTGTTGTTACTCGATAAGAGTTACGGCTTTGGTACAACAGAGTTGCCGGCTCCACAGGCCACTTTGATGAAACTTGTTATCGAGGGAGTGCTGCAAAGTTCTTTGCCGTGGGGCCTGGTTGGAATTGGCGTTTTGATCACTGTCGTTGTGGAGTTGTTGAAGATTCCAAGCCTTCCCTTTGCTGTGGGCGTTTACCTTCCGGTTACGACGATGGTCCCTGTTTTCCTTGGCGGAGTTCTGCGGAAATATCTTGAAAAAGGCGCCCGCAGCCCGGCAGAAGCAGACGAGCGAAGGGAGCAGGGTGTTTTGTTTGGATCAGGTCTGGTGGGTGGTGAAGGTTTAATGGGTGTCGGCATCGCTGCCGCAGCTTTTATCCAGGGTGGCGCTCGCGACCGGAATCGGCCACGAATGGGCAGGTGCTGCAGCGCCCTTTGTGGGCCTGGCTGCATTCATAGCTCTGGCCATTGTATTTCATCCAAAGCTGTAAGCGCACAGCGTAACAGGAATGAGTCAAGAGCAATGAGCACTCGAGCAATGAGAATTATGAAAAATACGGGCACGGATCTCATGACTCATGACTCATTAGCTCATGACTTTTTCTTTAAGGAGCAATCTTTCCCAGTGCAGTAACTTCATCAACTCCCAGATTCCCGAGACTCTCGTGAAATCCACATGTGTGAGTGCAGACGTAACAAGAGAACGTGGTTTCAATCCGGCTTTTTCAAGTGCAGATTTCAGCTCAAGCGTTTCCTCAAATGGAATCGCATCATCGGTTGTGCCATGAATCAAATAAATGCGTGTTGCACGATCCAATTGAGAAAGAACACTTTCCGGAGAAACAGCAATGGCTTCATCTTTTCGTCTTTGCAAAATCCGGAGGTAGGCATTTTTCTGATCATGTCGATAATCCATGCAAAATTCCCTGAATCAACTCTTTCCCGCGCGGACTCAAATCTTTTTCGAGCATTTCCGCTCTCTCCTCCTTTAACTGGAGTCGAAGAGACAAACTTTCGCTTAGAATTTCGATGTCTTCGGGAACCGCAAGTTCCTGGATGTGATTGAGTGTGAAGATCAGACGTCCCCATTCATGAGCCGGTCTTATGCCGCTACCCGGATGAGCACCTGTAATGGAATATTCGAGTGTGTGAAGCAGGTTGTAGTAACCACCAATCGAAACCAGGAAATCGACTTTCTTTTCCGCGGCGACAAGGAAAACGGGACCTGCCCCGTAACTGATACCAAGCATCCCCACATTTTTCTGGCTTTCTGCGGGCAGGTATTCAGGTAAAGAGGAGAGGACATTACGCAGAGATTCTACGCTTTCGTTTGTGATATGAAAGTTGCGAAATTCCAGAATATCCGGCGCGACAACCTGAAAACCGGCCTCCGCACATGTTTCAGCAAATGCTCTGAAACGCCTGTCGTGGATGCCGTCGGGATGAAGACCCGGAACCAACACTAGAGTCGTTTCGGTTTTTCCGGGTGGACTGTAAATGTGCAGCTGTACCTGTGGAAGCTTCCATTCTCCGTAGCGAACAGACGTTGAAGGTACAGCCAGTTTCTTCTCATATGCTCGAAGAAACCGAAACGCCGGAAAAAACCACACACCTGCACAAACCAGGGCTGCTATCAGTAGCGCCAGGCAAAAGATCAATTTTTTACGAGAAATTAGTTCCCTGTCACGCAGTTGTTGCTCTTTTCTCTAATATTGTAGTAAAAATCTTCCCATTCTTTCTTTTTGGGATGCTCCGCGTAAGCTTTCAGCGCGGCTTCATTTTCGAATTCAACAACAAATGTTTGGGAGAATTCCCGGGGCTGAACCTTGATGGTTCTCGTCCACATGTTTTTTGCGCCTGGAGTATCGGCGACCAATTCTTTCAACATCGTGATCGCTTTTTGTTTATCGGCGTCGGAAACACCATCTTTCCATTTCAATGCGACGTGATGGATAACAGTATTGGGAGATGAAAGATTTGCTCGTCCCATCACCCAGCCCGAAAAAAAGATTGCGATTGCTATAAAGAGAATCCCGATTTTTACTTTCATCATTTCACCTCATGATTCCTTAATTCAATAATATGGGTTTAGAAACAAAGTAGTACCTCGGAAACTCTTTTGAGACGGTACTATTTTTTGCCGAAAAGTTTTGCGAAAAAAGAGGGCTTTTCCCTTTCCTCTTCCTCCGTTTCAGAATGCTGATCGTAATCGATCAAGCCTCGAAGGATATCCTGTTCCGGCCATTTCGAGAAATGATAATACCAGCGCGGACCCTTCATACCGGCCGGGACGATTTCAAGCAATTTATAATAATTATTTGAAAAGCGCAGCGGCATGGAAAGATTCCAATTTCGTTTTTCTTTTTCGGAAGAAAGGATCAACGGGAACTTCGCGTCTTTATTCGTATCTTCGACAACGGAATCGCCGTTAGGAAGACGGCGCATCGCCGGTCTGGCCCTGGCGTGCGGCTTTCTTAAAGCTAATGCTAATTCAGACGCGCTCAGGTAGCGGTTTTTGGGATCCTTATCCATACATTTAATCACGATGCGATCGATCCATTCCGGGATGTCCTTTCTGACAGATTGCGGGGCTTCCGCTGGTTGTTGAATGACTTTCAACGCAATGGCTACTGGTGTTTCACCGCCAAACGGAACTTTACCTGTAAGCAATTCAAAGAGCACAACACCCAGGGAATAAACATCGCTTCGCTCATCGACTCGATGGGTTCCAAACTGTTCAGGCGACATATACTCCGGAGTACCCACGATCATTCCTGTTTTTGTAAGCGTTTCCATTCCGCCGCCCGTTTTTCTCGCAACGCCAAAATCGAGCAATCTGACACTGCCGTCATTCGCAATCATAATATTATGCGGTTTAATATCACGGTGTACGACGCCGGAGGAGTGCGCAACGGCGAGCGCATCTGCAATTGTCGATGCGAGCTTGGCCGCTTCTTCCGGGGGCCACGGTCCTCGTTTCTTAATTTCGCTTTTCAGATCACGGCCGGATATGAATTCGGAGACAAAATAAAGTTGTTCATGATAACGTCCCCAGCCATAAACCTTAAGAATCGCCGGATGACTGATCTTAGAAAGCATTTCGAATTCACGCATGAACCGCTGTTCGCTGTCATCTTCCATCGCCCCCTGATGCAATATTTTTAACGCCAGAACGCGATTTTCTTTTACATCCTGTACTTCATAAACCGATCCCATTCCGCCACGTCCGATCATTTTCTGAACCAGATAACGTTTTTCGATGAATTCGCCTTTTGGGATCTCGAATCGCTTCCCCGGCGATTGCGAAGGTGTCATCTGCGGTTCAACGAATTCTACAGAAGGTTTACGCTCCTGTATCATGGTAAACGCTTGTTCCGCAGAACCGCATACACCACAGGCGCTCCCTTCCTGAAGACCGTCAAAACCACAGATTTTGCAAATTGCCATTTTTCTAATGGATGTAATTTTGCAGAGTCTATCATTTCTTAAGAAAAAATAAAATCACCAGGCGTCCCGCAACTTCAGCGCCTCGGAAATCGAAGAGGGATCTGGAGCCCGGCAGTCGCACTATCCTAGTTTGAAACAAAGGCATCTTTGATCTTTGCTCCCAGGCTTTCCTGGTACTCAGGTGGAAAAAGCGTCCCAATCTCCTTTTCCCATAAGGTGGTTTAGAACCAAAGCGACAACGACCACCACGAGGCAGCCGAAGACGTTATACCACAGGAACGAAATCTTCGTGAACAGAAACAGGCCAAACACAACGATCTCTCCCAGAATGAGGGCGATAAAGGCTGGAGTGCCTCCGACTCTTTTCAAGAAGAAAGCGAGAACGAAAATTCCAAGCACACTTCCGTAAAAGAGAGAGCCGAGAATGTTAACGGCTTCCACGAGTGTGCCAAGCCTGCTGGCCCGTTCCGAAACCAGGATCGCGAAGGTGCCCCAGAAGGCGGTCGCAATCCGCGAGACCCAGAGGTAGTGTCGATCCGTCGCGTCCGCGTTGACGAGCCGCTTATATACATCGATGACACTTGCGGTTGCCAGTGCGTTCCACTCCGCCGATGTAGAAGACATGGTTGCGGCAAAGACGATCACAATCACAAGGCCGACGAGTCCAGCCGGAAGATAGTGCGTTACAAAGTTTAAAAAAACATAGTTTGTATCGTTTGGATTTAGAGAAGGATTGTTCTTTTTCAAAATCCGAATCGCTTCCTGCCGCTGAGCTTCCGATTTTTTTTGCAGATTTTGAATGTGCGCCCGCTCCACTTCTTTCTGCGAAGAATCTGTTGAAACAAATTCCTGCAATCTCGACCGTTTTTCAACCGCCGTTTTCTGATATTCACGTTCCACCGATTGATACTGATCTCTGTACTCGCTGTTACGGATCTTTTCCTCTTCGACAGGATCGAAAAACAGCGGTGGAGTCACGAACTGGTAAAACACAAAGACCATCGCCCCAACGAACAGAATGAAAAATTGCATCGGAACTTTCACCAACCCGTTGAAGAGAAGACCCAACCGGCTCTGAGTCACTGACCGTCCCGTCAGGTAACGCTGAACCTGCGATTGATCGGTACCAAAATATGCAAGCGCAAGAAACATCCCTCCGATCAAACCGGACCAGAAGTTGTAACGGTTGTTCCAATCAAATGAAAAATCCACAGCCTTCAGTTTTCCGAAAGCTCCGGCAATCGAAACGGCATCCACGAGATCGACTTCCTTTGGCAACAGGTGAATCGTAGAAATCAGCGCGGCAATCATTCCACCGGCGATAATCAAGAACTGATAGAAATCGTTCCAGTTCACTCCCTTCACTCCGCCCAGAGTCGTGTAAGCCAGAATCATCATTCCGGTAACACGAAGGGTGACTTTCAGATCCCATCCCAGAATGACCGACAGGATCAGAGCCGGCGCAAACAATGAAATGCTTGTAGACAAACCTCTTTGAATCAAAAATAGAAAACCGGTGAGCACTCTTGTTTTCAGATCGAACCGTTTTTCGAGATACTCGTATGCGGTGTACACGTTCAATCGATGGAATACCGGAACCGCGGCGATGGACAGAATCACCATGGCTATCGGCAATCCGAAATAGAATTGAACGAAACGCATTCCATCGGCGTACGCCTGGCCAGTCGTCGTTAAGAAGGTGACCGCGCTTGCCTGTGTGGCCATGATGGAAAGGGCCACCGCATACCAGGGCATCGTTCTGTCGGCGAGCATGTAGGTGCGAATATTTTTTGCGCCGCGCCCTTTCCAGATTCCATAAACGACAGTGCCGATCAGAAAAGCAACCAAAACGATCCAGTCTAGAGTCCGCATTTACTCGTAAGCCTTGGTGAAGAGGTACAAGACAAAGAATCAAGATGGCCAAAAAGGAAAGCACAATCGCGTACCAGTGCGTCCAGGAAGAGAACAAGGGGGGCGATTCATCAAGCGGATCTTCGCGTCGCCTGTCGCTCACTTTTGATTTCCTGCGGAAATCAAGTTCACGAACAATCGATATGCTCCCGGCACGCCGGCCGGCAGTTCTCTGAACCAGGAATAGGCTGTAAAAATATAGATTCCTTTTCCATGACGAGCGAAAAGCATTCCTCCTGCAAGCTGCTCTTCGTTTGGATCTGCTGAGCTGAGGATCGTCTCATAGCGCGGATCCCACTGATCGGCAAAATAGAGTCCCCGTTCCTGCACCCAGCCTTCAAAATCGGCCGGTGTGATCTTGTTGGGTGAATTCAACAAAGTATGCTGCGGCTGCAAGATTGTTACGGGGGCTGTTTCTACCGACACACGCCGCCTGGAAATTCTAAATGGATAAGGACCGAGATTTGCAGTAACAAGATCCTGCGATGTCTGGTACTGGACAATCATTGTTCCGCCCTGTTCAACATATTGCAGAAGACGTTCCTGCGCATCCTTTAACTGCGGCCGGGTGTTATAGGCGCGGATCCCAACAAGGATTGCATCGTAAGAGGAAAGATTTTGGGTAAGCAAATCCTCATCCGACAGAAGGGTCACTTTGTAACCGATCTGTGTGAGCGCTTCCGGAATTGCGTCGCCCGGTCCTTTGATGTACGCGATGTTTTGTCCCGCCTTTTTCAAATCGACACGGATCAAGCGTCCTTTCGATTCAGGAAATAATGTCTGCGCAGGAATGTGCGGATAATCGATTACAACCTTGCCATGCGAAATTTTGCGAGTTCCGATGACTGCTTCCGCCCGGAACTCTCCTGTAACGGCTCCGTTCCGCGGGTGCACAGTGAAAGTGAGAATCTTTGTTTCATCTTTCGCTGCGAAATTCACCGGATGCGCGGTTGGTTCAACTTCCCAACCTGCGGGCAATAGGAGGCTGACTTCACCCTGAATGGCCTGTTTTCCGGCGATCACCTGAACTCGAATTTTCTTTGGGGATGCTTCCGGAAAGACCACCACTGGATCCTGAATGTTTAACGCTATTTCCGGAATGACAGTAAAGTCCTTGTAGACTTCCCCTTTAACGGGATCTACTTTCCGGAATAAGACCGGCTCAACGTAAATCAGCCGATCCTGTCCGCTCGTCATCACGAATTCGATTGCCGGCACCCTGGGACTTTCCGCATGACCGATCAAAGATTGATCGTTCACCTGAGAAAAAGGCCTGGACGATGTTTCGCGCAGCCAGTAAGGCTGGCTGTATCCGGAATCGGCCGGAATCTGAATAGTGACCTTTCTTGAAACAGGTTGATTATACGACAGCTCCGTGGCAATTTGCTCTATCTTATTAGAAGGTATTGTGCGGATAGACTCGATTGTAAAAGGAAACGCGGACCGATTGATGGCGGTGACATCTACTTGAATCTCGCTTCCCGGTGTTGCCGAATCCTGTGCGGACACGGCTTCCAGCCACATTCCTGCGCACCCGCGTATGACTTCCATCAGGTCGGCTCGTTTTCGTTTCAACCCATGGATTGTTCGTAATTTCCGACATCCTGCGATAAGCCTTCAATAGTTCCGGAATGCTTTGTTCCGGTTTGCCGGACTGAAACCCGTTTGCAGCTTGATCCAGTATCCGTCCGATCTCCGCGCCGCCCGGGACGCGGTTCCAGGTCATGTCGATTCCTGATAAAAGATCCTTTCTGCGCCGGATCGCCCGCTGTGTGCCGGAAGTATTGAGTAAAGCGGCCCCGATCCTCCGAATCTCCAAATCCTTGACTCTTGTGCATGCTGCGTGAAATTCCGGCAAGCTCGGTGTAGGATTTCCCAAGCAACGGGTTATAGTCACCGATCTCCATTTCAGCCAGCGTCTTCTTTTCTTCTTCCGATATCGGTTGATTGCCCCAGCTGTAACGATTCCAAACGATCCTTTTAGGTTTCCAGATCGAAGTGTATTTCAATTGCTCAGGGAAACGGTTTGGATCTCCTGCAGCAGCAAAAGCCTCCCCCGCGAGGATCGCGCTCGCGAGATGGTGCCCGTGCGTTTCTCCTTCCGTTGGGAAAGCGCGTGATCACAACATCCGGACGAAAAGTGCGAAATACCCAGACAACATCTGCCAGAACATCCTCTTTTCCCCACAAGACGAACGGATTCTTCCGCGCTTTTTGAAAATCCAAAATCGACTGCGCGCGTGAAAAATTGCTCGGCATAATCTACTTTTCGAGCGGCCAGCAGCTCCTGCGTGCGGATCACACCGAGCAGATCTCCCTGTTCCGTACCGATCAGGTTCTGGCCGCCTTCACCGCGGTTCAATGCAAGATAGCCGGTTCGCATCAGACGTCCTAACGAAAGCGTAGCCAGCAGCGCTGTGTTTTCATCATCCGGATGAGCGCCCACATACAGCGCATTTCCCACCACAGTGAGCTTTTTCATTAGCAGCTGCAAGTCGCGCTGCGTCCGGTATCGTGCTTTTTACTTGCGGAAAAGCAGGGCCAATCCAGGCGAGCAAGAGAAAAATTGTGAGCAAAAATTTTGATCGCATCAGAAAAGAACATAGAATATTTATGGAACAAAGGAAATACCACTAATCTGTGACGAGTATGTTTGGAGTTAGCCCTGAGAAGGAATTAGCGTTGATGGAACGGCTGACTGAGCTCGGGGTCCGCCAGGAAGATCTGGTTGAAAAGTTCATCCGGTCGGGCGGTCATGGCGGTCAGAACGTCAACAAGGTTTCGACGTGCGTCTATCTGAAGCACATTCCGACCGGCATCGAAGTCAAGTGTCAAAAAGAGCGTTCCCAAGCCCTGAACCGTTATCACGCAAGGAAAATGCTGGCCGATAAAATTGATAACATGATCCGAGGAAAGGAGAGCGCTGAGCAACAAAAAATTGAAAAAATCCGGAGACAAAAGCGCAAACGATCCAAACGTGCAAAAGAAAAAATGCTGGCGAACAAACGCCATCAATCCGGCAAAAAGAAAGAGCGAAGTGCTGTCCCGGATCTTGAATCGTAAACTCTCCTTATGATCATTCCACTTTCAAAATCTTATGTTTCGCGCTACGGTACTCCCTCTATCGATCGGGTGGCATCGACCATTTTTCAGATGAAGTACTTCGCGCATTGCATGTCCTGCACTTTTTGCAACGATTGGTGCTGCACTCATGGAGCGGATGTAGACGTGGAAAATGGCCGCAGAATTCTGGAACGAAAAGCCGAACTCGGAAAGCTACGTTGGGACAGGTCAGCAGGAGTGGTTTGATCCGTCCGACACCTGTGAGGATGATGAAGCACCGGGTGGGCTATGGCTGCGAACGTCAGTGAAGAACGGCGCCTGTATATTCTTGAATCCAAAAGGACGCGGATGCATGCTCCATAGCTTCAGCGTTGAAAAGAATCTTGACTATCATGATTTGAAACCGATGATCTGTTCCATCTTTCCTCTGACATTTGAAGAAGGATTGCTGGTTCACGCCGATGAAGTGGAGGACAAGGAACTTGTTTGTGCGGATCAAGGACTATCACTCTACGCTGGTGTCCGCTCTGAGCTTTTGTATTACTTCGGTCAGGAGATGATTGATGAGCTGGACTCGCTTGCAGCGACAGATGAGCGCTCAAAAAGTTCTTCCGATTTTGAACCCGGGCTAATCGAGTGTATCGGAATTTGTATCGTTTCTTCGCCATCTTGAAGATGGAACGCCCCGCCTCATTCCGGTTATTGAAACTCTTATAAATTGCGAATTTGTGAAGCAATCAATAAGATCGCATAACCGATTATCCAGCTCCAGGTAGCTGCGTCTCCGCGGATTGCCACTACTCCAAAATGTGCCAAAAGGGCAACGATGTAAAGAATCAGACAAATGAACCAGGTAATCTGTTTTGGCGCACTTAACTTCATACTCATAGCAGTGCCCTCCTTAACGAACTTAGTTTACGACTTTCCAGTCTTTCCAACTAGCTCTGCGAGGCAATGAAGCCACATGAAATCGAGGGGGAAGGGAAAACCGGCGTTCAATGAGTTCGACAGCGGAGCAACTGACTCCTTTTGATGAAGACAATGGAGAGAGTCGTTTCCACACGGTAGTGTCTCATTTTGAGTTGCGGTCAAGAAATGTTCGTACTTGAATCTTTGTAGCGCCCGCGTCTCGCGGGCTCTTGAGCTCGGGCTCTGCCCGCCGGAGGCGGGCGTTACAAATTGGTTTAGCCACTGAAACACAAAATGAGACACTACCTTCGACACTGGTAGCAATGACGCAAGAGTTATAATAGAGATTAAAACCAAAAGGCAGGGAGCCGAGAAATTCAGATGGATGAGAGTCGCATTTCAGGGTCTGTAGTCGACGAGGGGACCGTTCTGCGGGCCCTGGTCGAGGGAACGGTCCGGGCAACGGGGAGTCATTTTTTCCAGGCGCTGGTGGAAAATCTTGCGAAAGCGATGGACACGTATGGCGCGTGGGTCACGGAATTCATTCCGGAAAGAAAGCGGTTTCACGTGCTTGCGTTCTGGCTCGGTGGAGAGTTGACAGGGGATTACGAAATGGAGATTGAAGGAACTCCCTGCGAAGTTGTGTTTCGTGATATTCGATTACTCCACCATCCTGAAAATCTTCAACAACTTTATGAAGATCCGAAGGTTCGCGAGATCGGTGCGGTCAGCTATATGGGGGTTCCTCTCCTGGATTCCAAAGGAGAACCGCTCGGGCATTTAGCGGTAGTAGACCGGCGTCCAATGCCGGAACAGCCTCGTTTGAAGGCGACGTTTGAAATTTTCGCTGCTCGCGCTGCGACGGAACTTCAGCGGCTTCGGGTAGAATCCGAATTGCGCGAACGGGAGGAAAAATTGCGCCGGCTTGTGGAGAGCGCGATGGATGCGATCATCGAGCTCAATGCCGATTTCCAAATCATGCGGATCAATCTGGCGGCAGAAAAATTGTTTGCATGCAAAGCGGAGGAAGCTGCAGGCAAGAATTTCTTGAAATTCCTATCTGCCGACAGTTGTCGCAAGCTCACATCGCTGGCGCATGAACTTCAATCGAAGCCGGAGGGAGAACAATATTTGTGGATTCCCGGAAACTTCGAAGGGCTGCAGTCCAACGAAAAGCATTTTCCTGCGGAAGCTTCTCTTTCCCGGTTCGAGATTCGGGGGCGAACGTACTTCACTCTCATTTTGAGAAACGTAAACGATCGGTTGGAGGCGGAACGAAAAATTCAATCATTATCCGAGGAAGCGGAGTACCTTCGCGAAGAAATAGAAAAATTGCAGGATTTTGGCGACGTAATCGGAGAGAGTAAGGAACTGCTGCGCACATTGCGCGAGGTTCAACAAGTTGCGGGCACCGATTCGACGGTTTTGATTCTCGGTGAAACCGGAACTGGAAAGGAATTGATCGCGCGTGCGGTTCACTCCGGGAGCGCTCGAAAAGGCAAGCCTCTCATCACAGTGAATTGCGCAGCGATTCCTCCTTCTTTGATGGAAAGCGAATTTTTCGGATATGAAGCAGGGGCTTTTACGGGCGCTACGAAAAGACGGGAAGGACGTTTTGAGCTGGCGGATCATGGCACCATTTTTCTCGATGAAATCGGAGAGCTTCCCCTGGATCTGCAGGCAAAACTTCTGCGCGTGCTTCAAGAAGGTGAATTTGAACCGGTGGGTAGTTCGCGCACAAAAAAGATCGATGTCCGTGTAATCGCTGCGACCAATCGTGATCTCCAGGAATTAATAAGCGAAGGAAAGTTTCGCGAAGATCTCTATTATCGTATTCATGTTTTTCCGATTACGGTTCCTCCTTTACGCAATCGCGGAAGCGATGTGATTCTGCTTGCAGAACGCTTTGCAGAAAAATTTGCAAAAAAAATGGGACGCAAACAGAAGCCTCTCACTTCCGCTGCAATCATGAGTCTGAAATCCTATCCATGGCCAGGAAATGTTCGCGAGCTTCAGAATGTAATAGAACGTTGCGTCATCACATCCACCGATGGCACACTCAATCCGGATCGCGCTTTGCCCGATCCCGCACGGAACGCAAGCAACGCACCGCAAGCTGCAAGAATTTTAAAAGCGGGCGAATTGGAAGAAATAGAAAAGGAAAACCTTTTGCGGGCGCTGGAATCAACCGGTTGGAGAATTTCGGGAAAAGATGGCGCCGCGCAGTTGCTTCAACTAAAGCCATCCACTCTCACTTCCAGAATGAAGGCATTGGGCATCCATCGCCCTCGCCTCTCCTGAAATAATGCGTCTCACGAGAATTGTTTTTTGCGCTCGCGAAATCTCGCGACTTTTTTGTTTTCTCGCGAGAGATTCAGGCGACTGAAACACACTTCTCCGTCGAAAAACTCCCTTTTTGAATCGTTGGCATGTCGGTTGCTATTGCGGCGTGTATGAACACAAACACAGAAAAGGAGAAAATCAAAATGTATCACAACTACAACTATCAGGATGCTCTTGCGGCATCCGAAAGAATGAGATGGACCATAAAGGACGTAATCGGAAACGGAAAGAATCTCGATTTCAACAAGCCATTCTTGCCGGAATCTCTGGCGCGCGTGAAATCGCTGTCGTTTTTAAACCCAGACGAACAACGAATCCTGAATCAGATTCGGGGACACGCGTATTTGACCTTGTTTGGAACAGTTGAAGAGTTCATTCTTCCATTCGTAATCGATACCGCCCGTCCAAAGCCTGAGGATGATGATTACAGAGTTCGTGCTTTGCTCGCGTTTGCCGGAGAAGAGGCCAAGCATATTCACCTCTTCAAACTGTTCCGCGATGAATTCAAAAAGAGTTTTGGCGTGCCGTGCGAAGTCATCGGACCGCCGAGCGAGATTGCGGCAGCGGTACTGTCGCATCACCCGTTTGCTGTTGCGATTCTAACCTTGCACATCGAATGGTTTGTGCAGCGCCACTACATTGACAGTGTACGGGACAACTCAGAACTGGATCCTCAATTCAAGAGTCTCCTGAAGTACCACTGGATTGACGAAGCTCAGCATACCAAACTCGACACTCTCATGATCGATGCAATGGCAAAGAACTACAGCGCGGAGGAAATTTCCAAAGCCATGGATGAATATATCGAAATGGGACTTTTCCTGGACCGCGGTTTGGCTCAACAAGTGCAATTTGATCTGGACAGTTTTACACGTGCAACGGGTCGTGTGCTGAAGGAAGAAGAAAGGAAGGAATTCGAGCAGGTTCAACTGCAAGCGAATCGCTGGACCTACATCGGTTCAGGAATGATTCATCCGAATTTCCTGGCCACCGTGAATTCTCTCAGCCCGGAATGGAAGGAAAAGCTGGAAAAAATCGCCCCGGCTTTTTGCTAAACATGAAAAAAACACTGGAAGAGCGAGGCACCCCCAAAAAGCCTCGCTCTGTTTTTCTACTCTAACATTTTGCTGGATCCTTGCAAGGTTTCACAATAAACATTCAGTGTAGGGTGCTGAACCTGGAAACAGATCGTAAAATATAATTGAGTCAGGTTGCGTCGAATGCGATGAATGCTTTTAGTGATCTGCGGTTCAGGAACAACGCATCATCGCATCGGCGTTTGCGGACAATGCTATGTGTGCTGTTGATTCTTCAATTGCCGGTATTTTCTGCAACCTCAGAACTACCAGCTGAACTTCGAAGTTTCCTGGTGAAACAAATCCAGGTGAAGGAAAAGGAACTGGCTGGAATACGACTGGGCGAAAGCGTTGTAAAAGTACTTCCAACAAGAACGACGGAAGAACTAGCCGTATTTGGGATCGTTCACATGAAAGTGCCGCCTGAGTATTTCCTGACCCGATTCCGTGACATTGTAAAACATGAGTCGGGTGGCAAGGTTCTGCAAAGCGGAACCTTCAGCACACCACCACGGTTAGCCGACGTATCGACTTTAACGTGGGAAGAGGATGACCTTCTTAAAATCCGGGATTGCAAGCCTGACGATTGTACTGCCAGATTACCGGGCGGGAGTGTCTCGCGCTTTCATCAGGAAGTTGAGTGGTCTTCTGAATAAGGCACTCGAGCAAGCGAACGATCTAATGCGCCGCCTCTCGGTTGAATACATAACGAGCTATCAGAAAATCGGAGATGACGCGCTGACAGCGTATCTCAAAGATGGCCGGCTCATGCACGTCAAGGAAGGAATGCATCAACTCCTTCTGCAGTCCCCTTACTTACATCATTACATTCCTGCCCTCGTGTCGTATTTGCGTAATTTTCCGCGAGAAAAAAATCCAGACGCAGAAGATCTCTTCTACTGGCAGAAATTTCAATTTGGCCTGCAACCCGTCATCCGATTCAGTCATGTTGTGGTCTTTGAACGGGAGAATTCTCCAGAGAAAAGCTACGCAATCGCATCCAAAATGCTTTACGCAAATCATTACTTTCGTGACGGTCTGGAGCTGCAGTCACTAGTACCCGATCAAGAAAACAAAACGCTCAAAGGTTTCTATTTGCTCGTCCTGAACCGTTCGCATGTAGATGGCATGACCGGTTTTAAAGGACGACTGATTCGCGGACCGATTGTGAATAAAACTCAAGAAGCGCTGGAAAACTGGTTGGCCGAAATCAAACTGCGGATGGAAAAGGATTACAAGGAATCCAGAGAAGACTGATCCGATCTTCCGTTCATTAGCCGGCGCGCGGATTTGAACCGGAGACCTACTGATTACGAATCAGTTGCTCTACCAGCTGAGCTACGCCGGCAATCGCGTCAACGCGTCGTGAGTCATCGCGTCAGTGTGTAAGAAATCCGATTATGAAAATCGCAATTTCTCGGAAGTCCATGAATTTTAAACAAATCGACCTGGTTTATCAAGCAGCGCGTGAGCTTGAAGCTACAATCTATCTGTGTTCCCTGTAGTACTAATCTTCAAATCCGTCTTTTTACAGCAAGGATATGTAGAATCTTTAACGAAAAGACCCAAAGACGCAAAGAAAAAAGGGAGATTGGGGGATTGGAGAGATGCGGAGATGCTTTTCCGGATCGACCGCCGCGAAAGCGCGGCGCAATTCAAACGATCCGGAAAGCGCAACACGGAACCATATTCACGATCTCTTCTAATCTCATTCATCTCCCTATCTCCTTTTCTTACACATCGGAAAGAAGCTAACTTCGGGGTCCTGGCGGCATTGCGTTGACTGAAACTTGGTTGCGGCTTTTGCCGCGCTGTGTCTGCCCTGAAAATGAAGTGCATAGTTGGAGCTTTTGAGGAGATTTTTCATCATTGCGGATGTAACTCGCGTTACATGAAAAACTCTGTGTTAAGAACGGCTCTTAATGTTGATGTCAACGTTATTGCGAGGGCGATCACCTGTTTCGATCCGGCCGATCAAGCGGAGAAGGCCGTCAAGAATTGTCAACGGATGTGGCGGGCATCCAGGTATATACAGATCGACCGGTACGATGGCATCGGCTCCTCCACATTGTTCCTGGTGTCCGGCGAACATCCCGCCGCTGATCGCACAAGCGCCGACAGCAATCACGATTTTTGGCTCCGGAACGGCCTCGTATGTTTTTTCAAGCGCAAGACGCATGTTGGTCGTGACAGGGCCGGTGATCAGCAGGCCATCCGCATGGCGTGGTGACGCAACATACTGAATTCCGAATCGTCCGAGGTCCCATCCAATCGTCCCGAGTACATTTACATCAGAGTTACACGCATTGCAGTCGCCGGCGCTAACGACACGAAGTTTGAGCGATCGTCTGAAAAGTTTGCGCATGCGTCCTTCGAGCGCGGTGGCAAGTTCCAAGCCTTTATCATTCAGAACGAGAGCCTCACGCGTTCGTGTGGCGAGCCGGTAGTCCCGCGTGTATGCAATCGCACCTTCCGGACATGCGGCGACGCATTCATTACAAAAAATACAACGGCCTAAATCCAGCCGGACTTTGTTTTCTATAAGAATCGCACTGGTTGGGCACGCGTCAGCGCAGTCTCGACAACCCTCTTTGCATTTGGATTCGTCAATCACAGGCAGACCCCGGAAGCGCACAGGGAGTTCCGGGGATTGTCCTTTCGGGTAGGACATTGTTCGATGACCTTGATGCACTCTGGCGATCAGAGACTTGAACATCATCAGCTCCTATAGATCATGGCCGCAATAAGAGAGATTGAAGCTCTTATTGCACAATGGAAAATCCGAGATCTGACCGTTGCGCATTGCAAGAGCGAGCCCGAACCAGTTGTGGAACGACGGATCTGTGATTTTGTACCTGCTGAACCGGGAGGACGCATCGGTTATTGCAACATGGCAGATTTCTCCGCGCCATCCTTCGATCAATGAAACAACGATCGAATCCGGCATGAGCGCCTGTGGATTGTTACGAATCGTTGTTGCTGGAAGAGTATCGAGTTGTTGCAGAATGAATTGTATCGATTGTTGAATTTCGAGCCATCGAACAAACGCACGCGAATTCACATCACCGTAGTGGGAAGTCATGACTGGAAGATGCACAAACCGGAAGATGCCGGTCGGGTAGTCGTGGCGCACATCCCGAGCGAGACCGCAAGCGCGAGCTGCCGGACCCACCAGCCCGATTCATTTCTGCATCTTCGGTGGAAACGCGACCCGTGCTTTCGAATCTTTCCAGCACCGTCGGCGTCTCCCAGAGCAACTGTACAGACTCCTTTACTTCCTTCAGCGCCGTGATCAGTTGTTGCCGCAATGTTTGGATCTGTTCCGGCTCCAGGTCAAACGCGACACCGCCAGGCCGTACCAATCCTCTTCCAAATCTTGACCCGCATATTGCAGCCGTCATATTCAGGAAATCGCCTCGCAGACGCCCGCAGAACGAGGCAGTCGGAAGGTAAGCAACATCGCCCGCAAGCGCACCAAGATCGCCGGTATGGTTCGCCAACCGTTCAAGTTCTAATGCGATTCCACGAATCGCTTGCGCACGCGCGCTAACTACCGTGCCGGATAAAGCTTCGATTGCCTGACAGTATGCGAGAGTATGGCCGATCGTCGTATCGCCTGCGATGGCCTCCATTTGGTGTATCGTTTGAAGATGAGGGCCGCCGATGACAACACGTTCGATTCCGCGATGCTGATATCCCAATGCGATTTCAAGATGGAACACAACTTCTCCATGACACTGAAACCGGAAATGTCCCGGCTCAATGACTCCCGCATGAACAGGACCTACGGCGACTTCGTGGACTTCTTCGCCATGAACCTGGAAAAAATCCTGGACGCCGGGTAGAACAGAGTTTTTGGGATGGTTGCCCTTTGCATCATGCCCGGTGTGATACGGAGAATGAAATCGTACCGGCTTAAGCCACGGATGTCCTTCCGGGCGAAGACCGAACTGCTCTGCGATTTCACGCTCAAAAAGATGCGCTTGCGGAACTTCGCGAACCATGGAATCAAAAGAATCTTGCTGCAATTCCGTTCGTGAAACGAGCAACTTGCCGCTTAAGTCATTTGCCAGGATTGCGAAAATTTGTATCCCGCCGCCGCTCTCCTGATTCATAGCGAACATCGAAGCGATTCGCGCTCCCCTTTTTAGGACACGATCAATAATTCTTTGGCGGAACAATTGTGGATCCAATAACGGCACGTCGCGCAGAGGAATCGCCAGTCCGTTTCGGATTTCACCACTCGTCATTGAATCTCCATCAAAGTGCTGGCCGCTTTTTCAATAAAGGAATAGAGAGACCTGGGGATCCAGATGCCCATCATCAAGACAAGCGCAAGCGAAACAATCATCGGTACGGTTTTCGTGAAACTGTCTTGAAATCCTGTATCTGAATCAGCGGATGGGATGCCCTGCACGACTGCGAGAACGGTAGCCCCCATCCCGATGAAAATCACGATGAGAAAAATGAGAAATAGCGCCGCGGGTATGAAATGACCTGCTTCCATCGCCGCATTCAGGATTGTGAACTCGCTGATGAAAGGACCAAAAGGTGGCGAACCGGTGATCGCAAGGAATCCCATAAGAAAGAGCGCTCCGGAGATCGGAAGACGACTCATGGCACCACTGACTTTCTCGATTCGCTTGCTGCCATATGCCCGGTGAATATTGCCTGCTGAAAGGAAAAGAACAATTTTTGTGAAAGCGTTATTGATAACGTGTAGCAGTGTGCCCAGTGTTGCCAGTCCGCCGATTCCGATTCCAAGAACAAGAATGCCCATGTGCTCCACACTGGAGTATGCGAGCATTCGTTTGAAGTCGCGTTGACCTGCCAGGAATACAGCTGCAACCGCCATTGAGAATAAACCAATGCCTATCAAAAGTTCACGCGCGAACGCACCTTCCCCCGCGGCCACGGTGATGCGAAAGATTCGCATCAAAGCCAGAAAGGCGCAGTTTGTCATCCCTCCCGCAAGAAGAGCTCCGATCAGACCCGGTGCTTCACCATATGCGTCCGGCTTCCATGTATGGAGCGGTGCAAGCCCCATTTTGGTTCCATAACCAACAAGCAATAGCACAAATCCCGCTCTGATCCAGGGCCGTGAAAGTTGATCGGCGTGCGCGAACAGGTCGTGAAACAGCAGCGAAGCTTTCTCGCCTACGCCAAGAAAAGCTGCATAACCGAAAAAGAGGGAGCCGAGAAGAGCAAGGGCAATACCGACAGAGCCGACCATGAGATACTTCCACGCCGCCTCGAGTGATCTGGCATTACGATTAAAGTAGATCAACATTGCAGTGGACAAAGTTGCTCCCTCCATCGCGACCCATAACAAAGCGAGATGTTGAGCGAGCGTCACTCCGGTAGTCATTGAGAGAAAGATGAGCAGACAGACTGTGAAAATGCGATTCGGCCGATCCGATCTGACACGGAGATACCCGATTGCGTAGACCGAGCAGAGAGCAAAAAGAATCGAAAGGACACCAAGCACAAGGTATCCCAGTTCATCTACCGCCAGCCATCCGCCTTCCGACGTATCTCCTACCTGAAGGCGAATGGTCAGAAGAACATGAATTCCCGCCGTAAGAAGAAGCAGCGGAGGCCGAAGTTTGTCCGAACGAAGCGACAAGCGCGATGAGTGCTGAAATAAGTGGGACGGTGATTAACAGAATCATTTCAATCCCTTAGTTCCGAAAGCCGCTCAGTGTCCAGGGATGAGAATTCGCGTTGGATATGATTCATTACGATACCCATTACAAAGATGCCGACAACCAGATCGAGCAATACACCGGCTTCAACGAGGAAAGGCATTGCTTCATGCAAGAGTTGTGCGAAAACAAAGATGCCGTTTTCAAGAGTGAGGTATCCGGTAACTTGTGAAATCGCCTTCCGGCGTGTTGTCAGCAGAATGAAGCCCGTGAGCAGTGTTGAAAGTGCTGTTGGTACAATCAGCAAGCCACGATGTGTTTCGGCGAGAGGCAGATGACCTGAGAATAGCAAAGCCAGACCCGTACCGACAGCACAAAGAAGAACCGCAGGCACTTGACCAAGATAAGGTTCGGCTTCATGCCGGATGTGCACCTCGCGCATCGCGCGGAAAAGGAGAGACGGGATCAAAAATCCTTTGATGCTTGCACTCACTACGACTAAGATTGCAAGCCGAACTGAAGGAGTGTGCGCAAACGCCAGAGGAAAGACACTCAAAAGGAAGCCTTGAATCGCAACAGCCCGTATCAGGGCCCTCAAGTTTGACGATCCGAGCGCAAGAAAATTCATGATGACACATAAGATGAGAATCGTTGGAACGGTCTGTGTCATCGATTTACCTCAGGACCAGCACAACAGCGAATGCCGCGAGCAAAGTTGCAGTAATCAGAAGTTGCGGAACACGCACGAGCCGCAGCCTTGCCATGCTTGATTCGACGAGTCCAACCGCAACTCCGGTCGCAAGCACGGTCACAGCAGTTATACCAATGTCAAGCAAAGGAATTCCGAAACTCACTGGAACAATCAGGGTCCCGACCAGAATGCAAAAGAGCGTGAGTTTCAATGCCGCGCCGTACTGTATGAAACCGAATGCCGGACCTCCATGGTCAAGTACCATGACTTCGTGAATCATTGTAAGTTCCAAATGCGTGTTCGGATCATCAAACGGAACGCGCGAATTCTCAGCTAAAAGGACAATGAACCAGCTGATGACGATCAGCACCACGGACGCGCTGGCTTTTTCCCAGGCTCCCGTTTTACCGACGGCCAGCATTTCGCTCAGAATCAGAGACCCGGAAACTCGCGCAAGCGCCAGTAAGCCCAACAGGATCGCGGGTTCCGCGAGCGCGGAAAAGCTTACTTCGCGCGAGGCGCCCATTCCCTCGAATGCAGATCCGGTATCCATCGCCCCAGATGCGATGAAGAAGCGCGCCAGAGCGAATAGATAAATGAAAACCAGAATGTCTCCGGTAAACGAAATTACAGGCTGCTGATTCCCAATAGGCAGGAACAGTGTTGCGACGACAGCGGTCGCCACGACAATGGCCGGCCCTACCAGAAAAATCCGGGTTGTCGTTCCGCTTAAAACTGTGCGCTTGCGAATGAGCTTGGCAACATCATAGTAAACCTGCAGAATGGGCGGTCCTTTACGTCCTGCCAAAAGCGATTTTGTTCTATGGATCACGCCAAAGACGAGCGGAGCGATCATCATCACCAAAATCGCATTTAGGATGGACATCATCATGAGGAACTCCAGGCCAGCAAGATCAGCAGCAGCGCAACGATGTACAGGATATAAACTTGAATTCGTCCTGCCTGAATAACGTGCGCAAACTCCATGAATCGGCGGGCACGGAAAATATTCGGCACGAGGAATCGATCAAGAACGGGATCAGGGACGTGGCTCTCAAACGTCGCTTGCGCCGGAAATAGATCCAATTGATTTTCCCGGTGAACATCCGGCCGGAGCGCCCACCCGAATAACTCAGTAAGCGGAGCGGCAAATGACGAAGAGGTGTACTGCATTCGCGCGTTGGGCGCTGCGTAACCACAATCCCATGTCACTGCTTTCGATGAATTCCGGACCAGAAGCAAAATGATCGCGAGTACGATGATGATTGCGATTAACATCACTACGCTTGCAACAGGTAAATCGGAGAACAGGCTCCGTATCGCTATCGTCCCGAGATCATTGCCAAGAATATCCGCTGTCACTTTGGATAATGGGCCGAAGACAGTGAGCGGCCATATTCCGATAAGGAGGCAAATTACCGCCAGCGCCGCCATGGCGATTCGCATCGATACTGATTCCCCGTGCGTATGCTTTGCGCGACCGGAGCGCGCACTACCCAGGAAAACAACGGAGAATGCCTTCACGAAGCAAGCGATGGCAAGTCCTCCGATCAATGCCAGAGCGGGCACCGCCAGGATCGCAGCGCTTCCTCCGCCGGCGATCCCCGGAATGGCTGCCTTGAAGCCGGCTATATAGATGAGCCATTCGCTCACGAATCCGTTTAGTGGAGGTAGACCGCAGATGGCTACGGCGCCCACCAGGAACAACAGACCGGTCCATGGCAGGCGCGGCAGCAACCCGCCGAGTTGATCGATGGATCGCGTTCCTGTTGCATGGACGACCGAGCCGGCAGCAAAGAAAAGCAATGCCTTGAAGAATGCGTGATTCCAGACGTGAAGCATTGCGCCTGCAAACGCGAGTGCGCCCCACGCTTCGTGTCGCCCGAGTACGCCGGCGCCAAGCCCAATGAGAATGATTCCGATATTTTCAATGCTGTGGTAAGCAAGAAGTCGCTTCAGATCGTGCTGCGCCAAAGCGAAAACGACTCCGAGAATGCCGGATAGAATTCCTACGAACAAAAGAGTTAAGCCAAACCACCGTTCCACAGGTACTAATGTCATCAATCTAATAAGTCCGTAGATCCCCATTTTCAGCACAACACCTGAAAGAACAGCGGATATATGGCTCGGCGCGGCGGCGTGCGCTTCCGGTAACCAAACATGAGCTGGCATGACTCCTGCTTTGATTCCGAAAGCAAAGAGAGCAAGAATCCAGATCGGCGCAATCATTGCAGAATTCGCACCGACTGCAACATCGAGCAGCCACGTTCCGGTTGCCATATGAAGAGCACCAAACATCGCGAAGAGTACGAGTGTTGCTACGTGAGTCGCTATGAGGTAGATCCAGGCCGCGTGGAGCGCTTCCTTACTGTTTCCTTCGGTGTTAACCAAAAAAAAGGCAGACAGACCTGTGATCTCCCAACCGAAAACAAAGGACCATGCATCACCAGCGATCATGACAAGCCCGAGTCCTGCGGTTAGAGTGCCATAAAAAAAGCGCAGCTTACGGCCATTGGTTTGATTCGTGATTTCCGGCCAGTAACCCTCGCCATAGAGCGACCCTAATCCCATTACAAGGAACACAGGTACAAGAAAGAATGCAGAGAGCGCATCCATATGAATCGCTACCACACCACCAGGCAGCGGCCAGGAGAATTGCGAACTGTAGGCCCCATCGGCAAAAACGGTGAACGCGGAAACAAGCCCGGCTACGCAACCGGCCAGATGCAAAATCGTGGCGATCCTTTGGGATGCAGAACGGCCTGCTTTCAAGAAGAAGCCAGGTACGCCGCTAGTGAACGTCAGGATGAGGGCAATGAAGAGTAAGAGAATCGTCAATCTCTCTCCTTACCGGCGGAAGTTCTCGTACTCGATACCTCCAGTCTCGCAACTATTTCGATGATTTCATCTTCGGGCGCCATCGCGCGAATACGGTCCTTAAAGTCAGGTTGGCGGAGCAGATGCGCGAGTCCGGCCAGCATCTGGAGATGAACATGAATTGTCGGGCAAACAAGCACAAACAGCGCGTAAATGGGCTTTCCGTCCAGCGCGCCGAAATCTATCGCCGGTTGGATGAAGAAAAGGCTCAGTAATGGCTCATCTGTTGTAAGCACGATGGGATTTCGCACATGCGGGATTGCGACACCATCGCCAACTCCAGTTGAGCCGAGGCTCTCACGAACCAGAAGCAACTGGAGAAGCATCTCGCGCTCCGCATCGTCGCTCAGACGTAGTACCCGGACAATATTTCGGAGCACATCCTCACGCGTTGTGCCATGAATGTTATGAAAAACTCCGCCACGCCGCAGACTGTCGCTGATGGTTGGACTCTCATCCTCATCCTCCGCTCCCTGGAAAAGCGCAGGAGCAACGGCCAATTTGCGTGCAGTGGCCCACTCCAGCAACTCGCTCCGATTGATCCGGTACTGATCGCTGATTTTGTAGGCCGGCAGATCTCCCGATTCAATCCAATCATAAATCTGTTCTTCTGATGTGCTCAGCAGCACTGCAGCATCGCGAATTGTCACACGCATGATTCATTCCTCACTGTACGAGAACCCGTAGGCGAATCGTTTCTTTCCGTCTGTTTTTGGAAGATTACGCTATTTCAGCGGGTTCGCGAGAATCTCGTTGACCCACGTTAGCGCTCTCATCATAGACGGGAAGCCGATCGTGGTCAGCGAAAGTAACACCACATGGCGGATTGCATCAGCGGACGCTTCTGCCTCGAGAGCTCTGCGCGTGTGCGAATGGACAGCGCCTTCAAGGCCTGCGCCTACGGCAATTGCCAACTTGGCGAGCGCGCGCTCCCGGACGGTCAACGGCCCCGCATTTTGACAGTGCTCACCCAGTTCTTCATAAGTCTTCATCAATTCGGGATACTTGCTCTTGAATTCCATATATATGGATGGGGGTTGAGACATCTGGGTTTCCTCCGTAATATTGCTATTCGGAAATTGTAGCACTGAAGTCAGTCATTGTTGTCGTTGGAGCCTGGACAACTCGACATGCTGCAAACAACTTTTTTTGCAGCCTTCTCTTTTAAACATTCCAGAATAAGAAAACCGCTGTCAAAGCAATAGAGGAAGCTCTTCTATGTAGACCAGGGGGAGCGGATGCTTTAAAGAACGCGTGCCCCAATCCATGCAACGTTTGTCATCTATTGCGTCGTCCCATTTGCCATGAACAAGCATCATCGGTAGATTTGATCTAAGGAGTAGCTAGCCTGGTTCAGTTATAATAAAGATTAAACATCAAAAGGCAGGGAGCCGATTCAATTCAGATGAAAGAGGTTCGAATTTCAGGGGCCGAAGTCGATGAGGACACCGTCCTGCGAGCACTGGTCGAAGGAACGGTCCGGGCAACGGGAAGTCATTTTTTCCAGGCGCTGGTCGAAAATCTTGCGAAAGCGATGAACACGTATGGCGCGTGGGTCACGGAATACATTCCTGAAAGAAAGCGGTTTCACGTGCTAGCCTTCTGGCTCGACGGAGAGATGACGCAAGATTACGAGATGGAGATTGAAGGGACTCCCTGTGAGGTTGTAGTCCGTGATCTCAGGTTACTCCACCATCCCGAAAATCTTCAACAACTTTATGACGATCCGCACGTTCGGGAAATCGGCGCAGTCAGCTATATGGGTGTTCCTCTTCTGGATTTGAAAGGAGAACCGCTCGGACATTTAGCAGTGTTAGACCGCCGTCCGATGCCGGCACAGCCTCGTTTGCGGGCGACGTTTGACATTTTCGCTGCTCGCGCTGCGACGGAACTTCAGCGGCTTCGGGCGGAATCCGAATTGCGCGAACGGGAAGAAAAATTGCGCCGGCTCGTCGACAGCGCAATGGACGCGATCATCGAACTCGATGCCGATTTCAATATTAAGCGGATCAATTTAGCAGCAGAAAAACTGTTTGCATGCAAAACGGAAGAAGCTGCATGCAAGAATTTCTTGAAATTTCTTTCCGCTGACAGTTGCCGAAAACTTACTTCGCTGGCGCACGAGCTTCAATCCAGGCCGGAGGGAGAGCAATATCTGTGGATTCCAGGAAACCTCGAAGGGATACAGTCCAACGAGAAGCATTTTCCTGCTGAAGCTTCGCTTTCCCGCTTTGAGATCCGGGGGCGAACGTACTTCACTCTCATTTTACGAAATGTAAACGATCGGTTGGAAGCCGAACGAAGAATTCAATCTTTATCCGAAGAAGCGAAGTATCTTCGCGAAGAGATCGAAAAATTGCAGGATTTTGGTGAGGTGATCGGCGAGAGTAAGGAACTGCTGCGGACACTGCGTGAGGTTCAACAAGTTGCGGGCACCGATTCGACGGTTTTGATTCTTGGCGAAACCGGAACCGGAAAAGAATTGATTGCTCGCGCAATTCACTCCGGAAGCGCTCGAAAAGAGAAGCCTTTAATCAATGTGAATTGCGCTGCGATTCCTCCTTCTCTGATGGAAAGTGAATTTTTCGGATATGAAGCCGGAGCTTTTACGGGTGCTACCAAGAGGCGTGAAGGACGTTTTGAACTGGCCGATCATGGAACGATTTTCCTGGATGAAATCGGAGAGCTTCCCCTGGACCTTCAGGCGAAACTGCTGCGTGTGCTGCAAGAGGGAGAATTTGAACCGGTCGGCAGCTCGCGCACAAAAAAGATCGATGTCCGTGTAATCACTGCGACCAATCGTGATCTCCAGGATTTAATACGCGAAGGAAAATTTCGCGAAGACCTCTATTATCGCATTCACGTTTTTCCGATTACCGTTCCACCTTTGCGCAATCGCGGAGACGATGTGATTCTGCTTGCAGAATGCTTTGCTGAAAAATTTGCAAAAAAAATGGGACACAAACAGAAGCCTCTCACTCCAGCCACAATCGTGAGTTTGAAATCCTATCCGTGGCCCGGTAATGTGCGGGAGCTTCAGAATGTGATCGAACGTTCCGTTATCACTTCCACCGATGGCACGCTCCATTTTGATCGCGCTTTGCTCGAGCCGATACGGAATGCAAGCAGTCCAACGCAAGCGGCAAAAATTTTAACCGCCGGCGAATTGGAGGAAATGGAAAAGGAAAACTTCCTGCGGGCCCTGGAATTAACCGGTTGGAGAATTTCGGGAAAAGATGGCGCTGCCCAGTTGCTTGGACTAAAGCCATCCACCTTCACTTCCAGAATGAAAGCATTAGGCATCCATCGTCCTCGCCCTTCCTGAAAAAATCGGCTCGCGAAAACTCGTACTTCCACTCACGAAATCTCGTGACTTTCTTTTTTTCTCGTGAGACATTCCAGACGACTGCGACAACGCTCTCCGTCGGAAAACCTTCTTTCTGAATCGTTGGCATCTCTGTTGCTATTCCAGCGAGCGTATGAAAACAAACGCAGTAAACAGAAAGGAGGAAAACAAAATGTATCACAACTACAACTATCCGGATGCTCTTGCGGCATCCGAAAGAATGAGATGGACCATAAAGGATGTAATCGGAAACGGAAAGAATCTCGATTTCAACAAGCCATTCTTGCCGGAATCCCTGGCGCGCGTAAAATCGCTGTCGTTTTTAACTACAGACGAACAACGAATCCTGAATCAGATTCGGGGGCACGCCTATTTAATAATGTTTGGAACTGTTGAGGAGTTTATTCTTCCGTTCGTGATCGACACAGCCCGTCCAAATCCGGAGGATGATGATTACAGAGTCCGTGCGCTGCTAGCGTTTGCCGGTGAAGAGGCCAAGCACATTCAACTATTCAAATTATTCCGTGATGAATTCAAAAAAGGTTTTGGCGTGCCCTGCGAAGTCATCGGACCGCCCAGCGAGATTGCAGCAGCCGTACTGTCACATCACCCGCTTGCCGTTGCGATTCTCACCTTGCACATCGAATGGTTTGTGCAGCGCCACTACATTGACAGTGTACGGGACAACGGAGAACTGGACCCTCAATTCAAGAGTCTATTGAAGTATCACTGGATTGACGAAGCGCAGCACACCAAACTGGACACTCTCATGATCGATGCAATGGCAAAGAATTACAGCGCAGAGGAAATTTCCAAAGCCATGGATGAATACATCGAAATGGGGCTTTTCCTCGATCGAGGTCTGGCTCAACAAGTGCAATTTGACCTGGACAGTTTTACTCGTGCCACAGGTCGTGTTCTGACGGAAGCAGAAAGGAAGGAATTCGAGCAGGTACAACTGCAAGCAAATCGCTGGACCTACATCGGTTCAGGAATGATTCATCCGAATTTCCTGGCCACTGTGAATTCTCTCAACCCGGAATGGAAGGAAAAGCTGGAAAAAATCGCGCCGGCTTTTTGTTAAGCATGAAAAAACGAACCGCCAAGACGCCAAAAGCGCCAAGTACGCCAGAACTAAAAAATGACAAAATACCTGGCTACCTTGGAGAGCTTGGCGTCTTGGCACTGTGCGTGTGTCGTACGTTAACTGACGATTGATCCTGATTTATCGACAAAAAATTCATTCAAGCTCTTATTCGGACGGAACTTCCCTTGACCTATGTTAAGCATTGATGTTCGCCTGGAGGTAACTGAAAATGAGATTTGAAAATTTTTCGCGAAATAGTTTGCTGGATGGAAGAACCGATTTGCCGGACGTAACGGGCGATTTCCATATCACAATCGATGGAGTTCCACTCTGTCTTGTGGATCGCGCAATGGTGGGTTATGCGAGCTCGGAATGCCAATTTTCCTCTCTAAACAGTTCATTCGCTGATTGCTTAAAATTGAAAGCACAATTTCCGGCCGCTACGGTCGGCGTTTTCCTCGGAAAGTGTCCCAACGACTGCGCTAGAAAAGTCGCGTAACGCTCGAGCTAACGTCAAGCGATTCGTACATAGCCTGCCCCTGATTCTCGACCTGCCGCTTCGGCGCACTTGACGAGAATCAAAAATTACATATATTACGTTAGCCCCCTCTGGAAAAGAGAACGGTTCAAACCGGAAACGGGCCCTCTTGTGGCAGATTTTAGGACGTTTGTATTCAATTAATTGAAAATCCCCCACATTTGGGCCAAAGTGAACCGTTGCGCCCGTCGACCCATTTCTGTTTCAGTTCTGGCTCAAAATTTGCATGAAAAATGGGCGAAATGGGACAAAAAAGATACAAGATTTAAAACTATTTAGGGGTCTAAACGTATCTAATAAAGAGAAAAAAACAAAGAGACGAAAATGATGCAAAAAACAACAATGAATTCGAAAGATAAAGCCTTGAATAAGGCGATGAGGCTCTACCTTAAGGAGATCTCGAAGATTCCCCTTCTGACGGTAGAGGAGGAGAGGGCGCTCGGATATCGAGCTCAGGCGGGTGATAAAGACGCTTTGCAAAAAATGATCGAATCGAACCTTCGATTTGTCATTAAGATTGCGAAGAAATACCGGAAGTCCGGACTTCCCTTCCTGGATTTGATCAATGAGGGAAATGTCGGGTTGATCGAGGCAGCCAAAAGGTTTGATCCTGATCGAAAAGTTCGTTTTACTTCTTATGCCGTTTGGTGGATCCGGCAGGCAATCTTACATTATCTTTCTCAGGCAAGTCAGGTTTACAGGCTTTCTCCAAAGACTGCAAACATCCTGTATCGTGTTGCCACGACTTTATCGAAAAGACGCAGCGAGCAGAACGAGAATCCGTCGCGCGAAGCTCTGGCTCTCGAAATTGGAGTGAGTTTGAAGGAACTGAATGCATCTTTAGAAGCGACAGCGGGGACCTTATCGCTGGATCATCCGATCGATGAAAATGGTGATTTGACGCTTGGTGATGCGCTCGAGCAGAGAACGATTCCATCCGCGGAAACAAGCTCTGCGACCATCTTTCTGAAAGAACAGATTGAAAGGTCGCTCGGTAAGCTTTCACCGATGGAAGAAAGAGTATTACGACTCCGGTTCGGTCTGGATGATGATAATCCGCTTACATTAAAACAGATCGGCGACAGAATGAGTTTGTCCAGAGAACGAATTCGTCAGATCGAAGCGCAGGCTCTGAATAAATTGCGAAAATCTTCCAGCGTTGGTTCGCTGGCAAGTTATCTAAACTAAGGTCCGGGAATTCTTTCCCGGACCGCTCCCTTTTTTCAAAGACACATTTCCTCAAATTTGCTATAATCTCTGTCCCTTTATATGACTATATTCTCTCGAATTTGGAATCGGTGGAAAATCATCGCCCACAAGATTGGTGATTTTCAGGCCAGGTTGATATTGATTGTGTTTTATTTCCTGATCCTTGCACCTTTTGCTCTGATCGTGAAAAGATCGGACCCGCTTGGAATCAGAAGGAACGCCGGCCATGGATGGCAGCCACGATCTACAGATTCCTCCGCTCCGCTCCAGAAAGCCGTTCGTCAGTGGTGATTGATGCAAATACTGGGTCTCTCGTGTTATTTCCACGATGCCGCTGCGGCATTGTTTCGTGACGGCCAGCTGATCGCTGCGGCTGAGGAAGAACGTTTCACAAGAAAAAAACATGATTGGGAATTCCCTCAAAATGCGATCGACTTTTGTCTTCGTACGGGTGGTATCGAGACTCGCGATATCGACTACGTGGTTTTCTTTGAGAAACCATTCATTAAATTTGAACGGCTGCTGTTGTCCAGCATGCAGACGTTTCCTTATTCTCATAAAGTATTTCGCGAAGCGATGGTCACATGGTTTGGCGACAAACTGTGGATCAAGCATTTAATCCAGAACCGCTTAAACGTTCCGGCTTCGAAGATATTTTTCAGCGAACATCACCTTTCTCATGCGGCGAGCGCGTTTTTCTGTTCCCCGTTTGAAGAAGCGGCCATCCTTACGGTGGACGGAGTGGGGGAATGGACCACAGCCAGTTTCGGAGTTGGTAAAGGAACGGACATCAGACTCATCAAAGAGATCCGCTTTCCGCACTCCATCGGGCTTCTCTACAGCGCTTTCACAGCCTTTCTCGGATTTGAGGTGAATGAAGGGGAATACAAAGTGATGGGAATGGCCCCTTTTGGCTCACCCCGATACGTCGATAAAGTGCACAAGTTGATCCGATTTGGAAAGGACGGAAGCTTTGAACTGGACATGGATTATTTTTCTTTTCATTATTCAACCGATCGAACGTTTAACAACCGTTTCGTTGAGTTGTTTGGAGAACCTCGAGATTCAAAAGCACTATTTTTCACTCCTTCTACTGATTATCCTTCCTATTTCGGAGACAAACCGGCAAACTTCAATGAAGCGGGCCGGTTGAATCAACACTACGCGGACATAGCAGCTAGTATTCAATCGGTTACGGAAGAAGCGCTGCTTCGGATGGCGAATGCTTTATACGCTGAGACAGGTTTAAAGAAGCTCTGCATGGCCGGTGGTGTGGCGCTGAACAGTGTTGCGAACGGCAAGATACTCAGAGAAACGCCATTTGAAGACATTTACGTTCACCCTGCTGCGGGTGATAGCGGTGGGGCGATCGGCGCGGCGATGTATGTTTACCATGCCATTCTTGGAAAGCCGCGTTCCTTTGTGATGAATCACGCTTACTGGGGCCAGGAACACAGCGCGTCGGATATTGAAAGTTTTCTAAAGGAAGAGAACATTCCGTTTGAGCGGATTGAAAACGAAGATGTATTGCTTCAGCGTGTAACGGATAAACTGCAGCAGGGAAAAGTGGTCGGGTGGTACCAGGGCCGGTTTGAATGGGGACCGCGTGCACTTGGTAACAGGAGCATCATCGCGGATCCGCGTCGCACGGACATGAAAGACATCGTCAACGTAAAGATCAAATTTCGCGAGCCTTTTCGGCCATTCGCTCCGTCGGTGCTCGCTGAGAAGGCAGAAGATTATTTTGTTCTGGAGAATGCTCCTTCCCATTTTCCGGCGCGGTATATGTTATACGTGGTGGATGTGAAAAAAGAAAAACAGGAAACTCTTCCGGCGATTACTCACGTAGATGGGACCGGCAGACTCCAGACTGTGAATCGAGAATTCAACCCTCGTTACTATCGACTGATCGAAACGTTTGGCGAAGCGACCGGGGTTCCGGTGATCCTGAATACGTCATTTAACCTCAAAGGAGAGCCGATCGTGAATACGCCCCGCGAGGCCTACAGCACATTTAGCCGGAGTGGAATGGATACATTGGTTCTGGAAAACTATATAATAGAAAAACAAGGTTGATTTATGCGATGGAATGAAAGTTTAGCGGCGCGTTTTGGAATTGTCGGCGAGTTTATTTCATTTTTCTGGCAGCACAAATGGTGGTGGCTTACACCCATGCTCCTTGTGCTGATCATTTTTGGCCTGTTGATCTTCTTCGCACAAAGCTCTGCGGTCGCGCCTTTTATCTATACGCTGTTCTAGTTGTTTAACCGCCAAGTCGCCAAGATCACCAAGGGTCACCAAGAATTTTAAGATTCAAGAAATTTGGCGTTCTTGGTTTCCTTGGCGTCTTGGCGGTTATCGAACTACAATTCTTCGGCGTGATGGCGGATATCTTTGGCTTCGACCAGATACACCACATCTTCTGCGATATTGGTCGCGTGATCCGCAATTCGTTCCAGGTGTCTGGCAACCAGAATGAGTTGTAAAGCAACCTGAATGGTTCGTGGATCGGAGATCATGTAAGTCAATAATTCGCGGAACACCTGGTTCTTCAAACCATCGACTTCATCGTCTCGGGTCACAACGCTTCGAGCTTTAGCCGCGTCCCCCTCCACGAAAGCATCGAGTGAATCCCGCAGCATATCGCCGGCAATATCAGCCATCTTTGGGATATCGATCAGTGGTTTGAGAAGGGGAAACTGCAACAGAACTTTCGTGTTTTCAAGAATATTGACAGCTTGATCTGCAATGCGTTCGAGATCGACAGATATTTTCATCGCAGCAATGATCAATCGCAGATCGTGAGCCATCGGCTGGCGTAAAGCAAGCAACTTGAAGGCGCGATCATCAATTTCCAATTGGAGATGGTTGACTTCATCTTCCAGATTCGGAATTTCGTTCGCCAAAGCCATATCGCGCTGCACCAGTGCCTGGACGCTTTTGTGAATCATAGCCTCTGCTTTTCCGGCCATTCGTAGAAGCGTCTGCTTCAGCAGATCAAGCTCTTCGTCAAAAAATTTCGTCATAAATCAATTATAGCGATTCACCTCAAAAAGATTAAAAGTCCTTCCTTTCGCCAACGTCACGGATACATTAAATCGGTGTTAAATTTCCAGGCGATTTTACGTGTTTGAAACATCACTTTGATATGTTTGAAATTGGTGAAATCTAAACTCTAGTCTCTCATAAAAAATGAAAGGAGACGACTGTATGAAAACTAAGAATTTGGCAATGGTGATTGCCGTGGTTTTATTTCTCGCCCCCTGGGCCGGGGCTCAAAGTGTTCAGGTCGATGCTAAATTAGACAGCTATACACCTGTGAGTGGAATCTCGGGAAATATTAACAGCATTGGATCGGACACATTGAATAATCTAATGACTCTCTGGGCAGAATCGTTCAAAGCCAAGTATCCCAATGTAAAAATTCAAATTGAAGGAAAGGGTTCTTCGACTGCCCCTCCTGCTTTGATCGAAGGCACAGCGCAGTTCGGTCCTATGAGCCGCCAGATGAAACCGACCGAAATCGATGCTTTTGAAAAGAAGTACGGTTACAAGCCCACCGAAATCAAAGTGGCGATCGATGCTCTTGCCGTATATGTTCACAAGGACAATCCTCTAACAGGGCTGACGTTAAGCCAGGTGGATGGAGTTTTTTCAAGCACCTACAAAAGAGGCGGAAAAAACACAACCAAATGGGGCCAGTTAGGACTGAGTGGTGAATGGGTGAACAAGCCCCTTTCTCTCTACGGCCGCAACAGCGCTTCGGGAACGTACGGATACTTCAAAGAAATTGCCTTGAATAAAGGTGACTACAAATCGACGGTGAAAGAGCAGCCCGGTTCCTCTTCGGTAGTCCAGGGTGTTGCCAGCGACTTAAACGGCATTGGATATTCCGGTATTGGCTACAAAACCTCCGGTGTGAAAGCGATTGATTTAGGAGCGGCCTCAGGGAAACTGTTTCATCCGAGCTATGAAAATTGTTTGAATGGCAGTTATCCTCTGGCCCGTTTTCTGTATGTTTATGTCAACAAAGCGCCCGGGAAGCCGATGGATAAGCTGGCGGGGGAGTTTGTCCGGTTTGTGCTTTCCAAGCAAGGACAGGAAATTGTTGTGAAAGATGGATATTTCCCTCTTCCTGCCAATGCAGTTTCGGAAGCCATAGCTCAGCTGCGATAGATTGTTTGTTTTACTGGAAGGGCGCGAGCAGTCGCGCCCTTGAACTCTATGGACCAAATAGAATCCACACCATCCGCTGAGGTACCTCCGTTGCGACAGGTTCAGGAGCCTGCAGCTGCGATTCCTGCGCGATTCCAGGCTTCCAGAAAAGTACTGTTCATTGACCGCTTCATGACGCGATTTATCAAAGTCGGAGGGATCAGCATCATTACAGCCGTGCTTGGAATTTTTGCTTTTATCCTCTGGCAGATCATTCCGCTGTTTAGAAACGCGAACGTGACGCAGCTTAAGACGATTTCTGTTCCTGAGAGATCGTACAAGATTTTGGGCGTCGATGAATGGGGAGAACTGCCGATGCTGGTGGATGACAAGGGAAAAATCGTTTTTGTCTCGCTTGCAGAAGGCGGAAAAATCCAGGAAGCGGATCCGATGTTTACGGAGCCGAAGCATATTTCGGCCGTGGATTATAACCGGATGTACCAGCAAATTGTTTTTGGCACAACGGATGGATTTTTTTCAATTGTGACAATCGGGTATCAGAGCACGTTCGATAACAATCAACGCCGCATAACGCACGATACAAAAGCCGGTCCCTTTTATGCGATTGGAGCACCGCAAGCTCCCATTCTGGACATTGATTATGGAGATTCCGGTACGGAGAAGCTTGTTGGAGTCATTCAGGATTTGAGCGGAAAACGCGAGATTCATGTGGCTACTCTGACCCAGACCAAAACTCTTTTCGGATCGGGTGAAACGATGGTGGGAAGCACATTTCACTTAACGCCGAATATTGGCCAGGATCCCATCGCGTTATCCATCAATCAGCAGGGAAGTGAGCTCGCAGTAGCAACCCAGGCGGGCGACATTTATTACTTTACCCGCTCCGGAGATGAATTGCGTTTGGCGCAGAAATTTCGCCCTTTTGAAGACACCAATGATGTTTCGATTCGCTCAATGGATTTCTTGCTGGGGGGCGTGTCGCTTGTTCTGACCAACAATTCCGGAATCAACCGGATCTTCAGTCTTTATATTCCTGCCGGCGGAGAACGTCGCTTATTCGGTAGAACAAAGGAATTCGAAAACCTGCCTGAAGGCGCGACCTATTTCGCGCCCAGTATGCGAAACAAGGCTTTTTTGATCGGCACGAAAAAACTCGCGTCCCTTCGGTACGCAA
This sequence comes from uncultured bacterium, assembly GCA_963771165.1. Classification (GTDB taxonomy): domain Bacteria; phylum Acidobacteriota; class HRBIN11; order JAKEFK01; family JAKEFK01; genus JAKEFK01. The sequence goes on along the minus strand of CAVYSN010000014.1, from coordinate 29,404 downwards.
CAACGGAAAGCATCCGGTGGGAGAAAGAACTTGCGTTCGAAACAGAGCTCGCAACCATCAGCGGAAAATATGACCGGCTCATTTTTCTGGATTCCGCAAAGAAGCTCCATTTTTATGCCCTGGAAGATCCTCACCCGGAAACCAGCCTGAAGGCACTGTTTGGCAAGATCTGGTACGAAGGTTATCCCGAACCCTCTTATCAATGGCAATCGACAGGCGGCACCGATGATTTTGAATCGAAACTTTCACTGGTCCCTCTGCTGATCGGAACATTGAAAGGAACTCTTGTATGCGATGATGTTTGCTGTTCCGATCGCTCTACTGGCGGCCATTTACACTTCGCAATTCCTGCATCCAAATTTCAGAATGATTGTGAAGCCAACCATGGAAATCATGGCCTCTCTGCCGTCAGTCGTTCTTGGTTTTCTTGCTGCCCTGTGGCTTGCTCCTATATTGGAAACCAGAGTTCCTTCGATTCTTGTGGCTTCTATTCTGCTCCCGGGCGTTTCATTATTCTTCGGCTGGTTTTGGAGTTTGTTACCGGTCCGGTGGCGTGTTCTGATCAAACCGGGTTATGAATGGATGGCTTTCATTCCCATGTTTCTTTTGGTGATCTACGCCTCATGGTTGATGGGGCCCGTGCTTGAACGGTGGCTGTTTGTTGTAACGGACCCGGACACGGGGAAAAGGGTTGCAGATTTTCGATTGTGGTGGGTGCAAGCAACCGGTCTGCCGTTCGAACAACGAAACTCGCTGGTGGTCGGATTCATGATGGGCTTTGCCGTCATTCCGATCATTTTTACGATAACAGAAGACGCTCTATCGAATGTTCCTGCCGCTTTACGTTCCGGTTCTCTGGCTTTGGGAGCGAGTCGCTGGCAAACGGCGATGCGGATCGTATTGCCCACCGCATCCGCAGGGATTTTTTCCGCCATCATGATCGGGCTTGGAAGAGCCATTGGAGAAACCATGATTGTCGTGATGGCCACCGGAAACACTCCGATTATGGACTTCAATATTTTTTCCGGAATGCGGACTCTGTCTGCAAACATTGCTGTGGAACTTCCGGAAGCGCCGGCAGAAGGCACTCTTTACAGGACACTGTTTTTGGGCGGAATGGTGCTATTTTTATTGACCTTTTTTATTAACACACTTGCCGAAATTTTGCGTCAGCATCTGCGCGAAAAATACAAAACTGTATGAACATAAAGGGAAACGTAAAATCACCGGGCGAGCCGATCGTATGGTTTACATCCATGGGTCTGACCGTCGGCCTGTTTCATGGTTGTTTTTCTTTTGATTCTGATCATCGGAAACGGAATGCAGGTTTTCTGGCCGAAGCGAGTGATGCAGACTCAAGTTGAAGGATGGCAGCGTCACAGGTGGGACTCTGATTAAAGAGCAAGTGCAGAGGACCGAGGGGGGCAAGGAAGAATGGCAAATCTTCATGGGGAACAAGGATCTGTACGGTCTTGCATTCCGTTTCATCAACCGGAGCGAAATAGCACAGATCGATAACCCAAAGGAGGTCATGGTCATGGAGCGACTGGAATATGGAGACGCGATCGGGATACCCGTTCTATTGGAAACGAGTGACGGTCAAAAGTTACCATTTTCCGATCAAAATTTCGGAAATCGCTTTTCGGAGTTAGTTGATCAAGCCAATGATCGTTGGAACGAAATTCGATCGATTGAAAAGAAACAGATCGGCAGAATCAATCTTCAAATCGAGAGATTGCAAGTTCAGCAGCGTGTGCTGGAGAAACAAACAAATCCCGATCGCGCAAAATTGCAACAGATACTGGTAAGCATGAATTCGTTGCAGGTGAAGTATGACGAGTTAGCAAAAATTGCCGCAAATTTGCGCTCTCTGCAAGAACGAGACTTTATCAATTACCGGCTATTTAGCGGCGAAGACAAGAGATTACCTGTTGGTCAGGTTGTACACGTCTACTATCCGAATCAACTCGGGACATTTGGCAGGATTGGTTTTGCTTTGCAAAAATTCTGGGCTTTTCTAAGCGAAGAACCTCGCGAAGCAAATACGGAAGGAGGTATTTTCCCTGCCATTTTCGGAACATTTGTGATGACCTTGCTGTTGAGTCTCGCAGTGACGCCATTTGGCGTTCTTGCGGCGATCTATTTACGGGAATATGCCAGACAGGGTGTTTTTTTGCGATCTGTCAGAATCGCAGTGAACAATCTGGCCGGAGTACCATCGATCGTTTTTGGCGTATTCGGGCTCGGATTCTTTGTTTATTTTGTTGGTGGAACTCTTGATCGGATCTTCTTCAGCGATTATCTTCCAACTCCCACTTTCGGAACGGGCGGCATCCTCTGGGCATCTCTGACGTTGGCCTTGATGACAGTCCCTGTTGTGATTGTGGCAACGGAAGAGGCTCTCGCGGCCGTGCCGCGTGGAGTTCGCGAAGGTTCGCTGGCATGCGGTGCTTCCAAATGGCAAACAATCCAGCGCGTCGTCTTGCCGGCTTCCGCGCCCGGTATTCTCACGGGACTCATTCTGGCAATGGCTCGTGGCGCAGGAGAAGTGGCTCCGTTGATGCTCGTTGGCGTTGTAAAGCTCGCCCCAAGTTTGCCGCTGGATACCACTTATCCATTTCTTCATCTTAGACCAAAAGTTCATGCATCTCGGATTTCACATTTATGATCTTGGTTTTCAGTCTCCAGATTCTGAAGCCGCAAAACCAATGGTCTTTGCCACAACGTTTTTGTTGATCCTCCTCGTGGTTTTGTTGAATCTGGGCGCAATTGTGATTCGCGAAAGACTGCGAAAAAAATATGCCACCGGCGCATTCTAAATGGTACAGTTATGAGCAAAGAGCTGATTATGGAAGAGACCTCTCCTAAACTGTTAGAAATTAACGTTCCAAAAAAACAATCTATCGATCATGCGGTTGATTGGAATCTGATCGAAATACGGGACTTCAATTTCTTTTATGGGTCGGCCCAGGTTCTGTATGACCTGAATTTTTCTATTGCTGAAAAGCAGGTCACCGCGCTCATCGGTCCTTCCGGGTGCGGAAAGACCACGCTTTTGCGGAATTTGAACCGAATGAACGATCTAATCGATGGGATTCATCACAACGGAGAGATTCGCATCAAAGGACATAATATTTATGATCCGCATCTGGAAGTGATCGCTCTTCGAAAACGGATCGGGATGGTTTTCCAGAAATCGAATCCTTTCCCGAAATCGATTTATGAGAATGTCGTTTACAGCTTGCGTGTAGCCGGTCAGAACAACAAAGCGGAGCTGGACCGGGTCGTGGAAAAGAGCTTGAAACGTGCTGCTCTTTGGGACGAAGTAAAAAATCGTTTGCAGGAAAGCGCTCTTGGCCTTTCTGGTGGGCAGATGCAACGACTTTGCATTGCGCGCGCGATTGCGAATAATCCTGAAATTCTACTGATGGATGAACCCTGTTCTGCTCTCGATCCCGTTGCTACAAGTAAGATTGAGGAGTTAATTCAGGATTTAAAGAAGGAATACACAATCGTAATCGTCACGCATAACATGCAGCAGGCTGCCCGAATCTCCGATTTCACCGGATTCTTTTACCTCGGCAGATTGATCGAATACAATACAACGGAAAAAATCTTCACGAATCCTGCGCAAAAACAAACCGAAGATTACGTCACCGGCCGCTTCGGTTAACTCTTTTTAACGCAGAGACGCAGAGATACAGAGAGAAAAAGATTTTAACTCTGCGCTCTCCGCGTCTCTGCGTTAAAAGAGCGAGTTAACCGGCGATGGCCAATTCCTGGCCCTGCAATTGCGGTTCCCAGTTCGAGTGCGGGCTCTTGTTCAGGATGATGTACCGATAAAGGAGCTCAGCGTATCCATAAGCTTTCATTCCGCGGCTTTTGTAGAAGGGCGAAAGAATTTTTTGCGCTTCCGCCAGATTGTAAAACGGTACGCCGGGAAAATAATGGTGCTCCAGATGGAAGTTTGAATAGAGGAATGCAATATTCCAGAACCAGGAGCCTTTCACAAGAGTGCTCCATTGCGCTGGATCCTGAGGGTTCACGTTGTAATGCTGTCCCAGACGATTCAGTGAAAATGCAATGGGGAACACCAAGAAGACAGGCACAATGTAAACTCGAAGCAACACATCGGCGCCACCGAGAAAATAACAGAGAGCCGCCAAGGATAGCTGAAATAGAATCGTAAATAGCCTTTCTCGCTTGATCGTCGTTTTGGAGGTTCTCCTGATATGTCGCTGTTTCACGGCCTGCTGCCCGAAAATAGATGAAGAATAGAGCCGGTGTGTAGTAAACCATTTTTATCCATCGTTTATTGATCTTTGGCGATAGATGAAAACGTTTTGGATCCTCTGTTGGCGATCCAAGTCCCGCGTGATGGTCCAGATGCCATCTGGTAAATTGTGAAGCGGAAATGCCGCTGGGAAAAGCGTAGACAAGTCCCATCAAACGGTTCAGAACACGGCTTTTCTTACCTGGTACAAAGACCGCGTTATGGACAACCTCGTGGAGAAGCACGGTGAAGTTGAAAATTGTAAATCCCTGGATGAAAGCGAACGGAATCCAGATCCAAGGGTTTTCTGTAACAATCAGGACCAGTGTCGAAGCTGCCAGCAAAAAATATTGCCAGCTCAGAATGAGAAAATGCTTCCAGGGCTCGATTTTATGCAGCCGCTTAACCACATCCTTGTCCAAAGAAGCCATGATTTGGCGTTTAACCGCCACTGCGTGCTGACTGTAATAGCTGGCCATAATTATGTGGAAACAGTAATTATACTGATTGGACCCAAAGTTCAAAGGTAGTGGCAGAGCACTTCCTGTGTAATCCCGAAAACCAGGACTCTTGGAAGGTTTGATTTTATCTTTCTATGAGTATGCTTCCCGGCCTCCGGAATTGCTCTGCAAATTGCAACGAAGTTGCAGAGCATTTGCAGCAACAAACCATCCTCGATGATAGGGCAAGTACGGGAGGATAGTACGCTTTACATGGCAGCAAGGCAAATGCTCTGCAGTTCAAAGTTCAATACGTTCGAACACAGTCTTAACCCGAGATCGCTCGCCGGTGGACGCGTTGTCAGCGCACGTTGCCAGGTCATCTGTCATGGCTTGTCAATCCATTTTGTATATGGAGCGCTTGAACAAGGGCCGGTCTCGCCGGCTACATGTATGTTACAAAGCGAAGTCGATCATCATTCCAACCCCACCGTGCTTTGCTTTCTCATAAACTAGAATGGCGGCAGCCACATCTTGCAAAGCCGTACCGGTGCTGTCAAAGATAATGACTTCCTCTTCACTTTCGCGTCCCGGTTTTTTTCCTGAAACGATTTCGCCTAATTCCGCATGGACCTTCTCTTTCGTGACAAGTCCCTCGTGAATTGCGTGATGTAAATCACCGATGTTTGCGCATTGTTCCGTAATATCGGTAACAATCTTACTAGAAAGAAAAAGCATTGGATCCAATTCTTGTTTGTCATGACTGTCCGCGCCGACCGCAGCAATCAATGTCCCGGGTGAAACATGTTGAACGATAGGTTTTTTTGAAGTTGTGCATGTAACAACAATGGAACTGAGTGGAATGGAATCATCAAGCCGTGTCACGCTGTCCACTTGCAGTTCCGCAGAAAATTGTTGAACAAACTCCTGCGCGGAGGCAGGATTGGAATCAAACGCGAATACCCGCCCAATATCGCAAACGCTCATGAGTGCCCGTAGCTGTACCTGCCCTTGACTGCCGCAGCCGGCGATTGTCACAGTATGAGGTCCTTTTGTCGCTAAATACCTGGCGGCGACCGCGGTTGCGGCAGCTGTCCGCAAAGCTGTGATTTCCATCGAATCCATCACTGCAAGCGGCTCCCCTTTTTTCGCATCACACAACAGTATCAAGCCTTGAATGGTGGGCAGGTTGTAACGAGAACGGTTCCCCGGAAAGTTGGCGTTGACCTTCGTCGCGAAGAACCCTTTCATTCCGGCCGCTTTAATGTGAAAGCCTCCCTGCTCGGACGGTATGCCAAGCACGCCTGGAGAAAGAGTCCTTCCCTCAGCGTACAAACGAAAAGCTTCATCAACAGCTTGAATGCATTCTTTCAGAGATAGAAGCCGGCGAATTTCACCGCGTGTCAAAAGTAAAGTTTGTCCCATAATTGCGCATGCGCGATGCATCGCGCTTTTACCATTCTAGAATAACCAGTTCGAAAGGAACCCGATCAGCGCTGCCGCCCCAACTACCGGTACAGTTTTCCATTTTTTGGCAACGATTCCAACAAACAAAAGCAAAGTCAAACTCAACAAGAAGAGATCCACCTTGTTTTTCGTTGGCAACAATGAATGAAGCGCAAACCAGATTGCGAGATTCAGCATGACTCCCACGACGGCCGCGGTGATTCCGGACAGCACAGCTTTCAATTTTTCATTGCTGCGCAGCAATTCAATGTATGGCGCCCCCAGGAAAATCCAGAGGAAACAGGGTACGAAGGTCACCCATGTTGTCAGCAAACCGCCGAGAGTTGCCGCCAGTAAAGGCGGTAACTGTCCAGGATGATGCCAGGCTCCAAGGAAACCGACGAATTGCAAAACCATGATGAGCGGTCCCGGCGTTGATTCTGCCAGTCCTAACCCATCCATCATCTGGGGTGCGGTCAGCCATCCATAACGCTCCACAGCTTGTTGTGACACATACGGCAAAACCGCATAAGCGCCTCCAAAGGTGATCATGGCGGCTTTGCTGAAAAACAAACCTTCTTCATACAATGTTGTATGCCGGCCGCGAAGTAATGCCAGGGGCGTAAACCACAAGACCACACAAACACAAATCACTTTCATATTTCGGCGCCAGCAGGGAGCAACTGTTTTTGGACCTGCAGCTGCTTGGTCCTTATGAACTCCAAATTTCTTCGGCCAGAAACGTTGCGCTAAAAAACCAATTGCTCCCGCGGCAATGATTACAAAAGGAAAAGGTGCTTTGAAAAAGAAGATCGCAATAAATGCGGCGATAGCCACCATCCACAACAACTGATTACGGAGCGCTTTTTGTGCAATCCGCAAAAGAGCGGCCGCGACGATGGCCATCACAGCCGCTTTCAAGCCGTAAAAAATTGCCGAGACCCATGGAACCTTACCGTAGAGCACATACACGTAACTCAGGAGCCACAGAATTACAATGGATGGAATCACAAAGAAGGCGCCTGCAACAATTCCTCCTTTAGCTCCATGCAGAAGCCAACCGGTGTAAATGGCGAGTTGCTGCGCCTCGGGACCCGGCAGGAGCATGCAATAGTTCAAGGCGTGGAGGAAGTGTTCGTCATCGATCCAGCGACGCTCCTCGACGAGCTCCCGATGCATGACTGCGATCTGTCCCGTAGGGCCGCCAAAGTTGATGAAACCGAGTTTGATCCAGAACAGAAGAGCTTCCTTGAACTGCGGCGGCGTGGACATGAGCTATCATTGTAACGTAGGGCCGGGTCTGAGATCCGCCCAGTTTTCATCTTTCTAACGAGTGTGGCCGGGTTTCAAACCCGCCCTGCAAAGTCATAGAAGTTGCTTACCTTTTAAAATAAAGGGATAATTTTTCATTCACTGATGAAAGGGAAAATGTCGGATTTTGTTGTTGTCAGTATTCGCGAAGCGAACCTTCTGCGCAAGCGGTTGGGCCATTTGTTAGAGCTGCGCGAGGAGCTTCTGAAGCATCCGGATGAAGAAACGGTTCACGATCTGCGCGTCTCTTCCAGGCGCGCGCGTGAGGCTCTTGATTATCTCGAAGCAGCGTTACCGGAAGATGCATACCAGAAGCTGAGAGGACCTGCCAAGAAAATCACAAGCAGTCTTGGAGAGCTTCGGGAAACAGAAGTCAATCTTGCGCTCACGCAAAAGCTTCAGAATGAAGCTCTAATTCCGCCCCTTGCAGCCGAACTTTTGATCCATTCGCTGAATGAGCGAAGACGAAAGTTACAAATCAAAGTAAATAAACAGATGAAAGCCGGACGGTTCACCCCTTACAAGAAATTCCTGGATCGTTTGAAGGGTTCCAGAATGACGATTCCTGCAAGTCAGGAAGTTCTTCAGCGCAGAGCCGAAGATTTTTATTCCTTCGTCTTGCCTGAAGATATGCACGATGAGGAGTTGCACGAGCTGAGGATCCGGACGAAGAAGTTCCGTTATGCTGTCGAAATCCATAGCCGCTTGCGAAACCAGAGGTTGGGAAGATTCACTTTAAGAATCAAAAGATTGCAGGAGCTTCTTGGCGAGATTCACGATCTGTACGTTTTCATCAATTTGATAAAAAAAGAGACACAGAAGTGGAACGAGCCGACATTGATATTGGTTCCTGAGGCTCTGCAGGATGCAATCCGTGTCGTTACACAGCGAAAAGAAAAGCTTTATCCACGAGCGAAAGTTTTACACCAGAAAGTTCTGGATTCTTCACCTGAACAAATCCGTCCCGTTCCCAGAAAGGTTGTCCAAAGTGCGGAAACACCGGTTGCCGAGCCGGTCGAAGAGCACGTCGATTCTGCTGTCAGAATTTCATAACTACAAGCTTCCCTTTCCGACCCTATTAACCAAAATAATGCAAAAGGCCAATGTGTTGCTTATGATACGATAATACTATGAAGTTAGCAGCAATCGACATAGGGACAAACTCGATCCATATGGTGATCGTGAACGTCGAACAGCACAGAATTTTTGAGATCATCGATCGGGAAAAGGAAATGGTTTTCCTCGGCAAAGGATCTCTGTTAAAAAGACGCCTGCCCCAGGCCAACATCGATAGAGGTCTTGCTGCGTTGAAATCATTCAAGGCGATTGCTGATACTCATCACGTCGATGAAATCATCACAACCGCGACAAGTGCGGTCCGGGAAGCCCAGAACGGCCGTCAATTCATGAACCTTGTCCGGAAAGAAACGGGGATTGAGATCCGACTTCTTTCCGGAACAGAAGAAGCGCGAATGATCACTCTTGCAGTTCGGGATGTGATCGATCTGAAGGATCAGCGCGCTTTGATTGTGGACATCGGTGGGGGGAGCATGGAATTGATTGTGGCAGACGCGCGCCACATCTACTTTGCTCAGTCTATCAAGGCCGGTGTGATCCGTCTACAGGAACGTTTCATGAAGCAGGATCCTCCCGAGCCTAAAGATGTCAAGGCTCTGCGAAAATGGCTTACACGCAAACTCGAACCCTTGAGCCGTAAAATCCAGGATCTGGATCCTGATATTTTCATTGGAACTTCCGGAACGATTCTGCACCTGGGTGAAATGGTTCGCGCGGCACGAAAGAGTGCAAAAGGCAAAAATATCCTGACGATCGATGAGCTCGAAATGCTGAATGAAAGGCTGCAACAAACAACACTCGATGAAAGACTCAAGTTGCCGGGTCTGGATAAGAATCGGGCCGAACAGGTGATCGGTGGCGGAATTCTCGTTGAAATGGTGATGGAACGATGCCGTGCAAATGAGATGATTCTTTGCGACCGCGCTTTGCGCGAAGGCCTGATAGCAGATTATCTGATTCGAACAGTGCCCAGTGAACCGGCGAAAGTTCAAGCTCGCGAACTTCGCAGCAAAAGCGTTATCAATTTGTTGAACCGGTGGGATATCGATCGTAAACACGCGGAGCATTCATCCCGGCTGGCCCTCCAAATGTTCGATGCAATCTCACCCTTCCATCCGTACGGGGCGGCCGAGCGCGAACTGTTGGAATATGCTTCCCTGTTGCATGATATCGGTCGAGTAATCTCCTATCCCGCTCATCACAAACACGGATGGTACATTATTCACCACGCAAATCTAATTGGATTTCAGCCGGAAGAAATCGACATGATCGCTTCCACGATTGCCTATCATCGGGGCAAGAAACCGAAAAAGAAGAATAACTACATGGCTCATCTGAACAAGAAAGAGCGGAGAGTCGTAAAGTTCTTAACCGGAATTTTGCGTGTTGTAGATGGGCTCGATCGCCAGCACAATCAGATCATTTCTCAGATTGTGGCAAAAAAGGAAAAGCCGAAGCGTCTTTCCGTGTCTCTCTTTGCTGAAGAACCGGCCTTGATTCCGCTGAAAGCAGCGATCGAGCGGTGCGGCCTTCTCCAGAAAACGATGAAGCTGAAGCAAATCGATTTCCAGGTGGAGAACATCACCGCTGCTGCCCGGGCCACAGCAAGCTGATCGAGAACAAAGTTCAAAGGGCTAAAAATGTTCAAGGTTGAAAGTGTTTTCACGAAACACTTTTAACGCTTCAATACCTTAATCACCTTTGATTCCTCCTAGTTCTTTGCTGAAATTTTGTGGAATTTTACCTTCCGCACCCGAATAGAAATCACGAAACGTTTCAAAATCCGTTTCGATTGATTCGGAAGGATGAAGGGGTTTGCCGATGACGATCGATTTTTTTGAATAGTCAAAAGCAACAGGCACAATAGGAACGCGGGCCCCCTGTGCGATACGGTAAAATCCAGTTTTCCATCGCTCCACTTTTTTTCTTGTTCCTTCCGGCGATAAGCCTAACAAAAATTGCTCCTGATTTCTGAAAGCTGCCACGGTCTCTTCCACAATTCCATGAGAAGAGTTTCTTTGAACGGGGATCCCGCCAAGCCGGCGAAAAAATGACCCAAAGGGTTTACGGAATAAAGTGTGCTTTCCAAGCCAATGCACTTCAAGCTGGAGCTCAAACTTCGCTGCAATTCCGATGATGAAATCCCAATTCGACGTGTGAGGCGCTGCGATTACCACGGCTTTCGGAATGTCGGGGAAGGGTCCAACAATCTTCCAACCCATCAACTTCAAAATGGCTTTGCCGGCAAACCGCATCACTGCGTTTTTTCGCAGAGGCAGCCCTTTTCCGTTCATGACCTCATGAGGCGAAGAACTTGTGGTGATAAGTGCCAGATCAACGTTCCTGAACCGGCATCACAGGATTCCGTCTCAATCAAACAGATCGCTCCCTTCTTGAATTCCAACCCTGTTTCCCCAATTAGAAACGAAGCAAGCTGGCTGCAGTTTGGTTCATGACCACTTAAAATTACACTTTCGACTTTCTTAAGCGATCGGATACGCTGGGTGACGGAATCGGATGAATATCCGGGGGAAAGTTGCTCCATTCGCTCAATCCTGCCGTTATATTGAATGGCTCGTGCGACTATTTCTGCTGTTTGGGCTGCACGCACCAGAGGACTTGAAAAAATAACATCAATTTTCGGATCTAAACGAGCGAATCCTGCAGCCGCATCTTTCATCTTCTTTCGACCCTCCTCTGTAAGCGCCCGCTGAGCATCCCCTCCCTTTGCCGTATCTTCCGCGATTCCATGACGAAGAATATAAATTCTCATTGATTACACCTCTCCTAATAGAGTGCCAAAGTCATGAGCAATGAGCAATGAGGCCTCGCCCTGAAGTCTCATGACTATGACTCATTGCTCTGGCACTTCTGAGCTATTGACATCCATATCCTTGCTGTTTATACTACGAAATTGTCCCCAACGGGTTTATGTTGGGGTTCACTGTCTGAAAATACAGACTTTGCTCTTTGAAAAATGAACAGTGCCAACGATGAGTGAGGGCACTCAAAAGTTTCTTTGAACCCATTCGAGAGGATGGGTAAAAAAATCCAAGTTTTAGCAGCTGACATGGCGTAGTTGAATAAGAATTTGGTCGCCTTGTCGGTTGAGAGTTAAATTGGAGAGTTTGATCCTGGCTCAGAGTGAACGCTGGCGGCGTGCTTAACACATGCAAGTCGAACGCGAAAGTGTAGCAATACATGAGTAGAGTGGCGAACGGGTGAGTAAAATGTGGGTAATCTAGCTTTCAGAGGGGGATAACCCGGGGAAACCTGGGCTAATACCGCGTACGATATTTGAGTTTAGGGACTTGAATATGAAAACATGGCCTCTATTAATAAGCTATGGCTGGAAGATGAGCCCACAACCTATCACGCTTGTTGGTGGGGTAAAGGCCCACCAAGGCGACAACGGGTAGCCGGCCTGAGAGGGTGTCCGGCCACACTGGAACTGAGACACGGTCCAGACTCCTACGGGAGGCAGCAGTGGGGAATTTTTCGCAATGGGCGCAAGCCTGACGAAGCAACGCCGCGTAGAGGATGAAGGCCCTCGCGGTCGTAAACTCTTGTCTAGCGGGACGAAACCCTTGCAAGTGAATAACTTGTGAGATTGACTGTACCGCTGGAGGAAGCTCCGGCCAACTCCGTGCCAGCAGCCGCGGTAATACGGAGGGAGCAAGCGTTACTCGGAATTACTGGGCGTAAAGGGCGCGTAGGCGTTCTATCAAGTCTTGTGTGAAAGCCCCAAGCCTAACTTGGGAAGTGCACAAGATACTGAATGAATAGAGTTCCGGAGAGGAAGATGGAATTCCCGGTGTAGCGGTGAAATGCGTAGATATCGGGAGGAACACCAGTGGCGAAGGCGATCTTCTGGACGGATACTGACGTTGAGGCGCGAAAGCTAGGGGAGCAAACAGGATTAGATACCCTGGTAGTCCTAGCCGTAAACAATGTGCACTTGGTGTAAGCCGGTTTTCGGTTTGTGCCGAAGTTAACGCGATAAGTGCACCGCCTGGGGAGTACGGTCGCAAGTCTGAAACTCAAAGGAATTGACGGGGGCCCGCACAAGCGGTGGAGCATGTGGTTCAATTCGATGCAACGCGAAGAACCTTACCTGGGTTTGAACTGTGAATGAAGTCACCAGAGATGGTGATGGCTAGCAATAGACATTTACAGAGGTGCTGCATGGCTGTCGTCAGCTCGTGTCGTGAGATGTTGGGTTAAGTCCCGCAACGAGCGCAACCCTTGCCTCTAGTTGCTCGCCCGTACGGGCAGCACTCTAGACGGGACCGCCGGTGATAAACCGGAGGAAGGTGGGGATGACGTCAAGTCATCATGGCCTTTATGTCCAGGGCTACACACGTGCTACAATGGCCGGGTACAAAGGGTAGCCAAACCGCAAGGTGGAGCCAATCCCATCAAAACCGGCCTCAGTTCGGATTGCACTCTGCAACTCGAGTGCATGAAGTTGGAATCGCTAGTAATCGCGGATCAGCATGCCGCGGTGAATACGTTTCCGGGCCTTGTACACACCGCCCGTCACACCACGAAAGTGGATTGTACCCGAAGTCCCCAGGCCAACCCGCAAGGGAAGCAGGGGCCCAAGGTATGATTCATGATTGGGGTGAAGTCGTAACAAGGTAGCCGTAGGAGAACCTGCGGCTGGATCACCTCCTTAAGTAGGGAGTACTGAAGGTGCTCGCAAAATAGCTGAAAGGATCATCTGCTTGCAGATGGATCACCTTCCAACCTCTTAAGTTTCGTAGTGACCTTACGAGTCCGAAGCACTGTTCATTTTTGAAAGTTCAAAGATTCACCACGGAGCCACAGAGATCACGGAGAAAAGAAAATTTAAACTCCGTGCCCTCCGTGACTCCGTGGTTAAGAGTTTATCTAGATGGGGCGCAATACCCCAGTTAGAAAGAAGGCCAGGTAACAATTCGTCCGATACCTGGCCTTTTACATTTTTAGCCGACAAAAGAAAAACGAGACTCTTCTTGGTGAACTTGGCTTTCTTGGCTTCTTGGTGGTTCCGCATTTTATTCCACAAAAACGAAATCCCGATTCGTGTACAATAACTGGTTCAATGATTGGCACCAAGTTAGCGAATCGCTATGAAATTTTACGGGAGCTGGGCCGGGGTGGAATGGGAGTTGTGTATCTGGCCAGCGATCCCGTGCTCGACCGCGAAGTAGCCGTCAAAGTTGTTACTCCGGACATGGTGAGTACGGAAACCGCGGAACGCTTCAAACGGGAAGCCCGCGTTGTTGCGAAGATGGATCATCCCTCCATCGTTTCTGTATATGACAGCGGAGAGCAGGACGGCGCCCTCTTCTTTGTCATGCCATTTGTCGAAGGAATGAATCTACGTTTGGTCCTGCGAAATCAAAACCTCCAGCTTGGGGAGTTGATCGATATTGGGATCCAGATTGCGGATGCTCTCGACTACAGTCATTCCCGCGGCGTTGTCCATCGTGATATCAAACCGGAAAACATTATGGTGACGCGCAAAGAAGGAGAAGGGATTCGTGCGCGTGTTACGGACTTCGGTCTTGCAATGATGCCATCCCAGGATCGCCTCACGAAAACCGCGACGGTTGTGGGTACAGTCACTTATATGAGTCCCGAACAGCTAACGGGAAAGGAAGTTACCGCAGCATCGGATGTTTATTCGCTTGGCACAGTTCTTTACGAATCGATGGTTGGACAAACCCCGTTTGCCGGTGAGGTTCAAGCGCTCGTTTATCGCATCTCTCATGAAATTCCAGTTCCGCCGAGACAAATGGCGATGGAAATCGATGAAGAAGTGGAAGATATTCTGATGCGATCGCTGGAAAAAGATCCGGTGAAAGCGGCCTACGGGCAAAGAAATTGTGGACTCTCTTTCACAATATCGAAACAAGCTGAGGAGTACAGGTCGGCACCGATTGGCGCTTCCCACAACAACCACAATGAGTTTTCAGATGGCACGGCCCGCAATGCGTCCTTTTTCTGGTCGCGATAAAGAATTTGCTGAGTTGCAGAGAAAGCTAAACGCCGCGCTTACAGGGGAATGCCAGTTCGTTCTGGTTGGGGGTGAAGCAGGAATCGGAAAGAGCCGGTTACTGGAGGAACTGGAGAATCTTGCAACAGTGAGAAACATTGCAGTTCTCCACGGTCGTTTTGTGGAAGTCAATTCTGCGCTTCCCTATCAAGGATTTTGCGAAACGATACAGGAATATTTTCGGACCCGGCTCACTGCGGTAGCGCCTGTCGATTTCTCCGATCTCGCATCCGATTTGATCGCTCTCTTTCCTGTGCTTGCTGAAGTTCGCGATCTTGCACACTCTTCAGAAGAATCTGTGCGTTTAGAGACCGAAACCGGCTCAAAGAAGTTTGAAGACCGCACGTACATATTTGAAATGCTTGCGCGCACACTCATCCGAATGGCTTCAGGAAAACCGTTATTGTTATTGCTGGAAGATTTGCACGCAGCAGACGTTTCGATTGAAGCGCTCGAATATATTGTCCGCCGGCTTGCTCCTACTCCGACATTGATTGCAGGCACGTACCGGGCCACTGAAGTGGATAAGCGGCACCGTCTTTCAAAATTGTTGAGTGGGTTCAAAGGAGACAGACGTTTTACGTTGATTCAGCTTGGTCCGCTGTCTCCATCGAATCATCGCGTGTTTCTCCAACAGCTCGTCGGCGGTTCCGATCTGGATGACGATCTTGCCGATCGTTTCTTTCAGGCAACCGAAGGGAATCCTTACTTTACTACTGAATTAGTACGTTCGCTGATGGATGCCGGCGCAATTGTCAGAGACGATACCGGTGTGATGCGATTGTCCAGTGAGACCGCGCTGACGATGGAAGAGCTGCCGGTAACGATACAGCAAGCGGTTGAAGAAAGAATTGAAAGGCTTCCTGAGAATCTGCGAGAAACGCTTGCGCTTGCCTCTGTTCTGGGACGAAGTTTTGAATTCGCCGATCTCGAAACATTATCAGAGCAAGAGGATACGGAAGAAGCGGTGGAAGAGCTGGTTCGTTCCGGTTTCATTGAAGAGGACCGGCAGTCAAGATCGGATCGTCTTACTTTTTCGAGCGGTGTGGTGCGGGATGTTCTGTATGCTTCCCTTCCGCGCCGGAAAAGGCGCGCGCTGCATCGCAAGCACGCTGAAGAATTGGAAAGCAAGAACCGCGGGCGATTGGAAAGAGTGAATGCTCAGTTATTTGAACATTATGTTCAAGCCGATCTTCCTGAAAAAGTGATCGAGTATGGATTCGTACTCGCCCGAAAATCACTTGCTGCCTTCAGTCCTGAAGATGCAATCCGCGTGACCCAAACCGTGCTGGATTTTCTGGAAGAGGACACCGAAGGACTGGCAAAAGCGGAAGCCAAAACGTTGTCCGGCACGGCGCAACGGATGTCCGGAAACAGCAGCGCGGCAATCAAAGATCTGGAAGAAGCGTTGAATTTGTTTGAAAAGGCAAAACAAAACAACCGGGCACTGGAGTCCATTGTGCAGCTTGCGCAAATAGCATGGCAGGGGCTGAAAGTGGAGGACACGCGCCGGTGGGTCGAACGGGGCCTTGATCTCGCTCGCCGCATCCATGATTCGTCCAATCTTGCAAAACTGCTGTCTCTTGCTGCCACTGTGGCCAACATGCGGGGCGAGTATAGAAAAGCGCAGGAATATCTGGAAGAGGCCGAAAAACTAAAACCTGTGAAGGAGGAAGCAACGGAGGAAGTCAAGGCCGGAGGCACCGTATTTATAGCTCTTTCGGCCAAAGTCGAAGCGATTCATCCCGCGAATACATTCAACAACGAAGAAGCGGAAGTGCTCTCGAACATTTATGAAACGCTTGTAACAACGGATGAACAAGGAAACTTGCTTCCTCACCTTTGCGAACGGTGGGAAACTCTAAACGAAGGTTCCCTCTTTCTTTTTGTGCTTCGCAAAGACATCAAGCTCCATGACGGTAGATGGTTGACCGCTCAGGAAGTCAAAGCGTCCATGGAGAACGGAGTTCAAAAGCTGAGTCGGTCGATGCCCCCGGCGTTTGCTGCGATTCAAGGTCTGTCTGAGTTCCAAAACAACGCAAGCTCTCATCTAACGGGAATCATAGTACTTTCTGAAAATATCATCGAAATTCAGCTCAACGAAAAAATTCCCATTTATCCTGCATTGCTGACAGATTTGCGAACCGCTATCGCTGTTCCCGGAACAAGGCCGGATGAACTGGCCGGGACCGGACCTTTCAAGATGCAGAGTTTACATGCGGATGAGATCGTCCTGAGTTCTTCGGCCGATTACTGGAAAGGAAATCCTCCGCTGGTTGAAACTTTACATTTTTATGCGGGACTCACTTCTGCAGATATTGCTTCAGGTTTTCGTTCCGGAAAGTTTGATCTTGTTCGTGATTTGCTTCCAGAAGATGTAGAAGACATTCTGCGAGATGGCCGGCTTCAAGCCGGGCTGGTTGAAACGCCCCAAAAAAGCGTTTATTACGCAATATTCAACAACTCGTCTGAAGTTGGCAAGCTCGCGCCGGTGCGACAGGCAATGGCAGGAGTCGCCCGGATGAATGACCTGGTTCCAAGCACAATTGGTCGCCTTGCACAACCGGCTCAGGGACTCCTCCCGCCCGGTGTTCTTGGTCATGATCCCGGCAAACGTCGCATGTCGCTCTCGATGGAAAAAGCAAGAGAGCTTGTCGCATCCACGGGGCTTTCCCTTCCGATAAAAATCCGCGCCTCGGTTCAACCGATTCTTCAGGACCGCTATTCGGCTCTTACCCGCGGGCTTTTCAAGATCTGGTCGGACATCGGAATTGAAATCTCGATTCAAACACCGGATCGAAATGCATTTAATGAAAGTTATTTAAAAAATGAAGGGATCGATCTGATGATGGGGCGATGGATTGCGGATTATGATGATCCGGATACTTTTACATACAGTCTGTTTCATTCGGCAATTGGGGAACACCGCAAATATTTTTCCTCGCATGAACTCGATGAAAAAATGGAGAGGGCGCGAACAGAGCGCCAACCACAAATTCGCGAAAGACTGTACCGTGAAATTGAAAACTGGCTGATGCACCAGGGAATCATATTCCCTTTATTTCATGATATTGACTACCGCGTGGCTCGCCCTTCCATTCAACGTCTCTCCCTATCCAGCATAGCTCCTTTCGTGAACTACCATGCCGTTTCGAAAAGTGAAAAAACAATCGCAGCACGGGTTGATCGAACTCTGAACGGTCTCCTTCAGATCCCAATCTGGGGTGAATTGCACGATCTCGATCCGGCCCGCACAGTTACAGCAACGCAGGCCACTGTTTTTCCCGCCATCTATGAAACGTTAACGAGAGCTACAGACGGAGCACGCATTACACCGTGGCTCGCTTCCTCTTTTCAAGTGGAGGAAGGGGGAAAACGATTTCGATTCCGGTTGCGAGACGGCGTCCGCTTTCATGACGGCCGAAGACTCACTTCCAGAGATGTTCGTTACTCATTTGAGCGACTCCTTCAAACGGTCGGACAAGGACCGTCATTACTCGCTCCTATCAAAGGAGCTTCCCGGGTTACGGACCGAGAATCTACAGAATTAGAAGGATTTCGCATTCTTTCCGCATCCGAATTCGTGATTGAATTAGAAAAACCCTTATCTTTCTTTCCATCCATTCTGGCCTACGGTCCAACAGCCATCGTGCCGGAAGGAACGGAATTGTTTGAAATCAATTCGCGGGCAACTGGTATAGGGAGCGGACCATTCCGGGTGAGTCGATTTCCAGCCGGGCCGGACCTTGAAACTCGAAGCCAATCCGAACTACTGGATTCCGGGCATTCCCAAAATGGACGCCATTGAATTTTCTTTTGGCATCACTGTCGATCAGATTCTTTCCGGGTTCAAAAACGGTCGCTATTCCATTGCATGGAACCTGGCTCCTTCCGATGTCGATGCACTGTTGCACGAATCGGAATTCGCCTCGCGGTATCAGGAGATTCCCAGTCTGGCCACGCAGTACATTTGCTTCAACATTCATCGAGGTCCGTTTTCTGATGAAAATGTGAGACAACGATTTGTTCAAAGTATCGATTGGGATTCATTAATCCGAAGGAAACTCGGACGAGTGGTTGCACGTGCTCGAACATTAACACCTCCGGCTTTGCTCGGATATGAACCTCCTGATCGCAGGACAGGCTCATTTCAACGAAAATCGTCTGAGCCGATCGAACTCACTGTTATAGCCCATGGAATTTACCTGACAAAGTATGCTGACTTTACAAAAGATCTGGTTGAACTTCTAAAAGAAAAGGGTTTCCTGTTGAAGATTTCGGACGGCAAGCTTGAGGAATCTCTCAGCCTTAAGACAGAGCGAGCATGATCTCCAGCTGACAAACTGGATTGCAGATTATCCGGATCCGGATACTTTCCTTTACAGCTTATTGCAATCGAAGAGTGGATTGATCGGCCAACTCGCCGGAACACCCGAAGTCGACCGGCTGCTGGAAAGAAGCCGGACTGAAACCGATCCCGTTTTAAGACAGGCAACTTTTCGGCAGATCGAAGACATCATTCAGCGACATCATTACGCCCTGCCTTTGTTCCACGAACAAAATTACTGCTTCTTCCGTCCGGAAGTCAGCATAGTTCCATTGAATTTCTTCGATCCAATCCTCCCATTCGAAAAAATTTCACTGTTATAAGCCCGCGTTATACGTTTTAGCAAATCAGGCGCTACTTTCCGCCTTCATCAGAAGACAGATATGAAATTAGCTCGAGATTTCTTCGTTATTCTTGATCATTGTAAGCAGAGGAGTTCCAAAGAGGTCGCGCTGGATTTCTTTGATAAAGCGAAAACCGCACTTTTCATATAGTTGAATGGCGCCATGCAAAAAGGGAGTTGTGCAAAGAGTAAGCGTTTTGTATCCGTTTCCCGCCGCATACCTTTCAACATATTCCAGTAATCTCTGTGCGATGCCAAGTTTTCTTGCAGCGGGGTCCACCGCCATCCCCCGGATATAAAGCTCGTCTTTCCGGGGCACCACAGAAACGGTTCCGACGATCTCATATTCTTGAACCGCAACCCATACCGGCCCTTCATTCATGCGGGCACGAATTTCACCCGAAGTCGGAATTGTTGCTTCAAACGCATCCGGTGTGTACAACGGCCTGTATTCTTCAAATGAGTTTTTCAAAACCGAAGCAATGGAACTCGCATCGTCGGGTTGAGCAATTCGAATCACTACACTCACAGCAAATACAGAATAAAGACAGCAGGAAGCTTTCTTGCTGTACACATTCTATTGCACGCCGGCAATACAGTTTCATGAGGGATGACAATTGGGATAGTCCTGAGATTTAAGCGATTTCGGAATCAGTTAACGGGTACTCAGGGTAAAGAGGTGAAGAAAATAGGGTAGATATCTTCGTAATCTTGTGATCAGGAGCAGAGAAAACAGTGCTAACGGCAAAAGAATCCCTTCGGATTTCGTCCAGGATGCAAATCCAGCGAATACTGCTGCTGCCACGAAACGCCCCACGGGAAAGTTGGTTTGAGCGGAAAGACAAAGGATTGCAAAACAACTGAGGTAAAAATATGCGAGCGGGAGGTCGGCGTATTGATGCGCGCCGGTATAGACGAAGAAAGGCGTGCCAAGAAGAAGACATGCTGATACCAGTGCGGTGCGTTGGGATGCTACAGAGCACAAGGATGTGTACAGTACACCTGCACAGCCGAATGTAAAAAGGCATGCAACAAGTGCGGGCACAACCGAGACCATCATGAAGTTATGTTGCTCATGCAGGGGCCTCGATTTCCGATAGGATCTGTTTGACACTCCCCTGGATTCCGAGCAAAGAAGTGTTGATCACAGAATCGGCGCGAGAATAGAGAGGCTCGCGTCGCTCTAATAGATTTTGTAATTGTGTGAAAGCATCGGGAAAGTTCGTCATGGGCCTGGGATCCTGCTGCAACACGCGATTCCAATGATCCTCCGGAAGCGCTTTTAGCCAGATGATTCTGCAATTGCGTTGCAACAAATCATAGGTTTCGTTGCGCATCACAATGCCGCCACCGGTTGCAACAACAGCCCGTCTTTGGCGGAGGATCAAGTCCAAAAGCACTTCCTGTTCCAGCCTTCGGTAGTATTCCTCACCATGCATTTCAAAAATATTTTGAAGGGTTAACCCGGCTGCTTTTTCGATCCGTTCGTCCAGTTCTACGAACTCCCATTTCAAGCTATTCGCTAGTTTTTTGCCGATGGTTGTTTTGCCGGCCCCTCGCAGTCCGATCAGCGCAATCAACTGTCGCCTCTGATCCAGCAGTGACGTGAGCCATCCATGCAGTTCTTTCAGCTGGTCTTGATCACACTGTAAGAGCATCGAAAGAATGGAATCCTGCAATTTGGAACGGGTATTTTCACCCGGAAGGAGTCCGGGGAAAGCAGGGCGGGAGACGTGTTCAATGCCTTACAAAGAGCAGCCAACCTGTTGATCGAGATGTTTCCGCGGCCCGCTTCCACATCGGCCAGGAACCGAAGACTCAAATTGGCACGGTGGGCCAACTCTTCCCGGGAAATTCCTTTCTCCCGCCGGAGCTCGCTCACCCTCCGGCCCGAACTCGGGTAAAATATTCATATAGTTGGCAGTATAGTGCACTTCCTTTTCGTTGACAAGGCTGCGAGTATGCATTAAAATTCATTTTCTAAATCCAAACCGCCAAAGCGCAAAGTACCCAAGTTCGCCAAAAAAATATGATTCTCGGCGATTTTGGCGTGCCCTTGGCGTCTTGATGGTGAGAACGGAGTTTGAATGATTTCATTTGAGACCTCTCCTGAAAAGTATCGTCACTGGAAGCTTCAGACGGATGGCGACATCGCATTCTTGACCATGGATGTACAAGAGGATGCGCCGCTGGTTCCACAATACAAGCTCAAACTGAATTCCTACGATTTAGGGGTCGACATTGAACTGGCGGACGCAGTCCAGCGCTTGCGATTTGAGCATCCGGAAGTAAAAGCCGTCGTTCTGCGTAGCGCCAAAGGGAATATCTTCTGTGCCGGTGCAAACATTTTCATGCTGGGAAGCAGCAGTCACGGTTTCAAAGTGAATTTCTGTAAATATACAAACGAGACCCGGCTCGCGATGGAAGATGCATGCAGTTCCAGCGGACAGCATTATATTGCGGCTTGCAACGGAACCACAGCAGGAGGCGGATACGAGCTGGCACTCGCATGCGATGAGATTATTCTGGTAGATGATGGCAACAGCGCCGTGAGTTTGCCCGAAACTCCACTGCTTGGTGTATTGCCCGGTACGGGGAGGATTGACACGGGTCGTGGATAAACGAAAGGTGCGCAGGGATCGGGCCGATGTGTTTTGCACACTCGCTGAAGGAATCAAAGGGCAGCGCGCTGTCGATTGGGGGCTGGTGGATTCGCTGGCGCCACGCAGCCGTTTTGAAGAAACCGTGCTGGAAAGGGCCAGAGAATGGGCCAAGAAGGAAACGGCTCAAAAGGGTAGAGGAATCCGCCTGAAACCGATCAATCCGCTCATTTCAAATGATGAAATCACGTATCACAATGTGAAACTTCGTCTGGACCGGACCGCGCGAACCGGGACTTTATTAATCAAAGGCCCATCGACCGATCAGCCTGACAATGCTTCGGCCATCCGCGAAGCCGGATCCGATTTTTATCCATTGCTGACGTTTCGCGAAATCGATCATGCTCTGCTGCATCTTCGCTTCAATGAACCGGAAATCGGTGTGTTGCTGATCAAAACCGAAGGGGATCCGGAGGCGGTACGGAAAGTTGACGCAATTCTAGTAAAAGAGGGCGCGGACTGGTTTGTGAAGGAGATTCTTCTGTTGATGAAACGGACTTTGAAGCGTCTCGATCTGACTTCACGCACATTGTTTGCCCTGATCGAACCCGGTTCCTGTTTTGTGGGTTCTCTTCTTGAGCTGGCACTCGCCGCCGACCGGTCTTACATGCTCGATAGTTCGGATGCCGAAGTGACCATTTCGCTCACTGCGCTGAACCGCAATTTCTTTCCCATGAGTAACGGTTTAACGCGCATTCAGACCCGTTTTCTATCGGAACCGGATGCAGTTGAAACAGTCCTTTCGATGCAGCAATCGCTGGGGCCACGCGAAGCAGAAAAAGCCGGACTCGTCACATTTGCAATTGATGATCTGGATTATGAAGATGATGTGCGTGTCGCAGTTGAAGAGCGGTCCAGTTTGTCTCCGGATGCTCTGACCGCAATGGAAGCCAACTTGCGATTTGCAGGACCTGAGACAATGGAGACAAAAATTTTTGGAAGATTGTCCGCGTGGCAAAATTGGATTTTCATACGTCCGAACGCGGTCGGAGAGCAAGGGGCATTGAAGCTTTACGGCAGTCCTCAACGTCCCGTGTTTGATTGGAAAAGGACGTAGGCCGCACTCGCGGGCGCGATGAATCGCGCCACTACAAGGTAGGTGAAACATGTCCACAGTGAATCAGTTTGAAAAAATTCCGAACAACGTAAATCTCGGTGAAGACCGTCGTTTGCAGCGGGCCCTGGAGACATGGCAGCCCGATTATTTGAAGTGGTGGCTTGAGATGGGTCCCGATAGTTTTCAAAAAGACTCTATTTATTTGCGCACAGCTATCTCAGTGGAACCAAGCGGTTGGGCACACTTTGACTATGTGAAGATGCCAGATTACAGATGGGGGATTTTCCTCGCGCCTCTCCCGTTCAGGATACGAAGATTGGGTTTGGCGATTTTGAAGGCCAATCCGTTTGGCCCGAAGTGCCGGGTGAATTTCGCAACTGGCTTCGGCGCATCATCGTCACTCAAGGAGATACAGAGCCGGCCAGTGTGGAGCAGCAGCGTTTGCTCGGCCACACAGCGCCAAGTCTCTACGATCTGCGAAATTTGTTTCAGGTGAATGTGGAGGAAGGACGCCACCTCTGGGCAATGGTTTACTTGCTTCACAGATTCTTTGGCAGAGATGGAAGAGAAGAAGCTGAAGAACTTTTGGCACGGCGCAGTGGTAATCCGGATAAACCAAGAATTCTTGGCGCATTCAATCAACCTGTGGAAAACTGGCTCGACTTTTCATGTTCACAATGTTCACAGATCGGGACGGTAAGTATCAGCTTGTTGCACTCAGCGAAAGCGGATTCGATCCGCTTGCGCGCACAACAAAATTCATGTTGACCGAAGAAGCCCATCATATGTTTGTCGGTGAATCGGGAGTCATGCGGGTGGTTCAAAGAACCGTTCAGCTTATGAAAGAAGATCCCAATGAGGACGTGCGCAATTTGGGCGGAATCGATCTGGTGACGATTCAAAAATATATCAATCTCTGGTACAGCTTGAGCGCAGATCTTTTCGGCGGTGAAATTTCTTCTAACGCCGCAAATTACTTTGGGGCAAGCTTGAAGGGACGTCACAAGGAAGACAGTTATACCGATCATCAGGTGAAGGATTTGTTTTACCGAATGGCTGTTCCGGAACAGGGAAAACTAAAGGAACAGGACATTCCGATGCGCAACGCGATGAATGAAGTTTTGCGTGACTCTTACATCGATGATTGTCAGCGTGGTTGTGATCGATGGAACAAAGTCATCGAACCGGCAGGTTTACCGTTTCGTTTCAAACTTCCAAACCGCCGGTTCAACCGGCACATCGGCATTTACGCCGGGATGCACTTCACACCAGAAGGGGACCCGATCAGCGTGGAACAGTGGGAACGGTACAAACACGATTGGCTTCCCGATAAGCGGGACCGCGAATACATTCAGAGCCTCATGCATCGTGTTTACGAGCTTGGGAAAATTGCAAACTGGATTGCTCCTCCCGATAAGGGAGTCAATGCAAAACCGTTCGACTTCGAATACGTTCGTTTCCAAAACTGATATACCAAGAAGTCGCACGGAGACCACGGAGTTAAAATTAAGTTTTTCCTTCTCCGTGTGCTCCGTGACTCCGTGGTGGATATATAATGATTGTATTGCAGGAGGTTTGTTATGGCGTTAGGAATGATCGAAGAATTGTTGGGAGCCGATCTGGATTGACTGCTCCGTCATGAATCCAAAGGAATTAAACGGGATCAACTTCACTTACCTGGTCCGGACTTTGTGGATCGCGTGATGCGGGATACCGACCGCAATCCGCAAACTCTACGAAATTTTCAATCACTCATCGAACATGGACGATTGAACGGAACGGGATATGTATCGATCCTGCCCGTCGATCAAGGAATCGAGCATTCCGCCGGCGCTTCCTTCGCTCCGAATCCAATCTATTTTGATCCGCAAAAAATCGTGGAGCTGGCGATCGAGGGTCTGGCAATGCAGTCGCATCTACGCTCGGGGTTCTGGGTGCTGTTTCTCACAAATACGCTCATCGGATTCCCTTTATCCTAAAGATCAATCACAACGAATTCTTGAGCTATCCAAACAAGTACGATCAGATTCTTTTCGCCGATGTGGAACAAGCCTAACTGGGCGCTGCAGCGATCGGAGCAACCATTTACTTTGGTTCAGCGGAATCGGACCGTCAAATTCAAGAGATCAGCCAAGCGTTTGCACAAGCTCACGAATTGGGTTTGGTGACGATTCTCTGGTGTTATTTGCGTAATCCAGCTTTCAAGGTTGGAGAGACCGATTATCATGTGGCTGTGAATCTATTAGTCTAAAAAGATTGACGTCTCCTGAAAAAAAATGATGATAGTATCTTTCTATCCAGTAATTGTTGATATTATAAGATGAGAGGCAACCCCCAAGATAAGGCAGTTTTTCAAAAATATGGACCTCGTGTTCCTTACTAAGTCTGCTGGCCGCAACCAGTCCTGTTAATCCCCCACCGATTATCCCGATCTTCATGATTCGTATTCTATAGTATTTTTCAGGGCGAAATGAAAAACTCTCCGTATTATTTATGTAAATTATTATTATTCCCTCGAAGAAATCATAAGAAAGTTTTTGTGTTGCTGAATTCAACAAATAATACAGCAAAAGGACTTAAAAGAATTAAATGAAACTAATTATCTGTCAGCCCATCGGGATGGTGTCAGTTAAATGCGCGTGTTTTTCATAGGTTTTGGCCAAAAGCGGGCGGTAAAATTGTCGATATGTTTATCGAGCAGGATAAAAAACTCGGAACTAACAGTTTCAGGGGGATTGCCGTCAACACAGCGCGAACCGACCTGATGGGTTTAAAAAATATCGAAATGAAGGACCGGATTCTTATCGGTCAGACTATGCTCAAAGGTCATGGTGTTGGTACAGATAATGTAACCGGTGCTCGAGTCACTGCGGATGAAATTGACAGCATTATCAGCGCCATTGATACTCGGGGTAACCCATGATGTAGATGCTTTTGTTATCGTTGCCCGGGACTCGGTGGGGGAACAGGATCCGTGGGCTTGCCTGGACCGGCACGCCATTTAAAACGCATCTACCGCGAACCAGTCTACGCACTGGGAATTATCCCGGTGCCTGAAGAAGGGCGTTTGTATTCCTATAATGCAGCCCGCAGCCTCACTACCCTTGTCAATGAGGCGGATAATACATTTATTTTTGACAATAGTGCATGGAAAAATGAAGGTGAAAGTGTAAAAAGTGCATTCCAGCGCTTGAATAATGAAGTAGTGCGAAGGTTTGGTGGACTTTTCCGGCGGCGAAAGAAAGCAGAATGGGTGTCGGTGAGATGGTCGTCGACTCAAGTGAAATTATCAACACACTCCGTGGAGGAGGGATTACTTCAGTAGGATATGCCATTAGTGAGGTGATGAGCAAGCAGACAAAGAAGAAACGGGGAATCATCAGAAATCTGAAGGACAAGTTAGGAAAAAAAGGGAAGCCAATGAAGAGGTCCTGCTTGGTGAAGATAAAACCGCAAAAGTTGTCTCTCTTGTGCGCAGGGCTATGCTCGGACGACTCACCCTTCCCTGTGATTATTCGACAGGCGAGCGGGCATTATACTCCTTGCTGGTCCTCCTGATGAAATGGATCGCAAAGGTGTTGAGAAAGCGAAGAGCTGGGTTGAAGAAAACATCGCTGGTGTAGAAGTGCGGGGGGGAGATTACCCGGTTGATAGTGAGTATGTTGCAGCCGTGGTTATGCTGGCGACCGTTGGAAATGCCCCGAGAATTAAGAGTCTCTTGATATTGCAAAAGAAACAAAAGAAGATGTTATTAAATCAAAGGAGAAAAAATCGATGATGTTTGAAGAAGGTATAGATCCTTTATTTGAGTGAGGTTTTCCATGAAAGGATTATTAAAATGGACAATTCCGATATTGTTTATATTAGTCTGCATTTATCCCGTGTGACGCAAACTTTCCGTAGGATCAATACAGATTGATCCTTCAGGGTCATTGACACCTGGAACCCCGGTAACCATTTCATTCAAGGCTGAAACTCCTGGTGATTTTTCTGCTGATAATGAGATTCAGATATTCACCGACCTTGATAAACCGAAATGGACTTATTGGATCATAGTAAATGATATTGAAAATGTCCGCCCGGTAGAGGGTGGACGTACCTTGGTAGATCACCGGCTTTGAGCTTGGCTACAAAAAATCCGATATGGTAGCGATTCGGGTTGCTCTCGAAGGAGTTGCTCCAACAGTAAACCAGACTTCAAATAAAACCTTGGTCAGGATTACACAGTATGATGGAAATGGCAAACCCATCACCGTGTGGACTAGGTCGAACGTATAACAACGGTAATAAATACCGGAGAAGTTACATCGACAATTTCATCCAAGCTGCTGAACTCCAGGTATATAGGACCCACATCGATGAAAAGGCGGTCATTGGTATTGATACCGCTGCGGCTGAGGCAAAAATCAACGAGGCAAAGCAGAAAATTGATTCTGCCCGTCTCGCCCCTCAAATCAGTATTCTGCTGCACTAAGTGACCTCAATGCAGGCGCAGCACAGTATCGCCGCCGGGGGGAAATAGCCTTGGACAAGTCATGGGCGGAAAATGAAGTATCCAATGCTCAAGTCCCCATCAGTATCGTAGACGCAATCATTTCGTGGTTCAAAGGCAATTCCAGGACAGCAAATGATCAGCAACTTCCGGCCATCATTACCAAACGGGAAGTGGCAGTGAGTTATATCTCAAGTGCAAATGATGCCATCTCATCTGGAAATTTTGCTCAAGCCCGTGTAAAAGCGCAAGATGCTTTTTCAAAAGGGAATGAATCCTATACTGAAGCTCGCACGACAAAAACAGTGATTATCCGGTTGCAGTTTTCCCATCCCTGAAAATCGATGGGGTCGTTCTTATTATCTTTGGGATTGTTGCGGCAGCCCTGATTGTGGTAGGGGTAATTATATACCATAAACGATCACAATGGGACGAATTAGGATAGTTAATTTTTTTTATTGCGATCTTTTTTTTTTAGCGTTTCAACACATGATCATATTTCCATCATGAAAGTGATAGAAAAGTTTTGATTGCAATCGTATCTTCTTTCACAGTATGACGTGACAATCCATGGTAAGTCCATCTTTTCTGGATTGTCAGGAGCGAATCATGTGGTTATTATGTCAATTATTACTTTGTACTTTTGCTTATATCAGGGAAGTCAACTGCCACTCATTTAATTATGTTTCAAATAGCATCCTCCATATCCGATCAGCAGAAGTAGGTAACTGAATATGAAAGACGATGGTAATTATTGTTCAGTCAGGCATTGAAAATGGGAAATCATTAAAACAAAATTGTTCATGAATACAGTTTTTTTGTAAAAACATCGATGTTGATGCTGCCCATTTTGCCATCGCTATGGAAATAGTAATCGACTAACCGATTCCATTGTCGTAGAATGAGAACCAGTACCCAAGTTTATAGGTTTTTTTGTCGTAACCCTCGATAGATGGGTAACTCGCAGCATCATGGAGAATAATGACACCCGGATTATCCAGAGTGAGTGTTTGTTCATCAGTGATATCGCCATAAAATTTTATTTTATTCCACCGGTCTCCACGGTAGTACCAAGGGAGAGGCCAGTAATTCTTTGATGCAATGACAACATGTATCAGATGCATCGATGAGTCGCATTACGTCACGCATATCCTCGGAATTCTGTACCTGGACGATCGGTTCATTGATATCTGCAGGAATAAAGGCAACATGCCAGGTTATGAGCATGAGGAATATACACCCGGGAATGGCAAAAACCATCTTTTGCCAGTTCAGCTGGTATACTGCGACAAAGCACATTGGGAGCAGCTGGGGATGATTAACCACGGTACTTTTTCCCCGACAACGGCATAGAATGCCATTATCAGGATCATCCAGTATACACAAAACCCGAAAAACACATCAGATTTGGAATACTCACGTTTCTGTATTTTCAATCGCTGCGTGCTACAGCAGCAAGTTCGGAAATGGGGATACCTGAACCACGATATTGTATCCGTCCCGTATCTGTTTGACAAATAACGACGGATGAATATCGTTACCCACGAACTGGATTGTCCCGATTATTGCCAAGATAAGGATTGGCAATTCATAGAGAAGGTAGAGAGGGATGTAAAAGAACCAGGGTCCTCCCAGCCGTTGCTGGTTATGCATGGCTGTCCAGTGCTCAACAGCCCTGTACCACCCGGTTGTATTCAATTGTAAATTCTGGCCGATAAGCGTCTCAATATGAGCCCCGAACGCCGAATAAACGACACACAAGATCCCAATGACAATGAAACTTCCAATAAGCAGGTCATATCTCCAACCTGCGGGTAATCTGATTCTTTTACGCCACAGGGAATAAAGGAAAAATGAAGCGAATATGAGAATGATGACCGGGATCTCTTCCTTACAAGAAAGGCCACCTGCCATTGCAAGAGTGATAATCGCGAA